>NZ_JAUOSB010000030.1 GCF_030548295.1 Wenyingzhuangia sp. 2_MG-2023
TGACCTGAGGTGATTTATGGCAATGAGCAATTGGTATCTAGTAGCTCGTATTTAGTATCTAGATTTTGGTTTTTAGCTGTTGGCTTTTGGCAATGGGTAATCAGTTGGTGGTTGTTCGTTGTTGGTAAAAGGATTTTGGGTAAAAAGTAGAAGGGTCTAAGAGTTAATAATGAATATTTTAGATATTAGTTTTTAATGTGGGTGATTCTTTTGATATCATATGAACTATACTCACACCAACTCTTTAATTTATTTTTGTATAGCCCTTTGTTTATAGGATCTTGATATAACATATACATGTCATTAATAACTTGTTCTATATTTAAGTCTGCCAAAGATTCATCAGTAATGATTAAATTATCGTATTGTCTGTCAAATTCTTCTAACGCCATTAAGTTTTCTTTATCATAAATTCTTAGTAAAAATTCTTCTTCCGCTTCACAAAATAAGAGTTCAATCATATTTGGTAAGCGTATATTTTGGGATTCTGTTAAAACATCATTAATTGAACTTAATGGTTTTTCTGGACTTATGATTGTTGAAGCTCCAATTAAATATGGAATTGTTAGGCCATTGTGGTACTCATCATTCTCGTAGAATGATTTTAGGACCTGGAACCAAATCGGAAGATTAGTATTCATAGCTATTTAATCATTTAAAACCCTCTCAATTTTAATTACTTTTTCACCCTTACACTTCGGTCTTCCACAGATATTGATTGTATAACAATTCCCATTAAATTTATAATCTATTTCTCCAGACACCAAAACACCTATTACCTTATTGGTTTTAAAGTCTAATACCGGTGACCCTGAATTCCCTTGAAAACTATCTAATGAAGTATAAAAGTAATAAGGATGTTTGTTCTCCAAAACACTTGCATTTAATAAAATCTTTTTAGGTAAACCAGAGGGATGACCAATACTATATACTTGTGTACCTTTTTTAAGAATTCTATCCTCACTAATTTTTAAACTAGGCCTTTGTACTTCTTTTTTAGTAGTAAAGACAGCCATATCTAATTCCGTTTTCTTTTTTAAAATTTTATCAGGGTAATAAATGTTTTCTTTTTTTATTAATGGATTGATGACACCATTTTCTGAACTCATAAAAAAATCAAATACAATGGCATAATGCTCTATGTTTTTATCAAATACATGATTTGCGGTTATCATCCGATTCTTATCAATTAAAAACGCAGTCCCCACTCCTACAACAGGTTGATTTTGAAAAGGAACACTAGCACAGAGATTGTATAAACTACCAAGAGTATTGTTGATATTTAACTGGTAGTAGTCTTTTGATACTTTAGATAACATTTTTTTATCTACCACTATACCCACAGACATTTGAGCTATATGAATGTTATTTTGCCATAAAGAATCTTTATTCAATTGAAAAATTTCAATTCTACTATCGTATTGTGAAGGCCCTCTTAGAGTATGATTATGGCTAGATTCCCCAGGTTCTATACCTAATACTTTATTTTCACTATTATCAGCATAATTAGACTCAGGAGATGCACTAAATCTTTCTGAAACATCTTTAAATGCACCTTTTGGCTGACCCTTAAACTTTTTGAGATAGTCTTTCCTTTGCAACTTATCTTGCTGTATTTTATCAACATTTAAGGAATCTTTTTGTGTCAATGTGATAGTTGTTTCCTGAGCCAATACAAAATTAGACAGTAATACTATAAATATTAGAATTCTCATCTGCTTTTAGGTCTATTGTAAAGAGTGAAAAGAGGAATGTCTACAACCAAACCTGCACGAATACTATAAGCTTCTTTATTCACAAAGTCTCCATTTCCTTCATCATAACGTAATTGTGGACCATATTGAGCCCCAATGTTAAATGCAAATGGACTTTTTCTAATAGGAAAACTTAAATAAACACCTGGTGTAAAAATATTTTCAAAATTATAGTCTGAAACCGTTTTTGTATTATCCTCTCCGTCTATTCTTAATCTAAAAGGAGCCGCTACATCCATAATTGAGAGATAGACATCAACACTTTGTATCCATGTGTTTAAACTAAAAAAAGAAGCATTAATACCAACAGGAATAGAAACACCTGTTATAAATTCACCTTTTTTATTTACTTCACTATATTCTAGACCACCATAAAAACCAGGAAAAGAGTTTATTGAAACATCAAAAGCTGCATTTCTTTTTTTACGATATCCCTCTTTTGAAGTATAATTACTGAAGGCTAATTGTAAATCTTGCTTATCTTCTGCCTTGGCAACATCACCTAAGAAATATATAATTTTACGAACATTCTCATCGTCAATTTTAGCTATATCTAGAGCCAGAGTTGGTAAATTAGTAATTAATTCATCTGTTGCCTTTTTTTCTAATTCAGTAATTTTTATTTCTCCCATATTTAATTTTAATCTCTTTTTAATTTTAGCATTAAACAGTTCTTTTAGACAAGGATAATCTTCTTTATTAAATTCAGGTAGTTTTTTATTAACAATATTCAATAAACTATCAGAAAATGATTTAATTACACTTTCTGATATTGTAATTTTAAAATTATTGATACTTTCTTTAAAACTATCCTTATTTTTATCAATAGTAGTTTCTAATTTCTCAATTTCTGTAACTATTTGTTTTTTATCTACTACTTCTTTAAAATCGTATTTTTTAATTGAAAGTTTAAGAGCTTCAAGCAAGTACTTAAATTCTTCCTTACTACTTTCTTTATCTGGAAACTTAACATCATCTTTTAAAACTAAAAATGATAAATAAAGAGGTTCTATATTTTCTAATTTATCATGTATACTAAGTAGTTTATTAATAGTATATGTATCTGAAGATATTTCTTCTGGTATTTTTAAAGCTGTTAAAACTGCATTTGCATATTTTTTTTCATTTAAACTCAATACAATATCATTTGCTTGTTTAGCAGTATTTATAAAAGGCTTAATGTTATTGTAATTGTTTTTATGATTTTCGTATGTTTCTGTTGTTTGCATTTTATCAGTAATATTAATACCAACTAATACTATTTGGTCAATAAAATCAATAAAATCATTCACAAAACTATGTGTTTGCTGAGGTGTAATTTTAATTACATCATCATTATCTGCTTTTCTTATTTCTTTTATATTTTGATAAATTTTTTCAGCATTTTTAACTATAGATGTTAACTGGTTTTGAATTTGTATTGCATCAGTATTATATTCAAGTACTTTTTCAGGAGGTATTTTTGTAAATAATTCATTTATCTTAATTGGAGTTGGTTTCATACCTTCACTAGAGTAAAACTCAAGATTATAGAACTTTTTATTTTGTTCATGTAAAAAACCAAAATACAGAAGGAAAAATTCAGGTCTAGTACCATAACTTGACATAAAATCTACTGATACAAATTTTACTCCTTCTTCATTTGTTTCCGTTAAACTATGTGCCAATAAACTCATCAGTTTGATTGAGTTTGCTATATTCTTTTTTTTCTCATTTAAAGAACTACTAAACTCTATTTCCATATCACTTGTTTCTAAGGTTTCAAAATAATCAATAGGGTTTTTAGCTTTGGACAAGTCTGATACAATGTTTAATGCTAGGAATGCAAACTTTAAATCTGGATTCTTTTCTATAAGATGTTTAAATCTAGGAGACTGAGTTAAATTTGTAGCGTTTTCTAATAAATTATTTAAATCCGTTTCTACATTTTCTTTTACACGAGATGTAAAATCAGACATTTCATCAATGTTAAATTGGATGATATAGCTATATGTTTTAGGAAGCAATATTTTTATCTCATTTACAACACTGTAATAATTTGGATTTTCTAATTTTTCTTTAACATTTTCTATCACAAAATTACTTAACTCTGCTTTTACCTGTTCAACAATATGATCTTTAAGTACTTCTACAAATGTTTCAAAACCAATATTACCACTACTTAAAAAAGGCAATGATTTTTGTACGGTCTCATTTGTATTGTACTTTGAAGTAGAGTCATATTTATATGAATTGATAGCATCATATTTTGTTTTGAACTCTTCAAATACTTTCTTTAAATATTCATTATTACCAATCTTAGATTCATCAAATTGGGCTACTGTTTGAGTCTCAAGTTTAACTAATAATTCTTTTTTAAGTCTAGATATCTTTTCTATTGTATCGTTTTTACGATCATTTTCTACCACTATATTTAAAGAATTATTTAATTTTAATAATTCTTGTTTAAGTTTAGATATCTCACTTTCATTATTTTTATCTACTACCTTGGTTAAAGAAATATAGGATTTAAAAATTCCTAAGACTATTTCTTGATCTATTAATAATTCCTGAATAGAATCATCACTCTCATAACTGTAATTTTTATCTAAAAGGTTAATTAAAGTGGCAGCATCACCAGATATAGATGCTGCTTTTGTTTGTGCATTGAGAATACCCAGACAAAATAACATAGGTATCCATAAGATTTTTTTAAAGTTCATAGCATATTAGTTTAGTTATCAATAAATATAACATATACATCTTAATATGAATGACTTAAAACAAAAAAACAATCCATTCAAGTCTTTTTTAAATTATTATAAAATATATGGTCATTATTTTCAACTATATTTATGTGAATCTATCACACTTATCAACAATTTATTTGTATTCGAATGATATCATTTAACTTTGTATTATGTATGCACTTGTAGATTGTAATAATTTTTATGCTAGTTGTGAGCGAGTTTTTCGACCTCAACTCAACGGAAAGCCTATTGCTGTACTCTCTAACAACGATGGTTGTGTGATTGCACGAAGTAATGAGGTGAAGCAATTTGTACCTATGGGTGCTGTGGCTTTTAAGTATAAAGAGATTTTTAAGCAGCATGACATTCATGTGTTTTCGAGTAATTATGCTTTGTATGGTGATTTGAGTAATCGTGTGATGAATACTTTACGAACTTTTACACCAGATATTGAAATTTATTCTATAGATGAGGCTTTTTTAGAATTTAAAGGATTTGAACATTATGATTTACAAAATTATGGTGTTCAAATGAGAGAAACGGTTTTACAACATGTTGGAATTCCTGTAAGTATAGGCTTTGCACCTACCAAAGCATTGAGCAAGATAGCCAATAAAATTGCTAAGAAGTTTCCGGAAAGAACCAACGGTTCTTATATGATTGACAATGAAGAGAAACGAATTAAAGCATTGAAGTGGACAAAGATTGAAGATGTTTGGGGAATTGGGAGAAAATTTTCACAACGTTTGCAAGCTAAAAATATCATGACAGCTTATGACTTTACACAATTGGCAGATGCTTGGGTACAAAAAGAATTCTCCATTGTAGGGTTGCGTTTGAAACATGAATTGGAAGGAAAACCTAGATTGTCTTTAGATGAAGTAAAGAACAAAAAAGCAATCTCAACCACCCGTAGTTTTGACAGAGATATTAGCGATTATTTCACCTTAAAGGAACGTGTGGCTACTTTTGCATGTTCTTGTGCTGAGAAGCTAAGAAAACAAGAAAGCAATTGTACGGTGATCATGATTTTTGTTTTGACGAATTATCATAAAAAGAACCAGGCACAATACAGTAGAAATATTACGGTACAACTCCCCTATCCTACTTCATCGAGTATTACGATTAGTCAATACGCACAAAAAGCTTTGAAAGCTATCTATAAAGATGGGTATGCTTATAAAAAAGCAGGTGTGATTGTGATGGGGATTCGACCCAACAATGAAACGCAGTTGAATTTGTTTGTGAATGAGAATCCAAAGCATTCACCATTAATGAAAACTATTGATGATATCAACCATAAATTAGGAATCCATAAATTAAAAGTTGGTGGTCAAGGTTTGGGTAGAACATGGAAAATGAAACAAGAACGTTTGAGTCCTAGATTTACCACTCATTGGGATGAGGTTTTGGAGGTGGAGTGATTGGTTGGTAGTTGGTATCTAGTAGCAGGTATCTAGTATCTAGTATCTAGAAGATGATATTTTGATGAGTGTAAAAGGATTTTGGGTAGAAAGTAGAAGGATTGATTGGTGAAAAAGACCAAACTAGTTATAATAGGCATTATCTGTTCATTTTATCTTAATACTTCGACAAGCTCAGCACAAGTACAAAACGAACCAAAAAGTCAAGTACTACCCTATGAAATTACTTCGCACCATTCACGTGTTCAATTCCATGCTCTTTTGCTATCGCAACGCACTTCCATTGTTTCGTTCTTTATTTCTTGTATTGTACGAATCTAAAAATTGTAATTTTATATTATGAAAATAATTAAAGTAGCTAAAGGTTTAAGTGAGGAATTAGAAATGGTTCCTTTTAAGGTTTCTGAACAGGGAGTTTACGTGCCTTATTTTGAAGATGGTGTCCAAGCTGGGTTTCCGAGTCCTGCGGATGATTTTAAGGAACAAAGATTGAGTTTAGATGCAAGATTACTAAACAAGCCCAATAGTACCTTTATCGTTAAGGTAAAAGGGGATTCTATGTATCCAACCTTACTTGTTGGTGATTATTTAATTGTTAGAGCTGATTTGAATTTAGAGGATAATGATATTGGAATTTTATCCGTAAACAATAATGATTTTACCGTTAAAAGATTGGATAAAGCAAAAAATATACTAATTGCTGATAATGATGATTTTCCAAATATTGAAATAGATAAAGATGATGTGATACAATGTAGAGGTGTTGTAAAACACATTGTTAGGGATTTGTAGTATCTCATAAAAAACCTCTCCTAAAGTTTAGAAGAGGTAAAAAAAAATTGCTATGAAATAAGAATACTATTCTTTTCTTCTTACAAGATATTAAAAATTATGCAACTTTCAAATTGCAAATGATTCATTATTTTTTTACTTTCAGTACCTCTCTTAATCACTGATATAAAACTAATTATGTGTTTCCATAGCAAGCAAACCAAAAAAGCTAAAGAGGTTGCCAACCGATTTGAAGCAGTCATTGAAGATTTGGATAATTTTCCTGTATCTGATCATTTTGTTGGTTTTGAATATCCTAAAACACCGATTATTACCAATGAAGATATTCATTTAGTTCAGAATGTTTCTTGGGGTTTACACCCACATTGGGCACCAGATGATTGGAATAGAAATTACACTTTGAATGCAAGAATTGAAACTTTATCAGAAAAGCCTTCTTTTAAAAATATACAAGATAACAGATGTATAATTATTGTTGATGGTTTTTACGAATGGCAACATTATCACGGTCAGAAAATACAATATGAAATAGGCCATAACAATGAATTATTTGCTTTGGCTGGTTTGTTTGATGAACATGATGGCCAAAAAACGTATACCATCATCACAACTGAGGCTAAAGGTATTATGCGTGACATTCATAATACCAAATTACGTATGCCTTTTGCTTTTACTGAATTGGATAAAATGCACCAATGGTTGTTGGGAAATGAGGTTCCTAATTTTTATGATTTTTCTGCTATACAATTGGATGATAAGCAAGGGGTGTTGTTTTAGAACGGTCAAGTATAAGAAGTGATTTAGAAGTACTGACCAATCAAATTGCACTGAGCCACTTATGTTTTTTATACATTGTTGGTATTTCGTTGTTTATTCACTTGCTATCACCTCTAAATCAATCTTATAAGTTTCTAAAAGGTGGTTTTCAGTTACAGCTAATAGTTCTAATTGTTGTTCGGAAGCTCTTTCTATCGATAAACCTGGCTGAACTATATAAATTTTAAAGTCAGTTTTATAAAATCGTTTACTTTTTTCTTTTATTAGTGCTAAGTTCTCAATAGTGCCTTTTTCAAAACGGGAATTTTTCCCATTTGATACTCTCCTTGATTCCCTTTTAATCAAATGTTTAAACAATGCAAAACCACCTTTCCCCTTCCAAAACACACTTTTTTGTGCTTGTCCGCATACTTCATACAAGTCACTTATCCTAGCACCTGCATTTTCTCCATGCGAATATTTTAAATGATACAATTCAACAATTATTTTCTTAGCAATATCGTCAACTTTTACCGTAATCAAATCTGCAGCCTCTCCAGAACTATCATCATCAAAGATTATATCAAAATCCTTATTCTGTAGTACTGTAATTACTTTGTGCTGTATATTACCAGTAGCTTTTTGTTCACCTTGAGATTCCTCTCTAATATTAACACCTGTCCAATCCCATGCTATAATTTTATTACGTTCAAATGAACTTCCATCAAAAACGAAATCGACAAATTGATTTCCTTCTAGCCATGCACCATTTAAAAATCGAATAATAGGTGAGTAACTATAAAAGTATTCTGATAAGAGATGTGCAGTTGCTCCAAATTGTATAAAACAAGGATTTTCAACGTTTATAAAAGCAAAATTATCCGCATTTATTTCCAATCTATAAACTGACCTAAATCTTTCATTATAAAGAACAATGTTTATGTCCCCTTTTTCTAAAGGATTAAGTAACTCTAATTCAAATGAATCAAGAGGATAAGAAAAATCATTATGAACTATATAAACGGCTTGTTCATTCTTTTTATAAACTTCATCATTCCATTCAACCATAATTGGCATTAGTTCTGGTCGGCTATCAACTTTATGTGGATAAATTGCACCACTGAGAATCATATTTGGGTCTATAGTTTCATCAAGTAATTTGTCACCCGTATAATTACACCAATTAATCAATTCTTCGATGTTTCCATTTTTTCTAGTCCAAACTCGACCTTTGTAGGAACAACCGATAGATATTTTTTCGCCATCTTCAAACCCAACGCCAAAAATATTGGATTTTATTTTGTTTAATAATTGAACAGTGCTAAGAGCCGGTTCAATATCTTCCCCTGTATGCATGGTGAAGCTTTTTTGCTTTCCTAATTGCTCCTTTAATCCAACATTATTTATTTTTAACCTTGTGATTTTCCCTAAACTTCGATAAACATCTTCGGCATTTATCGGAGTAGCTGTTCCTAATGATACTGCCTCTGCAAGTTTTTCAAACATGCTCCCATTTGCAGAACAATTAATATAAAGTAGTTGCTGGTCTTGATTCCAATAAACAACATATAAAGTCCACTCTAATCGAAAAATATCTTTTAAGTCTCCCCATTTAACAGGAACTCTATTTCCAGTTACAATCACCAATGTTCTTTTTTCAATATTTATATCAGAATAAACTTGGTCAAAATTATCAATACCTATAATTCCTTTTTCAAAGTTATTAGGCTGCCAAGTTTCAGTATTTGTTTTGTACACAACTGTACTTAATGCTGGTCTGATATTTTGGAGTTGTATTTCATTGGGAAATTTATCAAATCCTTGCATGAATTCAAAAAGACTTTCCTGCTCTCTTGAGTTTTCATCAGAGATAACAGGTAAGATTTGATTCCAATCAGAATCTTGTGAATATAATGATTGTAATTCTTCTGTAACCTCCACATTGGCAAGATTAACTACTATAGAGGCATTACCTAGATTATTATCTCTATTTGTCCGTGTAAACCTACCCGCTAATTGTAATGTTATTGGCAAGCTTTTCTTAACATCATGAAATGCTGCAATTTTCAATTCAGGCATATCAAAACCTTCACCAAACATATCAACACATATTATAATGCGAGTTTCATAATTTAAGATTTTACGAATAGCTTCTTTCTGTTCTTCATTTTTTAATCCTGTATGTGCTTGAATAGGATTTAAATCCTCATATTCTTTGTAGATTTCGTACACTTCATTAGCACGAGAAGTAGAATTCACTCTCGCCATAAGAATGTGGTTATAGTCATTTGCTAAATCTGCTCTTAATATTTCAACTGCTTTTTCTGCTATTGACCTATCGTAGTCAAAGGAGTTAAACTCGTATATTGGGTAATAATCGATTTTCTTAAAATACCCCTCTTCTTGTGCTTTATTCAGTGGGTAATTGAATATAATCTTTCCTCCAATTGATTTATCGTCATTTCTGAATGGTGTAGCAGTAAATTGTAATATATGCTTCTCTTTAAAAGTTTCAATGAACTTCCTCCATGTTTTTGCTGCAATGTGATGTGCTTCATCAATAAATAAATGAGAACAGTAGTCTGAAATTCTTGTTTGGATTTGAGGGGTAATTTGACCTACAACACTCATAGTCGTAATAATCACATTACAATTTTCAAAGAAATCATTGACCTCCTGTTCTGTTTTAGGTCGGTGCTTCAGAATTCCAACTCTAGGATAAAGGATATCTTCATTTACTATGCCTAAATGTTTCAATAAACCTAAAGTTATAAACTTCTTAGCTAGTTGAGAGCGTAATGCTTCTGACGGCACAACGATAAGTATTCTATCACAATTTGCAGTAATCAGTAAGGAAATCATTGTCTCCGTTTTACCTGTTCCAGTAGGCATTACAATTGTCGCAGGTTCTGAACCAATCTGCCAATGTGCTAGAGTTGCATATATACCACCAATTTGAGGAGAACGAAGACCTTCAATTCCTTCTTCTAAATTTTCTTGCTTAAATGAGAATGCTCCATTAAAAGATTCTTTTACTTCGTTAAATGTATTTGGTTCTGCAAAATCGGGGTGCCTTATCCAAATGTAATTACTGAAATCACCTTCATTAATATTATCAAAGTCTTTTGCTTGTAGGACATAATCAAAACGGTCATTTGCAGACCAATTCTTTCTTGAAGCAACTAATATTTCTCTACCTCCATTTTCTGTCAACAGATAGCCATTTACTCTATTATAAGTATATTCTTGAAGTGTTCCGTCTATTTTCTTCTTGTCAAATCCTAATTGATAAACAAAGTCTTTACCAATCTTTTCTTTTAAATTAAAATGGCTAGGTAGGATTACTCTCATGATTTATCAATTTAAGTTTATGTTATGCAGAATGTTTCTTACAATGAATACCAACTTGTTATGTAAAAACTAAAAGTAATGATTAATATCAAATTTTAAAGTTTATCATTACCTTATATCCACACAATTTTTATCAAAAGCCATTAAATTAAATAATTGTCGCATTGGGGAGCGAACTCTAACACCATAGCGTTCTCCCAATTCTTCTGCGTTGAGGTTGCCAGACGAAAAAGGTTTAGTTTTTTTGCTTTTCTAATTTTATTGTGTTTTTACATTTAGGGTAATTTGTGCAACCTAAAAAACTACTATACTTTCCGGTTCTTTTTATCATAAAACCACTTTCACAACTTGGACAAATTATTGTGTTTGTTAGAATTTCAATATTTTTAAAAGTTTGATTACAAACAGGGTAATGTGTACAGCCTAAAAATTGATTGTTATTGTATGAACTTTTCCTAACTACAAGGTTTCCTGTTTGGCAATATGGACAATTTGTTTTACTTAGAATGTGGTTGTTTGTGGTAAGTAAATAATCATTGTCTGAAATTAATTCTTCTGCAAATAAAGAGACATCCACTGGAACAAGTAATACTACTTCATTTTTAGTTCTAGTTAATGCCACATAAAATAATCTTCTTTCTTCAGCATAACGAAATGATTCATTATCACTAAGTAGTAACGATAATACAGGATCATCAGTCATTTTATTCGGAAAACCTAGTAAGTCATTTTTAAGATTTAAGATAATCACATTATCAGCTTCTAAACCTTTAGATTTATGGACTGTAATGTATTTTATATCAATATTTTCGAAACCTTTTACTTCTAATTTATTAGTACGTTCGTAATATTTTATTTTAGAATTTGGTTTTAGTTTTATAAATTCATTTATGTCAAAGCGATGTCTACCTAAAACCAAAATTGACTTGTTACCGTATTTATTTACAATACTTTGGACTTCATCTATAAAAATATCTTCTGCATTGGTTTGTGAATATGAAGCAAATTTAATTGGATTTTCTAACGGTTCTTTTTTTGATATAGGGTATTTACTTATTTGCTTTCTGTTTTTTTGAATGTATTTGGAAGTTATGTCAATTAACGATTGTGAATTTCGATAGGTTTGTTCAATAAATAATTGCTCATTTTTACCAACATATTTATCAAAATTGCTAAACAAAGAAATATCGCTCCCTGCAAAACGATAAATAGATTGCCAATCATCACCTACACAAATTAATCTTGCTCCAGAAATGTTTCTAATTTCTTTCACTAGATTGAATCGAGCATAAGATATATCTTGATATTCATCGATTATTATATAATCATAATTATAGTTTGGCTTATTTATTTTTATGATATCTGTTGCCTGATTTATCATATCATTGAAATCAATTTCATCTTTTGATTTAAGGATTTCGTCATATTTTTTTAGAATTGGAAGCGCAAACTTTAAAAAGGTTTCTTGCCTTTGCTGCATAAATTCATTTTGATTTTTAGCTTTATCTGAGAACAATGAAATTAAAGAAGGATAATTCAATTGTCTTGACTTGCTTAAATTGATAAAGGATCCTATTAAATTTAATAGTTCCTTTCCAAAGCTTTGATTATTATCATTTACTTTTGTGTAGATACTTTTTACATCACGAGGTTTGAAATCTACATCTACTTCTAATAACATTTCGTGTAATTTGTCAAGCAGTATATTTTCTCTATTGTAATATGAATATGTTTCTAAAAGTTTGGTATTGTGTATTAAATGAGTATTTCTTTTTAGCTCCATTTCTTCCACATATTTTTGCTCATTAATTGGAGAAAGCCATTTTGCTCTATTATTTTCATCAACACCAAAATGCTCTAAATATATGTCGTAATCCGTTAAATAAAAGTCTGGACGATACACCCCATTTCCAAATGGGTATTGTTTTTCATATTCGTATTCAACACCATTTAAAAACAAAAAGTTTGCAATTGCTAGTTCTTCTAAACTTTTCACTTTTTCACCCTGTATAGTATCGTGAGACCCTTTTTCTACAATGTTTAGTCCTTCCGTTTCACACTTCGACCTTAAGGTTATAAAATCAATTCCTTTTTCATTGTCTAATTTTTCACCTAAAGAATCAAAACTATCATTTTCTTCAGGGATATTCATATAGCAAGCAACATAAACAATGTATGCTTCTAAAGCTTCAGCATCATTAAAGATTTCATTACTTAAATATTCTTTGACAATGTTGTATAGTGTATTTTCATTGGTTATTGCAGGTATCGTTAACAAATGACTTTTTAAGGTATCGTACCCTAGTTTATGAAAAGTTGTAGCTTTTACCTTTAATCCCAATATTTTTAGTCGTTGATTTAATTCATCGACCGTTTTTCGGGTAAACGATAAAAGCAAAATATTTTCAGGTTTGATATTTTTTATTTCTAACAAATACTTAACCTTTCCAATGATTGTTAAAGTTTTTCCAGAACCTGCACCGGCTATAATTAAGTTAGAATATTCATCTGTGATTACTGCGTTTCTTTGTTGAACGTCTAATTTCTTACCTTCAATATCATCAAAATAATGTTTCAATTTCACTTTTTGATTCTGAACGTAATCATAGTTGTAGTCTTTAACGTAATTGTCAAAATCCTGATAAATATTGTTAAACTTTGAGACTTTTTCTTCTTTCTTGTAGTAGTTGGATTTTCCTTTAAAGTATTTACCAATAGCAGAAAATTTTGTTTTTATTTTTTCACGCTGTACCCAAGTAATATAATCGTCAAAATTATTAATGATATCGAAAAATGAAGTGATTTCTGATAGATTAGATATGTATTTTTTGTTCTGATATTTTTTCTTTTCTAAAACCTGATATATAACAACTATTAAACTTGTTATTACTCCAAAAAAGATAAGTAGATTCCACATTAATTTTAATGATTATTTTTAGATTGGTTAAGCAACCTCGATATTTATCTAGATAAAAATAATTATTTCTATCAAATATCAGGAAATACGATTACCTTTTATCTTTACAATCCTTATCAAAAGCCACTAAATTAAATAATTGTCTCATTCTGGAACGAACTCTGGAACCGTAACGATCATCAATTTCTTCTGCGTTGAGGTTGGTGGGGCAAAATTATAGTATAGGATAAAATGTATTTAAGATAATCAGGTTGATGATTTTAGTGATATTCAGCTAGTTGGTAATCATTGTGAGTTCTTTTGAGGAATTAATCAACAATCTCATATGCTTTGTAAGTACATAACTTCCAAAAGCATTTATAACCAAACCTTTTCCATTTTAAATTTGATAATTTATTAATACCGGTCTCTTTATTCCAAGACTCATCATAATAACCTTCTGAAGCATAAACAGCATGATATGTATTGTAAACAACTAAATGTTTTAATTTTTTGGTACGAGCTGTTTTACTTTTAACTCTTTTAAAATTAACACCTAATAGTTTGTACGCGTATTTTGTTTCATAACCACTATTTAAATTTGTTATTGCTGCATCATATGTATCTATCTTCTTATCTATTTTATTCTTCATGCACATTACAGCAAAACAGAATTCTGAAAACTCTTTAAATTTTAAAGAAAAATCAGTAGAATCTTTAAGTACAAAACCTGCTCTTTCTTTAGCTTTTGATAACTGATTTTCAGTAATCGATAACTTTATATTATTTTTTAATACAACATTATAAATCGTATCTTTTTTTTCAATTGAATTAAAAATATTTTTAAAACCATACTTAGAGAAACAAGCTTTTATCAAAGCAATAGAAACACAATTACCCCCTTCTGCAATATTACTTTGCTTGTATGCATTAAAAATTGATGTATCAATTTCTTGACTAAAACAAAAACTTGATATAAAAATCATTATTATAAATAGTATCTTTTTCATTATTTTTTATTTTGTTAAAGTTTAAATTTTTCACCCCATAAAGATTCATACTTTAGTATGAAACAGAATAAATGACAATTATTTAATTATTAACAGGTAAAAAGTAAACATCATCTCTTATCCCTACAATCCTTATCAAAAGCCACTAAATTAAATAATTGTCTCATTCTGGAACGAACTCTGGAACCGTAACGATCATCAATTTCTTCTGCGTTGAGGTTGGTGGTGGCAAAGGTTAATTTTTTGCTTTGAATAAATAAATCATGCCTGGAGAGTAAAACCTCTCCCATGACATTGCAGTCTTGTCCAAAGTGTTTTCCATCGGGTTCCACACCTAAATCATCAAAGCAATAGGAACTTGTAGAACCATACAGTTCAATGATTGGAAATCCTTTTCCATTAAATTGAAATGTAACATACCTACTCGGTACCACTTGAAAACTATTTGTTGATGGAGTAATGTGTTTTAATAATTTCATCCAACTTGTTTTTCCACAACCTACGGGACCAGAAAGTAAAATTCCTTTGTTTGGATCTAGTCCGTACTTTTCACAGTTTTTGTAATCTCTGATAAAATACAAGCAAAGCTTGTAGAGTAAAAATAGGTCATCTTCGTAGATTTTGAAGTTTTTACCAAAGGTTAATCTTCCTTTGTAGTTGAGGTAAGCTACGATTTTATCAAAATCGTAGTGGATGATGTTGTTTTCGATAGTGCCTAATTCGAATAGGGTTTCTTTTTCGTGTATGATGTGTGAATGCATGAGATTTGTGTTTCTTCTTTTTCTATTATTTTTCACATTTAACTTCTTCTGTTCTTTTGCCTTGATGCCAAAGAACCAAAAGATCAAGACTTCAAGAACATTGTTAAAATTCTTGCCTCAACCTCTAAAACAAATGAACTCGTATTTTCTGAAACAAGTTCAGAACCTACTCAGACACCATTTGTTTTCAAGAGTTTTTTGGCTGAATTTTTAAACAATAACCTTGTCTGTCGGTTTTCTAATCATTGGATTCAAAAATCGGTCGGAATAAACATTTTTTTTCCTTCTCGACTTACTTCGACTCCGCTCAGTAACCAATCCTCGATGACCGTTAAAGTGGTTGGTTATAATCTTTGTCATTTTCAACTTTTAAAAAATCAGAATTTTGATTTTGCTGTTTATATTGTTTACTATGTTTATTATTGTTTATATAAGGCCCCGATACTTGTCCCACTTTTGGTACGGTAGTTGTCCCACTATTGGTACTGTATCGGTTCACTACTTGTACACTACTTGTCCCAAAATCGTACATGTGAATTTTACTACCGATATGAGGGTTGTGAGAAGGTTTGTAAATGATGTATTTCCACTCTGATAAATCACGCAAACATTTGTGATACGTTCCTTTAGAACCTATCCTAGACATTTGCATTATTTCATTCCTATTGATAAAAAACTCCGATGAAAACCTAGCTTTGTTCCATTGATAGAACAAAGCCATGTACATGCTTACATGTGTGGTATTCATTTTGGTGTCGGATTGGATTTTAACAAAGAATTGATTGAGGTGTGATATGTAATTGATATCAGGCATTCTCTTAGTGTTGAACCTTGTTATTATCGAGTGTGTGTTGAATTTCTTCTGCATCGTAATAGATAATTCCTCCCATTTTGGTATAAGGTATCGTTCCGTTGATTCGAAGTGTCTGAAGAGTTCCAGGGCTTACTTTAAGCCACTCCATCACCTCAGCAGATTTTAAGTATTTTTTAGGTGTCCTTTTAGGCTGACTCTCTAGGAGTTCTTTTAATTCTTCTAACAATTCTAATTTGAATTCTCTTAAATCATCTGTGGTAATAATTGCTGTTGGCATACGTTACAGTTTTTTTAGTTAACAAATAGTTCGATTTGACTTTCGTTTTCCAAAATTGCAACGCTTTGATGGATTTTATTCGGTAGTTTTTTGACCTTACGTGTTTTTTAACCAAAAAAAATAACCAACTAACAATCAGCACATTAACAAAAAACACAGATTTTTAATTATAAAAAAAATATTAAAATAGTAAAAAACGTAAGGTCAAAAAACTTACGTTTTTTACATTTCGTCTAATTCAACCTTTTTATTAAGGTTTAACACCAGTTTATTAAGGAATTTGGCAGGATCATTGGATCTGTTTTTAATGTCTGCATAGGTTTTGTAATAATTGCCCAAATCTACACTGAATAGCTGTCCAAAAATTTCTGTCAATTGCTTTATTTGGGAATCACCTCCGTTAATAGATCCCGTTACTTTGAGAGCATAAATAAGCTCTATCAAATCTGTTTTGGAGGAAGTCCAAATAAGAGGAGTGGTGGATAAATTGTTTGTTGAAGTATCAAACATTCCGTCTTCTAAACTAGCTAAGTAGTTTAATTCGTTTTTATAAAAATTTGTAATCAAATTGTAAGTAACAACCTCAAATGCTAAAAGATCATGAGAAGTAGATACCTCTGGATCACTATCAATAAATTCATTTGAGGAGAACAATTGTAACTGTTCTGGATTTCGAATAAAGTATTTATCATCATAGATGGTATCACCCCGCTTCATATACCGATAAAACATTAGGTTTTTCTTTTTTTTAGTTTCAAAATCCCTTAGTTCTTTTTGAATGTGTTTTTGATTTTTTTCTAACGAGACAAATGGTTTTTCAAGAAGATAGTTCAATTTATTTTTAAAGAAATTTAGCTCACCACATACTTTAGGTTTGATAAATTTGAAAAAATAAATCTCATCTTCTATTTTGTTAAATTCCTTTTTCCTTACATTATTTCTTAATTGATGTAAGGATTTTTTTGCAACAGAAATTTTTTGTTTTAATAAATCATATTGATTAAAGTTAGAATTGTTAATTTTTTTTAGTTCTTTTTCATAGTTACTCATTAATAGATTAATCTCCTCCATATTAAGCAATTGTTATTTTTTTGACAACAAATTAAACTAAATAAGTATAATTTACAACAAATGTTATACGGCATTTTTATGATCTTTACTTTTTTTTGTGAATTTATCTCGCAACAACTGCATGTCTTCACTTACTTTTTTGTCTACAATTTTAGCGTATATCTGAGTCGTTGTAAGCTTGGTATGGCCTAGCATTTTTGATACAGTTTCTAATGGAATACCATTAGACAAAGTAACAGTAGTTGCAAAAGTGTGACGAGCCATGTGAAAGGTTAAATTCTTGGTAATTCCGCAGACATCTGCTATTTCTTTTAAGTAACTATTTACCTTTTGATTTGAGATGGTTGGGAAGATTTTATCTGAATTCAAAACACGTAAGTTTTGGTTATATAAATTTATCAACTTTTCTGCAGGTTCTAACAAAGGAACTTTTACAGAAGTTCCTGTTTTTTGTCTTTTGGTCATAATCCAATTCCCTCCATCAATTCCTTTTACAATATTATTCGGAGATAAATTTCTGATATCGATGTATGATAAACCTGTATAACAACTAAATAAAAACAGGTTTTTGACAAGTTGTAACCTTGGAATATTTGAATGGTAGTTTTGAATTTTTTCTAATTCAGTTTCTGATAAATATTCTCTTTGCTTTTTTTCTAAGGTGGGGGAAAAACGTACAAAAGGATCCTTGTTTATCCATTCCATTTCAACTGACATTTTAACCATTTTACGCAATCTTTGGATATGTTTCATGACTGTGTTGTTCTGAATAGAAGACTGACCGTTTGTAGGTTGATAATTGCGCAAATAAGATTCAAATCCTAACAAAAATTGATAGTCCAATTCTTTAAGGTATAAATCGGTAGTTTTTAGCTGTTCATTTATATAAGAAAATAGATATTTTTGAGAAGTCTTGTAACTACGTAAAGTGTCTTTATGGATTTTTTTCTCTACAAACTGATTGTGATAAGTCACTAAACCCTGTAAAGTTTTATGTTTTTGGTCAGTACCTAGATATCTAGATTTTAAAATTTTTGAAGTGATTAGCTTTTCTTCGTATTCTAAATCTTGATAACATTTAAAAATATCTGAAATTACTTTATCTAAAGACTGGTTAAATATTCGTGCTTCTTGTGAATTTCCTTTCATTCGAGATTTTGAACTATCCCATTTAGAAACAAGAATTTTCTTTTTTAGACTAAAATTAGCTCTTTTAGAGTTAATTGTAATTCGAACATACAAGTCTGCATGTCCAGGTTCTACATTTTGGGTATACAACCAAAATAAAATTGAATAGGTTTTTGATGATTTCATAGGTTCGTCTTTTGTGGTTAAACATTAGAGCGAGAGTCAAATCAACTATTAGTCATCAAAGATTGGTTCGAGGTTAGTAAATTAAGATTGTTTTTTTATACTAACCGAAACACTAACCTAATATATGAAATATTGGATCAAGCCCAAAAGTTGTGTGTGAATTAGGATAGCATTAATTTAGGAGTTTTTAAACTGACTTATATTG
>NZ_JAUOSB010000031.1 GCF_030548295.1 Wenyingzhuangia sp. 2_MG-2023
CGCGACCCCCTGCGTGACAGGCAGGTATTCTAACCAGCTGAACTACCAGACCGTTGCTGTTAGCGGTTGCAAATATACAACCTTTTTTCAGTTACACAATAAAATAATATAAGTTTTTTCAAAAAAAAATAGCAACGTTAAAACGTCGCTATTTTTATACTATAATCAGAGTTTCTTATACCAAATCTAACCAAGAACTATTCTGTTTGTAATCAGTTACTAGCAGGGTACTTTCTTGAAAAGTTAGAGAACTTACACAAGCTGTAACTTCATGTCTTAAAGATGTTATGCATTCTGAAATCAAATCAGATCTAAATCCTTTGATTCCCATATCAATTACAAAATTTGCAGAAACTACTCTACCTATAATTCTACCTAAATCCACCATTTTCCTTTGTGGCAATTCCATATTCAAATTAAAGTTCAATAGATCTTTAAAAAACTCGGAGGAGTTAATTGTCAAATCATAGTTTTCTAAAAAGTCAAATAAATTGGTGATTTTCTTACGTCTCATCAACTTCATCACTGCTTCTGAAATTTGGGTGTACAGCATTTCGTTAGATCCTTCAAAAATCATAAAAGCTCTACTATCCATAATCCCTCTAGCTCCAATATTCTCTTCTTTGTATCCAGACGACCCTGATAATTGCACCAGAGTTTGTGCAGAAGCCTGCATCATGTCTGTGATTACAGATTTCATGCTATTTGCCTCTACCTGATCCATTGCCAATTCATTGTCTATACCACTGTGTTCAGAACTACGCGCACACATGGCAGAACATACCGTAAAAGCTGATTGGATATTTGCTATTTGCTCTCTTACTTTGTCTAATGCCAACAAATTTTTTCCTCCAACAATTCTATTGTTACAGTGCTCAATTGCTTCGTCCATCATTCTTTTGATGAACCCCATAGCCATACCTGGAAACTGCATTCTAGAACGGTGCAACAAATCTAACATCAATTTGATTCCTGTACTTGAGCCTTCCATTTTTTGATTTTCAGGCACTTTTAAATCCAACTTATTATTTCCATAAGGAATTGCATACAACCCTGCATTGTTGTAATATTCTTCAACAATTACTCTTTGTTCTGGGTCTTGGTTGTCTGCAATAAAAAAGTCAATATCTCTTCCTAATCTACCATCTTCACTTTTCTTACGAGAAGTAATCAACCAATAATCAGCCAATCCTGTTAATCCTTGCCAGTGCTTGTAACCTTCTATGTGATATTTACCATCTTTATACGTATTTGATGTTTCCATGCTCAAAGCATCAGACCCAAAACTTGGCTCTGTAATCATCAAACCTCCCATGTTTCTTTCTTCTAAAAAACGTTTAAAAATGGGAGCTTTTACTTCTGGTTGCGCATATTTTGCAACAGGTTCTAAAAACAAAGCTATGTTAATTCCAAAAGTTAACGAAAGTGGTAAAGATTCATAAGATGCAGCTTCAAGAACACCTAAACATTCTTTTACTTTCATACCTCTTCCACCATATTCTTCAGGAATTGCCACAGACAAAGGTCTCTTAGCCATGATATCTCTAAATACCAATGACGGAAAGCCTCTTAACTGACTAAATTTTTGAATGTCATCTTTCTCATAAAAAACACTTTTAAGAGTTTGTTTAAAATCACTTAAAAATGTCTCATATGAAATATTTGTAATTTCTTTAATGGACATATCTTCCTTGTCTTTATTAATTTATCATGCAAATATACAATTCTTACCTACATCTATGCCAACCCATTGGCCTAATTCTATTATTTATAATGCATTTTATATAGTTTACAGCTACTTTTTTTAAATATTTTATTAATTTTGGCACGTGAAAAATAGTAAGACTACATACCAAACGATTTCTTTCTTTACTACCCTTTGGGGTTGTCTTTGTTATTTATATGTATAAACTAGAAAATCTTGAACTTTAATTGATATGAATTCCATTAAAAATCAAGTACTATTTTTTTTCTCAATCATTCCACTAGAAATATGAAAATTTTAAAATTTGGAGGTACTTCAATTGCTTCTGCCGAGAATATTTTTCGCGTTATAGACATTCTAAAAGCGAATCATGACAAACAACAAATAGCGGTTGTTTTTTCTGCTATCAACAAAACAACGGATGCTTTGATTCTTATGGCTTCTAAAGCCAAGAATCAAGACGATACATATACAGAGGACTTTAATACATTGGAAAGCGATCATTTTAACATTGTTCGCAAATTGATTCCTATAAGCAGTCAAGGAAGTGTTTTGAGTGGTGTCAAAAAAATATTCAATGAATTAGAGAATATTTTAGAAGGAGTTTCTTTACTACAAGAGCTTTCTAACAAAACCAACGACACCATTGTGAGCTATGGTGAGTTTTTGTCTACCTTTATTATTACAAAAGCTTTGCAGTGTCAAGAATTAGATGCTGTTTATAAAAATACAGGAGAACTAATTGTTACCAATAGCAATTACGGAAATGCCACTCCAATTCTTGATGTTACAGACAACAATATCAAAAAATATTTTGTAGGAAACCTACATGCCATTATAGTTTTACCAGGATTTATTGCTTGTAACGAAGTTGGTGAAAAAACCACTTTAGGTCGTGGTGGATCTGATTATACAGCTGCTATTTTAGCTGCTGCTTTGGAAGTAGATCAGTTGGAAATTTGGACAGACGTTAGCGGAATGTATACTGCCAATCCTAAAATTGTAAAACAAGCAAAACCTATTCAAAAGCTTTCTTACAGTGAAGCTATGGAATTGTCTCATTTTGGAGCTTCTGTTTTGTATCCTCCAACAGTGCAACCTGTAATGCGTAAAAACATACCGTTATACATTAAAAATACGTTTCGTCCAGATGATTTTGGTTCCTTTATCAACAATGAAAATACCAAAGGTGATGGTGTTGTTAAAGGAATTAGTCACATAGACAACATTGCATTGGCAACTGTAGAAGGTAACGGATTGATTGGTATTCCAGGAGTTTCAAAAAGATTGTTCAGTGCTTTGTCTGAAAAAGATGTAAACGTAATTTTAATTACACAAGCATCCTCTGAGCATTCTATTTGTATTGCTATAAATCAGAGTGATGTAGAAAAAGCGGAATTTGCTATTCAAGATGAATTTGCCTACGAATTAAGTTTGGGTAAAATTGATCCTTTGCATACAAAAACCAACATGGCTATTGTGGCTATTGTTGGAGAAGAAATGAAAAGTCACCAAGGAATTAGTGGTAGAATGTTTAGCGCTTTAGGAAAAGACAACGTAAATATTCACGCAATTGCTCAAGGTGCTTCTGAAAGAAATATTTCTACCGTCATAGATAGTAAAAATGTTGTAAAAGCATTGAATAGCTTGCACGAGGAGTTTTTTGAAGATCATATTACCAAACTAAACTTATTTGTAGTGGGGGTTGGAAATGTAGGTGGAAAATTGCTAGAGCAAATTAAAAAGCAAAAAGACTATTTGTTAGAAAAATCACAATTGAGTATTGAAGTTGTTGGAATGGCAAATTCCAAAAAAATGATTTTTGATGCTGAAGGAATAGATTTGAATGCCGATTGGAAACAACATTTAGTGAAAAACGGAGAAGAACTAAATTTAGATTTGTTTCTTGAGCATGTAAAGGAAATGAATCTAATCAACAGTATTTTTGTAGACAATACGGCCAATGCAACCATTGCTGGTTTGTATGCAGATTATTTAAAAGAAAGCATAGGTGTTGTTACTTGTAACAAAATTGCAGCTTCTTCTGAATACAGTATTTATGCAGAATTGAAAAAATTATCTCAAGAATACAATGCTCCTTATCTATTTGAAACAAACGTAGGTGCAGGATTGCCAATTATCAACACACTAAACAATTTGGTGCAATCTGGAGATCAAATTTTAAAAATTCAAGCTGTTGCTTCTGGATCGTTGAACTTTATTTTCAACTCATTTGTAGGGGACGCTAATTTTGCAGTAATTGTTAACCAAGCTGGAGCTTTAGGATATACGGAACCAGACCCAAGAATTGATTTGAGTGGAGTTGATGTGGCTCGTAAAATATTGATTTTAGCTCGTGAAAGTGGAGCTAAAATGAATTTAGAAGATATTGAAAATAAATCTTTCTTACCATCAGCAAGTTTAGAAGCTGACTCTATTGAGGATTTCAAAAAAACATTGATTTCTGAAGAAGCACATTTCAATGCCATCAGAGATAACGCTGCCGCAAACAACACGCAATTAAAATATGTAGCCGAATATGTAAACGGGAAAGCAAACGTATCACTACAAGAAGTAGATGCTACTCACCCATTTTACAATTTGCAAGGAAGCGATAATATTGTCTTGTTCTTTACAGAAAGATATCCAGAATTCCCCTTAATTATTAAAGGTGCTGGTGCTGGTGCAGATGTTACCGCTTCTGGAATTTTTGCCGATATTATTAGAATTGGAAAAGGATAAAAATTAGTACTGAGTATATTAAGTACACAGTATTTAAGTATAGAGTGTAAAACATAAAAAAACACCCTTTACTAAATACCAAATACTAGAAAATTATATGAAAGAAATAAAAATATTTTGTCCTGCAACCATCGCCAACGTTTCTTGTGGTTTTGATGTATTAGGGTTGTGCTTGGATGCAACAGGTGATGAAATGGTGATTCGTACATCAGAAAATCCCGGGGTGAAAATCACCAAAATAATCGGACAAGATTTGCCATTAGCTACAGAAAAAAATGTTGCAGGTGTAGCGGTTTTGGCTATGTTAGAAAAATTAAACAACACCACAGATGGTTTTGAAATAGAAATTAACAAAAACATCAAACCTGGAAGTGGAATTGGTAGTTCTGCTGCAAGTAGTGCTGGTGCTGTGTATGGTGTAAATGAATTGTTAGGAAATCCTTTTAGCAACCATGACTTGATTGAGTTTGCCATGAAAGGTGAAGAACTAGCAAGTGGAGTTCCACATGCAGACAACGTAGCTCCTGCCCTTTTAGGCGGATTTACTTTGGTGCGTAGTACTGCCCCTTTAGATGTCATCAAACTACACACTCCTTCTCAATTGTATGCAACGGTAATTCATCCACAAATAGAAGTTAAAACAGCAGATGCTCGTCAAATTCTTAAAAGCAAAATAAGGTTAAAAACAGCCATTACTCAATGGGGAAACATTGGAGCTTTGGTGAGTGCTTTGTACACAGAAGATTATGATTTACTTTCTAGATCTTTACATGATGAAATTATAGAACCAATCCGATCAATTTTAATTCCCGCTTTTGATTTGGTAAAAGTAGAATGTAAAAATGCAGGAGCCTTAGGATCAGGAATTTCAGGCTCTGGACCTTCTATATTTGCATTGAGTAAAGGAGAAGAAACTGCCACCAAAGTAGCAGAAGCCATGAAAAAAGTATATGATAAAGTAGGTGTTGCTTATGACATTCATATCTCAAAAATTAACGATCAAGGAATGAAAATCATTTCATAACCCGAAATAAGAAATAGAAAATGAAATATTTTAGTTTGAACGAAAATGCTCCTAATGTATCATTTAGAGATGCTGTTGTCAACGGTATTGCTCCAGACAGAGGCTTGTATTTTCCAGAAAGTATTACACCATTACCTAAAGAATTTATTCAAAATTTAGATAACTATAGTAATGATGAAATAGCTTATGAAATCATCAAACAATTTGTTGGTGATGAAATTCCTGAACAAGAATTAAAAACCATTGTTAAAGAAACTTTGTGTTTTGATTTTCCTGTAGTTCCTATTGAAGAGAACATTGGTTCTTTAGAATTGTTTCATGGTCCTACCATGGCGTTTAAAGATGTAGGTGCTCGTTTTATGGCTCGTTGTTTGGGTTATTTTAATCAAAAAGAAAAAAACACAAACGATGTAACTGTATTGGTGGCTACTTCTGGTGATACTGGAGGAGCTGTTGCTAGTGGATTTTTAGGTGTTGATGGTGTTGATGTCGTTATTTTGTATCCAACTGGAAAAGTGTCTGATGTACAAGAAAAACAATTGACTACTTTAGGACAAAACATTACAGCTTTAGAAGTAAAAGGTGCTTTTGACGATTGCCAAGACATGGTAAAAACAGCTTTTTTAGATGAATCTTTAAAAGGTTACAGAACATTAACTTCGGCAAATTCTATCAATGTTGCTCGTTGGTTGCCACAAGCTTTTTACTTTTTCTTTGCATACAAGCAACTAAAAGATAAATCTAAAGATATTGTGTTTTCTGTGCCTAGTGGAAATTTTGGAAACATTTGTGCTGGAATGATTGCGCAAAGATTAGGATTGCCTATCAAAGAATTCATTACAGGAACAAATGCAAACAGAGTGGTGCCTGCTTATTTAGAATCTGGAATCTACGAACCTAAACCAACAATTACCACTATTTCTAATGCCATGGATGTTGGAGCACCGAGTAACTTTATCAGGATAGAAAAGTTACATGATTTTGACATTGAAAAATTACGTAAGAACTTAAAAGGATTCTCTTATACAGATGCACAAGCTACAGAAGCTATGGGACACTTGTACAAGAAGTTTAACTACGTAGCTGAGCCACACGGTGCCATTGGTTATTTGGCTTTGAAAAACTATTTAAAAACAGCAGAGAACACGCAAGGTGTCTTTTTAGAAACCGCACATCCTGTTAAGTTTATGGATGTTTTATACCCTGGTGTTGCTGAAACAATTGAATTACCAGAACAAATTAAAGCAGTCATAGACAAACCTAAAACGTCTATTAAAATTTCTGATTACAAAGGGTTGACAGATTTCTTAAAATCATAACATCCTACTTTCATATAGCAAAAAACTCAAGTAAAATTAATCTACTTGAGTTTTTATGTTTTAAAAAAATCAATAAGTTAGTACTTCATTTCTCCGCCTAACTCCGTAAAATATCCTTGTTGATTGGTGTTTCCTTCAACTCCTTTTTCTAGAGCGTTGGCTTTTTCTTCTTCTAAATACAAATTGTACATTTCTTCATAATCTCTTGTGTAATCTGCATGTGTTACTACGTTAACATCAAACACAACCGTTTGTTTCATTACTGAATCTAAATTTGCATAAATATCAATGTAACCTTCAACAAATCCAATGTTTTTCTTACTATCATATTCCACATTGATGAATCCAAAACTTTCTGGCAAAATAATAGACTCGGGAAAATCTGCAACAATACAACCACAAGAAGTAATTACCTCTTTAATAACCAAAGGTTTTGTTCCTGTATTAAAAAATTTAAATGTTGTATTTAATTTAGAACCTCTAACAATAGGGTAGTAATGCCTCAGTGTATCTTCAATAACCATTGAAGTTTTTTCTAGAGAATCCATCGCCTTTTCTCTTGCATATTTACCACAAGAAATAACGAGAAGGCAAAGTAGGAAGAATAAAAGTTTGTTCATTATCTCAAGAATCTTATTTCATCAATCGCAATTGACTTGTTTGGGTTTATTAATTTTATGTTGTACGAAAAGTGTTCTGTCAAATTAGGCAATTCAAATTCCATAATTTCAACAGTTGACTTTTCGGTATTTTTAGGTTTTAACACAATCTCTTTGATCAGTTTGTTCTCTTTATCCAATATTTGAATAACGCTTGGTAAAAAAATCCTATGTCTTGTATCTGATAAAAATCCTATTTCTATTTTGGTGATTTTCTTACCAGGACACTTGGTATTGTTTACATTTAAGAGCAATTCTTTACCGCTAAATATCAACCAATTGTCATTGTAATTATCAAAACCAAAAGCTCCATCATTTAAGACTTTTATGTTCTTGTAATCTTCATCTAATTTAGAAAATGTACTGATATTTACATTGTAAAAAGAGTTATTATTTTGAATTCTACTCAAGAATTGACTCCATTGTAAAATATAGTCGTTAAAATCACCATTCTTTTCATTTATCGTATTTAATCCTGTTGATTTTACCAAATTAGCTAATTTTTCTAATTTAGATGGAATTGTTTCCAAAGGGACAATGTCATTTTCATCTAAAACACCAAAACCTTCATTTTTCAATCCGTTTACATGCATCATCTCCAATTGTAAAAAGAGCAAACCTATTTTAAATTTGTCAATCTTTTGACTACCGATTTTATCAGCTTGGTTGTACAGATTTTCTAAATCATCAATTGCAAGATACCTCTTATTAGCCAACTTTATTCCACTATAGATATTTTGTTTTTTTTGAGATTGAATTGCTTTAGCTTCCGCAGTCATTAAATAACTACTAAGAAATGGCAATTCAGGATAATATCTATCAACGGCTTCTGTTATCAATCTTTCAACATTATCATTTGGATTTTCTAACAATTTAGAAAGTACATGATATTTTACTTCTTCTACAATAGAATAATCGTATCCGCTACCATGTAAAAACACCCCTGTAACCCCATTTTTAATATAGGCTTTTAGATTCTTTTGAGTAGTTGTATACAATGGATAAAAATCCATATAGTTGTCAAAATTAACCACATAATCCCAAATATAAATATTTTCAATTTTGGAATTCCACGTTGCAATTTGATTTAAAAATTGTTTCCCTTTTGAAGTTTCTTCTAAAGGCAAAGCTTCTTGACAATCAATAGTACTTAACAAAACTCCTACATTTGATGGCAACTTAAAACTTGGTGGTGTTTTGGTCGTTACATATCCTAAAGACCAAAAGGTCAAATCTGTATACTTTTTAGCAAATTCAGACAACAAACTATAAACTGCTGGACTTGCATTGCTCTTAGTATTCCCTTTATCTTTGCATAAATGACACTGACAAACGATGTTGTTATCATCTGGAGCAATCATAAATCGTTTTAATGAAACATCGCTTATTTGAGATTCTTTTACGTTTTTATGTATAATTTTTTTCAACTCCTCACTAGAAAAACACAGCTGATCTGGATTTCTTTTTCCATTTTGCAACGCATAAATTTCATCAGAAACCTTTTCTTTTTTCACCCACTTTCTAATATTGTGCCCCCACAATCCCCATTCCGTTTCTAAATAATTAGTATGATAAAAGCTTCTGTTCTTAGGGTCAAAGTTTTGAGAGAAATATACCTCTCTATACTCAAACGCAGCTTCTTTTGTATCGGCATTACTCACAAACAATTCACTAGGTATTTTAATGTCTTTTTCAGAAGTGTACACAAAAATTTTATTTATCAAAAAATCTACAGCACTTTCAAAACCATTTTCAGTAGCTGCAACTATCTCCAATACTTTTCCTTTCAAAACAATATTGTACCCCGTAGCACTGTTTAACGACTTTACTTCTTTAAAATAAACATTAAATACTTCTGTCTTTTTTTGAGATGAAAAAGGAATTCGTAATCCTGATTTTTCGTGTATTTTTTTTTGAAAAGTACCCAATGACTTTGTCAAAGTACTACTAAATTTTGGCATATAAATAACGGGAGTACTTTCTCCCTTATGATAAAAAAAAACAGTTTTTTCTTGAGGTATCATCACCAAAGACAACAACATTAGAAATACAACAACTATCTTTTTCATAACTCTAATTAAAACTTAGTTTGTACTGTAAAATACACGTGGTATTGATCCACTCTTTGCTGAATACTTTCTACACCTGTTAAATTCACTTCATCATCATAAACACCTACTACATTGATGGTTTGAAAACTATACCAATTTCCTTGTATTCCAAAATTGAACTTATGATTTTTATTCCACCAATACCCTGCTCCAACCATAGAGTTTGTATAGGTTAAAAATGTGCTTAACTGAAAATTGGCCTCAAATTCATCTTGTGGTGCATTACCTGCAGAAGCCATTGCTACAAAATAATCACCTTTTTCATTTACGTTATATTTCGCTTGCATAAAATAGTTTGTATAAAAATTATAATCACTACCCGTAACAAAAGCTTCGTATAAATTATCATCATTATCAAGATCATAATCATACGTATATTCTTTTCCATAAAACAAATTAAACCTAGCTGTAAGGTAAAAATCACCCAATTCTTTAGAAGCTCCTAATATTAAATTCACAAAATCTCTACGATTTTGTAATCTTGTATATCCCAAACCTAAATTAGCCTCCCAAGAATTATTTAATGATTTGTATGCATTTGCTGTCACTTTAAATCTTGGAAAAAATTTAGATCCATAATAACCATCTAATTGTGTATACAAAGTTTCATCAAATTTATGCACCCACGATCCTGAAAGTTGCAGTCCTATACCATCTGTTTTTGATGCATAATACAAAGCTGTTCCATATTCATTTTTCTCAAACTTTTTCTTATAATATATAGAGGCTAGCGCTGTTGCAAAACTTTCTTCTCCAGAAAAAACTCTCAAATAAGAAACACCAATATGATCATTTAAAGGATGGTATGTTAAATAGTTTAAGTGATCTGTCAAATCCATTTCTTTAGGTACTACACTTAATTTTTGATAGTAATGCGCATTTTCATATTCTTCCATCATTTCAAAAATCACCCCTTTTTTATAAGTAAAAAAACGTGTTTCTGGATTTGGTTCTATTTCCAATGCTCTATTAACATAAATCATTGCGTTAGTCGTATCTTTTTCTTTAATAGACAAATTCACCAACCTTTGGTAAGTTGGTATATTTAAAGAATCTAAAACTAAGACTGAATTATATAACGTATTTGCTGTAATATAATCCTCCTCTTCATCTGCAATAGTTGCTAATTTGAATCTTTCTTCTGCTAAAATTCCTCTTACCACAATATCGTTCGGATACGTGTCATTTAATTCCTCCAGCAAGTCTGTTGCTTTTTTATGTTCATTCAAACCTGAATAAGCCGCAATTCTCTTTACTTTAAAATTTATATTTTCTGGATAATTGTAAACAGCGCTATCAGCGTACACCAACATTTTATCATAATCTTTTAAAGCTGCAGATGCATTGATAGCATAAGTATATGTCAACTCTCCTTTTCTATCCACTTCCAAACTTCTGTCTGCAATAGGAAAAGCTTTTAAATATTGTTGTTGCAATAACAAATCTTTTAAATACAGTTCTGAATAATAGACATATTGTTTTTTGTATTTTTCTTCTTCTGGAAATTCATTCATAAGACTTCCAACAATTTCCAAAGCTTCTTCATACTTACCAATACTCATAAGTAAGTCAGCTTTTTTCACCAAATTTATCTTCTCTTTAGGCTGATTTTCAACCATCGAGTCAATTTGTTTCAAAGCATCTGTTGTGTTGTTCTGCATAGAATAGATTGCAAAAATATTACTATCTGCAATCTCCTTATAATCAGGATACTTTAGCAAAATAAAATAATTATCCAAAGCTGCCTGATATTGTTGTTGCAAAGTATATTCTTTTGCCTCACTTAACAAAACCGCTGCATATTCTTGGTTGATGTCATAATCTCCAGCGTATTTTTCGTGCAATGTCATTACTGATTTACGATATCTAGACACATCGTTTAATTTCTTGTAAACAAACATTTGTTTTACTAGCAAATCTTTATTTCCTGGACTCCTTAACAGACCTTCAGAAATTAATCTTAATGACTCATTGTAATGTCCTTTGTCTATAGATTTGTTTAATAAATAATTATATGAATCTCTGTTACTATCTATAGAATATGCTTTTTGATGCAATAAATAGGGATCTGTATTTTCATAAAAAAGTGCGGCCTGATATAGCAAATACTTTTCTGTACTTCTATAAAAATCGGCAGGAACTTCATTCCTTTTCAATTTTAAATAACTAAGTGCAGCATCGTACCTTTCTAACATTTCTAGATTTCCAATCTTCTTTTTAATCAACGTTAAATCGTTTGGAAAATAAATCAATGCTCTTTCTGTATACTCCAATCCAGATTCTGGTCTACCAGCACTATTCTCTAAATTTATCAAACTTATATAAGCCTCTATATCAGAAGGATTTTCTTTGATGACGTTTAAATACGTAGATTTTGCTTTTTCAACATTCCCTGATTTGGCTACTCTAAGCCCTTCTTGATTCATGATATAGCTATAATTTGCTTCTACCACAGAATCATTTGGAAATATTTGACGCAATCTTGTAGCTGCTCTTTTTACTTCTACATAGTTTTCCATGTCATTGTAAATTGCAATTTTTTTAAGCCACAAACCTTTCCAATAAGGAGTTTTTTCTAAAAGTTCATTTACATAACAAATAGCACTTGAATATCTTTTGGATTGATATTCAACATTTACCAAATAATGTCTAGCTGCTACATTGTTATCATCTTGTAAAATTACTTTTTGCAAAAAGTAACGAGCACTGTCTAATTTATTTAAGTTCATGTAACTTTTACCAAGCTGTTGCTTTAAATCTATATCATAAGGAGTTTTTTTCAATCCCTTTAAACATAAATCCGCAGACCCTCTAAAATCACCATTCTTATCAGCTTCTCTAGCGGCATCAAAATATGTGTTTTCAACCTCAATTTCTTGAGAAAACACGCTTAAATTACTAATCAAAAAGAGAACTAATATGTATAACTGTTTTGTAATTTTCATAAAAATATATTAACTACTTACACCTTTTCTAGTCATCGTACCCCATTTCAATTCTTTTCCTATATAAAAGTTAAAATAACCTTTTAAGGCAAAAAACACAATTAGAGGATGGTATAAAATTGGTTCTAAAAATCCCATCAATATCAATCGGACTACCTCACTAACTTTTTTATAATGTTTAAAAACAATATGATCTTGAATAACGACCAGCGTTGTAATAAAGATTGCAAATGTATAGGAATAAAGCAAAATTATAAATGCCATGTCCCAGTTTACTTTATTTATAAGAATTAAATAAATAAAAAATAAAATTCCAACACCTTCAATAATTGGTGCTAAAAACTCAAAAATAAACGTGTATGGAAAGGCTATCAAACCTAAACGCTTGTACTTTCTGTTAAAAAGAACATTTCGATACACTCTAAAAATCTGAGCCAATCCTGATGCCCATCTAGTTCTCTGTCTGTTCAATACCTGAATGTTATCAGGTCCTTCCGTCCAACAACAAGAAACTGGTATATATACCAACTTGTAATCCATGTTGTTATTCATCATGTAACGTGCCAATTTTGTTGCCATATCCATGTCTTCAGCATGTGAATCTCCTGAATATCCACCGGCTTTAATAGCTATTTCTTTATCAAACAACCCCAATCCTCCAGAAATATTAGGCACTGAATTTATAAAAGACCATCCCATTTTACCTAACAAATAGGCTCTAATGTATTCTAACTCTTGAAAACAAGGAATCAATCTTTTTGGTGGACTTACCCTTGTTACAACTCCATCTTTTACTTCACATCCATTCAACATTCGAAGAGTAGACCCTACACCCACAACTCTCTTTTTAGAATTTAAAAAGGGTTTGATCATTTTCAACAATGTCTGTCTATTCAATACACAATCTACATCTGTACTTAAATAATATGGAAATACAGAAGCATTGATACCTGCATTGGATGCATCTGCTTTTGTTCCCCCATTTTCTTTATCAACAACTGTTAAAATAGAATACTTAGGATTTGTAGATTTAAATACCCTTTTAAAGGGTTTTGTCTTAATTTTTTCAATATATAAGAAGTCAACCTCCACCAAATCGAATTCACTTATGAGCTTTTCCAGTGTTTTATCCTTACTACCATCGTTTACAATAATCACCTCAAAAAGAGGGTATTCTAATGTCATTAGAGAACTTACATTCACAATAATAGTTTTCTCTTCGTTATAAGCTGGTGCTACAACTGAAATACCAGGCGTTAAAGGAGATTTCATCAATACCTCATCGTCTTGATCAGAGTTATAACTCTTATATCTCATTAAATTTATAGACGAAAAAGTAGCTAACACTAAGTAGCTAAATATCATCGCCGAAGCATAATAAAACACAAAAGTTTCGTAAAAATCTGTAATATTTTCTAACATAAAATTTTATTTGTATAAAATTAAATCATTTTCAGCATGCTTAAACAGTAAGTCTCTGTAAAAAAGTTCTACATCTACCAACTCATCGTCATTTTTAGCCTCTTCCAACTGTTTTTCCATCTCAGACTTCAACTCGGCAAACATAGCTTTACCTTCGGGACCGTAATCATACATCACTAAGGCAATGTTTTTTTGTGCATCCAAATCTTTAGAATCTTGAAAGGCTAGTTTTAAAAACTCTAAAGATTTTCCTGTTGCCAAGAAACCTACACACCTGATAATTGCTTCTTGACAAATATCAGGTTCGTTAAAATAAATTCTTGTTAAAACCTCCTCATATTCTACATCTCCCAATTTACCCAATGCTAAAATGGCTTCTGCTCTTAACTCGTGGTTGACATCTTTAACTTTACTACGAATAATTTCAATGGCTTTTTTCTGGTTAAAGTAGGCAGCAGCTTTTAATAAAAAGATTACTAAAGAATCATTTGTAGAATACCCAATCCATTTACCAAAGTTAGGCAAACCAACAGTGTTAGATTGTTCAATCAATAAATTCATCAATTTTACCTGACTCCATTTGGTCATATCTCCTTTTAACTCGTCAAAAAATCGATAAGGATCATTCTTACTTAAGTTCAAGTAAGACAATCTAGCCTCTGTCTGAACCTCTTCGTTGTTACTGTAGGTATAGGTTAAAATGGTAGAATCTGAATTGGCCATTCCCAGTTCAGAAAAATAACTAATTGCTTTCTTTTTGGTTCCTGAAGAAGTAAATGAGAATTTGGATCCTAAATATTTTTCAATTTGCAACGCGTTAAATATCATTGGGTACCTTGTTGACTCTTCATGTGAATTGTTCCTAATTCTAATTAGAGTGTCAATTGCCAAATCCATTTCGTAAGAATTACTAACTTGTTTCTTCTTACCAAATCCTTTTCTTCTACGTCTATTGTTTTTATTTACTGTTTTTTCAAATTCTTTTCTTATTTCATCTTCTGTATCTAAATAATCTTCAAACAAAATTTTCTCGAACAGTTCATGGATTTTTGGAGCTACTTTGTTTTGTAGTTTTTCTCTAATTGCATAAACCCTTCTCAGAAGAGTCAAATACACCATAAAGAATATTGACATGAATAGACTCATAAAAATGAAAGCGATCGATATCTGAATAACTAAAGGATACGCTCTTATTTTAAACTGTAAAGAATAAAGCCAGTTTATAAATTCCATAAATATTATATTAAATGTCCTAAAACAAGAAACAGAAGTCTGTTTCTTGTATAAATTTACACGCTTAAATCGCGTTAAAATCTACAGTTCATATTAGGATACAAGTATACTCCATTTTTGCGTAAAAACACAGCTTTCAACCTACAAATAAACGACAGTAAACCGCTACATTAAAAATATAAATATTCATAAAAAAACACCAAAAACAAACATATCAACCACAATAACACCCAAAAAACATCAATTCAACAACTAAACAAGCAAATAACAAAAAAATGAATAAATTAACACATGTTAATTTATTGTTATTGTTTTTTAAACACAACTCAACAAAAAGCTTTTTTTAACCAAAAAAACAAACTTTACTTATTTTTTTTCAACGCTAATAATCTTATCCCACTAACTATCAAACATCTAAACGTCTAAAAAACATTGCTGCCTGTAATTTTTCAGAAACACACATTTTATCTTCTTAAATATTTTGTTATTTATCAACCATTCACTAGATTTAAAAACACCATTTGTTATGAAAAACCCCGTCAAACTACATGAGTTTAACAACTCAATGGATGCCTGTCATTTGAAAAACTCAATAGAGATCGTTTCAAATATTTCTGTTGAAATTATAAGAAACACCAACAAAAATGATATTATTTCTCATCAAATTTTTGTAGATAAAAGTAATTACCCCAAAGCCCTAATTCTACTACATAAAGAATTAAGCATACTTGAATATTCCAAAAGGAGAGCTGCTGAAAAAAAACTGATACTTGAATCTAATCAAGAATATGAAAATTCTAAAAAGAGTACGTTTTTTGGGTTTTTCAGAAAAAAAATTCAAATTTATCAACTCTAAAAAAAACTCAGTCAAAATCTTTTTATTTTCTTAAAATTTAAGGTAATGCAACTTTTGCATATCATCCACAAATCTTTCTAGATGTAGTAATAATGTATTAGTTTTGTTCCTAAAGTCATTCATTCATGAAACAAATAGCCCTACACAATACCCATGTTCAATTGAAAGCTAAAATAGTACCTTTTGCAGGGTATGAAATGCCGGTACAATATGAAGGTGTTAAAATAGAACATCAAACAGTTAGAAACGCTGTTGGTGTTTTTGATGTCTCTCATATGGGAGAATTCTTACTAGAAGGTGTTGATGCCTTATCATTAATTCAAAAAGTAACAACAAACGATGCTAGCAAATTGAAAATTGGAGATGCTCAATACACTTGTATGCCCAATGAAAATGGAGGAATTGTTGATGACTTGTTAGTTTATAAAGTAAAAGAAGAAACATACCTACTTGTTGTAAATGCATCTAACATAGAAAAAGATTGGAATTGGATTTCTAAACACAACCTTGCAAATGTAACGATGAAGAATCTATCTGATGCTTATTCTTTATTGGCCATCCAAGGACCAAAAACCATTGATGCGATACAAAAATTGACATCTGTTGATCTATCCTCCATTCCTTTTTACAAATTTGTAGTAGGAGATTTTGCAGGAATTGAACACGTAATCATATCTGCGACAGGATACACTGGAGCTGGTGGGTTTGAAATTTATTGTAAAAATAGCGAAGTTCAACAAATTTGGGACAACGTATTTAAAGCCGGAAAAGAATTTGGAATCAAACCTATAGGTCTTGCGGCCAGAGATACTTTGCGTTTAGAAATGGGATTTTGTTTGTACGGAAATGACATTAATGACACTACCTCTCCTATAGAAGCGGGGCTTAGTTGGATTACTAAATTCAACAAAAATTTCATCAACAAAGACAATTTAGAAGCTCAAAAAAAGACAGGAACTTCAAAAAAATTAGTTGGTTTTGAATTGATAGACAAAGGTGTACCAAGAAAAGACTATCCTATTTTAGATGAAAACGGCAACACCATTGGTATTGTAACCTCTGGAACCATGTCTCCTAGCCTAAACAAAGCTATCGGTTTAGGTTATGTCTCTACTAAAAACAGCAATATTGGAAACGAAATTTATATTGCTGTAAGAAACAAACAGCTAAAAGCCAAAGTAGTTAAATTGCCTTTTTACAAAGAATAAAAACAACTAAAATTCTTTTTATGGATATGATTTACATTCTATTAAGCCTTTTAACTGGAAGCTTGATTGGTTTTGTAGTTGCAAAAAAAATTAGCGAATTACAAGCTGAAAAAAAACTAACATCTAGTCATGAACAAATTGGTTTGTTACAAAAAGAGATAGAATACATACAAAACAATTCAAAAGATATTGCTTTTAGACTCGAAAAATCTTTGTTAGAAAGTAAAAAAGAGCAAGAAAAAATAGCGGAAGTTGCTAAAATAGATTTAGAAAATTTACGCCGTAATAAAGAAGAACAACTGGCAGATTTGATCAAAGAAAAAGAAAATTTAGCGGTCAGTTTAGAAAGAGCCAATGCTAAAACAGAAGAGTTGATGACGGATTTGTCTGAAAATAAAGCCGAAATAGAGAAACTTCAGGAAAAATTCGCCAAAGAGTTTGAAAATCTAGCCAATAAAATATTAGAAGAAAAATCTAAAACCTTCTCAGATCAAAATCAGAAAAACATCAATGATATTTTAAAACCACTTCAAGAAAAAATTCAATCTTTTGAAAAAAAAGTTGAAGATACCAATAAAGAAAGTATTGATAGAAACTCTGGTTTGAGACAACAAATAGAAAGTTTAAAAGACTTAAATCATAAAATGAGTAAAGATGCCGAAAACTTAACCAAAGCTTTAAAAGGTGATAGTAAAACTCAAGGAAACTGGGGAGAAATGATCTTAGAAAGAGTTTTAGAAAAATCAGGTTTGGAAAAAGGTAGAGAATACGAATTGGAAAAAAGTTTTGATACCGATATGGAATCTAAAACTCGTTTAAGACCTGATGTTATTATCAACTTACCCGACAATCGTAAAATGATTGTAGACTCTAAAGTAACACTTACTGCTTATGAAAAATTAGTAAGTACCGATAACGAATTAGAAAAAACGCAATACATAAAAGAACATTTACTGTCATTACATAGACATATTGAACAATTAAGTGCAAAAAAATACTCTGAACTATATCAAATAGAATCTCCAGATTTTGTTTTGATGTTTATCCCTATAGAACCTGCATTTGCCTTAGCACTAGAGCAAGACAATGAATTGTACAACAAAGCTTTTGCAAAAAACATTGTTATTGTAACCCCAAGTACTTTGCTAGCAACATTACGCACTATAGAAAGTATGTGGAAAAATGAAAAACAACAAAAAAATGCTTTAGAAATAGCAACACAAGCAACACGTTTGTACGAACAATTTGTATCATTAACAGAAGAATTGATAAAATTAGGAAAACAATTAAAGACCGTTGAAGGAACTTATGACACAACCATGAAAAAATTAACAGGTAGAGGGAATTTAATTGTCAAAGTAGAAAACTTAAAACAACTAGGAATTAAAACAAATAGCAAAGAATTTAATGAAAAACTACTAGAAAGAGCTTCCGAAGAAATTTAAACCCGCAAAAAGAAGCTTATAATAAATTGATTATAAAGCATCTATATTTACATTAAAAAAAGTTAAAATTTTCTTTTGTCATAAAGTGAATATATCTTATATTTGCATCCGCAATGGCGAGGTAGCTCAGTTGGTTAGAGCGCAGGATTCATAACCCTGAGGTCACGGGTTCAACTCCCGTCTTCGCTACAAAAAGTTCTTTAAAAAACACAATTACCAAATAAAAAAATAAGCGAAAGTAGCTCAGTTGGTAGAGCGTCAGCCTTCCAAGCTGAATGTCGCCGGTTCGAACCCGGTCTTTCGCTCTAATTTTTTTAAAAATAATTAAGTATATTTGCATATGCGAAAGTAGCTCAGTTGGTAGAGCGTCAGCCTTCCAAGCTGAATGTCGCCGGTTCGAACCCGGTCTTTCGCTCTAA
>NZ_JAUOSB010000032.1 GCF_030548295.1 Wenyingzhuangia sp. 2_MG-2023
AAGGATTTGGCGACTTAGTAAATATACACAAAACTTTGAGCAAGAACTAAAACCCGTATTAATTTTAGCCGGTGTTACCTAACGTTTTATCTTTTAATAGTAAGATTAATGTTTTGATTATTCAGAATAGCTTCAAGTTCTTTCGTTGTCTCATTATTTGAGACTTTGTCAACTTTTAAAATTGATGGTTTCAATTGGTATTTGTTTTTGAAATAAATTATTGTTGTTAAGTCATATTTTTCAATAATTTTCCTGACAATAGTTATTCCGATTTTGTAGTTTGTTAGATCTTCAATTTCTAATATTTGTGGTTGTAAATTTTTATATGTTTTAATACATAGATTTTTATTTTTGAATCCCTTTGTTCTGCTTTTTAATCCTTTACTTTCAATAAAACTAATTGTTTCAATATTTTCAATTTTTATAGTTTTTTTATTATTGTAAATATTCTCAGTTTTAAAAATATTATCTGTTTCAGAGAATTTAATAATATTTAAAAATCTTCTTTGAGCTAAATATAGTAATGATAGAAAAAAAAGAAATACAAAAATTACTACAGCGAATTTTACGAATAAATTGATTTCGGGAACTTTAATAAGCATTAAACCAAAAGCAGCACCCATAATCGAAGAAATCATAAGATTCATTGTTATTGGGTTTGTTCCGTATCTTCTTAAAATTATCATTTTTTTACGATGTTAGGTAACGGTTTTGTATAAAAATCAGTTTGTGAGAAAACAGGCCTAGCCTTTTCGAACGAGCTGATTTGACATGGTTTAAAAGTACAGAACATTGAGAAAGAAACCAAACACAAATTGTTTTTATGCGTTGTTGCCTTTTAGCAGTATACATTGTTGTTTTCAATTCAGCGTAACTACTTTAAAATCTAATAAAATTATATTTCAGCTATTAATATTTTTATAAAACATAAATTCTCAAAAACTCAGCGTTATTACTAGAATTCAAACACACAGTTATAAATTCAGATAAAGAATGAGTTTTTATTAATTAGAAATTTTTCAAAATTTTTAGATTAAATTCAGCGCTGCTACGATATTTGAGTGTTTTGAGCCAATAACTATCGTTTATGAAGATGCATTAAGGATTTACAATTTTAAAAGCTTAAACCATTCAATTAAAAGACAAGTTTTCAAGTTTAGAAATTTTCAAAAAAAATGCGGAGTCACGTGATTTCAATTTTCTGAGAAAAGAAACCGTTTCGGTAACTGCGAAATTTCGGACGAAATTTGCGCTGTTAAAGGCAACGAGATTGTGTATGATTAGTAGGGCGAGGTATAGACTAAGACTTACATAATCTCGTAGATTGGGAAAGCAAATAATTTTATAAACTAACACTAAGCCCTATTAATTATACACGGTGTTGTAACCCGTTTTTTTATGTCAGATGTTAAAATTGATTGTACTAAAGATGATGTAATAATTTTAGATATAACATTTTTATTGTCAGGTAAAACTTTCAAGGAATCTGAGAAAATTTTATTTAACACGATTGAATTTATGAAAAAAACATATTCGTTAGATATGGATGAAAAAAAATATAAAAACTTAAGACAACAAATGGTAAAAGATGCTACTGATTAAACATTTTATCAATATCGTGTCTAATTTTCAAGTTTTTTAATGCAACCTCTAATTCCTCTTTCATACTGTCATTGGAATTTTCAATAACTAACATCACATTCCAGTTTTCACCATTTTTGTGTTGTTGTTCTAGTTCTTCTTTGTAGTAGGGATTTTCTTTTTGATTAGCCACTAAATGAGAATGATTTATTTTCAGTGGTTTTAGTTCCGAAATAATTTTTTTGATTTTAAATTCTCGACCTTCTTTACCAAATGGATAATATGACTTACCAACAAGATAATCAAATTCTTTCTTTAGTTTTTCTGATTTTAGTTCAATGTACATAATTTTTTATTTAGTTCTTTATATATTAAGCAAGTGAGTTTCAGTTAAAATTAGTTTCATCAAAGGCATAGCAGTACGACTCACTATACCGAACAAAACTTTCTGTAAACAGACCATTGTTCATTCACTAATTTTATTTCGCTCACTTGCTATTTTTATTCCTATCTTCAATTTCCTTCTGTTTCTTTTTTATCAGAAACATCCGTTTTGCTTTTTATTATTTTCATTCTCTTTACTATTCAATTTTCCATTCCGACGTTCCTGCACATTCTTAAAAGCTTGCAGTCTGGCTCTTTCGTGTATTGTCATTTTATTACTACCGCTCACTTTTTAAATGGGTTACAACGGGTTTGGCTAGGATTAGTACGGGAAGAAAAGGAGCAGAGCCTTTTCGAGCACGGACTAAGCCGAAGCCTTTTTTTTTTTGGTTTTATTTTTTCTATTACAAAGCCAAATCAAAAAGGATTTGGCGACTTAGTAAATATACACAAAACTTTGAGTAAGCACCAAAACCCGTATTAATTTTAGCCGGTGTTGTATGCCGTTTTTTATTCGCTTTCTAAAAAATCAATAAGAATTTCATTAAAAATTTCCGTTTGATCTATTAATGGTAAATGACCCGCATCTTGAATTAGATGAAGTTTTGCATTTGGGATTATTTTAGCAGTAGCTTCACCATATTCGACAGAAAATAATTTATCGTTTTCCCCCCAAATAATAAGAGTTTCATTTTTTATTTGCTTTAATAATTCTTCGGGAATTTTAGATACTGCAGAACCTCGACCTTGTTTAAATGCATTTTTACCTCCTTTATCTTTGATGACTGCAATTGAGTAAAGACTATGGTTTGGATCTCTTTTTGATGGAGTATGAAGTATATAGGGAGAATTAAAACGATTAGCCAGTGATGAAGGAAAACTATTCATCCATATCATTCCAATCATAGAACCAAAAGATGCTTTAGCTCCTAAACCAGCAGAATCAACTAAAACAAGTTTGTCAACCATCTCTGGGTTGTCTATAGTAAATTGTAAGGCAATAGCTCCACCTTGAGATAATCCAACGATATGAGCTTTAGATATTTTCAATTCTTTCAGGAAGCTTTTTAGCCATTTTGAAAAATATGGTCGGTCATAAGGAGCATTAGGTTTGTCAGATTCTCCATATCCAATAATATCAGGAGCAATTACTTGAAACTTTTTAGATATAGGACCAATCGATGGATACCAAGTAATTGCTCCAGCTCCACCTCCGTGGAGAAAAATTACAGGATAACCATTTCCTGCTGATAAGTAGGCTGTTTTAACAGAGTCAACAGTAATTTCTTTTTGTTCAACCGATTCTTCTATTTTTTCAATTAGATTTTTTCTATAATCTATTTTATTCGTTTTTTTCAAGATTTTATACTATTTATTCGTTTTTTTAAATGGCATACAACGGTTTGTATAAGAATAGTAGCCGACTTCGGAACTCGAATTTTTCAAGCTACAACTAAATATTACGCGGGCTACAATGTTCATATTTACTGCTATTTAGGCTATTATTTTTATACTTTGTTGTACACAGTTATTTTTCTTTTTTCATTTTAACTCCTTCTGAAAATATTTTCATACAAATTGTTGAAATATATAACATAGACATATTCAATTTTCCATTTTCAGGAATCTCTCCGTTTTCATTTTCTTTAAAAACATCTTCACTAATATTTAGTTTTTTGAAAGTTTCAGATTGAAAGAAATCTTTATATGGTTCAAATCCTTTTATAAAGTCAGCAAATAGTTTTTCATCATATTTCAACTTATGTGCGATTGAGTTTCTAAGTTTATTTAATAGTTTTAATTCCGAGTACAGTTTTGCGTTATTCTTAAAGAGTCCCAATGTTTTCGCAATCTCAATTTTATTTGAATAAGAAAATTTTACTTTCTCAAAATTTAGTTTCTCTACCGAAGTCATTTCAATGAAAAAATGAAGAGAATGTTCTGTCAAAATATGTCCTTTTAAAATTAAATAGTCAACATCTTTTATGTCAAACATATGAAATAGGAACTTGTCAATTAAAGGATATTCTTTTTCTTCTTTATTCATTTTTAGATTGTTCATTTTTTATACAATGAGAATGTTTTAATTATTTGCCCTGAATATTCCATTCTGGATTGAAATGAGCAATTAATTCCAATTCAATGGTTGTCCTGAGATTGTCGGGTTTAATAAGCACTGTTTTAAAAGTTATCTCATTCCCTTTTTCAAGTTCTTTACTTACCATATTCCATTTCGAAACAGTTCCGTTTTGAACATTATTTTCATTGACAGAGTAAGATTTACCAAACAGATGTTGGTCAAGACGAGTTTTTATACCAATAGCCTGTCTCTGACCAATATATTTTAAATTTCCATTAGAATACAAAAAATAGATATTTCCAATCGCTGACAATCTATCCTCATTAGTTCTATTCATAAAAGGAACCTTTTCCATTTCAGCAATTACCTCCTTTGTTATTACATTAATTTCATTCTGAAAATTCATCTTTCTCTAATTGTGTACAACGGTTTTGGCTAGGCTTTGTGCGGGAAGAAAATCGCCAAGATTTTCGGACACGTACTAAGCCGAAGCTTTTTGTTTGGTTTTGTTTCTTTGGTTTTCACAAAGCCAAATCAACAAGATTTGGCGACTTAGTAAATATACACAAAACTTTGAAGTTAGCACAAAACCCGCATGAAGTTTAGCCGGTGTTGGGTACTGGTTTTTATCGATTAATTATTGAATTCCAAAATATTCCCATTTGTCCTCTTTTTTCATATTCAAGAAGTTTTGAAGGTTTACTTTCATTTTTAGGCACGTATTTTTTGTAATTAAATGTATCAATATATAAATCAAATAGGTAATTATCTTGAATGTAAAAACTTGTCATCCATAATAATTCTTTGTCGATATTTTTGGAGCAAAAAACAATTTTTAAATTACTCAATATTAAATTTTCATTTTGTTTATTAAGATTTCGTATTCCTGTAAGATAATCAGGTTCAACATAACAGTACCACTGTATGAACAATCCACGTTTTAACGCTTCAATATTTTTTTCTGATAGGATTGCATAATTTTCGTGAATTAGAGCATATTCATTAAATATTTCATGTTGACTTAATCCAATTTTCGATTTAGATTTTTCTTTTTTTGATAATTCAATAATAGCTGAATAAAGTTCATTTTCTCTCTTAGCTAAATTCTCTAATTTATCATTAATATTAAAATTTTCAGGAAGAGACATTTTTTTCAAATTTTTCGTTTTCAACTTGTACCCAACGTATTTTGCTATGGTTAGTGCGGGCTTGAAAATCGACAGATTTTCGGACAAGTACTTAGCCAGAGCTTTTTGTTTGGGTTTGTTTCTTTTTAATTTCACAAAGCCAAATCAACAAGATTTGGCGACTTAGTAAATATAGACAAAACTTTGGGAAAACACTAAACCCGCATTAACTATGAGCAGTTGTTGGCTAAAGTTTTTCTTTTATATATTTTTCTGATTCAGACAGAATTTTATTAATAGAGTTTTCAGATTTCATAACTAGATATTTTATAGAATTATTTAAATAAGATGGAACGCTTTCAACTATGTATAGTTTTTTATTAATTACATGGCAGTGAAAATGAATTTCGCATAAGTTTTTAATTTTGTCCTCTAAGTGTGAAATATCGAGATATATGTTTAGTCTATTAGTTTTTTGGCCAGGAATTGTACAAGCATAGTAATGGAAAATTATAATTCGATTATGAATAATGAATTTTAATTTATTATCATTAAGAATTTGTGCTTTACCATATTTTCTTTCAAGTAGAGAATACACTTTATTTCTTCTTTTTGATATTTTTTTAGGAACAAAAATTTTGTTATAATAGTTAACAAAAATTATTATTAAAAGTATCGTTATAAAAAATATAATATTAAAGGGTTTATATAAAATGAGAGTTAAATTCATAATTTAATACAGTGTTGGCAAAAGTTATTTTATTATAAATTTTGTTCCATTCCAAAAAGCTCTGAAATTTACATTCGTAATTCCATATACATCAATTATCTCGACTGTAGTTCCTTGTTCTGGTAAAATTAAATTAGGCCAAAAAACTTCTTCATAATTCAATTCACTGTACTTTCTAAGGGCTTCACATTTTTCATAAAATTCTTTCCAGGGAAATATGTCAAAGCGGTTTTTCCATGTATTAGTAATGCTATTAAATTCGATAAATCCATAAGAACAAGTTTGAATTGGAGGTTCTCCGCAACCTAGGATAAAACCAATAATATCAATGTTATTTGTTCTGTCTTTAAATAATGCCATTTCAATATTATCGAATGGCTGAGCTATTAAATAACCATACTTCGTTACGATTTTACCATTTGTTTTTCCTCTTACCGCTTTTTTTCTGAACTCTTCAGAGTCATTAAATATTGGTATTTCAGTCTCGAATAATTGTTTTGGGAGTAAAAGATAATAATCTAGTATGTTTTTAGTTTCTTTTCTGGATATGTCTAATTGCCACGAATCAAGTTTGTGATTTTCTACATTAAGAATATTTTCTTCCTTAATTTGTGCTTTCACATTCAACGTTGATACTAATAATATTATTAAAAACGTGTAATTTAGGTTTTTCATAATTTTTGCCAACGGTCTCGGCTATGAGTAGTTGCGTGGTTTAGCACTTAACTTTGCAAGTACACACCAAGCTGAAAATCCTCGCGGATTTTCAGAAGTAGGCGAGAACAAGCAATTACTTATAGCCATTGTTGTGCGTTCGTACTTATTTTTTCATCAATGTCTGTAAACTCTCTATTTTATTTTGCAATTCGTCAAATGTTATTATTTCCACATCTCGACTATTACTCCTAAAAAGCTCAAAAGAATATTTTTGATTATCGTTCAAGTCCTTTATACTCCCAATAAGAACAACGCATTTTGAATTGAAAGTCTCAAAATCCGCTTTACTTTTTACCTTTGTTTGGTAAAATTCTTTTTGAAAATTGTCTCTCTGATTTAAGACTTGAGCAATACAACCTGTTAAATCTTTAGTTGCACTATAAACATCTTCCCCTCGATAAGGACTATTGTCCAAAAGTTTAGTTTTGTGAGTTTTGATTTCCAAAAAAGAAACATTGTCGCTTAAACTATTTTTGATTAGAAAGTCATTGAATTTACCATTTTTATTGTCAATATTTTTTCCGCCAACATAAGCCTCGTCTTTATATAAAATTACAGGTTGTGCAAAAATTGAAGAAAAAATCCAGCTGTCAGTTTTTAAGAATTCTTGCCATCTTTTTTCTAAAGATTCGCCATCAGTTACTAATTTCATTAAATCTCTGTAATTTCCAATAATACCTTGAATATACTTGCTGTCAACAATTTCTTTAGTCTTTAGTAAAGATTCGTCTGTAAGAAAGTCCGTTGTTAAAGAAAGTTTGTCAAAAAGGTCAAGTATTGATTTCTTATCAGCTTTCGAGAATTCGTCAATTGAATGTCCCCAATTTGATAGAGACAAAGAAATTGTATTAGGAATATAAGTTGCTTTCGGTTTTTCTATTTCTGTGGGAAATAAATCGTAAAGAACTTCGTCTAAAACAGAATTCACTTCTGCATTATTCTTCTTAAAAATTACGTCAAACGAATCGTGAATTTTCTGCAAACTCAAATCGGATAAGTATAGTATATGGTTTTTTAAGTCAAGTTCTGTTTTACCATTTTTTTCTACGATAACTTCTTTGAAAGTGTAATTATCGTTTATGTGAAAAGCAAAACGATTAAGTTTTTTCGTAAATCCATATCCGAAATTTACCGATTTAACAATACCAACTGGTAACTTACCTTTAAAACCGTGAAATGAGAATTTCTTTATAGTTTTATATTTATCTCCACCTTCAAATCCTCTTGGGAAATGAACAATTAAGTCCTTTTTCTTATATTCAATTTTAGACTTTTGCTCAACTTTATTTTCGGTATCGTGAAAGAAGTATATCTTTTGAGTGGCAGTTTCCTTTTTTATTTTTTCTCCTTTAAATTCCTTCATTTACTCTGTTTTTGGGTATGACGCACAACGGTTTTGGCTAGGATTAGTACGGGAAGAAAAGGAGCAGAGCCTTTTCGAACACGGACTAAGCCGAAGCCTTTTTTTTGGTTTTAATTTTCTTATTACAAAGCCAAATCAAAAAGGATTTGGCGACTTAGTAAATATACACAAAACTTTGAGCAAGAACCAAAACCCGTATTAATTTTAGCCGGTGTTAGCATTTGTTATTTTTTGCAATGTCTATTTCGTAAAGTTAAATTTAGCTTCCTATCTTTTTTTTCAATAACCAACGTTTACCTAATTCTACTTTACCACTTGACCAAATGTAACTATCTGCAAATAAAATACTATAACCTCTATATGTTTCTCCTAATTCGCCAACATTAAATGTATTTAAAAAATGTTTTAACGTTTTCAATGCTTTAGATGTAGAGTATGTTTCATCTAATTCAAATTGTGGACAGGATAAAATAGGTATAAAACCATAATCTCCAAATTTAGTATAACTATAATCAACGCATTGTCTCATGTAATTTAATTGATTATTTAGTCTATCTATTTTCGTAGGAGATTTAAATTCAAGACCAAAAACAATGTTTTTATTTTTCCAATCACTAGTGTCTTTGGGTTTTATAATTGCATCAATTCGTAACTTTTTTCCTGTAATATGTATTCCAGAAACTTCTTCTTCAATGGTAAAATGCTGCTCAAGTTTTTTTAGCCAATGTTTTTTAAACTCAGATTCATTTTGCTCTTCGTATTTTGAATATTTTTTAGGTCTTCCCATTTAATATTTTTTAAGAGTTAATCAATTTTGTTATAATAGCTTATAATGCTTTTTATTGAGGAACTTATTTCTCCATTATTATACGTATCTGTATAAACGGTTAAAATATTATCTTCATAAGAATAATCTCTTCTTTTAGTTACTAATTCGCCTTTATTGTAAGTTTCTAAGTTTATTTCTCTTCCTTTCTCATCGTAAGACCATACAGAATGTATTGTTAGATTTTCATTTTCATCGTATGATTTTACTGAATTAAATTTAATGTAATTATCTCTATAGTCAATAATTGATTTAGTTGATGAAGTTATTTCTCCATTGTTATATGAATCTGCATATACGGTTAATACATTATCTTCATAAGAATAATCCCTTCTTTTAGTGACCAATTTTTCCTTATTATAAGTTTCCAAACTTATTTCTCTTCCTTTTTCATCATAAGTCCATACAGAATGTATTGTTAGATTTTCATTCTCATCATATGATTTTATTGAATTAAATTTAATGTAATTGTCTCTATAATTAATTATTGATTTTCCTGATGAAATTATTATTCCATTATCATATGTATCTGTATGCACTGTTAATATATTATCTTCATAAGAATAATCTCTTCTTAAAATTGAATAATTATTTTTATTTGTAGTTTTAGAAGCTATTTCTCTACCTTTTTCATCGTAATTCCATTCGGAATTTATTGACAAGTTTCCATTTTCATCATATGTTGATGTTGAATTTAATCTGATCCAATTTAAATTTCTCTCTGTTGATTCTTCATTTGAATCTTGAATAGTTCCATCTTCTATTTCCGTTTCATTATCTAATTCTGTAGGATAAGAATCTTTTTTTTCGCAATTAATTAGAAATAATATAAGAAATAATGTTAAAATTATATTTTTCATACTGTTGGGATTAATAAATGCTAACGGTTTTGGCTAGGCTTTGTGCGGGAAGAAAATCGCCAAGATTTTCGAACACGGACTAAGCCGAAGCCTTTTTTTTGGTTTTATTTTTCTATTACAAAGCCAAATCAAAAAGGATTTGGCGACTTAGTAAATATACACAAAACTTTGAGCAAGAACCAAAACCCGTATTAATTTTAGCCGGTGTTACCTGCCGTTTTTATTTAGTTCTAATATTAATCTCAATGCCATTTCTTCTGCTGTTTCTATTTTTAAATTTTTATCAAAGTAGCTTTCTTCAAATTCAATTTTCCAATCGAACTTTTCAACAGGTAAATTATAAGCAAAACCTTCTTCAGATTTTCCCCATTCTCCATATGGAGCAAAGTCTGATTTAGCAACGTTGTATTTTTCAAATCCTTGAAAGTTTTTAGATGAATCACAATAGATAAATATTTTGATAGCATCTAATTCCTCAGTATTGAAAAATTCAGCAGTTAAATACTTGATATTATAGATTATTTCTTCTTTGGACAAAAAATCTTCAATATTAATTGATATTGCTTTTCGTTTTATTTGAGAAAAATTTAGTTTCTCAGTTTTAATTATTTTATAAGATTTAGTGAAATTTCCATTAGGATATTCTATTTTTCCTAAAGGTGTTCTTTTTCGTGAATCATATACTAATTGAACTGCTTTATCAAGAGTTCCTTTAGAGTCTTTTAATTCATTATATAATTTTATAACATCAGTTTCTCTCTCAATTCCTTGTGCCTTTTCAAATAAAATAAGTTTCTCAATACTTAGTTTTGAAATAGCTTGAAAATTGTCCTTAAATGGCAAATAAATTTGATTAGAAGAAAAGCCTAAAATTTTAACGTTATCAATTTTTATAGGAATACATCTATTTTCTTTATTTCGTTCTCTAATAATATCCCATTCATATCTCGTCCATTCTTTTCGTTTATAATTTTCTGATAGAATTACAATTACTTGTTTAGATTCAGAAAATAATTTATCGAAAAATTCTTCTCCATTTTGTCCAATTAAATTATGAAGTTCATTGGGAGCAAAAAATACGCTATAATTTGCATATTTTTCTTTTAGAGCATCATGAATTCCTTTAGCAATTGATTCTTCTTCACCAGCGTATGATATTGCAAAATCATATTTGAAATTTTCTTTATCGTTCATTTTTAATGGCAGGTAACGTTTTTGTATAAGATTAGTGTGGGAGGAAGACAATCGAAGAATTGTCAGCCGAGCCACAAGCTTATACTTATTTTGTGGTTTTTATTTTGTCGACCTAAAAATACTCAAATAAGAATAAGCGACCATATAAACAGACACAAAACTTTGGGCTTAAACTAAAAACCCCACATTAATTTTATACGGTGTTGTGCTTTCGTACTTTTATATTCGTAATTTTTAATTTTGCTTAAAAGAATATTTTTCTAATATTAATGAAGCATTTTCATCATCTTTTTTTGAGTTATAAAAATTCAATGCTTGTTGACTTATTGAATTAATTACATTTGAAGATGATCTTTTTGCTTTTTCATAAGATTCTCTTGTTTTTCTAGTGTCTCTAGTAATTGGAATAGATTCATTTCCACTTGGGTTTTTGATATAATCGATAAATTTAATTTCACATTTATCTTTTATTAAGTCCTCTACACATAAACATTCAACGCTGTCATAAGATGTCAGATATACAGATGAAATTGCTGATGAAATATCTAAATAATCATTTTTATCACTTATTAAACGGAATTCGTTTTCACCTTTCCAGCTTTCTTGTTTGATAAAGAAATTTTCTTTAGCATTTCTTTCTACAAAATTCTTAATATCTTTTTTAGTTTTTAATTCAATCGGAAGAGTAACAACGTTTTTAACAGCAGGAAAATATTTTACAATATCTTTCAAAAAATTGTTCGGAATATTTAGTTTTTTATAATCAAATTCAATACAAACACCTTTTCTTTTATCTCCATAAACTCCCCACATAAGAGGCGACATACACCCTTTAATATAAGAGTCATAATCCATTGTAAAACTTAATTGCTTATAAGAAGTTCTAATGTCTTTATAAGCAAATATTAGCGGTGTTTGTTGCGGGCTTTCAGTTTGAATATTACCATTCATTTCCAAAAGATCATTAACTTCTGTAAGTTCTCCAAGTTTTAATTTCTTTGTACACCAAATTTTGACAAAAGTATTGAAGGAAGTATAGTGGTATAATTTTTTGTATTGCTCTTCTCCTTTTAGTTTTTTTCCAGGAAATTTTCCATTTACAGTGTAAGTTCCCATAGTTTATAATTTCTTGGTTTTGTTTTTTGTATGAAGCACAACGGTTTTGGCTAGGCTTTGTGCGGGCTTGAAAATCGCCAAGATTTTCGAACCTGTACTAAGCCGAAGCTTTTTGTTTGGATTTGTTTCTTTGGTTTCACAAAGCCAAATCAACAAGATTTGGCGACTTAGTAAATATACACAAAACTTTGAGAAAGCACAGAACCCGCATTAAGTTTAGCCGGTGTTAGCAAATGTTTTTTATCTGTTAATTTTATTTATTTCATTCGTCTCATTAAATTTTATAATAATATTTAGAAACTTTATTTTTCAAAATAAGATTATTCATTTTCTTCAATAGTCACCTCTCGAATTGTGCCAAGTTTAGGATTATCGTATGTTGAATTATTTGTAATATTAATTGTTACATTAAGTCGTTCAATAACATCACTAACAGACAGTTCAACTGTAGGGAAAACAGTAACTAAAACTTCATTTTGGTTAGTACTTTCTTCATTATCCTTACATAAGAGTGATACGTTAACTTTATCAGTTCCATATAATGAAATTCCAATTATAGTATATCTTTTTCCTAAATTACAAAGTTCTGCTATTTGATTATAATTAATCCCTGCAATATCGGCAGAAGCGTGTCCAATTCTATCGTTGTACTGTACTGATGGTTTCATAATTTTTTGATTTATATTAATAATATTTATTTCAAATTAAGCAATTTTTTCTCAATATTTGCTAACGGTTTTGGCTAGGATTAGTACGGGAAGAAAAGGAGCAGAGCCTTTTCGAACACGGACTAAGCCGAAGCCTTTTTTTTGGTTTTATTTTTCTATTACAAAGCCAAATCAAAAAGGATTTGGCGACTTAGTAAATATACACAAAACTTTGAGAAAGCACTAAAACCCGTATTAATTTTAGCCGGTGTTGCCACACGTTTTTACGAGACATATAAATTAATTGTTTCAACTATAATCCACTTTTTTTTTTCTTTTTAAAATGCACTTTCAGACCATATCCCCCTAGTCTATGTTTCAAAAAACTAACTCTTATTGTACCAAATGTTTCGTCCAAGTTAATTTCAAAATCATTAAAAGACATCATTCCAATAATTTTATTTTCAGGATGTTTTTTCCTGATTTTCTTCAATTCAAGAAATTCAGAGATAATTTTTACTTTAATTTTTATTTCATTTGTATTTAAATCTTTCAATTTAATTTTGAAACTATTTTTAGGGGATTGAGTTTTCAGTATCCCATCCGTGTTATTGACTGAGTCTACAATTTCATGTATAATTAATTCACCTTCATATATTTCAGGCACAGACTTTTTCATTTTTTCTATCCATTTTTTTTTCTCTTTTTGATAGTCGATAGAATTCTTCCAATTCTCAATAGCTTTCGTAACGTTTTCTGGCTCTGATTTGTCAAAGAAGTTACTTTCTTTTAATTTTTCGATAGTGATTGGAGGAGGTGGAATAGAAGTTATTTCTCGGTCAAGTATAGAATTGATAATTAAAGGTAAAACTTCGTAAAGAACTTTATTTTCTTGAGCTTGAGTAAAAGACAATATTAATAAAAATGAAAAAGTTAAAAAGTGATTTTTTTTCATATGTGTGGCAACGGTTTTGGCTAGGATTAGTACGGGAAGAAAAGGAGCAGAGCCTTTTCGAACACGGACTAAGCCGAAGCCTTTTTTTTGGTTTTATTTTTCTATTACAAAGCCAAATCAAAAAGGATTTGGTGACTTAATAAATATACACAAAACTTTGAGCAAGAACAAAAACCCGTATTAATTTTAGCCGGTGTTAGCAAAAGTAATTTATTTCAATATGAATATTTTGTTTTCAGGAATACAAGCTTTTGCAAATAAGTCCCCGAATTTTGTCAAATATATACTTGTTTTTCTATGAATCCCTGTTTGTTTTCCTTTGTTACTATCTTCACTGTTTTCAAAAATTGGTTCTTCAGAAGAAACGATCCATTTTAACAAGTTTAAAGATTCTAAATGCGAGATATACATATCAAAATGTTCTGAAAAAACTATATTTTCTTTAGGAGATGTGTCTTTAATTACATTTGAGTTTTCAAATCTAATTTTCCCATCTTCTTTCTCAATTAAATCCATTGTATATTCATATTCTATTGGATTTTGAGAGATGTTATGTAAAAGGAAAGCTTCATCGGGTGAAAGTTGCTCTATGATATGGAAGAAAGCTGGATGAGCTTCATTAATTCTTTCTTTGTCAATAGCTCTTTGTAAAAGGGAAAGATATAAATCAGTTAAATAATTTTCATCTTCTAAATACTTTAGCCTATCCATAATTGGGCCGCTTAATGATGTGGGAGCTTCAATTTGTCTTTCCTCAGGAACACCTTCTCTTACTTTATTTAGATGCTTTGTTAATCTGTCCTGATATGCTCCTAAGTACTGAATCGGAGCAGTAAAAAGTCTTGCAGCTTTTATGAAATCAGTTGATGTTTTTCCTGTTTCTTGAACGGATTCAGATAGTCCGTCTTCATATATTTTTTTAATAGTATCTGCTCCTAGAATATTTGCGAATTTTTCTATTCCTTCAATTGACATTGGTTTGTTTTTATTTTTGCTAACGGTTTTGGCTAGGCTTTGTGCGGGGTTGAAAATCGACAAGATTTTCAGACACGTACTAAGCCGAAGCTTTTTGTTTGGTTTTGTTTCTTTTGGTTTAAACTAAGCCAAATCAACAAGATTTGGCGACTTAGTAAATATACACAAAACTTTGAGAAAGCACAGAACCCGCATTAAGTTTAGCCGGTGTTGTAGTGCGTTTTTTAGATAAAGTATCTAATTATATTAAAAAGACCATAAGCAATTAAGAGATAACCTAATATTGTGAATTTCTTTCCATGCTTTTCTTTTTGCTCATTGAATTTTTTTAGACTTTCGTCATTTTTTGCTTTAGGTGTTTTATATCCACCATAATACAAGACACAATAAACTCCTCCGATTATAGGAATTAATTCTCCAATAATTCCAAATATACTCTGCATCATTTTATTTTAAATCTTTTGTTTGATTCGATTATTTCTCCAGACTCTGTTTCAGTAGAATATTCTATGATAATATTTTTAAACTGATTTATATTGTCGATATTTTCAATGACTATATTCTTAATTAATTCAATTTTTGAAATTCTTTCAATACTGTTTTTTCCTTTACTAGCATTCTCAAGTGTTATGACTAAATTATTTTCTGAAATTTGATTAGATTCATTTGTTTGTTCACCAATAAAAATTCTTTCGGATTTCCATATTTCAAGTATGCTATTCTTTAATATTTCACCATTTTTTTTAAATGAAACACTTTTTAAATTATCAAAATTATGCGTTCTAAAAGATGATGAATTAGATACTTTTATATTTGAGAAATCAAGTTTAGATTTTTCATTTTCTTTACAAGAAATAAAAATAGTAGTTACTAATATTAAGGTAAATATTTTTTTCATAAATGCACTACAACGGTTTTGGCTAGGATTAGTACGGGAAGAAAAGGAGCAGAGCCTTTTCGAACACGGACTAAGCCGAAGCCT
>NZ_JAUOSB010000033.1 GCF_030548295.1 Wenyingzhuangia sp. 2_MG-2023
TTTTAACTAAAAATAAAGCAGCTTAATTAATAATCCGAAATTTAAAAGATTACTCTTGTTTTATAGGGGTCAAAACATGTGGTGCCTTGTGATTCCTCACATAAAAATACAATTTGAAATCAATTCACAACACCACGGCAGACTTAATTAAAGGAGCTAGTCTTGTGATTCCTCACATAAAAATACAATTTGAAATCAATTCACAACAAAATCTATTAATTGTCTGTGTCCATAAATCTTGTGATTCCTCACATAAAAATACAATTTGAAATCAATTCACAACAAAAGAATTGAGAGTAGGGAACTTAGTAATCTTGTGATTCCTCACATAAAAATACAATTTGAAATCAATTCACAACTATTAAAGAATTCTGCGTGTTCTGTGGTGCCTTGTGATTCCTCACATAAAAATACAATTTGAAATCAATTCACAACGTTTAAATGGCGGTTGTTCTTCCGAAAATTCTTGTGATTCCTCACATAAAAATACAATTTGAAATCAATTCACAACTACCTCTATTTAGGTTTAATTCATCTAAGACTTGTGATTCCTCACATAAAAATACAATTTGAAATCAATTCACAACAAAAGTATTTGTAAAAATAGTAGCTGACTGCGGAACTCAAATGTCTTCAAATTACAATGTTTATATCTATCACTATCACGGCTATTACTTATGCGCTGTCATCATTTCGTTTATTCCTAATTAATTGTGGTATTGAGGTAATATTAAAATCAAAACTATGATAATATTTTTTTATCAGTTTGCTACTAGGTACCTCAACAAATCTAAACGAGATATAGGATATAATAATTACAATAATTAATGCGAATAAAATAGAAATCAAGGGGTTTACACCAAGAACATAACCTTTATTAATAATCACATAACCAATATTCTGATGAAGCAAATAAAGAGAATAAGATATTGAGCCGATGAAAATGAGTATTTTATTTGACAAAATAAATATTTTACCTTTAATACCAAGAAAGAATACAATGGTAAAAAGCAGGTACAAAAGAAATAGAGTAAGCGAATTTAAATAAAACGTTGTGCCCAAAGCTAAAACCAAAGTTACTACAGTTAATTTATTCTGTTTTTTATAAAATATTTTATACAAACAAATACCAATAGCAAAAAATGGTAAATATTGAAACAAAAGAATACTTTCAAGTTGAGGGTGAAAATTAACATCAGCTTGATGAGTAAATACATTAACCGTCATGAAAAGTAAAATAAATATTTCGATCTTTTTTAATGTATTGACTGAATAGGCTAAAAACATCCAAAAATAAAATGTGAGTTCAACTTTAAGAGTCCAGTAAACTCCATCAACACTTGGAATACCGAAATATTCATGAAACATAATTATATTTTTCAAAGCTGTCAAGAATGAAACCTGTCTACCTGGCAATCCAAATAAACATACAATTATAAATGTGGTAGCAATTGCAATCCAAAAAGGCGGGTACAATCTAGAGAATCTAGAAATTACAAAGTCCATTGGCTTTTTTACATGGTTCAATGTTAAAAAAATCACAAAGCCACTTATCATAAAGAATAACTGAACTCCTTGACTGTAATATTGAAAATGATTAGTATCTAAAAATAAATCGTGACCATACAATGAATCATACCTAATGGTGTAATGATATATTACTACAAATAGCGCTGCAATTCCTCTCAAAGCATCTAATTCAATTAGTCTCTTTTTCATATTTTCTAACTGTCTAGCAATGGTTTTTCATTGTGTTTTTTTATTTTAGCTAACAACTAACAGCACTTTTTTTTCTTGTGATTCTTCACATAAAAATACAATTTGAAATCAATTCACAACGTATTAAATGATGCGATCCATTGTTGTGCATAATTAAAAGCAAAAATGAAAAAAAGAAACATAATAGCTTTACTAATTTTATCAACCTTAATTGCGAGTTGTTCTTCCAGTAAATATGTCAATTATCTAAAAAACAATACCGAAGTTCTTCCCTTGTCTGATTCTTTACAATTTCATTCGTTAGACAATGATTTCTATAATCAAAAACTCTTTTTTGTTGGAGAGATACACGAGGTCAATACCTCACCACGAATTGATTTTGCAATGTTTACACAAATCAATGAAAACAGAAAAATTGATTATTATTTGGCGGAAATGGACTTAATACAGGGGTATTATCTTCAGAAATATTTAGAAGGCTCAAATGAATTAACTCTAAAAGAAATACTTAAAAATTGGGTAGTTTATATAGGGAGTATATCTGAGCAGTATAGACAGAAATGGGTTAAAATGCGTCAATATTATGCTGAATTACCTGATAATTCAAAATTTAAACTGATTGGTATCGATAAAATTGTAGATCATAATCTTTTAAGAAAACTACTAAAAGAAAAACTTCCAAATAAATATTTAGTAAGTATTCCTTTAGATAATAAAGAACTTGTTTTATGGTCTGAAAATATGCTAAAAAAAGTCTTGAATGATAAGGATCATAACATTGAAATTGAAGATTTAAAGTTGCTTGAAGACATTTACTTCAATCTTTCTAATTTGAACAAGATAAAAAGCAGAGATAAGTTTATGTACACAAACTTTAAGAGGTATTACGAGCAAAATCAATGGGAAAATAAAACGTTTTATGGAGGGTTTGGTTTTGCACATACTTTACAAGCATATGATTATACTTTAGCTGGTAGAATAAAAAAAGATACGCTATTACCATTTTCAAATAAAATGGTTAGTATGAATGCACTATATGTAGATTCAAGATTAACCGTTCAAAGTAGAGCACTACCTAAGTTCTTACAAGACAAAGGCAAAGAGTTTACAAGATTTAAATTCTCTTATGATAGTAGGTTGTTTATGTATATAAAAGGAATTGCTGATTATAAAAAAGTGACCAAACCAAACACCATAAGTTTAATAAAATTAGACTCAAAAAATTCACCTTATTTACAATCTACCAGAGGAACAAAAACAAAAAGTTTGATACCTATTTGGGAAGGATTTGATATTCTTGAAGGGAGTTCTACAACAGATTATGCTCAATACATATTTTTTGTAAGAAATGCAGATTGGATTATACCAGACGTGGAATAACAATCATGCCTAACAACCCGTAGCATTCATTGCTAGTTAGAGCCTACTTACCAAAGTGCTATCAGAATTTTAGCTGTCATTTATTTGCTAACTTAAACACGTAAACACGCAACAAAATCATATACTAGACCGTTATCCGTTTGCGGTTCCTCACATCAGTACACAATTTAAAATAAATTCATAACTTATCAAACAATGTGATTCAATGTTGAAATACCTTGTGATGAACACCAAACAATTACGAATAGAACAAGTACAATACGAATTGAAATAAATGATAACATGAAAAATACTTTATCAATAATATTAGCTTTTACCATCTTAATTTCTTGCAAATCAAACCAAGGAAAAAAAGAACAACAAAGACCAAATGGACAAAGACCTTCTTCTACACAAATAATTTCGGAATTGGACAGTAATGGAGACCAAAAATTATCAAAAAATGAAGTCAAAGGACCTATTGCTAACGACTTTACCCATATAGATAGTAACAATGATGGCTTTCTGACTTTAGAAGAGCTTAACAAAGCAGAAAAGAATCAAGGGAATAGACCGCCACAACAAACAACTACAAATAAAGATTTGTCAAATGAAATTGATGCTTCAGTTAAGGTAATTCCAGTAAATACAGATTACTTTATTTCAGAAAACATAATTGGCGGAATTCAAAAACAAATGATTGAATTAAATGGAGTTGAAACACTTTGTTATGTAATGAAAACAAACTCTCAAGCAACCGAACATCAAATGGGGCCTTGGTGTCCAAGACATATTGAGGATGGAATGGAAAAAGCAGGTATTTGGTTTAAAGATGATAAAGTTTATGATGTTTCAGGACACTTTATTGCTAATTTAGATGAGTTCTACAGCGATGATAAATGGAAACTATATAGAGAGGATGGAACAATCAGAGTTACCGATACAGAAGAGGGTTGTTTGGCAGCTGCAAAACCAAACGTAGAAGATAAATATCATAACTATTGTGTAGAATGCTTGCCCGAATATTTCAAAGACCAAGTAACCACTTTTGTAATTCCAGCTACACCAAAATACATAAAAACTGCTCAAAGTTTTGGAAGAGGCGGAATAGGACTTGCTTTCAACGGAGTTAAATACGATCCACCTGCACCAACACACGCAATATTAGCTGCTCATACAATAGCACCTTTAGACGACCACGGAGGACACGTAAATCCACACGGAGGTTATCATTATCACGCTGTTACTGGCTCAACAAAAGAAATTCCGCAGACTGATATTCACTCGCCAATTATTGGGTATGCTATTGACGGATTTGGAATTTATGGCTTATTAGATAAAAAAGGAAACAAGCCAACAGCTTTAGACGAATGTGGCGGACACTCTGATGATGAAAGAGGATATCATTATCACGCTGGAGAACCAGGTGGTAACCAAATTATAAAATGTTTACACGGGCTATCTGGATATACAGCAGTAAAAGAGTAAAAACCCAACACAGGCTTCTATCCTACTTCAACGTTTTGTGTATTCATTGCTATATACAGTTCCTAAAAATTTATTTTTACAAACAAGTAAATCGAACACCTCTCATTGCTATTGCTCATGGCAGGTGTTTTACATCTAGCATTTGTTAAGAACTCTTGTGTTTTGTGGAAAAGTATGCGTAGGAACTACATCCTTAAAAAACTACCTTTATAAATAAATTAAACATTGATAACGTATTTCTTTTTTTGGGGGAATGTTATCCAATGTTCAAAACCATACCTTAAAAAAGGCTGATTCAGTAGCTACGTGAATTATCCCTGCATTAATAATATTTCACTATCGTTATTTTGATTTACTTGTTTTGCCCCAAACCCTGCTTGTTGTTTAGGTTTTGCTACTTCTATTTCATATCTATAAAGCCAAGTTGTTTTTTCCTCACCGTTATGAAAATATCTTACTCTATATTCAACTGTTTCCATTGTTATGCATACGCCAACGATAAAAGCTTCTATACCTCCTATCACCGTAGTTATTTTTGTTCCTGCTTTTAGTATTTTCATTTTTATTATTTTAGTTTGTTATGTAAGTAGTTGTATTTTGCCTATCGGCACAGCCTTTTTTAAGGAACGGTTCAGAACACCGCATAAGTTGCATAGCGATGCTACGCATCTTATACGTGGAATGTTGGCAATAATTAGAAAAAAATGAAAAATATAAATTGGACACAAAGTATTTTATCAGCTGTAATTACAATTATAGTAACTGTTGGTGGTGGAATGATACTATTTAATCTACAAACAGACAAACCAACTTTAAACTTTCATACCGAAAAAATACTTCCATTTAAAAGTCAAAAGGAAAATTTAAACATTTATCATATAAAGTTTGAAAACCTAGGAAATAAATTAGCTGAAGAAATTGTTGGAGAAATAAATTTATATCCTGCCAATATAAAAGAAGTGAATTTTTCTTCAGATTTCCCTATTGATATACAAACTGAAAATGATTCTTTAAAAATTAAATTTTCTACTAAATCACTTAACCCCAAAGAATCTTTTAAGGCTTCGATTTTAGCCATTTCAAATGTGAATTTTCCTGATGAACCTAAAGTAAAATTGAGAGGGAAAGGTATTATTGGAGAAAAAATTAATAACGAAAACAAAAATGAAGAAAAAGACGAAAAAAACGAACTTCCTATTATTTTATTAGTTTCATTCGCTTCAGTTCTTTCTCTTTTAACTAGAGGTATTATAAAAAATCAAGGAATTGGAATAAAACATTCTGATGACCAAAACAAAATAATTGCTTTTTTATATGGCATCCATAATTTGGACAAACAAGCAGAAAAATTACTTTCTTTACCTAATAAACTGAGTTATTGGTCAGAATCAGACAGGTTAACTTCAAATGCAATAAACTCTGATAAAAAAGAACAAGTTGAAAAAGTAAAAAATGTCTTAACTGATTTATTGAGCTATGCGAAAATTGCAGATAGTAGTAGAGGAATAATTTATTATAATCTCGCTAGAGTTGAAAAATATCTTGGAAACGAAGATAAAAGTACCGAATATATAGAAAAATCAAAAGAAGAAATTCCTAAACTTTTAGAAACAAGAATGAAAATTGACCCAATATTTAAAAATTAAATAACTATTGCCAACACCGGCTAAACTTCATGCGGGTTCTGTGCTTTCTCAAAGTTTTGTGTATATTTACTAAGTCGCCAAATCTTGTTGATTTGGCTTTGTGAAACCAAAGAAACAAAACCAAACAAAAAGCTTCGGCTTAGTCCGTGTCTGAAAATCTTGGCGATTTTCTTCCCGCACAAAGCCTAGCCAAAACCGTTGTATGTAATAAAAAATTCATGGATAACAAAGTTGAAAAAAATAGAAAAATAGAAGAATCTTTAATTTATAAAAACTTAAAGAATGCTAAATGGATTTTGTTAATAGGTATAATAATAACATTAGTATCCCCTATTTTACTAACATTTTCATCTAAATTTGATATAACAAATTTTTCAAATACTGGACAAATAGGTGATACAATTGGAGGAATAACCTCTCCTGTTGTAAATTTATTAGGTGCTATTTTAGTATTCTATGCTTTAAAGGCTCAAATTGAGGCTAATAAATTAATTCAAGACCAATTCTATGAGCAAAAAAAAGAAGAAAATCAACGAAAGAATTTATTATATATTTCAAAATTATATGATTTCTTTATAAAAAACATCGAGAACTTCACTTATGATTCTGAAAAGAGTGTAGGTCATTTTACTAAACAACAAACTGAAATAATAATTTATAAAGGAAGTTTAGCTATACATTATTTTTTAGAAAATTTACAATGGTCATATTTAGATCCACACAATGATAGTGAAGCTCTAAATCAAAAAAATATCAAACCTTTTTTAAACATCTTAAAATTATTAGACTTATTAGTTGATAAATTAAATAACACAAATATCCCTATTGAAGACAAAGAGTTTTATAAAAATTTGATTTTACAACAGACAGAATATACATTATTCACAGGAGTAATAAACGATCCTGAAACATATAGTGGTCCTTTTGAAGTTTGTAAAAAATGTGGAAATAAACATTCAAGAATACCTTTCATAATAATAAGAGTTATTGATGATTTAAAGGAAAAAATAAAATTACTACAGCCAACAAAGTACTGTGGTAAAAAACAAGTAAAAACTTATTAATTTCTCACCAAAACACTTCTATATCCATCATCATATATCAATCCTGATTTTGCGATAGCAAAGGCCTGTTTTAATAGCTTATTACAAACAGCTACGACTGTTGATTCCTCACATAAAAACACAATTTCAAATCAACTCACAACTTATCAAATGATGTGATCTGTTGTTAGCCACAAGCAAAAATGAACGAAATAAGAAAATTTATTGAAAACATCACTCCAATGAATGATGCTGATTGGTTGTTTTTCTCTTCAAAATTACAGAAAGTTAAACTCAACAAACATTCTTCTTTAATAAAAGTTGGAGAAATTGAAAACTCATTATCTTTCATCACAAAAGGAATAGTAAGAATTTATATTCCAAGAGAGGAAAACGACTTAACTTTTGGTTTCTTATTTGAAAACGAATTTGTAACGGCTTATGATTCTTTTTTAACACAAATGCCTTCTCAATACCAAATTGAAACTTTAACAGAAACTATCATCCTAAAAATATCTAATAAAGATTTACAAGAAGTTTATTTAAAAACAAATTGCGGAAATAGTATTGGGCGAAAAATGGCAGAAAATATGTTCTTAATAAAATCAAAAAGAGAACTTTCTTTATTAAGTAAAACGGCAGAAGAAAGATATTTGGATTTATTCTCCGAAAGACCAAATCTATTAAAACAAATTCCATTAAAATATATCTCTTCTTATATTGGTGTTACTCCACAAGCTCTAAGCCGAATAAGAAAACGCATTACTTAACTCAAGTTCATTGTCAATACTTTTATCTTTTCTGACATTTGTAGTTCATCAATTCAGAAAACATGAAACCTTTAATTGTCCTTTTATTAAGTTTTACAATCTCTCTTTTTGTAATAAAAATAACACAAAAAGAATATGACCTTTTCTTATCAGCAAGAATTTCTATATCAATAATGTTCCTGTTTACGGCAATTGGACATTTTATATACACAAAAGGAATGTCTATGATGATACCTAGTGCAATTCCCTATAAAGAAACCTTAGTTCATCTAACAGGAGTGTTTGAAATTCTAGTAGCAATTAGTATTCTTATTCCTAAAATGAAAGAAATATCCGGATGGATATTCATTATATTTCTTCTACTAATGCTACCTGCTAATATTTATGCAGCAATAAATAATGTGAATTTTCAAAAAGGAACTTTTAACGGAAATGGAATTACGTATTTATGGTTTAGAATTCCACTGCAAATATTTTTTATTTTATGGATATATCTTAGTTCCATAAAATATTAATCATAAAGACAAAAACAGTGCCCCATCAACCAAACCCAATACAGGCTTCTATCCTACTTCAACGTTTTGTGTATCCATTCCTACATACAGTTCCTCAAAATTTATTTTTACAAACAAGTAAATCAAACACCACTCATTGCTATTGCTCATGGCAGGTATTTCACATCTATCATTTGTTAAGAACTCTTGTATTTTATGGAAAAGTATGCATAGGAACAACATCCTTAAAAAACTACTTTATAAATAAATTAAACATTGATAACGTATTTCTTTTTTTGAGGGAATGTTATCCAATGTTGTACAACATTTGGAAAAAATAGAATATTTGTCGAACTTTACAGAAATTTAGAATATTATGACAGCAATAGATAGTATAAAAAATAATCTAATAGACAGAATTCTGGCTACAAGAAACGAGAAATTATTGACCGCAATTAGTAATATTTTTGACTCTACACAATCGACAAATGAAACAGTTGCTTTATCTTCTCAGCATATTGAAATGCTTTTAATGAGTGAAAAAGATATTCAAAACGGAGAAATTATTTCAGAATCTGAATTAAACAACTCTGATTTAGAATGGCTGAATTAAATATATTTTGGACAAAAACGGCTGTTAAACAGAGAAATGAAACTTTTAGTTACTGGAACAAAAGAAATAAAAGTACTGAATATTCTAAAAAATTAAATAAGAGCATTAAAGAAAGAACTCATATTTTAAAATCGAACCCTAAACTAGGAAAACAAACTGATTTTAAACTAACCCGAATGATTTCTTTAGGACATTATAGTATTCTTTATAAAGTGAATAATGATCAATTAATAATTACAGGGTTCTGGGACAATAGACAAGATCCAGAAAAATTATTAAAATTCTTGAAACTAAAATAAAACGTAGTACAACACCGTATAAAATTAATGTGGGTTTTTATGGTTTAGCCCAAAGTTTTGGTTTCTTTATCGTGTCGCTTATTCTTATTTGAGTATTTTTAAATCGACAAAGATAAAAACACATAATAAGTATAAGCTTAGTTGCTCGGCTGACAATATAATCATTGTCTACCTCCCACACTAATCTTATACAAAAACGTTGGGCACAAGCAAAAAAGAAAGTTTGAAAATGAATTCGTTTATACAAATATTTATAAATTCAAAAAAAGCATTTAAAAATATAGAAAATGACTTCTCCGATGAATTACATACAAAAAGTATTATTGTATTTGTAATCTATGGTTTACTGAGTTTTATTGAAAAATTTTCTATTGAGAATAAAAAAGAAGGATTCTTCCTTCAATTTTCACTGTTAATTATGAAAGTTTCTTTAACAATATTAATATTATTATTGTTTAGTTATTTAATTTATTGGATTGGAAAAAAATTAAAAGGCGTTGCGGAATATATAGATATTGAATCTGTAGTGGCTCATTCATTGATACCATTAATTATTTCATCGATAATAATTTTAGTTTTAAAAAAAACTATCATTTTTGATTCAAACTGGAATAATGAATATTTGAGAAATTCTGTAATAATTATAACCAATTTAATATCTCTGAGAATTTTATATCTTGGATCTAAAAGATTTAATAAATTTTCATTGAAAAAAAGTCTGATATCTATTAGCCCTAAAATTCTTGTTTATGTTGGAACTATAAGTTTGATAATTTATTTAATGATTAGATAATTACGAAAAAAGCCAGTACCCAACAAAGTACTGTGGTAAAAAACAAGTAAAAACTTATTAATTTCTTACCAAAACACTTCTATACCCATCATCATATATCAATCCTGATTTTGCGATAGCAAAGGCCTGTTTTAATAGCTTATTACAAACAGCTATTAATGCTAGTTTTTTACTCTTTCCTTTGGCTACAATTCGTTCGTATATTGCTCTACAAGCTTTGTTATATTTACAGGCATTAAAACTACACATAAATAATAAATTCCGTAGTTTTTGATTTCCTATTTTACTGATCCTACTTCTACCATTTACACTGCTTCCACTCTTCCTTATTATAGGTGTTAATCCAGCATAACTGCATAATTCACCACCACTATTAAATCGTTTAAAACCGTCTGTTAGAACCACTAACATTAAGGCTGTTTTATTTCCTATCCCTGGTATCGTTTTTAATCGTGTTAAAACATCTTGGTGAGCTTCTTTTACCAACAACAATAATTTAACTTCTAAGTTGTCTATTTCTTTTTCTAGCTGTTTTAAACTTCGTTTTATTGAACTCACAACTGCTTTACTTGGTTTTCCTAAAACAGTTTCTCCGTGCAGCTTATTTTTTAACATTGTCTTCTGTTTTGTGTATACAGAAAGGAGTCTTGTCATTTGTAAGCATTCTATTTGATGTTTAGAACTGCCTTGCCATTACTTTAAATCTACTTGTTTTGCATACTCACAGATCTGTTTAGAATCACTCTTGTCGGTCTTTATTTTAGACAGCTTCATTTGGATAA
>NZ_JAUOSB010000034.1 GCF_030548295.1 Wenyingzhuangia sp. 2_MG-2023
ATTCCAATATAAGTCAGTTTAAAAACTCCTAAATTAATGCTATCCTAATTCACACACAACTTTTGGGCTTGATCCAAGTTTATGACCATCGATTGCAACAACGGTCTTCGAGCGCAGTCGAGAAGTTCTTTCTCACTCATATCTCTGAGAAGCCAGTGGTTTTTTTATAAAAAGATAAAGAATACGATACAAAGGAACACCTCTAACAGGGTCATCGAGCGCAGTCGAGATGTTAAAAAAGAAAAGTTCATCGATGGGAGTCTAGAAGTTCTATCTCAGTTATACTTCACAAATGAGAACCATTGAGTATTTATAATAAGATGAAGAATACGATACAAAAAGAATACTACTAACAGGGTCATCGAGCGCAGTCGAGATGTGTCCACCAGCTCCATAACAAAGACAAAAAACACATAAAAATGTCCGTGTGAGTAAAACTCAAGCAGTGAAACAAATTAAGTTTTTAAAACGTACACACTTTATGGCTTAGTGCCTATTTTTATAAGTATTCTAGTTCTAAACTTTCAATTTTTTAATAAAAACAAGAACTCTTATTCCAACAATATCATTGTTTTTTATGGATTGACCCTAAACTCAATTTTAACCCGTGTGTATTTAGATGAAATACTGTCAATTCGAGTGAATTTTCAGCTTGAAAAAGCTTAAAATTTGTATCGAGAATCATTTTTTTCTTTCGAAAAATAGTTTTCGATACTATTTTTCTTCATTTCATTTCAAAAATCACTCGATCTGACAAAAGAATTAAGTTTAAAATTTTCTAAAGGTACAAAGGGTAATTTTTAATACTTTTTTAAAGGTATTGAAGATCTCTTTTCATTTCTTAATCTTCAGTTAATACCACCTAGGGATTAAATTTCATTTCTTCTCATTTTCTAACATAATGACTATCGGTTCATTAATAGAAAACCTACAGATGTTTGCAGAGGTAATTTATGCAATTGCAATAAAACAACCATACAAATACAGCTAACTGTTTTTTAACTTATATATCATATATGATTAATAAATACCAAAATTGCAAAATATAATTTCGTCTTCGAATAATTTATCAATAAACTACTTGGTTACAGAATTTTCAAGGCATTAAAACAAACTCAAAAGCAATGATTACAAAATGAAAATAAATTACTCAAGAATTAGAGTGCTGTTTGTGATTGCTCTTTTACTACTATCTGCACCGCTGTTTGCACATGGCGACTTACCTGAAAGAATAGAGAAAAAAACAAAAGAGATTCTAAAAAATCCAATGGATTATAGACTATACTATGAAAGAGGATTGTTGTATCAGCAGCATATGGAATACAATAAAGCTTTGAAAGATTACTCTAAATCTAAATATTTAGGAAATAACAACAAGATACTACAATATAGAATTTCCGAGGTGTATTACTTGTCTGAAGAATATGACAAAGCTTTAAAAAGTATAACCTCTTATTTAGAAATTGACAACATTGATGTCAAAGCAAAAAAACTGCAAGCTCAAATATTATTCAATCAAAAACAATATAAAAAGTCTTTAGACGCCTATAGTTATGTTGTGAATAATATGATTGATATCCGACCTGAGGATATTTTGGAATATGCTAACATTATACTGGTTGAAAATAATAAAAATTATAAAGCTGCATTAAATGCTATTGAGTTAGGATTGAGGCATCTAGGGGCAGACACTTTCTCGCTTCAACTTAAAAAATTAGAGTATTTAAAAGATGCCAACCAAACAGAAGAAGCAATACAACAATACAATTATTTTATAGATGAAAATCAAAGGAAAGAGTTTTGGTATTATGAAAAAGCGAATTATTTAGCAAAAATAGATAGACCAGAAGAAGCTATGATCTCATTAAAACTAGCATCACTTACAATTGATCGATTGAATGCTAAGTATCAAAACATGAAAGCTATTATAACATTAAAAGAACAAATTAAAAATTTAGAAAACTCATTTAATAATTAAAACTTATGATTAAAAAAATTACTTTTTTATGGATGATACTGTTTACATCGTATTCATTTTCACAAAACGCTACAATAGACCTCCCTATTGCTAATTCCTCTACAGGTTCTGGTGAAGAACGTGTGAGAGATGGATATGTGAGCACATCAAGTTCCGATTTAGAATTTTATCATGATGGTTCTTCAGAACAGATAGTAGGTTTAAGTTTTGAAAAGGTTGCCATACCAAAAAACTCAACCATCACAAAAGCTTATATACAATTTCAAGCAGATCAAGAAGGGGCTGGAGAAGTTACTGTAAAAATTCATGGAGACAATAGCGACAATGCTTTAAGTATAAACGCTGGTGTTTCTCACGATATTTCAGGAAGAACACCAACATCCACAAATGTGAATTGGGAAATAGCAAGTTGGGTTGGAGAAAAAAATCAAGCATCAAGCAACCAAAGAACACCTGATATTAGTGCAATAATTTCTGAAATAACTTCACGTAGTGGATGGGAGTTTGAAAACAACATGGCATTTATCTTTACAGGAGTTTCAAAATCAAGCGGAGCTTCATGGAGAGAAGCAGAAAGTGGTTCTTCAACGGGAGCACCTATTTTGCATATAGAATTTAGGTTACCTCCTGCGGAAATAGATATTGTTGGAAATAATACGTCTATTGTAAATGGAGACACATCTCCAGATCTAATTGACAACACACAATTTGGTGACATTGGTGTTGGGCAGGTATTCACTCAAAAGTTTTCAATTAAAAACAGTGGTGGACAAGATCTAAGTTTAACAGGTAGCCCTATAGTTACTATTAATGGTGATTCTCAATTTACAGTAATTACACAACCAAGTTCGTCTGTTTTTGGTGCTGGTGAGACTGTAGAATTTGAAATTCAATACGCTCCAAATTCAATAACAACAAATAATGCGGTGGTTTTGGTTGAGAGTAACGATTCAGATGAGAATCCATATACTTTCAATATACAAGGGAGTGGTGCAGCAGCAGTAATAGATGTAGCTGTTTTAGGAAATGCTAAGGCGATTAGTAATGGAGACAATACACCAGATGTATTAGATAATACCAACTTTGGTCCAATGTATTCGTTCACAGAAAGAACAAAAACTTTTACAATAGAAAACACGGGAAATAGTATCGTAAATATTTCTTCAGTTACAAGTAGTAATTCCAATTTTACTATCTCAAGTCTTCTTGAAACGACAATTGGGGTGGGAAGATCTACAACTTTTGATGTTACTTTTGTACCATCAAATACGGCTACCAATTCAGCGACCATTACAATAAATAGTAATGATTCAGATGACAGCTCTTTTACTTTTGATGTTGAAGTAGAAACAACCAATCCTATATTTTCATCAACCATCAATGCAGGAGATAATTGGTTTTATTTATCCGATGGTAGCAATCAAGGTACTGCTTGGAGAACTCTAGTTTTTGACCAAGAGGATACTTGGACTGAAGGGGCAACAGAAATAGGGTATGGTGACGGTGATGAAAAGACAGATATAGGGCAACCTGCAACACCAAGACCAGTTACTACCTATTTTAGGAAGTATATTACGATTGAGGATGTGTCAAAATTTAAAAGCATCAATTTAGAAGCGGTAAGAGATGATGGAATGGTTGTTTACATTAATAATGTTGAGGTTTGGAGAAACAATATGCCTGCATCGGAATCTATCAAGTATGATGACCATGCTGAATCGGCGATAGCAAGTGGTGATGAAAAAGCTTGGAACAAACGAAGTGTTCCTTCTTCATTTTTAAAAAATGGAACAAATATTATTGCAGTAGAAATACACCAAATCTCTAGTACAAGTTCAGATATTAGTTTCAATTTTAAATTGACACCTAGCGAAAACGAAGTAACAACGACTGTAGAAAGAGGTCCTTATTTACAAAGTGGTACGTCAAATAGTGTGGTTGTAAAATGGAGAACAGATATTGCAACACAATCGGTTGTGAATTACGGAACATCAGTAAGTTCGTTATCTATGAATAAAACAAATGATGATTTAACAACGGAACACGAAGTTACTTTGTCTGGTTTAACTCCAAACACAAAATATTATTACAATATTGGTGACAAAACAAAAGTGCTATTAGAAGATGTTTCTGGTGACATGTATGTAATAACAGCACCTACGGCAGGAGCAGATCAATTTGTTCGTGCGTGGATTTTAGGGGATGCAGGAACAGCTAACGATAATCAAAGAAACGTAAGAGATGCGTATTACGATTATGTAGCCAACGCTTCAACAAATACTGGTAAAACAGATATGATGTTGTTTTTAGGAGACAATGCCTATAACAGTGGTACAGATTCAGAATATCAAAATGCATTTTTTGATATTTATGAAGATATGTTGAGAAAATCTGTGGCTTGGTCTTGTTTAGGAAATCATGATGGGGGGAGTGCAGATTCTGCAACACAATCAGGTCCTTATTATGATATTTTTACTTTTCCAACCGCTGGAGAAGCTGGAGGAACTGCATCTGGAACAGAAGCATATTATTCTTTTGATTATGCCAATATTCATTTTATCATTTTAGATTCTCAAGATTCAGGTCGTGAGGTTGGAGGTAGCCAGTACAATTGGGCAAAAAATGACATTCAAAACACAACGCAAGATTGGATTGTTGCTTTGTTTCACCATCCAGCTTATACCAAAGGGTCACACGATTCTGATTATGAAGGGCAACTGATTGACATGCGTCAAAATTTTATGCCAATGTTGGAAGAAAATGGTGTAGATCTTGTTTTAAATGGACACAGTCACTCTTATGAGCGTTCTTATTTCTTAAATGGTCATCACGGGTTCGCAAACTCGTTCAACCCAAATGAAATCAATAATGGTGGACACACCGTGGGAATCACAGGGAATGGGGATGGTAAAGCAGATCACGATGGTGTTTACCAAAAGACGAGTAATGACACAGAAGGTGCTGTTTACATAACTACGGGTTCAGCAGGTAAAACATCTGGGGGAAGCCTAAACCATCAGGCCATGTCTATTTCTTTAAACGAACTAGGGTCGTGTGTTATGGAGATTGAAAGTGATGGAAAGGGAGGACAAAATATGACCGTAAAATTTGTAAGAGAAAACAAGAATATTGATGATTATTTTACAATCAACAAAACAGGGGTAACTCTTGCTGTTGGTCAAAATGAAATTGTAGAAAAAAGCATAAAAATATTCCCTGTTCCAGCCAATGATTTGCTTAATGTAAAAGTAAACCTTGATGAGCGTTTACAAACAGTAAAATTCTTTAACAGTACAGGAGAATTAGTGAAAGAAGATAAAAATGAGACTGTTAATGTAAGTAATATGGCAACAGGTATATATATAATTGAAATCAATACAGATAAGAAAACGTATTTTAAATCTGTTATTATAGAATAATTTAGGGAATTAAGCATTTATAAAACCTCAACGAATTCCAGTTAATAACTGATTGTAGTTGAGGTTTTTTTATTAGATATACCAACGTCTTTTCATTGCCGTTATTTGTGACAAACCAATCTTTTATTGCAATTAAGGTTTGGTTAAATCCATGGACCTGTTTTAGTACAAAAGGATTCTTAATTAACTTTATGTTAGTGAATATAAAAGGTGAACAGGTTGTTAATTGTAATAAAAAAATAGCCTTGAAGAGTTTTCTTCGTTTTGAATAAGTTTAACGGAAAACAAATAAAGTCTTAACTCGTAGTGCATTTGGGGATCTTAAAAATCCTAAATGTCGGTTCGAGTGCTTTTGAGGTACGAAAAAGTGTATCGAGAACTATTTTTGACACTAAAATTCTCATTCTCGATACAATTTTTCTTCATTTCATTCCGAAAAACCATTCGAAAAAACAGTATTTCACCCAAATGCACAACGGGTAAATTCTTATAGAAACTATAAATCATAAATGAAAAAAATAAGCTTTTTATTAATATTTAGTTTTAGTATTATTTTTATGTTGTCTGCTATGAAGGCATCCAATCCATATAAAAAAATGGATAGTATAGCAGAAAAAGTAGCCGTATTATATACAGCCAATTTTTACAAGTTTCAAGAGGAAGTAAATGCATTAGTCCTTATTGCTAATAAACCAGCTTCTTTAGGCAAATTGAAAGCGGTAAAAGAACAAGTAGAAAAAACCAGATTGAGTTATAAAAGTGTCGAATTTATTTTTGATTACTACCAAACATTCTACAATGGTGCTTTTATTAATGGTGCTCCTTTGCCTAAAGTAAGTGAGTATTATGAAGAAGGTAATGTTATTGAGCCTTGTGGTTTACAAGCATTAGACGAGGCTGTATTTGAGGAGGTTAGCCAAGAAAACAACCAACACATAAAAGAATTAGCATACAAGCTTAAAGAAAAAGTAGATTTTGTTTCAAATAGGCATTTACCAATTTCTTTAGAATCTAGCCAGATTATTGAGTGTATTAGATCTGGTATGGTCAGAATTTTTACGATGGGTATTACGGGTTTTGATACCCCAGGTTCTACAAATGCTTTAAAAGAAAGTTACGTAAGTTTTGAAAGTATGGAAACTACTTTTTTGCTTTTTGAAGAAGGTATCCATGCTGAGGCTGAAGTCAAATTTAAAGACATCAAAAGCCTGTTTAAAAAAGGAAAAAAGATGCTAAAAGAAAACACCAGCTTTAATGATTTTGATAGAATGGTTTTTTTAAAAGATATTGTAAATCCTTTATACTCAGATCTGCTAGATTTTCAGAATTTAAATAAAACTGAGTTGAAACCATTTAAAAAGCATGCTCAAAATTATCAAGCGAAAAATATATTTGATATCAATTTTATCAATACTGATTTTTATTCAGAACTAGTTTATTTGCCTTTAGACAATCCAAAAACAATACAATTAGGTAAGTTGTTGTTTGCGGATCCTCAACTTTCTAATGACAATAAGATGTCTTGCTTAAGTTGTCATAATCCAAACAAAGGTTTTGGAGACGGATTACCTAAAAGTTTAACAAATCAAAAAGGTGTATTTACGGATAGACATTCTCCTTCTATACTAAATGCTGGATATTCTACACGATATTTTTGGGACATGCGTGAGTACAATCTAGAAAAACAAGTGATGCATGTTGTTAATAATGACCTAGAGTTTAATACTGATTTTGATGCTATTATAACGAAACTTAATAAAGATTCTAAGTATCTAAAACTATTTAAAATTGCTTATGGAGATATTAGCAAACAGGACATTAATCAACGTTCAGTAAGCAATGCTATTGCTGCTTATGTAAACTCCTTAAAGTCTTTAAATAGCCCGTTTGATAAATATGTGCGATACGAAACAAACGAATACCCTGAAAAGGCAAAACGTGGTTTTAATTTATTTATGGGAAAAGCAATGTGTGGAACTTGTCATTTTGCACCTGTTTTTAATGGGACAGTTCCTCCTTTTTATATAGAATCAGAATCAGAAGTATTAGGTATTACTGTGGGATTTGATTCTATTGAACCAAAGTTAGATAAAGATTTGGGGCGTCTAAGCAATGGTTTAAAAATTGATAAAAATATGTATTTTAAAAACTCATTCAAAACAGTATCCGTTAGAAATAGTGATTTAACAGCACCTTATATGCATAACGGTTCGTTTGAAACATTAGAAGATGTTATTAGTTTTTACAACCTTGGTGGTGGTGCAGGTATGGGTTTGAGCGTTGAAAACCAAACTTTATCTAATGCTCCATTAAATTTATCCAAGCAAGAAATCAAAGATATTATTGCTTTTATAAAAACGCTAACAGATACTTCAGTATACGACCATTAATTTGTAGGTAAGATCATAGAGCGCAGTCGAGATGTTAAAAAAGAAAGGGTTATCGATGGGAGTCTAGAAGTTCTATCTCACTCATACTTCTCAAATGAGAAGCCATTGAGTATTTATAATAAGATGAAGAATACGATACAAAAAGAATACTACTAACAGGGGCATCGAGCGCAGTCGAGATGTTAAAAAAGAAAGGTTCATCGATGGGAGTCTAGAAGTTCAATCTCAGCTATACTTCACAAATGAGAACCATTGATTTTTTATAATAAGATGAAGAATACGATACAAAAAGAATAGCACTAACAGGGTCATCGAGCGCAGTCGAGATGTTAAAAAAGAAAGGTTCATCGATGGGAGTCTAGAAGTTCAATCTCAGCTATACTTCACAAATGAGAACCATTGATTTTTTATAATAAGATGAAGAATACGATACAAAAAGAATAGCACTAACAGGGTCATCGAGCGCAGTTGAGAAGTTAAAAGAAAGGGTTATCGATGGGAGTCTACAAGTTCTATCTCACTCATACTTCTCAAATGAGAAGCCATTGATTTTTTATAATAAGATGAAGAATACGATACAAAAAGAATACCTCTAACAGGGCCATCGATCGCAGTCGAGATGTTAAAAAGAAAGGGTTGTCGATGGGAGTCTAGAAGTTCTATCTCACCCATATCTCTCAAATGAGAACCATTGATTTTTTATAATAAGTTTAAGAATACGATACAAAA
>NZ_JAUOSB010000035.1 GCF_030548295.1 Wenyingzhuangia sp. 2_MG-2023
AGAAAATGGTTAACTCAATGTTTTGGGATTAGTAAACAAGCTTTCTATAAACGCTTGAAAAATCATCAAAAGCAACTTCATAACGAACAAATTATTATCAAACTTGTAAAGGATTGTCGTAATAAAATCGGACAATTTTTAGGAGCTAAAAAGCTGTATCATGAACTCAAACATGAGTTCAAAAAACTTAGAATTAAAATAGGAAGAGATAAGTTCTTTACCCTACTTAAAAACCATAAACTACTGATTAAGAGAAATAAAAACTATCATGTAACGACCAATTCTAAACACATGTTTCATAAATACAAGAACTTAATTAAAGACAAAGTACCAACCAGAGCAGAACAAGTTTGGGTAACAGACATCACCTATATTAAAACGGATAAAGGACATGCGTACCTAGCATTAGTAACTGATGCTTATTCTAAACAAATTATGGGATATAAGATAGATAATAACATGAAGACAGAACTCTGCTTAGAAGCGCTTAAAATGGCTATTAAAAACAGAAAATATCCTAATCAAAAAATCATTCATCACTCGGATAGAGGATTACAATATTGCAATCCAACTTACACTAAGTTTGCTGAAGATAATGGAATACAAATGAGCATGACAGAACAATATGACCCATACGAAAATGCAATTGCTGAAAGAATTAACAGAACTTTAAAATATGAATATGGTCTAAAACATATCATAAAAAATCTTAAATTAGCAAAAATGATAACCAAAAAGGCGGTCGATATTTATAACAATCTTCGTCCACATAGTAGTCTTGATTTATTCACTCCAAAACACGTGCACTTAAATCAAAATGTAAACTACAAATCGTATCGAAGAAATAAAAACAAAATGGAATTATTAACTTTTTAAAGAACAAAAAAAGGTCAACCTATTTCAGGACGATACACAATTGTAAGTCCTGAAATTGATCAAACTTTTACAACAAGTTGGGGTGGTGCTTGGCCAGAAGGAGAACCTGTAACTTTAGCTGCAAAAGGAACGGACGACATGCAAGTAAGTAGCATTTCAATTACGGTTACAAACACAAATGGAGATATTGTATTTCTTAAAACCACAGATAACACATCTACAAATGAACTTGAATTCACCATTAATGAAAGTTATACTGCAGAAGATCAAGATACCTATACAGTTGTTTTCAAAGCGCTAGACGCAAGTGGAAATACAGCAACATCCACTCCTCGTACTTTTATTTACAAATAATAAAAGGCTATAAATTTAACTAAAATTATTTTGTGCTTTTATTGGTAAAACAAAAGGAAGATAGCAAATTCTAAAGATTTGTATTTTTAAATGAAGAGATTTGTTCTTTTACAAAATCAGCATATATTTAACACTCTTCACAAAGAACACAATCTTATTATGAACACCCACAAATTGATAGAAACCTTTTATACATCATTTTCTAACGGAAACAGCAAAGAAATGGCGGACTGTTACCATAAAGATATTGTATTTCAAGATCCTGTTTTTGGAACCTTAAAAGGTAAACGAGCTTGTAAAATGTGGGAAATGTTATTGGCAAAAAGAACCGAAAGCACTCAAATTAGTTTTGATAACATTAAAACAAACGCAGACCAAGGAACTGCCACTTGGAAAGCAGAATATACGTATGGTGAAACAAACAGGAAAGTTATCAACATAGTTCATGCTAATTTTAAATTTAAAGACGGTAAAATTATTGAACATATTGATTCTTTTAACTTGTGGAAATGGACACAACAAGCAATGGGATTTGCTGGCTACTTGTTCGGTTGGACACCGTTTCTAAAATCTAAAATACAGAAGACTACTCATAAAAAACTTAACGATTTCATCAACAATAAATAAACAAAATAGATGCTGTTTCTATTGCTAATTATTTTTCATCATTTTTGTAACTATGAAAAAATCAATATTAGAACTGTAGAAATCGTTTAGTACTTTCAACCTTTAAGAGAAGATGACAATTGTGCTTAATAAAAAGTTGGTGTGTATTGACTAAGTCAAAAAATATAAAATTAGTTTGATTTTAATACGAAACGTATTGCATATAACTTGTCTATCTTTCTTATAGTAAAATTCATAAAAAACACACCTATAAATGTAAAATAAACTTTACTTTTAGGAAAATATATTTTACACTAAAAATTTAAAAATGGATCAAATTCAAAAAGAGCTAAATCTTCTCCCCGAAAACTTTAAAAAAATTGCATTTCTGATTATGCTATTAACGGTTCTATTTATTTCTTTATCAATATTCAAAGTGATAGAAATAGACAACAGACTGGTTAAAAAAATTGCTGGTTCAACTTTTTTACTTTCATTACTTATATTAAGTATAACAAGGAATAAAATAGAAGATGAATTGACATTAAAAATTAGAGTGAAAGCGTATGCAGCTTCATTTATTTATGGAGTATCTGTAACTATTGTTTTTCCCCTTATAAATTTAATTCTCAAGGGTAGCTTTGAATCAAAAAAAGGAGTTCATGAACTTTTAATCTCAATGTTTATATTTTACTTTATAATGATATTTTTAATGAAAAAAAATAGATAGTGAAAAATACAATTAAAGTTGAAAGAGCTATTAAAAACTTAACACAAGAGGAATTAGCAAAATTAATAAGTGTTTCTAGACAAACCATTAATTCTATTGAAAAAAACAGATACATTCCATCAACTATACTTGCTCTAAAATTGTCAAAAGTATTTGGTAAAAATGTAAATGAAATATTTGAATTAGAAAATGATGATTGAATACTAATTATTTTTTTAGCTTCCCTTTTAATATATGCTCATCAGAAAGGGTAAAAATTTAAACTGAATTAAAAGACAATCAACCATATATTAAGTACTAAACACAAAAAGTTTGGTTAGATTTCATTTAAATAACAAAACAAGAGATAGCAACGCATATAACAGCTAAAGAAAATGAGCATCAAAATAAACTATAATAATAAGACGTTTAAACCTATTCGTAATTCTAAAAATGGAGAGACCTCTAATGAAACCATTTTTAAATACAAACAAGAAGGAGTTATTTTAACTTCTGAATATTCAGGAGGGAAAATTAAAAAAGGACACCTTATAGGAACGGTTGATGATTTTGGAAATATAGAAATGAGATACCATCAAATAAATAAAAAAGGTGAACTGATGACTGGAATATGTAGCTCAACTCCTGAGGTATTACCCAGTGGAAAAATTAGACTCCATGAAAATTGGAATTGGACTTCTGGTGACAATTCAAGCGGAACATCAACTTTAGAAGAAATCTAAAACCTCAGCAATTACCTGCTAAAAATTAATTAAAATCCACTCCCACCCTAATGTTTTACTCTGCTTAGTAAGTTTCAAACCTTGTCTTTTTTCTGCATCTGCTTGTTCTAGCCAAAACTATTGACAAACAATAAAAACATATAAAATTCTATTCTGTTTTATAGCTCTATAAAACAAAAAATTTTAGTTATACACCCCATTCATCAAACTCATTTTACTATATCTAATTGATTGCTAATTATTTATTTAAAAAAACCTTGCGTATAATTCTAAAAAAAACATATATTTGGGTAACCAGTTTGGGTATCCAATTTGGTTACACAAATATTTTTAAAAATGAAAACAAAAATTATTTTTATCATTGGTGTATCAGGTGTAGGTAAAAGCACGATAGGAGAACTATTAGCTAACGATTTAAAAATTCCCTTTTTTGATGGCGATGATTATCATCCGAAAGAAAACATCAAAAAAATGTCTAATGGAGAAGCATTAAATGACATGGATAGATATGGTTGGCTAAAAAAAATAAACGAGTTAGCAATCAATCAATTAAACACCGAAAGCAGTTGTGTAATTGTATGCTCTGCGTTAAAAATAGCTTACCGAAACATTTTAAACGAAGGCATAAAGCAAAATTCTGAATGGGTTTTTCTACAGGGTTCTTTTGATCAAATAAAAGAAAGATTAGACAATAGAAAAGGACACTTTATGAGTTCTGATCTTTTAAAATCACAATTTGATATTTTAGAAGAACCTGCAAATGCTATTACTATAAATGTAAAAACATCACCCAAAAATATTGTGGAAATTATAAAAAATAAACTGACTGAAAAAACAGAATTTGGACTTTTTGGATTAGGTGTAATGGGAAAAAGCTTAAGTAGAAATTTGGCAAACAACGGTTTTAAATTGTCTCTATTTAACAGACACGTAAATGAGATAGAAGAAAATGTAGCACTCAATTTTAAAAATCAGTTTACCGAATTATCCTCTGCCCTTCCTTTTGACAACATTGCTTCTTTTGTCAACTCAATAGAACTACCAAGAAAAATTATGTTAATGGTGAATGCGGGTAAAACAATAGATCTGGTTATAGAAGATTTACTCCCTCATTTATCAGAAGGAGATATTTTAATTGATGGTGGGAATTCTAACTACAAAAAGACAAAAGAACGTGTTGATTATTTAAAATCAAAAGGTATTAATTTTATAGGAACAGGGGTTTCTGGCGGTGAAGAAGGAGCTTTAAAAGGACCTTCTATTATGCCTGGAGGGACAAAAGAAACCTACAAAAAAGTACAACCTTTTTTAGAAAAAATAGCTGCAATAGATAAAAACAATCTTCCTTGTTGTACTTACATTGGGCCAGAAGGTAGTGGTCATTTTGTAAAAATGGTACACAATGGAATTGAATATGCTGAAATGCAATTACTCGCAGACGTTTTTGTATTATTAAAAAGATTAGGAAACAATCCTAATCAAATAGCAGATATTTTAGAGTCTTGGCAAAACACATCTAATAGTTATTTGCTAGAAATTACCATTGATATTTTAAGAAAAAAAGAAGAAAATGACTGGTTGATTCATAAAATAATGGACAAAGCTGGTAATAAAGGAACGGGGAACTGGACTACCATTGCAACATCAGAATTGGGTGTACCAAGTACAATGATCACCTCTTCTTTGTTTGCTAGATATACCTCTTTTTTTAAGGACGAAAGAATAACTGCAAGTAACAATTTTAGGGAAAGTGAAACACATTCTTTAAAATTTACAGAAGCAGATGTTTCAAAAGCCTACCAATTTGCAAGAATTATAAATCATTACCAAGGTTTTAAATTAATTAAAGAAGCTTCTGATACTTATGAGTGGAGTTTAAATTTAAGTGAACTCGCTAGAATATGGACAAATGGATGTATCATAAGATCAGAACTTATGACAACACTAGTTTCTGTTTTCAAGAATACAGACAATTTGCTACAAGACAATTCTTTTATACGAGAATTAAATTCGCTAAAGCCATTTGTTAAAAAAGTTGTTTCAGATAGTGTTTTAAATGAACTGGCAATACCAACTTTAAGTGAATCCATTATTTTTTTTAATGTCTTTACAAAATCTGAATCTTCTGCAAACATTATTCAAGCTCAACGAGATTATTTTGGAGCACACACATATCAAAGAAAAAATGATACTTCAGGAAAATTCTATCATACAAACTGGAAAAATTAACTCACTAAAAACAACAACATAAACATGGAAGTTTCCCAAAACAAAAAATCTTTACTCAAGAAAATTATTGCAATAATACTAGGCTTTGGACCAGGATTTTTTGCCATTGGTTATACTATTGGTACCGGAAGTGTAACATCTATGATTGTAGCAGGAAGTAAATTTAATATGCAATTGCTTTGGGTATTCTTGTTAAGTTGCTTGTTTTCGGGTGTACTTATGTTTGCTTACGGTAATTACGGATTGATAACTGGAGAAACTGCACTTTATGGTTTTAAAAAACATTTAAAATATGGTAAAGCCTTAGCAATCTTAATTATTATTGGTATTACTTTTGGCCAATGGAATTCTTTAATGGGAATATTAGGTATTTCCTCTAATATTATTTATGAAATTTTAGCAGTTAATTTTAACGGTTTAGAGAATCATAAATATGCTATAGTTTTAACAATTGCAATCGTAATAATTATTGTGTTCTACTTACTTATGTTGGTTGGTAAATATACTTTTTTTGAAAAAATACTAGTTATTTTTGTATCCTTAATGGGGCTGTCATTCATTTTATCGTTGTGTTTTATTCAACCCCTACCCAATGATGTTATCAAAGGATTGATTCCAGCAATTCCAGATGTTCCTGGTGGTAAAATGTTGGTTGCTGCATTTGTAGGTACTACTATGGCATCTGCAACATTTTTATCTAGACCATTGTTTGTGAAAGGTAAAGGATGGACACTTAAAAATTTAGGACAACAAAAAAAGGATGCTATCACTGCTGCAATTTTAATATTTATAATTAGTGCTACCATAATGGCCGTTTCGGCTGGTGCTTTGTTCTATAATGGAAAAGAAGTTGCCAATGTATTAGACATGGCAAATACACTAGAACCCGTAGCAGGAAAATGGGCGGTAACAATTTTCTTTTTTGGCTCATTAAGTGCTGGATTGTCTTCTATTTTTCCTTGTCTCTTAATCGCTCCTTTATTATTAGCAGATTATTAGTCTGGAGAGTTAGATACCAATTCAAAACAATTTAGACTTGTAACACTTATAGCTTGTTTGGTTGCTTTAATCGGTCCTATTTTTGGAGCAAATCCTATTGAAGTTCAAATTTTATCTCAAGTATTTAATGTGTTTGTTTTGCCAGCTGTTGTACTTGGTATCATTCTAATGATTAATAGTAAAAAAGTAATGAAAGATTACAAAACAAATATATGGGTGAATGTTGGACTTTTGGCAGCATTGTTCTTCTCATTAATCATCTCTTTTAACGGAATTATTGCCTTAACAGAGTATTTTTAACCACATAAAATTGATATATAAGTGAAAATAAGTTTGATAGATAGTGATCAAAAAAAATCATTACAAAATAGTGTCATCTCTAAAATTCGGGATTTAGTGAATACTAAAAATCTAGAAGAAGGTGACAAATTGCCTTCAGAAAGATTAATGTCAGAAAAATTTAAAGTAAACAGAAATCAAATAAGAGAAGCAATACGAAAGTTAGAGTTTTACGGTGTCTTAAAGTCTATTGCACAAAGTGGTACCGTTTTAAATGTAGGTTTGATTAGTTTTAACGGAATTGTAAATGAAATTATTTTATTAGACACTCCATCGTTTAAAGAATTGGTTGAAACAAGAATAACCTTAGAGTTAAAAATGGTGTGTTTAGCTGCTAAAAGAAGGACTGATGATGATTTAAATAATATCAAAGAAGCTTTAAATGCATTTAAAACAAAAATGATTGATGGTGAAGATTACTTGGAAGAAGATTTATTGTTCCATATGGCAATTGCCAAAGCTAGTAAAAACAATACTCTGCTAACATTAATGCTTTTAATTACACCACCCATTTTAGCAACTTATGATAAGGATATTGTTTGTGAAGGAGATAAAGCAATTTCAGAAATAAAAAAACATGAAAACATCTATTTGGCTATTGAAGCTAAAAACCAAGAACTTGCAAAAAAAATGATGGAAACACATTTTTATAAATTGATAAAATACTTAGAATAACAAAAACAAGAGAGACAACAAATTAATTTCTTCCAAAATTATCACCTCTAAATAATCAAAAAAATGAAAACTAAATTAACCAACAAAAATGTTCTAATCACCGCCGGTGCTCAAGGCATAGGAGAATCAATAACACAACATTTTATTGATAGTGGAGCCAATGTTGCTATTCACTATTTTTCTAGTTCAGATACTGCCTATAAATTAATGGAATATGCCATTAGCAAAGGGCAAAAAGCCATTGTTATAAAAGGTGACTTAACAAATGAAGTAGATGCCAATGCAATTGTAAACAAAACAATAGAGGCATTTGGTAGTTTAGACATCCTAATTAACAATGCAGGTTCATTGGTAGCTCGTAAAATGTTAACTGATATGGAAACTGAATTTTGGAACAAGGTAATGGACATCAATCTTACCTCAATGATGTTTGTAACACGTGCAGCAACTCCTTATCTTGCCAAAAATGAAAATAGTAGCATTGTTAACTTAGCATCACTTGCAGGACGTAAAGGTGGTCATCCTGGTTCGTTAGCTTACTCAACTAGTAAAGGAGCTATATTAACACTTACACGTGCACTATCAGCTGAATTAGGTGGTCTTGGTATTCGTGTGAATGCTGTTGCTCCTGGTCTTATTCTAGGTACTTCATTTCACAATACGCACACAACAAAAGAATCTGCAGATGCTACAACATCAAGCATTCCAATTCAACGAGCAGGTAACGCAGCAGATGTAGCAAGAGCAGTATTGTACCTAGCTTCAGAATACGATGGATTTATTACAGGTGCTACTTTGGATATAAATGGTGGAGTTTATAATATGTAGTTTATAAATGGTTGAAAATAAAAAAAATTGAGACTGAGTAAGAGCATTATTTTAGCCCCCAATAAATTCGGAGTGATATTTTAAATTTCAAATAGATAAATTTGAGATATGAAATACAAGAAAT
>NZ_JAUOSB010000036.1 GCF_030548295.1 Wenyingzhuangia sp. 2_MG-2023
TATCTACAACTATCTTTTTTAACCTTTTTTTAAATTATTTCTTAATCTCATAATTATCAATCTTTTAATCATTCATATAATCAGAAAAAACTCATGAGAAATGCATAAATTATCGTTTTAGACATCTATTATACCTCTCCTTAATATATTCTATCAAAAAATCTCCCGATTTAATGATACATATTGCAGTCTCCAACTTCATCAAAACTAAAACATTTCTAAGTTCATCTATAAAATATAGGTAGACGATAATTTTGAAATCAAAAACATCACGAACTCAAAATCAATACATCTTACGACATATATTAATAAGGTAGGAAGTATTTAAATACATCAACAGATAGATAAGAGGATTATAAAACATCATCAAACAATAAAATGTTGTTAGTTTGGTGAAACAAATATAAAATCATTAAAAAAAGCAATAAAACCGGATTGTTAACTAGATAACCAAATTATAGTGATTTCTAGAACTGAAAATTATTGTGACAACTCATAACCTATCTATTAAGTAAAACGCAAAGCCATACTTTAGTAAACGTACTTAGAAGGTAAACTTTAGAATATAATCTATAAAAAACTTCTTTTACAATATCTGGCTCTTAAAGAATTATCCAGCTATATTAAAATATTCAGTTTTACAACATCAAGAAAAAGACAACACAATTTTAAGTATTCGTACATAGCCTCTAATTTTTTTAACTGAAAAGGAATAAACTATTAATAATTTATTCCTTTTTTGTGCAAACATTACAAGTACCTTCTGCTAAAATATTTAATTCCTCAACATTTATATATTGTTTTAAAGAATTTATATATTCTAAAGGTAACCTAATAATGTTGTTACATAATTTGCATTTAAAATAAGAATGGTGTGTATATTTTTTTAAATGGTGATTGAAAATGTAATTGATTTCTTTTTTTGAGTCAAAAATTTTATATAAAATATTTTTTTCAGAAAACGAATACAGCATTCTATACAAACTCACGCGATCTATTTTATTTTTAAATTTTTTTTCTAAATGAGCGAATGTTAAAGCTTTATCAGATTGCCTAAAACAATCTAACACTTCACACCTATGAGAAGTAACCCGTAAAGAATGTTGCTTTAAAACCTCCCTACTCATCATTTTATTATTTAGAATTTATCTGTTAAAAAATTATCTTATCACTGGCCATTGGTCATTTTGGGAAAACAAATCCTTTTTCCACAACTCTATTTCTTCATCGGTAAGCAAACATTGGTTTAATTGATTCCTAATAAGTTCTTTGTTTATATTTTGTCCTATAAAAACCAACTCAATTTTTCGATCTCCAAAAACGGCATCCCAATCAGATTCTATTTGTGCTGTATTTTCATTAAAAGCAGCATAATTAATACGTTCGCTGTAAGGCATAGACGACCACCAAACACCAGCGTTATCTGCTTTTACAGATCCACCAGCGGTACTCCACAACAAAGCTTGATGTGATCTTGATGCCATCCAAAACAAACCTTTACTTCTAATTATATTAACAGGAAAATCATTGTTTAGATAACTTAAGAAACGTTCTGGATGAAAAGGTTTTTTACTTTTAAACACCAAAGAACCAATTCCGTATTCTTCGGTTTCTGGAGTATGTTCATTTTCCAATTCTTTAATCCATCCAGCAGAAGCTTCTGCTTTTTCATAATCAAACATTTTAGTGTTCATTACTTGATGTATATCTACATTGGAATTGCTTGTTTTTATAATAGTAGCTTCAGGATTTAACTTGTGAATTACAGCACATAATTCCTCCAAATCATCAGGACTCACCAAATCCATTTTATTAATAGTGATAACATTGGCAAACTCTATTTGATCGGTCAATAAATTTACAATGGTTCTGTTGTCTCCCTCAATATCTGTAAGTTCTCTAGTTGCTAAATAATCTGAACTAGAAAAATCTCTAAAAAAGTTAAAAGCATCTACCACTGTTACCATGGTATCTATATAACTAAATCTGCTTAAATCTATGGTTCCATCTTCGCTTTCAAAACTAAACGTTTGAGCTACCGGAATAGGTTCACTAATTCCCGTACTTTCTATCAGTAAATAATCAAATTTGTTTTGAGAAGCTAGTTTTTCTACCTCTATCATTAAATCTTCTCGCAAAGTACAGCAAATACAACCATTAGACATTTCCACCAACTTTTCTTCGGTTCTAGAAAGTGTGTTTTCATTGTCTATAAATTGAGCATCAATATTTACTTCACTCATATCATTTACAATAACGGCTACTTTTAAGCCTTGTTTGTTATGTAAAATATGATTTAATAAGGTGGTTTTTCCAGCTCCTAGAAAACCACTTAATACAGTTACGGGTAATTTTTTCATTTCTATAATGATGTTTTATTCCACAATTTTAATATCTATGGAAGTTCTACTCTGCCATCCTGTTTGGTCTGTAACAGAATAAGCACAATGGTAGTCTCCTGTATCAATATCATCAGGGATGGTTACTTCGATTTGGATTTCGTATACTTTTACATCTTCCTCATTTATCTGAAAATTCTCCAAATATACCAATGGGTTTACTGCTGTTTTTATCTGTTCTAAATCGCAAACAGCTCCTTGATCATCATGAGTGTGATGGTCAAAATTATGATGTAGATTTAAACTGTATGCTGCCAAAGCTACATTGTCTGTTACTTGTGCTCTAAACGTATAGGTGTTTCCTCTTTGCAATTCTGAACAACCTTGAGGAAATCCATCTGTATAGTTTACGCTGATAGTCGGTTTTTCTAAATCCTTTTCTAGATCATTATCACCAGTACAAGCTCCAAACATGAAGATATTCGCAAGTATTATCAAAGTTTTTTTTAAATAGCTCATGGGGTTATCTTTAAAAAAAGTGGCTGTTACTAGTAATGAACAGCCACTTCTATAAGTTATTATTCAGTAATATCTAGGTGAGTTTCGTACTCAGCAGTATTTCCATCCTCATCTTCTACGGTAAAAGTCACGTGGTATTCCCCAGCAGGAGCAGTTGCAGGAATGTCTATATGTTCATGGAATTCAACGTCTGTTTGTTCGTGGTAACCCTCTTCAAACTCTAGCTCAAGATCCAATTCTTCTTCTCCCTCACCTACTGTTAATCCGTGTGCATGAATATCTACTGTAATATTGTGAATTCCATTTACAGCAGCAATCATAAATTCTACGTGAATGTCATTTCCTCTCACTACAGTTTCATCAATATCAAAATCACTAATGGTTACAGGATCTAAAATATCAATATGTCCTTCCACTTCTGTAGAATTTCCTAACTCATCAGTAACCACTAATTCCACATGATATTCCCCTGCAGGTGCATTGGCTGGAATGTCTATATGTTCGTGAAAAGTTGGGTTGATGACTAAGTAACTAGCATCTGTAAACACTTGTTCAAAATCCCATTCTTCTTCTCCTTCACCCACTTCTAAATCGTGAGCATGTATAGATACTGTAATACTTTTTACTGTAGCTTCTGCATTAATTTCTGCTTCTAAATGTAAATCACTTCCTTTATAAGCGTATGCTTCTTCTTCATGATCACCTCCATCATCGTCATGATGACCTTCTCCATATTCGAAATCAGAAATAACTGGAGCGTTTGCAACTGAATCATCATCTTCACTACAAGACTGTAATGAGAAAGCCATGAATGCGGCCATCGCTAAAAATTTAAAACTTGATTTTACTGTAATTGTTTTCATTTTGATTGATTTTAATTAATAATTATTTATTTATATTGGTATTGTTAACGATATTGAAAAGTTTCTTCCCGCTTCTGGAACGTCTATTAAGCGATAAAAACTAGTGTGATTAAAGTATTTGGTATCAAATACATTGTTGATTTTTGCCTTTAATTTTACAGGTTGATTTCCTTTTACTAAATGAAGGTTGGCAAACCATGATAAATTCATGACCTGATATCCTTCTGTTTCTTCCTCTGGAGGTACAATTTCTTTTTGAGTGGCCGTTATTTTATAATCTACAGACAGTTGTGGTTGTGTTATCACAGACAAGTCTTTAAACTGATAACTTGCCGTAAATAATCCTGATAAAGGAGGTGAAAAAGGCAAGGTAAATCCTTTTTTGTCTCCACTAGTTTGTCTAGAATACACGTACTCTGCTGAGGCTTGTAGATTTAACTTTTTAAATAAAGTTGTTTCTGCTTTTACTTCTCCTCCAAACCTAAAAACCTTGGCTTGTGTGTATTCGTAAATCTGTAAAACACCTTCGTAATAAGGTGTTGGATTTAAATAAATGTAGTTATCAAAATAGTTTACAAAAGGACTGATGTTTAATTGAAACCATTGATTGGTATGATTAAATTCTACATCTACTTGATACGAAGATTCCGGTTGTAAATTAAGATTACCTCGTTCGTAACGATACATGTGATAATTTACTCCATCAGAAGCCAGTTCATTGGCCAAAGGCATTCTAAAACTTTTTCCAAAATTGATTTTATAACTGGTCTTTCCATGAATATAACTCAACCCAATAGCTCCACTAAAATTGCTAAAATCTAAAGTTTTGTCTAAAGATCTTTGTAAGTATACTTGAGACGTACTTCCATCATTATTAGTCACGGAAGATTGAAACCAATCATAATAAGCTTTGGTTTTCATGAGTCCAAAATCATAACGAAGCCCAGACATCAAATGTAAATTATGATTGATTTCTAGTTGATGATAAGCAAACGCTCCCACTGTAGTACGTTGATATTCTGGAATTAAAAATCCCCAACCTCCAATGTTATTTTGTTGATGTTCTAGATTGATTCCCGTTACAAAGTGATTTTGTGGGTTGATATCAAAATCATCTTTGATATTTAGACTATACGTGTTTTTAAGAAATGTACGTTCTTGACTGTCTTCTGGAGTAGGCATATATCCATGCGGAACAGGTTCTGAATGTTCTTCTCTGGCATTGTTCTGAAAACCTACATCCATTAAAAGCGTGTGCTTGTTTAGCTTAATTTTAGTATTGTTGGTAATTTTAAAATGATTGACTTTATGATAAGGCAAATCAACATCTCTATTGTCGCTATCATAATCAATACTAGAATTTCTCACCTCTAAACCATGCGCATTGGCAAAAAAACCATTTTTGGCATTTACGTTGCTAAAAGTAGTTTCGGTACTAATGTTATTTTTAATATAACCCAAACTAATACTTGCATCTGCTTCTTTTCCTGCTGTGTTTCTTAAGTTGTTATCGTGTAACTCAAAAATGTAGTTTTCGTAATTAATTTTATCTGTAGGAACTTTGTAATCTCCGTAATCTCTGTAAGTCAATCGTCCAGTATAAAACCAATGTTCTTTTCTTGATTTTACACCTGCAGAAATTCCTAACAAATCATTATTGCTTTCACCCAACAAGTTTACTTCTCCGCCAAAAGAATGCTTAGCTGGTGTTTTTGCTTGTTTGATGTCTACAACTCCGGCAATAGCATCAGAACCATACATTAATGAGGCAGGTCCTTTTATAATACTTACTTCTTCCACACCATATTGATCTATCTCCAATCCGTGATCATTCCCCCATTGTTGCGCTTCGTGCTTTACACCATTTTGGATCACTACTACTCTATTAAAACCCAATCCTCTAATCACTGGTTTAGATTGACCTGATCCAATGTTAATAGTACTTACTCCTGGAATTTTTTCTAGGGTTTGCATTAAACTATTCTCTCTATTATTTTCTAAAAATGTTTTAGAAACAAGCGTAGCAACCATAGGGTGTTCCATTGCTTTTCTTTGTTCAGTTTTACCATAAAGATTTATTTCGGCAAGTGTGTTGATTTTTTCATTCAATAAAATCTTAATATTATTATCTTCTAAATTGTCGGTTACATGAATGGTTTCTGGAGCATAACTCATATGAGATACTGTAAAAACACAATTATCTTTGTTAGGGTTTGTTAACACAAAAGTTCCTGTTTTAGAGGAAATAGCAAACAAACCTTTTCCCATAATAGTAGCTCCCTCAATAGGCTGTAATGTTTTGGCATTTAACACTACTCCTTTTATATTTTCGGGAGCATGTTGTGCCATAGCAATAGAACAAAGGCTAAAAAACCAAATGCTCAATATTTTAAAATACATATGTAAAATACTATAGATTTATAAAACCCTTAGTAGAAGGGTATAAAGAGAGTACTAGTGATTTTTATAAAAATCGCCTCATTAAGTGCTTAGTTACTTAACATCTATAAATAAACCTTATTTGGTTTTATAGATGCTAACAACAAACAAGTTGTACTGTACAAAAATTATGATAATATAAAAGGTGGTGGTCTAGAGAAAAGTTGATTTACAGGTATAGAACTTAATACAATAAAGTTGTTGCAACCAATGACATCGTTGTACAAATACAATTCTTGTTGTTCTATTTTGTATTCTTGAATAGAAGTATCTAAAATTGGTGTTAAATTATGTACCACTGTATGCTCACAAACCAAACAAGTGGTAGTGTCATCATCTTGTTCATCAGCATGAAAAAAAGCATGTAATCCTGCCATTTTCACCGAAAGGAAAAGGAACAAGAACAAGAATGTAATGCTATTTTTAATAGTACTGAATTTCATTTATTTAACTAATCAAAACTTTAGATCTATAATCTATTTAAAATTTATGTTTATTACAAAAGCTTTATTCTTAATAAGAAAATCAAAAAAATACACTACTCGTATTATTGTGTGCTCTAAGACTTTTATAAATCGCCTCCCAATTAAAGCAATATAGTCGCAATAATCGTTTTGCAAACCTATTATATTTTTTATAATATTGCAATAGAATCGCAATAATTATTGCAACAATATCGCATTACATGAAAAGAAGAAATACTCCAACGACAGAAGCTGTTTTGAATGTTTTAAAAAAAACAGGAAAAGCCATGAGTCAAGATGCGATTGAACAAAAAATAGAAATTGAAATAAATAGAGCTACAATTTATCGCGTTTTAAATCGTTTTTGTGAAGATGGAATATTGCACAAGGTTGTGGCTGAAGATAGTAAACAATACTTTGCATTGTGCCTTGAATGTGATAAAAATCAAGAATCTATACATCATTTTCACTTTAGATGTATAAAATGTGAAACCATAGAATGCTTACCTGGTGAAGTAAATTTCTCCATTCCTGATAAGTATAAAGTAAAAAATGTTAATTGTGTTTTAACAGGTACTTGTGATGAATGTTCATAAAACAACTATATATAATTGCATCTCCTGATGCTACGTTTTGAGTATACAACCAAGTAAATAATGAATAAGTGTTTGATGATACCATAATAATCGTCTTTTGTAGTGAAACATTTAGACGAAAGTCAAATCAAACTAATAGTATCTTTTCAAGGTAAAGAGGTTAGTATCTTTATAGTTTAAATCGTACTAACCGAATTACTGACCTAATATGGATCAAGTTCAAAAGTTGTGTGTGAATTAGGATAGCATTAATTTAGGAGTTTTTAAACTGACTTATATTGGAACTATCCTCAGACT
>NZ_JAUOSB010000037.1 GCF_030548295.1 Wenyingzhuangia sp. 2_MG-2023
AAGGATTTGGCGACTTAGTAAATATACACAAAACTTTGAGTAAGCACCAAAACCCGTATTAATTTTAGCCGGTGTTGGCTAACGGTGTTTTATTTAACCCTTTCATAATTTTTAGTTCCTGCTCCAATTGCAAATCGACTTAATGATAGTATTCCATTTTCTTTAATATTTATATATAGAGGTGCTTTTTTTTCTAAAAAGTGTAATTCGGCTCCCCAAAGACGTGAATATTTTAAATAAAATTTACTCTCTTTAATCAATTTATTGTTTTTGATAAACTTGATTTTTTTGTCTTTCGTGAAAATTATTTCTTCACTAGTTTTTGTCTTATAATCTTCGTTAAAACAAATTCCAGAGATGCTATCAAGTTTCCATTTTCCGTTAAGCTGATTATAACTGATCATGCTTTGTTTAAAATCAATATTCTTAATTCGCTGGAACGCTAATAATGATAATATAGACTTCTTATTTTCTTTCGCAAAATTTAAGTACTCACTCGAGATAATAGAATCTTTTGTTTTCAAATAATTAAGATTCAAATCTTTCACATATTTTTGATTCTTTAAATCCAGAATTGAATCTAGAATTTTATCTTTTATTGCTATTTTCTCAAATTTGACTGTGGGTAATAAATTCAGTGAATCTATTATATTCTCAAGTTTTGATATTTTGTTAGTCAGTATATCATTTTGAAGTTTTAACTCCTCATTTTTCCGATTACAAGAAAATAAAATTGAAATCGATAATGTTAAAAATATAATCTTCTTTTTCATTAGAACGATTTTTACTGTTTGCCAACGGTTTTGGCTAGGATTAGTACGGGATTGAAAATCGGCCAGATTTTCGATTACGGACTGAGCCTAAGCTTTTTGTTTGGATTTGTTTCTTTTTAATTTAACTAAGCCAAATCAACAAGATTTGGCGGACTTAGTAAATATACACAAAACATTGGAGTAGGGAAAAGAGCCCGTATTAATTTTAGCCGGTGTTAGCATATCGTATTTTATTTACTAGAATTTTTCGGTAAATAGAAATATTATGAGAGTTACTGATTTTAATTATCGAGAAGTTTTAATTAATTATTTAAGAGAAAATTCTTTTAAGTTTTTTTCAGTTTCAAAATTCAGCGTTGCTACTTTTTTCAGTTTCAAGGAATAAAAAACTTTCATTAAAAGACTAATTATTTTGAAAGCAAAAATCTCAAAATTCAACGTAGCTACGAATTCATTTCCAGCGTTTTTAAAGAACATTTTTATAGTGTGATATACTTTCATGCAAAAGCTTCAAAAATTCAGCACAGCTACTTAAACAACAGATTTAAGAACTATTTATCTTCTAGAAAACTATCGTGAAAAAATTTTAGGAGAAACTACTGAACCAACAAGCTATGGAAATTTTAACACGTATTATTGAAAATGTTTCAAAGCTTAGAAATATTGACTTTTAAAGCTTACCCATGCTGATTCCCAAACTTTATTTTGCGATTTTTTCGACCTATGTATGCTAACGGGTTTGTATATGGTTTGTTGCGTGTTTTAAGCATCTAATTTAGTAAATAAAAACCGACCAAGAAAGTCCGAGAGGACTTTCGTAAATAGGCTAGAACTAGCAATAAATTATATACGGTGTTGTACATAGTGCTTTATCACGATTTCTGTTTTATGTATTTTTCAATATCAACTCCATAATCCTCAATGTTTTTGCCTTTCGGAATGCTTATTCCAATAATTCGATGAGTCTCATAAAGATTCATAATTACAAAAAACTGCTTTTCTTTATTGCAGTAATGATATTTGTAATCAAATATTTCTTTGTTCTTACAATTCCCATTTATCCATTGTTCCGTATACTTCTTTTCTAATTCAAAATAATAAAAGTGTGCATTTGCAGATAAACTCAAATCATTAAAATTATTCCAAAGATGATGTATTGTGCCAGGTAGTTGATTTCCAAAATTATGATAATAAAGGCCACGAACTATCTTTTCGATATAAACATTTAAGTGTTGGCTATTTACTTTAATATATCCGCCACCTTCTGGTTTTTCTAAAATAGTACTCGCTACACTTATTCCAAGTCCAGCACTTTGTTCTCTTTGAATTCCTTTTAATATTTTTTCCTCAAATATTTTTCTTGCAACTTTAGAGGTATGAGAAAGCATAATTATATTTATTCTCATTCTTTCATCGATTTTCGACAAATCTTCGTTGTGTTTTTTACACGATTTAACAGTAATTAATTCTTTTCTGAAACCTTTAGGAAATAAATTTTGAGGTGGAACGTGCTCAGTTCCGGTTGCGATTTCTCCGCACCAATAACATTCATTTTCGGATTTTGAATTTGTGTTCAATCTTGGATTCATTGTTTTTCAGCATTATGTACAACGGTTTTGTATAAGCTTTGTTGCGTTGTTTAAGCAGTGAATTTACTAAATAAAACACGAACGTCGAAATTCCGAAGGAATTTCCCAAGTGAGCTAAAACTAGCAATAAAGTTTATACGGTGTTGTAAACAGTTATTTGTTCAACTTTATATTAAATTCCGATATTATTTCTTTCAATTTTATTCCATAAATCAATTCAGCATTCTCGTAAGTTTGATTTTTGCATAATTCAATAAATTTTTTCTTATCAATCAAAACTAAATTTTCAATAAATGCTCCAGCAACAGGATAAAATATTTTTTCGGAATAATTATTTCCATTTAACCAAAGTTCCTTAATATCTATTTTTTTATTTTCAAGTACTTTTTTAGCCTTTTCTAATCTGTTCGTTTCTGTTTGGTCAAAATAAACTCCAATTCCTTCATTAATTAATCTGTTTCTGATGTTTGTTTTTTCTAACCAAAAGGAAATGTTGTGAGCTATTTCGTGTCCCTTAGTTTGGTTATCTCTGTTATGAGAAACACAATATTTTGGATTTGTAAAACCTAAAGTTTTGTTTAAATTTTTAACGGCTTCCTCGTTTGATTTCCAAACAAAAAAATCAATTTTTTTAGGTAAATATGAAGAGAAAAAAATATTGATATTTAGAAAAGCATTTTCTCTTTCTTTAATGTATTTTTCCTTATCAATGATTGATGTTCCATTTTGAAAATGGAAAGTAATATTATCAGTTTCTAATGTTTCCCAATTTTCGTAAACTTTGTCAAATCCAAACAATAAAGCTAAACCTTTTAACTTCTTCGTCGAGTTTTTCGTTCCTTTATATTCTAATGCTTTTTTATAGAATTCTTTAGCTTTTTCAATCTTTCCAATAGCAAAATTAGATTCCATTAATTCAATATTCGACCAAGCAAATTGCCAATCATTTTCGGAACAATTAACTGCTTTTTCTAAATACGGAATTGCGTTATTATATTCATTTAAGATATTATATGCTTTTCCAATTCCTAAAAGTCCATCAAAATCATTTGGTTCAGATTCAACTAGTTGTTTACCTAATTTAACAACTTTTTTAAATTCTTTATTTTTAAAGGCATTACTCATTTCAGACTTTTGCGAATAGCCTGAAATACAAAATACAGTTAGAAATATTATTTGAAGTAGAATTTTTGTCATAATTGTTTACAACGGTTTTGGCTAGGATTAGTACGGGAAGAAAAGGAGCAGAGCCTTTTCGAACACGGACTAAGCCGAAGCCTTTTTTTTGGTTTTAATTTTCTTATTACAAAGCCAAATCAAAAAGGATTTGGCGACCTAGTAAATATACACAAAACTTTTAGCAAGAAACAAAACCCGTATTAATTTTAGCCGGTGTTAGGTAACGCTTTCTCTTACTTTTCTTAATATTTCTGGTATTTCATCCCAATCTTTTACCCATATTGTTTGAACACCAAATGAGGAAGAATCATTTTCTTCAAATTTTTCATATAGTTCAATTAGATTATTTAAAACTTGTTCAAGCTTTTCTTCATTAGAAATTAATTCTTTAGGCATTTCATATACATCTAATTTATTAAGAAGATAGCCAATATTTACTCTTTTTTTGATAATATAATGTCCTCTTTTTTTATTTCCTTTTTGTTCATATGCTATGTCTAAAAGTCGTCTAATATTAGGATCTGTAAGTGAACTTCCTATGAAAATACAAGTATTATCTCTGAATTTATTAATTTGTACAATATTATTCCAACTATAAATATTAGAATATTGTTCGTGGTAATTATTTTCTCCGAATGTAATTTTATGAGAAGAATTTAATTTTCCATTTTCAGGTAAATAACCATGAACATGATAAATAGGCAATTCATCATTTTTTATTTCCATTCCTATTCCATGAATTGTCTTATAAGGTATTTCTAATCCTGTTTTTTCCAATTTGGATTCAAGTATATCATCAAAATTATATGTTATAATCGAATCTAAATTTGGACTTTTACCTGGAGCTACGCATAGTTTTATTATTTCATCAAATAATAATGATTGTTTTTCTTTATTAATATTAGAATAGAGGACTTCTCTAACCATTGTTTCAAAAGATGAATTATTTTCTTCAAAATAATGTTGTAAATATCTACCAGAAATAAGGGGATTAGGAGCAAATATTTCATTAAACAATTTTGATAAAGTATCAGGTGTTTTAGCTTTTTTTTCTATGGTATGAACCATTAATAGTTGAAGTAAATTACTCCATGAAGGAACTCCAAATTCTATGGAAACTCCAGCTCCAAGGATTAAAACTAATTTATCTTTTTCAAATGATTCATATAGATATTTGAGTGGAGATTTAGGGTTAATAGTTAATTTAGGAATAGAATCTATAATGTTTGAAAAGTCAAAATCTGAAGATTGAATAGAATCAATTATTTTTTTGAACCTAGTTTCAATGTCAATTTCATCCCCAAATGGGTTTTGATTAAATACTTTATTCTCTCTTTTTATAGATCCTTGATTATGCTTAAATTTTTTATATAAAATATCGTATTCTTCCTTACTTATTTTAGTAGTCGGTCTTGGTTCTATTTCATAACCTTGACTAGATAAATGTTCAACAGCTCTATCTAATGAAATATTAAATTCACGTAATACTTTATTAAGCCTTAAAACTTTTTTTTCTGTCATGTTTTTTTTAGTGTTACCTAACGGTTTTGGCTAGGCTTTGTGCGGGATTGAAAATCGACAAGATTTTCGAACACGGACTAAGCCGAAGCTTTTTGTTTGGATTTGTTTCTTTGGTTTCACAAAGCCAAATCAACAAGATTTGGCGACTTAGTAAATATACACAAAACTTTGAGAAAGCACAGAACCCGCATTAAGTTTAGCCGGTGTTACCCAATGTTTTATTCTTTTAACATTGACTTTAATTCACTAGAATATTTTTCAAAATCAGCATTTGAAAGTTTTAAAAGTTGGTTGTTTCTTGTAGCAATAGAATTACCTATATCAATAGTAAACATTTTGATGAGTTCTAAATATCTTATTTCAGGAGTGTTTTTTGAAAACCATTCAGGGAAGCTAGGTAATTCACTTAGTTTTTTATTTAATTGTCCAACTTTAGTATTATTAGATTTATCTACATTGTTAAAATCTTGCTTTATATTGATATATTCTTCTAATCTTTTTTCAATGTAATTTTTTTCTTCGAGAGTTAGTAAAACTTTCACTTCTTTTTTAGTTGTATTATTTTCAAGAATAGTAGTTTTTTTCTCAGTTATTTTTTCTTTCTTTTCTTTGTTTTCACAATTAATTAATGAACAACAAAAAAATAATAAAATGAATTTAATTGATATTATTCTCATAGATTTTTTATATTAATTTATTCCTTTTCCTTTAAAAGCATTTGTCACAATATTAGTTGATTTATTCGATATAACAGTAATATCAATATCTGGAAAATATACAATCCAATTTTGGTTATTAGTACCTTTTAATGTCTCTGAATTTGTTTTACTATAGTCATTAACTATTTCAAATACATTTTTTCCAACTAAAGATGAAACTTCATGTTTATCACCATTTGCTGCTGTGAAATTTTTATTATTACAACTAACCACGTAAATTAAAGTGATTAGATATATTATTTTAAAAAATTTCATAATTCTAGTTTTAATTTTGGGTAACGGTTTTGGCTATGGAAAGTAGCGATGTAAACAAGCATGTTTTTTCGGAGCCGATTAATAAACTTAAAAATAAGC
>NZ_JAUOSB010000038.1 GCF_030548295.1 Wenyingzhuangia sp. 2_MG-2023
ATTTCTTGTATTTCATATCTCAAATTTATCTATTTGAAATTTAAAATATCACTCCGAATTTATTGGGGGCTAAAATAGACATGTTGTCCACCTGCTCCAGAACTTTTACTAGCTTTAAAACTTAACTCGCTTATTAATGTTTGTAGATCCATAAATAAATTAGGAGTTTATTCTTCTTTTTATAGGGCTTCTAAAATAGATGATGAGAAATAAATTTCAAAGCAAGAAAACTAGCATTAATAGCTGTTTGTAATAAGCTATTAAAAGGCCTTTGTTATCGCAAAATCAGGATTGATATATGATGATGGATATAGAAGCGTTTTGGTGAGAAATTAATAAGTTTTTACCTGTTTTTTACCACAGTACTTGTTAACTGCTGGCTTATTATTTTTCTAGTAATTGTTCAACTTCTATTAAAAGTTTCGGCAAATGGATTGTTACTATTCCCCAAATTATAGTATTGTCAACACTGTCATAGGCATGAATTACCCAATTTCTAGTATCAACTATTTTTCGTGCATTTTCAATTACTATTTCACGTTCAATTTTTAATATTCGATTAGTAGCTTCTCCAATAATTTCAATTTCACGTTCAACAGCTCTTCTCAGAATCTTATTTTCTTCGTATTTGAAGAAATCTCTTTCACTTCCTAAATATTCATTAATAGATTCTATCGATATTTTTATATCGTAAAGATACTTTTTAACTTCACGCTTCATATATTAATTCTTTAGATTCATTAATACTTTCAATGAAATATGGGTTTTTCAATGATTTCTCAGTAACTAAGTCAATTTTTCGATTAAAGATTTCTTTTAATTTATAGTGAAGAGAGAAGTAATTTTCAGTGTATTGTTCTACAGAAATATCTTCATCAAAAGTTATTAAAAAGTCAATGTCGCTTTCTGGTTTAAATTGATTTGATACAACAGAACCAAAAGCATATAACTTTTTAACTTTTAGTAAACTACAAATATTTCGTAGTTCATTAATTTTATTAGAAAGAAGTTTTTGTATCATAATTATCAGATTTAGATACAAATTTACATTATTTAAATGATTTTCTAATTTTTAATGTTTTTTATTCGATTGAGGTTAATGTGTTTATAGTGAGACGGTTGGTGTTGAGAAACACTTCTATTCTAGAAGATACTTTGTTGACATGTTGTCCACCTGCTCCAGAACTTTTACTAGCTTTAAAACTTAACTCGCTTATTAATGTTTGTAGATCCATAAATAAATTAAAAGAGTTTATTCTTCTTTTTATAGGGCTTCTAAAATAGATGATGAGAAATAAATTTCAAAGCAAGAAAACTAGCATTAATAGCTGTTTGTAATAAGCTATTAAAACAGGCCTTTGCTATCGCAAAATCAGGATTGATATATGATGATGGTTTTAGAAGTATTTTGGTTAGAAATTAATAAGTTTTTACCACAGTACTTGTTAACTGCTGGTTTTTTCTGTATAATTATATTTCCCTAATCTTAGTAAAGCTGAAATTAATAATAACATTTTATTTGGGTGATAATCATTCGTTGTATAAAAACAATGGGCAATGTTATTTCTCAAATTTAACCCGCCATCATTGGAAAACAAATAATTAAAGAAAAGTCTATCATCTTCATTGAAATATTTAATTATAATTTCATTGTCAAAAACATTATGCATATAAATTTCTTGCATACCCTTTTCTTGATAAGTACTAATTGGAATTTTTGCTATTTCACAAAAACTTCTAAAGATACCCTCCATTTTCAAAGTAAAACTATCAATACATAAAATAAAACTTGGTTTGTAATATTTACTAACACACCAAGCTTGTGTTTGAATAAAGAACTCGACTATTGATGGACTTAATTGTTCTATCCAATTTATATGCTGTTCATTACCACCTAAATCATAGCGTATATGTGTTTTTCCAATCCAAGTTTCTTGTTCAAGAAAATTAATAAAATTCTTGAATGTTAAATTACCAGATTCAATACCATGAATTATTGTGTAATGTAATTGAGGAAGAACAGTTGTATGAAGCTGATGTTCATATGCTTTATAAACATTTTTTAATTCTTTATTTTCAACTTTATCTTTAATTATATTTTTGTTTTTGTCAAAACTTATTGTCGTTAAATAATTAAGGAACTTGTTAGATTTTTTAGATGCTTCTAATGTTATTTCATAATCAGGAAAAAAATCTCCAATTGAGATAAATCTGTATACTTTACTAGATTCTAGTTTAAGTAAAATTTCTGCTTTGTTTCTGAGATTTTTATCATGTTTATTAAAAGCTTCTTCAATTTCTTTTGTGTATGGTATTGAAAATGTATTTAGTTTTATTAAAGGTTTTAAATCTGCATATAATTTTTCAGAAGCTTTTCTGTTTGTAATATTATTAGCAAGTTTGAATTCTTCAATTGCTTTTGCATGATAATCTTGTTTAACCCAATATTGTTCTGGGTTAGTAATTGTCTCAGCTAATCTCAAATATGCTAAACCTTTTTCATTATGCCAAATTCTATGATCTTTTCCAAGTTTCTTAGATATTTTTATTGCAGTTGATAAGTATTCATGGCCTAGTGTTAAATCATCTAATTTAGTTTTTGTATTTAATTGTTCTTCGAAAAAAATTAAAGTATTATTAAAATCTATTGCCTTAAATATTTTTCGATATTCTAACATATCAGATAATATTGAATGAATGATATAAAACTCTATATTATCAGTTTCAAACAAAAGGAATTGGGTGAGCTTTTTTAGCTCAGCCATGTCAAATTTAATTTCATTACTAATTGCAACTAAAACCTCAAACAATTGACATATTTGGAATGAATTTTCAGGATTTTCAGTTTCTTTGAAACGGTTATAATATTCTTTTATTGATATTATATAATTTTCAATTGCACCAATAGCATATTTAGTTTGTTTTATTCCACTAGGGCATTTCCATAATAAGTGATTATAACGAGCTTTAAGAAGAGGACTTTTAGATGATGATATTCGTAGTTGTAAATATTTTACTACTTCATTTTTAAACTCATTTAAATCGGGATATTTTGTGATTTCTGATATGTGTTTTCCATGAGAATATATTTGAGAAAATAAAACATCACTTTTTAAGTCAAAAAGGAAACAATCAATTTCCCATTGAGATTTGATTTTTTCAGTTTCAAGCTGAGTTTGATTTCTATAACGAAGCCAAATATCTGTTAATTCAAAATTCCTTTTGAGTTCAAATGAGTTTTCATCGATATAAGTATATAAACTATCGATTGATTTAAATTGATTAGTATCTTTCAAATTTCAATTTTTTCTTCTGAACTTGCAGTTAACGGTTTTGGCTAGGCTTTGTGCGGGAAGAAAATCGCCAAGATTTTCGAACACGGACTAAGCCGAAGCTTTTTGTTTGGTTTTGTTTCTTTGGTTTCACAAAGCCAAATCAACAAGATTTGGCGACTTAGTAAATATACACAAAACTTTGAGAAAGCACAGAACCCGCATTAAGTTTAGCCGGTGTTGCCAATAGTTTTTTTGTTAATTATTGTAACTAGTTGGTTTCAATGTTTCAATTTTTGGAATTTCAGTAATATGTTTGGCTTTTCCATCTATCGACCAAAACTCTAATTCTAATGGTTTTTCTTCATTTCCAAATACAGATATTCCAATTAATTCGTCTTTAGTACTTTTACCTGTAAAATCGATTATTAGATTTTTTTTCTCAATGCTAGTGTCAAATATTATAATCGGACAGTTTCCACATCCGCATCTTGCAACTACTTTCAAATTAGGAATTAATGAGACCCATTCAGGTTTAGAATTTTCAAATAAATATGTAAGAAATTCTATTTCATATTTAGTTAATTCTCTCTTGTGTGAAATACTATACTCCATTTTATCAATTGAATTTTATATTTCAATATTTTGGTATGCGCTTAATATTCTATTTAATTTTGATTGTCTTGGTTTATGAAGTTGGAATTTTTCTAATGATTTTAATTCTTTTTCAATAGACAATAACCTTTCAGATATTTCAGAGAAATTAAATAGATTGGTCTCCAAAAGTTCTTTTAAGTCGACAGAGTTTAATTTAAAATAAAGTAAAATTTGTCTTAAATTTTCTTCTGTTAAAATAAATTTACTTTCATCTCCTTTATAAATCCTTATTAGTTCATAATCAAAAAAGATTTCTTTCGTAGAACTTTTAGTTTTTTTAAAGCTTTTTTTTCCCTTAGCCTTATGTCTTGAAGAAGTAGTTTCTATTAAGTTATTTTTGAGTAGAATATTTTCTAATTCTTCGTTTGCTTGAAATTTTTGCATAATTATTGGCAACGTGTTTGTATATGGTTTGTTGCGTGGTTTAAGCAACCAATTTAGTAAATAATTACCGACCAAGAAAGTCCGCGAGGACTTTCGTAAGTAAGCAATAAGCCAGCAATAAATTATATACGGTGTTGCCCACAGTATTTATTTTTTCAGTTTTAATAATTCAGAATATGGATTTCCATTCAACCCTAATAATTTAGCAAAAGCAGGTTCCGTTTTTATTCCTTTAGATTTTAATTCTTTCACTTTTTGTTTAAATTCAGAACCTTTTTCCTTTAAAATTCTATTTTCAATAATCATATGCTGATAAGCATTTTGCTTTTCGGTTGGAATATTTTGTCCAAAAATCTCAAACAAAAAATTATCCGTTTTAAATTCCGCAATAGTTGAATCAATTCCATTTTGTTTTGTTGAATAAATTTTAAAGTCTTTTTTGTTAGAAAAATTTTCTGATAAATATGTTTTAAATTCAGAGTGATTTTGACATTCACAAATAATATCTAAATCACTTTCTGGTAAATCAATTCCGATTGGAATAGTTCCTGTCAAAATTGGGTTATATTTTTCGAGTTTCTCTAAAATCTCATATTTTTTTATTTCAGAGAAAGCAAGTTTTTGTCTTTCGTTTCCGAATTCTAAATATTCAATATTTCTAAAATTTTCAATCAATTCGGTATTTTTTTATATTGTGGGCAACGGTTTTGGCTAGGATTAGTACGGGGTTGAAAATCGGCCAGATTTTCGAGAACGGACTGAGCCTAAGCTTTTTGTTTGGATTTGTTTCTTTTTAATTTGACTAAGCCAAATCAACAAGATTTGGCGGACTTTGTAAATATACACAAAACTTTGAAGTAGGACAGAAGCCCGTATTAATTTTAGCCGGTGTTACCCTATCGTATTTTATTTACTGGAATTTTTCGGTAAATAGAAATATTAGGAGTGTTGCTGATTTTAATTCTCGATAAGTTTTAATTTATTATTTAAGAGAAAAATCTTTTAAGTTTTTGAAGTTTTAAAATTCAGCGTTGCTACTTTTTTTAGTTTTCAAGGAATAAAAACCTTTCAATAAAAGACTAACTATTTTGAAAGCAAAAATCTTAAAATTCAACGTAGCTACAAATTCATTTTCAGCGTTTTTAAACTTCTTTCTTTTTTTAGAATATACTTTCATTCAAAAGCTTCAAAAATTCAGCACAGCTACTTAAACAATAGATTTAAGAACTATTTATCTTCTAGAAAACTATCGTGAAAAGATTTTAGGAGAAATTACTGAACCAACAAGCCATGGAAATTTTAACACGTATTATTGAAAATATTTCAAAGTTTAGAAATATTGACTTTTAAAGTTTACCCACACTGATTCCCAAACTTTGTTTTTGGAATTTTTTGACTATGTAGGGTAACGGGTTTGTATAAAAATCAGTTTGGGAGAAAAGGGCAGAGCCTTTTCGAGCGTGCTGATTTGACTTGGTTTAAA
>NZ_JAUOSB010000039.1 GCF_030548295.1 Wenyingzhuangia sp. 2_MG-2023
TTAAACCATGTCAAATCAGCTCGTTCGAAAAGGCTAGGCCTGTTTTCTCACAAACTGATTTTTATACAAAACCGTTGCCAGTAATTTAAAAATGAGCATTTTAACTAGACGAAAATTTATCAAAACAGGAATTTTATCTACAATTGGATTAATTGTTTTAGATTCATTATGGTTTGAAAAATACGTTATCGAGTGGAATCATTTTGACATTTCTAAATCCAATAAAAACAAAATAAAAATCATTCAAATCTCAGATTTACATTTTGATAAATTAAGATACTTTCACATGTCTATTGCCAAAAAAATAAACTCTAAAAAACCTGATATTGTATTTATTACTGGAGATTCTGTTGACAAAACTGAAAAAATAGATTCTTTAAACGAATTTCTAGAATTAATAGATAAATCAATTCCAAAATATGCAATTACAGGAAATTGGGAATATTGGGGAAATGTTAACTTGACAAAGTTGAAAAATGTCTTTTCTAAAAATAACTGTGAATTATTAATAAACGAAAACAGAACAATCAATATTAGAAATAGAGAAATATCGATAATTGGAATTGATGATTTTGTAGGTGGAAATGCTGATTTTGAAAAAGCTATTGAAAATTTAAAACAAACTGAAACTAATATTGTTTTATCACATTGTCCTGAACATAGAGACATTATTACAAAACAAAAAGGAAGCTTAAATATTGATTTAGTATTATCTGGACATACTCATGGTGGACAAATTACATTTTTAGGAATTGTTCCTTTCAAACCTCAGGGAAGTGGAAAATATTTAAAAGGTTGGTATAAAGAATCTGAACCGAAAATGTATATATCAAAAGGAATTGGAACAAGTATTTTACCTATTCGTTTTGGAGCTAGAGCAGAAATGGTTGAAATTGAAATATAAAACAAAAAACTACAGGCAACACCGGCTAAACTTAATACGGGTTTGAGTGCTTTCTCAAAGTTTTGTGTATATTTACTAAGTCGCCAAATCCTTTTTGATTTGGCTTTGAAATAAGAAAAATAAAACCAAAAAAAAAGGCTTCGGCTTAGTCCGTGTTCGAAAAGGATCTGCTTCTTTTCTTCCCGTACTAATCCTAGCCAAAACCGTTACCTAACATAAAATCTAAGCAATGGAAAAAAAAGAAATCATATTATACGCTATAATCGTTATATACTTGATTTTTAATTTCTTTACACTTCGAAAAATATTAAAAAATAAAGTTCTTACCTCGATACAAAAACTAATTAATTCAATAATGATTTTTATCATACCTTTTATTTGGTACTTTTTAATATCAGAGCTCTTAGATGACAAAGTAGAAACAATGACAAAAACTAAACGAGATAAATTAAGAAAAAAGAAAAGAGGTGGTTTTTATGAAAGTGGTATTGGAATAAATGGATAACATAAAAATCAATCAAATATAACTTTTAAGAAACTGTAAAATTGATACTGAAAACTTAATGTAAATTGGGAACTTGGTGAAGTTAGCCATATTAAATACTTAAATAAATGAAATATATTCAAATTTTAATTTCATTCTTTCTTATTTCATGTCATCCTATCTTCTGTAACTGGGATAGAGGTTATGAAAAAATCGAGAAAAAAATAAACATCAATAAAATCATAGGAACTTATAAAATTAAAAACAAAAAAATCAACTTCCCAAATGAAATAAAATTATCTAAAAATGGTAAATATTATATATCCGATACAATAAATACTTTTTTTAATAACAGAGGAAAATGGATACATTTTTATAATAACGAAGAAAATATTATTGATTTAGAAACGAAAGTTGTTAGATTTGAGACGAAAGGAAATAATTATGCTATATTATTTTCAATTGGTGATCCTGACAATTGTGAAGGAATAATTTATATCAAAGAATAAAACGTTAGGTAACACCGGCTAAACTTAATACGGGTTTCTGTCCTTTCTCAAAGTTTTGTGTATATTTACTAAGCCGCCAAATCCTTTTTGATTTGGCTTTGTAATAAGAAAAATAAAAACCAAAAAAAAGGCTTCGGCTTAGTCCGTGCTCGAAAAGGCTCTGCTCCTTTTCTTCCCGTACTAATCCTAGCCAAAACCGTTGGCAACAATTTGGACATGATTCGAAATTGATGTATATTTACACCAAATAATTGAATTATGTCAAGACAAAGTATATCATTTACAGAACCTAACGACGAATGGCTGAAAGCACAAGTCAATGGAAAAGAATATTCAAGCAAAAGCGAATTAGTAAACGATTTAATTAGACAAGCTAGAAAACAACAAGTCGAAATTGATTGGGTTCGAACTAAATTGGAAAAAGCTGAAAATAGCGGATTTACAAGCGAATCAAAAAATGAAATTTTAGCTCAATCAAAAACTTTACTAAATGGCTAAATATCGATTAAGTAACGAAGCTAAAAATAACTTAATCCGAATCCATCACTATGGAGTTAAAAAATTTGGAATGACTCAAGCGGATAAATATTTTGAATCATTCTTTAAATATTTTGAAATTATTTCCCAAAGGCCTTTTTCATTCGAGTCAGTTGATTATATAAAAAAAGACTATAGAAGATGTGTTTGCGGAATAGATAGTATTTACTATAAAATAAATAATGACGTTGTTGAAATAATGGCAATTGTCGGAAGACAAGATTTAAACGACATACTGTAATCTGAATAATAAAAACTGTTGCCAACACCGTATATAATTTATTGCTAGTTCTAGCCTACTTACGAAAATCCTCGCGGATTTTCTATTCAGTTTTTATTTACTAACTTAGTGACTTGATCACGCAACAAACCATATACAACAACGTTGTAAATAATAGTGAAAGAAATTATTTATTGAAAATTCCTTTTTGTATTTTTGTTTAAAATGAAATATTATGTACACTATACAATTAAAAATCAGCGATAAAGTCTACGACAAATTTATTTGGTTATTGAGTAAGTTTAATACAGAAGAGGTTGAGATTGTAAGTGAAAGTTCTGACTTTACTACTACTTCAAAATATTTACATAAAGAATTGAACGAAATTGAGAGCGGAAAAGCAAAATTCGTATCTCAACAAGAATTTGAAAACAGATTAAATGGAATAATTTAACTGTTTTATGAGAATAATATATAAGGATACTTTTGTTGAAAGACTAGAAAGACAATTAAAGTATATCGCTAAGAAAAGTCCAAAATCTGCTAAAAATTTAAAGACTGAAATTATTCAACGAATAAAAGAAATTCCTGAAAACCCATATTTATTTCGAAAATCAATCTATTTTGAAAATGAAGCTATTCGAGATTTAATCTATAAAGGATATACTGTTGTTTTTAGAATTAATGAAAATCAAATTGAAGTATTTGGATTTACTAAATTTCAAGAAAAACCTACAGATTAAAAACTACTATTTACAACACCGGCTAAAATTAATACGGGTTTTGGTGCTTGCTCAAAGTTTTGTGTATATTTACTAAGTCGCCAAATCCTTTTTGATTTGGCTTTGTAATAGAAAAATAAAACCAAAAAAAAGGCTTCGGCTTAGTCCGTGCTCGAAAAGGCTCTGCTCCTTTTCTTCCCGTACTAATCCTAGCCAAAACCGTTGTAAAAAATTAAAAAATGAAACACTATATAATTATAATATTTACATTAGTTTTAAGCTCATGTGGAATAAACAAAAGAATAGCAATTCTTGAAAAGGAAATTGAATCTTTACAAAGCCCTAATTATGAAATTATTGAAAAAGGAAAAGGATATTATGGAAAACATGTTACCTATGTAGGGATTGATGCTGGGAAATATAATAAAGCGAGTGAAAATGTTTTTATAGGTAATTCGGCTGGAGCGACTTCACATATGACTCGTAACTCTCTATTAGTTGGTTATCATGCTGGAGTTAACTCACGAGGATATGGAAATGTAATTCTTGGAAATTATGCTGGAGGTAATGTACAAGGTCAGAACAATGTCATAATTGGTAAAGCTGCTGCTCAAGGCAAACTAGGAGACAGAAATATTGTTATTGGTACTCATGCTGGAAGACAACATGGAGACTTTTCTAATAAGCTCATAATTGAAAGTTCTGAATCTAATTCACCTTTAATTTATGGAGATTTTAAAACAGATAAATTAGATATAAATGCAGATTTGAAAATTAATGGTTCTCTTAGGTTTATTCCTCTCAATGAAGAACCTAAAGAAGTCAGTGAAGGCTTGATTTATTATGATTATAACACCAAAAAATTAAAAATATGGAATGGTGAAGAATGGATAAATCTTAATTAAAAACTTTTTACAACACCGGCTAAACTTAATGCGGGTTCTGTGCTTTCTCAAAGTTTTGTGTATATTTACTAGGTCGCCAAATCTTGTTGATTTGGCTTTGTGATAACCAAAGAGACAAAACCAAACAAAAAGCTTCGGCTTAGTCCAGTCCGAAAATCTTGGCGATTTTCTTCCCGCACAAAGCCTAGCCAAAACCGTTGCCAAACATTTGAAAAAATACGCTGACATAATATTTATTAACCTGATTTCAATGATAATTGGAATCCTGCTTTTCTATTTTACGAATGAAAAAGTCGAAGTTTTAGGTGCAATAATAGCAACTGGAATTTCTCTTTCTCTTGGTACTAGACAGTACAAAACTGAAAACGACAAAATATTTAAAGAATTATTTACTGAATTTAACACAAAGTATGATTTGAGATTCAATGATAATTTAGAAGAAATTATTAAGCTATCAGAATTAAATGAAAACTATCAATTGTCTCCAGAAAACGAAAAGTTAATAGTAGATTACTTGAATTTTTGTGCGGAAGAATATCTATGGAAAACCAAAGGTAGAATCCCTAAAGAGGTTTGGAATTCATGGGAAAATGGAATGGTTTACTATTTTAATAAAGAAATAATAAATAAAGAAATTGTAAAACAAAGAAGACAAAGAGACTCATATTATGGACTTTTTGAAAAAATTGAAAAGCGAGTAGAAAACATATAACTAGAAATAAACAAACTAAACAAAATTCTATACCTTCTAATTGTTATAAATTATTTTAGCCCCCAATAAATTCGGAGTGATATTTTAAATTTCAAATAGATAAATTTGAGATATGAAATACAAGAA
>NZ_JAUOSB010000004.1 GCF_030548295.1 Wenyingzhuangia sp. 2_MG-2023
AGAGAGATATTCAACCTAAAAACAACCCTACAAATTGCTTATACAAAACTAGCGCATTGGTATAAACAAGTAGAAAAATCAGGGTTTAATCAATTTAAATCTATAGTAAATACAATTACTCTAAACTACAGATCAATCCTAAATTACTTTGTAAATAGAAGTACCAATGTTGCGGCTGAATCTTTCAATGCTAAAATTAAAGCTTTTAGAGCGCAATTTAGAGGGGTTAGAAATCTAGAATTCTTCCTCTTTAGATTAACCAATATTTTTGCCTAAACACAACAACTTGTCTTGATCCCTCAAAGCTTCTAAAAAGATTTTTATTATTCAGAAGCACTCATAATAATTGGTTAAAATATAATTTTCGAGATTGATTTTTATTTGTAATAAATATAAAAAACGCGAAAAAAGCCTTACTGATTATCAGTAAGGCTTTGTAGTCCGTAGGGGAATCGAACCCCTGTTACATGGATGAAAACCATGCGTCCTAACCCCTAGACGAACGGACCAAAATTTCGTTTCTTATAAAGAAGCTACGTGCTTTGTCAATTTAGACTGTAAGTTAGCTGCTTTATTCTTATGAATAATATTGTTCTTAGCTAACTTTTGCAACATTGCAACAACTTTAGGCAATTGCCCTTCAGCCTCTGCTTTTTCTGTCATGTTACGTAAAGCTCTAACAGCGTTTCTAGTTGTCTTGTGCTGGTACTTATTTCTTACCTGCTTAGCGCTGTTACTTCTTATTCTCTTTAATGCTGACTTGTGATTTGCCATCTTATTCTATGTGTTATCTTATTCAAAAAATTGTAGTCCGTAGGGGAATCGAACCCCTGTTACATGGATGAAAACCATGCGTCCTAACCCCTAGACGAACGGACCAAAATCACTAATTAAAAAAGCGCTCTGCTTTTTGCTTTAGCGGTTGCAAATATACACACGTTTTGTAATACTGCAAACTTTTTTTCAAAAAAAATCAAACTTTTTTTATCAATACGCTTTTGCAAACAAAACACGTTTGTGTGAAGGTTCTCCAGAAAACACACATTCCCCCTCTTCCTCTTCAAAATCTAAGGGAATGCAACGAATGGTTGCCTTGGTTATTTCTTTTATTTGATCTTCTGTTTCTTCCGTCCCATCCCAATGAGCCGCTACAAAACCACCTTTGTTTTCTATCGCTTCTTTAAACTCCTCAAAAGTATCTACATATGTAGTGTGTTCTTTTCTGTAATCCAAAGCTTTGTTTAACAAATTCTCTTGGATTTCTACTAGTAATTTTTCAATCACCTCCACAGCCTCTTCTTGCTGGTAACTTTGCTTAACCAAAGTATCTCTACGTGCAATTTCTAAAGTACCATTCTCCAAGTCACGGGCTCCAATAGCAACTCTTACAGGTACTCCTTTCATTTCATATTCCGCAAATTTCCATCCTGGCTTGTACGTGTCTCTATCGTCAAATTTCACAGAAATCCCTTTTGTTTTTAATTGACTCACAATCTCATTTACTTTTTTTGAAATTGCATCCAACTGTTCTTGTCCTTTGTATATGGGAACAATCGCCACTTGAATTGGAGCCAATTTTGGAGGTAATACCAAACCATAATCATCGGAATGTGTCATGATCAATCCACCAATCAAACGAGTAGAAACTCCCCATGAAGTAGACCAAACATGTTCTTGTTTCCCTTCTTTTGACGTATATTTCACATCAAACGCTTTGGCAAAATTCTGTCCTAAAAAGTGAGAGGTTCCCGCTTGCAATGCTTTTCCATCTTGCATTAACGCTTCTATAGTATAGGTATCATCTGCACCAGCAAAACGTTCACTTTCAGACTTCACTCCTTTAACTACGGGCATTGCCATAAAGCTCTCTGCAAACTCAGCATAAATTTGCTGCATTTGCAAAGTCTCATCAATAGCCTCCTGCTTGGTTGCATGTGCTGTATGACCTTCTTGCCATAAAAACTCAGCAGTTCTTAAAAACAATCGTGTTCTCATCTCCCAACGCACTACATTTGCCCATTGGTTTATTTTGATAGGCAAATCACGATACGATTGCACCCAACCTCTATACGTATTCCATATGATAGCTTCACTAGTAGGTCTTACTACCAATTCTTCTTCTAATTTTGCATTAGGGTCTACAATTAATTTCCCCGGATTGTCTGGATCTGTTTTTAATCTATAATGCGTTACTACAGCACATTCTTTCGCAAATCCTTCGGCATTTTTCTCCTCTGCTTCAAACAAACTTTTAGGAACAAATAAAGGAAAATATGCATTTTCATGACCTGTTTCTTTAAACATTCTATCCAATTCATTTTGCATTTTTTCCCAAATAGCATACCCATAAGGTTTGATGACCATACATCCTCTAACTGCTGAATTCTCAGCCAAATCGGCCTTTACCACCAATTCGTTATACCATTTTGAATAATCAGCACTTCTACTCGTTAATTTTGCTCCCATATGTATTTTTTTGGCACAGAAATTGTAATTTTACTATATATAGTTTGGATCCTATGTCCAGCTGGCAAAACTACTATTTTTTGCATTGTTCAACAATAAAATAAAAAGTATTATGAATATCTATAAAGTATTTTCTCTGCCTTGGACAAAATTTATTGTACTAGGAATCATCAGTTTCACCTATAGTTCTTGTACCTTTTACCAAAATTATCCGTACTACGACGGTATCTACGAAACTAAGAAGCATGTACCCAATACGGTTTTTAGTGATGAAATGAAAAAAGTAAATGGTTTGGATCCTATTTTGTCTGACCCTTCACTTTTGACACCAAACAGCATAAACCCCCAAGAGGTTTACTCATCAAGAGAAATACCTCAAGAAGTTAATATATACGTACAGCCGAACAGCAATTACGACAATTCTGGATGGAACGATCCTTTTTGGTGGAATGATTACCGTTGGAATCGTTATTACTGGAACAATAATAGTTACTACGGATACAACAACTGGAACTGGAACTTGGGGTTTGGATACAACTACAATCCCTACTGGGGAAGCCCTTATTATTACGGATCTATGAATCCTTATTATTACCAAAACTACCAATACCCTAACACCAATTACAGAAATAGGACACAAACAAAAAGAGACAATACCAATCGCTATAGAAGCAGTTACTCTAATCAACAATATTCAACTCCGAGCAGCTCTACTACTTCACAAAAAAATAGTAGCTACTACAGAAGAAGTTCTAGCAATACAAACAACAACACCTACACACCTTCTACAAGAAGCTCTAGGAGTAACAACAGCAATTCTTCTAACTACTACAGCCCTAGCAGTTCATCAAGTAGTGGTAGCAGTAGTAGCTCTAGTTCAAGTTCCAAAAGAACCAATTCTAACAGCTACCGAAGATAATTTTAAAAAAAGACATCATGAAAAAAACCTTTTATATCGCTTTGACAATTGCCTTATCTAGCATTGTCTCTAAAGCACAGAGTTTGAATTACACTGATTTAGGAGTGTTGTTTTCATCTGAAGAAAACTTGGGAACTGCCAGATTTTCTGGACTTAACGGAGCCATGGGAGCTGTTGGTGGTGATTTGAGTGCCATCAATGTCAATCCAGCTGGAGCGGCAATTTTTAATCATGGTGAGTTTGCGCTTACCTTTGGTGTAAACAATTACAAAAACACCAGTGACTATTACAACACGACTACAACTAATACTTCTAGCGATTTTAATCTAGAACAAATTGGAGGTGTTTTTATCTTAAAGAATTACGCTTACAACAGTGGGTGGAATAAAATAGGACTTTCTGTAAACTATCAGAAAACAAATCACTTTCAAAAAAGAGATTTGTACAGAGGTAACAGTGGATATGCTGACTTCTACATACACCCCAACGACGAGGAAAACGAGTACAACAACGCACAAAGTCAACGTTTTTACAATGATTATGAAGGAGATCTTTCTAAACTTAGTTTTGTACTAGCAGGACAATTTGAAAACAATTTAAACCTTGGATTTGCATTAAATTTTCATAGTCTAGACTTTTATCAATCTACTGAATTGAATGAAATCAACGAAGATGATTCCGCTCCAAGCAATGTTCTAGACGTATTGTTTGAAGAAAACAACTCTCAACAATCAGATGGAATTTCTGTTGGTGCAGGAGTTATTTACAAACCCATACATGAATTGCGATTAGGATTGGCTGTTGAATCTCCAACTTGGTACTATACAATTACAGAAGATTATAATTCTCTTACCCGATTTGCAAGCATCCCTACTAAGAATATAAATGCTGCTAATTTGAGTCCTGAAAGTTCTTATTTTGAATACAAACTTAGAACTCCAAGTAAAGTTACAGCAAGTATTGCTTACGTTTTTGGCAAACTTGGGTTTGTGAATATTGATTACACTTATAAAAGCTATACAGCTTTAGATCTTTATGGTGAAACCGATTTTAGAGAAGACAATTCCTATTTTATGGATGTGCTACAAAATACAAATAATGTAAACATCGGAAGTGAATTTAGATTGGGAAAAATGTATTTGAGAGGAGGTTTTGGTTATCAACAAAGTCCATTTAAAGACAATGTAGACCCTAGAAACATTGATGTGGTAAAAATTGGTGAAAAATACTCCGGATCTTTTGGAACAGGAATACGTTTTGGAAATTCTAAACTAGATATTGCTTACAACAAAACGAAACAAACCAATGAGTACGATTTTAACGACCGAGAAAGCACCGTAAATCCTGCTAAAATCAAAAATAACAATTCTAGACTAGCACTTACCTATACTTATATATTTTAGGTTTATTTAGAGCAATTATCACCTCAGCCCTTTCTCAAATTCACAAGGAATTTAAATTTAAATAAACTACTTTTGTACAAATTTTTCAGAAATGAGTACACACAACATCACTATAGCAGGTACAAACAATACATCTATTGTTAAGTTTGTCAGCAATCAACAAGTTACCAACGGAGGAAGTTATCAATTTAATAATATAGATGAAGCTAAAGAATCACCTATATCACAACAGTTGTTCAAACTTCCATTTGTAAGCAAGGTATTTATTAGTGCAAATTTTATTGCTATTGAAAAATACGATATTGTAGAATGGAGTGACATTCAGAACGACATTAGAGAACTGATTGAAATCTACTTGAACGAAGGAAACACCATTGTTACTGACAAAGCAGAGACAAGAAAAGTTGCTGTTGAAATCTATGCAGAAAGCACTCCCAACCCCATGGTGATGAAATTTGGTTGTAACAAAATGTTAACTCCAGATGATCATGAATACAAATCTTCGTCAGAAACTAAAAACTCTCCTTTAGCTCAAGTTTTGTTTGAGTTTCCGTTTGTAAAAGAAGTTTATATTTCAGAAAATTATGTTTCTATTACTAAGAATGAATTGATTGAGTGGGGAGAAATCAACTTGCAATTAAGAACTTTTTTAAGAGAATACATTCAGTCAGGAAAATTAATTATTGACACGACTATAGAAAAACCTAAAGTAGAAATTGAAACCACTCCTATTGAAAACCTAGAAGGAACTCCTTTAGAAATTGCAAATATTCTAGAAGAATACGTAAAACCTGCAGTTGCTAATGATGGAGGAAATATTGTTTTTCAATCTTATGATGCAACAACACAAGATGTACATGTAATTCTACAGGGAGCTTGTAGCGGATGCCCTTCTTCTACCATGACTTTGAAAAATGGAATTGAAACCATGTTGAAAGAAATGTTACCCAACAAAATAAACAATGTAATTGCCGTAAACGGATAATCTAAGTCAACGCTCATGTCTAAAATTATAAAACCCTACAAAGATTCTGATGCTACTAAAAAAACACAAGTAGCCAATATGTTTGATACCATTTCTGGAAACTACGACGGACTTAACAGAGTCATTACTTTTGGTATTGATGTAAAATGGAGAAAAAAAGTTGTTGAAATTGTAAAAGCTACCGAACCTAAAAAAATCTTAGATATTGCAACAGGAACTGGTGATCTTGCTATTATGCTAAGCAATTCCATCTCAACAGCCAAAATTATAGGCCTTGATATTTCTGCCGGAATGTTAGAAGTAGGAAACGAAAAAATAAAAACATTAGGACTTAGTAACAGTATAGAAATGGTACTGGGAGATTCTGAAAAAATTCCATACGAAGACAACTATTTTGATGCAATTACCGTTTCTTATGGGGTTCGTAATTTTGAAGATTTGAACAAAGGATTGCAGGAAATACATAGGGTTTTAAAACCAGGAGGTACTTTTGTAGTCTTAGAAACTTCGGTTCCTACTAAGTTTCCCTTCAAGCAAGGATATCAATTTCATAGTAAGGTAATCCTTCCATTTGTGGGTAGACTTTTTTCAAAAGACAAAACAGCATACAGATATCTTTCAGAATCTGCAAATTCATTTCCCTACGGAGAACAGTTTAATTTAATATTAAATTCGGCAGGTTTTATAAACGTTAAAGATTTTATTGTTACATTTGGAGTATCAACAATCTATAAAGCAAACAAACAATGACCCCTAAAATTGTTATATTTTTCTTATTACTTTGTACATTTTCTTTCGCACAGGAAGAAAAGATAAGTAGACTACAGCATTTTGACAAAAGTAAAATCCGTTATGGATTCTATCTTGGACTGCATCAAAAAGGTTATTCTGTTGAATCTGACGATCCTGTTTCTGTTACAGTAGGTAGTGGATTTCAACTAGGGGTAATTGCAGATTACAGTCTCACACAAAATATTAGTATATTTTTAGAACCAGGTATTATGAGTTCTAGCAACGTACTGTCTTTTGGGGGGAGAAGCTTCGACTTGAACGCAACCTATTTTCGTTTCCCTGTATCCTTGAAATTAACTACTGATAGAATCAATAATTTTAGAGTTTTTGCTACAGGTGGATTGTCAATGAATTATAATTTTAATACTGAAGACAATAACAATAATAATGGGGCTGATCCTTATGATTTTAGTTTGAAAACAACGACAGTAGCTGCAGAAATCTCTATGGGTTTCAATATTTACCTTCCTTACTTCAAATTAACACCATCTCTAAAAGGGATTTATGGTGTAAACAGTGAGTTTTCAGGTGAAAATATGGGGTCAATAGCAAGAACAAATGCTCCTTACAAATTGAACTCTAGAGCTATTATGTTTAGCTTAATTTTTCAATAAAAATATTACGTCTAAATTCATTCAATAAAATAGCCGTAGCAGTAGCTACATTTAGGCTTTCTGTTGCTTGAATTTCTCCATATCTTGGAATTGTCAATTTGTGGGTTACTATCTTCTTGATATCGTTACTGACTCCATTGGCTTCATTCCCCATGATTACAATTCCATCACTTGGCAATTTTGAATTGTAAACATTCTCCCCTTCCATATCTGCAATAAACAATGGCTGTGATGTTTGTTCTATGTAAGACATCAAATCAACATATTTGATATTTACTCTTGTCAACGACCCCATCGTAGATTGCACTACCTTAGAATTGTAGCAATCAACTGTGTTTTTACTACAAATTATTTCTTTTACACCAAACCAATCACACAATCTGATAATTGTTCCTAAATTCCCTGGATCATTGATATCGTCTAACATTACTTTTAACCCCAATAGTTGATCAATTCTTGTTTCTTTAGGAATTTTAAAAAGTGCTAGTACTTTGTTTGGAGACTTTAATCCACTTATTTTTTTTAATTCTATCTCTGTAATTATTTCAGGATTGGACCCAAAATAACATTCTTTTACATCTTCAGTGCAAAAAAGAGAGTTCAACTCAAAGTCAGACTTCAAAAACTCATCTACAACTTTTATTCCTTCTACAACAAAAAGACTTTCTTTCAAACGATACTTTTTTTGTTGCAAACTCGTTATCAACTTGATTTGACTTTTAGATATAGACATATTTTTATTTTTTGAAACACCAAATTTACTACTAAAATTCAACAAGCATTACTTAGTAACCTATTTAATGCTTATTTTTGATTTACAAATTATTGATATTTGAAAACGTCTTTATACTCTTTCTTATTTTCTCTTTTAGTTAGCTGTGTATTTACAGCATGTAACACTACGAAGTATGTGCAGAAAAATTCTTTTTTACTCAAAAAAAACGCCATTCGTATAGATCAGGATAAAACTTCTGACATAGCAATTACCTCTTATTTAATTCAACGCCCTAACAATACGTTACTTGGTTTCCCTATAAGTTTAGCTGTTTACAATATTGGAAACCCTGATTACGATTCCATTCATCAACAAAAAATAACCAACTTCATCAACAGAAATAATCTGTTCACCAAAATACTATCTAAAAAACAAACTTTAAAATTACTCAATAAAAAAAGAAGCATCAATAATTGGTTTTTAACTACTGGAGAGGCTCCTGTAATTTTAGAACCTAAAAAAACAACTCGTACAGCTGACAACTTGAGAACTCATTTTTTTAATCATGGTTATTTTGATGCAAGCGTAAAAACTATTGTCATCAAAGATTTAAAAACGGCCAACGTTACGTATGAGATCACCAAAAACAAGCCTTATTATTTAGGAGATATCACTTACAAAATCGCCTCCAAGGCTATAGACTCAACCCTTAGCAAACACAAAAACCACATACCTCTAAAAAAAGGAGATCAATACAATTTAACCAATTTCACAAAAGCATTGTCAGAAATTACTACAACCTTACGAAACAATGGTTTTTATCATTTTTCAGAAGGATTGATTAGTTTTAGAAACATAGATACTCTTGCTCAAAATCACATTACCTCTGTAGAAATCAACATTGACAATCGAAAAATAAAAAAAGAAGATAAAATAGTTGAGTTGCCTACTGAGATTCAAACCATCAAAAAAATATCTGTATTCACAGACTATTCCTACAACAATAGAAACAATCCATACGATGTAAAAAAAACGTATCGATTTATAGATTTTTACGCGCACCATAAATTAAAGCACAAATTAAAAACACTTAACAATTCTATTTTTATTCAACCCAACCAGATTTACAGCGATAAAAATGTGGAGTTGACCCGAAACCATCTTAGGTCTCTTAACAATTTTAAATCTGTTAAAATCACTCACAAAGAACTTTCTGACAATACACTTTCTACAACAATTGTTTTGACACCACAAAAGAAGTATGGAATTGGACTAAACACAGAAATTATTCATTCTAACATCAAAAACCTGGGTTTGTCTGGAGGATTTAGTTTTGTAAATAGAAATCTATTTAGAGGAGCAGAAATGTTTCAGCTTTCACTACAAGGAAGTATTTTTGACACCGCAACTAAAGTTAGTGGAGAAGAATCAAGAGATTTTGATGCTTTTGAAGTGGGTATTGATGCTTCCTTGGAGTTTCCTAAATTCATTTTTCCTTTTTTAGGAAACATCATCCCAAGAACCATGACTCCAAAAACAAAAATTACCATTGGTACTAGTTTTCAGAAAAACATAGGATTAGACAAACAAAAAGTCTCTGGGATTATTGATTACAATTGGAAATCATCAACAAAAAATACGCATACATTTGAAATTCTAAACCTACAGTTTATCAATAATTTAAATCCAGAATCTTATTACACCATTTACAGTTCTGAATATACAAAAATTGAAACAATTCAACCTCTTGTTGGAGCTTATGATTTGACTACAGAAAATGCAAGAAATTTTATTGAGAGTGTTCCTTCATCCTTTGGGGACACATATCCAGATGAGTACACCACGCTACAAAACATAGGAAAAAGAGAAGACATTATTACAAGCAACAACATCATACCCGCTACTTCTTATTCTTTTGAACACAATAGTCGCAAAGGCCTTTCTGACACCAATTATAATTATTTTAAAACTAGAATTAGCTCTTCTGGAAATACAACTTCTTTTTTATATCAAGAAAAGGACGAGCAACCTGTTTTTGAAGATATAGTAATCTCTCAGTTTGTAAAACTAGATTTAGATTTTCGAAAATTCTGGAGTACTACAAACAACAATTCAATTGCTTTAAGAACTTTTATGGGAATTGCAATTCCAACAGGAAAAACAAAAGAAATTCCTTTTATAACCAGTTATTTTGCTGGTGGTTCTAACGATATTAGAGCATGGAAAACATATGAGTTGGGACCTGGTAGCTCCAATTCTGGATTGGAATTTAATATTGGAAACTTAAAATTACTATCAAGTCTAGAGTATCGATTCAAAGTCATCAATAGTATTCACGGAGCTGTTTTTATAGATGCCGGAAATATTTGGAATTTACCAAGCTCAACTACCGCCTCAGAAGAGGAAATCTTTAGAGGCATCAAATCTTTAGAAAATATTGCTGTAGGTAGCGGTTTTGGGGTTCGTTATGATTTTAACTTTCTTGTATTACGTTTGGATTGGGCTTTTAAAACCTATGAACCTTACTTAGAAAAAAACAAATGGTTTTCTAACTACAGGATCAACGACTCTGTATTGAACATTGGAATCAATTATCCCTTCTAGAACGATATCGTTTTCGTATAACTATCGTGATTCTGACCCTTATATCTTATAAAAAATGACTATTTTTGTTAAGATTAATACCATAAACTAATTATATAATGAGTTACAATATTAAACCAGGAGTTGCTACAGGAGATGCAGTTCAAGAAATTTTCAAATTAGCAAAAGAGAAACAATTCGCATTACCTGCAGTTAACGTAACGGGTAATAACACGATCAACACAGTTTTAGAAACTGCTAAAGAGTTAAACTCACCAGTAATTATACAATTTTCTAACGGTGGAGCAGTTTTTAACGCAGGTAAAGGTTTGCCTAACGATGGTCAAGCTGCTGCTATTGCTGGAGCTGTAGCTGGAGCAAAACACGTTCACGAATTGGCTGTTGCTTATGGAGTGCCTGTAATTTTGCATACAGATCACGCTGCAAAAAAATTATTGCCTTGGATTGATGGTTTGTTAGATGCTTCTGAAAAGCATTTTGAAGAAACCGGAGCTCCATTGTTCTCATCACATATGATTGATTTGTCTGAAGAGCCTATCGAAGAAAACATCGCTATTTGTAAAGAATACTTAAAGCGTATGGACAAAATGGGTATGACTTTAGAAATTGAATTAGGAATTACAGGAGGTGAAGAAGATGGTGTTGATAACTCTAATGTTGACGAATCTAAATTATACACACAACCCGAAGAAGTAAACTACTGCTACGAAGAATTGTCTGCAATTTCTCCTAGATTTACAGTTGCCGCTGCTTTTGGAAACGTTCATGGTGTATACAAGCCAGGAAACGTAAAATTAACTCCAAAAATCTTAGACAATTCTCAAAAATTTATTGAGAAGAAACACGGATTAGGACACAACCCAATTGATTTTGTATTCCACGGTGGTTCTGGATCTTCTGTTGAAGAAATTAGAGAAGCTATTGGTTATGGAGCTATCAAAATGAACATTGATACTGACTTACAGTACGCGTTTATGGAAGGAATTAGAGATTATATGGCTGCAAATAAAGATTATTTAGCTTCTCAAATCGGTAACCCTACAGGTGCTGATGCTCCTAACAAAAAATACTACGACCCAAGAGTATGGTTGCGTAAAGGTGAAGAAACTTTAAAAGCTCGTTTGATCAAAGCTTTTGAAGATTTGAACAACGTAAACACTTTATAATCTGCTTTTAGATTAGGTTAAAATATCTATACACAATAGAGAAACTGATTTTATTCAGTTTCTCTATTTTTTTTAGTAAATTGCCCTCCATTAAAATGAATAATTTATGACAGCTTGGTTTAAAAGAAGTGATAAGGGAATTCAGACTCCTACTGAAGCAAAAAAGGATGTTCCTAAAGGACTGTGGTACAAAACACCTAGTGGTAAAATTATTGATACCGAAGAATTGAAGCAAAACCTTTACGTAAGTCCAGAAGACGGATATCATGTAAGGATTGGTAGTAATGAGTACTTTGAAATTTTATTCGATGACAATAAATTTACTGAGTTGAACATAAATTTAAGCTCAATAGATTCTTTAGAATTTGTAGATACAAAGCCGTACCCAAATAGAATTAAAGAAGCACAGGAAAAAACAAAATTAAAAGATGCTGTTAGAACTGCTGTTGGTAACTCTTTTGGAAAACCTTTAGTGATTGCTGCTATGGACTTTGCCTTTATTGGTGGATCTATGGGTTCTGTAGTTGGTGAAAAAATAGCTAGAGCAATAGACTACGCTAGAGAAAACAAAGTCCCTTTTTTAATGATTTCTAAATCTGGTGGTGCTCGTATGCAAGAAGCACCTTTGTCGTTAATGCAATTGGTAAAAACATCGGCAAAATTGACCCAGTTAGCAGAGGCTAAAGTACCTTATATCTCTTTGTGTACAGATCCTACTACAGGAGGAACAACAGCTTCCTACGCTATGCTAGGAGACATTAACATAGCTGAACCTAACGCCTTAGTAGCTTTTGCAGGACCACGTGTGGTAAGAGACACTACAGGTCAAGACTTACCAGAAGGATTTCAACGTTCTGAATTTTTATTAGAACATGGATTCTTAGATGCTATCTACGAACGCAAAAACTTAAAAAAACAAATCAACTTGTATATTGATTTGATTCAAAACAATAAAGTTCGAACTGAGAAAGTATAATTCTACAAGAATTTCACTTTTTTTAATAAACATAAAAAAACCTCCTAATGGAGGTTTTTTTATGTTTATATGATAATCTGCAATTTCTATCTTTCTTCTATTGCAACATAAGGCCTTAAAGTTTCACCAATATATAATTGACGAGGACGACCAATTGGCTCTTTGTTCTCTCTCATTTCTTTCCACTGAGCAATCCAACCTGGCAAACGTCCCATTGCAAATAAAACCGTGAACATTTCTACAGGAATTCCTAAAGCTCTGTAAATAATTCCCGAATAAAAATCTACGTTAGGATATAAGTTTCTTGATTTGAAGTATTCATCATTCAACGCCGCTTCAGACAGTCCTCTAGCAACATCCAAAACGGGATCTTCAATTCCTAAATCTGCCAACACCTCTTCCGCTGCTACTTTTATAATTTTTGCTCTTGGATCAAAGTTTTTATACACTCTGTGTCCGAACCCCATCAAACGGAAAGGATCTGATTTGTCTTTTGCTTTTAAAATGTACTTTTCAAAATCACCATTATCTTCTTTAATTGCTTCCAACATTTCAATTACAGCTTGATTTGCTCCACCATGTAAAGGCCCCCACAATGCAGAGATACCCGCAGAGATTGACGCAAACAATCCAGCATGAGAAGAACCTACAATTCTTACGGTAGACGTAGAACAGTTTTGCTCATGATCCGCGTGTAAGATCAACAATTTATCCAAAGCGTCAATAATCACTTTGTTGCATGTGTATTCTTTGTTAGGTCTTTTAAACATCATTTTCGCAAAATTCTCTTCATAACCCAAATCAACATCTCCATAATCTAAAGGCTCCCCTTTCATTTTACGCATACACCATGAAACCAAAACAGGAAATTTCCCCATCAACATGGTAATTGCACGATACATATCCTCTTCAGAAGAAACTTGTACAGCTTTTGGATTAAAAGCTGTTAAAGCACTTGTCAGACAACTTAAAACTCCCATTGGGTGTGCATTCTTAGGAAAAGCATCTAATATTTTGTGAATGTCTTCATCCACCATAGATTGATCTTTGATATCTTGATCAAATTTATCCAATTCCGCTTTTGTTGGCAATTCACCAAAAATCAATAAATAAGAAACCTCTAAGAAAGAAGCTTTTTCAGCAAGCTCTTCAATTGCATACCCTCTGTATCTCAAAATACCCTGTTCACCATCTAAAAATGTGATAGCACTTTTACAAGAACCTGTATTCTTAAACCCTGGATCTATTGTAGTTACACCACCTGTTGCAGCCCTAAGCTGTTTGATATCAATAGCGATTTCCTTTTCAGAACCAACTTCTAATGGAAATTCGTATTTTTTTCCTTCAATTTCTAATGTTGCTGTATTTGACATATATACTGTATTATTCCTTATTTTTATGAATTTCACAAATCTACAAATAAATAAATATTCTCAAAAGAATTAAATACTTAATCTCACTAAGTACATATACGTAATACAAGATTATTAAACACATTCCATCAAAAAACATGAATTTTTAACTTTGCAATAAGCTTAAATACGATTTCATCACCTAGACACCATGTAATTAAAAACACAAACAATTCATAACAAACACATTAACAACTAAAAACAACATCTGGACAACGTAAGTTTTTTCGATTTATTTTTTAAAGGCTCATCTAGTATCCTAATTTTGACAGTTGTAAAGTTATATTTGAAAAAACAAACTTAAAAATGGCATTAAATAAACACAGTCAGAGACTAACACAAGATCCTTCACAACCAGCTTCTCAAGCTATGTTGTATGCTGTAGGATTAACGGATGAAGACATGAACAAACCTCAAATTGGTATTGCAAGTACTGGTTATGACGGAAATCCATGTAACATGCACTTGAACCGATTGGCACAAGAGATCAAAACCTTCACCAATCAAAATAACCAAGTAGGATTGACATTCAATACCATTGGAGTGAGTGACGGTATTTCTATGGGTACTTCTGGAATGAACTACTCTCTAGCATCTAGAGACATTATTGCAGATTCTATGGAAACAGTAGTCAATGCTCAGAGTTATGACGGTTTGGTTGGTGTTGTAGGATGTGACAAAAATATGCCTGGAGCCGTTATTGCCATGTTGCGATTGAACAGACCTTCTATCATGGTTTATGGTGGAACCATTGCTTCAGGAAAATACAAAGGACGCAAATTAAACATCGTATCTGCTTTTGAAGCTTTAGGACAAAAGGTAGCAGGAGAAATTGACGAAGCCGAATATAGAGAAATCATCAAAGCATCTATTCCAGGAGCAGGAGCTTGTGGAGGAATGTACACAGCAAACACCATGGCATCGTCTATCGAATGTATGGGATTGGCACTGCCTTACAACTCCTCTATTCCTGCTGAAAACCCAAATAAATTAACAGAAGCTGAGCGTACTGCACAAGCCATGAAAAATTTATTAGAGTTGGATTTGAAACCTAGGGATATTGTTACCAAAAAATCGATAGAAAATGCCATTGCTATTGTAAATGCCTTAGGAGGTTCTACCAATGCTGTTTTACATTATTTGGCCATTGCCTATGCAGCTGATATTGAGTTTACTTTGGAAGATTTCCAAAGAGTATCTGATAGAACTCCGTTGATTGCTGATTTAAAACCTTCTGGAAAATATTTAATGGAAGATGTTCACAGTATCGGAGGAACACCAGCCATCATGAAATATTTATTAGACAATGGTTATTTACATGGTGATTGTATGACTGTGACAGGTAAAACCTTAGCAGAAAACCTAGCCGATGTTGAAGCGATGGAGTTTGAAGATCAAGATGTGATTCACCCAACAAGCAAAGCTTTAAAATCTTCTGGTAACTTACAAATTTTATACGGAAACCTTGCTGAAAAAGGTGCAGTTGCTAAAATATCTGGAAACGAAGGATTGAAATTTGAAGGTAAAGCTGTGGTTTACGATGGTGAACAAGCTGCAAATACTGGAATTTCAAATGGAGAAGTAAACAAAGGAGACGTCGTCGTTATTCGTTATGTTGGACCTAAAGGTGGACCTGGAATGCCAGAGATGCTAAAACCAACATCTTTAATTATGGGAGCTGGTTTAGGAAAATCAGTTGCTTTGATTACGGACGGACGTTTTTCTGGTGGAACTCACGGGTTTGTAGTAGGTCACATAACGCCCGAAGCACAAGACGGTGGATTGATTGGATTGGTAGAAACGGGAGATACCATTACTATTAGCGCAGAAGATAATTCTATTACACTGCAAGTTTCAGAAGAAGAAATTGCAGAACGTAAAGCAAAATGGATACAACCACCTTTAAAACACACTAAAGGTATTCTGTTTAAATATGCAAAATCAGTAGCTTCAGCTTCTGAAGGATGTGTAACAGATAAATATTAAATTTTAGTACCCAGTACTAAGTACAGAGTCACTAGTTTTAAACTCTGTACTTAATACTTTGTACTTTATACTATACGAAGTATGAAAAAAACAGAAAGAATCATAGGAGCCGAAGCCGTTGTAAGATCACTTATTGCAGAAGGTGTTGATGTTGCTTACGGTTATCCTGGTGGTGCCATTATGCCCATCTATGATGAATTGTACAAATATCAAGACCAATTGCATCATGTTTTAACAAGACATGAGCAAGGTGCCACACATGCAGCACAAGGTTTTGCAAGAACTTCTGGTCGTGTTGGTGTAGCTTTTGCTACTTCTGGGCCTGGAGCTACCAACCTGATTACTGGAATTGCAGATGCACAAATTGACTCTACACCCATGGTGTGTATCACAGGTCAAGTAGCTTCTCATTTGTTAGGAACCGATGCGTTTCAAGAAACAGATGTGATTAGCATCTCTTCTCCAGTTACCAAATGGAACGTACAAGTAACCAAAGCAGAAGACATTCCAGCAGCAATTGCCAAAGCATTTTATATTGCCAAATCTGGAAGACCAGGACCCGTATTGATTGACATCACCAAAGATGCTCAATTGGGAGAGTTGGATTACAGTTATGAAAAATGTACCGTTGTTAGAAGTTACAAACCGATTCCAGAAACAAATATCGAAAAGGTAAAAGAAGCTGCTACACTGATCAACGCTGCTAAAAAACCCATGATTATTTTTGGTCAAGGAGTAATTTTAGGAGGAGCAGAAAGTGAATTGAAAGCCTTGGTTGAAAAAGCAGGAATTCCATCCGCATGGACTGTTTTAGGATTGTCTGCATTAGCAACCAATCATCCTTTAAACGTAGGTATGGTAGGAATGCACGGACATTATGGACCCAACAAATTGACCAACGAATGTGATTTGTTGATTGCTATCGGAATGCGTTTTGACGACCGTGTTACGGGTGATTTGAGTAAATATGCCAAACAAGCCAAAGTCATTCATTTTGATATTGATCCTGCAGAAGTTGACAAAAATGTTAAAACAGATGTTGCTGTCATCGGAGACTCTAAAGACACCTTGGCAAAGGTTTTAGAATTTATTGATGAAAAAGAACACTCTTCTTGGTTGCAAGAGTTTAGATCTTTTGATAAAATTGAATTTGAAAAAGTAATCAACGGTCAGCTAAACCCTACCAAAGAAGGTTTGACCATGGGAGAAGTATTGCAAGGAATTAACAAAGCAACACATGACGATGCTGTTATTGTTTCTGATGTAGGACAACACCAAATGATGGCGGTTCGTTATGCCAACTTTACCCACACTAGAAGCAATGTAACTTCTGGAGGATTGGGAACTATGGGATTTGCTTTACCAGCTGCAATTGGAGCTAAAATGGGAGCACCTAGCAGACATGTTGTTGCTATTATTGGTGATGGTGGTTTTCAAATGACTTGTCAAGAATTAGGAACTATTTTACAAACAGGAACTGCCGTTAAGATTGTAGTATTGAATAACGAATTTTTAGGAATGGTACGTCAATGGCAACAATTGTTTTTTGACAAACGTTATGCCTCTACAGAAATGATCAATCCTAATTTTGTAAAATTGGCAGAAGCCTATAGTATTCCAGCCAAAAAGATTGTAAAACGTGAAGACCTTCAAGGAGCTATTGACGAAATGATTGCCTGTGAAACCTCTTACTTTTTAGAAGTGATGGTAGAAAAAGAAGACAATGTATTCCCAATGGTACCTACTGGATCAAGTGTTTCAGACATAAGACTTGAATAACAGATCATTACAAACAAATGAAAGAAATGAAGTCTATTTGATTTGACTCCGTTTCTTTCATCTAGAACCCTAAGACATGGAAAAAAAATTATATACCATATCCGTTTATTCTGAAAACAATTTAGGATTGTTGAACAGAATTTCGACCATCTTTGTCAAAAGACACATCAACATAGAAAGTTTAACCGTTTCTGCTTCAGAAATTGAAAACGTATCTAGATTTATTGTTGTTGTCAACATGACGGAAGAAGCTGTAAAGAAAATTATTGGTCAGTTAGAAAAGCAGGTGGAAGTAATTCAAGCTTATTATCATACCGATGATGAGATTATTTTTACAGAAACAGCTATGTTCAAATTCAAGTCTGATTTGTTGTTTGAGAATCCACAGATTCAAAATATCATCAAAGAAAACAATATGAATATTGTGACCGTAAACAGAACTTTCTTTATTGTAGAAAAGGCAGGCAGAAGACACGAAATAGATGCTATTTATGATGCTTTTGCTCCTTTTGGAATTGCTCAATTTGTACGTTCAGGTAGAGTAGCCATTTCAAAAGAGGCCATGAACATTCGTAAAATTTTAGGAGAGATAGTTCAATAGAATTCCCTAAATTTGGCAACGCATTAAACAAAATCATGAGCCAGCAAAGAATTCAATTCTAGCCAACTCATTTTTAGCACAATAACTAGTAAACAATTAGAATAAAAATAAAAGCAAAATGGCAAATTATTTTAACACACTTTCTTTAAGAGAGCAATTAGAGCAATTAGGACAGTGTGAATTTATGGATAGAAGTGAATTCAGCAATGGAGTAGAAGCTTTGAAAGGTAAAAAAATCGTAATCATTGGATGTGGAGCACAAGGGTTGAACCAAGGTCTGAACATGCGTGATTCAGGATTGGATGTATCTTATACTTTAAGAGCCGCTGCTATTGAAGAAAAGAGACAATCTTTTTTAAACGCTAGTGAAAATAACTTTGCTGTAGGAACTTACGAAGAAATGATTCCTACTGCTGACTTGTTGATCAACTTGACACCAGACAAACAACACACTGCTGTTGTAACTGCTGTGATGCCATTGATGAAAGAAGGAGCTTGCTTGTCTTACTCTCACGGTTTCAACATCGTAGAAGAGGGAATGCAAGTTCGTAAAGATATTACGGTAATTATGGTAGCACCTAAGTCTCCAGGATCTGAAGTTCGTGAAGAATTTAAAAGAGGATTTGGAGTACCTACATTGATTGCTGTTCACCCAGAAAACGATCCAGAAGGAAAAGGATGGGATTATGCAAAAGCGTATGCTGTTGGTACAGGAGGACATACTGCAGGTGTTTTAAAGTCTTCTTTTGTAGCTGAGGTAAAGTCTGATTTAATGGGAGAACAAACCATTTTATGTGGATTGTTACAAACTGGATCTATCTTATGTTTTGACAAAATGGTAGCTGAAGGAATTGATGCAGGATATGCTTCTAAATTGATTCAATACGGATGGGAAACTATTACTGAAGGTTTAAAGTACGGTGGTATTACAAACATGATGGATAGATTGTCTAACCCAGCTAAAATTGAAGCTTTTAAAGTTTCTGAAGAGTTGAAAGACATCATGAGACCTTTGTTTCAAAAACATATGGATGATATCATTTCTGGTGAATTCTCATCTACAATGATGGCTGACTGGGCAAACGATGATGTAAATTTATTAACTTGGAGAGCTGCTACAGGAGAAACTAACTTTGAAAAGACTCCAGCTGGTGATATGGAAATCTCTGAGCAAGAATACTACGACAATGGTACCTTAATGGTTGCTATGGTAAAAGCTGGTGTAGAATTGGCTTTTGAAGCAATGGTTGACTCTGGAATTGTTGAAGAATCTGCTTACTATGAATCTTTACACGAAACTCCATTAATTGCAAACACTATTGCTCGTAAGAAATTATTTGAAATGAACCGTGTTATTTCTGACACTGCTGAATACGGATGTTACTTATTTGACCACGCTTGTAAGCCTTTAATTGCTGAGTACGTAAACAACGCTCCTATCAACTTGATTGGAAAACCTTTTGGAAACACTAGCAATGGTGTTGACAACGCGGAATTGATTGCTGTAAACAAAGCTATCCGTGAGCACGAAGTTGAATACATTGGTGAAGAATTACGTGAGTCTATGACTGCTATGAAAAAAATCGTTTCATAAACAACGTATTTTTATACATATTTTAAAGCCGTTGCATTTTGCAACGGCTTTTTAGATTTATACCTTTTTCTTACACAAACCCTGTTAGAGTACTATTTGAGGCTTAAAAACAGCAACAAACTGATCAACGCCATCTACTTTATTTCTAAGTTGATTTCTCGTTAAAAAACTCTTCGAATTTTTACAGAAAAAAAGACTCAGAATTTGTTTCCAATCCTGAGCCTTTCTTACTTTTACCTTATCTAAAAAATTTCTTATGCTAACTTTGGCTTCCGTTATCAAAGCTCAACTGAATATCAAAGGTGTTGTGCAAAACACTCCCCTTACTTACATAGACAACTATTCTAAATCATTAGAAGCAACTATTTATTTTAAAAGAGAAGATTTGCAAATGGTTCGTTCTTATAAAATTAGAGGAGCTTATAACAGAATCAAAAATCTAAAACCAAAAGAATTAGAAAACGGTGTTGTTTGTGCCAGTGCTGGTAACCACGCACAAGGAGTTGCTTACGCTTGTAACGCCTTAAAAGTACAAGGAGTTATCTTTATGCCGGTGACCACACCTAAGCAAAAAATATCTCAGGTAAAAATGTTTGGAGGTAATTACACCACCATTCAGCTCATTGGAGATACTTTTGATGAAAGTTCTAAAGCCGCAGAAGATTATCAACAAGAAACCAAAGCCATTTATGTACACCCTTTTAATGATTGGGATGTGATGGCTGGACAAGGTACTGTAGGTTTAGAAATTTTAGATGCAATCAACGTTTCTATTGACTATCTATTTTTGCCTATTGGAGGTGGTGGCTTGGCTTCTGGAATTATTACTGTTTTTAAAAACTTGAGTCCCCATACCAAAATTATTGGACTAGAACCCAAAGGAGCTCCTTCCCTAAAAACCTCTTTAGAAAAAGGGGTAAATACCAAAATATTTGACATCGACAAGTTTGTTGACGGAGCTGCCGTTCAAAAAATGGGCGATAGAACTTATGAAATCTGTAAAGAACACTTACACGATGTTGCTCTTATAGATGAAGGACATATCTGTAAAACGATTTTAAAACTGTACAATGAAAACGCTATTGTTGCAGAACCCGCAGGAGCATTGTCTATTTGCGCATTGGATTTGTACAAAGAAGAAATCAAAGAAAAAAACGTGGTCTGTATTTTGAGTGGTGGAAACAATGACATCACCCGAATGGAAGAGATGAAAGAACGTGCCTTGTTGTACGATGGATTGAGGCATTACTTTATTGTACGTTTTCCTCAAAGAGCAGGAGCCCTAGAAGAATTTGTAAGTAATGTTTTGTCTGACACCGACGATATTGTTCATTTTGAATACACCAAAAAAAACAGCAGAAGCACTGCCTCTGCCGTTGTGGGGATAGAACTTAGTAACAAAATTGATTTTGAACCTTTGCTTGAAAGAATGAAAAACAAAGGTTTTTTTGGAGAATATTTGAACGAAAAACCTGAATTGCTAGGGTACTTGATTTAAAAGTGTACTGCTACAGGTTGCTCAATCACAGGAAATTTTACCATATCATTTATCAACTCATCAATCTGAATTTTTGTTACATTGGGCATACAAATGATATGTGAAATAGCTCCCTGAGAAGCCAATTGCCATTTTAAAATCACTTCGTTAGAAACTCTTGGTAAAATCACGGTAATTGCTCCAGGATTTTTCCAAGATTCAATTCCGATAGTCTCTAATTTCTGAATGCAATAAGCAGCTACCTCTAAACTGTGATGGTAACGCTGTTTCAAACCTTCAAATCCATATTTTTTTAAGGCATACCACAAGAACAAAACACTGTGTCCATTTCTAGACCCTGTGATGGTCGTATCTAAAGTACCAATTACAGAAACTCCTTTAGCCACCCGATCTCTGTTAGATTTTTTTGTGATGATGACTCCAGCAGGAATGGGAGCTCCAATAAATTTATGTGCACTGATGGAAATACTATCAACTCCATCTACAAAATCAAAAGGCACACGAGGTTCTACAAAAACACCATAAGAACCCGACAAAGCAGCATCGCAATGAATGTAGTGATCTTGAATTCCGTAATGAATCAAAGTATTTTTTATTTTTGAAACATCGTCTTTTGCTTCCGTCATAGTCGTTCCAAATGTGGTCAAAACAATAGCAGGTCTGTGTCTATTCAATTTGATTACATTTTCAAAATCTTCATAATCTATTTCTCCGCTTTTTTGAGATCGAATTACAATACTCGGTATGTTCAATAATTCTATATTTTTACGAACACTATAATGTGTAGCGTCCGAATAATAGACCATTGCTTTAGGATACAATTCCCTCCCCAAATACAGACCGTACAAATTGCTTTCAGATCCACCGTTAGTCACATATCCCCAATAATTATTGATTTCTGCTCTGAATAACTTTGCAAAAAAAGAAACCACCTCTCTTTCCATAAAATGAGTTTGCACTTTGTTTGTTCCTTCTTCAAAAGGGTCTCCCACGTTGTTGATTGGAAATTTAAAAAACGGAATCAATTCCTGATAATCAAAATCTTTAGAAACAGGATATCCTAGCATAAATTCGTTGTTCTTATCTAAATTGATCCTAAGATTTTCTAAAATATCTTTGTCTTCTGGTTTTAGTTCTTTCACAATCATATTAATTAATTTATAATCACTGCAAAAGTAACAAAAATCAAAATTAAAAACTTTTATTAATTACAAACACAGTAAATAAAACTTGAATAACAAATAAAACAGTACATTTACACTAATCGAAACAGTCTACTAATACAAAACAGAATATTTTTCTAATTCATGGACACTATTGATAAAAAAATACTGATGTTATTGCAAGAAAACGCAAAGCAAAACACCAAAGAAATTGCCAATAAAATAGGACTAACCGTATCTCCTACCTTTGAACGAATTAAAAAACTAGAGCAAAAAGGATACATTAAGAAATACAGCGCAGTGCTTGACAGAGCAAAAATTGACAAATCCATCATTGTTTTTTGTCAAATTTCTTTGCAAACCCACTCCAAAGAATTGTTAGAAAGTTTTAAAAAGGAAATCTCCACAATTAAAGAAATAACAGGTTGCCATCACATGTCTGGAAATTATGACTTTTTATTAAAAATTGCCGTAAACGATATTAACGAGTATCAAAAATTTGTTGTAGACAAACTTTCTGTTGTAAAAGGAATTTCTAACGTTCAAAGCTCTTTTGTTATTGAGGAGGTTCTTGACGGAACTGTGTACGATTTAGCATAAGATCCAGATTCAAAAAAAAATCAGTAACCAACACCAATAAAACGCTTCAGTAAACATCTAAAAAATAAAAACAAAGACATTCTCTAATTTAAGAATCTATTGCCTTATAAAAGATTATGTATTTACTAAAATTTTTAATATTTTTAGTAAAGTTTAAAATATATAAAATTTAATCACTGACTCACAATCACTTAAATTTTATTTGTTTTTTCACCCCTTTACCTCAACCCCTAGAAAACAATGAAATTTATCAACATCAAAAAGCTCCTACTATTTTTCATTCCATTGGTTGCTCTTAGTTATTTGGCTATTGATCATTATTACCATATCATTACTAAAAACGAATTAGAAATTATAAAAAACGGAGCCGTTAATGATTTAGATACAAAAGGAATTTTCATCAATGACGTGTATAAATATTTGGCAACAGATATAGACATTATACAATGGGAATATGATAAAGATTTTAATAAAAGCTTGCAACCTAAAAAAAAGAACCTGGTAGACTTTTTTTTGCATCTATCTAATTTACAAACCACGTACGATCAGGTAAGATTTATAGACACTCTTGGAAACGAAATTATTCGTGTTGATTTTGATAGCATCAATACTGCTAAAATTAGAGACTTTGACAAACTACAAGACAAAAGCAAACGCAACTATTTTAAGCGTGCTAAAGAATTACAAAAAGACGAAATCTATTTTTCTGACATAAACCTAAACATGGAGTATGGTAAAATTGAAATACCATACAACCCAGTACTTAGAGTAGCTAAAAAAGTACACAACGCAAAAGGAGAGTGGAATGGTGTTATTGTGATTAACTATTTTATCAACAATCTATTTTATAAACTAACCAAACAAAACAACCTGTACTATTCTTCTTTTGAATTGAGAAACGCAGAAGGATTTCCTTTAATTTCTGAAGATGAAAAAACTACTTTTAGTCATATTTTATCCAATTCCGATAGTTTGACTTTGCAGCATACACACAAAAACATTTGGGACAAAATCAAGAAAAACAACGCTGGTAGTGACACTTACAACAATGCCATTTATGTATTTAAAAAACTAACCATCAACGGTAAGAGTACTAAAAACATTCATTACAAAGACACTAAGTCGTTAATCCTTATTCATAAAATTGATTTAAAAAAAGTAAATCAATCTCAATTCATCTATGTTGTTTACGAATGGGGTTGTATCATCATCATAAACCTCTTAATCCTTATGATCTTAATATGCCATCAATATTACCTTCATAAATTGCATCTTCAAAATAAAAAATTGCTGACTACAAATAATGAATTGGAAAAATTAAAAAACAAAATAGAAGAAACATTAAACATCAAATTAGATGAATTAAAACTTACTGAAAAAAAGTTTTACTCTATATTTAACAATGCAGGTATTGGTATTGCACTTTTAGACTTGACAGGAAAACCATTATTCACTAATAAAAAATTCACAACTATTTTAGGGTATTCTGAAAAGGAACTTACCCAAAAAAAAATTGCCGATTTTACGCACCCTGATGACTTAGATACTGACCTTAAGTTATTTGATAAACTAATAAATAGAGAAATAGAATCTTATCATATAGAAAAACGTTACATCCGAAAAGATGGAGCTATTATTTGGGGTAATTTGGATGTTTCTTTGCTTGTAGATGAAGAAAATAATATTATCAATGTAATTGGGGTAGTAACCGATATTACCGAACTTATAGATGCACAAACAGAAACTAAAAATCTCAAAAAAATTATTCATAGCCTTAACTACATTGCAAAGGTTTTAAATATTGATTCCATAGAAAATATTGCTGAAATAAATGAGTCGGTAAACTTGGTAAAACACATAGAAAAACAATCTGATGACATTTTACAAGCTAATAAAGCTAGAGAAATATTGTTGAAGAATTTAGAGTATAAAAATGTTGAACTGAACAACTATGCACATATTGTTTCACACGATTTGAAAACACCGTTGCGAGGTATTTATACTTTGTCTAAATGGATAGAAGAAGAAACAGGTAATAAATTAACCGATGAAAGTAAAATGTACTTTCAGTTAATTTTAGAAAATCTAGAAAAAATGGAATCTCTTATCAATGGTATTCTAAACTATTCTAGTATAGATAAAAATGAAGAATCTGAATATGAAATTAACACCTATGAATTGGTAAACGATATTGTAAAACTCATACCGATACCAAAATCAATAGAAATTAAAATTGACAAAAATCTTCCTATCATTAAAAGTAACAAAAGTAGAATGCATCAGGTGTTTCAAAATTTACTTCAAAATGCCATCAAGAGCATTATTAATGAAACTGGAACCATAGAAATTGGTGCAAAAGAAACTCCAAAATCGTGGGAGTTCTATATAAAGGATAACGGAAAAGGAATTGATAAAAAGTATTTTAAAAAGATTTTTGAATTATTCCAAAGCATAGATGATGATCCAAAAAGTTTAGGAATGGGACTTTCAATTGTTCAAAAAGTAATCGATTTTTATAATGGAGAAGTTTGGCTTGAAAGTGAGGTTTCTAAAGGATCTACTTTTTATTTCACACTACCTAAATAATCAGCAAATACCTACTATATTTTTGGCACTGAAATTCGTTAATTTGATAGAAATTCTTTAAAAACTTCTATCAAAATTCACTCAAATTTCTAAAACCAAGAGACTATTGGCGTTACGCTTTGATGTATTTTATATTTTGAATGGCTGTTTTTGTTTTTAACTTCAACAAATACATTCCCTTGCTCCAATCCTCATTTTTATTGTATTCAAACGTTTTTACATTGTTGAATTCATTTTCATAAATCAAACAACCATCCATACTGTAAACCTCCACAATCAATTGAGTCTGAAACTCATTCAAATCAATTGTGAAAGGACCTTTTGAAGGATTTGGAAACAAGGTTCCTAACTTTTCTTTTTTTAAGCTTTCCTCGTCAGAAGTCAAATCCTCTCCTTTTTCATCTGTCAATTCAATCAAATAAACATCGTAAGGTTTTAAAATTAATTTAGCAGGCACCTTTACTCCATTCAACAAATCCTTGCAAACTGTTCCATTCTTAGCTTCTTTTATTTTTATATCTAACGTAGCATCTGTTTTTCCTAAATTCACAATAGACAGTACGTAATTTCCTTTTTCATTTTTTACACATCTCCAAGTACATCCTTTGTAACCATTTGCATTGGTTTCTACAACTGTAACTTTTGGCAAGTTGTTTTTGGATGCTAAAATTTGCAGAGCCTCCATTTTTGCATGCTCAACTGTATTCGCTAAAATCAACCTACCTTTGGTTTGTTTCAATCCTGTTAATGGGAGTCCGTATTCATTCTTTTTCAAACTTATTGCATCCGAAATTACAGTCCCTCCATTGTCTATGTAATTCTGTAAGGTTTTTAACTCCTCTATGGTTACTTGCTCTGTTTTGTGTACCACAATCACATCCCACAAATCTGTATTTTGTTTTGATACAATGTTTTTGGTAGCAAAGCCCAAAGGAATTCCTTCAAAATTTAAAGCCTCGTACATTTCAAACACACCTTCCATATAGTTCCCTTTATTAGCAGCTGCAGCTTTGGAATAGAAAACTCTAATTGGCTTACGTTCTCGTTGCATTTTCATGATTAACTCACTATGTGTATTTAAATCCATCATAGTTGCATGCAATGCATTTGTAACACGAGGTTGCTGATTGTTAGAACCCGCATAAGCACCTGTTATGCCAGACTTAAGAGAACCGTCCTCTTTTCTTGGCCAATACCAAGTTTGAGAAGCGTTTAACCCTAAGGTATGCGCTACCCAATACACAGCTCTAGGATATTTTGGATCCATGTACAAGTCTCTTGCATTGTTGGTACTTAACAAATGACTTTCTGAATTAAAGATCAACTGATTCGGTTGTACAGATTTTAAGAAATCATAGCCCATATACAACTCTTTCCATCCAAAAGCATATTTCTCATCTTTGATACTTTTTCCTTTGACCATGTAATTGTAATTGGCAGCTACATCATTTCCGTTGATCTCACTCAACTCGGTTAAAGCCTCTAAATCTATTCCTGTAGCAGGATCATTTTCAGTAAAGAACGAAGGCATTATTTTTAACTGAGCTTTGGCAGTAGCATCGTATTTTCTTAATTCTGATTTCATCCATGTAAACCAATCTGTAACTCTATCTTCATTAAAAGTTACCCAATCGTACCATTTTGGTGTTCCCATTAAAGAAATATCAATTGGAATGTCTATAGCCACTTCCTCAAAATTAGAAAAGTTGGAATTCCATAAAGCATTTAACTGAGCTATATTCTGATGTTTGTTTTGCAACCAACCTTTAAACTTATCTATGGTATAATTACTCACACCACTTGTGTACCAAACTTTTTTTGCACCATCTTTGTAGGTAATCCATCTTGGCTCATTACACAACATATAGCCTAAATCTGTATAATGTTTCCCTTTCATTTTTGCCACTGTTCCTTTTAACAAATGAGATACCATCACTTTTGCTCCTGGATGATCAATATCATAATCTAGAAATGGAGCACCTTGAAACTTCGTAAAATCCTCACCATAATTATCGATAGCCCATTGAGGTACATTTTTATTATTGATGAACACAAAACCAGGAGTACCACTCTCTTTTGTATTTAAATTATTTATTACGTTTTGATTTATTTTACCCGAAGCATTGGTCACATAGTTTGGAGAGATGTAAAAACCATTCAATTCACCATAAAACTCAGTCAACTCAGGTGTATCAGGTTTCCAAGTGTAATCTGCCAAAAAAACAGGCTCGTTGTTTTCTCTGATAATTTCATCTTTTTTGACTGTTACTTTTGACCAATCTACTTTTGGAATAGGGGCTCTAAAAACCTCTCCTTTTTTAATTTTTTTAATGTACGCTATGGATTCATCTAACAATGCTAAAATGTCATTTCTCTCAAAATCTGGCAATTCCTCAGCCATTTGCGTTGCTACGTTTTTGTACAACCAATACTTTTCAAAATGACTCTTATTTTCAGCTATGTTTTTTTCATCCCAGTTGGCAAACTTTAAGAAAATTTCAGCAGTACGAACTGCCAACTTTTCTTTTAAAGCATCTTTTCCTAAGGATTCTACCTCAGCAATTAATGTGTTTAAACTATCTATTTTAACTCTTGCTTTTTGCTCTAATGTTTGTGAAAAACCACTTTGGGTTAACATCAATACAAATAATAGCAAGTACTTACCTAACTGTTTGTATATCATTTATTAAATTTTACGATTATTTAAATGCCGTTCTGTAAGTTACCAACAAGTAAAACTTCATAGAAACACTATGTATACTTATACAAGTATTTTTTAAACACTGAGTTTAACAATATTTGAAGTTTCATCATTTTAATTTAATAAAAAATAAGGCATATAAACCCCTACTAAAATTTAAATAAATAATATGAAGCTTTAAATGCTATGAAAAATTTATTAAAAAACTATTAGCGATCGTTGCTATGTCGATTTGTTTAACTTCTTGTACAAAAAATGTCCAATTAGAATTCGATGACATGACTGCTGATAAAGTTTTAAAGAATAAAAACTTACTTATGAGAGTTAAAAAAGCCTGTAAGAATTAATTCTTACAGGCTTTTTTAATTAATTGTAACAACTACTAAATACACTACTCTATAATTACTTTTTTAGTAAATACCTTACCTACATTTGCCACTTTTACAAAATAAACTCCAGAAGCTAAAGATGAAGCATCTATAGATGCTTGGTTAGATGAAGCTACCAAACCACCTGTAATAGCATATACATTAGACTGGCTTCCTACTGGTGCTACAATGTTTATAACATCATTAGCTACAGACACATTTGCTCCTTCTAAAGTGTTGTTTTTAGTACTTAACAGATTCGTTGTGAGAAACTCAACAGAATCAATCTCTACTGTTTCTCCAGCAAAATTAGCTCCATCTACTCCTATAAATGCCATTGCTATGTCTGATGTAGTTCCACTCCAAAAAGTATCTTCGGATAAATCTAAATCATATGTTTTAAAACTAGTGTCATTTTTGGTGATTGCTTTATCCGTAATATTTTTATATCCACCAGCACCATCAATTTTAACCCTAAATCTTAAAACTTCACTTTCAGAATTATTCTTTAAAACTATTCTTACATATTGATAAGTATCTGTATTAAAACCTGAAGGATCTGTATAATTTGTTGGCATATATGCCTGAATATTAGCATTATCCACAGACTTAGCTTTTATATGCAAAATTCCTGTATTAGGAGACGTTCCTGCTAAATATTCATTAGTAGATCCCCAAGCTCCAGCACCATTAGATATCCAACCTTCTGTATCAGTATCAAAAGTATATACCTGTGCACTTACGTGTATTGTTGCAAAAGCAAACATTAGCAACATTGATATTTTGTGTAATTTTTTAATCATGATTGTTTCGTCTTTAATTAGATAACAAAACTATCACATATAACTAGTTGGTTATAATCACTCATTCACAAGAGCAAGTCCTTTTTTGATTAATTCACATAAAAAACCTATAAAATTACATTTTCAGCAATAATAAAGCTAAAAAACAGCATTAAACCACATACATAAAACAGGACAATTGATATATTTAAACTAGACAAAAACAAAAAAATGTTCATACACATCAAAAAACGACTTAAAAAAGCAATACAGTACTGTTATTAGCTAAAATCAACAAACTTATTATTAACAAAAACTCGTCTCTTTGTATTTAACATTTTGTCAGTAAATTATAGTTAAAATTAAGAATTATATAATTTTAAAAGGACAAAAACCATAAAACTAATCCAAACTAAAGTAAATGAAAGGTAATCTAAAAATAGTATGTCTAAAAAAAACACTATTCGTGTTAGGACTTATTTTATGTTGCTGTAGTATTAACAGCTATGCACAAAAAATAAAAGTACAAGGTACTGTAACAAATCAGGTAGACAAAACACCTCTATTAGGAGTTAGTGTATTAATCAAAAATTCTAACAAAGGTGTTTTTACAGATTTTGACGGGAACTACTCCATTAAAGCTTCTATGGGAGATATTCTAATCTTTAACTCCGTAGGAATGATTAACAAAACCGTCAAAGTTACTTCTGCAAACATGAACGTATCCTTGCTACCCAGTGTAGAAGACTTAGATGAAGTTGTTGTGATTGGATACGGTTCTGTAAAGAAAAAAGAAATTACAGGTGCTGTTTCACAAATAAAAGCAGAAAGCATAGAAAACTTTGTAAATCAAGATATTGCCTCTAGCCTACAAGGTCAAGTTTCGGGAGTAAATATTACTGCTCCTAGTGGAGAACCAGGAGAAAGTGCTAGTATTCAAATTAGAGGTATTACCTCTTTAAGTGGTGATAACACTCCTTTATTTGTTGTTGATGGAATTCCACAAGAAGGAGACCCTAGGTTGAGTCCTAACGAAATTGAAACCATTGATATTTTAAAAGATGCTGCTTCTACGGCCGTTTATGGTACTAGAGGAGCTGCCGGTGTTATTTTAATCACGACCAAGCAGGGAAAAGAAGGAGCTATGAGTATTAGCCTTAATGCTTCAAACAGTTTTCAATATCTAGGTGATGTAGTTCCTTTAATGAATGCTCAAGAACGAATTTCTTATGAATTGACAAAATACAATTTAGGGACTCCTGATATTGGAACCCCTGGTCCTTTAAGAAACCCCGATTGGTTAAATAACGACAATAGATTTGATGATCTTGTTCTGGTCAACGGAGCACAAACACAACAATACACCTTGAATGTATCTGGAGGAACAAAAAACTTTTCTTACAACATGGTTGGAGGATATTACGATCAAGAAGGAGCTTTGATCAATTCTGGATTTAAAAGATACAACGCTAGGGTTAGTACTACCTATAAAACAGACCAATGGCAAATAAATGGAAGTTTGGCTGCTACTACAGAAACCAATAACAGAGTTAGTTCTGGGTTGGTGGTGAGCGCTATTAGATATCCAGCCTATTACCCTAGAGTAGAACCCAATGCAGACGTAGTATATACCGATCAACTGGGAAGATCGAACATTAACAATTTTGCACAAGCTTTGTCTCGCACCAATGTAACGGATACCGATAGAGTAAATGCAAGCTTGAATATTACTAGACAAATCACCAAGGAGTTTGATATCACCGCTCGTATTGGAGGTACTATTTTAAACCAAAATCAAAATCAATTTTCTCCTCAATACACCGAAGTAGATATTGATGACGATGTTAGTAGCAAAGATCCCACGCGTAGTTCAGTTTCTGCCTCCAACACAAGAAGAACCAACTATACTGCAGAAGCTATCTTAAATTATAATAAAAGAATTGGAGACCACAACATTCGTCTTTTAGCAACCACCTCCATTAACGAAACGCAACAAAAAGAATTTACCGCTTACAAACAAGGGATTATCAATAACAATGTAGATGTTTTGAACGGAGCAAGTATCAATCCAGATGCATATTCAGGATTCAACTATACCTCAAAAATTATTGGTCTTTTGGGTAGAGTTCAATACAACTACAAAGGTAAATACTTAGTTTCTGCCTTAGTCAGAAGAGATGGTTCTTCTAAATTTTCTCAAAATAATAGATGGGGTGTCTTCCCTTCCGCTTCTTTAGCCTGGAATATTTCTGATGAAGATTTTTGGCAAAATATGAAAGGATCTGTAAACAATTTTCGTTTGAGAATTAGTAGTGGAACTGTAGGGAATGAAAGTTTTAATCCTTACGAATACACCTCTAACATTGCCTTTGGTAGTGATTATGTTTTTGATGCAGATGACAATTCTCCCTCTTATGGAACCGCTATTAGATCATATGCCAATGCAAATGTAAAATGGGAAACTTCTGTTCAGCAAAATATTGGTATCGATATAGGAATTCTTAAAAACAAAATCATCTTTACGGCCGATTATTACAATACACAGAAAAAAGACATGTTATTCCCTGTAAGGTTACCAGGGTCTTCAGGAGCTTATTACGACCCTACCATTACCTTAAACGTAGGTAACATGACCAATTCTGGGTTAGAACTAGCCACAAAATATAGAGAACGAATCGGAAAAAGCAGGTTGGATGTGAATGCAACTTTTACTACCAACAACAACAAAATCACCAAAATGTCTGGTGACACTGGTGTGATTTACAATGCTAATTCTTCCTTAATAAACGGTGACCCACAAGCTATTACCACCGCTATTGCCAAAGGTTACGAAGCTGGTGCCTACTTTTTATTAGAAACTAATGGAATTATTAAAACTCAAGAACAACTAGATGAGTATAAAAAATTCCCATCAAGATCTGATGCGCAATTGGGAGATTTAATTTATGTAGATCATAACAAAGATGGAGATATTACAGATGAAGACAGACATTACATGGGAAGTGGATTGCCTGATTTTGAATTTGGTTTGAACCTTAAGTGGACCTACCAAAACTTTGATTTGGCTATGAATTGGTATGGAACTGTAGGATCCGAATTGTTAAACGGAACCAAAGCAGCTGCTTATGCCGTAGGAAATCACAAAGGACTGGTTGATATGTGGACTCCACAAAACCAAGACACCAATATTCCATTAAACAATGGAGACAACAAGAGTGGTTCTTACAATTACCGAGGAAACACAGATTATTGGTTAGAAAATGGAGATTATTTAAGGTTAAAATTAGTAACTCTAGGATACAATCTTTCTAAAAAAATAAATGAGCAATTGGGAATTACCAATGCAAGATTTTATGTTTCAGCACAAAACGCATTAACATTTACCAAGTACTCTGGATACAATCCTGAAGTAGGTGGAAATGTTGCTACTAGAGGTTTGGATAGAGCTAGATATCCGCTAACGGCTTTATACACTGTTGGACTTAACCTTAAATTTTAAAACTAAGAAATCATGAGAAAACTATTATTATATATAAGTTATACCTTATTTACATTTGTTGCTTCTTCTTGTTCTGAAGATTTTTTAGAAGAAACAAATCCTAACACCATTTCTGCAGACTTGTATTGGAGTAATTTAGAAGAATCTAATGCCAACCTTACTTCTGTATATGGTGCCTTATTAAACAACTACCTTATTTCGGTAGATTTTGAATCTTGGAGAAGTGATATTGCTTATCCAAAAGACAGAGACAATCCCTATCAAAACGCATTGCCCTGGTATAGAAAAACCTATAACAACAGTGTAAAAGACTACGAAAAAAGTTGGGATGCTATGTACCAAGTAATTTGGAGAGCTAACCAAGTAATTGCTGGTTTAAACAGTATGGGACAAGAATTTAAAGAGCAAGACGGATGGAAAGAACAAATGGGACAAGCTCGTTTTTTTAGAGGTTTGATGCATTTTTACTTAAATTCAAACTACAACAATGGTAAGGTAATTATTAGAGATAAAATTCCTGTAACCATCTCCGATTTTTCTAAACCTGTATCTAGTTCACAAGAAGTGATTGATTTTTACAGAGAAGATTTGATGTATGCATACAACAACCTTCCCCCTACTTTTGAAGATAAATCAAGAGTAACTGCAGGTACAGCCGCAACCATTTTAGGTAAAAGCTACTTGTACACTCAGGAGTATGCATTAGCCAAACAATACTTATTAGATGTAATTACCAATAACGATTACGGATATAAACTATTAGAAGGAGACGATGTTAACTTGCTATTTACAAAGGCTGGAGATTTTAATGATGAATCTATTTTTGAAATTAACTACTCTCAAGACCACCAACAACAAGACGGTACTTTTGATGAAGAAAGTTTCTTTAACAGATTTGCTAGATATGCTGCACCAACAGTTGCCAAAGGAGGTTCTTTTATGGTACCTACCGCTTGGCTAACTTATGAATACTCTGCTGAAGAATTAGACTCTAACGACCCAAGAAATTATGTAAGTGATGGTAGCGGAGGTGTAAAACTTAGAAATGTATCTTTAAGAGCTGCACAAATGGTTGCTGTAGTTAATGATGAACAATCAGAATATTATGGAACCACTGCAAACGTACTAACCACCTTTGCAGGTACCACCTTCTCATATTTTAAAAAACTTACTAATCACGATATTGTAACAAGTGAAGATAATATTTTAGAAACTGCATGGAAATCTGGTAAAAACTTAGTACTGTATAGACTAGCCGATGTGTATTTAATGTATGCCGAATGTCAAATTAAAACTGGAAACATTACAGATGCTTTAACGTACATCAACAAAATTAGAAGACGTTGGGGATTGGTACTTTTAGGGCCTAGCGATGGAAGTTCTTATGATTTTGACGAAGTAATTTATACTGAAGAATCTTTAATGGAACATTTAATGTATAAAGAAAGACCTTTGGAATTGTGTAATGAAGGATACGCACAAAGATCTATTGATCTTAGAAGATGGGGTGTTATAGAGGATCGCTTCAACTCTTTGGCCAGTCAAGAATATTACTTAGATGACTATACAACGCAAACAGGTACAAATAGAAACAAATCCTTAATTCAAAAAGGGACTAGTCCAGATCCATCAGATGCTACTATTACTATTAATGAATTTGATGAAGCAGCCGCTAATTACAATTCCAATTTACACGATTATTTACCATTGCCTATTTCAGAAACCTTATACAATCAAGGTTCTTTAAAATAATAAAAGCACAAATCCATGAAAAAACTATTCATATTATTCCTATCATTTACAGCTTTAATTGGCTGCAGTAATGATCCCGATTTAACAACCGACCACTCGTCATTTTTATGGTACACCAGTGGTGGGTTCGAAGAAGCTGACTATACCTTAGGTATTGAAGACTACATTACTTTGTTAGACTTATCTAAAAACCCAAGTACTAATTTATTTACCATTCCAGAAACGGCAAAATTTATTAAAGGAGATTTAAACAGAGCTATTGCAGATTTTACTCCTTACATTATCCCAAATACTGGAAATACGATAAGTGACACTAAAGTTAATGTGATTTTTACAGAAGCTGGTTTACAAACCATTACTCTTAAAAACACATATGAAGAAGAAATAGAAGGAACTACACTTATAGAAGACCAATGGGTAGCAGAACAAACTTTTACTATTGATGTTTTTGACAGAATTAAACCTGCTCTAAAATTATCTACCTATGATGTTACCGATCCTGAAAACCCTGTTTTACAAGATGTTTTTTCTTTAAATGAAAACGATGAACCCACTATAGAAAATAAATCTGACTGGCAAGTAATTAACATTGAAGCAGGAGAAGAAGTTGTTTTTACAGATCTTACCACAACAGGAAGATCGACTGCAAGAACGTGGTATACAGATGGGGGGAAACCAGAAGAATCTACCAAAGAAGTTTCCAATGTACGATATAATAAACCTGGAGAATATACTGCTTATATAGAAAGTAAAAGAAGTGGTTCTGATGTACCTGCCTATACTACCGAAAAACTAATCCCTGTACTTATTAAAGTAATCCCATCTAGCAAACCTTTTGTGATTGATGGTAACGTAACGTTAAACAATGGTATTATTTCATTTAGTGTCACTGGAGAAATTGAATCTGTCATTGCACAAGCCTCTAAATTCACAGTCCACGTAACCAATACTGCTGCTGGTTTTGATGCAAATATACCTGTATCCAGTGTTTCTATCAACTCAGATGATAGTTCTCTAATAGACCTTGAATTAGCAGAAACTATCTATAATACAGATACGATTGAAATCTCTTTTACAGACGGTAATGTAACTTCTGTTGATGGTCGAGTTTTAGAGAATTTTGGTCCTTTAGAAGTAAAACAAGATGCAGGAGCTAGTGTTTTTGTACAAGATGTTGCTGGTTTTGAAAACGAAAATGCCAACTGGAAAAAAGGACTTTGTCAAAACTATTTTATTGGTAACAGTAACGGTACAGAAAGTAATCCTATTTTTGTAAGAACTACTGAAAAAGCTTTCGATGGAGATGCTAGTATGAGATTTAAAATTGAAGAACTTAGCAACATTAGTTTGTTAGGGTCTGATTTAAGCAAACCTAGTGGAATTGAAGCTGGAACCTACTTAATGAGCTATATGATTTATATTGATGATATTGATACAGATGACACTAATGATATTAAAATATTTAAAACTCAAATTAAATCTGGACCTACATTATTACAAAACGAAGATTGGTCTATAGATGGTGTAGAAAAAGGAAAGTGGGTAAAAATTGAAAAAGAAATTACAATAGATGCTATTGCTGCTGGAACTAGAATTGACATTCGATTTGAAACTGCAGACAATCCAAACACTACTGGACCTCAAACTATTTATTTTGACAGTCTTTCTTGGATTAAATTAAACCCTAGACCCTAAGAGCAGTTTATATACTCTATTTAAAAAAGAGGGAAGCTTTAAAAGCTTCCCTCTTTTTTGTTTTGTTTACCTAAGAAAAACTCATTTACCTCATCCTGTCTTTAGCAATAGAAAAAATACATCCTTTGTTCAAGAGTACATTTTCTTAATTTGGATGAAATTCTAAAAGCATTCTCATTCAAAAAATTCAGATAAACAATAATTATCGATACAATTCTCTATCGAAAACCACTAGAACTTACCCTTTGCCCCCTTTTAAATATTCCTAAAGGCACTACAGATTTATTTTTTATTTATCTATTTACCGGTAATTTTAACACCTTCCAAAGCTCTAAGCAAGCATCTTTTTAAACTAGTAATTTCACATAATATTATATACTTACAGCAATACTCTAGAAAACAAAAAAAAAGGCAAAGAATGTGTGTTCTTTGCCTTTTTTAGAATTACTTATTCTAATTCTATTTGTAAACCTCAGCGTTTAATTGCTTCGTTAATTTAGCCACCAACTTAGGATTTTCTTTTGCAATATTTACAGACTCAATAGGATCTTTTTTATGATCGTATAATTCAACATACAAAGGTTCTTCATTGAGTCTTCTTCTATCTTTCCAAAGCACCAACCTATAAGAGTCCGTTCTCATGGCATAGCCCATTACAAAACGCTCAAAAGTATCTCTATCCCATTTATCCCCCATTTGCTTTTCTATTTTAGCCTCAATCTTTTCTATCAAAGGCATAAAAAAGGTCGTACGGAAAGGAGGTGTAAAAGGTCTTGCTGCCCACTCTCTTAAGGCAGGTGATGGAAATACACTAAACGCAGCTTTTGCTCCGTTAGCACTTGGTTTTTTCAACAACTTTACCAGACTCTTACCTTCCAAATGTTTTGGTTTTTCTAAACCTGCTATATCACACAAAGTAGGATACACATCTAGCAACTCTACCAAAGCATCCGATTTTTGTCCTCTTACTTTGTCGGAAACTTTTGGAGCCACAATTATAAAAGGGACTCTTGTAGCTATTTCGTAGTTGGTTGCTTTTCCCCAATATCCCATTTCACCTAAATTAAATCCATGATCTGACCACAAAACAATAATTGTATTGTTGTATTCTCCTGAATCCTTTAAAGCTTGTACCATTTTTCCTATTTGAGCATCTATATAACTGATACACGCATAGTATCCATGGCGTAAATGACGTTGCAATTCTGGAGAAAAATCACCTGTTTTTGGCATATCTGCCCCTACTCTAACTTCTAAAGATTCAGACAAACCAATAGCAGCACCATCTTTTGGGGGATTTACTTGGGTAGCAATAGGAATATTGTTTTCCTCATACATATCCCAATATTTTTTGGGTGCAATCCAATCTAAATGTGGTTTTTTAAATCCTAAGCCTAAAAACCAAGGCTTATCATTTTTAACTAGCTCCTCTAAAGTTGCGATAGCACTTTTAGTATTGTACCCATCTTCATAAGTGTCATCAGGAACATCAGCACATTCGGTATCTGGTCCTTTTGCTAACCAATTTTCACGAATGATTTTTGCACCATACTTAGCTTCTAAAGCAATTTTATTTTGAGTATAAATTTCTTGACTTTCTTTTAAAGCATATCCTCCTTTGGTAATAGGAGCATTTTCGCTTCTTTTTACTTTTACAGGTTTACGACTCCACGACATTACGTCATCTGTATATTGACCGTGAAATATTTTTCCTGTAAATACAGTTTCATATCCATTTTCTCTAAAATGTTGAGGAATGGTTACAATACTAGGTCTGTTTTCTCTAAAATCTTGAAATAAATCAATAACATTGATAGTTTCTGGTCTAGCACCCGTCATGATACTTGCTCTAGAAGGACCACAAATTGCCTCTTGACAATAAGCTCTATTAAATTGTACTCCTACGCTTGAAAGTTTATCTATATTAGGAGATTTCACGATTTCTGAACCATAACACCCTAATTCGGTTCTTAAATCATCCACAGCAATAAACAGCACATTCGGTTTTTTATTTTGTGATTGAATAACCGTTACTGAACTCAATAGGAATACAAAAAAAAGATGTTTCATTCTAAGATGTTTTTATTTATCAAATAGTAAGAACTATAATTCTTGTTTGTTGCCTTTTTAGAAAAGGCAACAAACAAAGTAAACAAATAAAAAGCTGTAGTTTTTAACTATTATTAGCTTATATCAACACTATTTTCACCTTGAAATGAAAATCTAATAAAAATCTCCTAAGACTTCCATTTCGGTCTGAAAAGAAATTACTTTTTCACTACTAAATTTCGTCATCATTTTTGCATTCATTCTCCCGACATCTTCTAAATAGAAAGCCTTAAAAAGTGCTTTGCTCTTAACGGCATACTGTACAGAAAATGTTTTACCTCCCATTTCTTCTTGAATCATTACCCTACTCATTTTAGCTCCTGTAAATTTACCTGTAGCCATCATTTCAGGAATGTAAACTTCTTTCATCCACAACAACCAATCTTTAACAACATCTTCGGTAACATTGGTAGTAACATTGTATATATACATCATCTGTTTTTAAAACAAAAATAAGATTTATTTAAAGTTTGGTTTCCTTTTTTCAAAAAAAGCAGTAGTTCCCTCCTTAAACTCTTCCGTTCCAAACCCTTGTCCAAACAATCTAATTTCTTCTTTAAGCCCACTATCATCAAATACAGAATTGATTGCTTGAATTCCTCTTTTGATTGCTTTGGGAGAATTTTTTATCATTTTGTGCGCAATTTCTATAGATTTCAACAACAAATCTTCTTGAGAAACCACATCATTTACCAAGCCTAATTTCAAAGCTTCCTCTGCAGCAATCATATCTCCTGTCAAAATCATCTCAAAAGCTTTCCCTTTCCCGATCAATTGTGTCAGTCTCTGCGTTCCTCCATAACCTGGAATCAACCCTAAAGAGACCTCAGGCTGTCCTAATTTTGCGTTGTCAGAAGCTACTCTTACATGCGCTGCCATCGCCAATTCTAATCCTCCACCTAATGCATATCCGTTGATTGCTGCAATGACTGGTTTTGAATAATTTGCTATTTTATCAAACAACAATTCGTGTCCAAACTGAGCCAATTCCTCACCTTCCTTTTTAGAAAAATGAGCAAACTCTTTGATATCTGCTCCTGCCACAAAAGCTTTTTCACCCGCTCCTGTTAAAATGATGACTCGGATCGATGCATCATCTTCACACAAACACAACAGATGATTCAATTCTAAAATGGTTCTTTTGTTCAACGCATTCAATTGCTTTACACGATCTATTGTGATGTAAAAAATTTGTCCTTCTTGTTTGTAATTAAGATTTTCAATATGCATTACTTATCGTTTTTTGGTAGTCTTATGATAAACTCTGTTCCCAAACCAACTACCGAATTAAAATCTATTTTTCCTCCATAAGCTTCTACAATGTTTTTTACCATTGGCAAGCCTAGCCCCATCCCACTACTTTTTGTGGTGAATTTAGGTTCAAAAATGTAAGTTTTATCAACCTCCGAAATTCCCTTTCCATTATCTTTTACGGTAAGAATCACCTCATCATTGGCTTCTTCTAAACTTACTTCTATCTTTGGTTTTTCAACCATTTCTACTGCCTGTATTGAATTTTTCACCAAATTGTTCAACACTCTCGTGATTTGATTTTTATCTAAAAAAAGATATATCTCCTTCTTTTCACAATAAAACGAAATCTCATTCTGATAGAAAATATCAATCGCAGATTTTACAACATGAATCAATTCTATACGCTCTACATTTTTATTTGGCATTCTAGCAAAATCAGAAAAAGAAGTGGCAATAGACGACATCACATCTATTTGTTGGGTCAACATTTCTGCGTAATCTTTAACCTTTTCTCTAATTCCCTCTTCATTAGGATCAAAAGTTCTTTCAAAATTTTGCACTGTTAATTTCATTGGAGTCAGTGGATTTTTAATTTCGTGAGCCACCTGTTTTGCCATTTCTCTCCATGCTTGTTCTCGCTCACCTTTTGCCAACTTTTCGGCACTTATTTCCAGCTCATCAATCATTTGGTTGTAAGCATCTACAATAGAAGCAATTTCAGAAGTAGTTCCTTCTGCATCAATTCGCTCATTCTTTTTCATCAATTTGGTCTTTTGAATTTTGTCTGAGATAGAATGTAACGACCTGGTGATATAACTAGATAAAAAGTAAGCAAAACTGACTGCTAAAAAAAGCATCGCTCCATAAACCAAATACAACCTGTTCAAAAACGTTGACAATTGCTCTTCTTCCTGAGTATTGTCTTGTAAATATTCTACTTTTAAAATACCTACTTTGTTAGAATTCTTGTCATGAATGTAAGAATATGCAAACTGAGAAACTTTACCACTTTCCAAACGCATGGATTCTTTGTACTCATCTTTTCGTTTCAATTCCAAAATAATATTCTTTGAAATACGTTCGCTAAAAATACGAAACCAAGGTTCGTATGAATTCAATTGCAGTTGTCCATTTAGATCGTAAATGCTCATCTTCATGTTGTGAACAGTAGCAATTTCGTATATACGTTCTCTAAAAATAAAACCTAAAAACTGCTGTGCTGCTGGGTAAATTGTGTTTTCTAATTCATAATTTACATTTTTCTGAGCTGCCTTTTCTTTTCTCTCAAAGCGTAAATCATAATATTCTTTATTCTGTCTCTTATACTGCTTTACGGTAACCACAGCTATCAATATAGAAGCTAAACCGACTAGCAACAACATTGCTAAAAATATTCTTGTTCTTAAAGAAACTTTATTCATATTCTATACTCTAAATGATGGATTGTGCTTAAGTATACAAAAGCCAAGCCAATTTAATCAATATACCCTCCAGAAACAAAAAAGACGATACCAAGGCATCGTCTTTTTTATAAAGCTAAAAAATATTATCCTACTATGTTGATAATTTTTCCAGGTACAATAATTACTTTTTTAGGTGTTCTACCCTGTAATTGTTCTTGTGTTTTATCGTGTTCCATCACTATTTTCTCTATCTCTTCTTTAGACAAGTCTAATGGCAACTCTAACTTAAACCTCATTTTCCCATTAAAAGACACAGGATATTCTTTTGAACTTTCTACCAAATGACTGGCATCAAATTCTGGAAAAGGAGCAAAAGCAATAGACTCTGTATTTCCTAACTTCTCCCACAATTCTTCGGTGATGTGTGGTGCGTATGGAGATATTAACACCAACAAAGGCTCTAAAATTTCTTTTTTAGCACATTTCAAAGCTCCCAATTCGTTCACTGCAATCATAAACGTACTTACCGAAGTATTGAAAGAAAAATTCTCTATATCTTCTTGTACTTTTTTGATGGTTTTGTGTAAAACTTTTAATTCGTCTTTGGTTGGTTCTCCTGCTACTCCTTTAAAATCGTTGGCATTGGCATACAATCTCCATAATTTTTTTAAGAAAGAATGTACTCCAGAAATCCCTGCGGTGTTCCAAGGTTTAGACTGTTCCAAAGGCCCTAAAAACATTTCGAACAAACGCAAACTATCTGCTCCAAACTCTTCACAAATACTATCTGGATTGACTACATTGTATTTCGACTTCGACATTTTTTCTACCTCACGTCCTACAATATACTTTCCATCTTCTAACACAAATTCTGCGTTTTTATATTCTTCTCGCCAATTTCTAAAAGCTTCAATATCTAATTCATTTTGTGGATTCACAAAAGAAACATCTGCATGCAACTCAAACGAAGAAAAACGATATACATTTTCATAAAACTTCCCTACTTCAGTTTTATCATGAGAAATTGCGTCTGGGAATTTATTTTTGATAAAATTGTCTATTTCTGTATAATCTTTTGAAACTTGAATTTCATCATATTTCCCTTTAGAAATAAAGACAGGAAATGGACGTTCTACTGGAATAGCTATTAAATCTCTACTGCTACTTTTATTCAAATTAGCAAACTCAACCCAAAAACCACATGCTAAAGCAGAAGTCCCCGTAATCATCCCTTGATTGATCAATTTTTTGGCAAATTCCTCTACAGGAACATAATTCAAGTCAAACAAGAATTTTTGCCAAAAACGCGCATATAATAAATGTCCTGTTGCGTGCTCAGAACCACCTAAATACAAATCCACTTCTTTCCAATATTCCAACGCTTCTTTACTAGCAAACTCGTTTGGATTGTTCGCATCCATATAACGGTTAAAGTACCAAGATGAACCTGCCCAACCTGGCATGGTGTTCAATTCTAGCTGAAACACTGTTTCGTTATTGATTTCATCATTAGAAACCACTTTATTATTCACAGTATCCCATGCCCAAACTTCAGCATTTCCTAATGGTGGTTGTCCATCTTCTGTTGGCAAGTATTTTTCTACTTCTGGTAATAAAACTGGCAAATGTTCATTGTCAATCATTTTAGGCATTCCATCTACATAATAGACTGGAAATGGTTCTCCCCAATAACGCTGACGGCTAAACACAGCATCACGCAAACGATAGTTTATTTTTCCTTGTCCAAAACCTTGCTTTTCCATTTCATAAATAGCCAACTTAGTTGCTTTTTTTACGTTTAATCCTGATAAGAAATCAGAATTGGTAATTTTAGCGGTTTTGTCTTCACAAGCACCTTCAGAAATATCTACTCCTTCAAAAATATTTTTGATTTCAATTCCAAAATGTTTGGCAAAATCGTAATCACGTTGGTCTCCACATGGAACCGCCATTACCGCTCCTGTTCCGTAGCTAGCCAATACATAATCTCCAATCCAAATTTGGATTTTTTCTCCTGTAAAAGGGTGAATGGCATAAGCTCCTGTAAATGCACCAGAAATGGTTTTTACATCGGCCATTCTATCTCTTTCAGAACGTTTTGCTGTTGCTTGAATATAAGCTTCAACTTGCTCTTTTTGCTCTTCAGTTACTATTTGTGATACCAACTCGTGTTCTGGAGCTAAGGTCATAAAAGTGACTCCAAAAATAGTATCGGGGCGAGTGGTGAAAACTTCTATTTCAAAATTTTGCTTCTCGACTCCGCTCGAAGACCCTTCTAAGTTTTGGTTATTGGTTGTTGGTTGCTCGACCCCATCTCGACTACGCTCGATGACCTTACTCGAAGACCCATCTACTTTAAATGTTACACTTGCTCCTTGAGAACGTCCAATCCAATTGGTTTGAGAATCTTTCAGTGGCTGAGGCCAATCAATGGTATTCAAACCATCTAACAAACGTTGTGCATAAGCTGCAATACGCATAGACCACTGCATCATTTTTTTACGAACTACAGGATGCCCTCCACGTTCAGACAGTCCGTTGATGATTTCGTCATTTGCCAAAACTGTTCCCAATGCAGGACACCAATTCACTTCGGTTTCAGACAAATACGTCAATCTATACTTAGCTAATATCTGCTCTTGTTCTTTTTCAGAAAAAGCTTTCCATTCGCTTGCAGTAAATTCAATTACATCTTCGTCACAAACAGCATTTACATTTTCTGTCCCGTTAGCTTCAAAAGACTGAACTAAGGATTCAATTTTTTCCGCTTTGTCTGCTTCTTTATTGTACCAAGCATTGAACAACTCGGTAAAAATCCACTGTGTATGTTTGTAATATTCGGGTGTAGAAGTTCTAATCTCTCGAGACCAATCAAAAGAAAAACCAATTTTATCTAATTGTTTTCTATAGGTATTGATGTTGGTTTCTGTAGTGACAGCAGGATGTTGACCTGTTTGAATAGCATACTGCTCTGCTGGTAATCCAAAAGAATCATATCCTTGAGGGTGCAATACATTAAAACCTTTGTGACGTTTGTAACGTGCAAAAATATCTGAAGCAATATATCCTAATGGGTGTCCAACGTGCAACCCAGCTCCCGATGGATACGGAAACATGTCCAATACATAAAACTTTGGTTTTTCAGAATTATTATCGGCTTTAAAAGTTTGTTTGTCAGCCCATGTTTTTTGCCACTTGGCTTCTATCTCGTTAAAATTGTATTCCATTTTTTAGCTATTCGCTATTGGCTTTTAGCTTTGCTCATTCCCTTTTTGCAACATTGCTAAAAGACAGAGGCTAACAACTAAAGGCTAACTGCTATTTTGAGTGGCAAAAATACAGTTCTTAAACGAGAGTTGAAAGTTATCATCTCCCTAAAATTTAGACATAAAAAAACAGCAATATTACATGCTGTTTTTTTATATTATGTTGTTTAGACTGTAAAAAACAATTTTTACTTTTCGCTCATCGGCAAAGTCACCAACGTAGTTCCCCAAGCCATATATAGATTCATATCCTTATCAAAAGCCATGGTAAAAGCCTCAATGCTTTCTTTATTTTCAGAAACCTCAGCTTTTACTCTTACAACATCATTTTCTTTTTTATAGGAATACGCACCCCATACATTGATGTCTTTGTTTAAAATAACCGTCCATTCTTTTTCACCAGGAATAGCAAATAATGAATAGGTTCCTGCTTTTACTTTCTCACCACCAAAAACCACATCTTTATACAATCTTACTTCAGTAGCTTCATTAGCTCCCATTCTCCATACTTTTCCATTTGCAGCTAAACTCTCTATAGATCTTCCTTTTAACTGAGGTCTGCTGTAGATAATCTTCACTACTTTCTCCGATGTTTTATAACTTAAAGGATAAGATAAAGCATCCATTGGACTTACATCCAAATCTCTAAATTCCTGAGCGCTTATTGCTAAAGAGCTCAACATCAATGCAAACAAAAAAACTACTTTTTTCATGATTTAAATAAATTTAATAATTGATTTTCTATGTAGGCAATATACAACACTCCTTACATAAAAACAGTAATTTATTTAGATGCGATTATTATCCCAATGGAATACTCTATATTTGCACGTTGAACAAGCTAGTATTTTACGATAAATGAAGAACATAAGAAACTTTTGCATCATTGCACATATTGATCACGGTAAAAGCACATTGGCCGACAGGTTGTTGAGTTTTACGAACACAGTTACCCAACGAGAGGAACAAGCACAGCTTTTAGACAATATGGATCTGGAAAGAGAACGTGGAATTACCATCAAGTCTCATGCTATTCAGATGGAGTATCACTACGAAGGAGAAGACTATATTTTAAACCTGATAGACACTCCTGGTCACGTAGATTTTTCTTACGAAGTTTCTAGATCTATTGCTGCTTGTGAAGGAGCTTTGCTAATTGTAGATGCCGCACAAAGCATTCAAGCGCAAACAATTTCTAACCTATATCTTGCTTTGGACAACGATTTGGAAATCATCCCCGTATTGAACAAGGTAGATTTACCAAGTGCAAATCCTGAAGAAGTAACGGATGATATTGTAGATCTTTTAGGATGCGACCCAGAAGACGTAATTCACGCAAGTGGAAAAACTGGTTTTGGTGTAGACAACATTTTAAAAGCAATTCTAGAAAAAGTTCCAGCTCCAAAAGGAAATCCAGACGCTCCTTTAAAAGCCTTAATTTTTGATTCTGTTTACAACTCTTATAGAGGAGTTGAAACTTATTTCCGTGTGATTGATGGAGAAATCAAAAAAGGACAAAAAATTAAATTTATTGCTACGGGTCGTGAATATTTTGCAGATGAGGTTGGTACCTTAAAACTAAAACAAGCACCCAAACAAAGTATAAAAGCTGGAGATGTTGGTTATTTGATCACAGGAATAAAAACTGCATCCGAAGTAAAAGTTGGAGATACCATCACTGATTTTGCCAACCCTACTCAAGATAAAATTGATGGTTTTGAGGATGTAAAACCTATGGTATACGCAGGTATCTATCCTGTAGACACAGATGAATACGAAGAGCTAAGAGCCTCTATGGAAAAGTTGCAATTGAACGATGCTTCTTTGGTATTTCAACCAGAAAGCTCTGCTGCTTTAGGTTTTGGTTTCCGATGTGGATTCTTAGGAATGTTGCACATGGAAATTATTCAAGAACGTTTGGAACGTGAATTTAACATGACGGTGATTACTACCGTACCCAATGTATCTTACCACGCATTTACCAAAAAAAATCCAGAAGAAATTATTTTGGTAAACAACCCAACAGATTTGCCAGACCCATCCAGCATGGACAGAGTAGAAGAACCTTACATTAGAGCTTCTATCATTACCAAATCTAATTTTGTAGGTCAGGTGATGAGTTTGTGTATTGAAAAACGTGGAGAAATTGTAAACCAAACCTATTTGACCACCGAACGTGTGGAATTGAACTTTGACATGCCGTTGGCTGAAATTGTTTTTGATTTTTACGATCGATTGAAAACCGTTTCTAAAGGATACGCTTCTTTTGATTATTTCCCTACCGGAATGAGAGCTTCTAAATTAGTGAAAGTAGATATTTTATTAAATGGTGACTCTGTAGATGCGCTTTCTGCATTGATTCACACAGACAATGCACATCATATTGGGAAAAAGATGTGTGAAAAATTAAAAGAACTAATTCCACGTCAACAATTTGACATCCCAATTCAAGCAGCTATTGGTGCAAAAATTATTGCTAGAGAAACCACCAAAGCCTTACGAAAAGATGTAACTGCCAAATGTTACGGAGGTGATATCTCCAGAAAACGTAAACTTTTGGAGAAACAAAAGAAAGGAAAAAAACGAATGAGGCAAGTTGGAAATGTTGAAATTCCACAAGAAGCATTCATGGCTGTTTTAAAACTAAACGACTAATTATCAGAGACCTTGCTAAGCAAGGTCTTTTTATTTTCAAATCCTTTGGTTTTTTTTGCGAATATCTTTACGTAACTCATTTCATTTTATTAATTTAATAGTGTTATTAAATGATAAAAGTTTTTTACTAAGTTTAGTCTCATGAATTAAATTAACCAACTATGAAAGTAATACATGTTAGTGCCGAATGTTATCCAGCAGCAAAAGTGGGAGGTCTTGCTGATGTTGTAGGTGCGCTACCAAAATACCAAACCAATTTAGGTTATGAAGCCGCAGTTGTCATGCCTTATTATGAAAACAAGTATGGTAAATCCTCTAAACATACTACAGATTACCAAACAGTAGTTGATTTGGCTGAAAACAATTACAAGGCAACTGTTTATAAAACGGACAATAGTCTTAAAGAATTTGGATACCATTTGTACCAAGTTCACATTGAAAACTTATTAGATCGTGAAGAAGTTTATGGTTATGAAGATGACACAGAACGTTTTATTGCTTTTCAAAAAGTAGTTTTGGATTGGATTTTGCAATTTGCACAAGTTCCAAAAATTATCCATTGCCATGATCACCATACAGGATTGATTCCTTTTATGTTAACTCAATGTACCAAATACATTCCTATTAGAGGAATCCCCACTGTTTTCACCATTCACAATGCACAATACCAAGGGGAATTTTCATTTGAAAAATTAGCATACTTGCCAGAATACAACCTTGAGCAATCTGGAATATTAGAATGGGATTATTCTATAAATTCAATGGCAGCAGCTATCAAAGCCTGCTGGAAGTACACTACTGTATCTCCAAACTACATGAATGAATTGCCTTATGCAGCAACAGGATTGGATTGGTTGTTTGATACCGAAAGAGACAAATCCGTAGGTATTTTAAATGGAATTGACACGGATGTTTGGAATCCTTCTTCTGACAAAATGATTGCCAAAAATTACACTGTAAGAACCGTAGAATCTGGAAAACAAGCCAACAAAGCACTTTTGTGTGAGAAATTTAATTTGGATCCTAAAAAACCATTGGTCGCTTTTATTGGTCGTTTGGTGTATCAAAAAGGGGCAGATATTATGGCCGGAATTTTTGACAGAGCTTTAGATGCTAACGACATTAATGGATTGGTATTAGGTTCTGGAGATCCTCATGCAGAGTTTTTACTAAACGAATTGAAGGAAAAATACCCAGGAAGATACAACACTTATATTGGGTACAATGAAGAACTTTCACATTTGATATATTCTGGAGCAGATTTCTTAATCATGCCTTCTCGTTTTGAACCTTGTGGTTTGAATCAACTATACGCATTAAGATACGGAACCATTCCTGTTGTAAGAACTACAGGAGGATTGAAAGATACCGTAAAAGATATTGGAGAAAAAGGTGGTTTTGGAATTAGACACGAACATGTTTCTGTAGACGACGTAGCATTGGCAATTACAAGAGCAAACAAACTTTACAACGATACTGCTGAGTTCAAACGTATTCGAAAAGAAATCATGAAAATTGACAATTCTTGGGAAAACTCAGCGCAAGAATACATTGAATTATACAATCTTATAGCACAATAAAAAATCATGAAAAAAAAAGTATTAGGAATTATTTTAGGAGGAGGACAAGGGTCTAGACTGAAACCTTTAACATCTACACGATCAAAACCAGCAGTACCCATAGCCGGAAAATATAGATTGGTAGACATCCCTATTTCTAATTGTTTGCACTCTCAAATTGACAGAATTTTTGTTTTGACACAATTCAACTCTGCCTCATTGAACAAACACATTAAAAACACCTATACTTTTGGTAACTTCTCGGGTGCTTTTGTAGATATTATAGCTGCCGAGCAAACTCCTGAAAATGACGGTTGGTTTCAAGGTACTGCGGATGCCGTTCGTCAATCTATGCAACATTTCATGGCTTACGAATGGGATTATGCTTTGATTCTTTCTGGTGATCAATTGTACCAGATGGACTTTAACAAAATGGTTAAAAGCCACGAGAAATCTGGAGCAGAAATTTCAATAGCAACGTTGCCTGTAAATGCTCATGACGCTACTGGTTTTGGTATTTTAAAAACAAATAATGCAAACGAAATCACCTCATTTATTGAAAAACCAACCCATGAACAGCTGGCAGATTGGACATCTGAAGTTAGAGATGAAATGAAACATCAAGGAAGAGAATATTTAGCTTCTATGGGTATTTACATTTTTAATAGAGAGCTCTTAAAAGAATTGATGTGCGATAAGGAAACCATGGATTTTGGAGGTGAAATTATTCCACAAGCAATCAAAACACACAAAGTAGTTAGTTACCAATACGAAGGGTATTGGACAGATATAGGAACAATAGGTTCTTTCTTTGAAGCAAATCTTGGTTTGACTGATGACATACCTCAGTTTGATTTGTTTGACAATGATAAAAATGTATTGACTCGTCCAAGATTCTTACCACCAACAAAAATATCTGGAACCACACTAGAAAAAACATTGATTGCAGAAGGTGGAATCATAAGCGCTAGTAGAATTGAAAGAACCATTGTTGGTATTCGTTCTAGAATAGGAATTGGCTCTACCATTTCTAATTGCTATGTAATGGGAAATGACAAATACGAAGGTGCTGAAGAAATTGAACACAAAAGAAATGCTGGCATTCCATTAAAGGGAATTGGTGAGCGTTGTTACATCAACAACTGCATCATAGATAAAAACTCAGCCATAGGTAACGACGTTAAGATTAACGGAGGAAACCATCTACCAGACGCAGATACCGAACTATACACAGTAAGAAACGGTATTGTAGTTATTAAAAATGGAGTTGTAATACCTAGTGGAACAACCATTATTTAAGCTACAAGTCTAACTCACTCACATACATCCCAAGGCCTACTTTTCTTGGGATGTATTTTATAAACTCATAACTACTTATAACACATGAATCATGTAAAACCTTATAGTTTATTTACAGAATTTGACATATACCTTTTTAAGTCTGGAAAACATTTTAGACTTTATGAAAAATTTGGAGCACACCCCGTTACAATTGACGGTGTAAACGGAATGTATTTTTCTGTTTGGGCTCCCACTGCTAACAGAGTTTCTGTTATTGGTGATTTTAATTATTGGAATGAAAACGAACATGCTTTAAATGTTCGATGGGATAGTTCTGGAATTTGGGAAGGTTTTATACCCAACGTAAAAATTGGAGAAGTTTATAAATACAAAATTCACTCCAACAATAGTGGAGTTGTTACAGAAAAATGTGATCCTTATGGTTACCATACAGAACATCCACCAAAGACAGCTTCTGTTACTTATGACATAGAAGGTTACGAATGGCAGGACAAGGATTGGATGCAATATCGCCAAGACAAAAACGGTTTAGACAAACCCTATGCGGTTTACGAAATTCACTTTGAGTCTTGGATGAAAAATGTAGAAGAAAATAGACCTCTTAGTTATTGGGAAGCTGCTACCAAATTGGTTCAGTACGTAAAAGACATGAATTTTACACATGTAGAATTTATGCCTATTATGGAGTATCCTTTTGATCAATCTTGGGGATATCAAATCACAGGATATTTTGCTCCTAGTTGTAGATTTGGACACCCTAAAGAATTCATGAATTTGATTGATGAATTTCACAAAAACGATATTGGTGTTATCTTAGACTGGGTTCCTTCACATTTCCCTTCGGATGCACACGGTCTTGGATTTTTTGATGGATCTCATTTGTACGAACACCCTGACAAAAAGAAAGGATACCATAAAGACTGGAAAAGTTTGATTTTTAACTACGGAAGAAACGAAGTTCGTTCTTTTTTAATTTCAAATGCTTGTTTCTGGTTAGACAAATACCACATTGATGGTTTGAGAGTAGATGCAGTTGCTTCTATGCTCTATTTGGATTATTCTCGAGAAGATGGAGAATGGGAACCTAACGAGTTTGGAGGAAATGAAAATTTAGATGCTATTTCTTTTTTACAAGATTTTAACAAAGAAGTCTACGAAAGTTTTCCTGGGGTACAAACCATTGCGGAAGAATCTACTGCTTTTTCTGGAGTTACAAGATCTGTAGAACACGGTGGACTTGGATTTGGTATGAAATGGATGATGGGATGGATGCACGATACTTTAAGTTATTTTAAAAAAGATCCTATTTACAGAAAATACCATCACAACGAAATTACGTTTAGTTTGGCTTATGCATTTACAGAAAGGTACATGCTTCCTCTATCTCATGACGAAGTTGTTTATGGTAAAAAATCCATCATTGGAAGAATGCCTGGAGACAAATGGCAGAAATTAGCCAATTTAAGATTACTTTTTGGAAATATGTACACGCATCCAGGAGCGAATCTATTATTTATGGGGGCTGAATTTGGACAAGAAAACGAATGGAGTTATGCCAAAAGTTTGGATTGGCACTTGTTAAATGATCCTGGGCACAAATCGGTTCAAACCTTTTTAAAAGATTTGAACCAATTTTTAAAAGACACACCCGCATTGTATGAAAAAAGTTTTTCTCGTGAAGGTTATGAATGGATCAATTATGAAGATGGCGAACGATCCATTTTAAGTTATATTAGAAAAGGACACGACCCTATAAACGACTTGATTATTGTATGCAACAATACTCCTGCCGTACAAGAAAACTACCTTATAGGAGTACATAAAGAAGGAAGCTTAAAAGAAATATTTAATTCCGATTTGAAAAAGTATGGAGGAAGTGGTGTTAAAAACACCAAAAGTATTAAAACCTCTGAAAAACCTTGGAACTGGAAGGATTACTCAGCAGAAGTAACATTACCTCCTTTGGCTATTGTGGTCTTCAAAATAAATTAAAGCAGATTAAAGTCCTTAAAAAATATTTTTAAGGACTTTGTTTATTACACATGCTTTAAGTTTTTACGATAGACGTTATTATTTTTCTAAGAAAAATAGTTATTAACTATTTAATCACTAAAAACAAAACACAACAAACCTACTCTAAAGTATTTTTTATACATTAGGACTATTGGAACAAGAATAAATCGCTGAATATTATGATTTTAAACGAGCAAATTGAACACAAGGGGAATGCATTTCCTACAAAAATAATTGATTTTAAAAAAGATGTAGACACCCTTTATTTCAGTAGTGAAAACGGTGTTATTTTACAGATGACCATCTTAAGAGACAGTATGTTTCGTTTTCGTTATGCAACTGGTGCAAAATTTGAAAATGATTTTTCTTATGCTATTTCTCATGATGCCGTTAGAGGATACAACAAATTAGAAATCACAGAGGATATTGAAAAGTACATCATTACAACCTCTAAACTTGTTTGTTACATTTCTAAAACTGATTTACGCTCTCGTATCTACGATGCTATTGATGAAACTCTAATTAGCGAAGACGAATTAGGTTTTCATTGGGAAGAAAGTTACGAATTGGGAGGTAACATCGTAAAAATGACCAAAAGCTCTCCAAACGGAGAAAGTTTTTATGGTTTGGGAGACAAAGCGGAGCACACCAATTTAAAAGGAAAACGTTTCCAAAATTGGGCAACAGACTCTTATGCTTTTGGTCGTTATACAGACCCTATTTATAAGGCGATTCCTTTTTACACAGCACTTCAAAATAAAAAATCTTACGGAATTTTCTTTGACAATTCTTTTAGAGCTTATTTTGATTTTTGTTCCGAAAGAAGAAACGTAACTAGTTTTTGGGCTGAAGGTGGTGAAATGAATTACTACTTTATTTACGGACCTAAAATGCAAGATGTTGTAGCGGCTTATACCAACTTAACAGGTACACCAGAATTACCACCTTTATGGGCTTTGGGATACCATCAATGTAAATGGAGTTATTATCCAGAATCCAACGTTAAAGAAATTACACAAAAATTTAGAGACCTAAGAATTCCTTGTGATGCCATCTATTTAGACATTGATTACATGGAAGGTTTTAGATGTTTTACATGGAGTAAAGATTATTTTCCGGAACCAAAAAAAATGGTAAAAGAACTGGCTGATGATGGGTTTAAAACCGTTGTTATTATTGACCCAGGAATTAAAATAGATTTAGAATACGATGTGTTTCAAGAAGGTTTGGAAAAAGACTATTTCTGTAGAAGAGCTGACGGCCCTTATATGAAAGGAAAAGTATGGCCAGGAGAATGCTATTTTCCAGACTTTACACGTAAAGAAGTTAGAGAATGGTGGGCTGGTTTGTTCCAAGAATTGATTGAAGACATTGGTGTAAAAGGTGTGTGGAATGACATGAACGAACCTGCTGTAATGGACGTTCCTGGAAAATCTTTTCCAAACGACGTACGTCATGATTACGATGGAAACCCTTGTTCTCATAGAAAAGCACACAATATTTACGGTATGCAAATGGCCAAAGCAACCTATATGGGATTGAAAAAATACAACTACCCATTGAGACCTTTTGTCATTACACGTTCTGCATATTCAGGAACACAAAGATATACATCTACTTGGTTGGGTGACAATGTTGCTACATGGGAACATTTATGGATTGCCAATGTGCAAGCACAAAGAATGGCCATGTCTGGTTTTTCTTTTGTAGGTTCTGATATTGGTGGATTTGCACAACAACCTAATGGAGAGTTGTATGCTCGTTGGATACAATTGGGAATTTTCCACCCATTCTGTAGAACACATTCCTCTGGAGATCATGGAGACCAGGAACCTTGGACTTTTGGACAAGAAGTTACCGATGTTGTTCGTAAATTTATTGAATTACGTTACCAATTATTACCTTACCTATATACTTCTTTTTACAAGTACATTGAAGAGGGAATCCCGATGTTAAAATCATTGGTTTTGTTTGATCAAGAAGATACACAAACACATCATAGAACAGATGAGTTTATGGCAGGTGAACATATTTTGGCTTGTCCTATTGGAGAACCTAATGCCAAAGGACGTAGAATGTACATTCCCAAAGGAACCTGGTACAACTTTTGGACTCACGAACAAGTGCTTGGTGGTGATGAAAAATGGGTAGATGCTGACTTAGACAGCATGCCTCTTTTTGTAAAAGAAGGAGCTATTTTGCCTATTTATCCTGTTCAACAATATGTAGGGGAAAAAGAGATTGAACAATTAACTTTAGACATTTATTATAAAGATGGAAAAGAAGAATCTGATGTTTTTGAAGATGCAAATGATGGATATGATTACACCAAAGGAAGGTATTCTTTAAGACATTTTACCTTAACAGGTAAAGAAGGAAAATTAACTATCAAACAACACAAGTCTGGTAGTTTTATTACCAGCTACGAAACCTTTAAAATCAATTTGATTGGATTACCATTTGAAATTAAAACCATCAAAATAGATAGTGAAGAAATAAGTTTTGAAGATTTAAAATTAACGCACAGAACATTTGAAATCACCAAAAATTTTAACCAATTGCAGGTGATAGGATAGTTAAAACTACCAAGAACAACAAAAAGCCGAATAGTAATTATTCGGCTTTTTTACTTTCTAAACTATCTATATTATTTCCATTTGATACTACAACCAATACTAGGCTTTATGTTGTCTTCATAAGGTTTTTCATCCAATAAAGTATTGAGCACTTTTTTAATATCTTTTCCTGTAGTAGGAATTCCGTTTCCCGGTCTAGAATCATCCAATTGTCCACGATAATAAGCTTTTAAAGCTCCATCAAATACATAAATATCTGGGGTACAAACAGCATTGTATGCTTTTGCTACATTTTGAGTTTCATCATATAAATAAGGAAATGGGTATTTATTACTTTCTGCATGAATTTTCATTAGATGAGGTGCATCTTGAGGATAATTTTCTACATCATTACTACTAATTGCTACAAAATTAACTCCCTTCTCTTTGTATTCATTTGCTAAAGAAACCAGTAGTGAATTTACATGAATTACAAAAGGACAATGATTGCATACAAACAACACAACCGTTGCTTTGTTTCCTTTGATTTCTTGCAGGTTCATTTCTTTATCAGAAACCGTATCTAGCAAACTAAAATCAGGAGCAACAGTTCCTACTTTTAACATATCTGAAAGAGTTCTTGCCATAATAATTGTCTTTTACGCATTAAAGTTAGTTACTTCAAATTACAAACAGGCTCAAAACAGAATCAATTTTCATTGCTACAAACACTATCAAACAATAAATTCTATTGGTTATTTCTATGGATTAGGAGTTCTTAGAAATTAAAAAATGTTGATACAAAACTTTGTACCAACATTTTTGAAAACTTACCCCAATGCTTACCCCTAAGCATTGTGTGCTATGTAAATACTTACCCCTAAGTATCTATACTGTAAACTTACATCATAACTAATCAAAATTTCCATGCTATCAACAACCAATTCTGACAAGAAAAAAATCATTTCAGACATTTCTATTAAATACTCAAACAAAAAAATACCCAATAAGTTGATTATCAAACATTAACAAGAAAAACACTTGTTACTAATAATCTTTATGCCTTATATTGCATAGGATGTTATGAAAGCAAAATGTATCTTTACATTAATAAACATAGTAAAATATGCTAGTATAAAGAACTACTCTTTTAACCATACACTATTAAAGTTATATTTTGATAAGTTGTAAATAACTAATAGATTTTTAAACTCATTTGCATATTAATTTGGAAAACAACATTAACAAAAATATCCCCCTAAAAGAGAACTCAATTCAGACAAGAATATTAGTTGTAGATGACTCGTACGAAACAAGATTCTACATCAGATCTATTCTAGAAGATTATGAGTTGATAGAAGCTTCAAATGGTATTGAAGCTTTAGAGATCATATCAAATCAATCAATAGACTTATTGATTACCGATTATTTGATGCCCAATATGAACGGGTATGAATTGGTAAAAGAAGTCAAAAAAAACAATTACCTATTCCCTATTATTGTCATTACAGCCCTAGATTCCCATTCTAGAAAACTTGATCTTCTACGTTTGGGAATTGACAATTACCTCTACAAACCTTTTTTTAAAGAGGAGTTGAATGCCATTATTGACAGAGCTTTGGTCTACCACAAAGCTATGATGATTCAAAAAGAAATCAACACTAATTCTGATGATCTAAATGTTCCCTTAGGTTTTAAAGAGAATCTAGAAAAAATATTATTTAAGAACATAGAAAATCACTTGTTTGGTGTAGAAGATATTGCCAATCATTTTAATATTTCTTCTAGAACATTGGCAAGAAAAACAAAAACTATTTATGGTCAAACCCCAAATCAACTGATTTTAGAATTTCGTTTGCATAGAGCAAAAGACATTCTTAATGAATTTCCACACATTAGCTTAAAACAGTTGACAAAAATGGTAGGATTAAAAAATAGTAGTTATTTAAAAAAAAGAATGAATATTAGGTTTAACGAATAACACATACATTATCAAGCCTTTGACATTTGATACATGATGAGGCAAAAAATTATTAAAACCTCCCTAATAGTTCGTGAACAAAAGTTATGCAGACTATTTTTATTATACTAAATTGAACTTTCAAACATATTTTTGATGAAAACTAAAGACTTTAACGTAGTAGCAATTGGTGCCTCGGCCGGTGGACTCGATGCTATCCAACAATTGTTTGACCATGTGCCAAGCAATACGGGTATTGCATTTATTGTTATTCAACACTTATCTCCAGATTTCATAAGCTTGATGCCGGAATTGTTGGCGAAACACACCAAAATGAACATCTATACTGCGGAAGACAAGTTAGAAATAAAACCCAATTGTATCTATCTTAACCAACGTAATAAAAACCTACATATTAAAGGGAACAAACTTTACCTTTTAGACAAAGGACCTAAGCACAACCTAAATTTACCTATTGATATTTTCTTCCATACATTAGGAGAAGAGTACAAAGAAAAATCAACTGGAATTGTATTGTCTGGTACTGGTTCTGATGGATCTCGTGGTATCAAAACCATTAAAGAAGCTGGAGGTACAATTTTAGCACAAGACCCAACAACAGCACAATTTGATGGAATGCCTAATAGTGCCATTGGCACAAATTTGTGTGACTTTATTCTTTCTCCCCAAAAAATTGCTAAAGTAATTGCTAAAATACCAACGCAACGAATCCTGATACACACAGATATGGACAACAGCCAATCTAACGACGTCATTTTTAATAAAATTTTAGAAGAAGTTCATAAATCATCTGGAATTGACTTTAGACAATACAAAAAAAATACTTTGATTCGTAGGCTTGAGAAACGAATGAATATCAACAATATTGAGCTACTTTTTGATTATCATGTATTTCTAAAAAGCAACCCAAAAGAAAAAGAAATGCTAAAGCAAGACTTTTTTATAGGTGTGACTAGTTTTTTTAGAGACATAGAAGCTTTTGAATCGCTAAAGAAAAAGGTTATTCCTAATCTCTTTAATTCCACCCCTGCTAAAGATGTTATACGTGTCTGGGTTCCTGGTTGTTCTACAGGTGAAGAGGTATTTTCTGTTGCCATGTTAATTGACGATCATATTAGAACCAATAGAATCAATCAAGATTTTAAAATATTTGCAACGGATGTAGATAGCAATGCTTTGGCTATTGCCGGACAAGGAAGCTTTAACATAAACGCGATCAACGAATTAGAAAGCTACTACCTTGAGAATTATTTTATAAAAGCAGGCGACAAACTCATCATTCAAAAACGCATACGCGATAAAATTGTTTTTTCAAACCACAATCTTTTAAAAGATCCTCCATTCATTAGAATGGACTTAATTACCTGTCGTAATCTCCTTATTTATTTTGATTCAAGAACACAACGAAAAGTGATTCTTAACTTTCAATTTGCCTTAAATAAATTTGGTCATTTGTTTCTTGGAAGTAGTGAATCATTAGGAGAAATTGATAAATTTTTTAAAGTGATTGACACCAAGTGGAAAATATTTCAAAACATATCTGACACTAAATTAATTCCAACACAAGCAAGTCCTGAAAGTAGGATTACCACTATCTCTTATAGAAATCCTGTAAGAGATATTCACAACTCAGAATTTCGTTTTAAAGAGAATCCTGAAACTGTTTTTCACAAATACTTAAGTAAAAAATTTAGTCCTTCATCTATTTTTATTGACAATGAGTTTAACATTCTTTTCATTAAAGGAGATGCTGGAAAAAAGCTAATGCACAATGAAGGACTGTTTCAGAACAATTTGCTTAAAATGGTGTCTACAGAAATTGGAACCGTAATTCGTAACGGTGTACGAAGACTGGAAACCGAAAAAAAAGATATTTTAGTCAAAGATGTTGCCTTTAAACAAAACGGTGAAACCTACACTTTTGATTTAAGTTTTCACAAACCTTATGATGAAGACAACTTAAGCGGTGTTTATTTGGTGCATTTTAGTGAAGACAGAGTCTTAGACAATAATGTTTACGTTATTGAAAACATGCCTATGGACAAAGTTTCTAAAGAGCGTTTGGAAGATTTAGAAACAGAATTAAAAAGTACCAAAGCAGAGTTGCAAAATGTTGTAGAAGAATTAGAAACTAGCAACGAAGAACTACAATCTTCTAACGAAGAATTGATGGCTTCTAATGAGGAGCTACAAAGCACCAATGAAGAACTACAATCTGTAAATGAAGAATTATACACGGTAAATGCCGAATTGCAAGAAAAAAACAAAGAGCTAGAATTGATCAATAATGATATTACCAATTTACTAGACAGTACCGAAATAGGGACTTTATTTCTTGATTTAGACTTGCGCATACGAAGGTATACTCCAGCCCTGCACCAATTGTTTAATTTGCACGAAACCGATATTGGTAGACCTATCACAAGTTTTGCTTCCAATTTTTCTGAAGAACACAGAGGACTTATGTTGGATGACACAAAAGAAGTACTCAATAGACTTTCTATGATAGAGAAAGAAATTATGGACATAGATGACAATCATTATTTAATGAGAATCATTCCGTTTGTAACCGTTGATAAAAAAATAGATGGTGTGGTGGTTACTTTTGTAGATATCACAAAAGTAAAAGAAACAGAAACAAAATTAGCTATCAGCGAAAAACGTTTAAAAGAAGCTCAATCTATAGCTTTGCTAGGTAATTTTGAGCATGATTTTGAATTGAATACACAATGGTGGTCAGATCAAACGTATAAAATATTTGGTTTTGACAACAACGAAAAACCACCTGTTTATGAAGTTTTCATCCAATATCTTGATGAGAATGATGCCAAGGAGATAGAATCTCTTATGACAAATGCAGCTACTAATGGTGAAAATTTTACCATTACGTACAAGTATTTAATGCCAAATACCAATCAATTAAAGCACATACTACTAAATGCTGAAGTTATTTATGAGAAAGGCAACAAACCAAAAGGTTTAAAAGGTATTGTTCAGGATGTAACCGAGAGAAAGGAAATTGAAAATCAACTGGCTTTTGAAAAACAATTTACGGATAAAATTGCCAAAACTTCTCCGAGTGGTATTTATGTTTATGACTTAGAAAAAGGAACCAACATATACACAAACAAACGATACCACGAAATTTTAGGATACAGTATTGATGAAATGAACACCATGTCTAATTCTGAGTTCAATAACCTTTTTCATGCTGATGATATAGAGACCATTCAAAAGCACCAGCAAAAAATTGCTGAGGGCTTAGAAAACTGCAAAGTAGAATATCGTTTTAGACACAAAAATGGACACTGGGTTTGGTGTTATTCTATAGACAATCCTTTTGAAAAAGACCAAGATGGCAATGTAGTTAGTTTTATTGGTTCTTTTATGGATCTTTCTGAAAAAAAGATTTTTGAAGAACAACTTAAAGACGCTAAGCAAAAAGCTGAAATTGCAAACATTTACAAAAATCAATTTTTGGCCAATATGAGTCATGAAATCCGAACTCCCATTAATGGTATTGTCGGTTTTGCAGACTTGTTGAAAGAAAAAGGTTTGTCTCCACAAAAAAGAGAAAAATACTCAGAGGTTATTAAAAACAGTTCAAACCAACTGTTGATTTTAATAAATGATATTATTGATATTTCTAAAATTGAAGCTGGAGAATTGACCCTTTTGCAAAAGCCTTGTCATGTTGGTAATATGATGCAAGATTTGGAAACTACTTTTAATGAAATAAAATTTCAAAAAAACAAAGAGCATATAGAAATTATATCTGTTATCCCTTCACAACATTCAGATTTAATTATTGAAACCGACCCCTATAGACTACAACAAGTACTCTCTAATTTGGTAAACAATGCGTTAAAATTCTCTAAAAAAGGAAAAATAGAATTTGGATTTGACGTTATTGATGATCTTATCAAATTTTATATTAGAGACGAAGGAATTGGTATTCCTAAAGAAAAAATAAACCTGATTTTCAATCGTTTTGAACAATTAGGAAATGGACATTTAGGGAAAAATGAAGGTACTGGTTTAGGACTTTCTATTTCTAAAGGAATTATCAATCTATTGAATGGTAATTTAATTATTGAATCTCTTGAACATAAAGGTAGCATAGTAACCATTGAATTGCCTTTGACCAAAACAGACGTTATTGTACAAAATCCAGAACCGAACAAGATTAAAGACGAAAAAAATATCATAGACGGTTCTACAATTTTAATTGCTGAAGATATCTATGTAAACAAAGAATATTTTAAAGAACTTTTGTCTTCTTTTTCTTGTACTACTATTTTTGTAGATAATGGGAAAGAAGCCATAGATACTTATTTCTCTAATAAAAACGTTGATATTGTTTTGATGGACATTCGAATGCCTATTGTGAATGGGATGGAAGCTCTAAAACAGATTTTAGAAAAAGATCCAAAAGCTAAAATTATTGCTCAAACAGCCTATGCAATGGAGTCTGACTACGATAAATTTCTTGAACTAGGATTTGTAGATTATATTTCAAAACCTATTATGAAAGAGCAATTATTGTCTAAAATAGCTTTTCACCTAAAAAACAAATAAAACTATATTCTCATTTTGCATGAGTAGCAACAATTGACAAGATACTTTTTAAGAATGTTATTTCTTACAAGTCTTTTTAGATAAAAGTATCCATACAACCATCGCTACTCATGCAATTTGTTTATTATCTCATTCCGGGAGAATAACCAGAACTCCCTTCTTGACTTTTTTGTATTTCCCATTCATTAAGCTCAAACTCTGCATTGGGCTCCGTTACTGTTTCTTTTCTGACCCCTACTCCATCTGTATACTCCCAATCCTCCCCTGTACCATCACTATTGGGGTTTCCAAATACATCCACAACATTTCCAAACGGATCTATCAACTCATAAGCATCATCACCATTTCCATCTAGGTTGGTAAAAGTTGCATCAGGACTCATTCCAAAATATGTTTCAAAATCCAATTGATTTCTTGCAATCACCAAAAATCCTTTTGCAGGAATGCTTAATGCATCCAGAGACATTGGTAAAGCAGCCAATGTTTTGGTGTTTTTAGCTGTTGTATAATTGTACCTTACCAAAGACCAATTTTTCAAAGGAACTTCGGAATCTGTAGCATTGTAAATTTCTACAAACCTTGCTCCAACCTGTTCTTTAGGGTCTGCAATTTCAGTAAGCAACAAAGGTGCCGTCTGTATCAAAATTGGCGTTTCTGTAGATGTTCTTTCAAAGGGACTAAAATCTGCTGGTGCTTCTTGATGATCTTTGATTACTGTCCATTCCTCTAGATTAAATTCTGAATTTGGTTTTGTAATACTAACATTTCTATACACTCTCCCATCAGTATATTCCCAGTCTTGTCCCGATCCATCTACAGCAACCTCTCCAAATATATCTACTACCACTTCGTTTTCATTGATCAAGGCATAAGCATCGTTCCCATTTCCATCCAACTGAGAATTTGTCAAACTTGGTTCTCTTCCAAAAGCGTCTTTAAAATTTAAATTGGCACTAGTGCTTTCTTTATTGTTTGCAATGATTAAAAATCCTTTTGCTTGTACAACCAATCCGGATAAAGAAATTTTAGACTCCGATGTTCCGTTGTTGTACCTAATTAGCGACCAACCTTTCAAATCTACCGCTACATTTTCATGGTTGTACAATTCCACAAATCTAGAAAAAGAAGCATTTTCAGGATCTGCAATTTCCGTCATCAAAACATCTGGAATTTCAGTATTGCAATCCACATAACGACCTCTCTCTAACAAATCTTGAAATTGATTCAACACCAAAATAGGCTCATCATCAAAGTTGATGCTATAAATTGCTTTTACATCCATCTGATAGTTTGGAATTTCTTCAGAAGCAAAATCAGAAAAATTACTCGTTTCTAACAAAATTGTGTCACGTCTAAAAGTCTCACAATACACCAACGTTCTTTTGCCATCAAAATCATCCGTAGGCAAACCTGCCAACACCATTCCAACTTGAGAACTTTTAAAATGTACATTTTCTATACTCACCAACGTGTTCAAATCTTTTGTAGTCAATTTAGCTATTGTCGTTTCTTTAGGAATTAAAGTTGCTATTTCTTCAAATTTTAAGATGTGTGTATCCAAATCAAATTCAGAAATATCTTTGATGTACGTATTGCTAGGTTTCCCAATAGTCAGCAAATCATCACTTACGGTTCTTTTCAAACCCTCTAGATTGATAGCTATTTTTCTTCCTTTTGCGTATTTGGTACTTGTTGTAGACAAACCTACACGCACTCGCAATCCCATCCTAGGGTTGTCACTTCCTAAATCTGTTGCATTCTGAGTATTCTGAATATAAATTTCTTTGTAAAAATTACCCTGTTGATCGGTAGAAACCACGTACCCCGTGACCAATGTATCTCTTCCGATTTCATTGCTATGCAAATCAAACAACTGCTGAAACGTAATCTCTGTCTTTTCAGAAATATCAGGATTGATTGTGGTCGTATTTATATTTTTATGATCAAAATCCTCTACACAAGAGAGCAGAAATATCAAAACAAAACCTATTGTATATTTTTTCATCGTTCTATTTTTTTAAAATGAGTAATACAATCCTGTAAAAAACGTTCTTCCATTCCCTACAAAATACCGACTTCCAAACAGTGGCTGTTCTCTATTGTAATCATTCAATTGTTCGCTATAATTGGCAGCTCTACCACTGGCAAATCCACCTGTTCTGTAATTGATTTCTAATAAATTTTGTACCGTCCAAAAAATACTCAAATACCCATGATCTCCCAATCTCCAAGATTTCCCTCCAGACAAATTGATCAAGGTAAAATTTTTCAACTTTTCCTGTTCTCTAAATTTGCTCACCAAGTTAGTGTCTAAATTCTCTATAAGATTTCCATTGATTTCATGTGTAAAATTACTGGTATAACGCAAAGGGGCAATATCTACATAATTGTTTCTAAAATGATTCACACTCAGTTTGATTCGCCAATAATTAGGATCGGTATAGGCCAAAAGAAATGAAAAAGCCTGTTGAGGACCTGCTGCTATTTTTTTATCTTTTACCATTGCCTTTCCAAAATCTTTTTCGCCGTTTACAAAACCCAAACGTTGTGCAGTGTCATCATCTTCTGTAAACAAACGTAAATTTGGATTGTTGTTATAAGTATATGTTCCCAAACCAATTACTCCTGTCAATTTTATAGAAGCATTCAAATCATAAGAAGCCCCAACTTCTGCACCTTTATATTTTTTCTCAATATTGTTCAAAACCTCTTGCACAAACAAGCTATTCTCATCCAACAAGTCTTCACTTTCTGGATTGTCTGTATTCTGAGTTCCAAACCCCTCAGCAAAATAAAAACCTGTTTCTGTAGCGTTGCTCTGCAAATTGTAATAACCCGTTAGTTTTACATTGTAGTTCAATCCTCTACGTATAAAACTCAATGAATTGGTCCACAAATTCTCTGTTTTTATATTGTCTAAAATTTTATTACTCACTCTAGCATTTGGAAACACCAATTTTACACTGGGTGATTTTTGCAAATATGCTGTTTTAAAATCCACCAAATTTCTTCCTGAAAATTTATACAATACACTAGCTTTGGCTTGCATTGCCAACAAATTAACTCTCTCACTTTTGCCTTCCGCATCTGCATAATTTTCATAATTGTACTTTCCATCTCTTTCATGGTTGGAATATGAAATACCAATAGCTTCTGAAACCTCTATTTTTTTCTCTTTCCAAACGGCTTGTAAAAACCCATGAACGTTGGAACTATTTATATTGTAATGGTATTTGAATCTATCTCCCTCTTGCACCACTCTATCAGGATGATTCAAATCACTCTGTGCTAACGTAAAACTAGCCACATCTAAATAGCCGTTCCCTCCAAGTAAATCTATCACTTCTGCATAATTTTCAGAAGTCGTTTTTCGATAATCTACACTCGCATTTAATTGCCAACTCTCATTGATTTTTTTAGTCAAATTAGAATTGAACTGAAATCTTGTTTCGTCTCGTTTGTCGCTGTACAATACATAAGCTGCTGGTTGATCTAAAGCTGCCATTTCTGCATTTGCTTCGTATAAAAAACTCCACTCTAACTGACCATTCCGAATAAATTGCTGCTCATAATTGTAAACATTCTCGTAATCAACTGTATTTCTTGACAACCAATAACTCGGCAATTTTTGATAATACGCAGGATCGGGATTGGAACCCCCATTGTAATCCAACCTAGAATAACCAATACTACCTGTTTGGTATAAGACTGTATTTTCCCATCGAGTTCTGTCTTCATCCTCATAAGTATGTGTCAACAAAAACAAAGGCTCTTCTACCTCTTTTACCCGAGCATTTCTTTTTTTGTCGTTTTGATATCCCCAATTCCCATTGTAACTATTGGATTTTAATCCAAACACTTCATTGGTGTAAGACCCTGCAACTCCCCTTCTATTGGGTGTATATAAGAAACTTGCTGTCAGACTATGTTTTGTATTTAAATATTTTTCTACACTCAACATCAAAGAATTCGCATCGTAAAAAGTTCCCTCTCTATATCCTTGATTCCCCCATCTTCTACTTGCAGAAACCACATAAAACCAACTATTCGGCAAACTTCCTACATGACTTACAGAAGCTTTATTTTCATAAGACCTGTTGGAACGAGCATAAGAAACTCGTGTTCCCATTCTATATTTAGAAGCTCTAGTAGTCAATGAGTTCACTCCCAAAGCTCTTCCCATCGTTTTTTCTGAAACTCCCAGAGGCTCCGAAACATCTTGTGTCCTATAAATACCGTCTACACCTCCCCAATTGTTCCAAGCAGGTACATCATCATACAATCTATTTTGATTGACACCATTCAATAAAAAAGTAACTTGATCGGAGCCCAAACCTCTAGCTCTGTAATAGACTCCTTGAAATTCAAACCCAATTGTATTCAAATAAATATCATCCGAAGCGGAGAAAATTCCAGCAATATTGGCTACCTCACCACTTTCATCGTCTAAATCATCATCTGTTAAATTGACCAAACTGAAAATATCTTTGCTTGCTTCTGCAGATTTTGGAATTGTATCTTGAGCATGTACCATTGCACAGAACATTCCTGCGCAAAAAAACTTACGAACGAATACCATAAAAAATTATTGAAAAGTTAGAAAATAGCTATTTTTTTTATTAATTTATGAATTATGTTACACAAAAACAACTTATTAGCCATCTTATACATTTCTTTTTGTTTGAACACCAGTATGTTTGGGCAAAAATCCTATGCCATTCATACGGTGGCTTTTTACAATCTTGAAAATCTTTTTGACACCATTAACGATGTTACCAAAAAAGATGAATTGAGTCCTATGATGGAAATAAAATCCAATCGGAAATTTATCTATCAAGACAAACTTTCAAAGTTAGCCTCTGTTTTAACCAAAATTGGTAGTGAGCAAAATTTCTTGCCTCCTGCGGTTATTGGAGTGGCAGAAGTAGAAAACAGAAAAGTTTTGGAAGATTTGATTGCCACTGCTCCTCTAAACAAATATCCTTATGATATTATTCATTACGACTCACCAGACCAACGAGGAATTGATGTGGCTCTTTTGTACAACAAAGATATTTTTAGACCTACACATAGCGAATCTATTGATGTTCGACTCTATAAAGACGGTTATAAAGTAGACACCCGAGATATTTTACAAATAAGTGGCTACCTGACCAACGAAAAAGTTCATTTGATTGTAAACCATTGGCCCTCTAGACGTGGTGGGGCTAAAAAAAGTAGTATTCTAAGAGAGAATGTGGCTCGAAAAGATTTGTACATTTTAGAAAAAATTAGAAAGCAAGAACCAGAAGCTAAAGTTATTTTTATGGGAGATTTTAACGACAATCCTACCGACAAAAGTTTTAAAAAGGTTTTAAAAACTGAAAAATCAAAGAAGAAAGTTAAAAAAGGGGAGCTTTACAATCCTTTTGAAAATATGTTTCGAAAAGGCTACAACACACTTACTTATAGAGGTGAGATGTTTTTGTTTGATCAACTTTTTTTCACTGATAATTTTATAAAAAACACTAACAAGCCATCAACTTTTAAATTTTACAAGGCAGGTATTTACAACCCTAGTTACATGACCTTACAAAAAGGAAAATACAAAGGAAGCCCCAAAAGAAGTTTTTCTGGAGGTAGCTATCTCGGTGGTTATAGCGACCATTATCCCGTATACATCTATTTGTTGCAAGAAATCTCCCCAAATTAAGACAAGATATTTAGCATTCTAAAGTATCTTTGTTAAAAATTTATGGAACATGGCTCTGATTCTTAACATAGAAACTTCAACTAAAAACTGCTCTGTTAGCATTGCGAAAGAGGGAACGTGTATTGCGCTCAAAGAAGAGAACAATGGTAATTACTCACATGCAGAAAAACTACATGTTTTTATAGAAGACATCTTAAAAGAACAACAATTAAAAATTTCTGATTTGGATGCCATTGCCGTTGGAAAAGGGCCTGGATCTTATACAGGACTTAGAATTGGTGTTTCTACAGCTAAAGGACTTGCTTATGCTGCAGACATTCCTTTGATTGCTATTGATACCTTAAAAGCACTGGCAAAAAGCATCACTATTGAAAAAGGATTGATTGTTCCAATGATTGATGCCAGAAGACTAGAAGTTTACAGTATTATTTTTGATGCAAATTTTGATTTGGTTAGAGATGTAGAAGCTCAAATTATTGACGAAACTTCTTTTAAAACTTACTTTGATGCAAACCAAACACTTTATTTTTTAGGTGATGGGGCTGCAAAATGCAAATCGATATTGACAGATTCTAATGCTGTGTTTATTGATGACCACTTTCCTTCTACCCAAGAAATGTGTGCTCTGGCTGAGCTAAAGTTTAAAGACAAAGCCTTTGAAGACACCGCTTATTTTGAGCCTTTTTACCTCAAAGATTTTATGGTAACACCTTCTAAAAAATAAAAAAAGCATTGTTTGAAACAATGCTTTTTACTGTGTTTTATAAAATTTCTTAATTCTGATTGGTCACATATACCTCTCTTTGTGGAAAAGGAATTTTGATACCTGCATTGTCCAATGCAATCTTGCAATTTTCCAAAGTACCAAAATACACATCCCAATAATTTTCTGGAGTTGCAAAAGGTCTTACGGCCAAATCTACACTGCTTTCTCCCAAAGAAGAAACATTCACAGAAGGAGCAGGAATTTTTAACACTTTAGGATCCGCTAACATTACTTCTTCTAGAATCTTTTTAGCCAATTTTATATCAGCATCGTACGCAATCCCAATGGTCAAATCTACTCTTAGCTGACCTTCTTCCGTATAATTTTTAATATTTCCATTAGACAACGGTCCGTTTGGAATGATGACTAATTTGTTTTGAGGTGTGACAATTTTGGTTACAAAAATCTGAATCTCTTTCACCACTCCTAACTCACCCTGAGCCTCTATCAAATCATCCACTTTAAAAGGTTTGAACAACATGATTAGTGCTCCACCTGCAAAATTCCCCAAAGCCCCTTGCAAAGCCAAACCTACAGCCAAACCAGCAGCACCTAAAATTGCAATAAAAGAAGTAGTTGCAATTCCCAACTGTCCTAAAATGGTGATTCCCAACAACACCTTTAAAACCCAATTCAACAGATTTCCTAAAAATTTCTGAAGAGACAATTCAATTTTAGACTTGTGAAATATCCCCATGATCACTTTGTCAATCTTTTTTATCAACCATAATCCTATGATTAACAACAGAACGGCTGTGGTAATTTTTACTGCGTATTCTGTAACAATTGGTAAATACTCTGTTACCAATCCTTTAAAATCTATTTCTTCCATAATTAAATATTTATTTAGTTGCTACTAAAATTAACAATTCCCTGCCCATCACAATGTTAAAACTCATTTTTTTAAGGTGAAATCTAATGAAAATAGTAATGTTAACTTAACAATAACAATGTTGAACTTAAATACTTTTGTAACGTTTTAAACTTAAACATATATAATGGACGATATATACATTTTAATGGTTGTCGCACTTGCATTACTAGCCGTTATTGACTTGGTAGTTGGAGTAAGCAATGACGCTGTAAACTTTTTGAATTCAGCAATTGGTTCAAAAGCGATTCCAATTAAAAAGATAATGATGATTGCCAGTCTAGGGGTTTTAGCCGGTGCGCTTTCTTCTAGTGGTATGATGGAAGTTGCACGTAAAGGGATTTTTGTTCCAAGCCAATTTCAATTTCACGAAATCATGTACATTTTTATGGCCGTGATGATTACCGATATTATTTTATTGGACGTCTTTAACACCTTGGGAATGCCAACATCTACAACAGTATCTATTGTATTTGAATTGCTTGGATCTGCTGTTACCATTTCTATCATCAAAATTTTAGGAAACGATGCACAAACCATGCAAGACATATGGTCCTATATCAACCATCAGACGGCAGTAACTATTATACTAGGAATTTTACTCTCTGTTGTGGTTGCGTTTAGTGTGGGAGCTATTGTACAATTTGCTTCTAGATTGGTTTATTCTTTTAATATTGATGAAAGGCCTAACTACATAAGTGCTATTTTTGGTGGTCTTTCTATCACATCTATCACCTATTTCATCATTATCAAAGGGATGAAAGGAACAAGTTTTTACAATGAAATCAAACACATTATCAACGATAATACTTTAGAAATTTTAGGAATTGCCTTCATTATTTGGTCACTGATTTCTTTCTTTATCATTTCTGTTTTCAAAGTCAATATTTTAAAAATAATCATTGCGATAGGAACTTTCTCTTTAGCCATGGCCTTTGCAGGAAATGATTTGGTAAACTTTATTGGTGTGCCTATTGCTGCTTGGAACTCTTACGAAATCTGGTCTGTTTCTGGAATTCCAGCAGAGAACTTCTCTATGGGAATTTTAGCAGAAAAAGTACCTTCTAACAATTACCTACTTATTTTAGCGGGAATCATTATGGTTGTTACTTTGTGGTTTTCTAAGAAAGCGAGATTGGTTATTGAAACAGGTGTCAATTTATCGAGACAAGGAGATGGTCATGAAAAATTCAAACCAAACTCTGCTTCTCGTGCCATTGTAAGAACTGGAATTACTATCAACAATCTGTACACCAAAGTAGTTCCTCAAAAGACTTTGGATTATGTAGATACTAAATTTAGCAAACCAAAATTAGAATTTACAAGAACTGAAATCAAAGACATTCCAGCTTTTGATATGGTTAGAGCTGCTGTAAACTTGGTAGTAGCAGGAATCTTAATTTCTATAGGAACGTCTTTAAAACTGCCTTTATCTACTACTTATGTAACTTTTATGGTTGCTATGGGTACTTCTTTGGCTGATAGAGCTTGGGGTAGAGAAAGCGCTGTATATAGAATTGCGGGAGTATTGAGCGTTATTGGTGGTTGGTTTTTAACCGCTATTGTTGCTTTTTCTGCTGCAGCTGTAATTGCTTATCTAATTTATTTAGGAAGCATCGTGACCGTCGGAATTTTATTGACCTTAATTTTAGTTCTCTTAGGTAAAAGCTACCTATTCAAAAAAGGTTCTAACAAAGAAGAAGAAGTTGCCCTACAAATTGCCAAAGAAAAAGAAACTATTGACACTATTAGCGGCGTGATCAAAGATAGCTCTGACAAGATACATGAAGTAACCAGGAGAGTTATGAAACTATACAGTAATGTAATTGATAGTTTGATCAATGAAAACCTAGACAACCTTCGTAAAAACGACAAGTCCGTTAGAAAATTAAACGAAGACATGGAGTCTTTGAGATCTAATGTTTTCTATTTTATCAAATCGTTGAATGACAATTCCGTATTGGCAAGTAAATTTTACATTGTCTCGTTAGAATACATTCAAGATGTTGCTCAATCTGTAGAATACATTTCTAAAATTAGTTTTCAACACGTTCACAACAATCACAAAAAACTAAAGAAAGAACAAATCAAAGACTTAAAGGCTACCGAAGAACAAATGAAAATTGTTTTTAGTCAAATGTTGGTTTTCTTTGAAACGGTTGATTTTGACAAATTACCAAGTATCATTAACAATCAACAAAACTTGTTGAACAAAGTTTCTAAATCCGTAGAAGAACAGATTCAACGAATTAGAACTACAGAAACTTCAGCTAAAAATAGTACGCTATATTTTGGTATTATTTTAGAAACAAAAGATTTGGTTTCTGCATTGATCAATTTATCATTGCAATACCAAAGTCATTATACCGACACCAAAACCATTGAAGATAAAATTACTTTCTAAACATAGAAAAGAATTTTGCAGCAAAAAAACTCCATCATAATTATATGATGGAGTTTTTTTTTAAGCTTGTTGTTAGCTTACATCTATTAAAAACTTATTACATAAAAAAGTCCATCTTGTAAAACACAAGATGGACTTTTGTTAATGACGCTAGTATAATAATTAAGACAATACTTCTTTAATTCTTTTCACCGCTTCTTTTAATTGAGCTTCTGATGCTGCATATGAAATACGAATGCATGTAGGTGCTCCAAAAGACTCACCAGATACTGTTGCAACATTTGCCTCTTCTAACAACAACATAGAAAAATCTGCTGCTGTTTCAATTGCTTTTCCTTTAAATGTTTTACCAAAGAAAGCAGATACGTCTGGAAAAATATAAAAAGCTCCTTTAGGAACATTCAATTTAAATCCTTCAATTTCTCCTAACAACTCCAACATCATGTTTCTTCTTTTTTCAAACTCATCTACCATGTATTGAATTCTAGAAACTGGCTCTGTCAAAGCTGTAATAGCTGCTCTCTGAGCAATACAGTTGGTTCCTGATGTAACTTGCCCTTGCATTTTAGTACAAGCCTTTGCAATCCATTCAGGAGCTCCAATATACCCAATTCTCCAACCTGTCATCGCAAATGCTTTTGCCAATCCGTTTACAGTAATGGTTCTATCATACATAGATGGAATACAAGCAATACTAAAATTAGGAGTTCCGTAGTTGATGTGTTCGTAGATTTCATCAGAAATGATAAAAATATCTGGATATTTTTCTAATACAGCCGCCAATCCTTTGTAATCTTCTTCTGTATAAACAGTTCCACTTGGATTGTTTGGAGAGTTGAAAAACACCAATTTTGTTTTTGGAGTAATCGCTGCTTCCAATTGCTCAGGAGTGATTTTAAAATCCGTTTCAATAGTAGAAGGAATTTCTTTGTAAGTAGCTCCTCCTAAAATACCTAACGCAGAATAAGATACCCAATAAGGTGCTGGTAACAATACCTCATCACCTGGATTTAGCAATACTTGAGTGATGTTGGCCAACGATTGTTTTGCTCCTGTAGAAACCACAATCTGACTTGGTTTGTATTCTAAATTGTTATCTCTCTTAAATTTTAAACAAATTGCTTCTTTCAAGTCTACATATCCATCTACTGGACTGTAAGAATTGTAATTATCATTGATTGCTTGAATAGCGGCATCTTTTATATATTCTGGAGTGTTAAAATCTGGTTCTCCCAAACTTAAACTAATAATATCTTTCCCTTCTGCTTTTAATTCTCTTGCTTTGGCAGCCATAGCTAACGTAGCAGATGCAGGCAAACTAGTAATTCTCTCTGATAATAATTGTTTCATTTTAAACGTTGTATATAATTATCCCAATTGGGGTTGTTTTCCTAAAATAATCAATTGATTCAAATGTGCTTTGAATGCCAATGCAATGGTTTCGTACTCATAATATGGCAACTGAAACTCGCTTGCAGTTTTTTTAACAATTTTTGCCAAATCTTTATAATGCACATGAGATATGGTTGGAAAAATATGATGTTCTATTTGAAAATTCAACCCTCCTAAAAAGAAAGAGATGAATTTATTTTTGGTGGCAAAATTAGCAGTTTCTAGCAATTGATGTGCTGCCCAGCTTCTTTTTTCTTTTTCTAAATCTTCAGGAGATATCACTTCTACCACATCTGTAATGTGAGCCAATTGAAAAACCACACTTAAAATAAGTCCAGCTATGTAGTGCATCACAAAAAAACCAATCAACCATTGGTACCATGCTATTGGTAAAACCAACATTGGCAAAGCTAGCCAGAAAAGATAATAAACAATTTTGGTCATGATCAATAACGCCCATTCTTTTCTAGGGTTTAACTCTCCTTCTGCACTCAACCCTTTTTTAATGTATCTTGGTGTTTGTCTAAAATCTACCACCAAAGCCCATTGAATGGTTAACAATCCATATAGTAAAAAAGCATAAATCTTTTGGTATTTGTGCATTGGTTTCCAACGCTCGTGTTTGGACAATCTAATAATCCCCTGAATGTCAATATCTTCATCTACACCTTCTACATTGGTATATGTGTGGTGTAATAAGTTGTGTTGTACTTTCCAATTGTAAACGTTACCCGCTAACAAATAAATACTATTTCCCAACAATTGATTTACCCACCATTTGCTAGAAAACGATCCATGATTGCTATCGTGCATTACATTCATTCCTACTCCAGCCATTCCCAAGCCCATTAACACACACATCAATAGACGAAATGCGTTGTGCATTGGAAAAAATAATAAAGCTAGGTAAGGAACAAATAACAAAGAAAGCATTAGGGCTGCCTTTGAATACAAAACCCAGTTTCCTGTGCGTTTGATATTATTCTCTTTAAAATATTTATTAACTCTTTGATTAAGAGTTTTGAAGAAAAGATTGTTTGAATCTCTTGAAAAACTTACTTGTTGCATCTAAAATGTACTATGGTTTGCAAAAATAACTAATTTTTAGTCAGTTTATTTTATACTAAAGATAAGAAATTTAAGTTTTAAACACTTTTACATACATTTATAAATATCCTTTGTTCAAATACATAGATTCTTATTTAGTTTCATTGAAAATCATTTACTTTTGCAATCTATGATTACAATTGCTATAATTTTAAAATATTTTCCGGATTTAACGGAAACTCAGATTCAACAATTCACACAATTAGAAGAATTGTACAAGGAATGGAATGCTCAAATTAATGTAATATCTAGAAAAGATATTGATGAGTTGTATATTAGACACATCCTACATTCTTTGGGAATTGCCAAAGTACAACCTTTCAAACCTGGTTCTAGAATTTTAGATGTGGGAACCGGTGGTGGTTTTCCTGGAATTCCGTTGGCTATCTTGTTTCCTGAAACTGAATTTTTACTGGTTGATTCTATCGGTAAAAAAATAAAAGTGGTAAATGGAGTTGCAGAAGGTATTGGACTGACCAACCTAACTGCCAAACATATGAGAGCTGAAGAAGTAAAAGGTGAATTTGATTTTATTGTCAGCAGAGCGGTAACGGCTATGCCAGATTTTGTCAAATGGGTTAAAAACAAATGTTTGAAAAAACAACGTCACGAACTTAAAAACGGGATTTTGTATTTGAAAGGTGGTGATTTGGCAGAAGAATTAAAAGACTTGCCTAAATGTACTTTGTACGATTTGACCAGCTACTTTGAAGAAGCTTTTTTTGAAACTAAAAAAGTGGTACACCTGCCATTAAAATTCAAACCTTAATCTTGCATGAAACGTATTTTCTTTATTTTTTGTCTGTCTTTTTCTTTTTGGGGATTTGCCCAAGAGGAGGAAGATTTTGATGACGACTCTGTTTTTATAGACGAAAAATATTTTGAAGATCAATTTTATATCGGAATTCAATACAGCAGTCTTATTAGCAATTATGGAGTTAGCAACAATGGAATTCCCTATGGTTTTGAAGTTGGATTTATCAAAGACATTCCAATCAACAAACAAAGAAACTTAGGTTTTGGATTGGGAGTAGGCTATTCTTATGATGTAATTAGACCCAACATCACCATTACTCAAAACGGAGATGCATTGGATTATAATGTTAGTAATGATTTTAGCAGTTACAAATACACTTCTAACAATTTAGAATTTCCTTTAGAATTTAGATGGAGAACTTCTACTGCTAGAAAAATAAGCTTTTGGAGAATTTATACAGGAGGTTCCCTTGTATACAATTTAAACAACAAAGCAGAGTTTGATACTGGCACTGAAGACACATCGTACACTAATTTAGATTCTTGGAATACCATCAACTATACTCTTTACGCATCTATTGGTTATGGAACGTGGAACTTCCACATCAAATATTATTTAAACTCTCCTTTTAAGGATGATGTTCTATCCACAAGTGGCGGAAAACTTAACTTTCATCCGTTAAAAGTAGGATTTATGTTTTACATTTTATAACACAAAGCTCAACACAATCGGTAACATCAAACCTAGAGAAGCTCCAATCCATATTTCTTTAGAGTTGTGTGCTTTTAAAGACAACCTAGCTGTGGCTAAGGCTCCTGTAAGCATGACCAAGAAGGCCACCAATATATTTGAATAGCCGTAAGAAGCTCCATAAACCAACACAAAACCCAACAAGCCTGTCATTCCTAACATGTGAAGACTCACTTTTATTTTTGCATAGAACAAAATTCCAACAGCAAAAAGACCGATGGCTGTTGCGTAAGCTAAAATGGTCAACTCTCTCATTTGCCATATGCTTTGCAAAACTTGTCCTAAAAACAAATAGTTAAAAATCATTAGAAAAACAGGAAATTTTCTTTCTTCTATGGTTTTGGCATCATTGGTTTTTACATACCCCATCATTCTTAAAATAAGCAACGTACACAAGGGCACCAAAAAAGTACCTCCTATTACAATGAAAAAAATCATGTATTTTTGCATAGAAGATAACGGCATTGGCAATACATTTAAGTACACCAAAGCAGCAATTGTAGGCAAAAGCACGGGATGTAAAAGAATTGAGAGGACTTGGTATGTTTTTTTCATTCGTTACATTTCTTTTCGTAATCTAGCAACCGGAATATCCAATTGTTCTCTATATTTGGCAATGGTTCTTCTGGCAATCAAATATCCTTTTTCTTTTAACAAGACTGATAATTTATCATCTGTCAAAGGTTTTCTTTTATCCTCTGCTTCTATTACCTGTTTTAATATGCTCTTAATTTCTCTAGTAGAAACATCTTCTCCTTGGTCATTTTTCATAGACTCTGAGAAAAATTCTTTGACCAATTTGGTTCCGTAAGGAGTTGCACAATATTTACTATTGGCAACCCTAGACACTGTAGAAATATCCATGTCTATTTTCTCTGCAACATCTTTTAAAATCATGGGTTTCAATTTGCTTTCATCTCCAGTAAGCAAATATTCTTTTTGCATTTCTACAATGGTATTCATGGTAATAGACAACGTTTGCTGACGTTGTTTGATCGCATCGATAAACCACTTGGCTGAATCTAATTTTTGTTTGATGAACTGAACTGCATCTTTTTGAGATTTGGTTTTTTTTCTAGATTCTTGATACCCTTTTAACATGTTGTGGTATTCACGAGAAACATGCAATTCTGGAGCATTTCTAGAATTTAACAACAATTCCAATTCTCCATCGTTGATACGAATTGTAAAATCGGGTACTACTTGTTCTGCAATTTTGGAATTTCCGACAATAGAACTCCCTGGTTTGGGATTTAACTTCTCAATCTCCTTGATGGCTTTCTTTAATTCCTCTTCTGAAATCTCAAATTTATTCAACAATTTTGAATAATGTTTTTTTACAAAAGGATCAAAAGATTGGTCTAAAATCTGAATGGCTAGTTCTACATATCTGGTCGGATTTTTATTTTCCAACTGAATTATGAGACATTCACGCAAATCCCTAGCTCCCACCCCAACAGGATCCAATTTTTGAACCACATCGTAAAGAATGTCGTCTACTTTGGTTTCGTCTGTAAAAATATTTTGTGTAAAGGCCAAATCATCTACAATGTCTAATGTATCTCTTCTTAAATAACCATTGTCATTAATGCTCCCTACCAAAAATTCAGCAATAGAATATTCTTCATCATTCAAAGAAAAAGTATTCAATTGATTGATCAACGATTGATGAAACGTGGTTCCTCCTTCATAAGGCATCTCTCTTTCCTCATCATCTGCAGAATAATTATTGGTTTGCAAATTGTAACTAGGAATGTCATCATCGCTCAAATACTCATCAATATTAATGTCTTCGGTTCCAATAGACTCTGTTCCCTCTTGATCGTATTCACTGTAATCTTCCTCGTAATCTTCATGCTCCTCATGCTCTTTACCAGCTTCCAAAGCAGGATTCTCTTCAATTTCTTGTTTCAATCGCTGTTCAAATGCTTGAGTAGGCAATTGAATCATCTTCATCAACTGGATTTGTTGTGGAGATAATTTTTGAGATAGTTTTAAGTTTAAGCTTTGTTTTAGCATAGTTCGTTCTGTTCCATTTGGCTTTTAATCTAATGTAAGCAAAGTATTACTTACAAACAAGGAACGCCCTATCAAATTTAATGCCGAAAAAAAATAATATGTTTAATTTTACTACACACCCACAAAAGAGTATCAAGGTTTCAAATAATTAATTACATTTAATAGTAGCTACAAATGTATCATTCTGGAGCTACAATGACCCTAAAAACAGAACAAATATGAATATCAACGAAATTGAAAATATTGAATTAAAATACTTGGACATAAACGATTATCAAGAGTTAAAAGAAGCGATGATTGAAGTGTACCACGATTTAGAAAACTCTTATTGGGATGAACATCACATCAAAACATTGATCAGTAAATTTAAAGAAGGACAAGTAGTTATTAAAGTAAACGGTCACATTGCAGGCTGTGCTTTGTCTATTATTGTAGACTATGAATCTTTTTCTGACGATCATACGTATAGCGAAATTACCGAAGACTACACTTTTAATTCCCATAAAGATAAAGGAGATATGCTTTACGGAATTGAGGTATTTATTAGACCAGAATACAGAGGATTAAGATTAGGAAGAAGGTTATATGATTACCGCAAAGAATTGTGCGAAAACCTAAACCTTAAAGGAATTGCCTTTGGAGGTAGGATTCCCAACTTTCACAAGTACGCTGATAAATTAACCCCCAAACAATATATAGACAAGGTTAAAATGAAAGAAATACACGATCCTGTATTGAACTTTCAAATGTCTAACGATTTTCATCCTGCTAAAATTATCAATGGTTATTTAGAAGGAGATGCTGGTTCTAACGACTTTGCTGTGTTGTTAGAATGGGATAATATTTACTACCAAAAACCTAAAAAAATTGCTACTCAGAATAAAGAAGTCGTTCGTTTAGGATTGGTGCAATGGCAAATGAGACCTTATGATAGCTTGGATGACATGATGAAACAAGCAGAATATTTTATTGATGCGGTTTCTGGTTACAGATCTGATTTTGCTTTGTTTCCTGAGTTTTTTAATGCTCCTTTAATGGCAGGTAACAATCACTTACCCGTGGCACAAGCTATTAGAGAACTGGCCATGCATACCGATGAGATTGTCAGAAAATTTTCAGAATTATCTATTTCATACAACATCAATATTATTACAGGTAGTATGCCCGAAATAAAAGATGGAAAGCTGTACAATGTTGGCTATTTATGTAGACGAGATGGAACGACTGAACGTTACGAAAAAATACACGTAACCCCAGACGAAGAAAAAGTATGGGGAATGCAAGGAGGTAACAAACTAGAAACTTTTGATACAGACTGTGGTAAAATTGGAATTTTAATTTGTTACGATTCTGAGTTTCCTGAATTAAGTAGGTTACTTGCAGATGACGGAATGGATCTTTTGTTTGTTCCTTTTTTAACAGACACTCAAAACGGATATTCTAGAGTGAGACATTGTGCACAAGCCAGAGCTATAGAAAACGAATGTTACGTTGCTATTGCTGGTAGTGTAGGTAACTTACCTAATGTAGAAAATATGGACATTCAGTATGCACAATCTATGGTATTTACACCTTGTGACTTTGCTTTTCCTAGCAACGGAATTAAAGCAGAAGCGACTCCAAACACTGAAATGATATTAATTGCGGATGTAGATTTAAGTTTGCTAAAAGAACTAAATCAACACGGTAGCGTACGAAATTTAAAAGACAGAAGAAAAGACGTTTACCAATTGAAAAAAATCAACTCGTAACCTAAATACACTTTATCAAACAGTATTTATACAAAAAGGGAAACAACTTAAATTGTTTCCCTTTTTTGATGTTGTTTGGTTGTATAAATAATTATTCTACCGTTAAAGTGTATTGTGGAGTTGGGTTTAAAGGACAGAAATAAACATATTCTCCTTTGGCAAGTGTTACTTCGTTAGAATGACCAGTAGTATTGTTTTCTACTTGTTTGGTTACATAAGCATTTTTAATGTGGTGAGCTTGATCAGTTTTCCCTTTTGGAGCCAATACAAAACCTACATTATGACCTACATTTTCATTTGCTACTTCAAAAATATAAGTCCCTTCTGATAAGGTAATCGCTTTTTGGGTAAACTCTCCTTTTGTTTGTTCTAACGTTACTGTTTTCACCTCCTTTTTTTGTGCATTTGCACTAAATACGGTTGCTACTGCTAATAAAACACCTGCTACTAAATTTTTCATCTTGTTTGTTTTTTTAATGATTGTTTTCTTATTTGTTTTGATACTACAAAGATGCAACCTATAGAAGCCTTTAAAAATGGACAAAGGTTCCTAATACTTGGAGACCTTTTTTGAGAAGTGAATTCAAAACCAAAACAAACTAAAAAGCACAAAAAAAGCCTGTTGCAAAATAGCAACAGGCTTGTTCTTTATAGAAAAGGATTGATTATCCTCCAAAGTCATCAAAACGTACGTTTTCTTTTGGCACTCCAAAATCATCACACATTTTAACTACTGCTTGGTTCATCATTGGTGGTCCACAGAAGTAGAATTCTACGTCTTCTGGAGTATCGTGTGTAGACAAGTAGTTGTCAATCAAAGATTGGTGTACAAACCCTACAAAACCGTCTCCTTCTTTATCGTGGATATCTTTTTTGATTTTCCAATTATCTTCTGGCAATGGTTCAGACAACACTAAGTACAATTGGAAATTTGGGAATTTCTTCATCAAATCTTCAAAGTAGTGAATGTAGAACAACTCACGCTTAGAACGTCCTCCGTACCAATAAGATACTTTACGACCTGTTTTCATGGTATGGAACAATTCGTACAAGTGAGAACGCATCGGTGCCATTCCAGCTCCACCTCCAATATAAATCATTTCTGAATCTGACTCTTGGTTTATAAAGAATTCACCATAAGGTCCTGAAATGGTTACTTTGTCTCCTGGTTTCTGATTGAACACATAAGAAGAAGCAATTCCTGGGTTTACATCCATCCATCCACCTTTCACTCTGTCAAAAGGAGGACAAGCTACACGAACATTCAACATGATTTCTCTTCCTTCTGCAGGGTAAGAAGCCATAGAATAAGCACGCTCAATTGTTTCTGTATTTTTCATTACCAATGGCCACAATCCAAATTTTTCCCATTCTTGTTGAAACTTATCAGGTTCTCCTGGGTGATCTGTTGGGTGTGCAGTAATGTCCATATCTGTAAACTTTACTTCACAAGGTGGAATTTCAATTTGAATATACCCTCCTGCTTTGTAGTCCATGTCTTCTGGAATTTCTACTACAAATTCTTTGATAAATGATGCTACGTTGTAGTTACGTACTACGGTAGCTTCCCATTTCTTAATTCCAAAAATTTCTTCTGGAATAGAAACTTCCATGTCATTTTTAACTTTTACCTGACACCCTAAACGAGCACCCGCAGCCAACTCTTTACGTGTAAAGTGTGGTGTTTCTGTTGGCAAAGCTTCACCTCCTCCAGAGTGAACGTGACATTCACACTGCAAACAAGTTCCCCCTCCACCACAGGCAGATGGTAAAAATATTTTTTCTGCACTTAAAGTTGCTAACAAAGAACTTCCTGTATCTACTTCAATTGTTTTTTCTCCGTTGATCGTAATCTTAACTTTTCCTGATGGTAATAATTTTGCCTTAGCACCTAATAAGATACTTACTAAGATCAATACTATAATCAAGAAAACTACGATACTTATTGCAATTACATTCATAATGATATCTGTTCTTTATTATTATAATTTAATACCTGAGAAACTCATAAACCCAATCGCCATTAACCCTGTAATGATGAAAGTGATTCCCAAACCTTTCAACGGTCCAGGGATATGAGAATAGGCAATTTTTTCTCTAATAGCTGCAATGGCAACAATTGCTAACAACCATCCAATTCCTGATCCTAATCCGTACACAGCAGATTCACCAACATTGGCAAAATCTTTTTGTTGCATGAATAAAGATCCTCCTAAAATAGCACAGTTTACAGCAATCAAGGGTAAGAAAATACCCAATGCACCGTACAATGCTGGAGCAAAACGCTCTACAATCATTTCTACCAACTGTACCATAGATGCGATTACCGCAATAAACATGATGAATGATAAAAATGACAAATCAATGCTTGCATATTCTTCTCCTAACCAAGATAACGCTCCAGGTCTCAATAAATAAGTATCAATTAAGAAGTTTACTGGCACTGTAATCGACAATACAAAAACCACTGCTGCTCCTAAACCTACTGCTGTATTTACTGTTTTTGATACCGCTAGATACGAACACATTCCTAAGAAATATGCGAATATCATGTTATCGATAAAAATACTTTTTACAAATATGTTAATATATTCCATTGTTCTTAATTTTTAGTGTTGTTCAATTAATTTTCTGTTCTTAGAACGTTGTACCCAAATGATGATTCCCACGGTAATCAATGCCATTGGAGACAACAACATAAATCCGTTGTTCTCGTATCCTAAAGCATACAATCCTGTAGAATCTGCAATGGTTTTTGCTTTGTGTCCTAAAATCTCAATTCCGAATAATTTTCCAGAACCTAACAATTCTCTAAACACCGCTACCAATACCAAAATCAATGCGTACCCAGCACCGTTACCTACTCCATCTAAGAAAGATTTCCAAGGCCCGTTTGCCAATGCAAATGCTTCCAAACGTCCCATTACAATACAGTTGGTAATAATCAACCCTACAAACACAGACAATTCTTTACTTACATCATATGCGTAAGCCTTTAACACTTGGTCAACTAAAATTACCAAAGAGGCAACAATTAATAATTGAACAATGATACGTATACGTCCTGGAATTAAATTACGAATCAACGATACAACAACGTTGGATGCGATGACCACAAACAATACTGCCAATGACATTACTACCGCAGGTTTTAACTGTACGGTAATTGCCAATGCTGAACATATTCCTAATACCTGAACTGAAATCGGGTTGTTATCGTTTAATGGATCTGATAACAACGCTTTATTTTGCTTTGAAAATAATGCTTCTTTTCCTTCTGCCATGACTAGTTATTTTTAAAATAAGGTAAATAATGTGACAAACGTTCCTCTATCATATTGGATACACCGTTAGAAGTAATAGTACCTCCTGAAATTGCATCTACTCCATGATCGTCTCCTGCTTTTGCACCCCCTTTTACAGCAGTTACAGAAACAAAATTGTTTGACTCATCTAAAATCTTTTTTCCTGTGAATTGTGCTTGAAACCAATCTGTAGTAATTTCTGCTCCCAAACCAGGAGTTTCTCCTTTGTGGTCAAAATTAGCACCTACAATTGTGTTCTGATCAGAAGCTAAAGCAATGTATCCCCAAATAGCATCCCAAAGACCTGCTCCGTATAAAGGAACAATGTAAAAAGTTTCACCTTCTTTTTCTGCTACGTACAAAGGATAACGTTGTTCGTCTTCAGATTTTTTAATTTCGTTTTTCAATCCAATTTTAAAAGCATCTGTTTTTGCATCTACTGTTCCTTGATTGGTCAAAGCCAATCGTTTTGTGATGTATTTGTCAAACTCAGCTTGTGCGTCTTCTCTAGAAATACCTGTTACACCGATAGTTCCTAAAATGTTCTGCATTTTTTCTGCTTTTACGTTTGTATCCTGTAAAGGTTTCAAACTTGTAGCAGTAAATGCTAACAATCCTGCAATAATCGTTACAATAATGATTGCAAAAATAAATGTATATGCGTTACTATTTCTGTTCATAATTATGCAGTTTTTAAACGGTTTTTACGCTTCTTAATGTTTCCAGCAATCACATAGTGATCAATGGTCGGAGCAAAAACGTTCATTAATAAAATAGCCATCATCATTCCTTCTGGATACGCTCCGTTAAAAACACGAATCATAATTGCGAAGAAACCGATTAAGATTCCGTAAATCCATTTTCCTTTTTCTGTTTGAGAACCTGATACTGGGTCTGTTGCCATAAACACAGCTCCAAACAAAAACCCTCCTACTAATAAGTGTTGCCACCAAGGAAAGTTCATCAATTCATTCAATCCCAAAGCATTAAAAATCAATCCCATTGCAGCACCTCCAAGAACGGTACCAGTCATGATTTTCCAAGAACCAACTCCTGTTGCTATTAAAATCAATGCTCCTAATATAATTGCCAATACAGATGTTTCTCCAATAGAACCAGGAATAAATCCTAAGAACATGTCCATTACAGACCAGCTAGCATTGCTAGCACCAGTTACCAAAGCTCTTGCAGGTTCACCATCTGCTGCCAATTGACCTAAGATTGTTTCTCCAGAAACTGCATCAATAGCACTAGCATCTACTACCCATACTTTGTCTCCAGACATTTTCGGAGCGTATGAGAAAAATGCAAAAGCACGAGCAATCAAAGCAGGATTGAAAATATTCATTCCTGTTCCTCCAAAAGCTTCTTTACCAATAAATACAGCAAAAACTACAGAAACAGCCAACATCCATAAAGGAAAATCAACCGGCATGATTAAAGGAATCAACATCCCCGAAACCAAATATCCTTCGTTTACTTCGTGTTTGTTATAAATTGCAAAAGCAATTTCTATGGTCAAACCTACACCATAAGAAACCAATAACATTGGTAAAAACTTAGTAGCTCCTAACAACATACAGTTTAACAAATCTGTACTTTCTCCTAATTGGGAATAGTGTTGGTAACCTATATTGTACATTCCGAAGAACATGGCTGGTAACAATGCAAAAATTACAGTTACCATTACTCTTTTTAAATCTACACCATCTCTAATATGCGCTCCTTTGATTGTATTGTGTTTTGGCACAAATAACAAAGTATCGATAGAATTGATTGCCGGAGCAAATTTTTCGAATTTACCTCCCTTATTGAAAGGCTTTCTTATTTCGTCTAATTTCTTTCTTAAAAAATCCATTAACCTACTTCTTTAATCATTAAATCTAATCCTTGTCTGATGATTTCTTGAGCTTCTAATTTAGAAGTGTTGGTGTAATCAACCAATGCAAAATCTTCTGGAGCTACTTCGTAAATTCCTAAATTTTCCATTTTCTCAATATCATTTGCAATACAAGCTTTCAACAATTGCATCGGAAAAACATCTAAGGCAACAACCTTTTCCATTTCACCTGTTACAACCAATGCTCTTTCTTCACCATTTAAACTTGTGTTCAAATCGTACTCTTTGTTCGGATTTAACCAAGACCAAGAAGTTTTAGAAGCACTGTGAATAGAACTGCTACCTACAAAAGGCAACCATCCAAAGAAACGGCTTTCGTTACCTTCTGGAATTACAGTAATGCTACTATCATAAAAACCTAAATAATCTTCAGCTTCTATTTTAGTACCTGTCAATACGTTTCCAGAAATGATACGAGCACCCTCTGCATTCACATTGTCTGCAATTAATTTTTGTAGATTCTGACCAGGCTTCAATTCAAAGTAACCTGAATTGTTTACTCTAGATCCTGCTAAGGCTACTAATTTTGTTGGGTTGTATTTACCTGTTAAAAACAACTCCCCAATAATTGCAACACCTAGTGGACTTACTGTCCAAACACGATCTCCTTGATTGATAGGGCTCACCTCAGCTATCTGAGTTCCTACATTACCTGCAGGGTGTTTTCCATATACATTCAAAATATTCGCATTTTCAATTTTGTCAAAAAAAGTAGCTTCGGTGCTGTTTACAGCCAAATTCACCACTCCTTCTGTTAATTTTGTCAACGCGTTGATTCCCGCCTGAAATGCTTTTTCTTTTCCTTTCAATGCATACGCATAGTCTGGAGCCAAAGGAGCTGTATCAAATGAAGAAACAAAAATTGCTTTAGGAGTATCTGAAGGATTTGCAATAACATCGTAAGGACGTTGTTTTACATAAGCAAAAGTTCCACTTTCCAAAATTTTGTCTAACACAGCCTCTCTATCTAAATCCAATGGATTTGCTGCACCAAAATCTTTAGCTTCATCTTCTGATTTTGCTTCAATTACAATCGCTAAAACTTTACGCTTAGCTCCCCTTTTTATCTCCTTGATGATTCCACTTACAGGCGAAGTAAACTTGATCCTGTCGTCTCCTTTAGAGAAGAACACCACATCACCAACAGCTACCTCATCACCCGCCTTAACAGCAAGCTTTGGTGTAATACCGTAAAAATCTGTGGGTTTGATAGCGTAGAAATCAGAACGATAAGACGCAGCTGTAGTCAAGGCCGCTTGTCCTTTCAGCTTAATATTTAAGCCTTTTTTTACCCTAATGTCTTGTGACATATTTATAATTTTAATTTATTTTGTACGTATAAAATATGCAACAAATTTAAATAAATTGAATCTTGGAAGAGACACAAAACAGTGTTTAATTTAGCTCCTTTATTTTATTTATAATTATTCTAAGTAATTTAATTCCGATTCCATCGTTTTAACACTAGAATATTTCATTTACGCAACAATTAACTATAAAACAGTATCTTAACAATTTTAAAAAACACACATGGTTTACCAATTATTTATCATACTCTTTTTGTCTTTTTCTGTAATACAAGCTCAAAACACAGATGTTCCTCATCTCAAAAGCTTTACCATGATGAGTGACAATGATCAATTTTCTCAAACCATACACCCATTAAACAATACGATTGATTTTTCTTTTGACGACGTTAAGGGAACCCAAGACACCTATTACTATAAAATTGTACATTGTCAAATAGATTGGAAACCCTCCGATTTGCCAAGTTCTTACTACATACAAGGTTTTGACAATTTTCAAATCAACCAATTTGAAAACTCTTTTGGAACCTTACAAAATTACACCCACTACACATTTACCATTCCCAACGAAAATACTGTCATTACGAAGTCTGGGAATTATTTGATTCAAATTTTAAACGATGATGATGATATTGTTTGTCAAAGAAAATTAATCTTACACGAACAAAAAAGCACTGCAACAATACGTATTTCTGAAAGCAGAGACTTATCTGATTTCAACAACAAACAAGCTACATCTCTGATCATAAATGCTGAAAATTTGGCTATCAATTATCCTGACGAAGAATTGAAAACGTTTGTTTTTCAAAATGGTGATTTGCAAATTAGAACTCCTTTTTTAAAACCCACTTTTATTCAAGGAAAAACATATACATACAGGCCCACCAATAAAACTGAATTTTTTGCAGGAAATGAATTTTATTATTTTGACAACAATGAAATTTTAAGAAACTCTAGATACGTTGCCAAAAGTTATCGTCAAGATCAAGAATTTCACTCTGTTTTGTTCCCTAAAAAAAGTAGAGAAGGTTCTATTTACACCTACAATCCTGACATCAACGGAAATTTTCTCATCAGAAACCATCAATCTACTAATACCGGCACCGAAGCAGAATACAGTATGGTTCATTTTGCTTTGAAAAACGAAACACATCTAAACAACAAAAATCTTTATGTTTATGGTGCATTTAACAATTTTCAATTTTCTGAAGAAAATAAATTAAAACTAGACGAGACTCAAACCTATTTAACCGCAGCTATTTTCCTAAAACAAGGATTTTACAATTATGATTTTGTAAGTTACGAAAACGGTGTGATAGACAAAACGGTTGTTAGCGGATCTCATTTTGAAACAGAGAACAACTACGAAGTTTTGGTCTATTTTCAACCTATAAATTCTATCTATTACGACGTAGTTGGATATGGTGTTGCCAACAGCAAAGAACAAAGAGAAAATTAGTTGCTTAGTTGCAATTTCTTAAGTATATTTATTAAAATGAAATAACACAATGACCGAGGCTACCACTCAAGGAATCAAAATATCAGTAAATTCTGTTTTTTGTGGTGTACAAGTAAGAAACCAACAGAAACATTTTTTATTTGATTACTACATCACCATAGAAAATTTATCCCCCTACACCGTACAATTGTTCTCCAGACATTGGGAAATTTACGATTCTTTGAACCCTACTGAAATTGTAGAAGGAGATGGCGTTGTTGGCCTACAGCCTATTTTAAAAAGTGGCGAGAAACACGCATACAAATCACATTGTATTTTGTTGTCCAATTGCGGAAGCATGAAAGGTTACTACAATATGGTCAACCTAGACCAAGAAACTACTTTTAAAGTTGCTGTACCTTCTTTTCAATTGCTAACAGAAGCTATTTTAAACTAATTATTCAATTCTAGCAAACAAAAAAGTTTTGTTTTCCTGAACAACAAAGGCCTCTTTACAGTTGGTTGGATGCACAAATTGATAGGTTTTACAGAATGCAAAAGAATTGTCATTCACTTTAAAATCTCCCTTAAATTCTAGAGTTCCATCATGAGCATATCTCGCGATTTGAAACCGTTCTGATATTTTATTTTCAATCCTAAACCAAGCCCCGCTTCCAATACCGCCCAACCAAGTTCCATTTTCCAAATCGAACAGTGTTTTGTTAGGCAATTCTGTTCCTAAAAGATTCAGTTCACGATCAAATTTGTTTAAAAAACAAGCAAAATATTCTTTCAATACAGATCTGTTTTCATACACTCTTATCTTTTGCTGAAACACTTCATAAATCTTATCCTGAGTTGTTCCTTTAATAACATTTCCTATAGGACTTGGTGTAAACAAATTAGAGGTTTTTAACTTTGCTTTTACAGATCTACTCACACAAGAGTTGACAAGTGTATCGGTTACAAAACGCGCACAATTGCTTCCTTTTTTCACAAAGGCTCCGTAAGCTATTTCTTTTGCCTCCAACAAAGACCCTATATAGTCTTTCGCTTTTTGATAATCTACCATAGCATTTACCCCAGCAACTAATCGACCTTCTCCATGTGTTTTTTCTGGGTGAGCCTCCAACCAAAGCAACAATGCTTCCAAATTAGAAACCTCATCATTAGCAACCTTTGCCTTTATCGGTACTTCCAGTTCAACATCCGTATCCTTAGAGCGAACCCTACCGTATCCCGTAGAAGTAATATATCTCCCAAAATCAAAATACTCAACCTTACCCGATTTTTTTTCAATCAACAACAAAGCCGCGTGCCCTGCCTGAACAGCATGCTTGGTTCCTACACCAAACAAAGGCCAAACTTTGCTAGAAAACTCAGAATATGCAGGTCGTACAACCGTATCTGGATAAGATAATATCACCACAAAACCATCTGTCATTTTTCTAAATTTTTACACTTCCAAAAATATTTTCGCAATCAAAATATAGATCATTAACGTAATCAAAATATTTCTTAGACAATGTTACTCCCTCTTTAACTACCAAAGTAGTACTTACGGTTTCTACCAAATTTCGTTTCATTTTAGGAGCAGTTCCCATATTTCCTAAATTTTCATTCTGATGAAATGCCAGAATTCGACCTTGCACAAAACCTGATTTAGACAACACCTCTTTATCAAACCAATCTTTGCGTTCACATTTCATTTCCTCGGTATACAACGTAGAAGAGGACCATATATAAGAATGATCTGACTTTAACTCTTTAAGATATTTTGTGCTTTTACACCAAACCATTTCGTAGACTTTGTTATCCTTCTTCCAATCTACCACGACCAATGTAAAAGGAGCAAACCCTGTTAAATCAACTTCTGTTAATGTTGTTATTAAATCTTGAGCAACCAAAATTTCTTTGACCACTTGCCCTCTACTTTTTGGAAATTTAATTGTCGGATCGTGATAAACATGTCCACCGTTTAGTAAACAAACCAACCTATTGTGCTCTGAAAGTCCAATCCATGTTCCTCCAGCAACTTCATCTTTGGGATAAAACAACTGCACTCCCAATTCCTGATAATAATCAGGCGGACTTGTTTTTCTCTGTGCTTGCTCATCTCTATTAGATGCAAACACAAAACCATTCTCTACGGGCGTAAAAGTTACTGTACACATATTTCTCTGCTATCAAATTCAAACATCATTTGTCTGTAAATCTATTAAAAATTACACTTCTTACACATTCACAACGCTTTGTTTCTCAAGATTGTTAAATTTGCACACCCAATAGACACAAATGCAACGCATTCAAAAACATTTTTTAGTTGACAACCTCTCACAAACAAAAGAACAACTTTTGGCCTGGGGAAATCAACACACTACCGTTGCTTGGCTTGATTCTAACAGTCATTTAAAATCTACCACAGAAGCTATTTTAGCAGTAGATATCATAAGTAGTTTATGTACTGATTACAAAAACGCTTTTGCACAGTTAAAGAGCTATATTACTCCCCTTCAAGATTATGTGTTTGGGTTTTTAGGATACGATTTGAAAAATGATGTTGAAAATTTAACTTCAACAAACACTTACGAAGTCGATTTTCCAGACATGTATTTTTTTCAACCTAAAAAAATTATTGAAATTACTGCTAAAGAAGTTATTTTCAAATATCCTTTGGCTTTTAAAAACGAGATTGATAAAGATTGGAAAAACATAAACACTTTTGTCAATACAAAAACCGTAAAGAATTCCATTCAAATCAAACACAGAATTGACAAGGAAAATTACATCCAGCAGGTAAAAAAAGCATTGACTGAAATTCACCTGGGAAATGTATACGAACTTAATTTTTGTCAAGAATTTTATGCAGAAAACGCACTAATAGACCCTTTGCAAACGTATTTGGATTTGAACACGATATCTGCAACTCCTTTTGCTAGTTATTTAAAAATGGAACATCTGTTTTTACTTTCTGCTTCGCCAGAGCGTTTTCTAAAAAAAACAGGAGAGACACTTATTTCAGAACCTATCAAAGGAACAGCGAAAAGAAGATCTGATGTTCAGAAAGACCAAGAACAAATTCACCTACTAAAAAACAACACCAAAGAAATTGCAGAAAACATAATGATTGTAGACTTGGTTAGAAACGACTTGTCTCATATTGCTCAAAAAGGAAGTGTAAAAGTGGATGAACTTTGTGGTATCTACAGTTTCAAACAAGTGCATCAAATGATTTCAACAATAAGCTGTCAGATTCAACCCAATATTCACCCTGTAGATGCTATCAAAGCCTGCTATCCAATGGGAAGTATGACTGGAGCCCCAAAAATTGCAGCAATGAATTTGATAGAAGAACTGGAAGCTAGCAAAAGAGGAATTTACTCTGGAGCCGTGGGTTATTTTACACCTGAACTAGATTTTGATTTTAACGTAGTCATCCGAAGCATTGTTTACAACGCTCAAAAAAAATACGTTTCTTTTTCTGTAGGAAGTGCCATTACCGCAATGGCAAACCCTGAAAAAGAATACGAAGAATGTTTGTTAAAAGCCAAGGCAATGAGAGCTGTTCTCTCTAATTAAGAATTCTTATTTTTAAAAAAAATATTGTGTTTCAAAAATTAAAACAACATCTAGAGCAAAATTTTCCTTTTTTAAAGGATCAAAAACTACTTCTTACGGTTTCGGGTGGAATAGATAGCCTTGTAATGACCTACTTGTTTCATGCGTTAGATTATTCAATTGGAATTGCGCATTGTAATTTTCAACTGAGAGGTCACGAAAGTGATTTGGACGAACTTTTCGTAAAGAATATTGCTACTAACATGAACTGTTCGTTCCACAGTATCCGTTTTGATACCAAAAATTATTGCCAACAACACAAAGTTTCTACTCAGATTGCCGCAAGAGAACTAAGGTATTCTTGGTTTGATAAATTATGCAAAACAGAACATTATGATACCATTCTGACTGCCCATCATTTGAACGATGTGATAGAAACATTTTTCATCAACCTTTCTAGAGGAACAGGAATTGACGGATTGACTGGAATTCCCGCCATCAACGGAAACATTGTCAGACCTTTGCTCATTTTTTCTAGAAATGAAATTGATGCTTATGCCACTAGCCACCACATCAAATGGAGAGAAGACAAAAGCAATGCCAAAACTGATTATTTACGCAATAAAATTAGACATCTTGTAATTCCTGAATTACACAATTTAAATCCGAATTTTAAAGAAAACTTTACACAAACAATTGTACACCTCAAACAGAGTAGAGATTTTATAGATCAGAAAATAAACAACTTAAAACAAGACCTTTTTACCGAACAAAAAGGCATTCTTAGCATTTCTAAAACCGCATTGTTACAACTGAGCGACTTTGAACTTTACGAAGTATTTAAACCTTATGGATTTACTTCTGTAGCAGAACTGCGAAAACTAGCAAAAACTCAAACGGGAAAAGAAATACATTCAGACACCTACCATCTTTTGAACAATAGAGAAGTATTGATGCTATACAGCTCCGAAAATAAACAACAAGAATTTTTCTATATCCAAGACCTAAACGACACCTCACACCTTCCTATTTCTTTACATTTTTCAACAAAAACCAAAGAACTAAACAGAGACACGATTGCTTTGGATCCAGAAAAAACACAATTCCCTCTAATTCTTAGAAAAAGAGAAGATGGTGATTTTTTTCATCCTACAGGTATGCAAGGAAAGAAAAAAGTAAGTAAATATTTTAAGGATGAAAAATTATCTAAAATAGAAAAAGAAAACACATGGCTTTTATGCAATTCTAAAAACCAAATTTTATGGATTGTCAACTACAGGTCAGACAGATACTTAACCGAAGTAATCCCTAAAGAGAACACAATATTTGTTAGCAAACAATGATAATTCTCAGTTGAAATATCAGTTGTTAACCCTCTAACTTTTTTATTATTTCCTGTATTTTTTTAAAAAAATTTTCTATAAGACTTTCCCATGTTGTATCTTGGTCTAAATTAATCTAATAAAACATGTCTAAACAAACCAAATTAACAAGATTCAACGACAACGTTCTTGCTAAATATCAGGTTTACAATAGTGTTTTTGCTACGCTTCCTTTTGATAGTGTTAGTAAAACAGGAACATTGTTACCTCTATTTAACGAGACTTGTATTGAGGGGTTTAAAAGTGGCAAAACTCCCACAGAAATTGTAGATGAATTTTTTAACAAATACAAACCTGATGCTTCAGAAGAAGACAGAATTAGCTTTTTGTTTAAAATCATTCAATATATTGAACGTCAAGTAGTATTATTTGATGCTATAGAAGATGCTGCTTTCCCGATCATCAACAACATGGGAGGTGTCGGAACCATCAGAAACATCAAAGAGGAGGCTAGTTCTAAGCGTGTTAGAAGAGAATTAACACAATACTTATCTGACTTTAAAGTAAGATTGGTATTAACAGCTCACCCTACACAATTCTATCCTGGTACTGTTTTGACCATTTTGACTGACCTACAAGAGGCTATTAAAAATGATGATTTAAGCTTGATTAAAAAATTATTGGCTCAATTAGGAAGAACAACGTTTTTTGCTGATAAAAAACCAACTCCTTACGACGAAGCGATTAGTTTGATCTGGTACTTAGAAAATGTATTCTACCACTCAATCAGTAAAATATACGATTACATACACTATCACTTATTCGAAGGAGAGGATGTAGACAATGAAATCATCAACTTAGGATTTTGGCCTTGTGGAGATAGAGATGGTAACCCATTTGTAACTACAGAAACTACCTTAAAAGTAGCAAGAAAACTAAGACAAACTATCTTAAAAAATTACTACAGAGACATTCGTAAGCTGAAACGAAGATTGACTTTTCCAGGTATTTTTGAATTGATGAACGAAATAGAATCTAGCTTATACGACAGTTGTATTACTGAAAATTCTCCTATTAGAATTTCTGTAGAATCTTTGTTAAGCAAAATGACTTCTATCCGAAAAACATTGAAAGAAGAGCACAGCAACTTATTTGTAGATGAAGTTGATAGTTTTACAAACAAAGTTAAAATATTTGGTTTCCATTTTGCAACTATGGACATCCGTCAAGACAGCCGTGTACACCACGATGTTTTTACAGGGATTGTAAAAGAATTGCAAGAAAAAGGAGATACCACTTTCCCTGCAAACTACTTAGAAATGTCTCCTGATGAGCAAATTAAAGTATTGGCAAAAGTAAAGGGAAACATCAATCCAGAGAAATTCTCTGAAGAAATGGTAGTTAGAACTTTAGGTTCTATGAGAGCTATTGAAACTATTCAAAAAGAGAATGGAGAAAGAGGTGCCAACCGTTACATTATTAGTAACAACCAAACGGCATTGAATGTAATGGAAACTTTTGCAATGTTGAACCTTTCTGGTTTTGACGATGGTTTGAACGTAGATGTTGCTCCATTGTTTGAAACTGTTGACGATTTGGCTATTGCTCCAGAAGTAATGAGGCAATTGTATTCTATTCCAGAATACCGTCAGCATGTAGCAAAGAGAAAAAACAAACAAAACATTATGTTAGGTTTTTCTGACGGTACCAAAGATGGTGGTTATTTAATGGCCAACTGGGGTATTTACAAAGCAAAAGAAGAATTGACCAAAGTATCTAGAGAGTTTGGAATTAAAGTAATATTCTTTGACGGACGTGGTGGACCACCAGCTCGTGGAGGTGGAAAAACATCTAAATTTTATGCTTCTTTAGGTGATAATATTGAAAACAAAGAAATTCAGTTGACCATACAAGGGCAAACAATTAGTTCTAATTTTGGAAACTTAGATTCTTCTCAGTTCAACATAGAACAATTGTTAGGTGCTGGTATTACCAACAAGATTTTTAACGACCCTATGAATGCTTCATTAACCGATGCACAAAAAGAATTGTTAGAAGACTTGGCTGAATCTAGTTTTAAAGCTTATTCTGACTTTAAAAACCATGAAATGTTTGTGCCTTACTTAGAGCGCATGAGTACCTTAAAATTCTATGGTAAAGCAAACATTGGTTCTAGACCTTCTAAACGTTCAAAATCTGACAAATTGAATTTTTCTGACTTAAGAGCCATTCCTTTTGTAGGATCTTGGTCACAACTGAAACAAAACGTCCCTGGATTCTTTGGAGTTGGTACTGCCTTTAAAAAATACGAAGATGCAGGAGAGTTTGATAAAGTTCAAGACTTGTACAACAACTCTAACTTCTTTAAAACTTTGTTAGAAAACAGTGTGATGTCTATGGCTAAATCTTTCTTTGATTTGACAAGCTACATGGCTAAAGATGCTGAATTTGGAGCTTTCTGGAACATTATTCATGATGAGTTTGAATTGACAAAGAGATTGTTACTAAAACTAACAGGTCACACAGAATTGATGCAAAACTATCCTGATGGTAAAGCTTCTATTGCTGTACGTGATTCTATTGTATTGCCACTGTTGACCATTCAACAATACGCATTGAAAGAAGTTCAAAATATGAGTAAGTTAGAAAACCCAGACAACAAACGTTTAGAGACTTTTGAAAAAATAGTAACTAGATCGTTATTTGGAAACACCAACGCAAGTAGAAACTCCGCTTAAACATAAGCTGGATTGCAACAATAAAAAGAGCCTTATCAAAATATTGATAAGGCTCTTTCTTTGTTTTCAGGAAAACTAAAAAAGGGAAGCATTATTTAATGCTTCCCTTTACCTGTTAAATTTAAACCCTTTGCTTTCTTCTCTTCAATTTACAAAGAAACTTGGTGGTAATACGTTTTAGAGTTGTTTTTTACAACTTCTAAGAAATAATTTTGTTCCTCTTTAGCTCTAGGAACAATTAAACCTCTGTATTTTTTACTAAAATCAGCCTCAACCTCATCACCTTTTAAGTTGACCAATTTGATGCTAGAATATTTACCGTTGTAACGAACCAACACCTCTGTTTTGGCTTTTCTAATTACAATGTTACTTCTAGACTTTTCATTTTTCTTTTTAAGATCTTCGGCCAAAAGCTGTTCTTTTGTTTTTGCTTTTTTCACAAATTCTTCATCACGATTCATCTTTTTAACCATCGAGAATGAATTGTAATTGTACAATCCAACAGGATACATATAGTTTTGTTCGTTTTGATTTGCAATAATTGGCTTAACAACTTTTACCTCTTCAAGAATCTCATCAACAACATTCTTCTCATAAGCGTTTAAGGTAGATAAAGATTCATAACTATACAACCCAACTGGATAGGTGTAATTTTGTCCGTAGGTAACTCCTACCAACAATAGCACTGCGATTAAGATAAATTTTCTCATAGTATTATAGTTTTGATTTACTACAAAGTTAAAGCTGAAATACCTAACCGAGTTTAATTTAATGTCAACATTAAAGACCTGATTCCAAAAGGCTTATTTTCACGAAGTCCCTAAAATTATGCTAGATAATAAATTTATAAAAAAGTAAAAATATTTTAAGCTTGTACAATATTCAATTTCAAAGCTCCTTTTTTAAGAAATTCATAAGCTATCAAAACACAGGTATGCCATTCTCACCTTCTCTATGTTAATTTAATGTTAACGAATTGGGTTTTGAATTCTTTTTTGCGCTGTGACAGTTATTTTTTTTCTTGCTATTGATTTTATGACATAAAAAAAGCTATCAAGAGAAAAACGATGAACAAATACACTTTCTAACATTAACATGTTATTTAAACAAAAAAATCCCAAACAAGCATACTGCTTGTTTGGGATTTTAAATACTATCCAGATCTAATCTAAGTCTGTATAATAATGATTTATTTAACCATTTATAATTTTATTCACTTCTGTACACAAACCATCTTGATTTAAGTTTATACCTGAATCTTTTACATCAGAACCTTTGATTGCATTCTCTCCTGAATCTGGTGTAATTCTAAACTTACCATCGTATTTAATTCTAAATTGATAGATTGTATCATCCTCTAAAGCAGGCCCTGTTCCTTTGATCCATCCATTTTTTATTGTTTGGAAGTATTTAAAGTTGGTCTCTCCAGCTGCTCTGTAGTAAACATCGTAACCGTTTAAAATAATATTTGCATCACAATCAATTGTTAAATCAAGATTGTAATCTGTTATAGCTTCATCAGAAGTAACATCACTCTCTACTGGTGTTCCAGTTTCAATAATTTCACATACAGAAATAGTTTGTTTGTCTATTAGTGTTTCAAAAGTAAATGTAGTATAATCAAATCTTCCTAATGAAAACTGATACTCTCCGTTTAAAAGAATTTTTAGAGCACCATAAAAATCGTTATTTTTTAATATAGCTCCAGTAATAGTAAATGTACCAACAGGAGCAGGAAACGCCCCCCCATTTAAATAATTTCCAGCATCATCATAAATTGCATATTTCATATCAGCGTATAAAGAATTGTTGGTAAAACTAAACACAACTGCATCATCAGGAACTTCACAAGCTTCTGCCAATGTTTCAAAAGTATTGTTTACTTTTCCTGCTTTAGTTACAAATGAGACCCCAGATGTTGGAAACAATGCAACTGGATACGATTGTGCTTCTTCTGCACCATCAAAAACAACTTCAATTACTTTATCATTAAATCCTGTAGCAGAAATGGTCATGGTTACAGCTATAGGATTGTCTGCACTAGCATTTGCTTTTCTTTCTACTCCAAAAGAAAAAATACCATCCTCTGCATTAAATTCATGTGATTCATATATATATTTTCCATATTCATCTTTTTCATATGATTGTGATCGACCAGCTTCATTGTATACATACTGAGCATTATCACCTGTAAAAGTGATTCTAGCATCATCCACAGATAAAAAAGTGTTAAAATCTAATAACCGCACGTTTATTTTATTTACAACTGCATCTGGCGTTACAGATATTTTAAACTCATCTTCAAATTTTGTATCGATACATCCTACTTGTAACCCAAGTAAAAATGCTATCATTATATATTTTATTGTTTTCATTTTTTTATGTTTTAGTAGTTATTTCTTTAGACTAAAAAGAGAAAGCAAGCCTTAAGGAAACATAAGGCAAAAATTTATTTTCTTTAAAACTTTCTTGTAGCAATGCTTCTTGGTTTTTGGTTTCCTCTATTATACCTGTAGCATCTAGTGACATTTTTGGTCCGTCTGCATCGTAATAAGTTCCTAATTCTAATCCAAAACCAAATCCTGTTTTAGGTACAGGTTTTCCAAAAGCAATACCAAAGTAAGGCAATAAATTATCCCATTCTGCATTGATAAAGATCTCTCCTGTTTCGTCTGGAGTAAAAACTACATCTCCTATTTTTGTCTCCTCGGTAAAAGTCATGTCAACATCTACTTGGCTACTTGTAAAATAACCAGCACCCAATACAAATCTAAATCCTTTTCCAAACGGAGCAATACTTACTAATGCATCTACATGTCCAAAGTCAAATTCACCATCTATGGACATGTTCTCGCCATCTATTTCATACTCATAATCCTCATGTTTGTATTTTAGAACTCCATACCTAGCGGTTGCATAAAAATGATCATTCAATTTGTAAGAATAATCTACACCAAAACCTGTACCAGCACTAAGACCTATGGCATGGTGTCTTTCTTTAGTTTCTTGTGCATTTGCTACTCCTAGAGTAAACAGGGCACAAATCGTTAATAATAATTTTCTCATATGTTTAGTTTATAGTTAATTCTCATCTTAAAATAGGTTATAGTAACTCCCTCCTCTCTCACCAGGAGGGATAACTATACTCAAAACATAAAAAGATTAAATATCACTTTTATATTTTAATCCAAAGTAAGTTACATTCCCTCAACAAATGTTAATACTAAAGTATGATTTTAACAATCATAAAAAAATAATCCCTTGATGTTTTTTATAAAAATAACTTTTTCACGGGTGTAAACGCTCTTTTTCATAAGTAGAACCTAAAACTTATCTATAAAAAAAGAGGATTTCTATGGTATGTAGAAATCCTCTTTACATAAAACTCACTAACTCTCTCTCTTTCAATCATATATTTTTACAGCTATTCTTAGACAGCTAATCAATTTTCTTTAACTAAATTTTAGCACTACTAACCTCACTTCTTTAGAAAAGCAATTCCATACAAAGAAAATGACATTTAGCCAACAAATGTTAATACTATAGTATGATTTCGAAAAAAACATAACAAAAAACATTTTTTCATTTCCTATAAATAGTACTTTAGTATGGTACACAACATTATATCCGTTAGTAATATTGTAATTATGGAAAAAAAATATAAAATTATTATTGCTGACGATAATAAATTCTTTTTAGATGCACTTGACAACTATCTAAGTTCTTTTAAAGATTTTAAAGTAATGGCAACATGTAATTCTATAAAAGAAACTATTGTACAAACTAACAACACCAATTTTGATCTTTTGATTCTGGATCTTAGTTTTAATGGTGAAAAATCTTTAGACTACCTTCAACAAATAAGACCTAAAGGATTGTCTTTTAAAATTATCTGTTTAACAAGTTACAACAATGGAATTATAAAAGAAGAAGCCATCACCAATGGTATTGATTTGTTTATAGGAAAAGACAACGATTTAAAAAATTTTCCTATCGCCATAAGAGAATTGTTAAACAACGCCCGTCAGAATTCTAAAAATGCTGAACTTTATTTAAAACCTGATTTGACCACTAGACAAATTGACATTATAAAAGCTTGCTTTGAATTTAGTACAGAAAAAGACATTGCAAATCATTTAGGAATCAGTATCAACACCCTAAAAACACACAAACAACATATATTTGCCAAAACTTGCGCAAAAAACAACTTAGAACTGATTAAATATGGTATAAAGGAGGGAATTATTATTATATAATAAACCTACCTTTAATCCATGAAATATGTTTACTTAATCGTTGCCTTTCTTACAAGCATTTCTTTAGCCGCGCAAAGTAAAAACATCTACAAACAATGTTTTTTTTTAGCAGATTCTATTGAATGCAATTCTGTAACCGAAGCGGTTGTTCATTTCAAAAATGGAGATTTTACCAAACCCTTTGGAAACAATGTTTACCATATTATTCCCTCTAACAAAACGGTTTGGTTTCATTTTAAAATACCGCCTCATAAAAACCACAGTTACTTTACCATTGCTAATTCCTATTTGCACCATGGAAAAGTATATACTTATAATGACACGCAACAAATAGATAGTTTGGCAACTATAAACTACTATGAGAAATTTGGATTTAAGAATGTATTTTACAGACATCCCACATGGGAATTAAAAGCAACGAACAAAACCACTGATTGTTTTATACAAATTAGAGATGACGAACCCAAAGCAAGATTAGAATTGATTTTTAGCAATACTAACGAATTCTTAAAAAGGAATCAAATAGAGTATTTTTTACTAGGTACAACCCTCACATTTTTGTCCTCTTTAATTCTTATTATTCTTTGTCTCTTTGTTACTCAGAAACAATTTAGTTTGCTGTGGTATGGTGGTTTTATATTGTTTTTAATTACTGCAATTCTTGCTAACAAAGGTGTGGGAGCCCAATATATTTGGAATAATTATGATTTCTTAATACAATCCGCTAAAAGTTTTTCACACACATTGGCCACCATGTGTGCTGCGTTTTTTTATGCCAATTTTTATCCTCTAAAAAACAAATATCGTTACTTTAAAAAAATATTCTTAGGTATTGGATATATTTGTTTGGCACTTGCTCTTGTTTACGTCTATAAAATGTGCTTTGGGGGACTGCCTTACTGGTATTTATTTGTTTGGACTATCTTAAAGATTTGCTTGGTCTCAACGGGATTGATACACGCATTTCTTCTCATCAAAAAAATAATCCCTGCTTATTTGGCTATTGGTTTTATCGTTTCAATTATTGGAACATTTACATATCAATTTTACAATCCTATTCAAAATTCATCTTTGCTAAAAAGTTATTTTTTTACAGATATTTTTTACTTAACTGTAATTTTAGAATTGGTCTTGATTATGTTCTATATTATTTCTGAAATTGTAAAAGGAAAACTACTTTCTATTACTTTGGAAAAAGAAAACTTAAAACTTAGAACTTCTTTATTGGGAATAGAAGATCAGCAAAAACATAAATTTTCTAGCAATGTGCACGATACTTTTGGTAGTTATATAGAAGCTTTAAACCTACAAGTATTAACCAACCCAAACACAGAAAAGCTTACAGAAATTATCAGTGCATTTAGAAATGAATATCAATTGTTGTTGACAAACATGTTTATCCCCAATGTATACGACAAAAATTTTAGAGAATCTATTGAGAATTATTGTGATAAAATGAAGAGTTTGACTTCTCTAGACATTCACTTTTCATACACAAACACAACTCAATTACCTATTCCCAAAATTCATGCACAGGAAATCTATAAAATTATTACTGAACTTAGCGCTAACGTCATCAAACATTCTAAAGCAGAGAAACTTGTCATCAATTTTGTCTACTTTTCAAGTTACTTGTCTCTAGAAGTAAAAGACAACGGTACTGGTTTTTCAATCGTTAAAAACACAAAAGGAGTTGGTTTGCAAAGCGTAAAAAATAGAGTACAACTTTTAAAAGGTACTTTTTATTTAGATTCAATTCCAAATACAGGAACCACCATTAAAATAAATCTTCCTATCTAAAACACCACCTAAATTCAACCCCTCTAATTCCTTTAAAAAATTAAATATATTGACTATTTCAGAGCTGTTGTTTCTAACAAAAACATTGTCTTTATTCTATTCTTGTTAGAAACCACAGTCTTAAAAAATAATTTAACCTTTACTCCATCTCAAAACGTACCAAATACGCTTCTCCTTTTTTAACCTTCATGGCAATTCCCCAACCAGGAATATTATCTCCTTTATTTCCATCTTCTAAATCTGGGCGATACAAGCCTGGTGCTTTAGGGATATTGGTTAGATTTTCTGCCATCGTAGAAAAATGAATTCCATCCTTAGCATAATTAACGGTTTTACTGATCGATGCTAATGAAGCCACTCCTCCTTCTTTTTTCCAAACCAATACCTCATGACTTTTATCTAAAAGTGCACCTTTATGTTTTACAAAAGGTCCTTCCGGTTGGTCTGCATAGGCAACACTCATTTGCGTTAACTTTGGTCCTTTAGCTCCATGAACAATAGACCTTCCTTTGTAATACAACAAAATCTTATTATTACTTACCATTAAACTAGCATCATCTATTCTATAACTATCAAAATCTTCTGGTGTTTTACCAATCTCTAAAATAGGATTGTTTTCTACTCTTTTAAAAGGACCATTAGGATTGTCTGCTACTGCTAAACCAAATGCAGTAAAATCTGTAGTATGATTTCCTTCAAACTCTCCTTTAGGATTCCCTGGGGTAGGCTTTACTCCTGTGTAATACAAATAATATTTTCCGTGGTAAGCCAAAATATTTGGAGTAAAAACTGAATGACTATCAAAAGCTCCTTTTTCTCCTAAACCTAATGCTTGTCCTTGCTCTTGCCAAGAATACCCTCCATCTTTAGAAGTTGCATACCATATAGTTGCCCAATAGCCCGAAGTTATAGGACTATCCATTCTAGAATACCAAACATAATAAGTATCACCTACTTTAATCACATCACTGTTATCTCTTCGGTTGTAAAGACTATCTTTTCCTATACCCGTAATATTTTGATAGGTGAATTTTAAAGAAGATGTTTTTACAGAACTTACTAACTCTTGCTCTGTTTTTTCTTTGTTTTTATTTACACCACAACTTATTAGAGTGATTAAAGCAATAGAAGAACAAATTTTTGTTACAATTTTATTTTTTTGATGTTTCATTTTATTTCTTTTTTATTTCATTCAGACTTTTTTCATCTATAGCATAGATAATTGTTTCTATGGTGCCATCTTCTCTAAATTTCATCTTATCAAAGCAGGTAGATCTCTTATGAAAAGATCCCTCATTTACATCTCCTCTGTGGTAAAAAAAGTACCATTCCTTTTTAAATTCTATTACTGATGCATGATTAGGAGCATTAGGAGCATCTGGAGCTAATTTACCCTTAGGCATAGCATATTGAGGTAGAGGAGAGTCTGCCATCCAATAATTGGTATTTTTACCAACTCTTGCATGAAAATAATACGTTTTTTTGCGTTTGAATACATGTACTGCTTCATTCACCTTTTCTTTACTTAACTGCACCCAAGCCCCATCTAATTCAATCATATTATCTTTTAACTTAGCCCCCATAATATGTGATCCCGGCTCTCCTATATCCACTTTATGATCGTTTCCATATATATAAGCCTGACCATCATCATCTACTATCACACAAGGATCAAAAATGCTGGTAATTTTATCAGTAACAGCTTCTTCCCAAGGACCTATAGGACTACGACTTTTTGCAACACCTATGTTTGTTTTATCATAAGGAAAATAAAAATAATACCATCCGTTTTTATAAGCCACGTCTGGTGCATTCATCTGACCATATGCCCAATCATAAGATCTTGGCTTAAGCACCACTCCATGGTTCGTCCATGTTTTCATATCGGGAGAAGATAATACCGCATAGTCTTGCATTGTTTTATAAGACACCGCATTGGGCACGTCTCTAGAGCTGTAAACATAGACTGTATCCTTAAAAACCTCTGCTGCAGGATCGGCAGCATAAATAAAATTTTTAGCTGTCTTTTTTAAAATAGGATTTTGAATTCCCCGGCAGCTACCTAACATTATTACTAAAACTAGTATACTTAATTTATTGATCATATTGCATATTTTATATTCTAAGTAGATTTTAAGACGGATACTGGGGGTAACGGAACATGGTTCTCTTTTCTCCAATTAACTAATTCCTCCAACAACTGCATCGTTTTTTTTGGATTTTGGTCTACAAGATTTTCTGTTTCTTTTAAATCTTCTTTTAAATTGTAAAGCTCTACTTTTCCATCATTTACAAACTGAATCAACTTCCAGTTTCCTTTTCTAATAATTGAACATGGTGGATTTTTATAAGTACTAGCGATATGCCAAAAAAGAGAGCGTTCGGTAAAACTTATATCTTGTAAGAGCGGAACAATACTTTTACCATCTAAAATACCTTTGTAATCTTTAATTTTAGCCAACTCTAAAAACGTAGGAAAATAATCCATTCCACAAATAGGCATATCAGAGTTTCCTGGTTTTATACTTCCTTTCCAATTTACAAAAGCAGGTACTCTAATTCCTCCTTCATAAACAGTTCCCTTAGCTCCACGCAATGTATTCGTGTTACTTTGTAAACCGTTGAACCCATTGTCTGAAGTAAAGATTACTATAGTATTCTCTCTTAATCCCTCTTGATCTAAATAATCAAAAATGCGTTTTACATTTTCATCAATAGAAGCAATCATAGTTGCATAACCCGCAATTTCTTCTAATCGTTCTTCTCCTTGTCCCGTTATAGTATCTGGAAGTTTATTTAAAAACTTTTGATATTGCTTTGAATTTCTTGGTACTGTTGGACGATGTGGAGCATAGTAATGAAGATTGACAAAAAATGGTGCTGTTTTATTTTCTTTTATAAAATGAATCGCTTCATCTGTTAACCTATCTGTCAGCCATTCATCATCATTTCTATCCTCTATAAAAGGATTTTTAAAGGGGGCTTTGTAACCTCCACTTTCAGATTTGTATCCTTTGGCATAACCTCTTGCAGGATCTCCCCACCAAGAACCTCCAACATTTTTATCAAATCCTTTTCCTACAGGATAATATTGTTGAATTTCTGCTGATTTATGATCAGACAACCAGTCTAAATTTCCATTGGCGGGTTGTTTTAATGGTTTAACAAATGGATCATTAGTTTCTTCCTCTGGATTGGGTCCCACCACATGCCATTTACCCAAATGAATAGACTTGTAACCTGCATCTTTTAAAGGTGCTGCATACATGGTATGTTTTAAATCAACTGTCCAACGTGAGAAAATATTATGTTGTGCATCCCCTTTTTCTAACACAGGCACATTGTAAACTCCAGTTCTAAAAGATTGTTTACCCGTTAACAAAGCTGCTCTTGAGGGTGAGCATGTTGGATACATATATGCATTACTAAACACCAAACTCTCTTTAGCAAATCTGTCTAAATTTGGAGTCTCAAACCATTTGCTCCCCATAAAACCAACATCTTGCCAACCTAAATCATCAGCCATAATAAAAATAATATTAGGCTTTTTTACTTGTTTGTTTTGACTAATACCCACAAATGCTATAAAAAGGAAACCACAAACCAGGTTTATCGTTTTAAAGATTTTCATCATTTTAGTTAAAAATTGTTTTTACATCCTCTACAGATGTTCCAAAAAGTTGTTTTATTATTGGATTTAACCTTGCTACATCCCCTTCTATATGACAAGTTAATTGTACATGCGTTCCACTTTCTCCAGGCTCTAAAGCCAATGCTGGCGATGATGTTTCTAACTCATAAAAAGGCCCTAAAGGCTTTGCTCCTAGTTCTGGCTCTCCATCATTGTAGGCATTGACAACATCTCCCTCAAAAGGTTCGTCCTGAATTTCCCACATAGAGTTTACATAATCTATTGCATTTTTAGGCTTGTTGTATTTTACCAGTGTTAAAATTCTGTTTTTAGAATCGTAAGAACCCGCTATGTTTTTAGCTCTTTTAGGAGACAGCCCTATTTTACTTCTATACGCTCCATCTCCTTTAAAATAAATAACACCTTCTTTCACTACCAAACGATCTGAGGGTACTCTTCCAAAATAAGTATCATTTACTACCTTTCCCAATTCAGCATCATCACCTTGAACATAAGGAACCATAATTATAGTATTTGGCGAATGATTGAACATACCTAACAACCAAATAGAAAGCAATCCGGTTTCTTTTTTCCAATTGGTTTTCCCTAAGTTTGTAAGTGTATTGGTCGTTTTATATGCAACCGTTTTTAATTCATCTGAAAAGGTATTTAACCCTAATTCTTTTTGAATTTCAGTTCTTGATAAAACAGCAATCTCACGTTCAATACCTAAATCAAATTGAAATCCAGAATAATTTTTTAAAGAGGCCTTTTTAGTAAAAATCGCTTTGTTTGAGGTTACGCTTTTTACATCAAAATGATCTAAGTCTATTAGCTTTGGAGTATACCAATTATCTAATGTAAATTCTGCTCCATTTTTAAAGAAAATAGAATATTGCCCTCCTTCTGGCCCTAACCAAAAACGTTCCTCTCCTCCAAACACATTAATATGTTCTAAGGTATCTTTGGATTTGAACAAATCTCTGTTAATCCAACCGTAGCTTCTTCCCTCATTTCCAAAAGCACTACTGGTCATTACTCTACCTTGTAATGCAGCAGAAATAGCTACTTTTGATTGCTTTGATTCATCTGTAAGTTCAATGATCTTTATGTAATCTTGCATAAAAGCAACATCATCACCATAGGTAGCTCCTTCTATTTGTTCACTTTGATCTTGCTGAATATTTAAAGAATTGTCTTTACTTTCAGATTTTTTTTTGGTTTCACAAGAAATCATTAAAATTATTGACAAGACCAAAAACCCTGTTGTTTGATTTTTTTTCATTTGTGTATTTTTCATAAAAATCTAATTCGTTTTTGGTCTATACGTTTCTAAAACAGCTTCCATTTCTTTAACCTTTTCAGGGTATTGTTTGTATACATTGGTGGTTTGATATTTATCTTTTGACAAATTGTACAATTGTGCTACTGGAGCTTCTTTTTTAATTTTACCATCCTTTATATCACTGTTCACACTTCCTACAAATTCTATTGCAGGAGCACCTCCCCATGCATGATGATTTGGTTTAGATCCTGAAAAACCTCCACTACCTTGCGCAGGTATATACATCCATTTTCCTTTTCTAAGAGATAAATGACCTTCTTTTCTTGGAGCTAATATCAATTCTTTTCTAATATTCTCCTTTGGATTGTCTATCAAAGCAGCCAATATATTTACACTATCTGTATTCTCTAACTCATTACCTTCTTGTTTTGTAATCGCCATAAATGTAGCCAACATATCTACATTACATATTAGTTGATTAGACACTGTTCCTGCTTGGATCTTACCAGGCCATTTGGCAATAAACGGTATGCGATGACCACCTTCCCAAACTCCAAATTTAAATCCTAGCAAATCTCCATTAATTTTATGCCCAGCTTTTATGGCATTACGACCTCCTAAATTTAACATTGCACCGTTATCACTGGTAAATATTACCAATGTATTATTACTAACTCCTTGTTTTTCTAGTGTAGCCAAAACTTCACCAACCATCCAATCTAATTCTTGAATAAAATCACCATAAAGAGTTGCATCACTTTTTCCTTGGAAGTTTTTTCCTGGTGTAAAAGGGTGGTGAATATGTGTAGTAGCCATGTATAAAAAGAATGGATTTTCTTTTTCTTTGGTTGTTTTATCTGTAATCCAATTCACTGCTTTTTCTGTTAACACTTGTCCAACTGTATAATCATTGTACAATTTGTGAGCAACTTTAGCTCCTTTAAACATATTAACCGTTCGTTGAGATGCTTCTTTTGGAATGGGTGTAATTGGAGTCACTTCATTGGGTTTTCCTTTACCTATATACACCAAAGGATCTTTTGAATCTCCTCCAACTACCTGTGTGTTTTCTACATACACATAAGGTGGTGCACTATTTACAATAGGAACTCCGTAGTAATAATCAAAACCAACATCGTTAGGACCTGGACTTAACGGTTCTTGCCAATTATTTTCTCCAATCTTAAAACCTAAATGCCATTTTCCCAAAGCAGCAGTTGCATAACCGCTATTTTTAAACACATCGGCTATGGTGGTTTGGTTCGGTTTAATTAATAATTCTGAAGTGATGGGAGCTGGCCCCCAGATTCCTTTTCCGTTATTTGCTCTTACAGGATATTGCCCTGTTAGTAATGCATAACGAGATGGTGTACAAACTGCAGAAGCAGAATGAGCATCTGTAAATATTTTCCCTTCACTTGCTAATTGATCAATATTCGGTGTTTTCACTTTCGTAGCACCATAGCACCCTAAATCTCCATAGCCCAAATCATCAGCATTGATTAAAACAACATTTGGTAATTTTTGATTGGCTTGTGCAAAGCTAAATTGACTCAATATTAAGACGATACAAAAGGTTAAAAAGTTTTTTTTATGATACATAGTTTTATAATTTATTGGGTTTATAGAGTAGAGTTCACTTACGTTAATCGTGATTTTTAATTTCCTGAGTATAAATATTTATGGAATTAATAAGACCTCTCTAAAATTTTACTTTGATAATGATTTAATTTTTTTCTTGAATATTCTTAAATGGAGGTATTCGTTGATCAGTTCCTACTATATCAACATCTCCTAACTCTTTTCTAATTCTTTCTGCTTCTACCAGTAACTCTTTTACTATTTCGGGATGTTTATGAGAAATGTCTGTCAATTCTCCCATATCCTTCTCTAAATTAAATAAAAGTGGTCGTGTTAATACTTCTAAACCTTTACATGAAATATTTTTAAGGTTTTTACCTTTAAAAGATTTTCCTATCATTTTTTTAGACCAAAAAGGCTGATCTTCTAAGGTTCTAGGAAGATGTAATTTCCATTTATCTTTTCTTACTGCTTGTAAGTTTGCTCCATTGTAATAGTATACATATTCATGAGGAGATGTTCCTTTCCCTTCTTTTAAAATAGCGCTGATATCTTTTCCATCAATTACTCTATCATTAGGTATTTTTGCTCCTGTTAAACTTGCTATGGTTGGTAATAAATCCATAGAAGACAAAAAAGTATCATTTACTCCTGCAGCAAATTCCCCTTTCCATTTGACAATGGCTGGAATACGAAAACCACCTTCCATTGTTGTGTATTTCCCTCCGTTTAAAGGACCTGCTGAACCTCCAAAATGACAAAGAGCCGGACCGTTATCAGATAAGAAAATTACAATAGTGTTTTCGTCTAATTTATTATCAGAAAGAGCACTTGTTAATTCCCCAACGAAATAATCTAATTCTTGAACATAATCTCCATACAAACTTCCTTTAGAAGTACCAATAAATTCTTTATTAACTATAATTGGTGAGTGCACTGAGTTATAAGCTAAATAAAGAAAAAATGGATTTTCCTTATTCGTTTCTATAAAATCTATCGCCTGTCTTGTATAGTTTTTTATCAATGCTTCATAAGGTACATTTTCTTGTACAACTTCTCTATTCTTATACAGTTGCATTAATTTAGGATCACCATCGTGCCAATTAGATTGTAAACCATAAAAATCTTGAAAACCATGATCTACAGGTTGCATTCCTTTTTCAAAACCTAAATGCCATTTTCCAATAGCCATGGTAGCATACTTTTGTTCTAAAAGGATATCTGCAATGGTAATTTCATCTTGATGTAAACCGTAATTCTTGTGTTTTTCACCCAAATGTTGCGCTACAGGAAATCCATTTCGCATAGGATAACGACCTGTTAACAATGCTGCTCTTGAGGGACTGCAAACAGATGAAGCCACTTGAAAGTCTGTAAACCTCAACCCTTCACTAGCCAACGCATCAATATTAGGTGTTTGTACATCTTGTGCACCATAACAACTTAAATCTCCGTACCCTAAATCATCTGCAAAAAGAATAATGACATTGGGTTTTTCTTGGGCCAATAACTTAGGCATTTGAATACCAAACAAACTCAGAAAAACCAGACTCCATTTGAATATTATTTTCGGATTAAATTTCATTTTTAAATGCATACTTGTTGTTATTTTTCTTGCGGGTTATCAAAAGGCACTACGCGCTGATCTCTTCCAACTACATGAACATCACCAAGCTCTTTTCTTATTTTTTCTGCTTCTAATTTTAGTTCTTCTACCAGCTTTGGATATTGGAGAGAAAGATTTTTTGTCTCACTAACATCCTCTTTTAAATTGTACAGTTTGTATTCTGAAAGATTTACAAATCCTTTTCTTTTATCGCCTACTTTACACCAAAACGGTTGATCATTTACAGTTCTAGGAATGTGTAACTTCCAGTTTCCTTTACGCACTGCTTGCAAATTGGTTCCATTATAATAATACAGGAGTTTATGGGGATTCACATGGCTTTCTCCTTTTAACAAAGGCAATATATTTTCACCATCGTAGATTCTATCCTTAGGTAATGGTTTTTCTACCATAGCAGCAATAGTTGGCAATAAATCCATGGATGAAATAGTCAGATTTGATACCTGTCCTTTTTTAATTTTCCCCTTCCAAGACATCATCCCTGGTACACGATGCCCCCCCTCCATAGTTCCATACTTACCTCCTGACAACCCTCCTGTAGATGCTACTTTTACAGCAGCACGAGCAGGCCCGTTATCCGAGGTGAAAATCACCAATGTATTTTCTTCTACTCCTGCTTCTTTTAAAGCTTTCATTACCTTTCCTGTACTATCATCTAGCTCATGTATAAAATCTCCATAGGTTCCTATTTTAGAAGTGCCTTTAAATTTTTCACTTGGTAAAATGGGAAGATGTACTGCATGATGAGCTAGGTATAAGAAAAATGGTTTTTCTTTATTTTTATGGATAAAATCAATGGCTTTGTTGGTGTATAATTCCATTAACTCTTCAAAAGCAACCGCTTTTATAGAATCTCTTTGATGAAACACCACCTGCTCGTTTCTATTCGCATGGTTAAACCCCTCAATTCTACCATAATATTCATCAAATCCTTTATCTAATGGATGAGAACCTTTGGTTTTATACCCTAAATGCCATTTACCAATACAAATGGAATTGTAGTTTGCTTCTTTTAGAAACATAGGAATCGTCAACTCATCAGGATGCAATCCATAATTAGCCTGTTTTTTACGCTTGTAATTGATGGGAACTGGAAAACCATTTCTCATAGGGTAACGTCCTGTAAGCAAAGAAGCTCTTGAGGGACTACACACATTGGATGGAATAAAGAAATCCATAAATTTAATTCCATCTTCTCCTATTTTATCAATATTTGGAGTAGCAACTCCCTTTGCTCCATAAGAACTTATATCTCCATAACCCAAATCATCTGCAAAAATTAGAATAATGTTTGGCTCCTCTTTATTCTTTTGTGCTATTGAATAATTACTGATAAACATTACCAAGACAAGTATTATTATTTTCATTAATCTTCTCATCTTTTTTTACTTTATAGGAATCATGTTATTTGGTGTAAAATAAGGTTCGTTACCTAGTGGACGAGCATTTTTTCCTCGTTTTTCAAAATCACCAATATCTTCTTTTGCCCAATCTAAAAGCTTTGTCAATTCTGCAACTATTTCTGGATGCTTTTCCGCAACATCAGTCGTTTCCGCAATATCTTCGTCTAGATTATACAACATCGGTTTTGTAAATAAAATTCGATCTTTCGGTGCTACATGGTTCGGCCATTTTTTATAAACGATAGATTTAGGATTAGGATGATGTGCTAAGTGTAATTTCCATTTTCCTTGGCGAACAGCTCTCAACTCTTGATGCTGATAGTAGAAAAAAGGTCTAATAAAATATTTTGATTTTCCATGAATGATATCGGAAATATCTAAACCATCTATTACTCTATCTGTAGGAACTTTTGCTCCTGCTAAATTAGCAATGGTTGGTAATAAGTCTATGGTTGCAGTTACAAGATCTGATGAAGTGTCTGCAGGTACTTTTCCTGGTGCTCTAATAATAAATGGAACACGTGAACCACCTTCCCAAGCAGATGTTTTGGCTCCTCTAAGCGGTTCTGCATGCCCTGCATATTTACCTTTAATCCACCAGGGACCGTTGTCACTCGTAAAAATCACATATGTATTTTTATCTAATCCACTATCCTTTAATTGCCCTAAAAGTCGTCCAACATTAAAATCTATTTCTTCAATAACATCTCCATACAAACCTCCTTCTGACTTTCCTCTAAACTCATCAGAAACCGCTAATTTTGTATGTGGCATGGTATGCGCTAAATAAAGAAAAAACGGTTCTTCTTTGTTTTTCTTGATAAAATCAATAGCTTCATCCGTATATTTTTTAGTCAAGGTTGACATATCTGCATTTAATTCAGCCACTTTTTTATTTCGAATTAAATGAACACGAACATCATTACTGGTTGGTGTAAAAAAAGACTCATCAAAACCTTGATGTATCGGTAATAAGTCGGGATTGAATTTTTCAGGATTATGCCCTGCCAAATCCCATTTACCAATCATTCCAGTTCTATAGCCTACAGATTTTAACACCTCGGCAATGGTCACCTCACTTAAAGATAACTTAGGATGAGGAACTTCTCCATTATCATTTCTAGCATTTCGCATTGGGTAACAACCAGTCATTAAAGCAGCTCTTGAAGGACCACAAACGGTTTGCGCATAAAAGCTTGTAAACCTCATTCCTTCAGAGGCCATTTTATCTATGTTGGGTGTTTTGATGTTTGGAGAACCAAAACAACCCAAATCTTGATACCCTTGATCATCTGTAAAAATGACAACTATATTGGGTTTCTTGTTTTGCTTTTTTTGACCAAAAGAATAAACACTAAATAGATTTATAACGATTAGAAAACATAAATTTATTCTCATTCTGTTTCTTTTATAATTTAATTTTCAATGTGTTAGAACTATTCATTATTTTATTCTTCATTTTTTTGGTACCTACACCTTCCAACGAAAAACTAGTTAATTCTAATTGTCCTGAAAGCACCGTTAATACTGCTGCTTTATTTTCTACTTTACAAGTTCCCCAGCTATACCCATTACTCCAAAAATAAGTTCCTGATTTAGACGTAAAAGTCATTGATTTTTCTACCCCTGAATAATGAAAACCTGAGTTAGCTAAAACTCCAGCCCAAGCCATCATACTACGAGCATAATGATGTCCATATTCAGCCTCATTAAAAGGATTTCTTTTTTTACCATCGTAACGATTACGAATGTCTTGAATGGTTTTTAAAGCTTCTTTTTCCTGTCCTTCATACAACATACTTACTGCTGCTGTATGCTCAAAACCAGTCATTACTTCCGTATAATAAGGGAATGGTTGTTTAGGTCTTTTTCCAGGGTAAGCAGCCATTAATAATGCTGATTCATGACCATAAGCATAAGAACGCATAAAGTTAGGGTGCTTCATTAAGTCCTCACGATAATTGTATTTTAAAACAGATTCGTTTGTTTTTTTGATGTTGTTTTTATCTGCTAAATATCCTAAATCAAGAATATGAGCCATGACTTGTCCTACCAACTGATCTACAAGCACTCCTTCTCCCAATTGATATTGAGGATCATCAGCGATCAAACGTTTTTTTACACGTATCAATCCTTTGGCAATGCTATCCAAATGCATTGGAGGCACTATTTCTTGTACATAATATTCTCCATTAAAAAGGTTCTTATCCATCCATTTAGATCCATTATTGTATAAAGATTCACAGGTTTTAGCTAATTTTTTATCCCCTAAATAATTGGCCATTTCTTCGGTTGCACGCAAAGCACCCAAATACCAAAAGCCCATTTGTGGATTAGGTCCATAATACTCTACATCCATGGTATTGTGTTGACTTCCTTCCATGACACCGTCTTTATCAGGATCCCATCCATTAGGTATCCAACAAAATTCCAAGGCTTTTTTTACATTGCCCCAGTTTTCTTTTAAAAACTCATCATCACCAGACAATTGCCATTCACGGTAATATTTCATAATACTTCCCATTTGTCCATCGGCTGCAGCCAAACCAAAATTTGTTCCTTTCGTTTTTAATGGCAAATGAATACGGTAAGACATCAATCCTTGTTCATTCGTAGCATACTTAAATTCTACTTCTCGCATATTTTTTGCCACCTCTCCAAACAAAAAAGGAATGGTTTGCTCGTAATTCCAAACATGCGTACAAGTACCATCTCCACTACCTTCATTGTCTTTTATTCCTTCCCATCCTAAATAATATCCCGAGTTGGTTTTAAATGCCAACTGAGTCCTAAAATGTGCTAAGTTGAACAAAGCTGCTTCTTTTATAATTTCAGGAGTATCACTATTGATAAATGCATTTACAAAAGTTTTTGTTTTTTGTTCTAGTTCAGGAATTCTCGCAACGTGTTTCTGTGCTACCTCCCATGAATCTTTAAATTGTGTTGCATAAAAATTTCCTACATTTTCTTTATCGTTTCTCCACGCAGATCGATTTGGAAAATTCCAGGTGATGAAAAAACGAATGTCTTTTTCTTCATTGGGAGCTAATGTAGTTTTTACAGCTAAAGACCCCATATTATTTTTTTGATCTGATGTTCTTTCTTCCAAAAGTCCGTCATCTGTATAATCATCCCAAAACTCTAAAGTACTATTTCCCCATTCTCCAGGTTTCCAGGCGGTACGATAAGAAATTTCTTCTTTGCTATTGGTCATCATACTAAAAGTTCCCCATTGCATACTTTCTTTATCAATTTCTTCACTAGCGGTGTAATGAATTCCTTTTAATCCATTTTCTTCTTTATAAGTATTGATATTTTGATAAGCTTTTCCTTCTTTCCCATCAAATCCAATAAAATTAGGAATGTTTCCCGCTAAAGAAATAGTGATGGGCTTGCTACTTGTATTTTTTACTTTGTAGCTCAACACTGCCATCGGTAAACTACTATCTTCTATATTTCCTGGTATTAATGGATTGAATGCCCCCACAGTTACCTCTACCGGTAAATCTTGATCACTTAACAATACTTGTCCAAAAGGATAAGCGGTTTGAAAAATAGCTTCTTTAAAACGTGGCAATCCATGATTTGGAGCTGTAGAACCATAATACCCTTCGTCAAACCTAATAGGTACTGGCCCCTCTAAAAGTAGTGCTTGTGCTTCTTTATTTTCTTCTTTTAAATAAATAGAAAAAAATGGTGCACGATTGATAACTTCTACTCCAGCATATATCGGATTGTAACCTTTGGCTGGACGACTCATCACTTCCCAATCAATTAAAGCTCCGTAACCACTCATAGATACAGTTCCTGTTCCTATACCACCTATAGGCATGGCAATTCTATCCAAATGATTTTGATCGTAAGACTTTAGAACTGGCCATGTATTTTGCTTTTGAGCATTAGAAGTACCAATTGCTCCTGAAAACAAGATTAGAAAATAAAGTAAAGTTGATTTTTTCATTTTTTTAAATTTTAATAAGTACTGTTTCTCCAGAATTTAGAATCTTCCCTTTCATTTTTTTCGTTCTCTCACCTTCTAAAGAGAAATAATCTAACTCCAATTTTCCAGAAAGTACAGTTAAACTAACTTCGTTATTTTTTACCTCACAGGTTCCATAACTGTAACCATTACTCCAAAAATAAGTTCCTGGTTTAGAGGTAAAAGTCATTGATTTTTCTACTGCTGAATAATGAAAACCTGTAGCCGCTAAAATTCCAGCCCAAGCCACCATACTTCTTGCATAATGATGTCCTGCTTCAGCTTCGTCAAACGGACTTCTTTTTTTTCCATCATAACGATCTCTAATATTACGAATACATAACAGACCATCTTTCGTTAAACCTTCTTGTAACATTCCTATAGCCGCTGTGTATTCAAAACCTGTCATCACCTCCGTGTAATAAGGAAATGGTTTTTCCGGTCTTCCATTAGGATACGCAGCCATTAACAAAGCAGATTCATTTCCTAAAGCATAAGATCTATGAAAGTTAGCATGAGAAGTCATATTTTCAACATAATTGTATTTCATAATAGACTCCGTTGTTTTTTTGATATTCTCTTCTTTCCCCAAATACCCTAAGCCTACAATATGTGAAAAAACTTGCCCTACCAATTGATCTACCAACACTCCGTTTCCCAATTGAAAATCTGGAGAAGTAAGGTCTATAGAGTTTTTACCAGACGTTGCTCCAATTAACGAAGGAGCTACCTTATCTGTTGACATAGGTGGTTGAATGTGCTGCTCGTAGTATTCTCCATTGAATAAATTTTCATCCATCCATGTAGCTCCTTGTTTGTATAATTTTTTACACGTTTTAGCAAATTTCTTATCGCCCAAATAAGAAGCCATTTCTTCTGATGCTCTCAAAGCTCCTAAATACCAAAATCCCATTTGAGGATTTGGACCAAAATACTCCACGTCCATGGTATTGTGTTGTGAACCTTCCATCACTCCATTTTTATCGGCATCCCAACCTCCTGGAATCCAACAAAACTCTAACGTTTTTTTTACTTTTGGCCAGTGTTCTTTTAGAAAAGCATCGTCTCCAGACAATTGCCATTCACGATAAAATTTCATAATACTTCCCATTTGCCCATCGGCAGCAGCTTTTCCCCATTCTTGACCTTTTTCCAATGGTAAATACACTCTAAAACTCATCAAACCTGTATCATCTGTAGCGTATTTATACTCTACTTCTCGCATAGTTTTAGCCAAATCTCCAAATAAGAAAGCCGTAGTTTGCTCGTAATTCCAAACGTGTGTACATGAACCAAAACAAGAACCATAGGTATCAAAAAGACCTTCCCATCCTAACAAATGTCCGCTTTTGATACGAAAGGCTAATTGAGTTCTTAAATGTGCCAAATTAAACAATGCTGATTCTTTAATCTCTTCAGCTATATCACTTTTAATAAGTGCATCTACAAAAGTTTTAGTATTATTTTCTAATTCATTTAAACGTGGAATTGTTTTAGAAATCACCTCCCAAGAATCTTTATATTTTGTGGTGTAATAATTTCCAACGGTTGCTTTAATCAGCTTTTGAAACCCTGGTTTGTCCCAAGTTTGTCTGTTTGGAAAATGCCAACTGATTAAAAAAGTAAAGTTCTTTTCTTCTCCAGCCTTTAAAGTAGTTTTTACGGCCAAAGATCCCATGGGAGCATTGGATTCTTTATTTTCTCTTTTTTCTAACAAGCCATCTTCACTAAAATCATCCCAAAAATCAAGTCTTTTTTTATCCCAACGACTTGTCTTAGGCTGCCATGCTGTTCTATAGGTTGTTTCTCCTTCACTTAAAGAAACAAAACTCATCGTTCCCCATTGTTCGCTTTTAGGATCTACTCCATTGGTAGAATAATGAATTCCCTTTACTCCATTTTGTTCTCTAATAGAATTTATATTTTTAATCGCTTTTCCTCTATTCCCATCAAAACCAATAAAGTTTTGAATAGTTCCTGAAAGAGATACATTTATATCTTTATGACTCGTATTTTTTACTTTGTAAGAAAGAATAGCTATAGGAATACTACTATCATCTATGTTTCCAGGAATCAAAGGATTGTATGCTCCTACAACCACCTCCACAGGAAGTTTTTCATCGCTTAAATGTACTTGTCCAAAAGGATAAGCGGCTTTAAAAGATGCCTTGTTAAAACGAGGCAATCCATGATGATTAGATGTTGCTCCCAAAGCTCCTTCGTAATAGGATTCATCTGGGGCTCCTTCTAACAAACGAGTCTGTTTATTTCCTTCTTTATCTTCTATAAAAATGGCAAAGAAAGGTCCTTTTTCTTTCACGGGTCCCCAATTTTCTAAAGTAGGATTGAACCCTTTTGCAGGTCTATTCATGATTTCCCAATCTTCCAAAGAACCTCTTCCTGTTAATGAAACGGTTCCTGTTCCAATACCTCCTACAGGCATTTTTATTTTCTGAATATGCTCTTGGTCATACGTTTTTAATACAGGCCAATCACTACTAATAGTTTGTGCAAATAACGATACAACACTAAATAATTGAAAGAATACAATTAACTTAAAACTTTTCATAAATCTTTATATTAATTTTTAAAAACTTTGGTTTCTCCTTTTTTCAAGGTGATCACTTCACTTAATTTTCCTTGATAAAAAATTCTAAAAGCTCCATTTTTAGTTGCCTGAATCTTAGCTTTGACTAATCTTCCTTTTTCCCAAGAGATGTCTACTTCAAAACCACCACGAGCTCTTAATCCTTTTATATTTCCTTTTGGCCATGCCGATGGTAAAGCAGGTAATAAGTCTAATATATAAGGTGAATTAGCTAAAGATTCATTTGGAGAAACAGGTATAAAATGATTAGGATTTTCTGCACTTTTTTGATAGGCTACAAAAGCAGCTTTTTCAATGGTATTTGCTTTATTATTTACACTTCTTAAATGACTTTGTAACAACATTTCGCAAACACCTGCTGTTCCTCCATAGTTTCCATCAATTTGAAAAGGTGGATGAAAATCAAATAGATTTGGGTAAGCACGTTTTGATGTTAAAAATTGATAGAATTGATGTGCTTTATCTCCATTATGAAGTCTTGCCCAAAAATTAGTTTTCCATGCTGTGCTCCATCCTGTTGAAACATCACCTCTATGTTTCATGGTTACCAAAGCAGCCTCAGCAATTTCTTTTGTAGTAAGTGGTGAAAAATCACGACCAGGATGTAATGCGATTAAATGCGAAATATGACGATGCTGATCTTTTGGATCATCCCAATCTTCTGGCCATTCTTGTAATTGCCCATATTGTCCAATTTTTTGAGGACATAATTTTGGAATCATTTTTTGAAGTGTTTCTCTAAGTTCCGCATCACATTCTAAAACATAAGAAGCTTCAATACAATCTGTAAATAAATTCAATACCAATTGTTGATCCCACGAGGCTCCATAAGTCTGTTTGTTTAATTTGCTAAACTGTTCTTTTAAGTATGTATTTTCTGGAGACCATGTTGGATACACCACTAAGGAACCATCTTTCCAAGAAGATAAAAATTCCACATAAAACTCAGCAGCTCCTTTTAAAATTGGATAAATTTCTTTTAGATATGTTTTGTCTTGATTAAAAGCATAATGTTCAAATAAATTTTGAGACAACCAAGCTCCCGATTGTTGCATACGTCTACCATGTTCATTGGGAGCAGTAAACCCAAAAGCATTTCCGTTAAGGCCTGCACTCCATCCTTTTTGAATTCCAAAACCTTCTTTAGCAGTGTGTTTCCCTGACTCAGCAATCATTTTCAACCACTCCAAATAAGGCTCAAAAGAATCTGGAAGATTTGCTGTTTCTACCATCCAATAATTCATGGCTACATTGATATCGTTATGATAATCTGCATTCCAAGCAGGTTTTAAATGTCCGTTCCATAATCCTTGTAAGTTTGAAGGAACAGGAGCAGTTCTTGAAGAACTTAACTGTAAATAACGAGCGTAATTAAAATATAAATTTTCTAATTCTAAGCTTGCACCTTGTTTGATGAGTTGATCTGTTGTCAATCCAGATGGTTGATAGTCTAAAGCTAATTGACAACGATCCATCAATGCAGAAACATCTTTTACATGTGCTTGTTTTAGATGATCATAGCCCATATCTAAGGCTATATCCATAACTTTCTTTGTATCTAATTGATAATCTCGACCTTTAAAACTAGGATAAACAGGTACATAATCTGAATAGGCAGTTACATATATCTTTACATCAGTAGCATTTTCTATTTGAATAGAACCATCAGCTTGAGGAATTACTTTAGCATCACTTGCATCAATATAAACCAATTGTTGAAAGTGAATGTTGTCTTGCACCATAGAAACTTCTCCTTCAAGAACAATTGTATTATCATGTGCTTTTAAATTATTGATTGTATGCAAGGTACTTACCTTAATATGAAGGTTCATCTTCGCTTTATTGGCTGTATATCTTACAGCAACTACATCATTAGGATAACTACAAAAATATTCTCTATGGTATTTAGTTTTACCAATACTATAACTTACTTGACCAATTCCTGAGTGAACATCTAAAGTACGTGTATAATTACTAACTGATTCATTATCATGATCTGTGGAAATATAGACATCTGTAAAAGGAGCATAATTTCCTAAAGGCTGTTTACTGCTTAAGTATTTAGTAGACATGCCTTCCATGCTATTTTCGGAAGCACCATAACGTCCTTGTTCGTAGGCTTCTTTTACTTTATTAAAATTTTTATAAGCTCCTATTCTTACTCCAGACTGAGCAACAGTATCTAAACCACGTTTGCTATTCATCCACAAAGTGATATCATTTAGCATGATATGTTCTTCATCGATTCCTCCAGAAAACATGGCTCCTAAACGACCATTTCCTAAAGGCAATGCCTCTTGCATATATCCTAATTTTCGATAATCTTTTCTCTGTTCTTCTGTAAATTTACTAGCAGGTTTGTCATAACTCAACAAGAATTGAGCATGCGTTTGTGTGTAGGCGAGAAAAAAGAATAGGACATATAGAATCTTTTTCATAGAAGATAATTTATATTGTATTTCTTAAAATATTATTAACTCATTGTGCATTTGGGGATCTTAAAAATCCTAAATATCGGTTCGAGTGCTTTTGAGGTACGAAAAAGTGTATCGAGAACTATTTTTGACACTAAAATTCTCATTCTCGATACAATTTTTCTTCATTTCATTCCGAAAAACCACTCGAAAAGACAGAATTTCACCCAAATGCACAACGGGCATTATTAGTATTTGTACACTAAATCACTATTTGATTATCCTATCTACTCAGAGAACGACTCCCTTGTATAGGCTAAATCTTGTCATGAATAACATACTATTTAGACTACCTAAATATTCAAATTCAATAATTAATAGTATTGCTTACATCTCTTTTCATAATGCTTAAATTAATTTTCTCTATTCTAAACAACATGTTTTTTAAGATATCTTTTATTTTGTAATTGTTTCTATCTGTTTCCATCCATCCATTCCATCATTTTTCTGATTTTTTCCTTTCGTACTTCTTCCGTCTAAAATGATTTTTTTAAGTGCTAACTTTAACTCTGCTACTTTCTCTGGATGTTCAGCTATTAGATTCTTAGTTTCTCCAATGTCTTCTTTCAAATTGTACAATTGCATATATGGAAATTCCTTTTCATTCTTTTTCAAATCTTGATGTGTTGGGTAGCTCCATCCTCCAGAACCTTGACATACATTTAATTTCCAATCTCCTTTTCTAATAGCAAAAGATCCATTTATAGAATGATGAACTGTATATTCTCGAATATCCATAGCTTCTTCTTCTGTGATTAAGGGTAACATACTATAACTATCTACTCCCTCTGCATCGTTTAATTTATACCCAGTTATCTGCGCACAAGTTGCTAAGAAATCTGTAGTACAAATGGTTTTGTTTGAGGTGGCATTTTTTAATCCTTTTGCAGGCCATTCTACTATAAAAGGTACGCGATGTCCTCCTTCAAAAATATCTGCTTTGGTCCCTCTAAACGTATAGCTTGGATCGTGATTTACTTTAGCCAACTCTTCAAAATCTGCTTTTGGAGAACATCCATTATCACTAGTAAACACCACCAAAGTATTTTCTGAAATTCCTTGTTCTTTTAATACTTCTCTAATTTGACGAAGTACATCATCTACCTGCATGACAAAATCACCATACATATTGGTATTACTTTTTCCCAAAAATTTTGTAGTGGGTAAAATAGGAGTGTGCGGTGCTGGTAAAGGAAAATACAAAAAGAAAGGTTCTTTTTCTTTGGCCTGATTGCTAATATAATTTACTGCTCTATCTGTTAAATCTTGCAATACATTGGTGTGATCAAAATCATCTGAAGTAAGTCCTTTTCTCCATACTCCTTTCTCATCAACTGAAACAGTTGTTTTGGTAGGCACCATAGTTGGCATGTCATTTTCTACATATACATATGGAGCCATGTCTAGCGAACCACAAAAACCAAAAGAATAATCAAACCCATGTGTAGAAGGACCATTTTTAATTGGCATCGTAAAATCTACTTCAGGTTTAGCATTTAAACTATTAATATTTTTTACATTTTTATTTTTAAAGCTCCAATCCCAACCTATATGCCATTTTCCAATATAAGCAGTACTATATCCTTGTGTTTTTAACAAATCTGCAACCGTTGTACGATCTTGTTTTATTAAGGATTTTGAATACCCTCCTAACACACCACTCTTCAACTTGGTTCTCCAATTGTAACGCCCTGTTAATATTCCGTAACGAGTTGGAGTACAAACAGAAGAAGAAGTATGAGCATCTGTAAACTTAACACCGTTTGCTGCCATTTTATCCATATTAGGTGTTGGAATTTTTCCGTTTGGATTGAATGCTTTTACATCTCCATAACCTAAATCATCTGCCAAAATATAAATAATGTTTGGAGCTTCATTTTTACTTTTTTTTGATTGACTTGTCATAAACAATGATGACAAGAAAACAACTACTACTAAATATTTCATTTTTTTCTTTTTAATTTTATTTTACTTTACTTCCCCACCAATTTTCATTAGGTTTCCAATTTGGGCTTAGCATTTTCTTTCTTTTGACTTCTAACTTTGGCATCAACTTGTTTTTATTGTTCTCTAAACGTTGTTTCCATGCAGACTCATTCCATAAAGTGTCTTTTTCAGCATATTGAGTATTCATCGATTCTAACCAAGTCATTAATTCTTTTTTCATTTCCAAAGCCAGTTCTTTATTCAGCATAAACACATCATTTACTTCTCCTATATCCCTCTTCAAATCATACAACTCTAAATGATCATCTTCCCAATAATGTATAATTTTCCAATTACCTTTTCTCATTATTGAAACCGGTTCTCCTCCTTGATTTCCGTAATGTGGATAATGCCAATACAAAGGACGTTCTTGAATTTCATCACCTCCAGCTAAAAGTGATTTTAGACTTAAGCCATCTATATGTTCTTTAGGTCTTAACGGAATTTCCGCTAAATCTAAAAGTGTAGGAAACAAGTCTGTAGCCGAAACAGGTGTTTCGATAATTTTTCCTTTTTGATGCATCCACGGCACGTAAATAAAATAAGGAACTCGAAGACCTCCTTCCCATTGATATCCTTTTCCTCCTCTAAGAGAAAGTTGGTTGGTAGAAAAATCATCACCCGATGTTACCCCTCCATTATCCGAAGTAAACACTATAATGGTATTTTTATCCAAACCATTCTTTTTAAGAGTTTGCATTACAGTTCCTATAGCTTCATCAACTTGTTCTATCAAACCTGCATAAACGGGATTGTCTTGGTGTTTTCTAGCTGGCAACACACGCTCCATTTCAAACCCATTTTTTGCAATTCCCATTTTTTCTGCTTTGTCTCTGTATTTTTCCCACTTTTCTTTTGTGGTTTGTATAGGTGCATGCACAGCATAAAAAGAAAGATAAGCTAGAAAATTATTGTCTTTGTTTTTCTGAATAAACGCAGATGTTTCCTTAGCCAATTTCATAGAAAGAGACATCCCCTTCTCATCTTCATAATCTACTATTGTAGGATTGTTAAAAGGTGAAAAATAACCACCACTATATGGACCACCTCTTTCATACCCTCCAACATTAATATCAAAACCATGATCGGTTGGTAGTGAGTGATCCTCTGCGCTTCCTAAATGCCATTTTCCTGCAAAAAAAGTTGTATACCCATTTTCTTTAAAAACCTCTGGCAGTGTAACATCACTAGTATCTAAATGATGTTTGTATTCTGGTGGTAATAACTTTGTGTGTTTGTTTAATTTTCGCCAAGCCTGACCAGATTTCGCTCCGTCAAACTGAGTAACACCATGTCTTGCTGTAAACTGACCATTTAACAAACTTGCTCTAGATGGACTGCAAACTCCGCAAGTAGCATATCCATTGGTAAAAATATCTCCAGACTTTGCCAATGCATCAATATTAGGTGTTTCATAATAGGCACTTCCCATCACACTCAAATCTGCATATCCCAAATCATCCACAACTATAAAAAGAACATTCGGTTTGGTTGCTTTAAAAGGTTGATTTTTGCTTTTACATGAAGCAAAAAACAGGCTTAGAATTGTAAAAAAAGTTGCTATTTTTCTCATTTTCTAAAAAAATTATTCAGGTTTTATCCACATACAATGTCCACCACCAGCAACCATTGTAGCCTTTACCACATCTCCTTTTTTAACCACTGCAGTTCGTATTTGATAAGCTTCTGGATTTGTTTTACTATCTGCATTCTCTGCATCTTCATAATAAGTGATGGTATATTTCTGATGTTCTTTTAAAAAATCTAAAGAAATATCTAAAGTTCCTCCGTCATTGTGCACAGAACCTACAAACCACTCTTCTCCATGTCTTCTTGCTGTAGAGACATAAGCATCCATTTTAGCATGTAATACTTTACTCTCATCCCATTTACCCACAGGCATTTTTTTGATAAATTCAAATAAATCTTGTTTGGCTGCATAAGACTCTGGAGCATCTGGTATACAAACCAAACCACTAAAAACAATTAGTGTACGTGCAACTTCTGCTGTAACTGTAGTCTGTAAAGAATTTAATTTTCGGGGACCTTTTTGTCTTTCTCCTGCATTTACGCTAGAGATATCAAAAATTCCATTATTCATATCCAAAGGACCTTGTATAGCATTGATTAATGCCATTCTTATAAATGTTTTAGGTGTAAATGCTTTTCTTGAATCTTGTTGCGCATGGCAAAACTCTCTTGTAATAGCGTTTGGATATGTTCTAGATACTCCTGTAAAAGGAACAGGACTGTCATGAAAGTCTATCAACAAATTGCTTTCTGCACTCATACGAATGGCATCTCTTGTGAATGAAACTTTTTCTCCCATAAAACCGTATTTGATACCTTTCATTTCCAGAGATTTGTAATATGGAAACAAAGCCTCATCTCCGTAATCACCTTGCCTTCTATCGTAATACAACAACAACGAAACTCCTTTTTCTTTAGCATATGTTGTTACTTTGTCTAAATCTAGTTTTTCAGACATTTGAATATAACCTGGCCTTACATCTGTGTACCAAGCATCATCTATCATAAAGTATTCAATATCATTTTCAGCCGCAAAATCTATAAAACGATAATAACTTTCGTTATTGATGCCATATGTAAACCCATCATCTGTAGTGTAACCATGCACTCTCCAATCCCACAGGGTTTTCCCTGGTTTTATCCACGACGTATTTTTAATTTTATTTGGTTCCGCTACATTTAAAGCTACCGTATTTGTTAACAAATCACCTATCTGATCTTCCAAAAGAATGACACGCCAAGGAGTGATAAAGTTCTTTTCATCTGAATTAAAATCATTTTTAGAAATTAGCTTATTTCTCTGTTTGTCAAATTTAAAATCTATCAAATCAAATCCTGGAGCACTTACCAAATCAGACTCTAAAAGTGATAAAAACTTCTGTTGATCGTGCTCAATAAGCAAAGGCATACTTAATTTGTCTTTCTTAGAATTGAATGTCAACGTTGCTAAATCTTTTATAGCTACGGGACCAATAGGAGGTTTTTCACCTGCAGGAGAATATAAAATACTTGAATCTGTCAACCCATATTCCATAAGAAAGGAAGGTTTCACCTTTTTTGACACCTCTAAAACATGAAAACGAAAAGCAACACCTTTGTTATATGTTCTTATGTAAAGTTTAGCTAAAGTTCCTTCATAATCTAAGGAAAGTTCTAGTTCATTATAAGTATCTTCTATTTCACTAAATTGCCCCCATACAGGATTCCATTTTTTATTTACCTGTTCTATTTTTGTAGCTAAAACACGAACCTTTAAACTTTGTAGAATTGAAATTTCAGAGTCACTAACTAATTCTTTTTCATCATCGTAAAGATGGTATTTTAAAGAACCTTGATGATTCTCTAATACAACTTTAACCAACCCATCAGGAGATTTTATTTCTAACTCTTTGGATTTTGCGCAACTAAATAAAGTGAGTGTAAAAATAATTGCAAATAGTATTTTCTTCATTATTTTGATGATTGTTTAATTTTATTTATTGACAACTGTTATTGCATTCCCTTTTTTATAACGGATTGTATTCGCTCCTTTTAACTCTAATTTTGAAAGTTTCAGCTTACTATGTAGCACTTTAACATCCGCTTTAAACTTATTCTCTTTTTTGACAATATTGATAATTCCATAAGCATACCTATTAGACCTAAAATATTGACCTTCCAGAGCATTAAACTTCATGACACCCAAAGACACTGTCCCCGCTACCAATACCACATAAAGACATAACTACTTTATGAACGTAATCTCCTTTATATGTTTTTAAGACAAGCTAATTGTCAACTTTATTTTGAGCAGTGAACTCTATTAACAATATTTATTCTTTATAATATGTAAATTGTTTTATACAAAATCTAAAATTAAATTACGAGATAAGAACATACTTCTCATCTTAGGGCTATAAATGTTGCAATGTCTTATGTAAAACGAACGTTTAATACACTTCGTTTTACATAAAAACACTATTTATTAATTTAACAATGTTTTTCTTTCTTCAGAAAACGTATTTGCTGGTGGTGCTTTTGGCAAAGTCTTTTGAAACACTTCAAGTTTCTCTGTTAAAGCTTTTACTTTATCTGGATAATCTGCAGACACATCATGTTGCTCTGCCCAATCTGTACTAATATCATACAATTCTGTGCGGTTCATTTTTTTGTTAGTTAACAATTTCCAGTTTTCATCTTGTACAGCTGCACTTGGCCAAAAATAAGGACGATTACTAGAGTAACGCCAATCCCAATAAATAGCTTTTTCTCGCTTATATTCTTGTCCTTTTATAGCTGCAACAATACTTTCTCCATCAGACTCGTACCCCTCAGGATATGCTGCTCCTGCCAATTCCATAAATGTTGGCAATAAATCTACAGCTGACATTTGAGTTGTTTTATCTACTTTTCCTGCTGGTACTGTACCAGGCCAACGTACGATAAACGGAATACGTACCCCTCCAGCAAATAATGAGCGCTTACGTCCATGAAGCTCTTTGGTTTCTCCTACAGAATAAAACTCACCCATTCCTGGTCCTGTAGAATTGTCTTCCGTTCTCTTTTTAGTACCTGTTATTTCTGGACCGTTATCTGAAGAAAACAGCACTAAAGTATTGTCATCTATTCCCAATTCTTTTAACGTAGCAAATAGTTCACCTATACGAGCATCGTATTCGGAAACTACCGCTGCATAAACCTGTTGCTGCTCATCCAAATGCGCATATTTCTCCATGTATTCTGCTTTAGGATAATGTGGTGTATGTGTAGCATGAATCCATGCATTGATAAAAAATGGTTTGTCTTTATTACGTTTTGCAAAATCTATTGTTTTGTACAATGTAGAGTCTACCTGCATTTGATGCAATCTACCCGCAATATTAAAGGCTCCATATTCATCATAACCATATTCCAACGGAGTAGGAGCATCTTTTACATGCGTATTTGTAAGATGCCATTTACCAAAATGAGCCGTAGTATAACCAGCACTTTTAAGCATGCGTGGCAACATTGGTGCATTAGGATCTAACCAATCTGGCATGTTTCTTTTGGCATGAGATTCTACAGAAGCAAAATGTCCATGTACACTTTGTCTTGCTGGAAATTGCCCCGTTACCATCCCTACTCTACTCGGAGAACAGACAGGGTTAACAACAGAAAAGTTTTGAAAATCCAAACCGTCAGCAGCCATTTTATCCAAATTAGGAGTTTCTAAAAACGAACTGCCATGAATTCCTAAATCTTTATACCCCCAATCATCAGCAAAAATAAAAATGATGTTAGGCTGGTTTTCAGTAATGGTTTCTGTTCCTTTTGTTTCTGTTGAATTTTCTGTTTTATTCTTGCAACTTTGAAAAGATGTTATTACAATTAAACAGAGTGTAATTAATTTAATAATTTTCATGATAAATATTTATTTGTTGATTATACTAACTTCTATATTATATGCCTCTCTCACTAGAAACACATTCTATATTATTTTTTATAGACTTTGAATGTTCTTTGTTCTTTTTCATTCAGAACTTTTACATAATACATTCCCTTTTTTAAAGCACTTAAATCCATATTAGATTTGTACGCTTCTTGTTTTAGCAATTGTCCTAAGTTGTTATAAATAAACATCGTTGTTTTTTCATTCGAAATTCCTTTTACGTATAAGACATCATTTGTAGGATTTGGATAAACAACAATTGCATTGTTATCAAAATCTAGCTCATCATCTAAATTTAGCGTAACTGTACTGGTAGAAATAATGATTTTTGGTTTCTCATTATCGCTTAAGGCTGTTTCTTTGCTATAAATACTATTTGTAATAGCAGAATCTTTAGAGATAATTTTAATTGAAATAATCTTATTTTCTTCTATCTGAGAAAGAACTGTACTAGTAACATCCCATTCTATGGTTTGACCATTATTAGTAACTGAACCTAAGGATATTTCACTATCTGGAGCATTGTTCCAATTGATAGCTGTTTCTGTCCAATTATCATTCGTAATCAAAAAAGCTTCGTAGTTTCTAATTGTTCCAGGAACTTGCTCTAAAGTAAGTATAAATTTAGCTGTAGCAACTTCTGAAAGAATGCTTAGATCAAATTTCACAAATGAATCACGATTCAAACTTGAAGAATTATCTCTAACCAATAACTTTACAGCTCCATAATTATTGGTTGCAAATTTATCCCAAGTATAAGCATCATCGGTAGGATAAATTGTTACACCTGTATCTACAGTTTCTTGTTGAATTGTAATCTCTTTTTGACCATAAATAGCTGAGCCATCAGTAGCCGTTGCCGCAACAGTAACTGTTCCTAAAGTTTGTGCTGTTAATACTCCCATAGTATTAATGGTAGCAGTACCTGTTCCGTTGATAACAGACCAATTTATACTTGGATCATCTGCATCAACAGGCAATATTGATGCTTGCATTTGAAGAGTTGCTCCTACCTGAACTGTGTTTACTCCATTTGGACCAAATACATTAATCGATTTCACTAGAGGTTTCGTTACTACCGTAATAGAAACCAACCCTGACACTCCTGAATTATCCGCAGCAGTTGCATGTATATAAACCGTTCCGTCATTACTACCTATAAATATACCGTCTGAACTTATAGTACCAGTACCTCCCTCTGGCTCTACTTCCCAAACAACATTTTTGATTGATGCATCTTCTGGTAAAACAAAGGCTTCCATTTGTAATTCTTCTCCAATTTCTACAGCAATAGCTCCTCCTATACCTTGTACAGTTACATCAGTAACCGGATTCAATTCACTCACCATAACTTCTGTTTGTGATGAAATTTCACTACCATCATTAGAAACAGCAGTAACTGTTACCGTACCTGTAGCAACACCTGTCAACAAACCATTTTCATCTATAATAGCTGAACCTGTACCATTAGCTACAGACCAAGTCACACTTTGATTAGCCGCATCTTCGGGTAAAACTGACACTTCCATTTGAATTGTATTGTTCTCAAAAACCTCTATAGAACCTTCTTCAAAAGACAATGAAGAAACTAATATTGGGCCGTTGATTATAGTGTTAATTTCTAAAGAATCTAAAGCTGTATTGTATATTCTAAAATCATCCAAATACCCATTATACCCCACCCCTACAACAGCAAAAGTATCACCTGTTGCAATATCTTTCGGATTTCCTGCAAGCGTAGTTGATGCAATTAAATCACCATCAATATATAGCAATACATCATCCGATTGGGGATTTGGTATACTTGGCAACACCACAGCAAAATGATGCCAATCAGATGTTAAAGACAAATTATCTCTACCCCACTTATGACCATTTACAGCAACACTAAACTCATTAACGTTTCCTATGATTTGAAAACGCTCTCCTGTTGCTTCTGTTCCGTAGCTAAATAAACTTCCTGAAGCAGCTGTTGTTTTGAACCATCCTGCAATTGTACGTGCAGCAGCCCCTTTAGGAAAATTGCCTATATGATCTGTTATTTTTATCAAGTCCTCATCTCCATCCAATAACAATGAAAAATCTCCTTCTTTGGTTAAAGAATTGTTAAAAGTTGGATTTCCAACCAAAGTTCCATGATTTTCTCCTATTTCATCATTCAAATTATTTTCAAAAAGATATTGAGAAACGATTCCTGGCACAGGTGGTTCTTCTATTGCATCTAGATAATTAATTTTTCCTATAACCTCTCCATTAATTTGAAAGTTAATTTCCTTTGAAACATTTAAACTCCCTCCTTCTTCTATCAAAATATTTCTAACACTTGCATCTGATGCTACAAGAACAGAATCTCCTGCTTTGATAACTACATCTGCTGTAGATGTTGGCAACGCACCACTAGACCAATTTGATGTATGACTCCAATAATTATTAGAAGAAGTATCAAATCTGTATTCTTGATTAAAATAAGCTCCAATAGGTCTTGTATACGTTTCGTAATCTGGCTTTTTAGATTGTTGCATACGCTCATCTATTTCTTTAAACATCTCAAACTCTTCTTGTGTAATTGCTCCAGCAGTTACGGTATTTGCCCAACTATGCGCTCCACCAGCATCGGTCAAAGTTCTTACAAAACGATATGCTTGTTCAACATCAAACAATACAGGAAAAGTTAATTTTGTACTTGTCCAATTTTGACGCATAGGTGTCCAAAAATGTCTTAATATTTTTTTACCATTAAAAGTTACCCAAGGCATATTTTTAGTTTCTTCCAAAGTCAATTCCTCGTAAGCCCAAGAGTTTGGTGGTGCACCTGTAGCAAGTGGTGTAGGATGTCCCGCAGAAAAATCATTATAAGTACCACCTGTAGGCCACAAATCAACTACTTTATGATTTGCATTCACTCCTATACCATTTGATCCTACAGTTTTGTCAAAATATTTTTTACCATAATTTACAGTAATCGCAAAGTTTGGGTTCACTGCTTTTAGCATATCTACAAAATTGGTCACCCCACCAGGTAGTGATGTAGCATGATCTACCCAGAAACCATCTACCAAACCTAAATCATTAAATCTTTCAACAAAACCCTGACATAGCAGTCTCCATGCTGGCCCTTCAGCCCCATCAAAATTCTCATCATAATAATTCTTCCATGCTGCTTTATATTCTGCGTTGTTAGGAGTACCTCCTGTTGCAGAAGGACCATCTGACGCAATGTATAAAATCACTTTTTTACCACTATTTTTAAAAGCTTGCAGTGCATCAATAATAATTTGTTCATTCTCCTCAGACGGAACAAAATCTGGATGTATTTCATTGGCAATATCTATATAAGGATGATTTCTTAACGTATAATGATATCCGTGTGCATTGTTTGTTAAATTAGAAATTACATAGCCTACCGTTTTAAGCGTATCTGCTATTTGCTTTACACCATTACTGTAATTTGCACCCGCAGCCACAACTGCATCTAATTTAGAACCACCTTGCACTGTAAATCGGACTCCCCATTTTCCAGACATCCATGCTGCTGTAGTATCATCTGTAGAAGGTGTTACTTGTTGCACTGTAAATTGCTTGCTATAAGTCGCAACTGTATCTCCTTCTAAATCTTCTATACTTCCAACAATGCTAACATGATGGCTCATGTCATGGTCTCGACTTTGCAACACAACATCATATCCTGTTCCGTTCTTAGAAAGTGATAAGTATGATGCGTCACTCGTATTTTCTAATGTTAAACTTAGTTGATGTGCTTCATCAACTGTAATTGAGAAATCGTTTTTTATTGAATTTTGAGTATCTCCATCTGCATAAGCATGCGTAAGTGTCTGACCAAAAACCGCAGTGCGAAGAAGTAATAAAAACAGTACAAAGAATTTTATTATTGTCTTATTGCTATTTTTTATTTTCATAATGATTTTTATTTGATAGGTTTGATCATAACAGCTTTTAAACTTGATGTTTGGGGATCTCCTTCTACTAAAGAAACGGAGATAGTATGCTTACCAGCTGTTTTAAATTCAATAATACCCATGTTGTAAAATTGATATTTTTCTGTTGCTGCTTGTTGATTTTGTACCCTAACACCTTCATCGGTTACGGTTTTCCATACCAAACGATCATTTCCTTTATAATTTAAATCTAAATAGTAATATCCTGGCTGTTGTACATTTACTGTCCACGTTACTTTACTATCATTATTCCATTCACTTACTTGGTTTGCATGTTTCCATTCTCCAAATTTCTCCATCCATTTAATTTCACTTTCAACAGCATTCTGAACTTCTGAAAATTCTACACGTAACAAAGCATCAATATTTGGATACACTCCTAAAGTTGTATCTACTTTTACTTTTTCAGTCTTGGTTTCTAGTTTAACCTCTATAACGGAGATGAGAGATTCTGAAGATTTAAAGGGTAGGTCAAAAATTGTCCAATCTTTATTTTTTGTAAAAGAAATTTTCTTGGAACCATTATCACTTAACAATGAAGCTGATGTTATTTTGGCATCAATACCTGGTAAATATAGCTTACCGTCTTGTGGCCAATCAAAAACAGAGAGGAACAATGAGTTTTCTTGTGTAGTTACATCTCCCCATGGCAATGCATGTTTCCAAGGAGAAGCTCCTGCATTGTAGACCACTTGTGGATATTTCTCAATCCAATCTCCTGCTTCTTTTAAAAATTTCACTCCAATTTCTGGAATAGCACCATCTGGCCCTGGACCGACATTAAACAAATAAGTACCACCACGACCCACTGTAGAAATAAGACGATTTAAAATTTCTTTTGGGCTTTTAAAATTGTTATCGTACCATGCATAAGACCAAGAATCATTATTTGTATCGCAAGTTTCCCAAAGTCCTTCAATATTTTGTGTAGGCACTTCCATATCTCCGTTGCTAGAATAATCTCCCATTCCATGTCCAACCCTGCTACACATCATGGCATTTGGTTGTAACTCTCTAACCATAGTAGCCAACTCTACTACATATTCCTTTTTCATGTCTCCAGGAGTATCAAACCAAACAAAATCAATTGCTCCATAATTGGTACATATTTCTTTAACTTGTGGCTTGCACTTGTTGTAGAAATAATCTTTAAACTTTGCTTTTTTTCCATCCTCATCTAACTCAGGCCCACCTGTTGCACCTGGAGTTGTCCAATCTTGGTTATGTGAATAATAGAATCCAAAACTCAAACCTAACTCATGACAAGCTGCAGATAGTTCTTTCATAGGATCTCTGGCAAAAGGAGTAGCATCTACAATATTAAAATTGCTTACTTCAGAATCAAACATAGCAAAGCCTTCGTGATGTTTGCTAGTAATAATAATGTATTTCATACCCGAATTTTTTGCTAACTGGGCAATTTTTTTAGCATCAAAATTTTGAGGATTGTAATCTTCCGCAATTTTCATATACTCTACTGGTGGAATATCTGCCACTCTTGGGTTCATGATCCATTCACCAATTCCATAGTATGTTTTATCATTCCAAACACCTGCTAACTTAGAGTACAAACCCCAGTGAATAAACATTCCAAAGTTACCTTCGTCAAACAACTTAGCTTTTCCATTTTTAAGACTTTGAACAGAGACATTTTTCTCCCCCCACATCTCACTCATATTTACCTTTTTATCATCTTTTTTTTGAGCACACACAAATGATGCACTCAAAACCATTACCAAACAGTTGATTATGAAATGTTTCATTAGATTTTAATTCAGTTAGATTAATAGATTCTATTGATGTATAAAAATCAAAAAACACCCCAGTTTTTAAAAACTGGAGCGTTTTTTTGATTGCTTAAAATTTATATCTTGCTCCAAAAGTATAAACCTGACCTGGAGTACTTAATTGTGTAAACAAAGAAGGGTCATTATTTATATAATCACGTCTATCACTAGCAGTAAGGTTTTGACAACTAACAGATAATTGTAAATTTTTAGTTACTTCTAAATTTGCACGAACATCTAATCTATCAAAACCATCCGTGTAAGTTACATTAGAACGAACATCACTACCTCCACCTATGTTTCTAAGGAAACTACTTCTAGTGTTATAAGCTACACGCATTCCAAATACTTTACCATCATAGTATAAAACAGAGTTTAAGTTATGTTTTGAAGAACCTGGAAAACTATTATCTACTTCATTAATTTCTTCATCAAACTTGCTATCTACGTACGTATAGTTGGCTTGCACTCCAAAATTTCTAAAAGAATCACTAATAAAACTTAAAGGTTGTCTAAATCCAAATTCAAATCCGTATAACTGAACTCCTGTAAAGTTTGTTGGAGTTGTAGCATTGAATATTTGATTATCAATTCCTGTCGCTTCAGTATCAAAAGAAATATCACCAAAATCAGATAATTCTGATCCAAAAGTTGTTTCGTCAATAATAAAATCATCAATTAATTTGTAAAAAGCACTTAAAACAAATGCTCCTCCAGCATGGTTGTACCATTCACCAGTTGCATCAAACTGCCAACTACTAAAAGGTTGTAAGTTAGGATTAGATAAAGATGCTGTACCGTTTTGTGAACCTGCATCAGGAGAATCAGGATTGATATAGCTAAGTGTATTGGTTGGTCTTAAGTCTAAATAATCTGGTCTTGAAACTGTATTTACAGCAGACAAACGCAATTTAAAATCTTCATGTAATTCAAAATTTAAATTTAAAGAAGGAAGAACATCCCATCTGCTAGACGATGCAGTAGTAGGAACTCCAGCATAATTTATAGGACCTAAAGTTTCTGAAGGGTCAGTTAAAGTAATCGTAGAAAATGCACGTCCTTCTACAGCCCAGTTTACAGCTCTTACCCCAAAGTTACCCGTAACTGGTAACCCAATAAATTCTGTTTTAAAGTCCATTTGACCATATACAGAAGTAGTAGTTTCATCTAACTCCCATGAATTTTGAGTTAGTAATGGAAGATCTCCATCAGTAACATCAAACAAATCACCTTCAAAAGAAGAACCTGCAGATCTATTAAACACATCTGGATTGTTTTTTCTTATTAAAGCATCATTAATAGACAACCAACGATTACTTCCTACAGCATCTCCATTAGCAAAATCTGAACCAAGTGTACCTGTTACATATGTGTCAAAAAATGTTTGTTCATCAAGATAACCAGCACTCCAAGGTTGACCTGCACCTGCTACTTGAGCTTGTCTACTATTTAAACTATTTGAACTGTAACGCCCTCCTGCTTTTATGGTTAAACCATCATTTACTTTTTTCTCAACATCAAAACGAACCGCATGATTGTCTCCTTTAAACATGATATCTCTTAAGAATGCATAATCTCTAATATCTGCATTGGCAACATCATTGGCTGCAGCTTGATCATAACCAAAAACAGCATAGTCACCTGTTAAGTCATAACTTAACGACGGTACATTTATCCATGTTTGTGTAAACGTAAGTCTTTGGTCAAATTCAATATTAGAAAGAGAGAAATCTCCTGTTATTTTCCAATCATCTTTTTCCCATTTTAGGTTCAATCCTCCCATGTAGCTAGATTGTAAATTATCGTATTGTGTTGGTAAAACTGCTGTTCTAGCAGCTGGATTGCTAGAATTAGCTGTATCAAAATTTCTTAACACACCATCTACAATATTTAAATCGGCACTAGGAAAAACATTACTTGTTTCAAGTTGAGGGAACAATCTAAATTGATTACGAGTAGATCGGTTGTCAAACTGAGTGTATAAAACATCTGCAGTAGCTTCAAAATTATCTGTTATTTTCCATTGTATTGTTGATGAAACTCCAACTCTATCTACAGAATTACGTACCGGATTAAATCTTGTCAATCCAGGAGCTAACACATTATCATGTGTTACATCAGTAACACCATCACCATCTGTATCTTCATTGATACTTTTAGTCTGATATGCCATTACGTAAGAGTCAAAAGCACGATTTGAACTACTTGTAATAGCAGAAACAACTACTCCAAATTTTTCATCTTTTGACTTAAACCCTAACAACCCACTTAAACGTGGTTTCAAAGCACTGTTATCTCCATAATTATTAAAATCACCTCTAGCATTTACAACTGCATAATAATTTTTATCACCATAACGTAAAGACAATGGTTTTATCGTTTGAAAGTCTACAGCTCCCCCTAAACCAGGTTCTATAAGATGTGCTTCAGAAGATTTATACACCATAGCTCCACCTACAATTTCCGTTGGCAATACATCTAAGTTGAATTGTCTTAATTGATCAATTCCTTCTGATCCTGCTGACAAAGGTGTTCTTCCATTAATGGTTACTTTTACAAATTGAGGTCCCACACCTCTCACTGAAACACGATCTCCACCTCCGTTACCAGAGTCATCACGTTCTACCTGTAATCCTGGAACACGTTGTAAAGCATCTGCTATGTTTTCATCGGAATAATTTCCAATGTCTTCTGGCGTAATTGCCTCTACAACACTAGTAGCTTCTCTCTTTACTGCAATAGCTCTTTGCTCCGCTCCTCTAAACCCTGTAATAACAATTTCATCTAATTGTGCTGCATCTTCTTTTAAAGAAACATTTATAGTTGTTTTACCCCCTATAACAACTTCTTTTGTTTGAAACCCTAAAGAAGAAAATTTAAGAACGCTAGCATCGTTTGGAATATTAAATTCATAATTCCCATCTATATCACTCACTGTTCCAATACTGGTTCCTTTGACAAGAACCGTAACTCCCAGAACTGGTTGATTTGTTTCATCTACTATATTTCCTACAATATGTTTTTGTTGAGAAAAAACCAAAAATCCATGTAAGGCACATAGTAAAAACAATAATTTGTTTAGTTTAACTTTTTTCATAAATATTAATATTAGTTGTTTAATTGTGTTAACAAAAGAACTTAAAAACAAGAAAAACAACTTACTGAAATCGATTAATTTCTTTACTTCATCTATTCTTCACAAAAAACAAAACACTGAAAAACAACAACTTAACAAAAACAACTATTTATTTAAATAAAAACAACATATTACACAGTAAAAAGACATATCCACAAACTAATTGCTTTTTATATATAAAAAAATCAACAATTCTGTAAAACAAACTACAAAAAAACAAACACCGACTCAGATATTCTTCTTCACTTTTCAGAAAAATTCTAGAGCAAATATGTTCCTATTTTTACACTAACGTAGAAAAACAACTCGACACCTATTTTAATGTCACGTCAGAAAATTTATCTTTCATTCTCTAAAAACAAATAATACTTATTTAGTGTGCTATAACAATGGCATATTTAATAAAATAAGCCCGATACAATATCGAGCTCATCTTATTATTCGTTAAATTATATCTTCTTGTTTTAGAAAATATTTCGATTTATTATTTTTTAATAATTCGAAACGTTTTTTGCTCCAAATCATTAGTAACCTTTATATAATACAACCCTGTATTTAACGTTGTCATATCAATCTGTGCATTGTATTCTTCATGCTTCATCAATTTTCCTAAAGCATTATACACACTTATCATTGTTTGCTTGTTCATCAATCCTCCAATGTAAACACTTGTTGTTGTTGGGTTGTAATAAACAAAAGCCTTATCAATACCTGAATCCGCATTATCACCTATAGAAAGTGTAGCTTCAGAAACTATCAAACTAGGTTTTTGACTTTCTAAAGTTGCTGTATTTGTACTATAAAAATGACTAGCAACATCCTCTTCTGTAGAAACTATTTTAATAGAAATTAGAACTTCACTATTCTCTACATACGTCTTTAACTTGTCAGTAATATCAAATTCAACAGTATTTCCTACATGAACACCAGAAGCAATAGCAGTTCCAGTAGCAGAGGGAGCATTATTCCATTTGATAAAATTATTTGACCATGTGTTTTCATTATCTACCAAGTAAGCTTCATAACTTCTGGTGGTGGCAATGGTAGATTCTAAAGTAAGTTTTACTATTGCTAAATTTACATTGTTTAGTGAAGCTATCGGAAATTTTAAATATACTTCTCTAATGTGTGAGCTATTATCTGTATCATTACTTATAATTAATTTTGAAGATCCGTAATTAATATTTGATTGTGAATTCCAAATATATGAATCATTATTAGCAACAATCGTTGTTTGAGAAAAGGTTATAAAGCTATGCAATACACATACTGATAATAGAAAGCTTTTAAATGTAATTTTTTTCATAAAGTGTGAGTTTTGGGTTTTTATTATTTTCAGAACAAAAGAACTAGAAAACAACTCAAACTACTTTCTGTAATCAATTCATTACTTTATCACAGCACTTAAAAAACACATCTAAAACATTGATTTACAATAAAAAAAACATAAAACATTACTTATTCAATTTCTTAAGAAATTCCGAAGGAGAAACACCGTGTAGTTTTTTAAAAGAAGTGGAAAAGTAAGAAGGTGATTCAATTCCTATTTGATACATAACTTCCGTTACATTAAAACCTTGGTTACTTTTTAATAAATCTGCAGCACGTTGCAATCTAAAATTCCTTAAATACACACTTGGTATTTGACCCGTAAGTTGCTTTAAGCGTTTGTAAAAATGAGAAGTACTTAATCCTATTGCTGTAGATAATTCTTCCACCCCAAAACTCGAACTAGAAAGATTATTTTCAACAATTTTAATAATATTATTTAAAAATTCTTTATCTCTTATAGAGAGATCAATATCTCCTTGAGGAATAGAACTATTTTTAGAAAAATGTTCTTTTAATTTAAGTTTATTCTGTATAAGTCTTTCTGCACGTATAGACAAATGCTTTAACGAAAAAGGTTTACTTATGTATTCATCGGCTCCAAACTCTAAACCTTTGATCAAATTTTCATCATCTCCAAGAGCAGTTAAAAGCAATAAAGGAATATGACAAGTTTCCGGATTTGTTTTAATTTTTTCACACAAAGCAAATCCATCCATTTTAGGCATCATCACATCACTTATGATAAGATCTGGCTCTTTTATCTGAATTTTCTCCAATGCCTCAAATCCATTTTTAGCCATTAAAATATTGTAGTATTTAGATAAAAAACCACTTAAAAATATTTGAAGATCTTCTTCATCTTCAACAATTAGCACCGTTTGTTTAAAAGCCAAGTCTCCATCGTTTTCTTGGTTTATGGTTTCTGTTTTGTATTCACTCGGCAATGGAACCCAGTCTTTTATATACGACTTACTTGTTGTATCAATTTCAGTAGCAGTATACTCACTAGACGTAGAGGGTATAACAACCGAAAATCTAGTTTCTACATCTGGCTCGCTTTTCACCGTAATTTCTCCTTTAAAAAGTTCTACTAGTGATTTACAGAAAGCCAAACCTATTCCACCTCCACTAACATTTTCTTTATTGTTTCCTAATTGATAAAAACGCTCAAAAATATTATTTAAATCATTTGCTGGAATTCCTTTTCCTGTATCAACAACATCAATTCTTATCAACTTCTCTTTTTCCGTATTTATGACATCCGCTTCTATGCTAATACTACCATTAGGTGGTGTGTTTTTAAAAGAATTAGAAAGAAGATTATACATTATACGCTCTACTTTTTCTACATCTATAACAATTTCTTCATTAGGTGAATTTACTTTATAAAAAAAGTTTATTTCTTTTTCAATAGCATAACTCTCAAAAGCTTCGGTAGTAGGGTATATAAAATTACCCAAGGTTACTTTGTTAAGATTTAAGCTAATAAAACCTTGTTCTGCTTGACGAAATGTAATTAGCTGATCTACCAAGCTTAAAAGCCTCTTGGTATTTTTTTGAATAATGGCTAAATATCTAGATTGCACCTCATCTTTATTCGCTTGAATAGCTTGCTCTAATGGTCCAGCTATAAGAGTTAATGGTGTTCTAAATTCATGAGATATATTTGTGAAATAGCGAAATTTCCCTTGATTGATTGTATCTATTCTTTCTTTATCTAATTGCTCATAAATTAATTTTTGTTTTAACTTTTCATGAAGTATAAAATAAATCATCACCCCTACACAGATAAGAATTATCAATATTATAAAAATCAAATAGCTCCACCAGGTTTTATACCAAGGTGGCAATATTTTTACTTTTAATTTTTTAATATCCGAACTCCACACCCCATCTCCATTAGCTGCTTTTATTTTAAATGTAAAATCACCAGCAGGTAAGTTTGTATATGTTATAACATTTTTACCACTTTCTGATTCTATCCATTCATTATTAAATCCTTCTAATTTGTATGCTAGTTTGTTTTTTGCGGGTATAGAAGTATGTTCTACAAATAATTGAAAAGCTACAGATTGTTCATTTTGACTTACAGATATACTTTCTGTTTCTGCAATTGACTTTTTAAGTATTATTTCATTATTTAATTTTTCACCTATTTTAACTTCTTTATTATTGATAAACAACGAAGTGATTTGTATTTTTGGAAGTGTTGTATTTTTCTTGATGTTTTCGGGTTTAAAAACAGTCAGGCCATTTAATCCTCCAAAATAATAATAGCCAGATTTTCCTTTGAAATAAGCCCCTTGCCTAAAGTTGTTCTGAGTCAAACCATCTCTAACATCAAAAACATCAATTTTATTGGTTTTCATATTAAATTTAACCAACCCCATATCTGTACTCATCCACAGGTACGTATCATTTTCTGGTATTATACCATAAATAGCATCATCTGGAAGAAAATCATTTTTCCTATAATAATTAACATTTATCGGTTTCCCCTTAGAATCTAGGGTTATTTTATTAGCACCTCCTCCAAATGTTCCTGCCCAAATATTTCCTTTTTGATCTTCGTATAACGAGAAAACATTAGAATAGCTTAATCTTACATCGTTCCTTTTATCATCTGATAAAACTCCAGAAATCTTTATTTCTCCATTTTTAAAGGTCCCATACAACAGGCCTTTACTAGTACCAAACCAAAGAATGTCATTTTTATTTTTTAGTACAGTATGACAAAGATCTCTTTCGTGTAAATTTGTAAATGATGTTACTTTTAATGAAGGTATCTCTTGCTGTTCTATGGTTAACCATGGATCTTTAACTACCGTAATTTCCCCTCCTGCAAATATAAAATTATGATCATCTACCTGAAGTATGTCTCTAAACTCCTGTTCTGGAAGCCTCCTACCTTCTTTCTCAAACTCTAACCTTTTAAACTCTTCTTTAACAGGATTATAAACAAACACTTCTTCATCTGTTCCAAACCAAATTAACCCTTTACGATCTTCATAAATACACCTAATAGGTATGTCTATTGAGAAAGGAATTTTATTTTTTAAGCTTTTAAACTGTAAATTGTAAACAGATTTTTCAGTAACTTCTGTAGTACTTCTTAACAAGTCATTATTGTTGTAAACAGACATCCAAAGCCTACCTTTATTATCTTCTAAAATAGCCGTTATTAGGTTGTCTGTAATAGCATAACTATCATAAGGGTTGTGGTAATAATTTATAAATTGCTTTTGAGAAAGATCCAACTTATTAATTCCACCCTGAGCAGTTCCTATCCACAAAACACCATAATTATCTTGAAAAATAGTGTTGATATGATCACTACTTACACCTAAATCATTTTTCGGATTGTATTGGTAACTTAAAAACTGATCTTCTTCTTCTACATATCTTAAAAGACCACTGTTTGTAGTTCCAATCCATACGTTATTACTTGCATCTTGAAACACCGTTTTTACAGACATTGGAGTACTACTTTTCTTAGAAACACCTATGTCATAAAACCTCTTGATTACATTAATTCTATTTTCTTCAAGACTTGTTTTAAACAATCCTTTGTCTGTTCCAATCCACAGAATATTTTTGATGCTTTTTACAACGGTAACATCTGCATTCTTAAACCTTTTAAGGTTTTTAAAAATTTTAATTCTTAGTTTTTGATTTAGCAACTCATTTTCTTCTAATTCAATTTTTTTTATACCAAAATTGGTCGCTAATATCAATTTACGATTTTCAACAAAACTAAAATCATTAATAGTTAAAGTGTTCGGATATTTTACAAGAAGATTCTCTGAAACACTCAAACTCCCTGTTTCATAATCTAACAGTTTACAATAGTGCAATCTATTCTCTCCCGAAAACCATATACTCCCATTTGGACCTGTTGTTATATGACTAACTTGTAACTTAGACAAAAGCGGCACTGAGTAAAATTTTTCTAGCCAAGGTATGTAAACATCTACTCCTACATTGGTTCCAATCCATAAAACACCATCGCTATCGCTATGCAGACTGGTTAAATTATTACTAGAAATATTTCCGTTCGTTTTAGACTGTGTTGTATAAGTCTCAAAATCATAACCATCATATTTTATCAATCCATTTGGAGTTCCAAACCACAAAAAACCATATTTATCTTGTGCTATTGTATTTATAGTATTCTGATTGAACCCTTCTTTATTAGAAAATCTTTCAAAATTTTGAGCATAAATCACAAATGAATTTGTTACGAACAGCAGTATTGCTTCTACAACAAATAGAAGTGTTATAAATCTCGTTGGTTTTATCATAAAGCTAGTCTTAAACAAAATGTAATCGATTTAATGAAAAAGGGAAAATACCCAAAAAAAGTAGTCAAAAAAAGACATTTTACACATTATATTTGACCAATATTCAAATTTATAAAAATAAGCCTCTTTATCAATATTACAATCGAATGGTTTTTTTTACAATTCAAAAACAGAGTCTCTTTCTACCAAACGAACCAATTCTGAAACTTTATTTACCTCTAATTTTTTATAAATATTTTTTACATGAGAATGAACCGTTCCGTATGAAATTTTTAAGATACCCGCTACCTCTTTTTGAGTACAACCTGCTGACAAAAGTTGCACTATCTCTTTTTCTCGAACGGTTAGTTTTTTTATGTTATCTACCTTAGTTGGTCTTGCTCTATTCTGACACACCCCTAACGTAATCGCATACTTTGGCAGACCTTCTTCTGTTCTGTAGATTGTTTTTGTAACTCCTTGAACATCTTTCCAAGCTTCTCCCTTATATTTTAGTTTATAATCTAACTCTAAATAACCTCTGCCTCCTTGTTTAAAAAAGAAAAAAGATTTTGCCAATGTGTGTATTGTTGACGGATGTAATAATTGCAAATAATACAAATAGTCTACATCTTGAAACCAGTTACTTTTGAACCCATAAAAATCTCTAAAAGAATTATTCAAACATAACGGTTTGTATAATTCTACATCGTGCAACGTAATTAAAAATACAGTTTGATTGATTGTTTTTAAAAAAGATTCACATTCATGGATATTATTAAAATCAATATCTGAATGAGCCAACAATTTCTCTACAATGTTATCTAATTCTTTTTTTAAGACTATTTTTTTTTCCATTTGATAAAATCTATTAAATTATCATTTATTTTTTCTACAATAAACCTCTAACACGAAACATATACCCTAAAAAGGGGATAGATTTTATACCACAATAAATTTATGTTTGCTATAACTATTAAAAATCATACATAAGTATGATTTTTAGATGATATTTAATTCACACTCAATGTGTTTATTGTAACAAAGTTTATCATATGAGATTTTTTTATTGGTTTCTTCTGTTTGCAAATATTGTTTATGGTCAGATTCCATTAGATAAAAATCTTTTTCACACAAATACATACAACGACAGTTTGACTATTAATGACGTTGTTCTGTTGGAAAAAAAGGGAGCATTTAAGCATACTTTTAAAAATGAAACCTACAAATACCTTATTGGAAAAGAAGCTAATTGGGTTTTGTTAAAAATTCCAAAACAAAATGAAGAACGTTTTTTAAGCATTCAAAATTCACTTTTTGAAGAAATTGATTTTTACCTTGTTAACGATTCTATTAAAAAACTAAATCACCACCAAGAATCCTACCGATTTCCGCTTGTAAAAATTAGTACTAGCGACACTCCTTGTCAATTATTTATCCGAACCAAAGATGCCAAAAGTTTTAGAACTGAATTTTTAATTAAGGTTTTTACTGTTGATGAGCTTCAAAAAACTAGTCAGGTTGATTATTTTAACATAGGAGCTTACGTTATTGGGCTTCTTGTTTTATTACTTTCTGCTTCTATTATTTTTCTATACAAACGTCAATATGTTATCCTTTGGTACATGCTACACTTGCCAACCTTAATTATAGAATATTTAATTAGTACCGGTACATTTAGTCAATGGTTTGTAGACAATAAAATAATTCTTACTTACGGATTAGATCATGTATTTATGCTTATCTCTACCTTAGCTTTGTCTGAGTTTTTTCGAAATTTTTATCCTTTTAATAAAAAAACTTTGTTCTGCAAGCACATATACTTTATCGTTAGTATATGGTGTACAATAGGAATTGTTTTTGCTTTTGTAGATGGTTTTTCTGGCAATATTTACAACGTTGAGTATTATGCTCAAACAGTTCTAAACTACGCTTCTTTAATTTCATTAATCATACATTGTATTCTTGTTTATTATCGAGTTATTCCTATTTATTTATTCATAGCCTTTTTACTACCTGTTCTCGGAATTTTTGCAAATCTTGGTGATTTTAAAGAACAATTTTCAAATCCTAAAATAGTGTACTTTCTTTACCAATCTGTCTATTTAGGAATCTTGATTGAAGTCCTTGTAATCATATTCTACATCATCAAACAATCTGTAGATGGAGAATTACTTTCTATCAATCTAAAAAAAGAAAACAGTACGCTAAAAAATAATTTTCATGAAGAATTATCACTTGTTCAAGAACAACATCAAAATAATTTGATGAGTGACGTACACGATTCTTTTAGCGGATATATTCAAGCTCTAAAACTCAATCTTTTGAGCAAAACGTTAGACAACGATAAAATCAACGAAATTTTAGATGCCTTTAAAAAAGACTATAAATTTTTATTAAATTCACTATACGTTCCTAATGTAGATTCTGGCAATTTTGAAATGGCAATAAGCGAATATTGCCAAAAAATGGATCAACTAAGTAGTATTAAAATTTCTTTTAACAGCCACAAAGAAAAAAACCATCTCCCTCTGAATCAAAATATTGCGAAATTAATTTTTAAAGCAGCTTCAGAACTCACTACCAATTCAATTAAGTTTTCTGAGGGTAGTATTATTGATGTAAATTTAGCTCTAAATCATGATTATATTGAATTGAATGTGAAAGACAATGGTCTTGGATTTGACCCTAATAAAATTCCAAAAACTTCTTTTGGAATTCAAGGACTTAAAGAAAGAGTAGGACTCTTAAATGGTAGATTTGCAATTAAAAGTTTTAAAGGAACCTGTGTTTCCATTAACATTCCTTTAAACCAAAAAATTACCGAATAATGGTTTTTAACAAAGAAAATCAACAGTTAATTAAAGAAATAGAAGACACTATGTCTAACTATATTTTAAAGACATACAAGAAAGGGAACACCAAGAGAGATGCTCATCCTAAAACACATGCTGTTGTAAAAGGATTGTTTCACATCAACCCAGATCTTCCTGAAACATTAAAAATAGGATTGTTCAACAACCCGTCTAGCTACCAAGCCGTAATTCGTTTTTCTAACGCTAGTCATATTATAAAACCAGATAGCAAGCCAGACATTAGAGGTATTAGCATCAAACTCTTAGGAATAAAAGGCGATCGTGTAAAAAATTCTATCGAAACAAAGACACAAGACATTTTACTGATGACCCACCCAACTATGCCATTGGGAACTTTAAAAAAATTTCACAACACTATAACAAATACCGTTAATACAAACATCCTAAAACGTCTTTTTTGGGTTGTAAAAAACAAAACTCTTTTCAATAAAATAAGACAAGCTGAAAAAACACACAATTCACTATCTGACTTGAGTTACTGGAGCACAACAACGTACGCATTTGGGGATAAAATCATCAAATACAAACTAACCCCCAAAGTACATGAAAACAAGACATATGCCATTAATCAAAATCCAAATTTCTTAAAAGAACGATTGATTTCGGAACTTACCAACAATGATATTGTTTTTGATTTTTGTGTTCAATTTTACAAAAATGATACTCTTACACCACTAGATGATATGTCTTTAGATTGGGATGAGACTTTAAATCCTTTTTTAAAAGTGGCCACATTGGTAATTCCTAGTCAAACCGTAAAAGAACAACCTGAAATAGACAAACTCTTAACTTTTTCATTAACCAACTCTTTATTAGCTCACAAAGCTGTTGGAGAATTGAACGAAGTAAGAATAAAAATCTATCAAAAATTAGCGCAATTAAGGCACAAACTAAATCATTTAGACCTAAAAGAATTTACTGAAAACGACTACAACAACTTATAATTTTTTGGCCACTTTGTTATAATTAAAGCCAACATTACTGTCAACCTCTTCTGTGTAATCTATAATTTCTTTTAACGAACCTATATGGTTGATAATCTTCATTCCGAATGCACTAAATGTATTTTCATTGTATACTTGCTCAGACAACAGAGGATTGGTTAATGCATGAGAAAACGCATCTGAGGCAATCATTTGCAACATTAAATCTCCTAAAATAGGTTTCTCTTCATACATCACATTTTTAGGTGGATCTTGAGCCAAAGCCCCCACTGTTAAATCAACTTTATCAACATCTCCGTTGTACAAAGAATTCAACAATGCTAATTGATTTTCATCTTTTGTAATATCTGACATCACCCTTGGTCTTGCTTTTTTAGAACTTTTTACCATAGCTCCTGAAAAATGTTCACAATAATCTGCATACGGTTTTAGCTTAGAAGCTCTAGATATAAAAAGCGATGACATTTCTGCATGCATCATAAAATCAGGAGTGTTTGACAAGGTCATTTTCCCTGCTTTTTGATAAGACAATTGATGAAAAATAGTTTCTAAATTATTGTTTTCGACAAATTGATTGTTGAATCTAAAATGATCTTTAACATCATACACTTTTCCATCAAAAGAAAAAGAATCAGGAATAAAAGAATGCCATCTATAGAGCAAATTGAATTCTGTAGCTATCCAATTATTTCTATACCAATCTTGCTTGGCTGCAAACGTAGTATCAAACTCAAAGTGCATCCACTTAAAAGGTTTTAAATGATTTACATAATCTTCAATCACAACTTTAATCAACACCACTATCAGAATATTTCTTGTTGTCTGAAAAATTCTTTCATCATTCCATGAGTATTTTTTTTCTAAAGCTCCCGCCACTTTGTTGTGAAATCTCAAAAAAAGCGTATTTATAGCAACATGAGAAACTGTTGAATTTCCTCTTCCCAACCCTGTAGCATAAAATTTTTTGACTTTTTCTTTATCCTGCCATAGATCATGATAAATATGAGGTAAGTAACCCACATATTCAATATTTTTAAACTCTGCATCTGCAAATTCTAAATTCTCATTGTACAAATAAGGAGGAAATTCTTGGTTCTTAATGAACTGAGATTTTAATCTTCCACCTTTCTTACTTCTTAATGCATCGGTGGTTTGCTTGTTTAAACCATACAATTGGCACAAATCAATTTCATGATTTGAAGTATTTTTACGTAGATCATTAAAATCTATTCTAAAAAATGCATCTGTAAACCATTGCGCAAAGCCCATAAACAATACAGAAGTTCTATGGCAAGATTTCATGGGACTTCCATTTCTCATAAACACGTTTACCGTATCTTTAATCGACGGCAAATTCAATTGACTTTCGGGTGTTGCAATTGGCAACAATCTATTGTTGTAGGTTTTATCTCTTAAACTTTGCCAAGAAGTGTAATCGTTCACCTTCCATTTGCTAGGATCTTTAAAATTTGGCATACCATTCTTTCCTTCTATATCCAACACAGGAGCAGGTTCTGGAGAATACATGCTAAAAGGATAGGGTCTAGACGGTTTGGACTTGACGTTAGAGTTAATGACCTTCCTTGATAAAAATCTATTTATTTTTCCCATTTTTATGTAACTTAACTGCCTTAAATATAAGGAAATGACTTACACCGACCTATCCGAATTTAAAAATCATCTACAATCTGGAGATGTTATTATGCATCATGCCCATGGCTTTATTTCCAACACCATTAGAAAATTCAATCGCAGCAATTACAACCATTGTTCTGTATACGACAAAAACGGTTATGTTTATGAATCTGTAACTGGAGGAATACAACGAAAAACCGTTGAGGATAGTCTTAAAACACAAAAAACCTACGCAATCAGTATCTATAGATTGAATAGTTCTTCTGAGGATAAAATTGTAAAAGTTACTGAAACAATTCAAAATCACTATACTAGCAAAATATATGCGTATAGTCAAATTGGTTATTTAGGAATTCTACTTGCTAGAAAATTTTACGGAACAAACAGCAAGTTTCGAAAATACACTTACAAATACTTTTTATATGCTTGTGATTTGTTTGGAAAAATAATGGATCCTTTAAATAAAAATCATACTTGTTCAGAACTGGTATACAGAGCCTACAAACAAACAGCAAATACTCTTAAAGATCCAGAACTCTACATTGTTTTTCCTTTTGAATCTAGTCCTCTTAATTACCACAACACTACTTATCTGCCTGAAAACTCAACAAATTCTTCTAGCAAAAAAGGAATATTAGTTATCATTAACAACACATATAGTTTGATAAAAAAATCGATTCCTATATTCTTCAGCGCATCTTTTTTATCTCAAAACGCAACTAGTGACCTCCAAAATATAAAGCAAGAATTAAGTGAAATTCTCACAGAAATAGATATTGATAATTTTATAACTCCTGGTGATTTAGAAAAAGCAATCAATCTAGATTTTATTGCAACGTACAAAACAGACAAAAGTGATCGAAAATGTAATTTTTGCAATTACTAAAAAACCCACTATGCTTTAAAAAATCGTTTTATCAAATAAAACCACCACCTTTTCTTTAATTTAATAATAGACACAACATCTAGTCCTTTTCCTTTCTTTTGTTCTGTAATAAGATAAGGTACTGCAAATTCTGTTTCATTTAAGTTTGGAGATTTATAACCATATCTCACATCATTGATATACAGTTCACCTGCTATTTCAGAAAAGGAATACCAATTACTCACCACCTTTTTAAACCTACTTATCAAGGCTAAAAATTCAGGATCATCGTACTTTATTAAGTTTTGGTTTATAGGAACAGAAATAAATTCTATCTCTTTCTTTTTTTGAAAAATAGAATAATACCCTATCAAATATCCTTCTTTTACCCTTACGTTCACTGTCCATAAAATAGCATTAAAAAACGTGGGTTTTACCTCTATTTCATAGTAAGTAATTTTTTGAGAAGCTAACTGCTCTTTAAATTTAGGAACAATAAAAATCAACCTTAAAAGAAACGTAGCTATCAAATACGTTAGAACTAAAATTATGGGTAAATAATTTATTGAACCCACTTCTTCTCCTTGAGTTTTGTTATATACATATTGAGCGATTATTAACAACTGAGCAACCATTAGAAGTGTTACAACAAAATCCCACACAGAAACACTTTTTGTCTTTAATGCAGTCTTAACAGGATAAAAATAATAGACTCCCCAAGAAGTACAAAAATCTAAGGCAACATGAGTTCCTAAAATTAGAAAACAGTATAATGCAATTTCTATAAATGTAGTATTATCAAAATTTTCTACCGAAACTATCAAAGAAATTACCATGCTGATCATCAAACTAAAAACTATATGTACAAAAAAGGAATGTGTCCATTTTCTATGTCTCTCCATGTACACAATTGTTGAGTGAATTTTCTTATTCATCAAATCAACATCAGGTAAAAATCCCAATACTGCTCCTATCAAAGCTGAAAAAAGGGTCGCCTTTACTTCTCCTACTCCAACCTCTAATTTGTCTTTAAAAAGCAATACACCTGTTGTTGCTCCTACTGATATATGTGTAAATGGTCCCAAATGCTGCGGTTTTATTTCATTTTTTGACAATACGTTAAATATAAAAACATTTACAAAACCTAACACACTGAATGCATTCACTTTACAATTTACACCTAAAAAAGGCTGTTTGAATTTTCAAACAGCCTTTTACTATATCTTGAAGCTTATGGTTTATTAATAAGCTCTTTTATTATTTCCTTCGTAAAAGTTGATAAACGCTTCATTTACCACTCTTTTCCCTCCATCCGTAGGGTAATCTCCAGTAAAATACCAATCTCCTTCATGCTTAGGACATGCAGCATGCAAACCTTCAATTGTTTGGAAAATAATCTGAACTTCAGAGTTGATTTCAGAAGTTTTTAACATCTCTGAGATTTTTGCAGAAATCTCTTCTGGTTTGAAAGGCTTGTAAATTTCTTTTACGTAGTTTTTTATTCCAGCATCTTCACCGTTACGTTGTTTTACACACTTGTTGTAAACATCCGTTACAATTTGATACCTTCCTGTTTCTTTCAACAATTCAATAGCCGCTCTAAAGGCAATAAAATCTCCTAATTTGGCCATATCGATTCCGTAGCAATCTGGATAACGAATTTGAGGTGCTGAAGAAACCACAACTATTTTCTTAGGTTCGGTTCTGTCTAAAATTTTGATGATACTTTTCTTCAAGGTAGTACCTCTTACAATACTGTCATCAATAATAACAATATTATCGTCTTTTTTAACAATACCATAAGTAACATCATAAACATGAGCTACCAAATCATCACGACTATCATCAGACGTAATAAAAGTTCTCAACTTAGCATCCTTGATTGCCAATTTTTCAAAACGAGGTCTAATAGCTAAAATATCTCCCACTTGTTTTGCACTCAAACCTCTGCCTCCTGCTAATATTTTTTCTGTTTTTTGTTTGTTCAAAAAGTCTTCTGCAGCTTCACACATTCCAAAATATGAAGTTTCAGCAGTATTTGGAATGTAAGAAAAAACTGTATTTTCAATATCTCCGTTAATACTATCTACAATTTGAGGAAAAACTCTTACTCCTAAATCTTTTCTTTCTTTGTAAATTTCGGCATCACTACCTCTAGAAAAATATATTCTTTCAAAAGAACAAGCTTTTTTCTCTTTAGGCTCTAATACTTTTTCAACAGAAACCTTTCCGCTCTTTTTTGCAATAATAGCATGTCCAGGTTCTAGTTCTTTAACCTTATCCATAGACACATTAAAAGCTGTTTGAATTACAGGTCTTTCAGAAGCAACTACCAAAACTTCATCATCTTTGTAATAAAAAGCTGGACGGATCCCTGATGGATCTCTCATCACAAAAGCGTCTCCATGTCCTAACAAACCTGCCATGGCATAACCTCCATCAAAACTGCGAGTAGCTCTTTTTAAAATTTTAACCAAATCCACTCTTTCGGCAATAATGGGAGAAGCTTCTTTTTTGGTATAATCTTCTTTTATTTCTTGGTAAATGGTCTCTACTTGATCATCTAAAAAGTGACCAATTTTTTCCATTACAGTTACTGTATCTGTATTTTCTTTTGGGTGTTGCCCTAACTCAATCAACTCATCTAATAATTGTTTTGAATTGGTCATGTTAAAATTCCCTGCAACAATTAAGTTCTTATGTCTCCAATTGCTCTGACGCAAGAAAGGGTGTACATTTTCAATAGAGTTTCCTCCGTAAGTACCATACCTAGTGTGTCCTAAAAATAAGTTCCCTATAAAAGGAATGTTTTCTTCCAACCAAGCAACATCATCCTTTTTTTCTGGATTTGCTTCTATAGTTTCGCTAATTCTACCATTGATTTTTTTAAAAATATGCTGAATCGGCTGTTGTTTGTTAGAACGAATTCTACTAATGTATCTGCTCCCAGGGTTTACATTAAATTTGATACTTGCAAAACCGGCACCATCTTGTCCACGGTTGTGCTGCTTCTCCATTAGTAAATACATTTTATTTACTCCGTAAAAAGCAGTACCATATTTTTCTTTATAATACTCTAAAGGTTTTAGCAACCTCACCATTGCAATACCACACATAGTTGTATTTTTTATCGATTAGATTTTACTTTTGTCGTAAAACCATTAATTTTTTGCAAAATTACAAAGAAAATTTCGTTAAGTCTTTAAATTTTTCCAATCGCTCTAATACTTCAGGTTCTGTAACTTCAGCAATTCGTTTTACTCCAAACTCTTCTACAGTAAACGATGCCAAGTTAGACCCCCAGATTACAGCATTCTTAATGTTCTCAAAAGACAATTCTCCCTGTTGTGCCAAATACCCTGTAAATCCACCCGCAAAAGTATCTCCTGCTCCTGTAGGATCAAAAACATCTGCTAAAGGCAATGCTGGTGCAAAAAACATATTTTCTTCATGAAATAATAACGCTCCATGTTCTCCTTTTTTGATGACAACATATTTAGGCCCCATTTCGTGAATCACTTTTGCAGCTTTCACTAAAGAATATTCTCCACTTAATTGTTGAGCTTCTTCATCATTAATGGTAATCACATCTACCTTTTTCAACAAAGTCTTCAAGTCATCTAAAGCAATGTCCATCCAAAAATTCATAGTATCTAAAACCACCATTTTCGGTTTTTTAGACATTTGCTCCAATCCTGCATTCTGCACCAACGGATGCAAATTTCCTAACATGACAATTTCTGCATCTTTGTACTCTTCTGGCACTACGGGCTTAAAATGCTCTAACACATTCAATTCCGTAACCATGGTATCTCTTTTGTTCATATTGGTGTGGTATTTTCCACTCCAGAAAAAAGTTTTCCCATCTTTTACAACCTCTATTCCATCTATATTGATGTTCTTGCTTTTTAACAAATCAAAGTGCTCTTGTGGAAAATCGTTTCCAACAACAGACACCAAAGCAGTGTCTACGTTTTTAAAATTACTAGCAGACAGACCTGTATAAGTTCCTGCACCACCTAAAATTTTATCTGTTTTTCCAAAAGGAGTTTCAATGGCATCAAAAGCCACTGTTCCAATAATTAATAATTTACTCATGTGTTTAATTTCAAATAAATATGTCATTTTGAATACGCATAGCTTACAGTTGTATGCTAGCATTATACTCAGTATCTTTGTGCCTGCAAAAGTAAGTTTAAAATATGACTATCAAAGAAATACAAGAGGAAATTGTAGAGGAGTTTGCGATGTTTGATGACTGGATGGAACGTTATGAGTATATGATAGAACTAGGAAAATCAATCCCTGTAATAGAAAACCAATACAAAACTGACAACAACCTTATCAAAGGATGTCAATCTAAAGTATGGTTGCACTCTGAATTAGAAAATAACAAAATAAAATTTTCTGCGGATAGCGATGCCATCATCACCAAAGGAATTATTGCTGTATTGTTACGTGTTTTTAACGACCAAGCACCAAAAGAAATTCTAGAAGCTAAAATGGATTTTATAGATGAAATTGGTCTAAAAGAGCATTTGTCACCTACTAGAGCCAATGGTTTGGTTTCTATGATCAAACAAATCAAACTGTACGCATTGGGAATGCAAAGTAAGTTAAACGCTTAAAAATTAAAAAAATGAATCACGAAGAAACTGTAGAAATAGGAGATAAAATAGTAAATGTTTTAAAAACAATATTTGATCCTGAAATTCCTGTAGACATTTATGAATTAGGATTGATTTATGATGTCTTGGTAAATGATAAAAAAGAGGCTAAAATTTTAATGACACTTACGTCTCCAAACTGTCCTGTTGCAGAAACACTTCCTAAAGAAGTAGAGGACAAAGTTTGTGCCTTGGAAGAAATTGACAGTGCAGAAGTAGAACTAACTTTTGACCCGACTTGGACACAAGACATGATGAGTGAAGAAGCTAAATTAGAATTAGGATTTCTATAAGTTACCGCCATGGATGAAATTGTAAACAGAGTTGCCAATAGCAGCTTGAAAAATATTGACCTAGAGGATTATTACCCTACAGGAAAACGTGTTTTGTTTGATATTAAAGATTGGTTGTTTGAAGAAATTATTCTAAAAGAAAAAGATTTTAGAGAAAAAGCAGATAGCTACAATTGGTCTCAACTACAAGACAGTTATGTTGCATTTACATGCAGCGCAGATGCTATTATTCCATCTTGGGCTTACCTGTTATTAACCACCAAAGCAAGTAAATTCGCAAAAAAATGTGTGGTTGGAGATTTAAAAATCTTAGAAACCGTTTTGTACACAGAAATTATTTTCAATTTAAAAATTGAAGATTTTCAAGACAAACCTATCATTATTAAAGGCTGTGCCAACAAACCTATACCTGAATCCGCTTATACTTTACTGATTCAGAAACTTTTACCGATAGCAAAAAACATCATGTATGGTGAAGCTTGCTCTACGGTTCCTTTGTTTAAAAAATAAAACTAAACTAACGCTAACTTTTATGAAAAAAATTATTGCATCGGCATTATTACTGTGCTCAATCATTTCCTATTCTCAAGAAAAAGAAGAATCTAATTGGAAAAAAGAAGGTGTTTTTACCTTATTGTTCAACCAATCTGCTTTTAACAACGATTGGCAAGGTGGTGGTGTGAACAACATTGCAACTAATGGAAGCATCAATTACGATTTTAACTACAAAAAAGACAATGTTGTTTGGGATAACAAAATTATGCTTGCTTATGGTTTGACAAAAATTGACGGTTACGACAACTTTCAAAAAACGGATGACAAATTTGAGTTTTCTTCTCTTTATGGTAAACAATCAGGGAAATATTGGTTTTATTCTGCTTACGCAAACTTTAAAACTCAATTTGCAGATGGATACAAAAGCTCTGCACAAATTGATAAAATTTCTACATTCTTTTCTCCTGCTTATTTACAAATAGGTCCTGGTATGTTGTGGAAAAAATCAGACAATTTAAAAATAAACATCACTCCAGCATCTTCTAGAGCTATTTTTGTAAATAGTGAATTTACTGAAGACGGAAGTGCTTTTGGTGTTGACCAAGGTGAAACTAGTCGTTTTGAACTGGGGGCTAACGTTTCTGCGTACTACAAAACCAATATTGTTCAAAATGTAAGCATACAAAACACTTTAAACTTATACGCTAATTACTTAGAAAATCTTGGAAACGTTGATATTGACTACACTTTGAGTATTGCCATGAAAATCAACTCATTTCTATCTGCCAACATTATTGCACAAGCTATTTATGATGACAATGCCATTGCTAAGGTACAGGTAAGAGAAGTTTTTGGTTTAGGATTTAATTACAAATTCTAAATTTAAATTTTTAAAACAAAAAATCCCGAGTGTATACTCGGGATTTTTTTGTTTTAGGCCATCTTGTTTCCATCGTTATCATATTCTGAATACAAATAATTGTTGTACGGAAAACGCTTGGCATGAATTTCTCGAACTTTTTCAAAAACCAATTCTTTAAAATCCTCCATATTATCTTTGTTCAAAGCAGATATGAATACACAATCTTCTTGCATTTTAGACATCCAAGAATTTTTCAACTCTTCTAAAGTATAGTGTTTTTCCGTTTTTTCGGTCATCAAATCATCATCATCAATAGATTGATAAGTGTAACTATCAATCTTATTAAACACCATTAATGTGGGCTTATCATCACTTTCTATTTCTTTTAAAATAGTATTTACAGAATTGATATGATCTTCAAACGTTGGGTGTGAAATATCCACCACGTGCAATAACAAATCTGCTTCTCGTACTTCGTCCAACGTAGATTTAAAAGATTCTACCAACTGTGTGGGTAACTTTCTGATAAAACCAACCGTATCTGTCATTAAAAAAGGAACATTCTTAATTACTACTTTTCGTACGGTAGTGTCTAAAGTTGCGAATAGTTTATCTTCTGCAAACACTTCACTTTTACTAATTACGTTCATCAACGTAGATTTCCCAACATTGGTATATCCTACCAAAGCAACACGAACCATTTGTCCACGATTTTTTCGTTGGATGGCCATTTGTTTGTCAATGGTAATTAATTTCTTTTTCAACAAAGAGATCTGATCCCTTACAATACGTCTATCCGTTTCAATCTCAGTTTCACCAGGACCACGCATCCCGATTCCCCCTTTTTGCTTGTCCAAATGCGACCATAATTTGGTCAACCTTGGCAACATGTATTCACATTGAGCCAATGCTACTTGCGTACGAGCATAGCTAGTTTCTGCTCTTTGAGCAAAAATATCTAAAATCAATGTTGTTCTATCTAAAATTTTGGTATCCAACACTTTTTCAACATTCCTTAACTGTGCTGGCGATAATTCATCATCAAAAATTACGGTACCAATGTCATGCGTATCTATGTACACTTTTACATCTTCCAACTTACCCGTACCAATAAATGTTTTAGGGTGTGGTTTTTCTAATTTTTGGACAAATCTTTTCACCGCAACTCCACCTGCGGTAGTTACCAAAAACTCCAACTCATCTAAATACTCTGTAGACTGAGCTTCGTCTTGATGTTGTGTAATGACACCCACCAATACTGTTTTCTCTGAGGTTACTTTCTTTTCATCTATCATAATACAAAGGTACATAATTCCCGCAGTATCAATAGCATCTGTTTCTTTTACAAAACACCTTTATTTACATAGGTATAATAACACAACTTTGTTTGAAAATTTTCAGTAATAAAGATATCTTTACGTTCCAAAAACACCACCTGTGGAAGATGACAACTTATTTTCAATTGCCTTTTACAATACCGAAAACCTATTTGATTATAAAGATGACAAACATACTTTAGACACAGACTATACACCTAGCGGACGTAAAAAATGGGGACATTATCGTTACCAACACAAAATCAATAAAATTGCCAAAGTTATTTCTAAAATTGGTACTGACAATTGCATGTTTCCTCCTGTTTTGGTTGGACTTGCCGAAGTAGAAACCAAACAAGTGGCTATTGACATTATTCACAGCGAAACGTTGAGGTATTTAAACTATGACTGTGTGCATTACGATTCTCCCGACGAAAGAGGTATTGATGTTGCTCTTTTGTACCACAAAGATTTTTTTGAATTGACCTCATCAGAAGCCATTCCCGTTCAAGTATTTGAAACCAACGGTGTAAAAGATGATACCAGAGATATTTTATATGTTCAAGGAAATCTCTACGGAGAATTGACTCATATTTTTGTCAATCACTGGCCGTCGAGAAGAAAAGGGATTGATAAAACTTATTTGAAAAGAATTGCGTTGGCCAATATTTTGACCTACAGAATGGATTCTATTTTACAAAATGATCCTAATGCAAAAATTATTATTATGGGGGATTTTAACGACGATCCTACTTCTGATAGTATTGCAAAACACATTGTTTCTGATCAAATTAAAAACCCAATGACATCACTTTTAACCCCAAAACAGGGGAGCATGGTACACAATGGAGTTTGGCATTTGTTCGATCAAATACTCTACAGTAGTTCTTACCTAACCTCTGATGGAAATAAATTTGTAAGTGCCAAAATTTACAACAAAGATTTTTTAACAGATTGGACAGGTAGAAACAAAGGAGAACCTTTAAGAACTTACATTGGTAAATTTTACAGAGGTGGTTTTAGCGATCATTTTCCTGTATATTCCCTTTTTCAAAAAAGCAAATGCTAAAAAGCTCTTAAAAACACAGATCATTAAACCCCACGTATTCACCGTTTATTCATACAAATTTTTATATCAATAGTAGAACTACTTCTAAAACACATCTGTTACGAAATTAAATTTAAGCTTTTTCACATATCATTTACTCCGTTAGAAGACTCCTAAAACGAGAATCTTGATAACTATTAAAAAATAAATTTTAAAAAATAACGTTCTTTTTGTAACAAAAACTATAAATCTCTCGTATTTAGATAGACACATTATAGTTTAACAAGTAGAAAAGTAGATGAGACAACTTAAAATTACCAAGCAGGTTACCAATCGTGAAACCGCATCTTTGGATAAATATTTACAAGAAATCGGAAAAGTAGATTTGATTACTGCCGATATGGAGGTGGAATTAGCACAACGTATCAAGGCTGGAGATCAAGCGGCATTAGAACGATTGACCAAAGCTAACTTGCGTTTTGTGGTATCTGTTGCTAAACAATACCAAAACCAAGGGTTGACATTACCAGATTTAATCAACGAAGGAAACTTAGGATTGATTAAAGCTGCAAAACGTTTTGATGAAACTCGTGGTTTTAAATTTATCTCTTATGCTGTATGGTGGATTCGTCAATCTATTTTACAAGCATTGGCAGAACAATCTCGTATTGTACGTTTGCCATTGAACAAAATTGGTTCTATCAACAAAATCAATAAAATGTACGCTTTCTTAGAGCAAGAAAACGAACGTCCTCCATCTGCAGAAGAAATTGCTAAGAAATTAGACATGACTGTGAACGATGTAAAAGAGTCTATGAAAAACTCTGGTCGTCACGTATCTATGGATGCTCCATTGATTGAAGGTGAAGATTCTAATTTATACGATGTCTTAAATTCTGGAGAATCTCCAAATCCTGACAGAACGTTGTTACACGAATCTTTAAAAGTAGAGATTGAGCGTGCTTTAGAAACCTTAACTCCTAGAGAAGCAGACGTGGTACGTTTGTACTTTGGATTGGGGGAACACCAACCTATGACTTTAGAAGAAATTGGAGAAACTTTTGATTTGACACGTGAACGTGTTCGTCAGATTAAAGAAAAAGCAATCCGTAGATTGAAACACACTTCTAGAAGTAAAATTTTAATGACCTATTTAGGTTAATCAAAACACCTTATAAAAATAGATGAGTAAATTAGTAGCTCCTTCGGTATTAGCTGCCGACTTTGCCAACATCCAACGTGATGTGGAAATGATCAACAACAGTGAAGCAGATTGGTTTCATATTGATATTATGGACGGTGTTTTTGTTCCTAACATTTCTTTTGGAATGCCTGTAATGAAAGCCATTAAAAAATACGCAACCAAACCGATGGATGTGCATTTGATGATTGTTGATCCTGATAGATACATCAAGACATTTAAAGATTGTGGTGCCGATATTTTAACTGTGCATTACGAAGCTTGTACACACTTGCACAGAACCATTCAAGCAATAAAAGCTGAAGGTATGCAAGCAGGTGTTGCTTTAAATCCACACACACCTATTTCTGTTTTAGAAGATATTATTCAAGATTTAGATCTAGTTTGTATCATGAGTGTAAATCCAGGTTTTGGAGGTCAATCATTTATTGAAAACACCTACACCAAAGTACAACAGTTGAAAAATTTAATCATTTTTAAAGGTTGCGCTACTAAAATTGAAATTGATGGTGGTGTAACAGATAAAAACGCAAACAACTTGGTAGAAGTTGGTGCTGATGTATTAGTAGCTGGTAGTTACGTTTTTGGTGCAGAAGACCCAATTGCCACTGTTAAAAATTTAAAAGAAATGATCAATTAGTCAAAAACTGATCTTCTATTTCATAAAGCTCTTTAAAATTTATTTAAAGAGCTTTTTTTATTTTACAAAATCTTAATATGTTTCCCATCAAATTCATTTCTATTCTATGGATTGAATTTCTATATTTACTAGGAACAATAAACTCAATAAAATGAAATTTTTTATAGATACTGCCAACTTAGATCAAATTGAAGAAGCACAAGCATTGGGGGTTTTAGACGGTGTAACTACCAATCCTTCTTTAATGGCTAAGGAAGGAATTAGTGGAGAAGCTAACATATTTAATCATTACAAGGCTATTTGCGAATTGGTAGATGGTGATGTAAGTGCCGAAGTACTTTCTACGGATTTTGATGGAATGGTAAAAGAAGGAGAAGCTTTAGCTGCTTTACACCCACAAATTGTTGTAAAGCTTCCAATGATAAAAGATGGAATAAAAGCGTGTAGGTATTTTAGTGCTAAAGGAATTAAAACCAATGTAACTTTAGTGTTTTCTGTAGGTCAAGCATTGTTAGCTGCAAAAGCAGGTGCTACGTATGTATCTCCTTTTATTGGTCGTTTGGATGATATTTCTACTGATGGACTACACTTAATTGGTGAAATTAGAGAAGTATACGACAACTATTTCTTTGAAACTGAAATTTTAGCAGCCTCTGTTAGACACACTATGCACATTGTAGATTGTGCTAAAATTGGAGCAGATGTAATGACAGGACCTTTGTCTGCTATTGAAGGATTGATGAGACATCCCTTAACAGATAGTGGTTTGGCTAAGTTTTTAGAAGATGCTAAAAATTTATAAACCGCACTTTTTCATAAAAAAAGCGACTCTTTGGAGTCGCTTTTTTTATGCTATTTCTATACTTACTTTATAACCTTCATAAGACCTTACATTAAAAACTTTTCCGTCTTCAAAAATCAGATATTGACCTTTGACTCCAATCAATTTTCCTTGGTAAAAATTTTCTTTTTCTAAATTTAAACTCCCCACTTTTATTGGATAATTTTCAACTGGATAATTGAATTCTAACACAAGATCTTCATGTACATAATATTGTTGTACCTCTTCTGGCAAATAAGCTTTTAACTGCTCTTTAATTGCAATCAAATCTTCTTCAACTACATCATTTTTTAACATCTTTTGCCAACTAGTCTTATCACTCACAAATTCCTTTAAGGCAACTTCTGTGATTCCTGCCAAAAATCGATTCGGTGTTTCTACAAAAACAATTGCTTTGTTGGCTCCTTGATCTATCCACCTGGTTGGTATTTGACTTTTTCTTGTAACCCCAACTTTTACATTGCTAGATAGAGCCAAATATACAATGTGTGGTTGTAATTGAGCTTTTTCTTCATAAGCCAAATCCCTATCCTCAATACCCAAATGAGCTTTACTTAACTCAGGTTTCATTACCCAATCTGCAACACCGGGTTGTTCGTAAAAACATTCATAACAGTGTCCTTGTCTAAATATTTTTTTTTCTTTGCCACAGCACAAACATTGATATCCTACAAAGGTAATTGCTACCGATTTGTCGATAATTTGATTCAAATGCAACACGTGGTTTTCTGTATTTAAATAATACTGAACTTGATTTGTGTTTTCCGTGGTCATTTTGGTTAATACTCCCTGATATTTCATAGAAAAAAACTAAATTAGATCAATCAAAGATATTGAATTTAACCCGCAATTAGTATAACAATCTATGACATTGCCAATAATAAACTCTATTATTTCCTGGTTTTTAAAAAAACGAAAACATCAGATAGAATTGTTCTTAAAATATCCTGTGGAAGTTCAAAACGAACAGTTAATCAAACTTTTAACTGCTGCAAAAAAAACAAGCTACGGAAAGAAACATCATTTTAAAAAAATAAAAAACTACCAAGATTTCAAAACTCGAGTTCCATTGGTAAATTATGAAGCATTGAGTCCGTATATAGAAAAACAAAGAACAACCAACAAAAGTGTTCTTTGGGACAACAAAATAAAGTGGTATGCCAAATCTAGTGGTACCACAAACGCAAAAAGTAAGTTTATTCCCGTAAGTGAAGATGCCATAAAACTATGCCATTTTAAGGGTGGAAAAGACATGCTTACTTTGTTTTGCAACAACAATGAAGATGCAAAATTATTCACGGGTAAAAACTTACGTTTAGGAGGCAGTAGTGCTGTATATGAGGACAATGATGCTTATTTTGGTGATTTATCTGCTATTATTATAGAGAATTTACCTTTGTGGGCAGATATGAGTAGTGCTCCCAAACAAGAAACTGCATTGATGTCTGAATGGGAGTCTAAAATGGATGCAATTATCAAAGAAACCGTTGGTGAAAACATTACAAGTTTGGCAGGTGTTCCTTCCTGGATGTTGGTTTTATTAGAAAGAGTTCTGCTACATACTGGCAAAAAAAACATCTTAGAAGTATGGCCTAATTTAGAGGTCTATTTTCATGGAGGAGTCAATTTTTCACCTTACAAAGAGCAGTACAAAAAATTAATCCCTTCTGATAAATTTAAGTATTACGAAACCTACAATGCTTCTGAAGGATTTTTTGCTATCCAAGATCAGAACCACTCTAGTGATTTATTACTTATGCTTGATTATGGTATTTTCTACGAATTTATTCCGATGGACGAATACCGAAGTGTACACTCCAAAACAATTTCTTTGTCTGAGGTTGAAATTGATAAAAACTACGCTCTAGTAATTACAACCAATGCAGGATTGTGGAGATACATTATTGGTGATACTATTAAATTTACCTCTCTAAAACCACATCGAATTAGGATTACAGGAAGAACCAAACACTTTATCAATGCATTTGGTGAAGAATTGATTATTGAAAACGCAGAAGAAGCTTTAAAACATGCTTGTGCCAAAACTCAAGCACAAATAAAAGATTACACCGCAGCACCTGTTTTTATGCAAGAGAATAACAAAGCAAGACATGAATGGTTGATTGAATTTGACACTTCTCCAAATTCAATAGAGATTTTTAGCACCGAACTAGACAATGCTTTGAAAAAAATAAATTCAGATTACGAAGCAAAGCGCTATAAGGACATGACTTTGATCAAACCTCTTATTACTATTGCTCAAAAAGATTTATTCCACGATTGGTTGAAAAGCAAAAACAAATTAGGAGGTCAACACAAAGTACCAAGATTGTTTAACGATCGAACTTTTATAGACGAAATAGGTAAATTTAAACACTAATTCTCTATAGTCACATCTTTCAAGATTGGCTCAATAGTACTTCTAGGAATGTCACTAATTCTCATAAAAATCAATGCATCAATAGCATCGTTAAAATCATGATCAACATTGTAAGCAACAAACTTTGCATTTTGTTTTATGTATTGTTTGATCAACACAGGCAATCGCAATTTATCACCTTCTACTTCTTTGATAATAGCATCTAATTTTTTCACTTCAGGCCCTACAAAACTTTCCATGTACCGTTTTTCACTTACTGTTAAATCAACTTTAAATGGATTTTTAGAGGTAACATAAGGTGTAATATCAGCGTTACTGTAGTAATTTTCCAAGAAACTCATCATTAAGGATTTTGAATAATTGGTAAACAAATTACTTATTGTAGCTCCTCCCATTAAGTATTCATATTGTGGATATTTAATAGTAACCGCAGCAATTCCTCTCCACAACAAGAAAAGAGGCATCGGTTTTTGTTGGTATTCAGGAACAATAAATGCTCTTCCCATTTCTATAGTCTTGGGTAATTTCTCATCCATCTCTTTTGAAAAATTAAAAAAGGTAGAAACATAAAAACTCTTAAAACCATTGCGTTTAAAAATCTCTTCTCCCAATCCCATTCTATAAGCCCCTACAAATCTTTCTTCCTCCGTATTCCAAAGAATCAAATGGTGGTAATAACTGTCAAACTTATCCGTATCAGACTTTTTATTGGTTCCCTCTCCAATCAACCTAAATGTAATTTCTCTAAGCCTTCCTATTTCTTGCATCAGATTAGGAATGTTATCTGCTTTTGTTAAAAAAACCTCGTATTCATTAGAAACAAACAAACGTTTTTTAAGCGTGCGAATACCTTCTATTTCATTACAAATATCCTGGTGATTTTTTGGTGAGGCAATTTCTTTAGCTTTCTTTTTTAAATGTGTTCTATACTCATTGATTTGTTTTCTTTTCCTCAAAAAAGATTTAGACAGTAAATACGTTTTTTCTCTCAAGAAATTCTTTAAAACTTCTAAATCATCAATGGCTTTGATTTCCTTTGGTTTGATTGGAGTACCAATTTTCACATGAATGATTTGCTTACGCTTATTACCTAGCTCTGAAGGTAATTTTAGGGTTCTAAGCACTCCACTTATACTTGACAATCTATAAAACCAAGGACTATTTTTTGCATGAAAATAAATAGGAAGTACAGGAACGTTGGCTTTTTTAATCAATTTGATAGCTCCATCTTCCCACTTACTATCTACATAAATATTTTTTTCTTTCAAAGTAGAAACTTCTCCAGCAGGAAATATCCCCAAAGGGTTTCCTTGCTCCAAATGCTTTAAAGCAGCAATCAGTCCTTTTACACTAGACTTTTGATCTTTTCTATCTTCAAAAGGATTGACAGGCATTATATGAGAACTTATAGGCTCAAGCTTTTGTAATAAAAAATTTGCGATAATTTTATAGTCATCCCTAACGCTTAATAAAATCCTAAGCAAAATAGCACCGTCAATTCCCCCTAACGGATGATTTGAAATGGTGATAAAAGCATCACCTCTAGGTATTTTCTCTAAATCAGATTCTGAAACATGAAAATTGATATCATATTCATCTAATAGACTATTCAAAAAATGCAAAGCAGTTTTGTTTTTATGTCTATCATACACCTTATTCACTTTGTTTAGTTGTGTTAAGAACATAATAAGTCTACCCACTAAATTTCCAAGTAAAGGAACTTTATCTAATTTTAACAGAACTTCAAAATCTTTTGCATTTACTAACGACATATTCAAACAATTAATTCATAGCTTACAAGAATAAAAAAAAACTTCCAGTATTACTGAAAGTTTTTTTTATGTATTCATTAAGAAATTGTAATCTAATAGGTCCACATATCAGATTCTAAGTCTCTTATTTCGTTTTTAATATCTTCAGCTTTTCTTAATTGTAATAAAGATTTTGGTTCATATTCACTTATGCTTCTATTTCCAAACATGTTTTCTTCTTTGATAATTACAGAAGAAAAATCTCTTGTATTCAAAATATAATCATACGAAGCGCTTTGTGCAGCAAAACCAGTTTTGATTGGATAAGTGTTGTGTAAAACTTCTCTTGCATTTGGATAAAACACCCAAAACAAAGGATAAATTGCATCATCTATGATATCATCTCTACCGATTGTTTGAACATCGGGAGCCATGGGTGCAATAGCTAACAAACGATAGGTCATTTGTCCTGACAATTTATTGAAGTACCAAATACCTTTTACCTGATAAGATTGTATATCTTGAGGAGTGATGAAGTTCTTATCAACATATTCACTAATGTCTGTTTCTCCTTCATTTAGTAAATCATACCCATAACTTGCAGTATCAACACGTACTAATTTCTTTTCTATTTCAGAAAGAGGTAATTTATTTACAAATTGAGAATCTTCATAGATTTCAGTAATTTCTCCATTTCTAATGTTATTCAACAAATTTGAAAATAAAGACTTGCTACCTAATTGATCATCATTTACAGGATAATACAATCTAAAGTTTTTCTTTTGGTACAAATCAATAGTTTCCCAAACAACTTTAGACCATAAAATATCTCTTTCATCCACATATGCATATGGTAAAGGTTTGTCATTATCTACACGAATTCGCTCTTCTGACTTTACACCAATCTGTGATGCTTTTGTAGCATTCAACAAACCAAAGTTAGTTTGCGAAAAACTTATGGTCGTAACTATTAAAAATAAAAACGTACTAAATACTCTATAATTCTTCATTTCAATATTAATTAGAAATTTCTACACTAATAGGTAACACTTCTTTCAGCTTATAAGATGAGTTACCAACAATTGCTGCTCTAATTCCAAAGATAGTAACTATATCACCTCTCTTGGCAGATTCTATAGCTTTTTGAGCTTGAGAATTCATTCTACCTCCATTAACGATAACTGTTGTTTTTCCAGGAACTTTTACTTTAAAACTTTGTACTCTTAAGGTCAAGTCAAAAACAAAATCTGGTAATCCAGCACCTACAGATGACTTAGCCAAACTTGTTTTAGGCATTTTAATACTACCATATTCTCCTCTAATACTAGCCATAGCCTGAGGAATGTCTTTAATCCTAAAGGTAACAGGGTCAGATTTAACTTGTTCTCCACTATCTGCCGTACCTACAACATTTATGGTTACCGTTTTACCTGTTCCAGGTTTTAATATATAATTAGTACCACTTTTTTGTGACAAACCAGGAGCACTTGCTTTTACTTTTGTTGGGCTAATACCAGGAATTGTAACTGTAATAGGATTTTCTAATCCTCTATACACTACATTCATTTTATCAGCAGATACAATTGCTTGGTTAGAAGCAGCAACTACAGAATAGTTACTTTCAATTGGCACTAAAATTTCTTTTCCATTTTCTTTAAAAACAAATTCTCCAACAATAGGTCTATCTCCTACATTTCCCGCTCGAAAGCTGTAACTTACCATTCCTCCTTTAAAGTTTTTATTTAAATCAATGTTACTTCCATTAATTTTTACTTTATGTGGCACTTTGGTATCATCCTTACTTGCTAAAAAAACTTCTGCTTTAACCTCACTACCAGGACTGTACGTGCTTTTATCCAACCTTACAAAAGCCTTCAACTGTGTTGCAGACGAAGCTTCTTTTAATCTTCCAGATAATGCTGCTGTTAATGATTCATTTTCAATATTCAACACTGCATTTTCCATACTAGACAAAATAGCAATGGTTCCAATAGTAGGAATTCCTTTGAAATTGTAATCTAACCAAGGTTTTTTTGGACCTTCTTTAGACGCTACTGGTGATGTATCAAAACTTGCATTTAGTTGATTTACAATGGCACTATTACCACCAACCAACTTTGTCATTTGATTTTTATATTCGTCTACAGCTGCTACAAATTTATCACCTGCTGGTTTGTTACCTTCACCACCAAACAAAAATTCATCCATCAAATCACCTTTTCCCATTTCAGAGGCTGGTAATTTACCAGTTTCTGGTTCAATAGGATTTGCTTCCTTTATCACATTTTTTAAAATTTCAATTTCAGAAATAAATTTCTGAGTAACTTCTTCAACTTGTTTTGCAGTTTTATATGTTTTTTCATATTGAGCTGGATTTTCAACACTCATTCTCTGAAGATCCGCTAAAGTAGCTTTGTTTTTCTCTACTCCTTGTTCTATTGCATCTTCAGATCTTTCGTACATCTTTCCGAATGCCTCCATAACCTCTACTGATACCTGCATTGCCAAAAGGGCTAATAATACAAGATACATCAGGTTAATCATTTTCTGCCTAGGGCTTAATTTTCCTCCTGCCATAAAATATAATTTTTAAAATTCTTAATTATAACAGTTCTTTATTTTGATCCCATTGCAGACAACATACCACCATAAACAGTATTCAATGAAGAAATATTTTTTGAAAGTGCATCCATTTGCTTTGTCAACTCTTCAGATTTTTGAGACACAGAATTCACCAATTTAGATTGATTTTCTAGCACTTCCATTTGAGACTTCTGTACTTTAGTCATACTCTCTTCTTGTGTTGAATACATCGCATTTATTTTTTCTAAATGGTTTGCAGCAGAAGTAATCTCTTTGTTGTATTTAGTTGTATCCGCAACAGCTCCTGAACTATCTCCAATTTGCTTAGCAGCAGCAGAAAGGTTATTCATACTTGTTGTTAACTTATTAACGACACCTGCATCTAGCTTAGCAGCAGCTAACATATCGTCAATTTTTTTAGTTAAGATACCTTCAGGTGTTTCTTTCTCTTTTTCTTTTTTCATAGACTTGCTTCCTCCAGCTAACTCAGGATATACTAAAGACCAGTCTAATTCATCTTGTGGTAATGGTTCAAATGCAGATATAACGAAAATAAAGGCTTCAGTACCCAATCCTAAGACCAACATTTCTGATGATCCTTCCCAGTGCATTAACTTAAACAAAGCCCCTACAATTACTACAGCCCCTCCAATACCATAGGCCATTGCCATAAATTTCTTAAATCCTTTTGAATGTAACATAGCTAATAAATTTTTATTCTTAAATTGTTTTGTTTAGTTTCTAGTTTTCTGCTCTAATGTCTCCTAAGTAATCTTGTACAGTTCTAAAACCAATGTAACTTTTAGAAGAGTCAGCATATTCGTAATCTTGCGTACTTACTTCTAAAAAGTAAGCAATATCTTTCCAAGAACCACCTCTTATGATTTTTCTTTTATTTGCAGGGTCATCTACATTTACATTTAAAGATGACGTAACGTAAGTACTTGTTATATTGTATGCATTTGATGTCCATTCAGAAACATTTCCTGCCATGTTATACAATCCATAATCATTTGATGGAAAAGACTTAGACTCAACGGTATAAATAAAACCATCTGCACCAAAGTCATTTCTTTTTGGTTTGAAATTCGCTAAATAATATCCAGCTTTATCAGTAACATAAGGACCTCCCCATGGATATTTCCCATTTTCAATTCCTCCTCTTGCTGCAAACTCCCACTCTGCCTCTGTTGGCAATCTAAATTCTGGTGCTTGTATTCCTGATTGAGAAGATCTTAAATAATCGTTTTTCTTTTTAGTTCTCCAATTACAAAAAGCTTTTGCTTGATTCCAACTTACCCCTACAACAGGATATTTTTCAAAAGCAGAATGCCAAAAGTAATTGCTTACCATTACATCATTATGAGAATACTCAAAGTCTTTTGCCCACACAGTAGTATCTGGGTAAACATTGATATCTACAGCATCATTAATTTTTTTCTTTCCATCGACAAGATCTAAATTACTCTTGTGACTAGATAAATAAGAATACTTTAAAAATTCTACGTCAAAAACTCTTTTTTCACCAACATCTTCACTAGGCAAATACATCTGATCCATTACCTCTGCATACGCTTCATCAGGATATTCATTGATGTCCCAAATGATAGGCACATCCCAATTTAATGGGGAAGTTCCTAAATGATTTCTACTTAAAGAACCATAGGTATTCAACATGTACTTTTGATACGGTGTAATTTTATCTGAATCTACATCGATACTTAAATCCAAATATTTATAGTCAGCGATTGAACCTTGTCTACTTTCACCCTCTATAGAAGTTGATGTTTCTGCAAACATTGCCAATTCTGTTCTTACAATAGAATCTCTAACCCAATAAACAAATTCTTTGTATTCACTGTTTGTTATTTCGGTGTCATCCATAAAAAATTCTTTTACTGATACACTTTTAGGAGACATTTTAAATGCTTCCCATCTGTTTTCTTCAGTCTTCCCCATAGTAAAAGTACCACCAGGAATTAAAACCATACCAAAAGGTCTCTCTGCAAACCAAGATTCAGACTTAGCCCCTACAAGTTCACCTCTATCACTAAATAATTTACCACAACTTACTAATGATGTTGCTATTAAGGATAAGAAAAGTATTTTCTTCATATTATTTTATTGTTGTATCTTCTTAACTATAGAATTTGGTGTAAACTTAGAAAAAAAATCTAATTAAGCAATAAAACTATTAGACCATATTTCAAACTTAACCTAATCTTAAGACAATTAACTTAAATCCATTTTTTTACAAGCATTGAACCACCTATCTGGTATTTTCTGTTCTATTGCATTTAAATAATCCTCGTGTGAACAAGGAATCAACACATGTCTTTTGTATTTACTCTGCGTATTTACATCTACTTGCATCCACCATCTCAAACTTTTATCACTTTGATAAAAACAAATAACTTCGTTTTCAAAAGGAACTAAATATTTATAATACGAATCTTTAAATCCGTATGGATAATCATTCGTTCTTAGTGAGAATCCTTCTATAAAGTACCAAATCATTTGAGAAATTAATTTCCCTGTTTGACCATTTTGATCAAAAATAGGATTGTATTCATAAATCCCAAAAGAGGTTACTTTATCACTAATTCCAGCATATCTTGCTAGGGCACAAATATCATCTCCATACAATCCATTTGGATTTGCATTTCCATTACCTGGTGCCTCACTCGCTCTTACAGCCCCAATATCAATTCCAACAATATCAGCATCTCTCATTACAGGTTCTGCAATTGTTAAATCTTTCAAAACACCCACTCTATGAGCCTCAAAACTCAACTTTTCTATCAATAAAATCTCTTCTGAAGAGTTGTAATATGTTTGATATCCTAAATTAGCATAATTGAACAAGTTACAAGGCTCTTCTAAAATTATTTTACTCAAAAAGGAATTTGAACTCAACTCCTCTTCTTCATTTCCAAAATTGAACTTAGGACTCACAACAGCCAAATTAACCGTTTGATCCAATTGACTGTAGGCTTTGTAATTTGCATAAATCAAATCTTGACCGCCTCCAATTATAATTGGCAAAATATCATTTTTCAACAAGAAAGAAACTGTTTCTTTGACAGCATAATAAGTGTCTTTTATTAGATTTCCTGCTTTAATTGTTCCCAAATCTGCAATTGAAACTGTCCAATTTCCTGAATGTAGCCTGTACAATTCTTTTCGAATTTCACTTGCTCCAACACCTGTTCCCTCATTATTTATAGATGCTCTACTTTCTTGAACATCAAAAATAGCCAACTTAACACCTTCTAACACGGGAAACTCCTGCCCTTCTATGTTTTTAATCAACAGACTCTCAAAAACACTACTTTCCGAATTGTTTTGTTGCAAAACACTTTCCGAAATTGGAGTGAAAAATTCTTGAATCATACTCCTTTATTTTTTCTTTGTTGTTTTTGCTGCTGGTTTCTTAGCCACTGTTTTTTTAGCTGGAGCTCGTTTTTTAGCTGGAGCTTTCTTTTTAGGAGCGTTTTTTTCAATAATATCTTTCACTTCTTCTAAAGTAAGCGCAGGTGCATCTATTGTTTTTGCCAACTCAATTTTTGTCTTCCCTTTAATAATATTATGCCTCCCCCAACGTGCTTTCTCAACTCTAATCCCTTCATCTTCCCAATTGTGAACAACTTTTTCAATCTCTTTTCTCTTTTTGTCTTCAATCAGTGTAACAATATCATCATCTGACAAATTATCAAAATCATACTTTTTGTTCACATTGATAAACATTCCGTTCCATTTGATAAAAGGACCAAAACGACCTACTCCTTTCTGAACAGGCAAGTCTTCATATTCTGCAATTGGAGCATCTGCTTTTATTTTTGCCTCTATCAGTTCTACGGCTCTATCAAAATCTACAGACATAGGATCTTCTCCTCTCTCTAAAGAAACATACATAGCTCCGTATTTGATATAAGGACCAAAACGACCGTTAGAAACAACCGCTTCTTCACCTTTATATGCTCCTAAATTTTTAGGCAACAAAAACAAATCTAAAACATCTTCTAAAGTAACCGTTCCTAAATTTTGCTCTTTTAACAAACTAGCAAACTCTTTTTCTTCGTCTTCTGGATCACCAATCTGAGCCAAAGGACCAAATTTACCCAAACGCACCAAAACTGTTTTACCTGATTCTGGATGCTTTCCTAAAATACGTTCTCCACTTTCTCTTTCAGCATTTTCTGCAACATCTTTTACAACAGTATGGAATCCTTGATAAAATTCTTTGATCATTCCAATCCACTCCTCATTTCCTTCTGCAATCTCATCAAACTGCGCTTCTACTTTTGCTGTAAATCCGTAATCTAAAATTTTCTCAAAATGCGCAACTAGAAAGTCGTTTACAATATTTCCGATATCCGTTGGAACCAATTTTCCTTTATCAGAACCTACTTTTTCTGTTAAGGTTTTAGAAACAATTTCATCATTTTGCAAAACAAACTGTTCATAACCTCTTTCTACTCCCTCAATAGTTCCTTTCTCTACATAACCTCTTCTTAAAACAGTAGAAATTGTAGGTGCATAAGTAGAAGGTCTACCTATTCCTAATTCTTCTAGTTGCTTTACCAAAGATGCCTCAGTAAAACGATAAGGTGCTTTTGAAAAACGTTGTGTTGCTGTAATATATTCATGTTCTAAAACATCACCAACGGTTAAGCGTGGTAACATTCCATCTTGCTCTTCATCCTCATTATCTGTTCCTTCTAAATATACTTTTAAGAAACCTTCAAACTTGATCATTTCACCGTTTGCAGTAAAAATCTTAGTATTTTTATCATTTTCAATTTTCACGTTTGTACGTTCCAATTGAGCATCACTCATTTGAGAAGCTAATGTTCTTTTCCAAATCAAATCGTACAATCTATTTTGATCGTATTCTTGATGAATTTCATGAAGTGTCATGTCTGTAGGACGAATGGCCTCATGTGCTTCTTGTGCTCCTTTAGACTTAGTATTGTAATTTCTTGGCTTGCTATATTCTGCTCCATAAGAAGCTGTAATTTCATCTGCTGCTAATTTTTTAGCTTCTTCAGATAAGTTTACACTATCCGTTCTCATGTATGTAATAATACCCGCTTCGTACAAACGTTGTGCAACGGTCATGGTTTTAGAAACAGAAAAACCTAATTTCCTAGCTGCTTCTTGTTGCAATGTAGAGGTTGTGAACGGTGCTGCTGGAGATTTTTTTGCAGGTTTGGTTGTTAAATCTGCTATTTTAAACGCTGCTCCCACACATTCCTTTAAAAACTTTTCTGCCTGTTCTCTTTTTTCAAATGCTTTGGGCAAAGTTGCTTTGAATTTTTTTCCTTCATCATTAAAAAATTCCGCAACCACTTTGTAACTAGCTTCTGTTACAAATTCTAAAATGCTTCGTTCTCTTTCTACAATCAAACGAACTGCTACAGATTGAACTCTACCTGCAGAAAGTCCAGCTTTAACTTTTCTCCACAAAACAGGAGACAATTCATACCCTACAATTCTATCTAAAACTCTACGAGCTTGTTGAGCATCTACTAGATTGTAATTAATTTTTCTAGGATTTTCAACCGCTTTTAGAATTGCTGTTTTGGTAATTTCATGAAAAACAATACGCTTTGTATTATCTTCACTCAAATTTAGCTGTTCTTTTAAATGCCAAGCAATAGCTTCTCCTTCTCGATCCTCATCACTTGCTAACCAAACAGTGTCTGCTTTTTTTGCTAAACTTTTCAACTTCCTAACAACCGTTTTTTTATCATCTGAAACCAAATAGGTAGGTGAAAAATCGCCATCTACGTCAACTCCCAATCCGTTAGAAGGCAAATCTGCGATGTGTCCAAAACTCGATTCTACTTGAAAATCTTTTCCTAAAAATTTCTCAATTGTCTTAGCCTTTGCTGGTGACTCTACGATTACAAGATTGCTTGCCATATCTCTCTCTTCCTTATTTTTTAGTACTCTATTTTGCGACAAAAGTAGGGAGAAAAATTAAAACGATCATTTATATTCTTGTATTTAAGATTTTCTTAACCACATATATTCTGACATCTTGTCATAAAATACAATATTTATTGTAAATTTGCATCCCTAGAAAATCACAAAAAATGAGCAGAGTTACAACAGAAGAAAAGATTATTGATGCAAACAAACAAGGACATCCCCTTTCTACTGATTATAAAGAAGGTAACACTAAAAAGCTTTATATAGAAAGTTATGGTTGCCAAATGAACATGAATGATAGCGAGATTGTTGCTTCTATCTTGTCTGAAAGTGGTTACAACACAACATTAAATTTAGAAGAAGCTGATTTGGTAATGGTTAACACTTGTTCTATTCGCGAAAAAGCAGAACAAACTATTAGAAAACGTCTTCAAAAATACAATGCCATCAAAAAAATAAATCCTAGTATGAAAGTTGGGGTTTTAGGATGTATGGCAGAACGTTTGAAATCTAAGTTTTTAGAAGAAGAAAAAATTGTGGATTTGGTGGTTGGACCCGATGCTTATAGAGATTTGCCCAACTTATTAGAAGAAGTTAACGAAGGTAGAAATGCTGTAAACGTTCTTTTGTCTAAAGAAGAAACGTATGCCGATGTATCTCCAGTTCGATTAAATTCTAATGGAGTTTCCGCCTTTGTCACCATTACTCGTGGTTGTGATAATATGTGTACTTTTTGTGTTGTGCCTTTTACGCGAGGACGAGAAAGATCTAGAGACCCACAAAGTATTATTTCTGAAATTAAAGATTTACAAACTAAAGGATATAAAGAAATTACTTTATTAGGGCAAAATGTTGATAGTTACCTTTGGTATGGTGGTGGACTTAAAAAAGATTTTGACAAAGCTAGTGACATTGCTCAAGCTACTGCCGTTGGATTTGCAGATTTATTAAAAATGGTGGCTAGTAATTTTCCTGAAATGTGGGTGCGTTTTTTCACCAACAACCCACAAGACATGGATATTGAAGTATTGCATGCCATGGTAAAATATCCAAACATCTGTAGGTATTTACATTTGCCTGTACAATCTGGAAGCACTACTGTGTTAGAACGCATGAACCGCCAACACACGCGTGAAGAGTACATGGAGTTGATAGACAAAATCAAAACTTTATTGCCAGATTGTGCTATTTCTCAAGATATGATTATTGGTTTTTGTGGTGAAACAGAAGAAGAACACAAAGACACTCTATCTTTAATGGAATATGTAAATTATGACTATGGATTTATGTTTTCTTACTCTGAAAGACCTGGAACTTTGGCTGAGAAAAAATTTCCAGATGATGTACCAGCAGAAACTAAAAAAAGACGTTTGCAAGAAGTGATTGATTTGCAAAGAAAAATGAGTCTTGCCAACACCCAAGCTTATCTTGGTAAAACTGTAGTTGCTTTGATTGAAAGCAATTCTAAAAAATCCGATCAGCATTGGATGGCTAGGAACTCTCAAAACTATGCGATTGTTTTTCCAAAAGGAGAAAATCAAAAACCAGGAGACTTTGTGAAAATTAAAATTACTGATTGTACTTCTGCAACATTGCTAGGAGACTATGTAAGTCATTCTTAAATTATCATCAAAAAAACAATTATGGAATCTGTTCAAGTAATCAAACAGCGTTTTGGAATTATAGGTAACGATCCTCAACTCAATAGATCTATCGAAAAAGCTACACGTGTAGCTCCTACCGACATTTCCGTTTTGGTGATTGGTGAAAGTGGTGTGGGTAAAGAAAGTATTCCTAAAATTATTCATTCCCTATCTCACAGAAAGCACAACAATTACATTGCGGTAAACTGTGGTGCTATACCAGAAGGAACTATTGATAGTGAATTGTTTGGACACGAAAAAGGAGCTTTTACAGGTGCCAACAACTCGCGTAAAGGATATTTTGAAGTAGCCGATGGAGGAACTATTTTTTTAGATGAAGTTGGTGAATTGCCACTAACCACACAAGTACGTTTGTTGCGTGTTTTAGAAAATGGGGAATTCATCAAAGTAGGTTCTTCGGATGTTCAAAAAACAAATGTAAGAATTGTAGCTGCTACCAATGTAAAAATGATAGAGGCTATTAAAAAAGGACGGTTTAGAGAAGATCTTTATTACCGACTTAGTACCATAGAAATAGAATTGCCTCCACTAAGAAACAGAAACGAGGACATTCATTTGTTGTTCAGAAAATTTGCTTCGGATTTTGCCCAGAAATACAAAATGCCTACCGTAAGGCTAAACGAAGAAGCTATCGATTTGTTATTGAGATACCATTTTCCTGGGAACATTCGACAATTGAGAAATATAGCCGAACAAGTTTCTATCATTGAAGAAAATAGAAACATTACCGCAACAGTCTTAAAAAATTACTTACCAAATCTAAGCAGCTCTTCTCTTCCTATGGTTGTAGAAGAATCTAAATCTTTTAGTACCGAAGAAAAATCTGGGTTGTTAAAAATGATTTATGAATTAAGAACTGAATTAAACGAACTGAAAAAGGTTACTCTTAATTTAATGCATGGTAATAAGGATAGAGATTCTGAAAGTTTTTTAAATACTTCTTCTCAGCCCAAAGCAATTGCTCCAGCACCTGTTACAAAACCAAATTCTAGTTTGATTTCTTATCAAAGTAAACCTGAGATTGAAGAAGATTTAGACGATGAATATTCTTTTATTGAAACCATTGAGGAAGATGAAAATCTATCTTTACAAGACAAAGAAATTGAAATGATTAAAAAATCATTGGAACGCAATAACAACAAGCGAAAACTAGCCGCTAAAGAATTGGGAATCTCGGAACGAACTTTGTATAGAAAAATAAAACAATACAACTTATAATTTATATTTGCCATCAAACACATTTAGTATATGTTACACAAAATTTTATCTAGAATTGCTGCTATTTTAATTCTTTCTATAACTATTAGTTGTGGTATTTATAGCTTTACAGGAGGTGATACAGGAGATGCTAAAACCATTCAAATTGATTTTTTCAACAACAATGCCCAATTGATTGAACCAACATTAAGTCAAGAATTCACCATCAATTTACAAGACTTTTTCATCACACAAACCAATCTAAATTTAGTAAAAACTGGTGGAGATTTGCAATTTGAAGGAGAAATTACTCGCTACACCATTACTCCAATGTCTGCCAATGCAGATCAAGGAGCTTCCCAAAATAGGTTGACCATAGAATTCAATGTCCGCTTCTACAACAAAGCTGATGAAACCAAAAACTTTGAAAAAAGATTTAGTCACTTTTACGATTACGATGCTGATGTAATTTTACAAGGAACTGGATTAGACACTGCTTTTGAAGAGATTTTTGAAAGAGTGAACCAAAACATATTTAACGCTTCGGTAGCCAACTGGTAAAAAAATATGCACAATACTTTTACACAAGCCGTTAAAACAAAAAACACCAAAGACATAGGCATCAGTCAATTGGAACAGATTGCTGATGCCTATCCTTATTTCTCTCTTGCAAAAACTATCTTACTAAAAAAATACCATTCTTCAGAGCATTTTAAATACAACCACACTTTAAAGAATGTAGCTGCACATACTATAAGTAGAGATGTTTTGTTTGATTTTATCAATCTTTTAGAAGAAGAAAAAGAACAACCATCAAACCCAAGTGTTGCAAAAACGGTAAAGAATACAATTTTTAACCTAAAAAAAGAAGTTGTTGATCATAGCTCTACAACAACTCTTAACACAGAAACTCCGTTTGAATTTACTTCATCAGAAAAACACAGTTTTCAACAATGGTTGCAATTGAATCATCAAAAACCAATTGCTAGAAATACACCAAAAGCAAAACCTTTAGAGCCCAAACTAGACATTATTGACCAATTTATTTTAAACAATCCTAAGATTTCACCTGTTAAAAAAACAGAAACTCCTAAGAAAAATTTGTCTCTTAAAAAAAGTGATGATATCAACACAAACCAGTTAATGACAGAAACTTTGGCCAAAGTTTATATCGCACAAAAGAAATACAATGATGCCATTCAAGCCTATAAAATTTTAAGTTTGAAATATCCAGAAAAAAGTAGTTTCTTTGCAAACCAAATAGAAAGAATAGAAATATTACAAACTCATAAATCATGACATACAACTTATTGTTAATTCTAATTATGGTAGTGGCTGTGCTACTTATATTAATTGTACTAGTACAAAACCCTAAAGGAGGAGGATTGTCTTCATCTCTAACAGGTGGAAGTGGTTCTACTATTGGAGGAGTACAAAGCACTAACAACTTTTTAGACAAAGCTACCTGGACGTTAGCAATTACTTTATTAGCCTTGATTTTATTATCTAGTCTTGCAATTCCTAGAGATCAATCTAGTCAATCTGAATTACAAGAGACTATTCAACAAAGAAATGAAGTAGCTCCATCTGAAGAAGATGCTGCACAAATTGAAGATATTATTAACAATACTCCTCAAGAAGAAAACAAAAAAGAAGAATAGTTTAAACAAAACATATTTAAATTATAAAAATGTCATCATGTCACTCATGATGACATTTTTTTTTAAAACAAATGACATTCTCAGATTGGCATACTTTTCGAATATGCATGAATGTAAATTATAAACACATTTAAATAATATATTATTATGAGCATTAACATTAAACCATTAGCTGATCGAGTTTTGGTAGAGCCAGCTCCAGCAGAAACAAAAACTGCTTCTGGATTAATTATTCCAGACTCTGCAAAAGAAAAACCATTAACAGGTACTATAGTAGCTGTAGGTAATGGAACCAAAGACAATCCTATCACTGTAAAAGTAGGAGATACTGTATTGTACGGAAAGTATGCAGGTACTGAATTGGCTTACGAAGGAAACGATTATTTAATCATGAGAGAAAGCGACATATTCGCGATTATCTAATTTAAAAAACTGAACTAAAATGGCAAAAGAAATCATTTTTGATATTGAAGCACGTGACGGTTTAAAACGTGGAGTTGATGCATTGGCAAATGCAGTAAAAGTAACTTTAGGACCTAAAGGTCGTAACGTAGTAATTGGAAAAGCTTTTGGAGGACCACACATCACTAAAGATGGTGTAACAGTAGCTAAAGAGATTGAATTATCTGATCCTTTAGAAAACATGGGAGCTCAAATGGTAAAAGAAGTAGCTTCTAAAACCAATGACTTGGCAGGAGACGGTACAACTACCGCAACTGTATTGGCACAAGCAATTGTTCAAGAAGGATTGAAAAATGTTGCTGCAGGAGCCAATCCTTTAGATTTGAAAAAAGGAATCGATAAGGCCGTAGCTTCTATTGTGGCTGGTTTGGCTGAACAATCTGTAGCTGTAGGTTCTGATTCTGATAAAATTCAACAAGTAGCTGCTATTTCTGCAAACAATGACAATACAATTGGAGATTTAATTGCGCAGGCTTTTGGAAAAGTTGGTAGAGAAGGTGTTATTACCGTAGAAGAAGCTAAAGGGACTGAAACATATGTTGACATTGTAGAAGGTATGCAATTCGACAGAGGATATTTATCTCCTTACTTTGTTACCAATTCTGAAAAAATGTTAGCTGAGTTAGAGAATCCTTATATTTTGTTATACGATAAGAAAATATCTAACCTTAAAGAATTACTACCTATTTTAGAACCAATTTCTCAAAGCGGTAAACCTTTATTGATTATTGCTGAGGATGTTGATGGTGAAGCATTGGCTACTTTGGTTATGAATAAATTGCGTGGTGCTTTAAAAATTGCTGCTGTAAAAGCACCAGGTTTTGGAGACAGACGTAAAGCCATGTTAGAAGATATTGCTATCTTAACTGGTGGTACTGTTATTTCTGAAGAAATGGGTATGACTCTTGAAAACACTACATTAGAGGCTTTAGGTACTGCAGAAACTATTACCATTGATAAAGACAATACTACTATTGTAAATGGTGCTGGAGCTACTGATGCAATCGCTGCTAGAGTAAATCAAATCAAAGCTCAAATAGAAACAACTACTTCTGAATACGACAAAGAAAAGTTACAAGAACGTTTGGCTAAATTAGCTGGTGGTGTTGCTGTATTGTATGTTGGTGCTGCTTCTGAAGTAGAAATGAAAGAGAAAAAAGACCGTGTAGACGATGCTTTACACGCTACAAGAGCTGCCGTGGAAGAAGGTATTGTTTCTGGTGGAGGTGTTGCTTTGGTAAGAGCTAAAATTGCTTTAGCTTCTTTAACAACTGAAAATGCTGACGAAAAAACAGGTATTGCAATTATCAACAGGGCTATTGAAGAGCCTTTAAGACAAATTGTAAGCAATGCAGGTGGAGAAGGGTCTGTAGTTGTTTCTAAAGTAATTGAAGGAAATGGAGACTATGGATACAACGCTAAAACGGATGAATATGTTCAAATGTTCAAAGCTGGAATTATCGATCCTACAAAAGTAACACGTGTAGCTTTAGAAAATGCTGCTTCTGTTGCCGGAATGATTTTAACCACAGCTTGTACTTTAACAGATATTAAAGAACCTGAAACTGGAGGTGGACAACACCACCCAGGAGGAATGCCAGGAATGATGTAAGTCAAACTCTGATATTCTCATAAATTAAAAACGCTTCAAATTTAATTTGAAGCGTTTTTTTATACCTGTTTTAAAAATCAAGAATTACTTTATTCTTAGTTCTTGCCCTATGGAAATATCATTAGACCTTAAGTCATTCATTTTTTTCAATGCATCAACTGTCAATCCATATTTTTTAGAAATAGAATACAACGTTTCTTTTTGCTGTACAATGTGATGATTTTTCAATTCTGAATTTGTTTTTAACCTTAACACATCTCCTTTATGAATGGTATTGTCAGACAAGTGATTTAACTCTTTCAGTTCTTCAACTGAAACTCCATATTTTCTAGAAATAGAATACAGCGTATCCTCATCTTCTACCGTATGCGTGTCATATCCAAAACCATTTTCTTCTTCATGAACAACAACTACTTTTACAGGACTTTCTTCTTTTCTATCATCAATAATAGTAACCAAGTCTACTTTTCCCTTTAACACCATTTCATCGTACTCATCCAAATTATACCTCTCTATATAACTAATCAACTTGTTTGGGTATTTTGGATCCGTTGCATAACCCGCTTTTTTCAATCCTTTTGCCCAACCTTTGTAATCTCCTTTTCTCAATGTAAATAAATCCGCATACCTAGACCTTGTTGTCAAAAAAAGAGAATGATCTTTATAAGATGTAGATGCATATTCGTATTTTCTAAAACATTCCCCTTTTTTATCATCATCATGAGTCACACGTTCTCCCTCCCAACCAACATGACATTTGATTCCAAAATGATTGTTAGATTTTCTAGCCAAGTTACTTGTTCCACTACCTGATTCTAAAATCCCTTGTGCTAAGGTAATACTTGCGGGAATCTTATATTTATGCATCTCTTCCATTGCCATGGGAGCAAATTTCTCTACGTAAGCCAACGTGGTTTCACTTAAATACGTTTTAGATTTTTTTTTGGTTTGATTGATGACTTTTTCTACCTCTTTCTCCACTTCTTTTGTGGGAACCACCTTTACTTCTGTTCCTTTATTTGTGGTTGTAGACCTTTTACTTGATACTACTTTTTTACTAGAACCACAGGACGCTAGCAATAAAATCACCCCAAAAACGAAGACTTTTCTCATAAAATTATACGTTTGTTTTTTTGTTTTAATCGTAGGTTTACACCTTCTATTCCTTGCAAACCGCCTGTGTGAATTGCTAAAATTTTATCTCCTTGTTCAAATTTCCCTTTTTGAATTTCTTTTAAAATTCCAAACAACATTTTTCCTGTATATATGGGATCTAAAGCAATGGCTGTTTCTTTTTTAAACTCGTTTATAAAAGTAATTAATTCCTCGGTTATTTTTCCATAACCTCCAAAATGATAGTCAGAAATGACCTTCCAATTGCTTTTATTTGGCTGTAGCGATTTGATTTCATCAACAATCCAATTCCCTTTAAGCGCAGGAAACACCATAACTTTTTGAGCAATTGAACTAGAATTGATAACACCTGTTACCGTTCCTCCAGTTCCCATAGCACAAGCAATGTGTGTAAAATCAGCATCTGCATCTGTGAGTATTTCTTCACACCCCTTAATCGCTAAAAGATTGGTTCCTCCTTCTGGTAAAAAATAACTATTGGGAAATTGATTTTCCAACTCCATTAAAAATGAACTTTCTTTTTTTTGTTGATACTGAGATCTAGTAACAAACAGAAAATTCATTCCAAATTCATATGCCTTTCTCAAGGTAGGGTTCTGACTCAATGTTTTGTGTAAATCCACTCCCAATTCTTCACCACGAATTACACCAACAGTCGTAAATCCGTATTCTTTACCCGCAGCCGCTGTGGCTAAAATGTGATTGGAATAAGCTCCACCAAACGTTACAAAACTTTGCTTGTTTTGTTTTTTAGCTTCTTGTAAATTGTATTTTAGTTTCCTGAATTTGTTTCCCGAAATAAAAGGATGCAACAAATCTTCTCTTTTTACATAAAGCTCTACTTCTTGCTCTTTTAAAATAGGTAAATGAATTTGTATGTTTTGGGAAGTACTCATTTATCTTATATCCACCTTTTTATTTTTTGACACACAATCTTGTCTAAAAAATCACTACATCTATTATCACTTATTCTTATGCAAATCTAGATAACCAAACAAAAAACCATATCAAAGTAGAGTAGAAAACCAAACCTTTAGAATAGCATTCCTAACACAAACGATCTATCCTTCTTTTGATGCAATTTCATCATCCAACTCAAACAGTTCCTCAGTAAAAGCATCTAACTCATTTTTTTTAGATTGATACGTTTCAAAAAAAGTTCCATCAGCAGCATGTTTTTCATAATCTTCTGCCAACTGATCGTCCATTTTTTTGATTTCGTTTTCCAAATCACCTATTTGGCGTTCTAGCTTACTCAATCTATTTTTCATCTTCTTTAATTCTTTCTCTTCTTCCCTACTTAGTTTTCCAGATTTTTTCTCAGTTGATTTTTCCGAAACCACAACTGTTCTTTTTTCTGCTTCACGCATGTCTTCCAACTTGTGTTCTGCTAAAAAATAATCCAAATCTCCCAAATACTCTTTGATGACCTTGTCTTTAAAATAAAATACTTTCTCGGTCAATCCTTGTAAAAAATCACGATCATGAGAAACCAAAATCAACGTTCCTTCAAATTTTTCTAAAGCCTGTTTCAACACATTTTTAGAAGCAATATCTAAATGGTTGGTAGGCTCATCCATCACCAAAACATTAAAAGGCTCTAACAACATTTTACACAATGCCAATCGGTTTCGTTCCCCTCCAGACAATACTTTTACTTTTTTATCTACATCATCTCCCCTAAACAAAAAAGAACCTAACATATCACGAACTTTTGCTCTATTTCCATCATTCGCAGCATTTTCCATGGTGTCCAATAAAGTAATTTCACCATCCAAATGTTCTGCTTGATTCTGTGCAAAATATCCAATTTCTACATTGTGCCCCAACTTTAAGTGTCCCGTATAATCCGTTTCACCCACCATCATTTTTGCCAAGGTAGATTTCCCTTGGCCATTTTGACCTACAAAAGCAATTTTAGAACCACGCTCTATCAACATTTCTACATTAGACAATACGTGTTTCTCTCCATAACTTTTAGACACATCCTCTGCTTCTACAACTATTCTACCTGGTTCTTTAGACAACGGAAAACGAACATTCATCACCGCATTGTCTTCACCATCTACCTCAATTCTTTGTACTTTATCTAACTGCTTGATAAGCGACTGTGCCAAAGACGCTTTGGTTGCTTTGTATCGAAAACGCTCAATCAACTCCTCTTTGGCTTTGATTTCTTTTTCCTGGTTTTTTTGAGCCTGCATTTGTTTTTCGCGAATTTCATCTCTTAACAACATGAATTGAGAATACGACTTTTTGTAATCGTAAATCTGCCCCAAAGAAATTTCAATAGTTCTGTTGGTCACATTGTCTAAAAACATTTTATCGTGAGAAACCAATACTACTGCCCCTGCATAATTTCTTAAAAAATTCTCTAACCAGATGATGGATTCAATGTCCAAGTGGTTGGTAGGTTCATCTAACAACAAAATATCATTTTGCTGTAATAAGAGTTTTGCCAGTTCAATACGCATTCTCCAACCTCCAGAAAAAGTATCTGTCAACTTGTTAAAATCTGCTCTCTGAAAACCCAACCCTTGTAAAATCTTTTCGGTTTCTCCTTGATAATTGTAACCTCCTAACAGTTCGTAACGTGTGGTTTTTTCTTCTAAGTCGTGAATTAAATTAGTGTAATACTCACTCTCATAATCAGTTCTTTCTGCAAGCTCTCCATTGATTTTTTCAATTTCTACTTCTATCTTTTTAATCTCTTCAAAAGCCTGATAAGCCTCTTCTAAAATGGTTCTTCCTGGAACAAAGTCAATATCTTGACGTAAAAACCCCATCTGAATATCTTTATCAAAAGCCAAGGTTCCACCATCGCTCGGAAGATCTTTAGACAAAACCTTTAATAAAGTAGACTTACCCGCTCCATTTTTTCCTACCAACCCTACTCTATCACCTTTTTCTAATTTGAAAGTTATTCCCGAAAAAAGATCAGTTCCATTAAAAGTGACCGTTAAATTATGTACGTTAACCATATGTAACAATTGTTGCTTATATCAAAAAAATAGGAATTATATTTGTATACACAAATCTGAGACCTACACTGTATTATCTCTGTATTAAGAGTGATGCAAAAGTACCATAAATATAACTATCATGTTTACAAAAGAAAGCAAACTCTACAGCATCTTTACTTCTAAATGTCCACAATGTCATGAAGGAGCGTTTTTTGAAAACAAGTTCTCTTTCAACGTTCTAAAAACGACACAAACCAAAAGTCATTGCCCAAAATGCAACTTAAAATACATGAGAGAACCCTCTTTCTTTTATGGAGCTATGTATGTAGGTTACGGATTGAGCGTTGCTTTAGCTGTAGCGTTGTACATTATTAGTGTCGTGTTTTTAGGACTGACTATGCGAGAAAGTTTGTTTGTAATTGCCATAGGTCTATTCGCATTAGCTCCTTGGAGTTTGCGTATTTCTAGAGTTATATGGATTCACTTATTCATCAAATACCAAAAAGACGAAAGCCTAAGAAAAAAATAGTTTTACTCTATAATTTCACCATTCATCAACTTAACAATTACTACATCTCGTAATTTCAAATCATACAAAACAATTCTTAGGTATTTTGCTTCTTCAAACGTTGGAAAATTACCTAACACGTAATGGTTCAATCCATCTTTTTTAATTTTTTGAACTTCTGATGTAAAATGAATGTCTAAGTCTTTGTAAACACCTATTTGAACTCCATAAGTAACAACGTCTGTTTGAGCTATTTCTTTACTATCTTGTTCTACAATTGGTTTTGGTGTTTTTACTGTTTCTTCCGTTTTTACAGCAGTAGCAGCAACTTTTGTTGCTCCTGCATCTTTTTTGCCGTTAAAAAAAGCGTAGGTTCCCCCTAAACAAATCAACATTAAAAGAACTCCTACAACTACAGCTGCTTTTAATTGATTGTTTTTAGTCTTAATTTTTTCGACATGATCTTGTTTTAGTTCTTCCAAACCTATACATTCTGACTGTAATGAAGTAAGCTTATCTTCTACAGTAACAAGTTCTTTTCCCAAAGCAGAAATCTGGGTTTCTAAATCTAAGTTCTTATGCTTAAGCGTAGAAACTTGATTTTCCATAGTCAAACGCTCTTCTTCAAGACTTGAAATTTGTTCTTTCAATTTTGAACATTCTTGTTCTAGACTTTCAATTTTATCATTGAATTCTATAAACTCATCCTCACTTATAAATGGCATAGTTGTAATGTTTAATTAAATCTTTCTATGTTAACTTCAATTGGCAATGGTTCTTCATTTTCCAAATGAGCATATAATTTTTTTGCTAAGGTTGGAGCTATCATAACTCCTCTTGTTCCCAATCCGTTAAAAATAATTATATTCTGGTGAATAGGATGCTTTCCTACCAACGGTCTTCTATCTTTTACGGTAGGCCTTATTCCTCCAAACTGGCTGATTACTTCATAAGGCACCTCTAGCATGGTTTCTAATTTTTCTAACAGTTCTTTCTTCCCTTTTTCTGTTGCCTCTGTGGTCTTGTCTGCCCAATTGAACGTAGCTCCCACCCAATACTTATCATCTCCAACAGGCAACACAAACAATGCTGATTTTATTTGTTGTGTCAGCTTTAGTTCTGGTGCTTTTATAAACAACATTTCTCCTTTGGTTCCTCCTAACGGTAAATCTTTGAAATATGGATTTTTTTTAATTCCATATCCTTCTGCAAAAATAATTTTCTTAGCCGTAATATCATTATAAACTACACTTTCTATATCAACTTTTAAATCTTCGTGTACAAAAGGAATTTCTAAAAAGAGTCCTTTGTTTTTTAAATACGCTGTATAGTCATCTAAAACTTTATTAATTAGAACACGTCCAGTTCCTTTTACTTTTCCAAAGCCTTCAAAATGCTGAATTCCCTTAATTTTTTCTTTTAAAATTTTAGGTTCTAAATGTTTTTCTAGCAAAGGTTTGTCACAAGCCAAAAACCAATTATTCTGATCTTTTATGGTTTTAAAAACTTTTAATGTTTCAAAAAAAGTCAAATAACTCCCTCCTAATTTATCTGATAAATCCTTATAAAAAGGAAATAAATTTTCTAATTGCTCATCTGCATTCCAAACAGGCGTAAAACGTTTCAGAATAACAGGATTAAAAACTCCTGCCGCCACACGAGACGAAACTTGTGACGAGTCATTTATAACCACAAAAGAACGACCTTTGTCTTCTAATTCTTTGACCATGGCCATTCCAGCCAGCCCAAAACCTACGATAATATAATCTACTTGCATGCTACAAATTTACAATTTTAAGAAATCGTAGTATATTAAATTACAACTTATTAATTATGAGTATATTTGTTATTGGAACAAGATTTTACACTATTATTTTGCACCTTTTTTTAACTTATGAAGAAAAAACTAACCATTAAAGACATTGCCAAAGAGCTAAACGTTTCTATTTCTACGGTTTCTAAAGCCTTAAATGACAGCCATGAAATAGCAGATGTTACCAAAAAGAGAATACAAGCTTATGCAAAAGAATTTAAATACAAACCCAATTTTAATGCTCTTAGTTTAAAAAATAAAAAAACTAAAACCATAGCTGTTCTTATACCGAACATGCTAAAATATATTTATGCACAAGTTTTTAATGGAATAGAACAAGTAGCTAACGAGCTAGGTTATAAAATAATCACCTGTGTTTCTAACGAAAAAACAAGCAAAGAGATTGAGATTTTAGAAATGTTATCTAACGGTAGCATTGATGGGTTCATCATCTCTCCTGCTCTAGAAACTAGCATCAATAAAGATTATGTACACTTTCAGAACATTATAGAAGAAGGATTTCCTATTGTAATGTATGATAGAGCCCCTAAAGAATTGGACTGTGACAAAGTTGTGATTAAAGATCATAAAGCAACCTATAATGCAGTGGAACACCTAAAAAATACAGGATGTAAAAACATTGCTTTTATCTCTACTCATACAAAACTTGCCAGTACAAAAAAAAGGAAAAAAGGATACATAAAAGCTTTGGAAGAATTTGGTTTGGACATCAATCGTGAAATTATGATTGACATGACTGGAATTCACTACAAAGAATACGAAAAGATATTGACACCTATTTTGGAAAAACACAAGATAGATGGTGTTATAACCACCAATGAAGCTACGGGAATTGCCATTCAGAAAGTAGCTCAAAAATTAGGGTACAAAATACCCGAGAATTTCTCAGTAATTGCGTTTTCTAATGGAATTTTGGCAAGACATGCCAGTCCACAAATGACTACCATCAGTCAACACGGTGAAAAAATGGGAGCCAAAGCTGCCAAATTATTGATTCAACGAATTGAAAACGAAAATGAAACTCTTGAATACGAAACCAAAATTATTCAAACAGATTTGGTGATGAGAAATTCTACAAAAAAATTCTTGAAACTAAATTACAACGTATAATTTTTTGTGCTTTTCATCGACATCCCAAATTACAGCACTAAATTTTGAATAAAAAAACAGTTAAAATATTATGAGATTTCATACACGAAAATGGGTTAAACCCGAAGACTTAAATGCCAATGGAACTTTGTTTGGAGGTAAACTATTAGCCTGGATTGACGAAGAAGCTGCACTGTACTCTATCATACAATTAGAAAACAACAGAGTAGTAACCAAATACATGTCTGAAATTAATTTTTTAAGCTCTGCCAGACAAGGTGATATTATTGAAATTGGAATTGAAGTCGCAAAATTTGGAGGTTCTTCTTTGACCTTAAACTGTGAAGTACGTAATAAAATGACCCGAGAAACCATTATTAGTGTTGACAATATTATTATGGTAAACCTAGGAGAAGACGGCAAACCTAAAGCTCACGGTAAAACCGAAATAGAATTTGTAAAAGACAGATTAAAAGCAGCAAATTAAAAAAACAACATCCTCTCAACAATAAAAAACCGCATCAATCGATGCGGTTTTTTTTATAAAGAACTTAATTATTTCATTAAGACAATAACTGTTTAATCACTACCGAAATTGCTTTTCCATCTGCTTTTCCAGCAAATTCTTTTGAAGCTACTCCCATCAACTTCCCCATATCTTTAATAGAAGATGCTCCCGTTTCTGAAATTAATTTTGTCAAGGCAGCTTTCAATTCATCCTCGGTCATTTGAGTTGGTAAAAATTGAGAAATCACCTCTGCTTGAGCCAATTCTGGTTCTGCCAAATCTGCCCTACCTTGTTCCGTGTATAAAACAGCAGAATCTCTACGTTGTTTTACCAACTTTTGTAAAATTTTAAGCTCTGTATCCGCTGTTAAATCTTCTTTAGCTCCACTTTCTGTCTGTGCTAATAAAATGGCAGACTTAACCGCTCTTAATGATTCTAATGCAACTGTATCTTTGGCTTTCATAGCTTCTTTCATTTTAGCCATGATCTCTTGTGATAAACTCATTTTTATTCTATTTAGTTGATTGAACTATAAAAGTATTAAAAAAAACCAACTCAGAGGTTTAGTTTTTCACTCGTTGTTTTTTTATAGAAAACACTTATCACATACAAACTATTACAGCGGAGAATAATAAAGAAGTTCCATTTTCAACAACTTTTCTTCTTTTAGAAAAACTTCCAATTCTACAGCATCAAAATCTTTGGTTGATGAACCCATTCTTAAGCCTTTCGGGTTTTTATCTATATAGTATTCATCATTATTCAAATCTTTTAAAATACTATTGATTACAGCTACATCTGCAACTCTTCCTTTTATGATTGATTGAATATTATCTTTACAAAAACGTTCAATATCAAAATTTTCAGAATCTTCAATAGTAATATTAAAATCATATTTAAACCCATAATGACTTTCTCCAACAATCTCTTTAGCAACAAATACTACAGAAGTTATCTTTGTATTTTGTGAATTCAATCCTTGTATTGTCAACACAAGAAATACTTTTAAAAACAAATTCCTCATTTATATTTTTAAAGATAAATATAAAACAACTATTGTGGCAGAATGAAATAAAGTCAAATAAAAAACCCAACCTTTTGGCTGGGTTCTCACTACTTATTTTAGTTTTCACTAATCTACATTGTCATGTAAAAAAGAATTGTTTTTTCTAATAGTCACTTCGTTGTCTTTTACTTCTACAGAAGTTCTAGACATTTTATCTACATCTTGTTTGGAATGCAAATCCAAGCCCAAACGTTTGTACGCAGGTTCCTTCTCAATATCTTCTATCAAATCTTCATTAAAGGCTGCATTTTTAAAACGATGACTGTATTGTTTAAAAGTACTTTTTCTCTTATCGGTTGTTTTTCTCAATTCAGAAATGGTCAAATTCAACGGAGAAACCTGCTCTGTATCTTCTGAAGAGTTTACAGGAGCAACTCTCGTTTCCTTCTTCATTTCAAGCCTAATTTCTTCTGCTTCGTTTACCTTAGTTTCTTCAACCCTATGGACTCTTGGAGAAGAAGAGTTTTTAATTGTAGGCTGAACATCAAAATCATTCAACGTGTACCTTTTTATCCCTAAATCATCCTCTTTCACCAATTCTTGAGCTTCTTTCTTCTCGGCAACTTTCTCTATTGTTTCATCCTCCAATACATAAACTTTTCTCTCTGGAGTTTTATGCTCTACTTTTTCATGAACAACTTCTTCAGCTCCAAAAACAGGAATATCCATTATATTCAATACCTCTTCTAAAGAATCTGCCTTAATTTCTTCAGGATCTACTACTGGTAAATCATATAAACTAACCGTTTCAGGTTGTTTTTTAACCTCAACAACCTGATGTACTGGCAAATCAAAAACATTAAGCTGCACTTCTTCTGTTTTTTCTTCATCTTCTATAGAAGAAAACAAATCCAAAGTAACATCATTGATGACAAAATCATCTTCTTCTACAGTTTCTGTTTCAAAATTAGGTTCCTCTACCTTTTCAAAATCAACAGGAATATTTTCAATTTCACTCGTTGTTTTGATCAATACATGATCTATTTCTTTATTTAATACGACAGGGTTGAATCCTTGTGAATCTTCTTCTAATAGCTGATGTACTACTTTTTTTTCTAGAACAGGTTCTTCTTCTACAACACGTGTCATTTTAGGCCTTACAAAAGTATCTTTGTCTTCAAAATTGTAATGAGCCGTTTGTTCTGTATTTAAAGTATGATATACTTTTTTTACTTCTGTGTTGGTAATTTCTCTTTGCTGATCCATTGCAAAACCTGTAGCAACTACAGTTACCGCAATAGCATCTTCTAAAGATTCGTCCTCACCAACTCCCATAATAATGTTAGCATCATAACCTGCTTCTTCTTGAATAAAATCGTTGATTTCTCCAATCTCATCCAAAGTCACTTCATCAGTTCCTGATACAATTAACAACAAGACATTTTTAGCTCCTCTAATTTTATTGTCATTCAACAATGGAGAATCCAATGCTTTCATAATCGCATTCTGAGCTCTGTTTTCACCAACTTCTTTAGCAGATCCCATAATAGCAGTACCGCTATTAGACAATACCGCTTTGGCATCGTGTAAATCTATATTTTGTTTGTAGTGATGCGTAATTACCTCTGCAATTCCTCTAGAAGCTGTAGACAATACCTCATCCGCTTTAGAGAATCCTGCTTTGAAACCTAAATTTCCGTAAACCTCTCTTAACTTATTGTTGTTGATAACAATTAACGAATCTACATTTTCTCTCAACTCATCAATCCCCTTCTGAGCTTGTTTCAAACGCATTCTACCTTCAAACTGGAAAGGCATGGTAACGATTCCAACTGTTAAAATGTCCATTTTTTTTGCAATCCCAGCTATGATTGGTGCAGCTCCAGTACCTGTACCACCACCCATACCCGCAGTAATAAATACCATTTTAGTTTGGGAAGTCAACATTTTTTGAATTTCTTCAATACTTTCTTGTGCTGCTTTTTCTCCTACATCAGGATTTGCTCCAGCTCCCAAACCAGAAGTTAACGTAACACCTAGTTGCACTTTGTTAGGAACAGGACTGTTTTGTAAAGCTTGCGCATCTGTATTACAGATTACAAAATCTACTCCTTTAATATCTTGTGCATACATGTGGTTTACAGCATTGCTACCACCTCCTCCAACTCCTATCACTTTGATAGAATTTGATTGAGATTTTGGCATGTCAAACGATACGTTGTTAAATGGTGTTTCACTCATAGTATTTGGGATTTATGGGACTTATTCTGCTTCATTCAAAAAATCTTTTAAACCCGATGTAAACTTATCAAGCCATGATTTTTTTCCTTCACCTTTACTTGTTTCTTCTTTTCTTTCTGTTTGTGATATTTCTGGCTCTATTTCTTCAATTTCTTGATGACTAATAGGTTCTGGTTCCTCCACAACAGGTACTTCTTCTATTTTTTCTTCTTTCTTTTCTGGTGGCATTTTTGCCAAACCTTCCATTAACAAACCAACGGCGGTAGCAAAAACAGGGCTTGACAACGACTCATCAGAACCTCCTGCCAAATGCTCGTTTGGATACCCAATACGTGTATCCATTCCAGTAATATATTCCACCAGCTGTTTCAAATGCTTTACTTGCGCACCACCACCTGTCAACACAATTCCCGCAATCAGTTTTCCATTCTGCGTATCGTGTCCGTAATTTTTAATTTCTAAATATGCCTGTTCTACAATTTCTGTAATACGAGCATGAATAACTTGAGACAAACTCTTTAAGGTGATTTCTTTTGGCTCTCTACCTCTCAATCCAGGAATTGAAACAATTTCATTTTCTTTATTCTCCCCTGGCCAAGCGGAACCAAATTTAATTTTCAACAATTCTGCCTGTTTTTCAATAATTGAAAAACCTTCTTTAATATCTTCCGTAATCACATTACCTCCAAATGGTATTACTGCCGTATGACGAATAATTCCATCTTTAAAAATGGCCAAATCTGTAGTTCCACCACCTATGTCAATCAATGCTACACCGGCTTCTTTTTCCTCGTGACTCAAAACTGCTTCTGCAGATGCCAAAGGTTCTAATGTTATGTTAGACAACTCTAATCCTGCACTAGTTACACATCTCCCAATATTTTTAATTTGAGAAACTTGCCCAACTACTACATGAAAATTAGCTTCTAATCTTCCTCCATACATTCCCTTAGGTTCTGTTATATCTGCTTGGCTATCTACTTTAAACTCTTGTGGTAATACATGAATAATTTCTTCACCCGGCAACATTACCAGTTTATGTACTTGATTGATCAAATTCTCAATATCATGATCATCAATTACCTCCTCAGCATCTTGTCTTGTTATATAATCACTATGATGGATACTTCTAATATGATGACCTGCAATACCTACAGTGACTCTATCAATTTTTAAACCCGAGACATTTTCTGCTTCATCTACAGCTTGCTGAATGGACTGAATAGTTTGCGTAATATTATTAACAACACCACGCTTCACTCCTAAGCTTTTTGCCTTACCAATCCCCAAAACCTCAATTTTACCATACTCGTTTTCACGACCTATCATGGCAACAATTTTAGTTGTCCCAATATCTAATCCTATAGCAATACGGTTATTTTCCATCTTTTACTTATTTTGAGCAAACAACTTGGTTGTTGTACTGCAAATCTATTTTTTTAAAAGTGCTAGACAAACTATCTTGTTCCATATAGGTATAAAACACTTTTAATTTTTTTAATTTTTTATTGATATCATTCAAATCTCCTAACAATACTTTTTGATGATTCAATCTTGTGGACAACCAAAATCCTTCATTATTTTTTTGGACTGACACCACTAATTTTTTCAAAAAATCATCCGCATCAATCTTCTGAATTAATGGAAACACTTCTTTTGGCTCTATCAAACCATTTGTATTGTTGATGATTGGAACTCTTGCAGAATAATTGTTTGACAAAGGCATTTCCAATCCTTTTGTATCTAAATAAACAACTTCTCTTGCATTAAACATTCTTGCCAAGGGCTTTCGTTGCTTAATTTCCACTTCTAATTCTCCAGTCACACCTACGGAAACTTCTGCAGATGAGACCATTGGATGAGCTTCCACCAAATTTTCCAGTTCTTGTAAATTTATAGAGGTTTTCTGTTGATTTCTAACGCTTTCTCCATTTTGTATTAACAAGTTATCAACCATCTGAGATGTCAAAAATAAATTGTCTTCATTGCTAAAAAAAACAGCAATCCCATCCACTTTACGAAGAGAATTTTTTCGAGCTGTAAAACCCAAAACAATTCCTATCACAATTAGGAACAAAACTGTTTTTATGTACACAAAATATTTCTTCATTAACCTATTATTTCTTTAGTCACTTCTTCTATTAACACACCAATATCTCCTGCTCCCAACATCACCACTACAGTTGCATCTGTGTTTTTAACACTTTCAATTGCTTTTGCTTTAGACTGTAAAGATTTGTTTGTGTTTTTAATTTTATCCAACAACCATTCTGAGGTAACCCCTTCTATTGGCAATTCTCTAGCAGGATAAATATCTAACAAAATCACTTCATCAAACTTAGACAGGCTCATTGCAAAATCTGTCACAAAATCTCTAGTTCTACTAAACAAATGAGGTTGAAACACAGTCAATATTTTTTGCCCTGGATACATTTCTCTCACTGCATTTTCTACCGCATCTATTTCCGTAGGATGATGTGCATAATCGTCTATCAATACAAAATCATCACGTTTTATTTTGAATGAAAATCTTCTTTTCACTCCTTTGTAAGACACCAAAGCTTGTTTGATATCTTCCAAATTCAGTCCATGTTTTTCTGCCATCGCAATAGAAACCAACGCATTAGAAACATTGTGCCTTCCTGGTAAATGAAACACCACATCTTTCACAAAACCATGAGGTGTTTTTACATCAAACACAAAAGATCCTTTTTCAATAGCCACATTCAATGCCTGATAATCGGCGGCTTCCTCTACTCCGTAAGTCAAACCTTCTACAGACAATCCTTTTTTCACAATCAACGTATCCGACACCTTTCCTGCAAACTCTCTAAACGATGCCTCCAAAGCTTCTTTTTCTCCATAAATATCCAAATGATCTGCATCCATATTGGTGATGCATGCAATATTTGGTGACAATTGTAAAAACGAACGATCAAATTCATCCGCCTCTACCACAGATATTTTATCTTCTCCCAAGATTAGATTAGAATTGTAATTTTCCGTAATCCCTCCCAAAAAAGAAGTAGCTCCCGTTCCACACACATGCATAATATGTCCCAAAATAGAAGATGTAGTTGTTTTACCGTGTGTACCTGCCACTGCGTAACAAATAGTATTCTTAGTAATTTCCCCTAAAATAGCCGCACGTTTTAATACCCTATAACCATTAGTCAAAAAGAATTTTAAAATCTTACTCTCTTTCGGAATGGCTGGAGTATAAATTACCAACGTATCTTCAACTTTCAAAAACGAATCAGAAATTGTAGTTAGCTCATCCACAAAAGTAACCTCTACTCCTTGAGATTCTAATGCAGCAGTCACCACAGAAGGTGTTTTATCATACCCTCCCACTAGTTTACCATTTGCCACAAAATAGCTAGCAATGGCACTCATACCAATTCCACCAATCCCTACAAAATAGATGTTTTGTATACTCTTTAACTCCACTTAGCTATCTTTTCTATTTGTTCTACAATCTCTTTTGTTGCATTGGGTTTTGCCAAAGCTTTTATATTTTTAGACAATTCACTTGCTTTTACTTCATTCTGTAAAATGACTCTCATTTTAGACATGAATTGTTCTTTTTCTGTTTCTTTTAACAACAATGCCGCACTGTGTTCTACAATTGCATTTGCATTTTTTGTTTGATGATCTTCCGCCACATTGGGTGATGGAATAAAAATCACTGGTTTTCCAACGATACACAATTCTGATACTGAACTAGCCCCTGCTCTTGACACCACAATATCTGCAGCTGCATAAGCCAGATCCATACGAGACAAATACGCATGTGTTTGCACTCCCTCCTCATCATTGTATTTCTTATACTCTTCAATATAAAACTTTCCTGTTTGCCAGATAATCTGAACTTCTTCAGACAACAAATCTTGCAAATTGCTCTCAATAATTTGATTGATTGCTCTCGCTCCCAAACTTCCACCTAAAACCAACACTGTTTTTTTACCAGCATTTAATCGAAAAAACTCTTGTCCCTCTTCTCTTTTTGATGCAATCGACAACAAATCTTGTCTTACCGGGTTTCCTGTAAACACAATTTTATCCGATGGAAAATAACGTTGCATATTTTCATAAGCCACACAAACTTTATCCACCTTCTTTGATAAAATTTTATTGGTAATTCCCGCATAGGAATTCTGTTCTTGTATCAATGATGGAATCCCTTTTTTAGCCGCAACTTGCAAAATAGGTCCACTGGCAAAACCACCCGTTCCGATGACAACATCTGGTTCAAATTTTTTCACCACCTTTTTGGCTTTCCACAAACTATGCATCAATTTAACAGGAAATAGTAAGTTTTTCAATGTCAAATTACGTTGCAATCCTGCAATCCACAACCCCTTAATATCGTACCCTGCTTGAGGCACTTTCTCCATCTCCATTTTATCTTGCGCTCCTACAAATAAAAACTCAGCATTAGGATAACGATTTTTCAGTTCGTTAGCAATGGCAATGGCAGGATAAATATGACCTCCTGTTCCACCTCCACTAAGCATTATTTTCCTCACTTCTTTCATCTTTATACTTCTTTTGGGTTTGGATATAAATTCTCTAAAGAATCATCACTCTTGGTTACTAATTCTTCTTCTGTCACCTCATTAGAAGCCGTTACACTCAACACCATCCCCACAGCCAAACAAGTCATCCATATAGAAGTACCTCCACTACTAATTAACGGTAAAGTCTGCCCTGTTACAGGACCCAAATTGGTTGCTACCATCATATTTATAACCGCCTGAAACATGATTGGAAAACCTACACCTACCACCAACAATTTGGCAAAAATTGTTCCTGCTTTTTTAGCAGCAACAAACAATCTGTATGTTAACAACAAATACGCTAACAACACCAAACAAGCTCCTACCAATCCATACTCTTCTACAATAATGGCAAAAATAAAATCCGAAGAAGATTGTGGCAAAAAGTTTTTCTGAACACTTTTCCCTGGTCCCTTTCCTGTCAACCCACCTGTTGCAATGGCTATTTTTGCATTCTCTACCTGGTACCCTTCTTTCAAATCATCATTAGAAAAAGACTCCACTCTACTAATCCATGTATCTACCCTATTGGGCATCAAACCAGGAAAAGCTTTTGCAGTCAATACAAACAACATCAAAATCATCACCCCAGCTCCCACAATTCCCAATAAATATTTTACAGGATATCCACCTACAAAACACAACAACAATACCATTACAAAAACAATTGCTGTGGTAGAAAAATTGGCTGGTAAAATACACACCAATACCAAAGCAATAGGAGCCCAAAGTCGAAATAAACTTTCTTTAAAATCTATTTTAGCATCCTTACGTTGCGCTAAATATCTTGCCGTGTACACCATAATAACCAAACCTGCCAACGTAGATGTCTGAAAACCGATTCCTATGATAGGAATACGAATCCATCTTGCAGCATTTGCTCCTCCAATGGTTGTTCCTTGGGCCAAGGTTACAATTAACAAAACGATGATTACTGGAATCATCATGACAGAAACTGCGCTAAAATATCGATATGGAGTTCTGTGTATTAAAAATATAATCACAAACCCCATCAGCAACAAAACTGCATGTTTTATTAAAATTCCAACAGTAGTTCCATTTCCCGCCACATACACCAAATTGGTACTTGCGCTATATACAGGCATAAACGAAAACAATGCCAATACAGCAACTAGAGCCCAAATAAACAGGTCTCCTTTTATGTATGATTTTATGTAGCGTAACAATTTTGACATCTTATATTATAATCTTCTTACAGCTTCTTTAAATTTTCTTCCTCTATCTTCGTAATTTTCAAACAAATCAAAACTAGCACAAGCTGGAGACAATAAAACGGTATCTCCTTTGTCTGCTAACTTGTAAGCTATTTTCACTGCTTCATCTGCAGTTGCAACCTCTTCTATAAAGTCTACAATACTCCCAAACGCATTTTTAATTTTGGCATTGTCTAAGCCCAAACAAATAATTGCTTTTACTTTTTCTCTTACCAAAGGATACAATTCTGAATAATCATTCCCTTTATCCACACCACCCACAATCCATACCGTAGGATGATCCATACATTCTAATGCATAAAATGTTGCATTTACATTTGTTGCCTTTGAATCGTTGATATATTCTACACCATTTACTTTTATCACAGATTCCAATCTATGCTCTGCACCTTCAAAATTTTCTAAGGATTCTAAAATCGTCTTTTTCCTCGCTTTTAGGAGTTGAGCAGCCAACGATGCTGCCATTGCATTTTTAGTATTGTGTTTTCCTTGCAATGATAATTTTGAGATACTCATTCTTAATTTTTCTTTGTTTATTTTTATTACTATATCATTTCCATCAACATAGGCTCCGTATTTTAGTTTTTGCACTAACGAAAAAGGCACTAGTTGAGCTTTTGGATTGTATTTTTTTATCCCCTCTACAATCACGGGGTCATCTGCATCGTAAATTAAATAATCTGATGCTTTTTGATTTTTTGTGATTCTAAATTTTGAAGCAATGTACTTGTCAAATTCATAATCATATCTATCTAAATGATCTGGAGTGATATTTGCAATTACAGCAATATGAGGCCTAAAAGACACTATTCCATCTAACTGAAAACTACTCAGTTCCAATACATATTTTGCGTAGGTTTCATTCGCTACTTGTTTGGCAAAACTATCTCCTATATTCCCTCCAATTCCAACATGATACCCTTCCTCTTTCAACAAATGATATGTCAACATTGTTGTGGTTGTTTTTCCGTTAGAACCTGTAATCCCCACTACGATAGCATCGCTATATTTGGATGCAAATTCAATTTCAGAAATGACCGGAATTTTTAATGCTACCAGTTGCTGTATCATAGGAATGTGATCTGGAATTCCAGGACTTTTCACCACTATGTCTGCATTCACAATCAATTCCAGAGTATGCTGTCCAGATTCAAAAGCAATTTCTTCCTCTTGTAAGATCTCTAAATTGGGGCTTTTGATCACCGATTTATCGCTCACAAAAACATCCATCTCTAGCTTTTTTGCTAAAATGGCTGCTCCTATACCGCTTTCACCTCCTCCTAAGACAACAACTCTACTCATAATTTCTTTTATCTCATTTTTAAAGTAACCACGGACAATACTGCCAATAAAATCCCCACAATTAAAAATCTTGCTACAATCTTACTTTCATGGTATCCTTTCTTTTGATAATGATGATGCAAGGGAGCCATTTTAAAAATTCGCCTTCCTTCACCGTATTTCTTTCTTGTGTACTTAAACCAACCTACTTGCAAAATAACCGACATATTTTCTGCAAAAAAGATTCCTGCTAAGACAGGAATCAACAACTCCTTACGAACCGCAATTGCAATCACAGCTATAATCCCTCCAATTGTCAAACTACCCGTATCTCCCATAAATACTTGAGCTGGGTAGGTATTGTACCATAAAAAACCAATCAACGCACCTGCAAAAGCACTTATATAAACGGTCATTTCTCCAGAATTAGGAATGTACATGACATTTAGATAATCTGAAAAAACAATGTTTCCTGACACCCAACAGAAGACTCCCAACACCGCAACTATAATGGTAGACGACCCTGCAGCCAATCCATCAATTCCGTCTGTTAAATTTGCTCCATTAGAAACTCCTGTTACAATAAAAATAACCACTGGTATAAAAATAATCCATGCATAATCTGCAGCATTGTCTCCAACCCACGATAAGACAGAAGCATAATCAAACTCATTGTTCTTTAGGAAAGGAATGGTTGTTTTTACTGATTTATGCGCTTCTCCAAACAAATGCGTATTTGCTATCTTTTTAGAAAAAGGCAGCTCTTCTTTTAATGTTACTGACGGATGAAAATAAAGCATAACACCTACAAACAATCCTAAACCTACTTGGCCTAAAACTTTGAACCACCCTTTTAGCCCCTCTTTGTCCTTTTTGAACACTTTAATGTAATCATCTATAAAACCAATAGCTCCCATCCAAAGTGTTGTAACCAACAAAATAACAATGTAAATATTTTCTAATTTTGAAAACAAAAGCACAGGAATCAACGTTGCTAAAATGATGATGATTCCTCCCATAGTTGGAGTTCCAGATTTTTGAACTTGTCCATCCAAACCTAAATCTCTAACCGTTTCACCAATTTGTTTTTTACGTAAAAAATCAATCAATCTTTTACCATAAATGGTCGACAGCAATAGAGAAGTCATAAATGCCAAAGCAGAACGAAATGTGATGAACTGAAACAAACTTGCCCCAGTTAGTTGAAATTCATTCTCTAAGTAATCAAATAGATAATACAACATTATTTTTTTAGTATTTGAAAGGTTTCTATAAGTATCTCTTTATCGTCAAAGTGAGTTCTCTCACCATTTATTTCTTGATAGGTTTCATGACCTTTTCCTGCCACCAAAACCACATCTCCTTTTTTCGCCAATTTACAAGCTGTTTTTATTGCCTGTTTTCTATCCAAAATGCTCAACACTCTAGAAACATCTTCTTCTGCCACTCCAGCTTCCATATCTTCTAGAATACACATAGGGTCTTCTGTTCTTGGATTGTCCGAAGTTAAAATCACTTGATCGCTAAATTCCATAGCAATAGCAGCCATCTTTGGTCTTTTGGTTTTATCTCTATCTCCTCCACAGCCAACAACAGTAATGATGTTTGTTTCTAATTGCACAATATCTCTGATTGTGCTCAATATGTTTTTTAAAGCATCTGGCGTGTGTGCGTAATCTACCACACTTACAATTCCCGCGCTCGAAACTTGGTATTGAAATCTACCGTCCACACTTTTCAACTGACTTAAGGCGATAAGCAACTCCTCTTCTTCCACACCTAATTCACTAGCTACTCCATAAATAGCAGCCAAATTAGAAGCATTAAAACCACCTACTAATTGCACCCAAACCTCTTGGTTATTAACTACCAACAACATCCCTAAAAAGCTCTTCTCAACAATCTTTACTCTATAATCTGCCAACGTTTTTTGAGCATAGCTTTTTTTACTTGCTTTGGAATTCTGCAACATAAAACTTCCGTTTTTATCATCTAAATTGGTCAATGCAAAAGCCTGTTTACCCAACTCATCAAAAAACACTTTTTTCACATCTCTGTATTCACTAAAAGTCTTATGATAATCCAAATGGTCATGGGTTAAATTTGTAAAAACTCCTCCGTCAAAATCCAATGCATAAGTTCTAGATTGGTGAATTCCATGAGAACTAACCTCCATAAAACAATAAGTCACTCCATTGGCAACCATTTCTGCCAAATACTTATTGATCGTTAAAGAATCTGGTGTGGTGTGTGTGGCTGGATACTCTTTAGCACCTACCTTAATTTTTACTGTAGACAACAAGCCTGTTTTGTAACCCAACAATTGAAACAACTGATACAGTAAACTAGCCACCGTTGTTTTTCCATTGGTCCCTGTAACTCCAACCAATTTTAATTTTCCCGAAGGATGTCCATAAAAATTAGCCGCTACCAACGCCAATGTTTTGTCAGCATTTTCTACAACTATGTATACAACTGAAGCAAGTATTTCTTTTGGAAGTATTTCACAAACAATCACGTTTGCACCCAAAGCAATTGCCTTAGCAATGTAATCATGCCCGTCAACATGCACTCCTCTTTGAGCAATGAACAAAGTATCTTCTGTCACTTTTCTAGAATCAAAAGCAATTGCAGACACCTCAACCTTTTCCTTAAAGTTGATTGCCTCCAATACTGTTACTTTTTCTAAAATTTCTTTTAACTCCATACCCTTAGTTTAACACTACTTGTTGTCCTTTTTTAATTGACACTCCTACGTGAATTGACTGTTTTCTTACCTCTGCATCATCTCCTAACACTGCTACTCGCAATCCTTTATTCTCTAACACCGAAACAGCATCCATCAATGGCATCCCTTTCACATTCGGCATTTTTGACTCTTCGCTTGTATTATTTTTCTGATAACGATCGTATTTTTTTTCTAACGTTGTTAACGTTGTATCTTCTGTTAGAATTACATTTTTTTCTTGCAAATCACTTGCATATATTTTCTGAGCTATCGCTTTAAAAACTGGTGCTGCTACTGTAGCCCCATAGTATCCTTTTCTTTTGTTTGGTTTATTTACAACCACAATACAAGAATACTTTGGATTTTTAGCCGGAAAAAAACCTGCAAAAGAGGATACATATTGTGTGTTCCCTGTCCAATACTCTGTTTGACAAGTTCCTGTTTTACCTGCCATAGAAAATCTTGGAGAATACAACGCCTCTCCAGTTCCTCTTTTTACTACATTTTCTAAGATTGTCTGGAGTTTTCTCACATTGTCTTTTGATGCAATTCTCTCCTTTATCACCTCTGTCTCAAACACTTTCTCTACTTCTCCTTGATTCCTCAACTCTTTGATAAATCTAGGCTTCACCATCACTCCATCATTTCCAATAGCATTGTAGAAAGTCAACAATTGCAAAGCCGTCACTTTGATTCCATATCCCCAAGCCATCCAAGGCAAAGACAAACCACTCCAACTATTTGGATCTCCTTTTTTCACATATTTAGGATCCGGAATATAAGGCTTTCCTTCTCCTTTGATAGGAACTCCTATTCTAGCTCCAAAACCCAATTCATGAACTCCATCTACGAACTGTTGCGGATTGTCTCCGTAAGAATTCATCACCATCTTAGCAATTCCAACATTGGAAGAAACCTCTATAGCTCTAGCCAACGAAATTTTACCATATCCACCTCTGTGAGAATCAATGATACTTCTTCCGTATACCTTTATCACCCCCTTCTCAGTATCTATAACATTTCCCGTATCTATTTTTTTATCTTCTAAACCAACCAATAAACTTGCTAACTTAAAAGTAGACCCTGGCTCTTGTGCCTCATAAAGCGCGTAGTTTCTTTTTTCATAATAACCTCCATACTCTGATTTTCCTAAATTCACAATTGCCCTAATCTCTCCTGTTTGGGTTTCCATTACCACTACACATCCATGATCTGCTTCAAAGTTCTCCAACTGCTCCAATAAAGCATAATGGGCTACATCTTGAATATTTACATCAATTGTTGTAATAACATCACTCCCATCTTGTGGCTCCTGTTCGTTTTGATCATTGATAGGCTTCCATTGCCCCTTGGCTATTTTTTGTTTTTTTCTCCAACCGTGTTGCTCTCTTAAATAATTAATATAAGCTCCCTCTACACCAACATTACCTCTATAATCTGAATACCCAACAGTTCTAACCCCCATTTCTCCCAAAGGTCTAGCCCTAACATTTCTTTGCTCTGTAATTAAACCTCCTCTATATTGACCTAATTTTAAAATCGGAAACGTTTTTAGCTTGGCATAATCTATATACCCCAAATCTCTAGCTAACAACAAGTATCTATTTTTACGTCTTTTGGCTGTACGCAAATAATTTCTATAATGAGAAGAAGATTTCCCAAACAAACCAGATAAGGAATCACTCAAGGCATTGATATTCTTTTCAAAAACATCATTTTCAATGGTAACCATATCTAAACGAACTGTGTATTTAGACATTGTAGTCGCTAACAAATCTCCACCAGTTGCATAGATATTTCCTCTATTGGCAAAAACAGTATCCGTTTTAATGGTACGTTGTTGAGAAATTTTTTTATAATAAGGACCTTCTACAGATTGAATAAACCCCACACGTATTGCCAAAACAACAAAAGACACAGCTAGCACTAACACTAACCAGCCTAACTTGTCCATAATGCTTTTTTCCGTGGTACTCACTGTTTTATTTATTTTGATGTTTTGACAACTATTTTTACTGGTGGTTCTTTTGAAGAAACCAATCCTTGACTTATTACTTTATCTTTGATACTCGACTCCATTTTTAAGCGAGTTACCTTGGTTGCACTATCTACATATTCAGCTTTAAGCGACCTTATTTTTTTCTGAAGCGATGCAATTCTCATTACTTTTTCATCCGTCTGATGAGAACAGGTAATCATTACTATAGACATTCCCAAAACAATAAAAATGACTTTCCAATTCCGAAAAGAATTCCCTTTGATTAAAAAATCACCTTTTAACATCCCTGAAAAAAACTCACCAACTCCAACCATTGCCTTAATTTTTCAATTTTGCTATTCTCAACTTAGCGCTCCTTGCTCTATTATTCTCTTTAATTTCTTCATTACTCGGCAAAATCAATCCACCAACTTTTACCATTGGAACACTAAAATTCCCATAAAAATCTTTCTCTGGCTCCCCTTCAAACATTCCTTTCTGAATAAACCTCTTCACCAACCTATCCTCTAAAGAGTGGTAAGAAATCACACTCAACCTTCCGTCTTCTGTTAAAATATCTGGAATCTGAGTTAAAAACTCTTTCAACACTTCCAACTCTTGGTTTACTTCAATTCTTAACGCTTGAAAAATCTGAGCCAATATCTTATGTTCTTTTGCTTTTGGTAAAAATTGAGCCAACACTTCTTTCAATTGGAAACTTGTTTCTATTTTCTGTTCTTCTCGTACAGCTACAATCACTTTGGCCATTGCACGTCCATTTCTCAATTCCCCATATTGAAACAAAATATTTGCAATATCTTCTTGCGAAAAATAATTTACAATATGAGCTGCACTTACCTCTGCTTTCTGATCCATCCTCATATCCAAATTCGCATCAAAACGGGTAGAGAAACCTCTTTCTGCCTGATCAAACTGATGAGAAGAAACACCAAAATCACCCAACACACCATCTACTTTTCTAGCTCCGTAGAATCTTAAAAAACGTTGTATGTATTTAAAATTCTGAGGTATCAATGTAAAACGTTCGTCATCTATTGCATTCTCATACGCATCCGGATCTTGATCAAAAGCAAACAATTTACCTTCTGAACCTAAACGAGACAATATTTCTCTAGAATGACCACCGCCACCAAAAGTTACATCCACATAAACACCATCTGGTTTTATAGCCAAGGCATCTACACTCTCTTTCAACAACACTGGTTTATGATAACTCATTTTCTTCTGTATTTAATCCTCCCATTACTTGTTCTGCCAATTCTGCAAAATCATCCATAGCACCTTCAATTGCATCTTCATACAACTGTTTGTCCCAAATCTCTATAATCGACACTGCAGATGAAAACACCACCTCTTTTCCAATTTTTGAATACACTAACAAATCCTTAGGCAACAACAAGCGTCCAGAAGCATCCAATTCAACATTTTTTACTCCCGCAGTAAACAATCGGATGAAATCATTGTTCTTTTTCACAAAACGATTCAGTTTACTTACCTGCCCCATTACCTTCTTCCACTCTTGCATTGGATACAATTCCAAACAAGGTTGAAAAACAGAACGCTTCAACACAAAACCCTCATGCACAACACTTTCCAGCTGCTTTTTTAAGCCAGCAGCCATCATAACTCGACCTTTTGAGTCCGTTTTGCATTCGTATGTTCCTATTAATGATTCCATTGTCTATTTAACTTTCCAAAAATATAAAATATTTTACCACTTTCTACCACTTTCTACCACATTGTTGATAAGTTTTGACACAAACAAAGCACTGAGCTATATTTTTAGCTATCAACCCATTAGGATTCTATATTTTATCAATCTGCCTATATTACATAATACGTGGTTTTTTACTAAAAAAAGTTTACATTTGTGCCAAACCTAAGCCTAGAGTATAAGCATGGAATACAACGTTAAAACGGAAGGAGAGTTTAAATATATAGAAGCTGGAGAAGGAAAAACCGTTATTCTTTTACACGGTCTGATGGGAACTCTTGATGATTTTGCTGGAGTAGTTAACTATTTTTCAAAAAAAGGATATCATGTTCTGGTTCCAGAACTACCAATTTACTCATTACCCATTCTTAAAACGAATGTTAAAAATTTAGCCAAGTTTGTAAAAACATTCATGGAATTTAAACAAATACCTAAAGCAACCTTTATAGGAAACTCTTTAGGAGGACATGTTTGTTTGTACCTTACTAAATCATTTCCAGAATTGGTAGAGAATTTAGTTCTTACAGGAAGTTCAGGGTTGTATGAAAAAGCAATGGGGGACACCTATCCAAAAAGAGGAGACTACGAATATATCAAAGCAAAAACAGAAGCTGTTTTTTACGATCCTAAAACAGCCTCTAAGAAAATGATTGACGATCTTTTTGCTGTTGTTAATGATAGAAATTGTGCTATTAGAATTTTGGCTTTAGCTAAAAGCGCTATTCGTCATAACATGGCCAATGATTTGCCTGATATGACTGTTCAAACCTGTTTGATCTGGGGAAAACAAGACGATGTAACACCTCCTGATGTTGCTGAAGAATTCAATAAATTAATGCCAAATTCTGATTTATTTTGGATTGACAGGTGTGGACACGCTCCTATGATGGAACACCCAGACTTATTCAACGAAATAGTAGATGCTTGGTTTGTGAAAAACAACATAAAGTAATGCAGATAAAATCTGCCGAGTTTATTATTAGTAATTCTGAAGTAAGCAAATGCCCTACAGAAAAACTACCTGAATACGCATTTATCGGACGTTCCAATGTTGGAAAATCGTCTTTGATTAATATGCTAACAGGTAGAAATAAACTTGCAAAAACATCAAGCACACCTGGAAAAACTCAGTTAATCAATCATTTTAAAATCAATAAAAATTGGTTTTTGGTAGATTTACCTGGTTATGGTTATGCACGCGTTTCTAGAACTACCAAAAAAGAATTCCAAAGTTTTATTACCGATTACTTTAAACAACGCAAAGAATTGGTTTGTACTTTTGTGTTGATAGACTCTCGTCATACACCTCAAAAGGTAGACGTTGATTTTATGGAGTTTTTAGCTGAAAACGAAATTCCTTTTGTGATTATTTTCACCAAAACGGATAAGTTAAAACCCAATGCAATTCTCCAAAACATCACTAAATACAAAGAGACTATGTTAAAAGGAAATTGGGCAGATTTCCCTATGTATTTTACCTCTTCATCTACCAGCAAAAACGGTAAAGAAGATATTCTAAATTTCATAGACAGCATTAACAAAGACTTTAATACGGGGAATTTGTAAAAAATTTGCCATGCATTCTACCAAAAACAACTTGCAGATTTTATTTGAAGACAATCACCTGATTGTGATCAATAAACGTTCTGGCGATATTACGCAAGGTGATAAAACAGGTGACAAGCCTTTAAGCGATGTTGTGAAAGAATATATTAAAGACAACGAAAACAAACCTGGGAATGTTTATTTAGGTGTAGTACACAGGTTAGACAGACCTACTTCTGGAATTGTGATTTTCGCTAAAACTTCTAAAGCATTAGAACGATTAAACAAAGCCTTAAGAGACAAGAAAATTCACAAAACCTATTGGGCTGTTGTCAATAAAATTGACATTCCTAACCAACAAACCTTAACTCATTTTTTAGTTAAGAATCCTAAAAACAATAAATCTAGCGTTTGCAAAGCAAACACTCAAGGAGCAAAAGAAGCTATTCTGCATTATAAGCTCGTTAAGAAATTAGATAATTTTCAATTATTAGAAATTGAACTAGAAACAGGAAGACATCACCAAATTAGAGTACAGCTTTCTACTATGGACTGCACCATAAAAGGGGATTTAAAATATGGAGCTAAAAGAAGCAATAAAGACGGTAGTATTCATTTACATGCTCGTAAAATAACTTTCATCCATCCTGTAAAAAAAGAACCGATAACTTTAATAGCTCCGGTTCCTGATGATGCTGTTTGGAAGAATTGCGAGAATTAAATCTTAACCTAATAATTCGTTCCGAAAACAATCTTATCATTTTTCTTATCATAAAAGACATGATAAAACTTTTCGTTTTCTTTTAATCTTACAAACGAAAAATACTCTAGTTTCCCTTTTATTTTTTGTTTTAATATTTTCGATACATATTTATAATCTTTCTCAGGATCATAATTTTCTAATGCTGTTTTCTCATCATTATAATCTACAATCCCTTGATTCGGCTGAACAATAAACTTTAACGTTTTATCTTCTTTTCTTACCTCATCACCTAACCTTGGTATAGATACCATTTTAAAACCACCAACAGAAGGCACCCTAATATTCTGCATCATCATTTGTTGTTGTCGCATCATTTGCTGCTGGAACATCTGTTGATGAAACATAAAACCGTCATTATAATTAGTTTCCTTAGAAATATAAGAAATACTTACAATTGCATTATCATTATTTTTTTCTTTATGCACTACTAATGAAGGCACATTACTTAGAAAATTAACACCTCTTACTACCTTATTAAAAACATCTGAATTGATTTTACCTAAATCTGCCAAATCGTTCAACATATATTCTCGTGATACACTTTTTTCTAAATCCAAGATCCTAAACATTACTTGCTTTTTATTTTCTACAAGAAAATAATAGTAATCTCTTGCTATAAACGCATTGTAATCTTTAGTCTTTTTAGCAAAACCAAACTCTAATTCATGATAACCAAGCCAAACAAAATTATCTTCAACTCTTTGTAGTTTTAAAATTAAAGACACTCTCTTCTTAGGGAATAAATAATTTAAATAAATATTATTTGAATCATAAAAAATTCTGTTCTCTGGAATTCCAATACTTTCTAAATAAGTCTTATTAGACACTACTTTTAAAGAGCTTATTTCTAAACCTTTATGCTTTTTATAAATCTCTTTAGGTAATGAAATTTTAGACTCTTTTTTGAGATTAACATCTTTAATGGTAATTGTTTTTATCTCGTTATTTTCTAAATACATAAAACACGAAAAATCATCTCCTGAAAATTTTTTATCAGGTTTTTCTACATCTAATTTTTCCACCTGCATCCTCTTGTCATTTAAGTTAATTGAGACAAGACTATAATCTTTTTCTGTTGCGCTATAAGAAGGTTTATTCTTAAATCTATTGGTTTTTTTCTTTGCAGAAAAAATCAACACCAAGTGATTTTGTGTTTTATGATACAATTCTAAATCCTGGAAAACCTCAGAATCAAACTTAGTTAAATACTCTGTAACTGTATCTTTTAAAGAATATACTCTATACTCATATTTATCAATTCTAGAGTTTTCTGTTCCTATAACAGTAAAAAAATCACTATTAATTTCGCAATTAGATATTTTGTTTATCTCAAACCCCTCCTCTAATTTGAAATTTTGAGAATGCCCCAAAACACAACAGCCTAGCAATACAATAAAATTTAATATTCTTTTCATTTCTTTTTTCTACAAAAATAAAAAAGCCTGACTCAGTCAGGCTTTTTCTACATATTATTTTTCTTATCACTTAAGCACAGTACTCATCGTATGCTCCAGACAAGTTTGCTGCAATTGCTTCTGCTGAATGCCCCTCAATATGATGACGTTCTAACATATGCACCAATTGTCCATCTTTAAACAACGCTACCGCTGGTGATGATGGAGGAAAAGGAATCATAAATTCACGTGCCTTTTGCACTGCTGGTCCATCTACTCCTGCAAACACAGTTCCTAAACTAGTAGGTAGTTTTGCATTTTGTAAAGAAGCTATTACTCCTGGTCTTGCAGTTCCTGCAGCACAACCACAAACTGAATTTACTACTACCAAAGCAGTTCCTTCTTTTGCAATAAATGATTCAACATCTGCTGGAGATTTTAATGCCTCTACTCCTGCTTGTACTAATTGAGCTTCCATTGGAGCTGTTAATTCTTGTGGATACATATGTATATACTTTAAAATTCTATAAATAAAAGATTCAACTTTTTTGAATCGCTTTGCAAATTTAGACAATAAATATTCCAAAACCTTACACTCTGACATTTTATCGAAAACACGCACAAACCATGCTCATTTCCATATCAAAACTGACAATACTACCGATTTTGATTAAGGCAAGATTCTTGTTTAACCTTAAACACGTAACAAAATGGTTATTTCTTTTTAAAACAACCTAAAAACATACAATACATGAAAAAATTTGCCAATTGGCTTGGAGCGGGAATAGGATTTGTAGCAGGCGGACCCATAGGAGCTGCCCTAGGATATTTGATAGGATCCGTACTAAAAGGAGCTGCCTCTGATTATTCTGAGTTTCAAGAAAATAACACAAACAGTTACACGGATAAAACCACACAAGCTGGAGATTTTGAAATTAGCTTACTGTTCTTATCCGCAGTGGTTATTAAAGCTGATGGAAAAATATTACAAAAAGAATTGGACTATGTTCGTAATTATTTTGTTCAGATGTACGGAAAAGACAGAGCCAACAACGCTTTTAAACTATTCAAAGGAATCATCAACGACACCTCTTTATCCACACAAGAAGTTTGTACACAGATTAGAAATCACATGACTGCTGAGTCTAGAGCTCAACTAGTCCACTTTCTGTTTTCTATTGCCAAAGCGGATGGACATGTAGCTGATATTGAAGTAGAAACCATCAAAGCTATTGCTACTTATTTATACATTAGTCCAGCTAGTTTTGAATCCATCAAAGCTATGTTTTATGAAAATAGCGAATCTGCATATCAAATTCTGGAGATATCAAAATCTGATGATAACGACACCATCAAAAAAGCCTACCGAAGACTGGTTAAAGAACATCACCCAGACAAATTAGCTCATCTAGGAGAAGAACATATGAAAGGAGCTCAAGAAAAATTCCAAAAAATTCAAGAAGCTTACGAGACTGTTAAAAAGGAAAGAGGGATTTAAACCTACATAAAAGATTAAAACTCAAAAGGGAATTGCTGATACATAAGTAATTCCCTTTTTTTTATTCCCTAAAAACTTAAAACACAAGCACAAATACCTGTTGTGATTCATCAATTAAAACCGTAATTTCGCTGTCCAAATTGAATACCAATAGAATGAGTGCAAATTTCAAAGAACATAAAGGATTAAGTTTAACAAACATAGCAGCAGAAACACTTAAGTTTTGGCAAGAAAACAACATCTTTCAAAAAAGTATTGATGCTAGAGAAGGTAAAGAACCTTATGTGTTTTTTGAAGGACCACCTTCTGCAAACGGATTGCCTGGAATTCACCACGTTTTAGGGAGAACTATTAAAGATGTATACCCACGTTTTAAAACTATGAAAGGTTTTAAAGTTCAGCGTAAAGCAGGATGGGATACTCACGGTTTGCCTGTAGAATTGGGAGTTGAAAAAGAATTGGGAATTACCAAAGAAGATATTGGTACAAAAATTACAATTGAAGAGTACAACATTGCTTGTAAAAAAGCTGTGATGAAGTACACAGATATCTGGAACGATTTAACGAAACGTATTGGTTATTGGGTAGATATGGAAGATCCATACATTACCTACAAACCAAAATACATGGAAACAGTTTGGTGGTTGTTGGGTCAGATTTATAAAAAAGATTTGATTTACAAAGGGTACACCATCCAACCTTATTCTCCAAAAGCAGGAACAGGATTGAGCTCTCATGAAATCAACCAACCTGGAGCTTACCAAGATGTTACAGACACCACTATTGTAGCACAATTTAAAGCCGTAAAAGAAACACTGCCTGCAAGCTTACAAAACTTAGCAGAAGTACATTTATTGGCATGGACTACTACTCCATGGACCTTACCAAGTAACACCGCATTAACTGTGGGACCAAAAATTGAATATGTATTGGTAAAATCATACAACCAATATACGTTTGAACCTATCAACGTTATTTTAGCTAAAAACTTAGTTGGAAAACAATTTGGAAAAAAGTTTACAGCTGTAGCTACAGAAGAAGAATTACAAGCTTATACCAAAACTGATAAAAAGATTCCTTTCTTAGTTGGAGAAACCTTTATTGGTAAAGATTTAGTCGGAATTAAATACGAACAATTATTACCATGGGCATTGCCTTTTGAAAATGCAGAAAATGCATTTAGAGTCATTACTGGTGATTTTGTAACTACAGAAGATGGTACAGGTATTGTGCACACTGCTCCTACTTTTGGTGCAGATGATGCTTTTGTTGCTAAAAATGCAAGTCCAGAAGTGCCACCAATGTTGGTGTTGGATGATAACGAAAACCAAGTTCCTTTAGTAGATTTACAAGGAAAATTCACCAAACATGTTGGTCCTCATGCAGGAAAATATGTAAAAAACGAATATTATAACGATGGTGAAGCTCCAGAGAAATCTGTAGATGTAGAAATTGCCATTCAGTTAAAAGAAGAAAACAAAGCCTTTAACGTAGAAAAATACAAGCACAGTTATCCACATTGTTGGAGAACTGACAAGCCTATTTTATATTACCCGTTAGACTCTTGGTTTATAAAAGTTACGGAAGTAAAAGACCGTATGCATGAATTAAATGAAACCATTAACTGGAAACCTGAATCTACAGGAACAGGTCGTTTTGGAAACTGGTTGAAAAATGCAAATGACTGGAACTTATCTCGTTCTCGTTACTGGGGAATTCCATTACCTATTTGGAGAACCGAAGATGGTACGGAAGAAATATTAATTAGTTCTGTAGCAGAATTAAAAGTTGAAATTGAAAAAGCAAGAGCTGCTGGAATTGAAAACCCTGCTAGTTTTGATGCTTTTGAGGTTGGAAACATGTCTGAAGAAAACTATGACAACATCGACTTACATAAAAATGTAGTGGATGCCATCACATTAATTTCTCCAAAAGGACAACCTATGAAACGTGAAGCAGATCTTATTGATGTTTGGTTTGATTCTGGTGCTATGCCCTATGCGCAACAGCATTATCCTTTTGAAAACAAAGAATTAATTGACAACAGAGAATTTTATCCCGCTGATTTTATTGCAGAAGGAGTAGATCAAACTCGTGGATGGTTTTATACTTTACACGCCATTAGCACCATGGTTTTTGACAATGTTGCTTATAAAAATGTAGTTTCTAACGGATTGGTTTTAGACAAGCACGGTAAAAAAATGTCTAAACGTTTAGGAAACGGAATCAACCCATTTGAAACCATGGATCAATATGGACCCGATGCGACTCGTTGGTACATGATTTCTAATGCAAACCCTTGGGACAACCTTAAGTTTGATTTAGAAGGAATAGACGAAGTGAGACGTAAGTTTTTTGGAACCTTGTACAACACGTATTCTTTCTTTACTTTGTATGCCAATATTGATGGATTTAACTATACAGAGTCAGACATTAAATTTGAAGACAGACCTGAAATTGACCGTTGGATTTTGTCAGAACTGAATACATTGATCCTAAAAACTGAAAAGTTTTACAATGAATACGAAGCTACCAAAGCAACTCGTGAAATTCAACATTTTGTTACCGAAAACTTATCCAACTGGTTTGTACGTTTGAGTAGACGAAGATTCTGGAAAGGAGATTATGGAACTGATAAAATATCAGCATACCAAACTCTATATACTTGTATGTTAACTGTAGCAAAATTAGGAGCTCCTGTAGCACCATTTTTCATGGACAGTCTTTACAAAGATTTAACCCAAGCCACTCATACAGAAAACTTTGAATCTGTACATTTGGCCGAGTTTCCAAAAGCAGACAAAACTACTATTGACAGTGACTTAGAACGCAAAATGCAAAAAGCACAACAAATATCATCTATGGTATTGTCTTTGCGTAAAAAGGAAATGATCAAAGTACGTCAGCCGCTACAAAAAATCATGATTCCTGTGTTGGACAATCAACAAAGAGAAGATATTCAGGCGGTTCAAGATTTGATTTTATCTGAGGTAAATGTTAAAGAAATTCAGTTGCTAGACGATGCGTCTGGTGTACTGGTCAAAAACATCAAACCTAATTTTAAAGTACTGGGACCACGTTTTGGAAAAAACATGAGATTCGTAGGTGCTGAGATTCAAAAATTTGGACAAGAAGAGATTGCAAAATTAGAGCGAGAAGGTAAAATTTCTATTGAAATTGAAGAAAATTTAGTAGATTTAACGCTTAATGACGTTGAGATTAGTTCACAAGACATTGAAGGTTGGCTGGTTGTGAATCAAGGAGGTTTGACAGTTGCATTAGACGTTACAATTTCTGATGAATTAAGAGAAGAGGGAATTGCAAGAGAATTGATCAATAGAATTCAAAACCTACGTAAAGATTCAGGTTTAGAAGTAACAGATAAGATCAAACTATCAATTGTTTCTAACCAAATTTTAAAACAAGCAATTGATGCCAACCAAGAATATATTAAAAGTGAAACCTTAACCCAAGAATTAGAATTTGTTTCTGAATTGAAAAACGGTTTAGAAATAGAATTTGATGACATTCAGAGTAAAATATTGATAGATAAAATTTAAGTATTATGGCAACAGATGAAAGACTAGTTTATAGTGATGCTGATTTAGCAGAGTTTAAAGAAATTATCCTAAAGAAAATTGAAAAAGCGAAAAAAGATTTAGAAATCTTACAAAGCTCTTACAAAAACGGAAGTTCTAACAATACAGATGATACTTCTCCACAGTTCAAAGCCTTTGAAGAGGGTTCTGAAACTATGTCTAAAGAAGCAAATGTTCAGTTGGCAATTCGTCAAGAAAAGTTCATTAGAGATTTAAGAAATGCGTTGTTACGTATTGAAAATAAAACCTACGGAATTTGCCGTGCTACAGGAAAATTAATTAGAAAAGAACGTTTGAGATTGGTGCCTCACGCTACTTTGAGTATTGATGCCAAAAACGCCGAAAACAAATAAAAAAGGACTACAAGTCCAATATTAATTGCCATATAAAAGTTTGTGATTTCGATTGCAAACTTTTCTTTTTAAGACCGACATGAATATCAAAAAATCTATTCTACTTATTATAGTTGTTTTATTAATTGATCAAATTAGTAAAATTTACATCAAAACCAATTTTCAACTAGGAGAAGAAATTTACGTTTTTGATTGGTTCAGAATTCACTTTATAGAAAATAACGGAGCTGCTTGGGGAACTGAACTAGGTGGAAAAACTGGAAAACTAATTCTAACATTATTCCGTTTGTGTGCTATTGTTGGAATAGGATATTGGCTACATAAAAGCATTAAAGAAAAAGCACACAATTTGTTAATTGTTTCCATTTCATTAATTTTTACAGGAGCCTTAGGAAATATTATAGATTCTGTGTTTTACGGAATTCTATTTACAGACTCTTACGGTCAATTGGCCACTTATGATACGGCAAATGCGTATGGAGAACTATTCCATGGAAAAGTAGTAGATATGCTTTATTTCCCTATTTGGCAAGGAAATTTACCCGAATGGCTACCTGTAGTAGGTGGAAATAATTTTACTTTTTTCAATGCTATTTTCAACGTAGCAGATTCAGCTATTTCTATTGGTGTGATGATTTTATTATTTTTTAGTAAAACAATTTTCCCGAAAAAATAAATCAGCATTCAATTGTAAAACAAAAAAGGCTGTCTTTCATATGAAAGACAGCCTTTTTAATAATCGTATCAATATCTTTAATTAGATATTGGCAGCTAACCAATCTCCAACTTCTTTAGTTCCGTAAGATGTACCTCCGTCAGCTAAATCTTCTGTAACTACTCCTTCTTCTAAGGCTTTATTTACAGATGCTCTAATTGCCTTTCCTTCTTCAACCAAACCAAAGTGTTCAAACAACATAGCAGCAGATAAAACAGTTGCCATAGGGTTTGCAATATTCAATCCTGTAGCTTGCGGATAAGAACCATGAATAGGCTCAAACAAAGCAACTTCTGATCCAACTGAAGCCGATGGCATCAATCCCATAGACCCAGAAATTACAGAAGCTTCATCCGTTAAAATATCTCCAAACAAGTTTTCAGTAATCAATACATCATAAGAATTTGGCCATTGTACCAAACGCATTGCAACTGCATCTACAAATTCGTAAGCTACCTCAACTTCTGGATAATCTTTTTCCATAGCCTGAACCGTTTCTCTCCACAAACGTGAAGTTTCTAATACGTTGGCTTTATCTACACAGCATAATTTTTTAGAACGAGTCATCGCCAATTCAAAACCTTTCTTAGCCAAACGCTGTACTTCTTCTCTTGTATACACACAGTTATCAAAAGCAGTTTCTCCACCATCTCTTCTACCTTTTTCACCAAAGTAAATACCTCCAGTTAATTCACGTAAAAAAACCAAATCAGTTCCTTCAATACGCTCTCTTTTTAATGGAGATTTGTCTAACAAAGAAGGAAAAGTGAATGTAGGACGTACATTTGCAAACAATCCTAATTTTTTACGCATTTTTAACAAACCTTGCTCTGGACGAACCGGTGCAGAAGGATTGTTATCATATTTTGGGTGTCCAATAGCACCAAACAAAACCGCATCAGAAGCCACACAAATTTCGTGTGTTTCGTCTGGATAAGGCTCTCCAACTGCATCAATTGCAGCAGCACCTGTTAAAGCAGGTTTCCAAGTTAATTCATGTCCAAATTTTGCAGCAATTGCATCAGAAACTTTTACAGCCTGATCAATTACCTCTGGTCCAATTCCGTCACCAGCTAATAATGCAATGTTTAATTTCATTTTATTTATTTTAAGAATGTTAGAATTCAGAATTCAGAAGTTATTCACTTCGTTGTCCGTATCCTTATTTATATAATGTTCAACATTTTTTCCGTAGCCATGATTGCAGATACCGTTTGATCCGAATCTAAACCACGTGTTTTGTATTCTTTTCCATTCAGCTCCCAAGTGATTACCGTTTCACACAAAGCATCTGAATTAGACCCTGGTGGTATACGAACGGAGTAATCTGTTAGCGTTGGCAACTTCAATTCTTTTTTCTTGTATATTTTGCGTAGTGCTTTTACAAAAGCATCGTACTGACCATCACCACTTGCACTCTCTTCAATTGTTTCTCCCTCAAATGAAACCGCTACTGTTGTAGATGGTCGCAATCCTTTTGCATGGGTTAACACGTAAGAAACTACTTTAACTTTTTCTGAAATTGTATTGGAATTTAAAACATCAGAAATAATATAAGGCAAATCGTTTTGAGTAACTAATTCTTTTTTATCACCCAACTCAATCACTCTTTGCGTAACTAATTTTAATTCTTCGTCATTCAAATTCAGCCCTAAATCTTGTAGATTTTTTTGAATATTAGCTTTTCCCGATGTTTTTCCTAAAGCGTATTTACGCTTACGTCCAAAACGCTTAGGCAACAAATCATTAAAATATAAATTATTTTTGTTGTCACCATCCGCATGGATTCCTGCTGTTTGTGTAAATACATTTTCTCCTACAACGGGTTTGCTTTCCGGAATTTTAAAGCCCGAAAAAGCCTCTACCATTTTGCTGACTTTATACAGCGCTTTTTCATTGACTTCTACCAAGTAATTAGGCATAAAATCATTTACTACAGCAACCACACTTGCCAAAGGAGCATTTCCTGCACGTTCTCCCATACCATTTAAGGTTAAATGCAGACCATCGGCACCTCCTTTAATTGCCTCCATCGCATTGGCAACACTCAAATCATAATCATTATGACAATGAAAATCTAAATGTAACGTAGGATATTTATCCTTAATATCTTTAATATATTCAAAAGATTCTTGAGGAGTTAAAATTCCCAAAGTATCTGGCAGCATCACTCTTTTTACAGGTTGTGTTGCAATAAAATCTAAATATTGATACACGTATTCTCTAGAATTACGCATTCCATTAGACCAATCTTCTAAATAAACATTGGTTTCTATACCATTTTTATCTGCTTCTTTAACAGCATCTGCAATTTCAGAAAAATGTTGTTCAGGTGTTTTTCTTAACTGATGTTCTAAATGATTCATAGAACCTTTGGTCAACAAATTTTGAACTTTAGCCCCTGCCTCTAGCATCCATTGTATTGAGGTACCTTTATCAACAAAGGTCAACACTTCAATTTTACCTATATGCCCTTGTTGAATTGCCCATTCTGTAATATTTTTAACTGCATTGAACTCACCCTGAGACACACGTGCCGAAGCGATTTCTATACGATCTACTTTTAATTCCTCCAACAACAATTGGGCTATTGTAAGTTTTTCGTTTGCAGCAAAAGACACTCCCGAGGTTTGTTCACCATCACGGAGCGTTGTATCCATTATTTCTATTTTCTTTTTGCTCATATGATCTAAGCTAGTTTTTAGGAACTTTAAAATTTTAATTATGATATCCAATCATTTTAATTAAAACCCAACCCTAAAATACAGCAGGCAAAGATAAAAAAAGCGTTTTACAATCATATCTAAACCTCCTCATAAAAAACACTTTTTATTAAAACTACAGTAATTTAAAAATTAAATTCAAAAAAACACACAAACAATTCTTTCAAAAAAACAATCTTTACTCCAAAATATTAACTATAATACACCAAAAACACTTATTTACTAACAAAACAACATGAATGCAAAAAAAGAGCAAGTATTTGACTGAATAAAGAATCCTATAAATCTACAAGAATCTGATATTTGATAAAAAATTAACCTAAACCAAATGAGAACAATTAAATATTTTTCAACCATTCTATTATTACTAACTCTTCATATTTCGTGTTCAACAGATGACAATCTTAAATATGAATCCCCAAAAAGAGCAAATGAATTTACCAACTTTACTTTTAACAACACCAATCAAACTATAGATAGTGAAATAACTATTACAATTGAATCTGGTGACTATCAATCAACCGAAGTTCATTTTGTTGATGAAATTGGAGTTCCTTATACCCCTCCTAAAACAGAACCAAGTGAAGGAGAGACTATAGATGATTTAGACAATGTTCTTATACCGACTATTACAGCAACTGAAAACAACAATTTAGAATATAAAATCGAGGTTCATAAACTTAGGCCAGAAGATCAAGCTTTTTCTACTATCGAAGATTTTTTAGTCGAAATTAAAGTTGTAACCAATAACGGAACTGAATTAACCGGATATCGTAGAATCTATTTTAATGACATTGAATACACAATAGACAACGAATACCTATTTATAGGTGATGGAGCTAACATTGAATTTACCCCTCTAAAATATACAGAAATTGAAATCACACTTATGGATGAAGCTGGAGTACCTTCTGTTATTGATGAGAATGAGATTGTAACTATCAATGAAATAGACGATACAAATTTCACTATTTCTGCAACGGAACCAACGGAACAATTGATAGAAGTAAAATTAACCAATGAAAATGGTGATGAATTTACAAGTAATCATTTAATTCACTTTTATGCGCATGGAACAGTAGATTACTACAAAACTGTAGAAGGTATAGAGTTAGGTGTAGATACTACCGAAAAACTGACGTTAATACATGGAGCTCCCGTTGAAGAAGATAAACTGACATCAGAAGATGGCTTAACAGAAAGATGGCAATATTTATCAGATGGAATAGGATTTGAAGTAAACGCACAAACACAAATTATTGAAAAAGTTTATTACTATTCAACATCATATGAAGATTACCCTGCTGGTTCGCCATACGTAATTGAGGAGGATTTAAAATATAAAATGGGAGTAATGAAAGCAAAACACCCTAAAAATGGTATTGATGCTGACCCTACTGAAAACGGTACAATTAAGGAAGCAACTTCTGATGGAGATGGTGGATTCAATGTAGATGGTGTTTACTATTTTGATTTTGAAAACATAGGTAGATTTATCTATATTTCTGATAGTAAGGATAACGTAAATACAGCATTTGTAGTTCAAGTTATTATAGGATAAACTAGAGAACTCAATTAAGAATAATAAAAGGTCACTTAAATATATTTTAAGTGACCTTTATATGTTTAAAAAAATATTTTCATACACTACAACAATAGCTTGATTGTAGCTCTACAATTACACATCAAGTTTATAAACGCTATTAAAAATTTACATTAACGAAACAAAAAACTAGACCTATTTATATATAGCACCTTTGTCAGTTTGTAAGAATTAAAATTTGATATGGCAATATTTAATAATAAGGGGTTTATTTTCTGACTAAAATAAATTCACCTAAATTTTTTACAACATCACAATCCTTCTTTTTTTCATTCTTTACACATGTATGTCTTTTGCTATTATTTCTATCACAAGATCAAATCTAATTACAAATACAACCTTCCCTTTTTATAAAAACCTTAGACAAATATTCATTATTCAATAATTTAAACTCTATTAGTTTATCAAAAAAACAAGAATACCTCTATTAATTTAGACATGTTGCTCTATAAGATCAATTTAACATGATATGAGGATACATCAGCACGATAAGAGTAAGCCCCCCTTAATGGGTTATCTATAATTTTACAGATAAACCAATAAAACCAACAAACAGTCATGAAAAAACTATTTTCCGCATTAAAATCATGCTTTATTCTTACTTTATTATTTGCTTGTTCAGATGATGACACCATTACATCTAATCCAAACAATAACAATATTGTAACTAATATTTCCATCAATAAACAAAATGCTTTTACCGATGAAGAAATTACACTTACATTTGATGCTAGTAATTATGATGCTATTACTGTAACTTCAGAAGAACCTTCTATCAACATAACATCAACCTCAGAAACGTCTTACACATTAACTTCAGAGCAACTATCTTCTGGGTATATTAATATTACAACTACTAAAGATACTATTAGTGAACTAAATCAAGTATTGGTTAATTTTCATGAACACGGAATAACAGACTACCAAACAATAGAAGGGATAAACATTGCCGACAGCAACATTTACAACCTACTACTACTACACGGCGAACCTGAAGGAATTTACACACAAACAATTACAGAAACTGACACGATTGACAACACAATAACTACAACTACTTCTAATTTTGAAAACTGGCATTATTTATCAAAAGGACTTACTTTTAGAATTAATAGGTACCTTGAAACTGTATTATCTGTAACAGTTTATGGAACTGAATGGGAGGTGAAATTAGACAATGAAGAAAACAATGCTACTGGAGTTAAATATCCATATGAAATTGGAGACATAGGTAATTTTACTGATGGAATTCTAATGGATACGGTTATTGAAGAACTTGGTACAGTGGAAGATGAGGAAAACAAAATAGACGCAACAAATAGCTTGAAACTTTACATATATGATGATGCTAACCCGAACTTAACTAGTAATCAAGAAGTAGGGTTCTATTTCACCTCCGATGAACTTAACGAATATGAAAGTAAAAATGTAAAATTGATCACATTTACATACTAGTAAAAAAGACACCAAACAATTGTTTCAAGATTAAAAACAAATAATTTTTATAATATAAAAAGCCTTGTAATTAAAATTACAAGGCTTTTTATATTATATGATCAAATATATTAGAAAGGTCTTTTACCAGCAAATTCAGTAATTTCTCCTTCAATGTTTTTTAAGTAATCAATATCATCAAAACCGTTTAACATGTTGTCTTTTTTGTAAAGATTGATATCAAAAGATTCAGACTCCCCAGTTGCAACTAAAGTAACTGTTTCGTTAGGTAAATCTACTTTAATTTCTGTTTTAGGATCTGCTTCAATTGCTGCAAATAATTTATCTGCAAACTCAGCTGAAACCTGCACAGGTAATACCCCTACATTTAAACAGTTGTTTTTAAAGATATCTGCAAATGCAGAAGAAATTACACAACGTAATCCAAAATCATAAACAGACCAAGCTGCATGCTCTCTAGAAGAACCAGAACCAAAGTTACGTCCTCCTACTAAAATTTTAGATCCTGCGTAAATATCTTTATTTAATGGAAAATCTGCTTTAGGAGTTCCATCTGCGTTAAATCTCCAGTCACGGAAAAAGTTAATATCAAAATCTACACGCTCAGTTGCTTTTAAGAAACGAGCAGGAATGATTTGATCTGTATCCACGTTCTCTATCGGTAGTGGATAAGCTGTACTTGTTAATACTTCAAATTTATCGTAAGCCATTGTGTTCTATATTTTAAGCGTTAGCGTTAGCAGTTAAAATTGTTCTTGGGTCAGTAACCACACCTTCAACAGCAGAAGCTGCAGCCACTAATGGAGAAGCTAATAAAGTTCTAGATCCAGGTCCTTGACGTCCTTCAAAGTTACGGTTAGAGGTAGAAACTGATAATTTTCCTGCTGGAATTTTATCATCGTTCATTGCTAAACATGCAGAACATCCTGGTTCTCTTAATACAAAACCTGCTTCTGAAATGATTGTATCTAATCCTTCTTCTCTAATTTGATCTACTACTTTGTGAGATCCCGGTACCAACCATGCAGTAACATGATCTGCTTTTTTACGTCCTTTAACTACTGAACAGAAAGCTCTAAAGTCTTCTATACGTCCGTTAGTACAAGATCCTAAAAACACAAAATCAATCTTTTTACCAATCATAGTATCTCCTTCATGGAAATCCATATAACCTAAAGATTTTCTATAGGTCTCTACGCCTCCTTTTAAAGATTCTGCAGTAGGAATATCTTTTGTTACTCCCATTCCCATTCCTGGATTGGTTCCGTAAGTAATCATTGGCTCAATATCTGCTGCATCGTAGTTAAACTCAGCATCAAACTCAGCACCTTCATCAGTACTTAACGTTTTCCAGTATTCCATTGCTTTGTCCCAATCTGCTCCCTTAGGAGTTTGAGCACGACCTGCGATGTAATCAAATGTTTTTTGATCTGGAGCAATCATACCACCACGAGCACCCATCTCAATAGACAAATTACACACAGTCATACGACCTTCCATGGTCATATTTTCAAAAACATCTCCTGCATATTCTACAAAGTAACCTGTAGCTCCAGAAGTTGTTTGCTTAGAAATAATATATAAAGCAACATCTTTAGGTGTTACCCCTAATCCTAATTTTCCGTTTACGTTGATACGCATTGCCTTAGGCTTAGACTGCATAATACATTGAGTAGACAATACCATTTCTACTTCAGAAGTACCAATACCAAAAGCAATAGCACCAAAAGCACCGTGAGTAGATGTATGTGAATCTCCACAAACAATAGTTGCTCCTGGCAATGTAATTCCATTTTCAGGCCCTACAACGTGAACAATACCATTGTTAATATCTCCCAATCCCCAGTGAGAAATTCCATGCTTTTTTGCATTTCTTTCTAAGGCATTTAACTGGTTTGCAGACAATGCATCTTCTACAGGTAAATGTTGATTGATAGTTGGTGTGTTGTGATCCGCAGTTGCAAAGGTACGCTCTGGGTACAATACACTATTCCCTCTACTTTCTAATCCTAAAAACGCTACTGGACTTGTAACTTCGTGGATAAAATGACGATCAATAAAGAACACATCCGGTCCGTCTTGTACATGACGAACTACGTGTGAGTCCCAAACTTTGTCAAATAATGTTGTTGCCATATTGATTTAGACTTATTTATTATTTTCTGTTATGGTTGCAATTCAACGAATTACAGGTCGGCAAATTTACAAAAAAACATACGACAAGCAATTAGACTCACTATAAATTATTACGATGCCCAACGCTAATTTCTCTTTGGAATTCCTTCAGAAAAAACAACATAACTATTCCGCAAACAATGACTCAATTGCTATCTTTATCCCATTAACATCTTCTTTGTATTATGAAATATTTATCTTGCCACAATTGCCAACATTCTAATCCTTTAACCTCAGAATATCAAATATTTTGCGAAAGTTGTGGTAAAAAAATGGAAAACAATTTTAAGTCTTGGCAAAAAAAATATCCTCACAAAAACTTTGAAGCTTTTCAACTAGAAGTAGGCACAAACAAAACCGTCCAAACAAAACCCAAAAAAAAATTCACCTTAAAAAAAGGATTGCAAATTGCTTTCTTTATCATTTCTTTTAGCATTTCTTTTTTTCTGGTTAAAAAAGTGACTCCAAAAATCTATACTTATTTTTATGAATTGGCATTTCCTGTTTCTGAATTATTAGATAAGGAATGGTCTAGACAGTACTTTTTAAACAAACAAGTTTCTGTTAGCTCTCCTTTTCTGTTAGAAAAGAAAGATCTTGATTTGCCTCTTGATGAGTCTGTAAAAAAAGTGATTTTAGAAATGGAAAATCACATTTACGAAAGCAATCCTAACTTTAATATTGTACTTTCTTACGCTACTTACAGCGCATCTATTGGAAAAGTAGATCTGAAAGGAGCTTCTAACGGAACCGCAAATGGAGCTATGCAAGAATTAAAAGGTACAGACTTATTTTTTAATGATGAAAATATTTTCATCAATCAATATCCTGCCATTCTAAAAAAGGGAACTTTTAACGCAAAAGGAGAAGAGTTTCATTTTAAAATCATCAGTTGTGTTAAAAAGGATTTAACGCTAGTCAACTTGATCACTTTTTGGATTGGAAAAAATGAAAACTACGAATTACTTACTGACAGAATCGTCAATTCTTTAGAAATTAGATAAACCGTTATATTTCTTCAGAATCATACACTTGTACTTTTCCCCACAAATTAGAAGCTTCTTTTAAAAACAAAGCATGAGCAGGTTCTTTTTGATACAAATTGTGTTGTTCCTTGTTTTCAAAACTAACCAACAAGCAATAGGTATAACTATTATCTACTACTTCTCTATCTGTATGCGCTGGCTTAGTTATAAAAGCAGTTCTTGTATATATAGAAGCATTTAAAAACTTTTGCAAAGCAACTTCAAAAGCTTCGCAATCTTTATTGTTTTCTGGCTGTTTTAACCAAAAATACACGTTGTGAAAAAATATTTTATTCTCCATTTTTAACTAATTTATTTACCCGATACAATTAATACAATTTCTCCTTTTGGAGGTTTATTTGTATAAAATTCTGCCAATTCTGTAACCGTTCCTCGTCTAGTTTCTTCAAACATTTTGGTCAATTCCCTAGAAACAGAAGCCTGTCTATCTGCTCCTAAATACTCCGCCAAATGAGTCAATGTTTTAACCAATTTATGAGGTGATTCATACAAAATAATAGTTCTATCCTCTTCTACCAAACGTAACAAACGTGTTTGACGTCCTTTTTTTACAGGCAAAAATCCTTCAAAAACAAATTTTTCATTAGGCAAACCAGAATTCACCAAAGCAGGAACAAAAGCAGTTGCACCAGGCAAACACTCTACAGGAATATCATTCTGAATGCAAGCACGAGTCAACAAAAAACCTGGATCTGAAATGGCAGGGGTTCCTGCATCAGAAATCAAAGCAACCGTAGTTCCGCTTTTTATTTTATTGATGATATTCTCTACTGTTTTATGCTCATTGTGCATGTGGTGACTTTGCATATGCGTAGTAATTTCATAATGCTTCATCAGCTTACCACTGGTACGTGTATCTTCTGCCAATACCAAATCCACTTCTTTTAAAACTTTAATAGCTCTAAAAGTCATATCTTCTAAATTTCCAATAGGTGTTGGTACTAGGTATAGTTTCATTTTTTACAGGAATACTTTCTACTAATTAATCTTAAAATTTGTTAGCACATCGGCTATTTTTCGGTTGTCTGATAATTGAGGAATTTTATTCTGTCCTCCAAACTTCCCTATTGATTTCATGTACTCATGAAAACCACCTTTTTGAACTTTAGTAACAACCAAAGGTCTTAGCACACTACCTTTGATCAAATCAAAATAATATATATTCTGTTCTTGCATGGATTGATCCATCTTTTGAGTAAAAGCTTCTAAATCTTTTGGTTCGTTTTCAAATTCAATGAACCATTCATGATATGGCAATCCTTTTTCTGGAGCTACTTGTGGAGCAACCGTAAATTCACTTACAGCAACATCTGTTCCAGCAACAGCATCATTCAATGCTTTCTGAACTTCTTTCCCAATCACATGTTCTCCAAAGGCAGATATAAAATGTTTGATACGCCCCGTAACTTTAATTCTATATGGAGACACCGATGTAAACTCTATCGTGTCACCTATATTGTACCCCCACAATCCTGCCGAAGTATTTAAAATAATCGCATAATTCACCCCTAGTTTTACTTCTCCTATAGACAATCTTGGTGGGTTTTCGTCAAAAAACTGATCCGCTGGAATAAATTCATAAAAAATCCCACTATTCAACTGCAACAACATTCCTTTTTCAGTCTGACTATCTTGATAAGCTATAAAACCTTCGGATGCAGGATACAACTCTACATAATTGATCTCCTTACCAATAAGACTCTCAAATTTATTTTTATAAGGCTCAAAATTTACTCCCCCATAAATAAAGAAGTTGAATTTAGGAAACAACTCAGCCACCGTTTTCCCCGTTTTTTCGTGTAACCTCTCAAAGTACATTTGCACCCAAGATGGAATACCACTAATCACAGACATGTCTTCATTTACCGTTTCTTCTACGATAGCATCTACTTTGGTTTCCCAATCTTCAATACAATTGGTTTCCCAACTTGGCAATCTATTTTTTTGCAAGTATTTAGGCACATAGTGCGCTACAATACCGCTCAACCGTCCTAACTGAACTCCTTTTAAATCTTTTAAAATTGGGCTTCCTTGTAAGAAAATCATTTTACCATCTACAAAAGAAGCATCTCCTGTTTCTGCAATGTAAAACAACAACGCATTTCTAGCTGATGCAATATGCGTAGGCATAGATTCTTTAGTGATGGGAATGTATTTTGCTCCTGAAGTTGTTCCAGATGTTTTTGCGTAATACAACGGACGGCCTGTCCACAATACATCCGATTCACCTGCTACCATTCTATCTACATAAGACCGAATACCTTCATAATCATTTACTGGAACTTGTTTCTTAAAGTCTTCGTAAGTATTTATACTTTCAAAATTATGATCTTTACCAAAAGCCGTATTTTTTGCTGTTTTTATTAAATATTGAAAGACCTCTTCTTGTGTCTCTACAGGTTTGTTTGCCCATTTGTAAACTTGTTTACAAACTATTTTTGCAAACGGCAATGCTATTTTTGATTTGATACTCATTTCTTAAAACTTCATAAAATTAGTTGGATCTACAGGATATCCATCTTTCCATATTTCGAAATGAAGGTGCGGACCAGTACTCAACTCCCCCGTAGAACCTACATTTGCTATAATCTGACCTGCCTTAACCAATTCTCCTTGAGATACATTTATTTTACTATTGTGTTTGTATACTGATACATAATTTTTCTTATGTAATAAAACCACTACATAACCTGTTTCTATAGACCATTCTGAATACACAACCACTCCGTCGGCCAACGCTTTTACGGGAGCTTCTTTTTCGGTGACAATATCAACCGCAAAATGTTTGGTTACAGGATTAAATTCTTGCGTAATACTTCCGTAAACTGGTGTTACAAAAACCTGTTCTAGTTTTTCATTCTCATAACCATATATACTAAAACGTTCTTCTCTTTCTACATTCTGCCTAAATACCGAATCTAAACTTGAATTTTCTAGCAATTCTAACTCCTCATCATTAATGGTCATCTCATCGTCTAAATTGTCTAAACTCACAAATGAAGTAAGTGTGTCTGCTTTTAAATTGTAATTTTTACGTAAACTTTCTATTATTTTGTTTTTCTGCTCTAGCAACGCATACAAGCTTTTCAACTTGATATGTATAGAATCATTGTTTGCTATACCTGATTGATAAACAGACTCTCCTTCTTTAGTCACATAAGGCAACTCTCCTATTTCAATAGCATTGTCTCCTAACAAAACGGGCTTCATAGATTCCGTATAAGATTTTAACGCTACTATTTGTCGTTGTAAAGTATCTAGTTTAAAATTTAAATTGATTGCATCTTTTTTCAATTCTGGAGATTCAAACCCTGGAATGTATTCTTTTAAAGAAGTGGAAACAATCAAACCTGTTGTAAAAAAAATCAACAATACGCTAAACACTCCTCCAAAAACAAAAACATTTAGGAGTGTTAATTTAAAAGAGAATTTCTCCTCAAAAGAGTCCTCAGTCAAAACTACCAAACGGTATTTTTTAACTAATTTCTTTTTTATCTCTTTGCGTTTTTTCTTGGTCATTTACTTCTAAACTGTTTTTCAACTGGAAATTTTATTTCTTATTCAATCAACAAATGTACTATTTATACTTTTTATTTATAAAAATTCATCAAATCAATATATTCCCATACTTTGCATGGTAACAAATGTTTAACACTCTTTCCATTTTTAATGGCATTTCTTATAAACGTTGATGATATTTCAATAATGGGTGCTTCTACAACTTTAACTTTTGGGTGATTTACCAAATCATTTTCTTTTTGACTACTCCCTATTCTTGGATACACAAACACTTGGTAGTGTTCTAAAATGACTTCGTAATTTTTCCATTTATGAAATGATTTTAAATTGTCTTCCCCCATAATAATGCCAAAATCATAATTCGGAAATTTTTCTGATATATGAACCAATGTATCAATGGTATAATTGGGCTGTTTCAATTTGAACTCAATATCTGTAGGGTGAATGTGTTCAAAATCTTCCGTTGCTTTGTACACCATCTCTAATCGATGGTAATTTTCTAACAAAGTACTTTTTTTCTTATGTGGGTTGTGCGGTGTTACTACCATCCAGATTTCATCCATATCTGTATAATGCAACATATGATTGGCCAAAATTACGTGCCCCACATGAACAGGATTGAACGTTCCAAAATACAAACCAACTTTCATACTACACCAATTCTATTTGAATTCCAGACCAAAGTCCTATTCTTTTTTCAATCGCCTCTTCAGAAACGGCTAGGACCTCAATCCATTTTTGTTCATCATCTCCACACAATTCCTCTATCATTTTTAAAGACAATGGCCCATGTTCATCACCATCTAGTTCAATGTGTCTTTCTAAATAATACAACAACTTGGTGTAAGCCTTGTTTTGATTTTGTTTTTTAGTTTCCTTAACTATTTCTAAAAACATTTCAGGAATCACATCTTCTCTTCCAAAGGTAAAAGCAGCTGCAATTTCATGTGTATTTTCTCGCTCAATAATTTCAAAAGTATACGACACAAAATCATATACAGACGGAGAAACATTTACTTTTCTCAAAGCTTCTAAGACGGGAATTCCTTGTTGCAACAACGCAATAAAATCTTCTATTTTTTGAGTACTTGCCCCCACTTCTTTCATGGCTTCTAAGTACATTTCAAAATGACTCATTGGAGTTCCTAACTCATTTACATCGGTTTCTTCTCCGTGTACAATTTCATTGATAAACCTTGCCGTTACCGCATTTTCTACTGGCAACCAGACTTTAGAAACACAAGTCAATTGAATTTGTAAATTTTTTAACAAAGACATAAAATCCCATACAGCAAACACATGGCTTTCCATAAACAATTTTACATCATCAATTGTATTCAACTCTTTGTACAAAGAATGCGAATTCAATTTATCAATAGCTGAATGTATCTTTTGTTGAACAACTTCAATCTTCATAACTTATTTCTTCAAAAATTCTGACACCAATTTATAGGCTTCTTGTTTTGCTATATCTAACTCATTATTCACTAAAATAGTATCAAACTTTTTAGCAAAATCTAATTCCTGCTCCGCTTTGGCAACACGCATCTTTATTTTTTCTTCAGATTCTGTAGCTCTACCTCGCAATCTTCGTTCCATTTCTTCAATAGAAGGTGGTTGTACAAAAATTGCTAAAGTTTCTTTAGAAAATTGTTGCTTTATATTTAACCCACCAACCACGTCTATATCAAAGATTACATGTTTTCCCTCTTCCCAAATCCTATCAATTTCGGACTTTAATGTTCCGTAAAAATTATCTTTATAAACTTCTTCCCATTCCAAAAAAGCTCCTTCTGTTACTTTTTCTTTAAAATCTTTTGCTGATAAAAAATAATAATCTTTTCCATGTACTTCTCCCACTCTCGGTTCACGAGAAGCTGCAGAAATAGAAAAATCCAAAGGCAAGTCAGTTTCTGACAACAAATGCCTAACTATAGTCGTTTTTCCAGAACCCGATGGGGCAGAAAATACAATTAACTTTCCTGAGGCCATTTTACAATACGTTTAAAATTTGTTCTTTTATTTTTTCTAGTTCATTTTTCATCTGAACCACTACTTGCTGCATAGGTGCATAATTAGATTTTGATCCTGTGGTATTGATTTCTCTACCAATTTCTTGAACAATAAATCCTAATTTTTTACCATCAGAAACCTCACTATTCAATTCTTTCAAGAAATATTCTAAGTGATTTGCCAAACGAACTTTTTCTTCGTTGATGTCTAATTTTTCTAGATAATAAATCAATTCTTGTTCAAATCTATTTTCATCTACGGTAACTTGTAAATCATCAATAGCTTTGCGCAATTTTTCTTTTACTGCAATCATTCTATCGTCATCGTGTTGATTGACTTCAATTGCCAAATTCTGAATATTCTGAATACGCTCTCTAAAATCTACTTCTAGTGATTCTGCTTCGTCTTTTCTAAACTTTACCAATGCTGCAATAGCTTCATCAACTCCTCCTTCTATCAAAGCCCATTCTGTTGGATCTAATTCCTCACGCTCCGTTTTTAAAGCATCTGGCAGTCTCATTGCCATGTCTAAGAATTCAACATCGGATCCTGTTGCAATTTCTTTTAGCTGATTCATGTATCCCGAAACAACGTTCACATTCACTTTAGTTTGTGATATTTCGGAAGTCATTTCTACATAAATAGAAAAATCTACCTTTCCTCTAACCACACTCTTTGCTATGGTTTTACGTACATTGATTTCTTTTTCTTTGTAGTATTGAGGTATGCGAACATTTAAATCTAACAATTTACTGTTTAAAGATTTAATTTCGATGGTTACTTTTTTGGTAGGCAATTGTACAATTGCTTTCCCGTATCCTGTCATTGACTGTATCATGAATCCAAAAAATTTGGCTGTAAAAATACGGATTTTACATGGGATAGGCTTCCGAACTACACAGTAACTTTGCTCTTAGTTTCGTTAGGCCTTAAGGTGACTAAATAAACACCTAGAAAAATAAGAAGTGTGCAGCTTATTTTCATCCAAGACAACTCATCCGTTCCTAACAACAATGCAAACAAACTGGCAACAACAGGCTGCACATAAATAAAGGCACTTACTGTAGTTGGCTTTAAATGTTTCAACCCATAAAGATTGAATAAAAAGTTAAAATATGTAGCAAAAACAACCACGTAAGCAATTGCCCAATAAATATTTAAAGGAATTTTATCCCACTGAATTTCTATGACTTCATGAAACACCATAGGAGTCATAAAAATGACACCAAACGTATACAACCATTTTACAAAGACCAAAGGATGGTATTTGTCTACCATTTTTTTGGCTAAAATTAAATACAACGAATAACTTGCTGCATTTACAAACACTAACATATTACCCAAAGGAATGTTGGCTGCATTTGTAGAATTTTGTTTTCCAGCAGTTGTTAAAAAATAAGCCCCTAACAAACCAATAAATATTCCCAATGCACGTTTCCAATGTAATTTTTCTTTGAGTAAAAAAAGAGAAAAAATCAAAACCATGATAGGAGATATAACCATGATGACAGCTCCATTTATGGGAGTTGTTAAACTCAAACCCTTATAAAAAGCCATGACATTCAACACCATTCCAAAAAATGACAGCATAATTATGTATGGAAAATCTTTTTTTTCTAATTTAGGAGACTTCATTACCCAACTCGTAATCCAAAACAGAACGCAAGCACAAGCAATACGTATCCAAACCAATGAAAAAGGTGTCAAATAAGCAGGCATTATTTCTTTGGCAACAGAATACGTTATTCCATAAAAAACAGAAGTACTTGCTACAGCCATTAAAGCCAAGTTTCTTTTTGTCATTTCTATTAGATTTAAATGCAAATATCTATTTTAGCTACCATGAAAAAAACTAAATGCTTTTATATTTTCGGAATTTTCATACTCCTATTTACTTCTTGTAAATCAACCTCTTATATTCAATCAGAAAAGAACAGAAAAATTGTAGCTACTGCTAAAGAATACAAAGGGACTCGATACAAACTAGGAGGTATTACTAAAAGGGGAATGGATTGCTCTGGATTGGTATACACGTCGTTTTTAGAAAACAACATCAAACTACCAAGAATCTCTAGAGAACAAGCTAAAATAGGTAAAACCATTGCTCTTAACCAAACTGTTCCAGGAGATTTGGTCTTTTTTAAAACGTTAAATTCTAAAAACATCAATCATGTTGGAATTGTCATAAAAAATGATTCCCAAAACATTCAGTTTATTCACGCTGCTTTTGAAGGAGTGATCGTTTCATCAACCCAAGAACGATATTGGCATAAAAACTACATTCAAGCACAACGAATCATCAACCCTAAGGCAAATAACAATCAGACAGTAACTACTCAGTATTATACCGTAAAATCTGGAGATACTCTCTACAAAATTTCTAAAACCTATCACACTTCAGTAAAAGCTATTAAGGAAGCAAACAAGCTGTCTTCTGATAAAATTAACATCGGAATGGTTTTAAAAATCATCTAAAAGAGCTCTTCCATTTCCTTTCACATCAACTCTATTTCTATGGAACCAAAACATATTTTAGTCATTCGTTTATCTGCCATGGGAGATGTAGCTATGACCATTCCTGTTCTAAAAACTCTGACAAAGCAACATTCAAACCTTAAAATTACCGTTGTTTCTAAAGCTTTTTTACAACCTCTTTTTGAGGACATCGACAATCTTAATTTTTACGCTGCCGATGTTAACGGAAAACACAAAGGAATTAAAGGTATTTACAAATTATACCAAGAGCTGACCTTGTTTAAAATAGATGCTGTTGCGGATTTACACAACGTTTTACGTTCTAAAATTTTAAGAAGTTTTTTTAAATTAAACGGAACCCCAATCGCATGTATCAACAAAGGAAGAACGGAGAAAAAAGCTTTGACTGCTTTAAAAAACAAACTTTTTAAACCTTTAAAAACCACACATCAACGTTATGCAGATGTTTTTGAACCTTTGGGATTTACACTGAATTTATCAAAACCTGCTTTTAAAGACAAACAACCTTTATTAGAGGAGTTGAAACCCATTTTCAATTATCAAGAACATGACAAAATGATTGGAATTGCTCCTTTTTCTGCACATCAAGGAAAAAACTATCCTTTGGAACTGATGGAAAAAGTGATTGAAGAATTGAGCAAACACGCTAAAATTTTATTGTTTGGTGGTGGACAAAAAGAAATTTCCGTTCTAACAGAACTGACCAAAAAATACAACAACACCTATTGCGTAGCGGGAAAAACAAAGCTAAAAGCAGAGTTGAATCTTATAAGCAACCTAAACGCTATGATTAGTATGGATAGCGGAAACGGACATTTTTCGGCTATGTATGGAGTTCCAACCATTACTATCTGGGGAGCTACGCATCCATTTGCAGGATTCGCTCCTTTTAACCAAACCGAAAATTGCATTTGTGCAGACAGAAATCAATATCCCCTGCTACCCACTTCCGTATATGGCAACAAAATAATTCCTGGCTATGAGAAAGTTATGGAAACCATTACTCCTAACACCATCATAAACAAAGTGTTATCAACAATTAAATAGATTTGTTAATAAAGTTTAATTCGATTCCATTCTTATATTAAGACAAATCTTTAATTTTGATTTTCAATAAATAAATGAAGAGCATGCAAGTATCAGGAAAAATTAAATTAATAAACGACACGCAAACTTTTGGGGCTAGCGGATTTAGAAAAAGAGAATTGGTAGTTACTACGGATGAACAATACCCTCAAATGTTGTTGATAGAGTTTGTACAAGACAAAGTAGATTTATTAGACAATTATAAAGTTGGACAAGACGTTACCGTGTCTATCAATTTAAGAGGTAGAGAATGGATCAACCCTGAAGGAGTTGCTAAATATTTCAACTCTATTACTGGTTGGAGAATAGAAGCAAGCGCTGCAGCTGCACCACAAGCAGAAGCACCAGCATCTTTTGAAACTACTTCTATAGCACAAAATGAAGAACCAGATGATTTACCGTTCTAAACAAAACGGATTTCACTAAATAATTTCAACGCTTTCAACAAAAATTGAAAGCGTTTTTTATTTTTACAATATGTATTTACTCCATCAAAACTCTTTAGAATTTCCAGACCCAACCTTGGCCAACAAGGATGACATTCTTGCTATTGGCGGAGATTTATCTACCAAAAGATTGATGAACGCTTACACCAACGGAATTTTTCCATGGTACAATGAAAACGAACCAATTATTTGGTACAGTCCAGCCTGGAGAATGGTGCTAAATCCTAAAGAATACAAACCCTCTAAAAGTCTAAAACAAACTCTTAAAAAAGACATTTTTAAAGTTACTTTCAATCAGAGTTTTAAAGAGGTTATTGCCCATTGTAAAAATATTGAACGAAATGACGGATTGGGAACTTGGATTACCGATGACATGCAAAATGCTTATATAAAATTGCATGAATTAGGAATTGCAAGATCTGTAGAAGTATGGAAAGACAACCATTTGGTAGGTGGTTTGTATGGAATTGACTTAGGGATGGGACATGTTTTTTGCGGAGAAAGTATGTTTAGCAAAGTAAGCAATGCTTCTAAAGTTGCTTTTGCTTGGCTAAATACTTATTTGGCCAAAAACAACTATCAGCTATTAGATTGCCAAGTTTACAACGAACATTTAGAAAGTTTGGGAGCTTATGAAATTCCTAGACAGGAATTTTTGCATATTTTGCAAAAAAATTAGATTAGCTTCGCATCCTATGAACTACTACAAGCTACTTAAAATTAATAATTTTATTAAAAACCCAAGATTAAAATTTTTGGGATTGCTCGTATTTCATCTCTTAAAAAAAAGATATATTTCTGTACAATTTGATCCTGTAAACGCATGCAACTTACGTTGTAAAATGTGTTATTTTACAGACAAAGATTATGTAAAAACGCTCAAAGGAATTTTTCCTAAAGAAGATTTACCTTTGTTTTCTAAAGCGCTGTTCAACAGAGCGGCCAAACTTCAGGTAGGTTGTGGTACAGAACCATCTTTGTATAAAAATTTAGACACTATTTTTGAACTAGCTCACAAAGCAAAAGTGCCCTACATTTCTATGACCACAAATGCCAATCTACTTGAAAAAAATCAACTTGAAAAATGGGTAAAATTAGGACTTAACGAAATAACAGTTTCTCTACACGGTGTCTACAAAGAGAGTTACGAATCTTTTATGGCCAAAGGAAATTTTGATCGTTTTATGCTTTCCTTAACATACATTACTGAAGTCAAAAAAAAATATCCTGATTTCAAACTAAGAATTAATTATACGTTTAATGAAGACAATTTTTTAGAGCTTAAAGATTTTTGGAAAATTTTTGGGGAAATTGATATTGATTATTTGCAAATAAGACCTATCGATAAAATTGGTGAAACAGAATACAACAACTTTTCTCTAGACAAAATACTGCCTATTTACGATGAAGTTTATAACATTATCAACCAAAATGCTATTCAAAACAACACCGTTTTAATTGCTCCAAAACCAAAAAGATTAGAGCATCAAGAATCTATGAATAGTGTCATTCAGCCATTTACCTATTGCTACGTTTCTCCCACTTCTTTTTGGAACAATAATTTTGATTGGAAAACCGAAACTTACGATCAATACGCAAAAAAATCTCAATTGAGTCTTCAACTTTTGAAATTGATTTTCGCTAAAAAATCAACCATTGCTGCTTTGCAAAACAAAACCTTAAACTACGACATCAATTAAACCTTGGCTTAGAAATATATTTTCAAACCAAACTCTTATCTTTGAGCCGTTTTAAACCGCTAAGGTTTCATTTCAAAATATATCAATATGGATATTAAAAACGCTCAACTTGATGTTGACAATTGGATTAAAGAGCATGGTGTTCGTTATTTTAACGAGCTGACAAACATGGCTCAACTAACAGAAGAAGTTGGAGAAGTTGCCAGAATTATAGCTCGCAGATATGGGGAACAGTCCGAAAAAGAAAGTGATAAAAACAAAGATTTAGGTGAAGAACTTTCCGACGTTTTGTTTGTGGTTTTATGTCTTGCTAACCAAACAGGAGTAGATTTACAAGCTGCTTTTGATGCCAAACTAGACTTAAAAACCAAAAGAGATCACGATCGTCATCACAACAATCAAAAATTAAAATAATGGTCAATCAAAAAATAAAAAAAGTAGCTGATACTCCTATTTGGAAATTAGCAATTCGCTTTATGTTTTCTTTTGCATTTATTCTAATCATTGTTTTTACAGCCGCAGAATTATTTAAAAACGGAAACTTGAATGCTATTTCTGAAAGTTTTGAAGACGGAAGTTGGATTCAGTTTGTATTGATTAGAATTACAGTAATTATAGGATATGGTTTTGTAATGGCTTTTTTGACCAAAAGCAAAGCTAAAAACAAAATATAACAATGGCACATGCAGATATTGGAACCAAGTTCCTTAAGAAATACAACGGACCTGTAGACGATTCTTTTCAAATAACGGGTTCTAAAAGTGAAAGCAATCGCTTGCTAATATTACAAGCATTGTACCCAAGCATAGAAATAAGCAATTTATCCAATTCTGATGATTCTAATTTGATGCTAAACGCATTGAATTCATCAGAAACAGAAATCAACATAGGACATGCCGGAACTAGCATGCGTTTCCTAACCAGTTATTTTGCCGTAAAACAAAATTCTGAAATTATCTTGACGGGATCTCCAAGAATGAAAGAACGTCCTATAAAAATTTTAGTAGATGCTTTGCGTGCTTTAGGTGCCAAAATTGAATATGTTGAGAACGAAGGATTTCCTCCGTTAAAAATTACAGGGACAGAATTGACTCAAAGTACAGTAAAAATAGACGGTAGCGTAAGCAGCCAGTACATTTCTTCTTTACTATTGATAGCTCCTACCCTAGCTAAAGGTTTGACTATAAAATTTGAAGGAAAAATCACATCCATTCCTTACATTCAAATGACGTTAAGTTTGTTAAATGAATTGGGAGTAAACACATCTTTTGAAGGACAATTTATCACAGTTGCTCCAACCAAAGAAATTACAAACACTAATTTTACTGTAGAGTCTGATTGGAGCTCAGCATCGTATGCTTACAGTTTTGTTGCACTATCTGAAAACGGAAAATTAGATATCTCTTCTTACAAAACAACGAGCCTTCAAGGAGATTCTGTTTTACAAGAAATTTACAAAGAATTTGGAGTTAGCACCACATTTGACGAACACACCATTCTCTTAGAAAAAACACCTAATTATACATTGCCAACACGTGTAGAATTTGATTTGGTAAAAGCACCCGATATTGCACAAACTATTGCTGTTACCGCTTTAGGACTTGGAGTTGAATGCCACATGACGGGATTGCATACTTTAAAAATTAAAGAAACGGATCGAATTATAGCTCTTTACAACGAACTTACTAAGCTTGGCGGAACCATAGAGTACACAGATGAAACATTGACCGTAAAAGCGTTTAAAAACACGCTGAATAGCGATGTACACATTGCTACCTACAACGATCATAGAATGGCAATGGCTTTTGCTCCGTTGTTGCTAAAAACAAACATCAATATTGACGATGCTGGAGTTGTATCAAAATCTTACCCTAGTTTTTGGGATGATTATGAAAGATTTCAATAAACAGCTCTTTAAAATATACCAAAACCAGCTTTTATAGCTGGTTTTTTTGTTTTCCACCAATTTAATACGTCTACACACCCTGTGTTTACTGACTTCTTGAAAATAAACATCGATATGCTTGACAAGGCCTATTTCCGAATCGTATATTTGCATCCTATTTAAAAACCACATATACATGAAGTTATCTGCTTTTCACTTTGATTTACCTGATGAATTGATAGCACAACATCCTGCTGAATATAGAGATGAATCTCGTTTAATGGTATTAAACAAGAAAGAACAAACTATAGAGCACAAAGAGTTTAAAGATTTAATCAACTATTTTGAAGATGGAGATTTGATGATCTTGAACAACACCAAAGTTTTTCCAGCAAGAATGTATGGAAACAAGGAAAAAACAGGTGCTAGAATTGAAGTGTTTTTGTTGCGCGAGTTGAATGCAGAAAATCGCCTTTGGGATGTATTGGTTGATCCTGCTCGAAAGATTCGTATTGGTAACAAATTATTTTTTGGAGAAGACGACTCGTTAGTAGCTGAAGTAATTGACAATACCACTTCTAGAGGACGTACATTACGTTTTCTATATGATGGTTCTTACGAAGAATTTAGACAAAAACTAGAAGATTTAGGAGAAACTCCTATTCCAAAACACATTAATAGAGAGGTTGAAGCAGAAGATGCTGACCGTTTTCAAACTATTTATGCTAAAGAAGAAGGTGCTGTTGCAGCTCCAACTGCAGGATTGCACTTCTCTAAACATTTGATGAAACGTTTAGAAATTAAAGGAGTAGATTTTGCTGAATTGACATTACACATTGGTTTGGGTACTTTCAACCCTGTTGAAGTTGAAGATTTATCAAAACACAAAATGGATTCAGAACAAATGAAAATTTCTGAAAACACCTGTGATACTGTAAACAGTGCTATTGGTAACAAACGCAAAGTATGTGCTGTTGGAACTACGGTAATGAGAGCTATTGAATCTTCTGTGTCTTCTAACGGAAAATTAAATCCATACGAAGGTTGGACAAATAAATTTATTTTTCCTCCATATGAATTTAGCATTGCAAATTCTATGATTACCAACTTTCATCCCTCTAAATCTACATTAATGATGCAGGTAGCCGCTTTTGCTGGTTATGATTTCTTAATGAAAGCTTATGAAGAAGCGATTAAAGAAGGATATAAATTTAGTACCTATGGAGATGCCATGTTGATTATCTAAATCATACACAATTTCTTATTATCATAAAAAAACCAAGCAATTGCTTGGTTTTTTTATACCTCTAAAACTCTCTAAATTGTAAAACACCCATATTTACACTAGCCACTAAACCAACCTAATTTTTATATTTAAACAAAAAAAGACCAGGCAAAATTGCCTGGTCTTTTTAATCTATAATTAAATAAGCTCATCAATTAGAGAACTAAAATCTTGCTTACATTAACTTCTCCATTTGCATTTACCATCATTACAAAGTATACACCGTGTAAATTCGTATTTACTACCGTTCTTCCTGATTGAGTAAATATTTTAATCTGAACTACATCAGCAGGCACTACTATTTCATTGTTTACAATTTCAATCTCATTAGGATTTACAACCACTGGAGCAAATCCATCAGAACAATCATCAAACTCTGTAAAAACACTTGAATCTTCTACATATGTTGTCCAGTTAAATGTACTATAAGATACATTGTCTACTTTTACACAAGTTAAATTAGGATTGTTTAAGATGTTAAAGTTATCGTTTGAAACAATGTTGTTATATCCATTTCCAAAAAGAACCTTTTCCAATTGGTTATTACTTAAGTTTAACTTAACGATACATTTATTATTATCTAGATCTAAAGTTCCTTCTAAATTGTTATACTCTAAGCTTAATACCGCTAAATTTAATGCCGCTCTTACATCTAAAGTGGTCAACTTATTAGTTCCTGCATATAAGTGAGTTAGCATCTTTTTATACCCTAAAATCAACTCCTCTAACACATTTCCTTGAACTTCTACGTAAACCAAAGCTTCATTTGGTGTAAGATCTAAGCTTGTTAACTTATTTCCTTTCAAACTCAATGTTCTTAATAATAAGTTATTTGATAAATCAATAGTTGTTAGACAGTTTGTTCCAGCATACAATTCTTCTAAAATCACTTGATTTGATAAATCCAAACTCTCTAACTTATTACCTGATATATCTAACACTCTTAACAAAGTATTGTTTGATAGATCTATAGTAGTTACTAAGTTACCCGCTATGTGCAATTCTGTTAAAGAAGTAAAGAATTCAATACCTGTCATATCTTTAATACACAATCCTGTCAAATTTAAGTACGTCATTGTAGCTACTTCAGGAGCTGGAATAATAGATCCATTTGTAACACCATCTAAATCTAATCCTTTGTCTACCATGTACTCTTCTAAAGTTTCAAAACAAACTGGTACTTGCTGAACTGTATCACAGCTTCCTGGAGGATAGTTATCTAAATTGTTATTACATAAGTTAAGCAACTCAATTTTTATATGATCACTTAAATCTAAAGTCCCAGATAAATTGTTATCATTTAACAACAGTGTAACGATACATTTAATTCCATCTAAATCAATAACATCTAGGTTATTATATCCTGCATTTAAATACTCTAAATTACAATTAGTACCTAATAACAATTGTTCTAATTTATTATAATTAACTTCTAACAGTTCTAGTAAAGAATTGTTTGATACATCTAAATGTTTAATCTCATTATAACGTAATCCTAGTTTCTTTAGTACAAGGTTATTTGACAAGTCAATCTCAGTCAACTTGTTTCCTTCTAAGTATAATTCACACAAATTAATGTTATCTCTTACATTGATTCCTATGATATCGTTATACTTTAAACTTACATGTTTTAGATTTACATTTTGAATTAAATCTAAAACGGTAATCTCATTTTCATTTGCTATTAACGTTTCTAAAGATGTAAAGTATTCTATACCAATTAAATCTCTTAAATTTTTACCACTAACATCTAAATACTTTATTGTATCTACTTCTGGAGCAGGTACAATAACACCATTAACTATTCCATCTAAATCCCATCCTTTATTGACCAAATAATGTTCGAAAGTAGTTACTTTACAATCATCAGATAAACATTCAGGTGCCACATATCCAAAATCTTGATCTACATTATCCTCAGCTATTGCTAAAGTAACATCACTCCTACTAGAAGTATCTATTCCATCTGCATCGAATGTTACACTCAGTTCATTTTCTGTTATTCCTGCTGGTAAACCTCCTGTTACAGTACTTACATCTACTGAAACTGTGTAGTTTCCTGCTGGTAAATTCTCAAATAAGTATTCTCCACTTGCATCTGTTGTCGTAGTTACATCATCTCCTGCATTTCCTGGTGTTCCTGGATCTAACGTTACCGTTGCTCCTTCTAATCCTAATTCGCTTCCATTCTGAGCTCCATTTTCATCTGCATCATACCAAACTGTGTCTCCTATAGATCCTAATTCTTGGTAATAACCAAAGTCTTGATCTAAATTATTCTCTCCTGCTCCTAAAACAACATCACTTGCACTTTCTGTACTTGTTCCGTCATTGTCATATGTTTGTGATAATTCTGCTGCTGTTACTCCAACTGGTAAACCTACTGTTACAGTACTTACATCTACTGAAACTGTGTAGTTTCCTGATTGTAAGTTTTCGAACAAGTAGTTACCATTGGCATCCGTAGTAGTTGTTACGTCATCTCCTGCATTTCCTGGCGTTCCTGGATCTAATGTTACGGTAGCACCTTCTAATCCTACTTCTGAACCATTCTGAGTTCCGTTTCCGTCTGCATCATACCAAACTGTATCTCCTATAGATCCTAACCCTTGGTATCCAAAGTCTTGGTCTAAGTTATTTTCTCCTGCTCCTAAAGTAACATCGCTTGTATCTGCTGTTCCTGTTCCATCATTATCATAAGTCTGTGATAATTCTGTTACCGTTACTCCTACTGGTAAACCTCCTGTTACAGTGCTTACATCTACTGAAACTGTGTAGTCTCCAGCTGGTAAGTTTTCGAACAAGTAGTTACCATTGGCATCGGTAGTAGTTGTTACGTCATCTGCTGTGTTTGATGGTGTTCCTGAATCTAACGTTACCGTTGCTCCTTCTAATCCTAATTCGCTTCCATTCTGAGCTCCGTTTCCATCTGCATCATACCAAACTGTATCTCCAATAGAACCTTGGATGGCTGTTACTGTAAACGTAACATCAGCCGTAGAGGCTGCACAAGATCCATCAGTAGCAAGGGTATATCGAATGGTGACATCTGTATTAGCATTGATATCATCAGGAGTATATACTCCAGCATTGATGGTTCCTCCTCCAGCTACTACTGACCAAACCCCTCCTGCAGGACTTCCTACCAATGTCTTTGTTTGTCCTTCATCAATAGTCACAGTTAAAGTGTTATTCTCAGCTTGCTCACAAGAAGAAGTACAAAAAACAGACAAGTCCCCTGTAAATGGAAAGTTGTGAATTTCTGAACCACTACCACTGTGTATTAGATTTCCACCCGAATACACACGCCCATTGATACTTGCTTTCACATCTAAATCAGCCGATGGAGCAATCATACTACCATTCAAATCTGATAAAATAGATACATCAGAAGCTTCGTAAAAATTCCATATCACATGATACACTAATGCATCTAGGTCTGAACCAGCAGCACTAGAAACGGGATCATTGACTCTACCCGCTAAAGCTTGAAGACGACTGACAACTGAAGTACCACTTACGTTAATTACAATCGTAGCTCCTGACTTGATAGTTCCTTCCTTAAATTTAAGAATCCCAACATATCCTGGATCTAAATCTTGATTTGCTGTTCCATCTAAGTGGAAAATCTCCATATCATTATTTCCCCCTGCAAGTTCTCTCACTCCACCTCCTAGGTCAGTCAAACTTCCCGTAGCAATTGATGTAGACATTTCTGAACTTACAATAGCCATATCTGACAATATTCCAGTAACATCGACTCCTGTTGGAGTTCCTGAAATCTGATTGGTCACTTCTATTTTTGATGGGTTGTTGATAGCTCCTCCAGCGATAGCAGTGTATGAAGCTGGATGTGCATTAAACCCAATCTGAATTCTATCATTGGCTGCAGTTCCATTAATTTGTATATCTCCATTGACTGCCAATCCATAGCTACCAGGTGCACCAATCACAAAAGTTCCTCCTCCAGACTGAGACACTCCATAAATAGAACCTGTTTTATTACTGATAAAATCACCACCAACAGCTACTCTTCCTTCTGTTTCAGCCCCTCCTGAAGCTGGAATCACAAAATTTCCACCTACCACTACAGAGTAATCTTCATCGAAACCTCTGTAGCCTGAAGCAGGCACTGAAACGGGACTCATTTCAGAGATTTGTAAAGGGCTTGGATATGTAGCTGTACCTGAAACATAGGGTGAATACAGATCTGGTGTTCCGTTCGTTCCGTTCAATTGTGCATCAAATGAACCTGAACATACTACTGCCAACTTCTCAATTCCAAAATTCACTTCTGTTTCTGTTACCGTTCCAACTGAAACTGCTAATATTCCATTAACATTACCGTCATCACCTGGAGTTGTTCCTTGGTTCTCTCCAGTATTAGTCCATGTTGCAGGTAAATTAGGTACTTTACTACCATTAGGATTTGTATGTAAAACAACTGTGTAATTTGAATTTGGTTCTATATCATCTAAAAAGGCATATGAACCATCACTATTAATAGGTACAGTATCTACAATTGTATTAGAACTATCAACTAAACTAGCATATAATTGTGTTCCACTAGGTGTAGAAATACCAGCACCATCTACCGTATTGTCCGTAAGTTTATCAAGATCATTGAAAACATTACCTTCTATACCCGGTACTAATGGATTTGTAGGGTTATTTTCGAATGTATCATCAGAAATACCGTAAAACTTAACATCTGCATCTCCATTGTTATCAATTCTAAAACCATAAATTGGCTGAATTGTATTAAACAAATTCACATCAACAACTGTGAAATACTGTGGTTGATTCGCAAACCTACCCGCTGAACCATAACCAATATTCCAGTCATATTTCTTATTTCCATTACTTGAGGCTATACCATTTTGTTTTCCAAATCTTAACTCTCTTGCACTAGTGATAGGATTTCCGTTGATATCCAAAGGAACAATTCTAAAGAAAGTGTTCCCATCTCTTTCACTTACCACTAAATAATCATCGTTGGTTAAAGCTTTAGACCAGTAAATATCAAAATCATCAGCTGGTGGTGTATTAGAAGAACCGTCATAAAACATATAGCTCAATGCATTACGGCTAGTTACCATATCCTGCATTGCATCTTCCCAAGCAGCAACACCATTAGAAATTAGCGTCTCTACACCTTCATTATAAACACCAACACCTGTTGTTGCATTTGTAAAGTTGTTGCTAGCCAATAAAGCTCCCTTAGCATTTAAGAAGTCAAGAGTTTTAATGACACCCCCATCATTAATCTTAACATAGTTCATCCAAACAGGCAATGTTGTTTCATTTGCAGGTATCGTTGGATCTATACCTCCACTTGTTTGAGTAATGGTAGCTCCATTAAATTCAATTTGCACTTCTGTAATAGGAACATTGTCTGTACCTAGTACAACGTCATAGAGCGTTTGAGCATTAGTTGTGATTGTTCCCAATACTAATAGCAATATAGAGAGCGTTTTAGTAATTTTTGTCATAGTAAATACTAGTTTAGTTTAATCAGTTCGCAAAAATAAGTATTAAACACTAAAAAGAACTACTGATTATCTGATATTTACGTTAACAAAACCAAAAAAACAACATATGTTAACAAAAGACAACATTTAAAACACTCAACATATTATAATAGATAAACGTTTTTTAAACTTAGAGTAAATTGATTTGGATTACTATAAAAATATGAGTCGTCCTAAAATAAGTTGACGATTAAAAAATCTTTAATGCAGAGCTTTTAAAAGCTCTGCATTTTTGTTGTGTATAAAATTA
>NZ_JAUOSB010000040.1 GCF_030548295.1 Wenyingzhuangia sp. 2_MG-2023
ACACATCTTTTCGCAGAAAATTTCTAAGTGTTAATTCATGATTTTTAGCAAGTTTACGGTTAGAAGGAAAATCTGGATGCAAAAATGCTAGTTCCGATTGCACATCTTTTCGCAGAAATATTTTAGTTTAATTCAGCTTTTTTTGAGCAAAAATAACAACGAAATGCTAACACCGTATAAAGTTCATGTGGGTTTTTATGGTTTTCCCTAAGTTCTGTGTCTTTTTACTATGTCACTTCTACTTATTTAAGTATTTTTAGGTCGACAAGATAAAAACACAAAATAAGTATAAGCTTAGTGTTAGGTAGAAAAGTCCAAGGACATTTTCTCCCACACAAACCTTATACAAATCCGTTGGCAACAAGTAAAGAAAAACTGAATGGATAACAAACCTTTAGAGGAACAAGCCGAAAATTACTTGAAAAGTCAATTAATAAAATTTGACTTTAATTTAGCAAAACCTTCATTCGACAAGTATGGTTCTGATTTAATAATTGTCGATAAAATAAACACTAAAAAAACAAAAATATTACTTATTCAAAGTAAAGGAAGAACTCTGAAAAATGAAACTTTCTCTAACGTGACAATACCTGAAAAGTATGTTGAAAAGTATTTCGTTTTGTTTATATACACAATTGACGAAGAAAAAGAAGAATCTCTTTTTATGTTCAACTCAAAAGATATAAAAGAATGGAACCTAAACGACCATATTTATCAATTGAATTTTAATAAAAAGAAAATATCATCAAATTATTTTTTAGATAGAAAATTTGACAAAAATCAAGCTCGAAATTTAGATATAATTCTAAAAGCTACTGAAATTAAGAATTATACATCAATCATTATTGATGGTATATTTTTAGACAAAGCAATTAAAGCAACAAAAGATATTTATTTAGATATTTGGCCTAATAAAGAATACATAATTCCTAGTTTAAATAATGTAATAAAAAACATACTGGATTATTATGACAAATTTCAAGGAGAGAAAAAAATAGTCAGTTGCTATCTAATTAATAGTGTTCATTTCGATTATCAAAACGTAGAAGACTTTAATGAAAATAGTAATTTTAAAACTAAAACAGGAAATCAAGTAAATATTTTCAAAAACAAAACAGATAGTATAGTTGCTTTTGAAGTTCTAGAGCAAATTGAAAGACTGATTAACAATGACAATATTATATTAGTTGCTGACGACCGAGTTTACGAAGAAGAATTATATAAACATAGAAAGAACGGAGTTGAAATGATTATGGTTAAACTTAATCCAAATAACGGAGGAAATATGGACACCGATTTTAGATGGGGAGATATTTCTTATCCTTTAGGAATTTCAATTGGATTAGAAAAACACGAACTATAAATACCAGTTGCCAACACCGTATAAAATTAATGGCTAGTTCTCGCCTACTTACGAAAATCCTCGCGGATTTTCTATCTGGTGTTTATTTACTAAATTAGGTGCTTAAACACGCCACTAATCTTATACATCAACGTTACCATATATTTATGAAAATTTTTACGATTCCATTTTTTCTATTTATAATAATTTCTTGCAATCAAATAAAAGATAAAGGAGGGGAAAAAATTAACAAAACAGGTATTTTTTACCCAGAGGTTAAAAAGCACTCTATTATTAAAGGGAAAATAATAAATATAAATAATTATCCTAATCAATCTAAAACAATTAGACTCTATGTAGATGATATAGTTCTAAATGAGCAAACCAAATACGTAACTAAGATTGATAATAATGGAAATTTTCTATTTGACATTCCCTTAAATAATCCAACAGAAGTTTATATAAATTATTCCGATGGGAAAATCTCTCCTTATATTTTCCCGAATGACTCACTTACTCTAAATTGTAAGATTTTAAGTCAAAATTCAAAAATTGGGATTTCTGTTTCTTCTTATGATAAAAAGCATAATTCATTTCAAAAACAATTTTATTTAAAACATAAATGGTTTGTAAAACAAACACAGAAATGTAATAAAAACCTACCTAAAGAACGAACTCCTGAAGATCTTAAAAATTATTATCTTAAATTTAAAGAAAAAAACCTTGAAAAAATTAATAACTTATTTAAACAAGAAAAAAATCATGATACTTTAAATGATTTCCTAAAAAACAGTATTACATATTTTAGTTACAAAAAAATAATAAGTTGTGGTAAAAACATTAAAAATATTGATGAGAGAAATAATTTCTATTCATTTTTAAATGATTCAATTGTTTTTAACAAAAATGCTTTAAACTGTTCTTCTTATAGTAGTTTTATTAATTGGTACACTCATATAGTTGAAAGAGATACTACTTTCACAGCTAAAGGAAAAACAAAAGAAATAAGAAGAAATGACTATGTTTCACAGAGAATTAATTATAGACAAAACTTTAGAACTGATATCTGGAAAGAATATGTAATAGCTTATATTATTAATACATCTGTGGTAAAAAGAAATGAAGAATTCACCAATATTTCAATACCTTTTTACTTTAATTTAATTGATAAATATATAAACGATAATTATACTTATCAAGTATTGACTTCTAAAGTAAAAGAAATGGAAATATTAATTAATGAAAGAGGTGATATTAATATTTCAGATAAAAATAAAATAGAGAAGATAGAACTATCTGATAACGAGTTTTTTGATAATATTTTAGAAAAGAATAAAGGAAAAGTAATTTATCTTGACTTTTGGGCAACTTGGTGTTCCCCTTGTATTCAACAAATGTCTTATTCTAGAGAATTACATTCTAAATTTAAAAATAAAAAAGTTTCATTTATTTATCTCGCATGTAAATCAGAAAAACATGCAGTTGAAAATATAATTTCAAGGGAAAAACTAAAAGGGATTAACTATATTTTAACACAAAAACAATATGAGTTTTTTGAAAAAAAATTTAATCTTAATGGATTCCCTCAATATGTTTTAATTGACAAATACGGAACAACTTATAGTAACGATGCCTCAAAACCTCAATACAAAAAGGCTGAAAACACCATCAACACATTACTTCTCAATTAAACATATGGTAACACCGCATAAAAACAATTTGTGTTTGGTTTCTTTCCCAATGTTCTGTACTTTTAAACCATGTCAAATCAGCTCGTTCGAAAAGGCCTTGCCTATTTTCTCACAAACTGATTTTTATACAAAACCGTTGCCAAACATTATGAAAACGAAAATTACTATAATAATTTTATTTTTTTTCTTTAGGATTAATGCTCAAAAAATCAAAATTGACACATTACTAAATTTTGAAAATTATATAGTTTCAATAAAGAAAATAAATTCTAATTTGAAACGAGAAAAATCAAACTTTGAAATTGAATTACAAGATGTTTTATCAAAGGAAGACAATATGCATAATAAATCAATTATTAAAGAAAAATATCTGTTTGAGAAATATAAAGGTTTTGCTAAAAAAGAAAATAAAGAATTATTTCTTAAAACTGATAATAAAGATTGGAAACCAATCAAACTGAATCCTAATTCTGAGGAAATTGAAAATTTATTATTTGACATATATCTAACTGAAAACCTTTATGTTGTTAGAACACAATGGGGAGAAGGAAATGGATTTAAATTAGTAAATAAATTAAATGGAGATATAACCGAATCTTTTGGTGAACCATGTTTAAATAACAAAGGAAACATTATAATTACCTACAATATAGATTTAGTAGCAGAATATACTGAAACAGGTTTTGAGTTTTTTACTAACAACAAATCTATTGAATATGTTGGGAAATTTAATCCTTCAAATTGGGGGCCTGAATGGGGAGTACATACAATTCAAGATAAATTTATTTTTAAGTGTTATAGCCTAGACGATTATATGAATCCAGAATATTTCTACATTGAAGTTGAAATAAAAAAACGTTAGGCAACACCGGCTAAACTTAATGCGGGTTCTGTGCTTTCTCAAAAGTTTGTGTATATTTACTAAGTCGCCAAATCTTGTTGATTTGGCTTTGTAATAAGAAAAATAAAACCAAAAAAAAGGCTTCGGCTTAGTCCGTGTTCGAAAAGGCTCTGCTCCTTTTCTTCCCGTACTAATCCTAGCCAAAACCGTTGTAGCCAATTTAACCGAAATGCAGAAAACAGAAGTGTTTATTGAAAATAGAATTAAATGGCGAGCTTCAAAACACGATTTGCCGAATAAAAATGTTCATTTATTTGAGAATTTAACGGCTGATAAAAAAGCGGAATATTTGACTCATTTCAATGAGAGTGATTGCGGAAAAATAATTTTGCTCTTTACAGATTCAAAAAAGCGCTGGACAGCAATCGGAACAAAAAAAATCATTGGTTTTGACGGAACTAATTATAACTCTGTCGAATTGAATTCTATAAAAGATGTTGATTCTAAAAACCGGAAAGAATATTTCGAAAAAGCAGAATCTGGAGAAACAAAACTCAAGAAAATCAAAAAACGAAATGAATCTGAATTGTTAATTACTGATTTAACGGAAAGGAAACTATTTACATTACGAAAAAAGGAAGTGACTTATTTTCACTATGGAATATAATGATGATGATTGAACAACTGAATAAAAAAACTGGCTACAACACCGTATAAAATTAATTGCTAGTTATAGCCAGTTTACGAAAGTCCTCTCGGACTTTCTATCTGTGATTTATTTGTTAACTTTAGTTCTTAAAACACGCAACTAATCTTATACAACAACGTTGTGTGTAAGTAAGAAAAAAATACAGAATGAAAATACCAATTGATATTGAAAAACTTCCTATTAGAATATCTGA
>NZ_JAUOSB010000041.1 GCF_030548295.1 Wenyingzhuangia sp. 2_MG-2023
CTTGCTGAGAAATTTACAAGAACTGAAAGATTTCTTTTTGAAAATCGTCGTTACGCTGAATTTAAAGTAGCAACGCTCAAACAACTCTTGCGTTTAATGAAACTGTAGCTACGCAACAAAATGCTCCTTGAAAGTCTTTTAAAACTGAAAATGAAAATTTTAAGAAAGTTCTTAAATTATTGAAATTACTCGTGCCGTTTAATGAAGCAGTTGCAACGCTGAACTTTAGTAACTATGCTAAGTTTTTTATTCTTTGAAAGTTCAAATAATCACGAAACTTAAAACTGTAAAAGCTAACAACGCATAAAAACAATTTGTGTTTGGTTTCTTTCCCAATGTTCTGTACTTTTAAACCAAGTCAAATCAGTACGCTCGAAAAGGCTAAGCCTATTTTCTCACAAACTGATTTTTATACAAAACCGTTGTGTAACATATGAAAAAAAACGATTTCCATAAAGAACAAGAACGAATTAAACCGATAATTATCTTATGGGTTAAAAGAATTTACGTTATTTCGTTTAATATTTATGCTTGGTTTTGGTTAATTAGAGAAATATTTTTCAGAAAAACGACTGAATTTGAACCCTATTTACTATGGTTTTTCACAACTGTAGGAATGTACTATTTTGTCCTAGAAAATCAAGATGTATTTATTAAAACAAAAAATGATTAATACGAAAAAACTATTATTCTAGAAAAATAAACAAAACTTCAAACGCAATGAACATTGATAAAATATTTACGAAAGAAACAACAATAAAAATAACGGTCGTTAAAATTGAAAATAAAAAAATGACGAAAAGTATTTTTAATCAATTACACATCTATTCTCCTTTTGACAAATTATATAATATAAAAAATAATGTTAAAGTTTTAGGATATATAAATGACAAAACAATATGGGTTATTTGGAGTAATGAAGAAAGTTTATTTAAATATGAATTAAATAATTTTTATCCTTTGCTTAGACTTGATTTGAACAACGATAAAATTGAGAGTTTAATTAAAATTTATCCTTCTGAAAGTGTAAGAAACTTATATTTTGAAAATTTAGATATGGAAATATCTTCTGTTTTAGATTTAAAAGAACAACACGAAATAATTGATAAAAAAGAAATGATTCAAAAGTTTAGGAATGAAGTTTTAAATCATCAAATCTATTTATAACACTGAAAAAACGTTACACAACACCGGCTAAACTTAATACGGGTTCTGTGCTTTCTCAAAGTTTTGTGTATATTTACTAAGTCGCCAAATCTTGTTGATTTGGCTTTGTGAAAACCAAAGAAACAAATCCAAACAAAAAGCTTCGGCTTAGTCCGTGTTCGAAAATCTTAGCGATTTTCTTCCCGCACTAAGCCTAGCCAAAACCGTTAGCCACAAGCAAAAGAAAATGTCGATAGAAGATAAAACTTGGAGAAAATACGAAAGACAAATTCATCAAGAGTTAACTTCGGTATTTACTGACTGTGAATTTGAATTTGACGATAGAATTTTCGGAAAACATAGCAGAATAGATAGACAAATTGATATTTCTATTCGAGGAAATATTGGGGGGAATAAAATTCTCGGAATAATCGACTGTAAACACTTCTCGAAAAATATTGACATAAAAATCATAGAAAGTTTTCTTGGTATGTTAGAAGATACTAAAGCTAATTTTGGATTAATAATTACTAACAAAGGATTTAGTTCATCAGCAAAAAACAGAGCTAATGTTCGGAATTTAAGACTTGACATTATCGAGTTTGACGAATTAGAAAAAATCAAGTTGACTTTTGATTATTTCGTAAACCAGAAAATAAGAAACCTTGAATTATCAAAATATGAATTTTTTAAAAGAGCAAAGCAGAATTCAGGTTATTTCGATTTGAGCAAATCAGATTATAATAAAAGAATAATTACTTTTAAAGAAGGTTTTGCAAATACGGAATATTATGCTTTCAAAAAGATAATAAAGGAAAGTGCTCGACTATTTAGAGATTTTACAGATTTGGAAATTCTTACTATTAGAATTCCTGCAAATAAAGAAAATAAGAAACAATTATATTACTCAAAAGTAAATCGGAATGAATTAGAAAAGTTTTTAAAATTAGATTTCAGGTATTTAAGAGAAGATATTAAATTTTGGAGAAGTGATTTTTTAGAAAATGGAGACTATACCAAGGAATCAGTTTATGATTTTGCGAATGAAAATATTAATTCAACTGAATATACTAATTATGAAAATGAGATATAAAGCCAGTGGCTAACACCGTATATAATTTATTGCTGGCTTCTCGCTTACTTACGAAAGTCCTCGCGGACTTTCTTTGTCTGTAATTATTTACTAAATTAGTTGCTTGAAACACGCAACAAACCATATACAATCACGTTGGCAGTAATATAAACTAAACCCAATCTGAATCTTCCAAAGTAAAGATTTCGCTAATTTCAACTTCGAAAATTTGAGCTAACCTTAAAGCTAAAACTGTTGACGGAACATATTTACCTAATTCCATTGCATTAATTGTTTGCCTACTAACTTTCGCCAATTTTGCTAATTCAGCTTGAGTAATATTCTTTTTTGCTCTTTCTACTTTAATACTATTCTTCATAATCAGCTGATTTTTTAAGTTTGGAAATTTGCCAGTTAAATCTAATTATGAAAAACAACAAGACTGTGAACATATTAAATATCATAACCCATAAAAAGGAAAAATCGAAAATAAACAAAAACGAAAACAAAAGAATTCCATAGTTTACATAAACAGCCCAAACCAATGACTCTAATCTGATTTTTGATATATATTCATCTTCTGATTTTTCTTTAGAAAAAGCGACAAATAAAGAACTGATAATAATTAAAATCCCGAAAATTTCATTCAGTATATTATTTTTAACCATTCCGAATAGTTTTTTATCCGTAAAAAAGTCATCTATGAAAATAGCCGGAACATTGAAATCTAAAAAACTTGGCTCATATTCATAAATAAGTGTTATCAAACCAATAATTGCGGATGGAATAAGAATAAACCAACCTATTCTTTTGAACTTATTGGGAAATAAATAATTTGCTTTCATAATATTCGAATTTAAGTTTAAACAAATGTAAAACAAATAAAACTATTTGACAAACAAACTTTACATTTAGTAAAACAAATACTACTGCCAACACCGTATATAATTTATTGCTAGTTCTAGCTTACTTACGAAAATCCTCGCGGATTTTCTATTCGGTTTTTATTTGCTAACTTTAGTGCTTAAAACACGCAACAAACCATATACAAACACGTTAGCATTCATAAACTCGCCCGAAAATTTACTGCCACCATTACACATTTTTTACACGAAACATTTTTGGTTCTTATTAAAGAGCACTTTTTCGATTGGGAGGAAAATCTGAACGCAAAAATGCTAGTTCCGATCACACATCTTTTCGCAGAAACTTTCTAAGTGTTAATTCATGATTTTTAGCAAGTTTACGGTTAGAAGGAAAATCTGAACGCAAAAATTCTAGTTCCGATTACACATCTTTTCGCAGAAAATTTCTAAGTGTTAATTCATGATTTTTAGCAAGTTTACGGTTAGAAGGAAAATCTGGA
>NZ_JAUOSB010000042.1 GCF_030548295.1 Wenyingzhuangia sp. 2_MG-2023
ATACTAATGACTAGTTACTAAAAAAAGTTCATTGACATATTGATATAAATAATAATAATAAAATATTATTACTTGAGTAGACATTAGAAGTGTGCTATCGTAAGATAGTATACAATAATATAAAAAATACAGTTTCAAACTTTAGGGTTTGAGACTAAAGATTAAAGACGCAAAAGAGTACAATAAGCTAATTAAGGGTGTATGGCGGATGCCTAGGCTCTCAGAGGCGATGAAGGACGTGATAAGCTGCGATAAGCTTCGGGGATTTGCACATAAGACTTGATCCGAAGATTTCCGAATGGGGCAACCCACTATATTGAAGATATAGTACCGAAAGGGGCAAACCCGGTGAACTGAAACATCTAAGTAACCGGAGGAAGAGAAAATAATAATGATTTCGTTAGTAGTGGCGAGCGAACGCGAAAGAGCCCAAACCGATTTTGTTACGGCAAAGTCGGGGTTGTAGGACTGAGATATCGAGAATTGATTGAATTAGAATAACCTGGAAAGGTTGACCAAAGAGGGTGATAGTCCCGTATAAGTAAGAGATATGATTGTATCAGTATCCTGAGTAGGGCGGGGCACGAGGAACCCTGTCTGAATCTGCCGGGACCATCCGGTAAGGCTAAATACTCCTGAGAGACCGATAGTGAACTAGTACCGTGAGGGAAAGGTGAAAAGAACCCTAAGTAAGGGAGTGAAATAGATCCTGAAACCGTACACCTACAAGCGGTCGGAGCCCATTAACTGGGTGACGGCGTGCCTTTTGCATAATGAGCCTACGAGTTACTTTATCTAGCAAGGTTAAATTCTTAAGGAATGGAGCCGTAGCGAAAGCGAGTCTGAATAGGGCGTTTTAGTTAGGTTGAGTAGACGCGAAACCTGGTGATCTACCCATGGGCAGGTTGAAGCTGTGGTAACACACAGTGGAGGACCGAACCCGTTGACGTTGAAAAGTCTTGGGATGACCTGTGGGTAGGGGTGAAAGGCCAATCAAACCAGGAAATAGCTCGTACTCCCCGAAATGCATTTAGGTGCAGCGTTGTATTAGTTATATAGAGGTAGAGCTACTGATTGGATGCGGGGGCTTCATCGCCTACCAATTCCTGACAAACTCCGAATGCTATATAATGATTTACAGCAGTGAGGGCATGGGTGCTAAGGTCCATGTCCGAGAGGGAAAGAACCCAGACCATCAGCTAAGGTCCCCAAATATATGTTAAGTTGAATAAACGAGGTTTGTTTGCTTAGACAGCTAGGATGTTGGCTTGGAAGCAGCCATTCATTTAAAGAGTGCGTAACAGCTCACTAGTCGAGCGAACGAGCATGGATAATAATCGGGCATAAACATATTACCGAAGCTATGGATTTTTAGTTTTACTAAAAGTGGTAGGGGAGCATTCTAGTTGTGCTGAAGGTGAATCGTAAGGTTTGCTGGAACGGCTAGAAAAGAAAATGTAGGCATAAGTAACGATAAGGCGGGTGAGAAACCCGCCCTCCGAAAGACTAAGGTTTCCTCAGCGATGCTAATCAGCTGAGGGTTAGTCAGGGCCTAAGGCGTACCCGAAAGGGGAAGTCGATGGACAACAGGTTAATATTCCTGTACACGCACCCATTAAAAGTGACGGATTGCCCAGATCTTTACGTACTGACGGAATAGTACGTTGAGCCTAAACTTCGGTTGAAGCGAAAAGAAGTAAGCGGTTCCAAGAAAAGCGAGGGCTGCGTCCTGTACCGTAAACCGACACAGGTAGTTGGGATGAGTATTCTAAGGAGCTCGAGTGATTCATGGCTAAGGAACTAGGCAAAATAGACCCGTAACTTCGGGAGAAGGGTCGCCCCACTTCGGTGGGGCCGCAGTGAAAAGGTCCAGGCGACTGTTTATCAAAAACACAGGGCTCTGCTAAAACGAAAGTTGATGTATAGGGCCTGACACCTGCCCGGTGCTGGAAGGTTAAGTGGAGGGTTTAGACGCAAGTCGAAGATCTGAAATGAAGCCCCAGTAAACGGCGGCCGTAACTATAACGGTCCTAAGGTAGCGAAATTCCTTGTCGGGTAAGTTCCGACCTGCACGAATGGTGCAACGATCTGGACACTGTCTCAGCCATGAGCTCGGTGAAATTGTAGTATCGGTGAAGATGCCGATTACCCGCTACGGGACGAAAAGACCCCGTGAACCTTTACTATAGCTTAGTATTGGCTTTGGATAAGTAATGTGTAGGATAGGTCGGAGACTTTGAAGCAGCATCGCTAGGTGTTGTGGAGTCATTGTTGAAATACGACCCTTTGCTTATCTAGAGTCTAACCCAGTGATGGGGACAGTGCTTGGTGGGTAGTTTGACTGGGGTGGTCGCCTCCAAAAGAGTAACGGAGGCTTCTAAAGGTACCCTCAGTACGCTTGGTAACCGTACGTAGAGTGCAATGGCATAAGGGTGCTTGACTGCGAGACCTACAAGTCGATCAGGTTGGAAACAAGAGCATAGTGATCCGGTGGTTCCGCATGGAAGGGCCATCGCTCAAAGGATAAAAGGTACTCCGGGGATAACAGGCTGATCTCCCCCAAGAGCTCACATCGACGGGGGGGTTTGGCACCTCGATGTCGGCTCGTCACATCCTGGGGCTGGAGAAGGTCCCAAGGGTTGGGCTGTTCGCCCATTAAAGTGGCACGCGAGCTGGGTTCAGAACGTCGTGAGACAGTTCGGTCTCTATCTGTAGCGGGCGTTAGAAATTTGCGTGGATTTGACTCTAGTACGAGAGGACCGAGTTGAACTAACCTCTGGTGTATCTGTTGTTCCGCCAGGAGCATTGCAGAGTAGCTACGTTGGGAAGGGATAAGCGCTGAAAGCATATAAGCGCGAAACCCACCACAAGATGAGATTTCTTTAAAGGGTGGTTGTAGACTACGACCTTGATAGGATATAGGTGTAAAGGCAGTAATGTCATAGCCGAGTATTACTAATAACCCATAGGCTTATGTACTTGCGGGCTTTAATGAAAAA
>NZ_JAUOSB010000043.1 GCF_030548295.1 Wenyingzhuangia sp. 2_MG-2023
AAAGGCTTCGGCTTAGTCCGTGTTCGAAAAGGCTCTGCTCCTTTTCTTCCCGTACTAATCCTAGCCAAAACCGTTAGGCACAAGCGCAAATCTGAATGGATAAAAAATCTGAAAATGGCTATTTGGCAATATCAACTTAATATTATTCCAAAAAAATCAATTTTGAGTAAATTTGGAAAAATTCCAATAAAACTCGAAATTAACGAAGACGCTTGGGAAAAGTATTGGGAAAATATTGAAGATATTGAAGATATTGAAAATCTACCTGAGCCAGATTTTGAAGATGTAAAAACAATTAATTGGTGGAAAAATAAAAAACTTGACTTAAAAATAATCTCCTCAAAAATTGACAAATTAGTTTCTAGAGCAGATTATGGAAAGGATTCTTTAAATTCTATTATTTGGAAAGGAAACTCTGATAAAAATGAAGATAATGATTGTTATATTTCTTTTGACTCAAATACTAAATCTATAAACGAATTTGAATTTAGAACAGATTTAAGAGATAAAGAAAAAGCAAAGATTTTTTTATCAGGAATGCTTGAACTGTGTTTAGAAAATGAATTAATGGTTTATAATACTAATGGTCATTTATTTGAATCGAAACCTGAATTAATTTACGAAGATTTAAAGAAATCTAATGCTGTAGACTTTTTAACAGAGCCTGAAAAATTTCTTGACAAAATTGCTGAAAGAAAAGAAATAATCAAACCTAAAAAACTTAGTTTATGGTCGAAAATTAAAGCAAAAATGAAATAAAAAGCCAGTGCCTAACAACATATATAATTTATTGCTTGCTTTTTGCTTACTTACGAAAATCCTCGCGGATTTTCTTTGTCAGTAATTATTTATTAATTTAGTGCAAAATTCACGCAACAAACCATATATAAACACGTTGGCAACAATTAGAAAAAAAACCGAATAATTGCGAGAAAACAGACCATATAAAAATATTGTTGATTTAAAATCGGAAATGAAAAACGTCCTTAATAATTTTCAAGTTATCGATAATAATATGATTGCAATTGGAATGGATTATAAGCAGTATTTAGACTCTAGTTTTAATGACAAAAAAATCTATGAATTTAGAGACAACTTACTTTATCGTTTAAAAGCAACCAGACTTCATATAAATATTCTTGTAAATCTTCTAAATTCACTAGACCGAGAATTAACTGAAATTTATTTTAAACAAAATGGACAAATTAGTGTGCAAGTTCATTTTGAAAATAGAAAATCAGATATTTCATCATTATTTGATAGCGTAATTTTTCATATTGTTTCTGCATTTGACTATGTAAGTAATTTAGTTGGTTTCTTGTGTATTAAAAATCAGAAAAAAATTAAATGGACTCAATTTGCTAAATCCGTTCGAGACAAAAAAAACGAATTATCTCAAACTAACTTTAGTGAACTAATTGACAATTTAGACAGAACATTTATTGGGAAACTTTATGACCATAGGTCTTATTTAATTCACATTGGGAATGATAACGGAAAATCATCACTTTCAATAGAATTAATGGAAGGTAAAGTTGAAACGAAAATTATATCATCTTCTAAATTCAATAAAAATTTTAGTGAATTAAGAGAACTTGGAAAAGATAATGATTTATCAATATCGTTTATTTTGTTTTGGCTTTTAAATAAAACAACTGAATCAATTATAGATATTCAGTTCGGATTGAAAGAATATATGGAGAGAAATAAAAAGAACGAAATTCCATTTATGTTTATGAAAGGTCCTAACAATGAAGTTTTACCAGTTTCTACAAACTATTGGAGTAGAAAAAAATAACTGTTGCCAACACCGGCTAAACTTCATGCGGGTTCTGTGCTTTCTCAAAGTTTTGTGTATATTTACTAAGTCGCCAAATCTTGTTGATTTGGCTTTGTGAAAACAAAGAAACAAAACCAAACAAAAAGCTTCGGCTTAGTCCGTGTTCGAAAATCTTGTCGATTTTCAAGCCCGCACAAAGCCTAGCCAAAACCGTTAGCTTTAATGTAAAAAAACAGAAAAGTTTCCATATATATCAACTTTTTAGAGTAAATTTGTTCTATTGAAAATTAATAGAATTGAATGAAACAAAAATTTGAAATTATTTTTCTTGAGGAAGCTATTGAATTTATGGATAGTTTAGATGACAAAGCTAGATCCAAAATCTTTTATAATATGGAAAAAGCCAAGTTCATAAATGATCCTAAATTATTTAAGAAATTGACCGATGACGTTTGGGAGTTTAGAACTCTGTACAACAAAATCCAATATAGGTTATTTGCTTTTTGGGATAAAACTGGAAATACTGAAACTTTAGTTGTTACAACTCATGGAATTATTAAAAAAGTAAGTAAAGTTCCTAAAAACGAAATAGAGAAAACGAATCAAATTAAAACTGAATATTTTAACCAATAAAACTTTTAAAATATGGAAACAAAGAAATTGAAAACAATGACACTTGACCAAATGAAAGACAAACATATTGGAAAAGTTGGTACTGAAAATAGAGACAAATATGAATTTGACTTACAACTTGAAATTCTTGGAGAAACAATCAAGTCAGTGAGAAAAGAACGAAAATTAACACAAGAACAACTTGGAAGTTTAATTGGTGTGCAAAAATCTCAAATTTCTAAGCTTGAAAGAAACACGAAAAATGTTACTATTGAAACAATTTTGAAAGTTTTTAAAGCATTGAAAACGAATGTAAAATTAAGTGTTCAAATGAATGAATTTGATTTTGAAATAGCGTAAAAACACTAAAGCTAACACCGGCTAAAATTAATACGGGTTTTGGTTCTTGCTCAAAGTTTTGTGTATATTTACTAAGTCGCCAAATCCTT
>NZ_JAUOSB010000044.1 GCF_030548295.1 Wenyingzhuangia sp. 2_MG-2023
TTTAACTAAAAATAAAGCAGCTTAATTAATAATCCGAAATTTAAAAGATTACTCTTGTTTTATAGGGGTCAAAACAGAAGAATAACTTACTTTCTCAATATTTAATATTATTTCATTCATAATTTTTCAGATTTCAGAGTTGTTTAAGCTAACGGTTTTGGCTAGGCTTAGTGCGGGAAGAAAATCGCCAAGATTTTCGAGCACGGACTAAGCCGAAGCTTTTTGTTTGGTTTTGTTTCTTTGGTTTTAACTAAGCCAAATCAACAAGATTTGGCGACTTAGTAAATATACACAAAACTTTGAGAAAGCACAGAACCCGCATTAAGTTTAGCCGGTGTTGGGTACTGGCTTTTTATATCAAAGGATATATTGATTTCAGTTTTCCTTTTTTGATAATAATTTCGACATTAATTCCTGTTTGAGTTTTTGAGATATAAACATCTCGACTGTCATTTTTTTTAATTTTATTTTCAATAGCATAATGACATTCATGGAATAGTTTTTCCAAACTCCATTTTTTCGGAAAGAATGTAGTGAATTGTCTTTTTTTATACCATTTATTAGTGTCTAAATCATAGAATTCAATTTCAGCTTTTAGAACACCAGTTACTTTATTTTCCTGTATAATTTTTAAAATTCTAACTTTTTCAGGATCATAGTAATGAATTCCCGAGATTTCTCCATTTTTAATATTTCCTTTAGTACAGTGCTCTATTGTTTCTATAAAATCTATGTTAAATTTAGAACCTCTATTTGTACGAACAAAATCCTTAATGACTTGTATGTTTTTTTCTAAACATATTTGTTGAGCTCTTTTCGTATTTCTTAAGATAATATTTCTATATATTGTTGATTTCTTTTTTAATTCATTGAGACTTGTAAAGGGACCATTTCCATTTTTAAAATCAATAGTGAAATGACTAGGGATTTTTTGAATTCTAACACCTGCTTTAAGTCCTTGTTTATTTGTGGAATAAGAGTTTTCTATAATATAATAATGATATTCCAATTTAGTTTTTTTTGCTTGTACCCAACGGTTTTGGCTAGGAAACGTAGCGTTTTAGTTAGCCGATTATTTTCAGATTAAAAATAGACAAAATAAACAGAAAACCAACTTTGGGAAAACAATAAATAAGCTATGTTTTTTAGCCGTTGTTGGCTGTAGTTTTTTGAGTTTCAGATAAATTATTGTATATTTAAATAAATATGTACATTTGCAAAGTGTTAGGAATATTTAATTTCTAAATAAATTAATTATGAAAGCTATAGATATATCTTCTTTTTTTATTCAAAAAGGGGTAAGTCCATTAAAATTACAAAAACTACTATATTATTCTCAGCTTTGGTTTTATGTTAAAAATGATAAAAAATTATTTAACGATAAAATTCAAGCATGGATATATGGTCCAGTAGTTTATGATGTTTGGTCTAGCTTTAAATACATGAAAAGGAGTTCTATCATACCAACTAATAGAGCCAAAGATTTGAATTTAGATATCTCAATTCTAAATCATTTGAATGATGTTTGGAGTGCCTATGGTCATTTATCAGGTTCTGACTTGGTAGATTTAACACATGATGATTTACCTTGGAAAAATAGTCGAAAAGGACTTTTAAATAGTCAACCTAGCGATAAAGAAGTTGTCATAGATAACGATACTGTTGTTGATTTTTCTTTAGATTCTCATAATAAAATACCTTTTGTAAACATACAAAACTCTTTAGGACACTATTCTAATTTTTAGGAAATGGCTAAAAAAGGTTTAGTATACCTTATGAATGAGAAGCCTAAAAGAAATGAGGACTTTATTATTCGTAAGATATATAGGTTTGTGCCTGAATTCACTAATGTAATTACTACGATTATTGAATTAGAAATATATCCAAATAATATTTGCGTTCTTTCTTTTTACGAACACAATAAAGGTACTGATAAAACAAAATACAAACTTCGTTCTAATATTGGTGCAGGTCATATAAAAGCAATCTTTAAAGCTTGTTTAGATGCTTATTATGAGTTAAACAAAGATTATGCATTAATTTTTTCGGCAGCTAACGATATCGGAAAAATTGAAGAAGATAACTCTAGATATTCGGCTTACTTACTTTTCTTATCATATTATTTTAATAACTACGAAGATTATGATAGACAAGGTTCAATAGCGTTAAATACATTTATGCTTTATCATAGAAGTTTTCAATATAAAGAAGAAGCTGATTTGTTTTATAAAGAATTTGAGGAAAGAGTGAAACAGAATATTTATAATGTTGATGATGAGTGCGATAAGGCTTAAAATTACTGCCAACGGTTTTGGCTAGGCTTTGTGCGGGGTTGAAAATCGACAAGATTTTCAGACACGGACTAAGCCGAAGCTTTTTGT
>NZ_JAUOSB010000045.1 GCF_030548295.1 Wenyingzhuangia sp. 2_MG-2023
TTTGGTTTTAATTTTCTTATTACAAAGCCAAATCAAAAAGGATTTGGCGACTTAGTAAATATACACAAAACTTTGAGAAAGCACAGAACCCGTATTAAGTTTAGCCGTTGTTGTGTGTAGTTTGTAACTTTCTTTCAGCAGTTTTCTTTTTCCCTCTAAAAAATAAAAATAAGTTCACAAATAACATTATGCCTAAGTATATTGAAAAACCACCTATTTTATAACTCAATTTTTCAATAAGAACTTGATAACTATTAGAATTCATATGTATTTCTAAAATGAGTAGAGCATATCCCAAGTTTAATAAGTAGAAACCTGTTTCAAATAGTTTACTTGTTGCATTTGCAATTTCCTCTCTGCCATTAAAAATATCTAACATATATATTTTTCCGTTTTTAAATAAAGTTTTAGAAACATAGAATGTTAAAAAGATTACGATTGGTAAGTAAACAGAATAACCGATTAAAATTTTTGTAGTGTTCATAATTGTTGTTTTATAATAATTTGTGAATAAATTTTTTGATTAAATAAATATTTGAATAATGCATAATTGCTATGATTAAGACTATTATTGATATTTTTTGCGAAATAATTTCAACTAGATATACATTTGTTTCTATTTTATTCCAGGTTATAATTGTTATAGCTGAGTATCCTATATTCAGCAAATAATAACCAATTAATAATGCTTTATTTATTTGAATAGACAGTTCTATATTTTCTTTAAGTAGGTTTTTGATGAATACGTTACCGTTATTATAGCAGATACTTCCAACTTTCAATATTATTGTCGAAGTAAGAATAAGGTATATGATATAACCAATAATATTTAAATTCATTTTTTTGTTTTTGAAGTTTCAGAAATTATTGAAACTTGTGTTTAAATTTTTTACTTTATTATTTTAACTATTAACTTACTTAGCCAATTCTCTTTATATTGTGTCATTTTTTCAATAATATTATCTGTTTTTAAAACAAAATCATATAATTTTTCAGTTTGTTCTTTAAACTGTTTTTGATTTTTAGAGTTATTAATCTCAATATTAGAAACTTCTTGTAAAATTCTTAATGCTGGTTTTATTTCTCTTTTACTACGTTCTTTTGCAATTGTAATAGCAAGTTTATCTAAGTCTTTTTCAGCAGTGAAGAACTCTTTTCTTTCTCCAGATTTACTTTCTTTAAAAACTATCCCCCAGTCAATTAAAGCTCTTATATTCATTGATGCATTACCTCGTGATATTTGAAGTTCATCCATAATTTCTTCAATGGACATTGGTTCTGTAGAGATCATTAATAAGGCATGAATTTGTGCCATCGTTTTATTAATTCCCCATTGTGAACCTAATGCTCCCCATGTTTGAATATATTTATTTTTTGCTTCTATAAATTCCATATGTCAAATATATAAATATTTTTAAAGTTTCAGAAATAATTGAAACTTTATTTTTGAGAAAATTACACACAACGGTTTTGGCTAGGCTTAGTGCGGGAAGAAAATCGCCAAGATTTTCGAATACGTACTAAGCCGAAGCTTTTTGTTTGGTTTTGTTTCTTTGGTTTTCACAAAGCCAAATCAACAAGATTTGGCGACCTAGTAAATATACACAAAACTTTGAGAAAGCACTAAACCCGCATTAAGTTTAGCCGGTGTTACCTAACGTTTTTCAACTTTAATTGTAAAATCAATATCCATATTATTTAAAATCGATTCGAGTTTCTTTTCAGTCTCAACATTTATATTCTTATCAATTTTTAAAATATCAGGTTTTCGTTGATTCTTTTGTTTCTTATATATAACTGTAAATGATTCAAGTTGTTCAATAACCTTTTGTATTAAATTTACTCCTTTTGCATGATTGGAAATATTTTCAATTTCGAATATTTGTGGTTGTAATTTGTTTTTAATTTTTAGACTTAGGTTTCTATTCGTAAATCCATTTGTTTCATTTTTCAAACCGATACTATTCATAAGACTGATTCTTTCGATTTGCTCAATTTTTAGAACTGTCTTATTTGTATAGATTGATTCAATTTCTAAATGATTATTTATTTCTGTAAGTTTAATACTATTTAAAAATCGTCTTTGTGCTAAAAACAATGATGATAAGAAAAATAGAACTGTTAAAATTAATATAGAGGATAGAAGAAATAAGTTTATTCCTGGAACTTGCATTTTTATATTTAAAAATATAAAAAAACCTATTACACTTGAGATTATTATATTCAAAGTGATTGGATTCTTACCGTATCTTTTTAAAGTAATCATTTTTTAGAAGCAATTTTCGTAATGTTAGGTAACGGTTTTGGCTAGGATTAGTACGGGAAGAAAAGGAGCATAGCCTTTTCGAGCACGGACTAAGCCGAAGCCTTTTT
>NZ_JAUOSB010000046.1 GCF_030548295.1 Wenyingzhuangia sp. 2_MG-2023
ACTAAGTCGCCAAATCTTGTTGATTTGGCTTTGTGAAACCAAAGAAACAAATCCAAACAAAAAGCTTCGGCTTAGTAACAGTCCGAAAATCTTGGCGATTTTCTTCCCGCACTAATCCTAGCCAAAACCGTTGGGCACAATAAAAAAAATCACTAAAAAATAGAATATTCTAAGAATTGAATCTATCTTTGATAATATCAAATGATAGCATCATAATGAAACCACCTTACGATATTACTCCTAAAATTTTAAAACTAATCACTTCTATATCTGAAAAAATAGGAGAAATAAATGCAACTTTTCTAGACAAACCCTCTCCTACTCTTAGAAAACAGAATAAAATTAAAACGATTCATTCTTCTTTGAAAATTGAAGGTAATACACTTACTGAAGAACAAATAACTTCATTACTTGAAAACAAGCGAGTTATTGGCCCTAAAAAAGATGTTTTAGAAGTTTTAAATGCCATCGAAATATATGAGAATATTGAAAAATATAATCCTCTATCTGAAAAATCATTTTTAAAGGCTCACAGCGTTTTAATGAGTGAATTGATAGAAAACCCTGGGAAATACAGAAAACAAGGTGTAGGAATCGTAAAAGGCTCAAAAGTAGAACATCTTGCTCCTCCTCATGAAAATGTTCCTTTCTTAATGAAAGATTTATTTGAATATTTAAAAACAGACGAAATAGAATTAATCAAAAGCTGTGTGTTTCATTACGAAATGGAATTTATTCATCCTTTTTTAGACGGTAACGGCAGAATGGGAAGATTATGGCAAACATTAATTCTAATTGAAAAATATCCAGTTTTTGAATACATACCATTTGAAACATTAATAAGTAAAAATCAAGAAGAATATTATAAAGTACTTGCGTTATGTGACAAAACAGGTAAATCAACTTCATTCATTGAGTATATGCTTTCTATAATAAATAACTCTTTAAATGAATTATTAAATTATAACAACAGAAATTTTAATACTGAACAAAGACTTGAATATTTTAAATCTTTAGAATTTGAGGAATTTTCAAGAAAAGATTACATGGATATATTTAAAGATATATCTTCTTCAACAGCAAGTAGAGATCTAAAAAAAGGTATTGAATTAGGAATTTTAATTAAAATTGGAGAATTAAATAAAACCCGATACAAAATTACTGTGCCCAACAACAGCTAAAAAACATAGCTTTTTTGTGCTTTAACAAAGTTGGTTTTTTATTTATTTTGTGTAGTTTTAGTCTGAAAATTAATCGGCTAGTTTAACGCTACGTTTCCTAGCTAAAACCGTTGGCAACAAGCTGAACAAATCAAGAAAATGAAGTTATTAATTTGGACATTATTACTTTTCACAAACATTTCGATTGCTCAATCGGATGAAAAATTTCTGACTGATTTTATGTTTGAAAGTGAACTGAAACCTAAAAATGTTTTAGACAATCACAATAGTTTTGACTTTTCCGAAATTTGGAATCAAACAGAAAATCACAATGTTTTAGGAATTATAGGAAAAGAACATCAGCGAATAAAAATTAAACTGATTTCTGTAAAAAAAGACAAAACTAATCCGAATGAATATTTTGTATTTGGAAAGTCTTGTGTTAAAGGAACAATCTGTGATTTTAACGGAAAAATAACTCTGACCGAAATAAAAGAAGTTAGAGAATTGCATTTCGGAGTTGACGATGAATATTCCGAAAAAGGGATTAAATCTCAAGGAGTTTTAATTGCGAATTATGAGTTTATAGAAAATAAAGAACAAAAGCATAGCGGAATTTTCAAAGGTCAATTATACACGAAATGGTATTTGACTTCCGACAAAAAAATCGAATACGATAATATAGAATCAATAGCAGATGGATATACAAATAATGCATTCATCGGAATTTGGAAAAGCAATACAACCGACAAAGAAAAAGTTTGTAATTGGGCTGATTTCAGAGTTCCAAAAGTGAATCGAGATTTTGACATTGGAGCTGGAGAATTTTCACCGAATAAAAAGTATTTTAATAAAGGCTGGTCCGACTATAAACCAATGGAAACCAAACAATGGTGGAAATAAAGCGTTGCCAACACCGTATAAAAATAATGCTTAGTTTAGTGCTTAATCAAGAGTCCGTGCACTTTTGTTACGTCTGATTTTCCTGCGGAAAATCCTCGCACACAAAACCGCACTATTCTTATACATAAACGTTAGGTAACATTGATGAAAATGTAAAATCCTGAAATAGGTTGACTAAAAATTCATCAAATATTAGTCACTTATGGAAAGTAAACACAAACAAC
>NZ_JAUOSB010000047.1 GCF_030548295.1 Wenyingzhuangia sp. 2_MG-2023
CTGCGCTTCTTCCTTGGATTCTCTGAATATTTCATAAATAAGTCGAATTTGTGTCAACTTATTCTAGGATGGGACAAATAATTAAAATAAAAAAGCCAGGCTAATTAGCCTGGCTTTTTTATTTTGAATCTATACTGAAATTAGTCAACCAATATCTTATTGATTTTCACTTCTCCATCAACATTTACCATTCTTACATAGTAAACACCTCTTAAATCCATATTACTTACTTGTTCTCCAGATATTTTGTAGATTTTAGTTTCTACTACATCAAAAGGAACAACTATTTTTCCTTCTACAACCTCTATGTGAGTAACAGTTAACTCTGGTGTACCAGCAGTAGAACAATCGTCATACTCTGTAAAGACACTAGGGTCTTCTACATGAATTGTCCAATTTAGTGTACTGTAAGTAACATTATCAACTTTCACGCACGTTAAATTAGGATTGTTTAAGATTTTAAAGTTATCATCCTGTATACGAGCATTGTATTTATTATTGAATTCTACCTTGCTCAATAAGTTGTGGTTCAAATTAACAATCAACAAACAAGTGTTTCTATCCAAGTTCAATGTCCCTTCTAACAAGTTGTTTTCAAGTTCTAAAACTATCAAATTCAACGCTTGACTTACATCTATTGTTTTCAATTTGTTTGTTCCTGCGTACAAATATTGCAGAGACATTTTGTACCCCAACAACAACTCTTCTAATACGTTACCTTGTACTTCGATATATACTAAAAGTTCATTTGCAGTAAGATCTAAACTATCTAATTTATTTCCTTTCAAGCTCAACCTTGTCAACAACAAGTTATTACTCAAGTCGATACTCGTTAAATTGTTTGCTCCTGCATACAATTCTACTAAGTTTACTTGGTTTGTCAAGTCTAAACTCTCCAATTTATTCCCTCGGATGTTCAAGACTTTTAGTAATGTATTGTTAGACAAGTCAATGTTAACAACATTGTTACCAGACATTTGTAATTCTTCTAATGAAGTAAACAATTCTATTCCAGACATATCTATGATACATCTACCAGTTATATCTAAGAACGTCATTGTTGCAACATCAGCACTTGGGTTGATAGATCCGTTTACAACTCCATCTGTATCCAAGCCTACAAATACCATGTACTCTTCTAAAGTATTAAACTTGAATGGCAATGTTCTCTCAACATCACAATTTCCAGGAGGGTAATTCTTCAAATTATTATTACACAAGTTGATCAATTCCAAACTGTTATGGTAATCCAAATCTAAAATTCCTGATAAATTGTTATCATTTAAATACAATTCAATTAAATTCAATACTCCTGTTAAATCGATAGTATCTAATTCATTATATGAAGCATACAAATACTTTAAGTTTGGATTGTTTCCTAACAACAATTCTTCAAGAGAAGTTCCATTTTCTTTAATCGAAAGCAACTCTAATAATGTGTTGTTTGTTACATCTAAACTTTTAATCTGATTGTATCTCAATTCTAATTCTCTCAACAACACATTATTACTTAAATCAATATCTGTCAAGTTGTTACCTCCTGCAATCAATACTTCTAAAAGAATGTTTTTAGTAACATCTAAACTAGTCAAGTTGTTATCATCTAAACTTAAATGTTTCAAGTTTACGTTTTTACTGAAATCAACTCCAAGTACAAAATCATTACCGTTTGCAATCAATGTCTCTAAACCTGTCAAGTATTCAACACCTGTCAAATCAACCATGTTTTTATTAGAAATATCTAAATATTTAATAGCGGCCAATTCTGGTGTTGGTGTAATAATTCCATCAACCACATCATCTAACCCTTCTTGAACTAAATATCTTTCAAAAGTAATTCCATATCTATCAACACAATCAATATCAAAACAGTCATCGTCACTAATATTCTGACAAACATCTCCAATTCCATCACCATCAATATCTTTCTGATCAGGATTTGGTGTGTTCACACAGTTGTCGATTGAATCTACGATTCCGTCATTGTCTGCATCATCATCATCACAAGCATCTCCAATTCCGTCATTATCAGCATCTTCCTGGTTTGGATTCGCTGTATTCACACAGTTGTCTACGCTATCTACGATTCCGTCGTTGTCTGCATCATCATCACAAGGATCTCCAATCCCATCATTATCAGCATCTTCTTGATTTGGGTTTGCTGTATTCACACAGTTGTCTACGTCATCAGTAATTCCATCGTTGTCTGCATCGTCGTCACAAGCATCTCCAATTCCATCATTATCAGCATCTTCCTGATTTGGGTTTGCTGTGTT
>NZ_JAUOSB010000048.1 GCF_030548295.1 Wenyingzhuangia sp. 2_MG-2023
CGAAAAAATAAAAATAATCTGGAATTATTAACCTTTTAAAACTTCAAAAAAAGGTCAACCTATTTCAGGACGATACAAGAAACTATGGGGCTAAACATTTCAGGACTTGTAATTGACAAAAATTACGAAAATAATTTAGCAGAACTTGAGTCTGTAATCGGACAAAAGTTAGTTTTTGAAAAAGAAGTAACTTTTGAAGAAACACTTGAGAGTTAGAAGGAAGACACATATTGTGATGTATACTTTTCAAAAAACGGAACATTGGTTTTATTATCTATGGAAATCGGTGGATTTGATTTTTATGCAAATAATCAAACCGCTTTCTCTTTCGTTCTGTCGGAAATGACAATGATGTTCACGGTTAATTATACAAAAAATGATGAACTTATACGTTCCATAATGGAATCTGAAGAAATGAATGAAGATGAAGGTGAACCATTTGAATTTGAAAAAAATGAAGATGACAAATCGAAATTAATTTACCATTTGATTGAAAAAACTTTGGGAGAATCTTTTCATAATATCGATTTGGAAGCCAAATGTTTTAGATATTCGTTTAAACAAGAAACAGTAGCAGAAGAAAAAAATACTCAATTAGTAGAAGTTAAAAATGAACAAACTAATCAAAATAAAAAGCCTTGGTGGAAATTTTGGTAAAAAATAACTATTACCAACAACGTATATAGCTCATATCTAGCTAGTTGCTTAATCGAAGTTAAGGCATATTTGGAAAGTCGCCAAATTTTTAAATTTGACGATTTCCAATAAAAGAAGATAAATAGTAAAATTTAAAAATCTGGCTTGTGTCCAACCGAAAAACAATCGCTAATTTGCACGCTACGAGCCATATACACAACCGTTGCCAATAATTTGAAATGAAATTCACAACCGAACAATTAAATGCAGAAGGAATAAGACAATGGGATTGGATTAAAGTTCAATTTCCAGATTGCCCTTTACTTTTAGGAAATGGTTTTAGCCTAAATTTCAGTTCAAGATTACTTTATCGTAATTTATATGAAAAGTATATAGAAAATTGCCCTGAAGATGCTAAAAAACTATTCAAAGAATTTAAATCGACAAACTTTGAAATTATTTTAGAACATTTAGAGTCGACAGAAAGAGTTTGTAGCGCATTAGAAATTGAACAACAAAGAATAAGTAAAAATAAAGATTTAATCAAACAAGGTTTAATCGATTCGATTAATCGTATTCATCCAACACCAGACGAAATAAAATTAGACCAAATTAAACTTGTAGCGGAACAAATAAAGGAATTCGAACAAATTTTCACTACAAATTATGACTTATTTCTTTACTATTTAATTTTAGAAAGTAAAAAATTCGGAGATTATTTTTATATGCCATTCTTTGAGGACGAAAGGTTTAAGCGTTTTAAAACTGGAGATGTTTTTAAGAAAAATCATATTTATTATTTACACGGAGCACTTTTTGTTTTTGAAAAATCTGTAGAAACAATAAAAATAAAACGTAATGAAAATTGGCTAATTGAAGTAATTACAAAAGAAATATCTAAAGACAATTATCCTTTATTTATTAGTGAAGGAACTTCTGAAATGAAATTAAAAGGTATTCAATCAAATAATTATCTGACATATTGTTTTAGAGAACTGAAAGAAAATAAAAATAAAAATCTTGTCATTTACGGACAATCATTAAGTGACCAAGATTTGCATATTGTAAAAGCAATTGACGAGAATTATGACAAAGTTGCTATTTCAATTAGAATATCTGAAAACAAAACAATGAACGAATTAAAATCGGAAATGAATAGAATAAAATCTATCCTAAAAAACACAGAAGTTGAATTTTACGATTCTACTTCGTTATTTAAATTTGAATAAAAAACTATTGGCAACACCGTATATAATTTATTGCTGGCTTCTCGCTTACTTACGAAAGTCCTTGCGGACTTTCTTGGTCGGTAATTATTTACTAAATTAGTTGCTTGAAACACGCAACAAACCATATACAACAACGTTAGCTTTAATGTAAAAAAACAGAAAAGTTTCCATATATATCAACTTTTTAGAGTAAATTTGTTCTATTGAAAAT
>NZ_JAUOSB010000049.1 GCF_030548295.1 Wenyingzhuangia sp. 2_MG-2023
TCAGATATTCTAATAGGAAGTTTTTCAATATCAATTGGTATTTTCATTCTGTATTTTTTTCTTACTTACACACAACGGTTTTGGCTAGGCTTAGTGCGGGAAGAAAATCGCTAAGATTTTCGGACTGTGACTAAGCCGAAGCTTTTTGTTTGGTTTTGTTTCTTTGGTTATTACAAAGCCAAATCAACAAGATTTGGCGACCTATTAAATATACACAAAACTTTGAGAAAGCACAAAACCCGCATTAAGTTTAGCCGGTGTTGTGCTAAGTACATTTTAATATAGGGAACTTTCTTCTTGTATTATATCTAAATGGTTGTTAATTACTTTTAAATGATCCGAGTATTTATTTATAAAACCAATTTTGGATGGATTCCCTGGTACTCCATCTCTAATTTCTTTAATTTGAGTTTGAATTAAATTAATATTTGGAACTTTAGCTTTAGGTAATGTTTTGGCTGCTTCAAGTGATTTTATATAATTATTATAATTTTTTAATACTACTATTTGGTAGTCAGAATGAAAATCATTCAGTTTAGTAACTAAACTAATTGATTTTCTTAAAGATCCAATAATACATTTGAGTTCTTCTTTTTCAAGAATACTTTTATAAAATCGAGTGTTTTTATTTTGAAATTGAAGTTCAAATAAGTTATTCACTTGATCTGTTATAGACACAATACTATCAAATTTAATTTTAGAATTATTTTCAATATTATTAATTGTTTTATTTATTTCAATAATAAGTTGATTGTATTTTAACTCATTAGTTTCAATATCAGAGAGAAATGTATCGTTTGTTTCAGAAAGTCTAGTATAATATGTTATGTATAAATTTAACTTGCTATTAAATTTCTTAATTAGTATTGGATTAAATACAGGTTGATTTTCAATAGTTAATTTTTTAGCATTAAATGTTGGGTTATCATCTTTCCATTTCTTAATAGGTTCAACAACAGTTTCTATTTTATCAGTTATTTTAGATATCATTTGAAGAGGTGGAAACATTGGAGAAATAAATCCAATAACAGAATTCATTCTCTTAAAGAAGTTGTTTTGTTTAGGTTTAAACTGTTGGACAGCACTAGTATTGTTTTTAGGGTCATTTATGTATTCTTCTACTACTTCTTTAAAATTATCTAAGACAACTTTTGTAAAAGCAAATCCTAATATACTATCGTTAGGATTATTTAATTTTGCTATATACGTACTAGCTCTCATAGATTCTCTATCTGAAACGATATTATTATATGTAGATTTTAGTTCTTTTAATAATTGTAATTGACTTTTGATTAATGTTAATTTAGAGTTATAATCTTTTTTTCGACTACTCAATTTAGATGTTTCAATATCTTCCATTTTTGTTGACAAAACGGAAACAATATTTCTTAAGTCATCTACATTTTCAGTTCTAGTATCTATTATTTCGTTGCTATTAAAAGCTTTTAAAATAGTAATAGAGTCTTTTTGTATTTGGGTTTGAGAGTTAACCAATTGTGGTATTACACTAAATGTTATTAGTAGAATTGTGATTTTAGATAATTTAGTTTTCATAGTAAGTTTTTAACTCACAATTTAATAAAAACCTTTTAATCAGACTATTAAGTTTTGAAGTATTTTGCACAACGGTTTTGGCTAGGCTTTGTGCGGGAAGAAAATCGGCAAGATTTTCGAACACGCACCTAAGCCGAAGCTTTTTGTTTGGTTTTGTTTTTTGTGGTTTCACAAAGCCAAATCAACAAGATTTGGCGACTTAGTAAATATACACAAAACTTTGAGAAAGCACAGAACCCG
>NZ_JAUOSB010000005.1 GCF_030548295.1 Wenyingzhuangia sp. 2_MG-2023
CATCTTTTGCCTTTTCTTTGATATAAGAAACTGTTTTATCTACAAAAACTGGCAATACTTCTTCATGAACAAAATCACCAGAAACAGGTCCTTTTATCCAATAAGCATATTTATTTTCTGATCTTTTTTGCACAGATATTCCTGTTGGTTCTTTTACCACTTTGTCATTCTCTAAATAGACAAAAGGAGGCATGTTTAATGAAGCAGGAATCATGAATGAATAGTCAAAACCTAGGTCTAGAGCTCCTTTTTTTAATGGCTTGGAATAATCCATTTGGTGGGCTTTGAATCTATCTTTAATACCTGAAAAATAATCAAACTCTTCATTTCCATTTTTCATAGACCAATTCAAGCCCAAATGCCATTTTCCAATATTGGCTGTGTTATAACCATTTTGTTGTAGTATGTCTGCAACAGTTGCTCTGTCATCTTTAATCAACATTGGTGAATTTCCCCATGTTACAAACTGCTTTAAAGGTGTTCTCCAATTGTATCTACCTGTTAAAATTCCATATCTGGTAGGTGTACAAACAGATGAAGAGGTATGAGCATCTGTAAACCGCATTCCATCAGCGGCCAATTGGTCTAAATGAGGAGTCTGAATTTTACTGTTTTCATTGTAAACACTCAAATCGCCTATTCCTAAATCATCTGCTAATATGTATATAATATTAGGACTTTTATGAGTAGTTGTTTGACTTTCTGCATTTAATGAAAACGTTAAAAACAACGATACCCCTAAAATTAATTTAATATTCATGTTGTATTTTTTAGTATTTACTGTTTTAAACGTTTCCCTACTTTTTTTAAGGTTTCAACATCATCAGGAAAAACGGTACCATCCGGTAATGGACCTATATTCAGTAACAAGTTTGCTTGCATTTCTTTTGTATGTGCTAACATTTCCATTACTTCATCTGCTGTTTTGTGCCCTACATCGTTGTCTCTATCATATCCCCAGGCATAAGGTTGCATAGTATTGCATATTTCCAATGGCACATTTGATGTTCCTTTAAAATGACGTTCTGGAGCTTTAAAATCTTCCGTTCCAAGCACTCCTTGCTTGTATGAAACTAGTACTTGAGGTTGTAGTGAATGAATATGATCGTATAATTCCTGTATTTTTAATTCGTCTACTTTTTCTGGAGTAGATCTAGGTACAGCAATACCATCCAACCAAATTCCTGCTATAGGTCCATACTTGGTTAGCAATTCTGTCATCTGATTTTTCATAAAGTCTACATACAACTGTAAATCATGTTCCTCACCATATTTGTACAACTCTTCTCTTGGATTGTATTCTGGCTTTGGATTTCCTCCCCATTCTTCTCTATTAGGAGCATGAGGGTGTTTCCAATCACGACCGTGTGAATAATAAAAAAATAAGCCCAATCCTTTTTTATGACATTGTTCCGCTAATTCAGCTACCAAATCACGTTTTGCAGCACTGTTGGTACTTTTAAAATCTGAATACTCAGTATCAAACAAACAAAAGCCATCATGATGTCTCGTTGTAATGTTGATGTACTTCATTCCCACATCAACCGCTAAATCCGTAATAAAATCCGCATCAAAATTTTCAGCAGTAAATTTATCCGCTAATTTTGCGTATTCATCAGGTCTGATTTTTGCACGCAATTGTACCCATTCTGCTGGTTTTGAATGTATGTCTCCCCAATATCCTTCTGTTAAACTAAACAAACCGTAATGGATAAACATCCCAAATTTAGCCTCTTTAAACCATTTCAAAGCAGCTTCTCTAGGGTTTTGATTATAAATTTCTTCGTATCCTTTTAAATAGGAAGGCACCTTATTTTGATGTTTTGCACAACTGATAAGGCTCATCAAAATGATACTTACACAAATAAACGCACAGCTAATGTTTCTATGTATTCTCATGTTCAATTATTTATTTTTTAAGGCAATAACCATATTCCTACAGCTCCTTTTTCACTCTCACGTCCGTTATTATTTACTGCAGTAACTTTAAACATCATCTGATTGATTTTTTCTAGGTTTGAATTTTCACAAACAAAGTCTGTGCCCACAACTTTAGAGGCTATCAACTCATAATCAGATGTATTACCTACCGCTCTATAAACATTGTATGATGCTGCATCTGTAATACCATTCCACGAAAGTAAAATTTGGGTTGCTTTCGTATTATTTTTTATTTTTAAATCTGTTGGAGCCTTTACTGGAATAACCTTTGGTATATTGGTTATCACATAACTATCTCCTTTTATTGTCTTAACATTGATACAATCGCTATCAACAACATCAAACACTACTGTTTTACCCAATTTGGTCTTAATGATAGCCTTAGAAACATTAGGATATTTCAACTCTAATACCCCGCCTGATTTTGATAAAATTTCTAAAACATCAGCATGATTATTAGACCACTGTGCTGAAACCTCAAAATTTCCACGAGCTAGCAAACCTTGATAACTCCCCTCAGACCATGTTGTTGGCAAAGCAGTTAATGGAGCAATGGTATAGTCTTGACTCTGTAAAAGCATTTCAGCTACTCCAGCAGTAGCACCGTAATTCGCATCCGCTTGAAACAAGGGATCTCCACGATGATCATTAAACAAGTTATGCATGTAGTTTTCACCCAATAATTCTTTGTAATAAGAATAAGCTTCTTCCCCATCGTGTACGCGTGCCCACATGGCTATTCTTTCAGCTCGTGCCCACCCAACGTTGGTTTTATGAGAACGTTTTATCAAGCTAAATTTGGCAGCATCTAGCCAAGCAGGTGTTTTATCATTGATCAATTGCCCAGGATATAAACCTAACAACATTGACGAGTGTCGATGGTTTGGATCACCGATATCATTAAAGTAATTTTCTTGACGAAACTCTTTAATTTGTCCTGATTTTCCAATCTGAATAGGATCTAAGAGAGGTAACTGTTTTTTATAAGTAGCTAATCTAGCATCAGAACGATTCAATATTTCTGCTGCTTTTAAGGTATTATGATGATTTTCATAGAACATTTGTTGATCAAAGGTAGTACCAATAGTATTACGAAGCTTTTGTTCTGGACTTGAAGACGGATTGGACAATAAAACACCATCAACATTTTTCACAAAACGAGACACAAAGTTAGCTTGGTTGTAAAGTACTGGATATACCTTATCTGCTAACAACGAATCGTTACGCGTGTAATCATAATAATCCCAAAACAATAAGGAAATCCAAGAACCTGTACCAAAACCAGCAACAGGTGATTTTCCAGGAACACTGTAGGGATTGCTCCAAAATGGTCCAGACCAGCCATTGTCTCCATTCACATCTAACTGTTCACTGTTATATTGCTTAACGTACTGAGTTGCATACAAACGCTGACGAGGTTCAAAAGCTTTGAAATAATCTACATAAGACTCAAACAATTCTGACAAATTGGTAGAAAAAACAGGTGCATAAGCCATCTGTAAATTTGTATCATGCAAGTATTGAGACGACCATGGCGGTCTTTCGTAAACATTCCAAATACCTTGTAAATGTGGAGGAAGTGTACCTTTTCTAGAAGAACATATCAACATATAACGTCCATACTGAAATGCAAGCTCCTCAAGGTATCGACTTGAATCACCTGTAGGATAAGCATCAACCAATTCGTTCGTAGGAATCATTGGTTCTACAGCTCCAAGATTAAGATTTACTCTATCATAAAGTTCCTTATAATCAGCTTGATGACTTGCTAACAACTCCTCATAAGACTTCGTAGAAGCCTCTATCATATACTTCGTTACCTTATCGTGTGGATTCGGGAAACCTTCTAATTTTTTAGCTGGATTATTTGTTAAAAATACTTGAGGGTCTAGTTGATAATTGGTTCCAACCGCTATCAGAACTACGGCACTATTAGCATCAGAAACCTTGATCGTTCCACTTTTTGTTGCTTTCATTGTTCCTCCTTGCGGAATGACTTTGAACTGCCCCTCAAACTTTATCTTATAATAATTCATTACTCCAGAAAGCGTAATAATATCTGATTTAGCCGAAACAGATCCCGATTTTCCCTCCCCTAAAAAAGGAATTGTAGGACGAAGTGTAAATGATAATTTTCCTTTTTTGGAAGCGTTTAAACGGATTACCATTACCTTATCAGGATAACTGGTAAAATATTCTCTTGAGTATTTTACACCGTCTTGCTCGTATTCTACAGACGAAATTCCTTTGTTTAAGTTTAACTCTTGATGGTAACCACTGACATTGTTGTGATTAAAATCAATATAGACCTCCGAAAAATTGTTTAAACCTCTACGTCTAAGTCCACGATCTCCATCGCTTTCATACAAACTATTTTCAGTAATTTGAATTCTTTCTGTTGCCGTGCCTCCAAAAACATTCACTCCCATATACCCATTTCCCATGGGTATTGAACGATTTACCCAGCCCTTATCATTATCAGGAGTAGGCTCGTTGTACCACAATCTTAGTGTTTTATTCTGGCTTTTTAGATTGGTATTGATTGTACCTTCTGTCTCATAATTTTTCTTATTGTATTGCTGAGCATGAGCAAGTATAGTAGTACTAAAACCAACTACTATTAACAATTTAATCATTAGAATATTAGTTTTTATTTTCATTGATTCATTTTTTATCATAGACTTATGGGAATATTGTTTCCTATATTTCTTTTTACTTATGTTTCTTAACTTCTTTAAGATTATTGTAATATCATTCTTTAAATTGTACAACCTCATTGATTGTTAATCCATATTCTTTTTCATGCTATTTATTTTTACAATTTTCAACAATCACTCCAACTAATTTGTAAGTCTATCAATCCCAACCTTCTATTTTTAAAAAATAACCCGCTGTTGGATCTTCGTCATGACATGCAAGAAATAAATACTCCGGCTTTCCGTCTTTCCATAAAATATTAGGTCGTTCGCTTCTTGCTAGTTCATGATTGAAATAGTGACTATTTGTATTGTAACCTATTTGAGGTCTATCCCAATGTATTCCGTCTTTTGATTGGTAAATCAATCCTGGCCGTTTTCCTCCATGCTCTTTTTTACCTAGAGATTTTGGATGTCCTTCCAAAGCACTTTTTACATCCATACGATCTTCAACAATCAAATAGTACATTCCTTTGTAATAAAAAGCATAAGGATCTTCTATATCAATTCCCATATCTGCATAAGAAATTAATGGATTTTCTTGATAGTTTTTATAAGGCCCTTCTAAATTATCACTTACTGCCATTGAAATTTCTCTATAATGATTAGGCTTGTACTTATCTGTAATTGATTTGTAATAAATTCTATACTTCCCGTCTTCATCTATCAAAAAAGTTGGGTTTGAAGCATGAATAATAGCTGCTCCGTCCATAGTACCAGAAGCTTTTAAAATTGGATTGTGTGGACTCTCTACCCAAGGTTCATTTAATGATTTGGTGGTTGCAATTCCTATCTGCTGTGCTATTCGTGGAGTTGTTCTGTCCTTTATCAAGTAGACCATAACATAGCGATCTCCAACCTTTGACACTTGTGGGTTGTGGTACGTAGCTGATGGACTTGAAAAGGTAGTATCAACAAATTGATAAGGTCCTTTAGGTGTGTCTGCCACAAAATGAACAATTTTACTGTCTTTTATCCAACTACCGCTATTGGGGATGGTAGACATAAAAACATGCAATTTATTATCTTCATCATAAATGGGAGACATCCCCCAATTCCACCAACCTTCTTCTGCAGGAAGAATAAACTCTCCAGGAACTAATGATTTAACAAATGAAGATTCTTTAATTGTTAAATCTTTCTTGCACGAAAACAGCATGAATAAAGCAAAAGGAAAGATGGCTATTTTTAAATGTAATTTCATATAAAACTTTTTTCTAATAAATGAATTTTAAATATTGCAACACGTAACTTTTTAACAAATAATTTTACAATACAACATCATTATTACTATATAATTTAAGTATTGTAAAATTGTTAATTACAAAAATGAAAATATCATAAGGAATCTACATTCCTCTTATCATTCTTTATGTTGCTGAATTCACTCAATTCGAAAACTTGAACAACAAGAAAAAAAGACACAAAAACACAAACAACTAATAATCAAATACCTACAAAATCACTTCACAACTTAATTCTAATTGCATGAGTAACTATTTTTAAAATAATTCTCAATCATCCATTTTTTATTAGAGAGAATCTGTTTAGATGATTCTCTAATTTTTAGTATAATTAGAAACAAAATCTGAATTGTTTCATTAATTGGATTCACATCTATTTTTTGACTACAACTTTTTGAGCACTTGTTGTGGTTCCTGTTGTTATTATTAAAATATATATTCCTGAAGAAATGTTGTTTACATTTAGCATTACTTCTTGTCCAAAGCCATAGTCTTTTTGAAGTAAAAGTCTACCCGTATTTGTATACAATTTTAACGTAACTTCTTTACTTGTATCATCCGGAAATAGAACATTCAACTCTCCATTGGTAACTGGGTTTGGAAAAAGAGTTATTGTTTTATCTGATAGTTGATCTAACGATTCATTGCTTAAGCCCCCGTCCAAAGTTGAAACTATATTAAGTCCCACTTTCCGAAAAGCTCCAGTATCATCTGTTACTTTAAGAGCAATATTTTGAATTTCAAAATCGGTGGAAGTTGTACCAGAAATAAGACCGTTACTAGCAAGCGAAATACCATTAGGCAATACAGAACTAGAAATCAATTCCCAAGTATAAGATCCTGTACCTCCATTTGCTATTAACTGATAATTAAATTCTTGATTAACTACCACCTTAGGAAGCTTTTTTGTTTCTATGGAAAGATTGCTATCTGGAATAGCACTAAAAGTTTCTGACATGTAAGCTAATTCTTTAACCAAATCATGCCCCATTTCAATAGCTGTTTCAAGCTCTGTTTGTGTCCAACTTCCTTTTCTTGTATTTAAATTATTTGGTATGGATAATTTAGTTCCCATAGAAGAAGCAATGATCATAGCCGCATTCATATACAAAAGAGGATCTGAAATATGCAAAGCATCATCAGAAGCAATAAATCTTGGTAGGTATTCGTTTAAACGCCCCATACCTATGGTAAGAGGAATGGTTTTCCAACCCCTAAAATGATAATTATACCATAAAGCCGCACATCCTTCTTCATTTAAAGCATTTGTTGTAGAAGTAACACCACCAACACTTTCAAATCCTTTGATCCAATCAAAAACTAGAGGTACAACATTGGGTTGATTTGAATTGATAACATCTTGTGCATTTGCACCAGGGTCGCTTCCTCCAACATAAAGAAACAATCCTAAATTAGCCTGATTCTTAAAAGTATTTTGTCTAAGCTCAGTATCATCAACGGTCCAATCTCTTGTAGAAAAATTTTGATTCCCTAGTTTTTTTGCTGAAGTGGTAAATGAGTGATTGATCAAAGTATCTAATCTTTCACTAGTAATAGTTTGCGTACTACTTCCTTTATAAAAATAAGTTACATTGTTATTAAATGGTGCATTCGTAACGTTTATATCTCTATAAACCACAGCTCCATCATTCTGATAACTAGCATTGTAATGTTCTATATTTTTATGTGTATCTACAGCATTTGTAGCATAAGTTGCAAGTTCTGTAATTGTTGCCTTAGATAATGAATATTGACTTGATGAGTTTATATCTGTGTATTCATAAGTAGGTATATAATTAGCATTTTCTGCATTGAAACCTGTAATTTTCTTATAAATAGCACTTGCGCTTATCATAGCTTGTTCTGCTCTATCTACCCCAACTCTTCGTCCTTGTAAATTAGCTTCATCTATTGCATAACCTGCAGGAATCAATTCTATTCCATTTCCATTTGCAGCACGGTACAAAGACGCTCCTAATTGATCTACTTCAGCAACATAACTTGAATAATACATCATTAGCATTGGAGTTCCTCCAGTCTCTAAAATAGGTTTGGCAAACTGTTTACATCCTTCATAAACAACTTCTGGGTATGCATAAGCCTGTTCTGAATCAAATAAAATCACATACTTATAATCTCCATTAGTTATGATTGATTTGATGTCCTTAAACCGAGGATCGTAATAAATATCTGCAATAGAATTTGCATTACCAACACTATTATAATCTACTTCTACATCAGTATAATCATTCGTTAAAGATAAAAGTCCTTGTAAATATTCCGCTATGTATTCTACTGTAGGATCTGATACACTCATCTGACTCAACTGGTCGTACCACGTTTCATTTCCTATAGAAGGGAAGACTCCATTTTGTGAATCACGTTGCGCAGCGTGTATCAACAAAATATTTTTACTTTCTGTTTGTGAAAAAAGGGAAGCAGAAATACACATTAAAATTATAAACGAAAGTGATTTCATAACTAAAACTATATATAATGTTTGTACTTAATTTTTGAATATTTTGTTTTAGAAAGTCCGATTACAACATCCTAAAAACAGAAAAGTATATTTCTATAAAAACATACAAGACTATAAAATATAGCCTTGATGTTTTACTCTAATACTGTTTTATTTTTAAAATTGACTCATGACTTAACACTATAAATGCTTAATTATAACCGTCATTTTGATACCAATCATTTAAACTATTTAAGTTCATTTCTGATTGAGGAATAGGCAACAACCATTCATGATCTGGCCAATGTGTTCCATAGTTTGTGTTTAAAATAATATCTGTAGCAGAACCTTGCTCTGTACTCCATACAGTTATCAAATCTGCCTCCATTTCGTCGAAACTATCAGTTCTAATCAAGTCAAAACGTCTTTTTACTTCTGCATGCAATTCTAAACGACGTTCTTTTAATATTGCTGTTCTGAACTCATCTTGAGACAAACCAGATAAACTTGGCAACCCTGCTCTGTTTCTAATTTCATTTATTGCTGCATATGCTTCAGTCGTTGGTCCATTCACCTCATTTTCTGCCTCTGCAAAAATCAACAATGCATCTGCGTATCTGTATAAAATAAAGTTATTATTAGTACGCTGAAAAGCAACATCACCAGTTCCATCATCTGTAAAAAAGTCCATATCCATGTATTTTCTAAATTGTGGTTGTGATAAAAAAGTTCTCCCATCAGAAGTTGTATATCTTGTAAGAATTCCCCAATCTCTTCTTTCATCTCCTTCTTCATCAAATGCAGAATATAAATCTGGTGAAACTAAAAGTGTTCCTCCGTTGGTTGTTCCTCCAGTCCATCCCATTTCCACAATTGTAAGATCAATACCTTCATCTGCTAAAGGTGTGTTATTATTCCCTGCTCCCCAATAAAACCTTCCATTTACTCTATTTACACATTCACGAGAAAGATAAGAACCTAAACCACCAAAATTTGTAGAAGCTATTTCAAACATAGATTCTACTGAAAATGGCATGCTTTCAATCCATGGCACACCACAAGCTGGAGTAGTATGCTCACCATTAACGTAAGGCTCTGTAATTAATGAATTGGGAGAGTTTTCTATAACATCTTTTGCTACTGCACTTGCTAATGCCCAATTAGCAGCATCACCTTGAACCTTTTCTCCTTGTGATGTTCTTCTCCATCCTGCACGAGTTAAATACACATCTGCTAAAATTACTTTTGCAGACCATTTTGTAAGACGTCCTTCATGCAAAGTATCCCATCCGTTTTCTTCTGCAAACAATAAATCTGGAATAATTATTTGATCATAAACTTCATCTACGCTTGAACGCGGTAAATTATAATCTGACGCATCTGTTATAGAATTTATAACCAAAGGCATATCTCCCCAAGTTCTAACCAATTGAAAGTAACAAAAAGCTCTTAAAGCATGCGCTTCTGCAAGTATTGCATTTTTATCCGCTTCGTCCATTTCAACTTGAGGCACGTATTTTAAAACGTCGTTAGCCCTAGACACTCCTGTAAATAAACCTTGGTATTGATTGTTTGTTTCCAACCAATCATCAGTAGCAACCATATTGTGAGTTGCCCAATTTTCAAATTGTCTTCTATTGATAAGGTCATCTGTTCCTAAATCAATAACAGGCCAATAACGACCATAAATTGATGTTGCAGTTCCATTATGTAAAGCTTGATAAATGGCATCTGTAGCGGTACGAGCATCTGATTCTGTTTTATAAAAACTAGATAATGGAATGTCTGTTTTTGATTCTTCAATTAAAAAATCTTCACAGGAAACCGACAGAATTGCTATTAATAACAATCCTATTATTGTTGATTTTTTTATGATTTGTTTTTTCATCTTCTTCTTTTTTATAAATTCAAATTAACTCCGAACCTAATGGTTCTTATAGGAGGATATCCTCCATTATCATGTCCTAATGCCAAATTGTTATTACCAAATCCACTTACATCAGGACTGAACCCTGTGTATTTTGTAAATGTGTAAATATTATTAGCCGAACCATAAACTCTAAGAGAACTTAATCCTATTTTTTCTACTAGTTTTTTAGGAAAATTATATCCTATTGTAATATTTTGAAGTCTTACAAATGATGCGTCTTCAACATAACGGTCGCTAAATATAAATGCAGCTCCACCTTGACTTTTTACTTTTGGTAAAGAAGTACTTTGATTTTCTGGTGTCCATGCATCTTTTACTAATGACAATTGTTGTCCGTCACTAAAAGTTAAAAGGTTAAAATTTAACAGATTGGCAACTTCCTTACCTACTTGACCATCAAAAAAGAAACTAAAATCAACATTCCCAATTTTAAAAGAATTATTGATACCAAATGTAACGTCTGGCTGAGCGTTTCCTATTGCCTGTCTATCTTCATTATCAATAATACCATCTCCGTTTACATCTTCAAACAATTGTTCACCAGGCCTGTGCGTAAGGTCTTCTTGAGGAATTGAATTGTCTTCACGAGGAATGTATGTAAAAGTTTCTAATCTATCTGAATTGTATAAATTCACCTGATCTTCATAAGTAAGTCCTTGAAATTCCACAAAATCATCAAACTGACTTATACCAGCTGTTTTCCATCCATAAAATGTTCCTATTGCCTCTCCATTAATCAAACGCTGAGTACCTCCATCTACACGTCCATTAACCTCTGAACCTGCATTTATATAATCTGTAATCAACCCATCCATTGTTGCTTTTCCTACAGAAAAATTCCCTTTAAAATTCCAAGTCATCTTCTGGTTTCTAATAATATCAACTCCCAAACCTAATTCAAAACCTTGTACATCAACAACTCCATAATTTTGTGCGTATGTTGTTTGCCCAGACTGAGAAGGAACTTCATTGTTTTTAAACAAAAGATCTTTTGTTTTCTTTGTATAATAATCGGCTGTTAAAGTAACTCTGTTTCTAAAAAAAGCCAAATCTATACCTGCATCGAACTGATCTGTGGTTTCCCATCTTAAATTTGGGTTTGGCAATTGATTTGAGTAATAAATAGTTGTAATATCTTCACCTCCAGCTCCATCTCCACTAACATACTGATCTGGAGTCAATAAACTTAAAGAATTGTATTGATTGATGGCTTGATTACCTGTTCTACCATAACTCAATCTTATTTTTGCCTCTGAAATAGCATCTATATCTTTGATAAATTGTTCTTGTGAAAGTTTATAGGCAATTGCTCCTGCAGGGAAAAAACCATATTTATTATTTTCGGCAAACTTTGACGAACCATCGTAACGTCCCGTAAGTGTAAACAACCATTTTTTATTGTATGTATAGTTAATTCTACCAAAGAATGACAACAATCTAGAATCTGTATACGACACAATGTCTTGTTCATTAGTACCCGCAGTTCCTAAACCATACCACCCCAATAAATCATTAGCAAAACCGTAATTTGAAGTTCTAATACCTTCACTTTCTCTCCATTCAGCAGACTGACCTAATATTACATTTAGATTGTTACCTCCTATTTTTTTATTGTATGTTAACTGGTTGGTTATAGAACTACTTAAGTTCTGTGCATCACTAGTTTTAGCCCACCCCTTTTTATTGTTTGTAGGATCATCTATAATATTTTCTAAATCATTTTGATAAAAGCGTTGTTTTGACATTCTATTTTGATACGTTAATGTTGTTTTAAAAGACAACGATTTACTCAATTGAAAATCAGCAAACACATTTCCTAAAAATTGATATTGTCTTGTGTTCCAGTCGTTATTTTGCAAGAAAGACAATGGTGTAACTTGCAAGTTTTCATCATCAATTGTATCATCATCATCTTCGTCGTCAAAAACATAAAGTCCGTCTTCATAATACAATTCTGTAGGATTAGAACGAAGTGCTCTCTTTATAATACTTGATGTACCACTTGTTGTAAAGTTATTGGTAGTAGTTGCCTGTGTATCAGTATCTACATAAGAATATGTTATTCTAGTTCCTATTTTTACTTTTTTATTCACATTGGTTGTTAAGTTTAACCTAGATTGAATACGTTTAAAATTAGTCTCTTTTATCAAACCCGTATTGTTTAATACATTGGTTGAAAATAAGTAACGTGTCTCTTTATTTCCTCCGCTAAAACTTATATTTGTATTAGACGTTGTTGCTGGTCTTAATAGAATACTCAACCAGTCTTGAGATGGAACTTCTCCTGCCTGAGCTAATGACAACAACCCTTCATCAATAGGTGACTGACCTCCATTGATACGTGCTTCATTTAAGTTTATCCAATACTCGTTAGCATCAAAAACCTTTACAGCAGTATTAACGATAGACCCCGTAGAATATTCATGAGTTACATTAATTACTCCTTTACCAATTTCTCCTAATTTTGTCGTAATTAAGACAACACCGTTAGATGCTCTAGAACCATAAATTGCTGTTGCTGATGCATCTTTTAAAATTTCAATAGACTCAATATCCGACGGATTGATTAAGGACAACGGACTTAAATCAGAACCACCTGTTGAGTTACCATTTAAATCGCTTTCAACGTCATTCTCCATCGGAATCCCATCAATAACATACAAAGGTTGACTGCTTGATATTGTACTAATCCCTCTAATAGTAATGTTAGCTCCTGCACCAGGTGTACCTGAATTTGAGTTTACCACCACACCAGATGCTTTTCCTGCTAAAGCCTGATCTAAAGACACACTACCTGTTTTTGTAATTTCCTCCGCTTTTACAGAAGATACAGAACCTGTTAAGTCACTTTTTTTAACCGTTCCATACCCAACAACAATAACCTCATCTAGTGCTTCTGCATATTTTTTCAATGTCACATCTATTCTGTCAGCATCTCCTACAGTTACTTTTTTACTTTCTGCTCCTAAATAAGAAAAAGTAATTACATCTCCTTTTTTTGCTCTAATGGAATAAACTCCATCAAAGTCAGTCATAGCTCCTCTAGAGCTCTTTTTTATAAACAAGGAAGCACCTATCATAGGCTCCCCTGTATCATCTGTTACAACCCCTGTAATATCTTTTTCCTGAGAAAAAACAGACATAGATATCATAAGGATAAATACTGTTAAAATTTTCTTCATAATTTGGTTATTAGTTTTATAGTTAGTTTTTGGTATGCTCTTATTTTACATCTCTTTTAAATAATGATCCATATTGTTCATAGCCATTGTAATTTACACTCTCTTTTTTCCAATGTTCTAATTGTTGATCATACAATACTCTCATTTTATTTAATTGATCTTTATGCTCTGGTTTACTTGCGATATTGACCATTTCATAAGGATCATTTACAACATCAAATAATTCTTCTGTTGGATATAAGTTTTGTTTTTCGTCTTTATAATACCAGTACACATATTTATATTGGTCATTTAATACAGTCAAACAATGTGTTGCTTTAGGTCCCCACACCTGCACAATAGGCAACGTTTTTCTTACTTGAGTTTTTGTATTTTTTACTACAGGAAGTAAACTTGTACCATCATAAATTGTAGGAATCTTAACTCCTGCATAATCTAAAATAGTTGCTGTAATATCTACATTACCTGTAAGAGAAGTTGTTCTTCCTATTTTCTTTTTTTGTTGCTCACGAGGGTCTACAATAATTAATGGAGTTCTAGCTCCTTCTTCATATGGAAGTACTTTAGAACCTAAACCATGAGATCCATTAAAGTAACCATTGTCCGAAGAAAAAATAATGATGGTATTTTCATCAATATTTAATTTTTTCAACTCTTCTAAAACCATTCCTATAGAATAATCTACTCCATAAATCAATTGATGATATTTACGCAAGGCAGCCTGGTAAGTTTCTTCTTTATCATAACCCCACTCTACAAACCTTGGATACTGTCTCCCCATTCTAGATTGTTTTGCCAAATGTTTACCAGCTTCACGTCCGTAATTTGGTAATTTATCAAAGACTGTGTTTTTATACACATTGTCAAACATAGGATCTGGTTCTGAAGGTTTGTGAGGTGCTTTGAAAAATACACTCATACAAAAAGGTTCATCTTCTTTTACGGATTCTCTTATGAAATCAATACTTGCTGCTCCGTATGCACGAGTACTATGTGGGTATTCTTTAGCATACTTAGCTAACGATTTATTTTCTATAGTTTTGTAAGATGTTTGATGAGGTCCTCCTGCCCAAAAATCAAAATCTTTTTTGGCTACTTCACCCTCTTTTTTCCAACCTCCATTAGTGTCAGATACTGAAAAACCGAATTTACCTGCAAAACCTACTCTGTATCCTGCTTTTCTTAACAATACAGGATACGATGTAGACCATTGTTTTGTTCCTAAAGAACCATGATCAAAATTACATCCTGTTTTGTATTCGTATTGCCCCGTCATCACATTCGCTCTACTTGCCATGCAAATAGCAGTGGTATTGTAATGTCTTGAAAAAACAACTCCTTTACTAGCCAACACATCTAAGTTTGGCGTTTTTACTTTTGAATTTCCAAAATCTTTTTGCGTGTCATAAGATTGATCATCTGTAAAAAAGAAAATAATATTTGGTTTTTTCTCTTTTTGATCTTGTGATTGGCACGATTGCAAACCGAAAACCAACACCAGTAACGATACACTTGTTATGTTTTTAAAACTCCACATATACTTATTTTCTTTTATTTTTTATTTTAGATTCGTACTCTTTAAATTGAGCTTGAATAGTAGCTGCTGAGGGGCATTCTACTGGTGTTACACCAATAGCATTTGCTATTTTTTCAGCCACTTGAATTCCTTGTAATCTAGAACCTTCTGCATTATAATGAACATCTCCTTTTTTTACTCCATGTGCCTTTAAAACAGGTATTGAAAACGTACCTAAATCATTTACCACAACTTCTGGATACTGTTTCATAACCTTTAAAGCGACCTCGTTATATTTAATTGAATCTCCTGAAAATCTACCATCTGCTCCTTCTGGAACTGGAGTTGTTGTGGCAAAAATTAATTTCGCTTTTGGGTATGTGGTATTAAGGTAGTTAATAATCTTATGCAAATTCTCTTCATAGACTTCTAAAGTTGATACTTGCGTTCCTTTTTCCTTATCTAATTTATTACCCGCCAAATATTTTAAATCGTGTAATCCAACATTAAAATGAATCACGTCCCATTCAAAATCCCAACCTCCTTTTAAAAAAGGCTCAAACATTTTTTTTCTCAATGCTTCCATTCGAGGAATAAAATAATCGCTAGATTGTCCATTGGTATGCAAACGATAAACGCATGCTTTATTTTTTAGCGATACTCTAACATATTCTGTATACCCTATAGAAACAGAATCACCATAAATAAATACTTTCGGTAAATTAGCAATAGGTTCTATATATCTAAATTGATAGCGTATTCTTGTAAACTTACCCAAACTAGCCCAAGCTTCCTTACATATCTCTCCACCACTTTGCAATATTGCACCAAGTGTTTTTACAGGTATTAAGGATACCAAACCTAGTGCCCCTAATAATTTAAAAGATTCTCTTCTATTCATTTTTTAATTTTTTAATAAGTAACTTTAAGAGCATACCCATTTGGATTCTCTACCGCTGTACCTAAGTCAACTTCTAAACCTGCTTCTGTTTGTTTCCAATCAATAGCAACATTGCTCCCTAACATACTCACTGACTTTACTTTCCCTAACTGCTCTTTGGTCAAACTCGTTATCACTACTTTTTCTTTAGGGTATTCTAAAGCAATTGCATAAATGGTGTTTTCTTTTTGAGTAAACCAAAAATCATTTGGTGTAAATTCAAACTTTAGCTCACTATTATTTGCTCTGTCATGAGTTCCATTCATTTCAATTTTGGTTGGACCTTCATGTGTTACTTTCCACTTTCTAGTATTGTAAATAGCCTCTCCGTTTACTGCTAAAAACTTTCCAACCTCTAACAAGTTGTTTACAGACTCTACAGGAACTTCACCCGTTGCTTTAGGACCTATATTTAACATATAATTCCCCCCTTTACTCACTATTTCAGTTAACCAAAACAATAATTCTTTTACAGATTTCCAATCGTGATCATAAGAATTGTAACCCCAAGAATTATTGGTTGTTCCTACAGTTTGCCATGGTTTGGTAATTGCTAAATGATCTTGAGGTATCTTGTTATCACCAGGAATGTCAAAATCTCCTAAATCATTTCCTACTCTTGAATTCACCAACATATTTGGCTGTAAATCGTATGCAATTTGATAAAACTTCATACTTTCTTCAGGAGTTACATAATGTGGATAATCATACCACAGCGTTGTCAAATCAGGGAATTTTGTTAAGATTTCTTTTACCTGAGGATAGGCTTTATTTTCTAAATACTCTGTAAATGTATTAGGACTAGGATCCCAAGTATTTACCCCTGCTTTACGTTTCACTCTATCGTGTATTTCTCCACCAGCAGCTATGTATTCAGAAAGTCCACAATCGTTCGCATCTTTCCAATCAATATTATGTGAATAATACAATCCAAAATCAATGTCATACTTTTTACATGCTTTGTACAATTGCTCTACAACATCTTTACCGTATGGAGTAGCATCTACAATATCATACTCGCTTACTTTAGAATCATACATAGCAAAACCATCATGATGTTTTGATGTAATTACGATATATTTCATTCCTGCATCTTTTGCTAATTTTACAACTGCATCTGCATCAAACTCAATAGGGTCAAACTGATCTGCTAATTTTGCATACTCAGCTCTTGGAATTCGAGCACCAAACTGAATCCATTCAGCTACTTTTGGTCCCTTAAGCTCTTCCATCTTCTTTCCTTTCCAGATTCCTCCAGGAATGGAATACAATCCCCAATGGATAAACATTCCATACTTAGCATCATTAAAAGCTTCTTTTGCAACTTCTTTGGCCGCATTCATTTCTTCATACGTTAAAGCTGACTTTTTCTCACTATCCTTCTTAGGCTTTTGTTTACAGCTCACCACTATAAGAACTAAAAGAAGGATTGATGTAATTTTTAAGATCTGTTTCATTCTGCTTTTTCTTAATAGATTTAAAAAACCTTATTCTTGTTTATTCTTTTTTGCTTTTTTCTTTTTATCTGTATTTTTAGGAGCCTTTTTTGACTTTCCTCTTACAACAGACATACACGTTTCTCTAGGTGCTAAAGGTAATGTTGCTTTCCAAGCCGTTACTTCTGCTACTAATTCCTCTACTTTTTTAGGATATTTAGAAGCCAAATTATTTTGCTCTTTCCAATCTTCTACTTCATTGTATAATTCGTACTTGTTCGTTTCAGGATCTACTACTAATTTCCAATCACCATTTCTAACCCCAAGTGAAGGCCAAGTATATTCATGGCTAGATCCACCTCTCCATTCCCAAAAAATAGATTTAGATCTTTTAAAACTTTTTCCCTTAAAAGCTGACATGATACTCTCTCCATCTGGTTGATACTCTTTTGGCAATTTAAGACCTGCAGCTTCATAAAAAGTTGGTAATAAATCTACAGCAGTTACTACAGCAGTTTTATTTTCAACACCTTTAGGAATTACATTAGGCCACATAGCTACAAACGGTACACGAACACCTCCTGCAAACAAAGATCTTTTTTGACCTTTTAACCCACCTGTTTCTCCTACTGAATAATACTTTCCAAGCCCTGCTACTCCATTTTCTTCATCACCTTTATGTAGTTTTTCTTTTTCTGAACCTTCCCATTCCGGACCATTATCGGTAGAAAACACAACTAATGTATTATCATCAATATCTAACTCTTTTAACAAGTTCATAATTCTACCTACTGCTTCATCTCCTTCAGCAATTACTGATGCATACACTTGTTTTTGTTTGTCTAGTTTGCCAAACTTATCCATAAATCTTTCTTGTGGATAATGTGCTGTATGAGCTTCATGTAACCATAAGTTGATAAAAAATGGTTTGTTTTTATTTTTTTTAATGAATTTTTCAGCATAATCAACACCTATAGAACCTGATTTAGGAATATTGATAGTTTTAGACCCATTAAAAGTAGCATACTCATCATATCCATATTCACTTTCTTTAGGAGCATCTTTAGAAGACCATCCTAGGTGCCATTTTCCAAAGTGAGCAGTTTTATAACCTGCCTCTTGGAATGCTCTAGGTAAAGAAATATCCGTAGGATCCATCCAATCTGGCATGCCTCTTTTTTTATGAGCTTTCCACCCTTGAAAATGTTGATGAATAGATTGTCTTGCAGGAAACTGTCCTGTCATTACAGCTACCCTACTTGGTGAACAAACTGGACTGTTTACCGTAAAATTGGCAAAATCCATTCCCTTACTAATCATTTTATCAATGTGTGGAGTCTCTATCCAATTACTTCCATGAGCACTGATATCACCATAGCCCCAATCATCGGCAAAAATAAAAATGATGTTTGGTTTTTCGTTTTTAGATTGTGCCTGTGCTAAAAACCCCAATGATAGTACTAGACTAAAAACAGCTAATGTTATTTTTTTTATCATGATTAATATTTGTTTTGTTTTTGTTTATTTTCTACTTATTATTCTTTTCTTTTTATAAGTCTCTTCAAGAATACAGTTCCTTGTTTGCTAAAAAATTTAACAATATAAACTCCTGTGTTCAAATCAGAAACATTCATCGTTGTTGATCCAGAAACATCGTTCTTCAATAGTTTCCCACTGACATCATAAACATTAACTTTTTTAGGATCAATATTAAAAGAAACCTCATCAAATGTGGGATTCGGAAATAATTTAAGTGCCAATTCTTCCTCTTGTATTACCTCAACAACAGAAAGTGTATCTGTACTAAACTGAACAGCTACTGAAATTCCTTCTATAGACCATTTATTAGTTGCTTCAGTGTTACCTGTACCTACACCAAAATAAGGAATGGTATCTGTATTAAAAACAGTTTTTAAATCTATTATTTGGGTTTGATCTGACAACTTTCCATGTGAGAATGTAACTCCGTCTTTTTTAAACGAAACATCATCATTTGACGAATGTGCGTTTGCGATAGTTATTGTGCTAAAAGAAGTTGAAATATCTTCTAAACTAAAACCTCCACCGTTAGCGTTAAAATCTAATATTTGAACATCTCCAATGGTTTCCACCCATTCATTATCACTTCCAGTAAATATATCATCACTATTCGCGTTTGTTCCATCGCCAACACCCCATGAATAAACAGTAGCCGTACCTCCTGAAATTCCAGAAATTATTGCTTTATTGCTAGGTGGTATAACATCTATTGAGATTTTATACGTTGCCTTCTCATCGGGAGCTGTTTGAATTTCGGAATACATTGTTGCTATATTGTCTATTCCATAATTGGTACTAGCTGCTGCTTTTATTTCTACATCTACTGTGATTGGCTCTGGTGTATGATCTTCAAAAACATTTAATTCTACCGTCCTAACAGCCGTTTCAGACACATCACTAATCGCTAATTTAAATTCATAATCCGTATCTTTTGCTTCGTTAGGTACACCGCTCAATGTCCAAACACCTGCTGTTGTCTCTGTGATAGTTAGCCAAGACGGATAATTATCAAGAGCTAAAAGTGCTGTAATCGTATCTCCTTCTGGATCCCAAAAGTCAATACCTTCTGTTAGTGTGTGTGTATAAGGTATCCCTTTATAAGCAGGAGGTAAAATAGTATATTGTCTTGCCCAATTTGGTGCTCCTGGTGCTTGAAACTGTTTTAAATAATTATCTGTCAACGTTAACTGGGTAAGTGCATAAGGTTGAAGTGTAAGAATGGGTGCATTCTCTAAGTTTGTTCTTACCAAAGGTGTTCCCCATGTAATAGCTCCTCCATTTATAATTCCTGTACTTGTCCATGCTACAAATTGATTATCGGTCAAACAAGCTGCTGCACCAGCATTCCAAGATGTAGTACTCTGCTTTGGAAAGAAATGACCTACTACATTGTCATTCCAATCTCTAGTATCATCTCTAAAAGCATAACCATTATTGTTTCCCATCCAATCAATTATACCAAAATTATAGGTATACAAAACTTCTGGAACTACCATATTACCAGCACCACCAAAAGGATGTCCGAATGAATAATCATCAAAAAAAGTTGCTGTTGAAAATGGATTCCCCTCTCTTTCACCAACACTGTTATTAAATGCAATTGCCGCATTAGGATTACCCGCATGTACAGCATCGGCAAAAGCTTGGTAGACTCTCTGATCATCTATATCATCAGACGCTGGGTTGTCTCCACATTCCTCTTCCATAATATTGTCTGCGGAATCAAAACACCAAGCATCTATCAAATCACCATAACGAATAGCATACTCTTTAAGAATAAACTCTGCATAACAAAACATGTATTTTCGAACATCTGGATTTCCTTCTTCAATATAAGGATGATTATTTATGAAACTCTGAACAGTAGCATTTGTATCACAATACGCTTCCCATCTTTCGGAAAGCTCTGGATAATCATCAGGGATATTGTCAGGAAAACGAGCTAATAAATTGTATGAATTCACATACACCTCTGTTTTTAATCCTGCCGCCTTAATAGCCTTAAGCCAACTTAAAAAAGGATCATCGACAGATGCACGTGGCACCACTAAATTGATTAGTTTACCATTTGAATCTGTGTCGTTTTCCCACAAACTTTCTATAATATCATGAGGAGCTGTATGTACAGGAGAATAAATATTAGGGCTAGTCAAAGCAACTTGAATATAATCAATTGTTCTAAGATCTTTAATTTGTGTCAAAAAATCATCAATACGAATCCCTTCAATATTGGTATTGTAGTTTTTCTCTGGCAACCACAATGCACCCCAAGAACCACGCATCCAGTCTGCTCTTAATCCCTGATCTGAATCGGGAACTTGAGCTTGGATTGTTGCTACAGATGGCAATACAATTACACACACTGTGAAAAACAATATGAAAGTATTACAATGCTTTTTTAATTTTATATTTCTCATATAAAAGAGGGTTCTATTTTTTTAATAAAAACTTGAAAATATTTTTATCCTGATTTTTCTTAAAACTGTTAATCTATTGATACCATTTAAATTATAGATAATTTGAGTATTTTAGTTGGAAGAAAGCAGTATCAAGAAGCTTAAATTTCACTTCTTGATACTTGTTTCTCATTTAATAATTCTATTTTAAAATTGATTTATTTGATAATCAATCTACCTGTAACAACCCCTTCTGTTTTAGAGTCTAACACAACAATGTATACACCAGAACCAAGTCCTGTTACCTCTAAAGAATCAGAAGCACCAAACAACTTTACTGTTTTACCTGTAATGTCTATAATCTTTAAGCTTTCAAATTCTTTGTTTACTGTAAAAGTGCTTTCTACAACTGTTGGAAAAATAGTTAAACCATCTTTTTTTATGTTTTCTGAAGATAGTAACGCATCAGTTGTAAATGTATATGACACATTAGTTCCTACAATTTGATATGTATTCTTGAAAGAAGGTGAATCTGCAGTAGTCATTGTGATGCTAGTAACATCATTATCACTTCCTACTGTAAAAGATTCTCCTGCAAGATTTACAAACGGTACACCAAATGTAATAGTCTCTGTAGTACTTACTGTTTGACCTATGTCGTAAGTACCCGAATTTACACCATCAACCGTGATTGAAGGGTTGTCCACTGACTGATTATCTCCTCCTCTTACCGTAATTCCATCAAAATGTAAATTTGAAATAGAGCTTTCTAAATAACCAGTTCCATTTGCATTAAAATCTACAACACTAATTGCATTTATTGTTGCAGACTCTCCTAAGTTTGCATCAATAGTAGCACCATCAACTCCCCATCTATTGCTGGCATTGCTCTCTACATATGATGAACCTGCTGTAGATGATGGAGTAACTATAGCTTGAATTTTGAATGTAGTCCCTTCTTTTGTTATTTCATCAGAAATAAGTGTAATTGCTCCAGCAACATAAGTACTATCAGAAGCAGTTCTTAAATTATAAGTGTACTCTGTCGCCACTTGTGCATTTGCTTGTGACACCCCTGTTATAAGGATTGTTGCGAACATACCTAATGTTCTTTTTACGTTTTTGTAATTTTTTTTCATGACTTTAATGTTTAAGTTATTATTTATTTTGGTTAGTTATTTTTTGTTAATTATAAGTTGATAAAAAGTTTACTGTTTTTTGAACAATGGTTTCTAAAGTAGGGTCAATGTTTCCTCCTGATTTCCTCCAATTATGCCCTGCATTTTTAACAGTTAAAATGGAGACTGGTGCTCCTATTTCATCTGCCCTTTTTTTCATGTGATACGCATGAGCTACTGGTATAGTAGTATCATTTTCTGCTGCCATCATATACAAAGGAGGACTGTTTGGAGTCAAATAAAAGATGGGACTCATTTCTTTATACATCTCTTTTATTTTAGAAGAATTTTTCTCCTTTTTTGTAATCCTAGAACTAAATCTATCGGCCTCCTTGGTAGCATCTTTAGTTACAAACAATTCTTTAATCGTAAAGTCTGATGGTCCATACCAAGAAACTCCAGCAATTACTTTATATGGGTTTCCATAAAGATTATAATCACCTTTAAACTCATTAGGATCTGCCAACGTAATCATTTGTGCAATGTGCCCTCCTGCAGAATCTCCCAACACAAATACTCTATTACTATCTAAACCTAAATTATTGCTGTTTTTAGAAATGTAACGTACTGCATCCATCGCATCTATTACACAATCTCTCATAAGTACAGACTTATGCTTTACCAAACGATAGTTTACAGAAACCACTGCAAACCCTTTCTTAACAAGCTCTAAAAAAGGTTCTTTTAACGGAGATCTTGCTATATTTTCTTTACTCCCGGCAAACCACCCACCTCCATGAGTATATAATACAAAAGGAATTTTTTCTCCTTCTTTATGTACAGCCGGATAATAAATATCTAAATACAAATCTTCTTCTTTAGTAGTTTTGTACTTTACATTTAAGATAAGATCTTCATTTGTTTTAAGATAAGGAATTTCATATTTAGAAAATTCCTCTTTACTGATTTTAAGATCATTATCTGTATCATATTTTCTAATCAGCTTCCAAACTTGAAACAATTCAGTTCTTTCAAGCATTCCGTTTTTATTACTATCTAGTTTTGCAAATTCACTCATTGCATCCACATAGGTAGCCCTAGATTTTTCTTGTGCCACAAGAGTTCCCAAAAAAAGAAAGTTTACAGCCAGAAGGAACGCACCTTTTTGAATGATTTTATTAAGTGATGTATTTTTCATTTTACAAATATTTTGATAGACAAAAAATGTCATTTTTTTATTTACACTTTTTTCTTACTTCCTTCTCAAACTCCATCACTACTTTTTTTGATTCAGCAGTTAAATTTGAAAGACTGGTAAAGTACTTTTGGTTTATGGCTCTCATTTGAGTTCTAGCATATTGCTTTGTGATTTCAGTAGCTCTTAACTTTTTAAGAACAGCTGCACGATCTTTTTCTCTTTCTGCTAAAAATTTATTTAATGTAACCTTATTGTTTTCTGACAAATTAAATTGAGCAGTAGCTGTATCTACATAACAGTCGTTACTTGGATTTGCTTTTTTCTTTTGTGCATTTGTAGATATTCCAACAAATAGAATGGAAAATAGGATGATTATTTTTTTCATTTTTTAGTGATTTTATTAAAATTAAATAGACTTATAAATTTTATTCCTATATCGGATTTTGAACCAAAACTCCTCCGATATCTTTACTTTGTCAATGTAAGTAATTACTATTATTGTTTTTCATTAGTTATATTTATTGAGAGAATTCCTGGCAATACTTCTCTAGATTCATCTGTAATACTACCTGTAACTGTCTTTGTTTGTAAAAAAGCATAGATCGTATCAGAATAAATATCCTTTTTATATTTTCTTAATTTACCTTTGTTTGATTGTTAAATAATTCTTCAATTTTATTTTACAAAAACTTAGTTTTCACCCTCCTTTTCTACATTGATATAGAAAGCATTAGTAAGAGTTCCGTCTTCTAATTCAAACCAAGCCAACAATTCTGTTTTTCCTTTTTCAACCTCTAATTCAAGATCCGCAGATAATGCTTCGTTATTTGCCGCTACAGACACTTCTTGATTTCCTATTTTGATAAATGCTTTTTTAAACCTCATTGCTTCTCCTTTGATACGAGGATCTGTAGCAACAGTGGCTGCTCTTTCATCTAAAATCTCACTCCCTAAAGGCGTTTTACTTTCTGATGGCCAACGTCTTAATTTAAATAAGTACTTACCTGATTCTACAAAATTGACAAAGAATGGTGCTGGTTTCATAGGCACTCCTTCTCTAATTAACCTTTGGTTCCATGGTGGAAAATAATCTATGGTTCTGGCATCGTGGCAAGTAATTACTTCTTCCTCATCTACACCCAAATCAATAGTTGAGTATTTAGTTTCCTTAATTACACTTTCCCACCAAGAGTCATAAAAAGCATTCATCTTTACTACTTTTTCTGGATGTTGCGCTGCAATATTATCTGTTTGCCCTGGATCGCTTGCCGTGTTGTACAATTCATTTCCATTCACCAATCTCCAATTCCCATTCATTACGCTACTTTGTTTTCCTTTTACAGGCCAAGAAATTCTTTGAGTATCTGTTACTAAATACCTATCGGCTAAAGGTGTTTCTTTGGTTAAGTACGCACTTATATCTGTTCCGTCCATTACTTTGTCTGATTTGTAATCAATATTGGCTAAAGAACATAAGGTTGGTAAAACATCTACATGTGCTGTCAAATCAGTCAATGAATTTCCTGTGTTTAACTTTCCATTTGGCCATCTTATGATAAAAGGTACTCTATGACCTCCTTCATATTCACTTGCTTTTGTACCACGCATTCCTGCATTGTATCCATGTACCTCTCCTGTTTTTTCATCTACTTTATAACCTCCTGAAGTTCCATTATCTGTAGTAAAAATGACAATAGTATTCTCTGCAATTTCTAGTTCTTCCAACTTATTTAATAACTTAGAAAAGTTATCATCTACATTGGTGATCATTCCATAAAAACGCTTTTGACTTTCTAACAAACTTTCCTCATTTTTATACAAATCGTAATATTCTTCAGGAACATTGTATGGAGAATGTGGAGCGTTTAAACTTAAATAGCATAAGAATGGATCGTCTTTTTTATTTTCGATAAACTTAATCGCTTCACCAAACCAAACATCGGTACAATACCCTTCTACTTTTTCTGGTGTTCCATTTCTTAGATACGTATCTCCAAAATAATCGTTATTCCAATAATCTGGTGTTTGACCAACTCCACCACCTCCGTGATAAAATGTTTCTTGAAACCCTCTCTCTTCTGGAGCAAAAGGATGGTTATCTCCTAAATGCCACTTTCCAAACATTCCTGTCTTGTATCCGTTATTTTGAAACACATCGGCAAGAGTCACCTCTTCTCTATTTAACATAGAAGCTCCCATAATGGTATGCCAAACTCCGTTTCTATTACAGTTTCTACCCGTCAACAAACCTGCTCTTGTAGGTGCACATGTAGTACCCACATGGTAATTGGTTAAACTAACAGATTCATTAGCAAACTGATCAATAGTAGGAGTCTTGATAATATCATTTCCTGTATGACCTAGATCTCCATACCCTTGATCATCTGTAATAACGATAATAACATTAGGTTGTTTATTTACCTCTTCTGATTTTTTGGTTTTGCAAGAAATCAATACAGCAAACAAAGCTATCAATCCTATGTATTTGTTTCTATTTTTCATTCTATTGGTATTACTCATGGTTCTATGATTAAATCTCTATTCTGACTATTGAATTGGCTTGATAATTATTGATTTTAAACTGGAAGTCTCAGGATTCCCTTCAACTAAAGAAACTGATATAGTATGTTTTCCTGCGGTTTTAAACTCTATAATTCCCATTGGATATGCATTGTACTTTTCTGTGGCTGCTTGTTGATTCTGCACCTCAACCCCCTCATCTGTAGTTGTTTTCCAGACCAAACGACCCTGCCCACTATAATTTAAATCCAAATAATAGTAACCTGGTTTTAAGACGTTTACTTCCCATTCAGCTTTTCCATTTTTTTCCCACAAACTTACTTGAGTTGTTTTTTTCCACTCTCCAAACTTCTCCATCCATCTTACAGAATTTTTAGTTGCATTAGAAACCGTTGCAAAATCTGTTAACATTTCTGTTTTAATATTTGGATATATACCTAAAGCTTTATCAACCTTTGCCTTTTCTGCTTTTGTTTTTAAAACAACCTCTATTACAGAAACGGTAGCATTTGGTTTTTCAAATGGAACATCTATAACAATCCAATTGTTCTTACGGTTATATTTAAGTTCCGATTGATTCTTATTCTTTCCTACAATATTTACAGATGCAATTTCACTCTCTAACCCTGGCACGTACAGTTTTCCGTCTTGTGGCCAATCAAATACAGAAAGATATAAAGAATGGTCTTGTGTGGTTACATCTCCCCAAGATAATGCATGTCCCCATGGAGAACTTCCTGCCCCATAAATAACTTGTGGATAATTTTGAATCCATTGACCTGCTTCTTCTAAAAACTGAACTCCTATTTTAGGCACACTACCTTCTCCATTAGGTCCAACATTAAACAAATAAGTACCTCCTCTACCCACGGTAGATATTAGTCTGTGTAAAATTTCTTTTGGACTTTTAAAATTGTTATCATACCAAGCGTATGACCATGAATCGTTGTTGGTATCGCAGCTTTCCCACAACACATCTAAATTGGTAGGAGGCACCTCCATGTCTCCATGACTTACATAATCTCCCAAACCATAACCAATTCTACTACAAAGCATTGTATTGGGTTGTAATTCTCTTACCATATCTGCCAATTCTACTACATATTCTTTTGGCATTCCACCTGGTGTGTCAAACCACACAAAATCTATAGTTCCGTAATTGCTACAAATTTCTTTTACCTGAGGCTTACATTTATTGTAGAAATAATCTTTAAATGGGGCTTCTTTACCATTTTTGTGTGTAGTTGGTCCATTAGCACCTCCTGGAGTTGTCCAATCTTGATAATGTGAATAATAAAACCCAAATCCTAAACCTAATTCATGACAAGCTGCAGATAATTCTTTCATAGGGTCACGTCCGAAAGGAGTAGCATCTACAATGTTAAAATCACTTGCTTTAGAATCAAACATAGCAAAACCTTCGTGATGCTTACTGGTAATAATAATATATTTCATACCTGCATCTTTTGCTAGTTGAGCAATTGCTTTGGCATCAAATTTTGTGGGGTTAAAATCTTTGGCTACTTTTTTATAGTCTTCTGTAGAAATATCTGCCACTCTTTTGTGCATAAGCCATTCCCCAATACCATAATATGTTTTATCATTCCACTTTCCTGCTAAATGAGAATACAACCCCCAATGGATAAACATTCCGAAATTGCTTTCATCAAAAAACTTCCCTCTTCCTTCTCTTATGTTGTTATTTATAACAGAAGTTTCTCCCCACATCTCATCCATACCTTGATCTATTTCTTTTTTTTCCTGAGAAAAAACTTGAAAAGAAAAAAGCATTACCACACACAACAACTTGATATATGGATTATGATTTTTTAACATATAATTAATTTTTAAAAGTTTAAAAACCAATTATTGAAAACACGTTTGTAAGTAGATAAATAGAATTTGATGATTCAGTTGCTTTTTTTAAGTTTTTAAACCTAAAAGATATTGTACAAAACTACGATTCAATCAATCCACTCCAAATTAAGTATTTCTATTTAAAACATATATTTTTTAAACTTACCTCAACAATCACAGTAAGTAAATATCAAATTTTATGTTTTACATATATTTTACATGCTTTAATATAATTGGACACTACAAATATGTAGCTCCAATACAACAAAAGACTTACTCTCATCGTTCTTTTTGGTTATCCTATTCAACCCGATTGATTCGAGCAAGCGTTAACAACTGAAAAACAAATATTTAAGTCGTTTCTATCCTCAAATCAATCATCTATTTTTTTCACAAATTCTGAAGGAGAAACACCATGAATTTTCTTAAAAGCAGAAGAATAATAAGATTTTGACTCTATTCCTATTTCAAACATTACGTCTGCAGCTGTTAAGTTTTTATTAAGAGTTAATAATTCTGCTGCCTTTTGCAAACGGAAGTTCCTTAAATACACATTTGGTGCCTGTCCGGTAAGTTCTTTAAGTTTTCTATAAAAATGAGACGTACTCATTCCGATATCCTTAGCCAATTCTTCAACTCCAAAAGAAGAGCTTGACATGTTTTTTTCTATAGATATATTTATATTTTCTAGAAACTGTTTATCTCTATCAGAACTAATTAAAGAATCTTTTGGTAAAAAACTATTTCTAGAATAATATTCAAAAACACGTTGTTTGTTTTCTATTAGCTTCTTAACCCTTACCTCTAAGTATTTTATAGAAAATGGCTTTACAATAAAATCATCTGCCCCTATCTCTAGACCTTTAATAGCTTTCACCTTATCTCCTATAGCTGTTAATAAGATAACAGGAATGTGGCATAATTCATTACTAGACTTCATTTTCTCACACAATTTATACCCATCTAGCTTAGGCATCATTACATCACTAATCACTAACTGAGGAAGATTTTCTTTTACCTTATTCAATCCATCTTCTCCATCTACTGCTAGTATAATGTTATAAGTAGTTTTAAAAGCCTCGTACAAAAAGGTTCGCACATCTTGTTCATCATCTATAATTAAAATTGTTGGAAGAGAGGCATCTGTAGATATGTCTTGAATGCTTTCTAATTCAGAAGGCAACCAATCTGTTACAATTTTCTGATATTTATGTAAAACCACCTCTTCTACGGCATTACCCTGATTGACAATAGGTAACGTAATTCTAAAAACTGTTTTCTCTTCTGGATTGCTTACCACAGATATGGTTCCATGCATTAAGTCTACTAAAGATTTACATAGTGCCAAACCGATTCCTGTTCCATTCCAATCTTTTTTTTCATCAACACCTCTATAAAAACGGTCAAAAATTCTATCTATTTTTTCTGGTGGAATATCTATCCCTGTGTTTGTTACCTGAATAAAAAGAAGTTCTTCATCATTCTCTTGAACAATTCCTGCCTCTATACTTATTTCCTTATAAGAATTAGAATATTTAATGGCATTTGAGAACAAGTTTAAAAGAACTCTCTCTGTTTTATCTATATCTATAAAAACGTGTTTGTTGGGTTCATTTACCTTGTAATAAAAATTCATAAGCGACCTTTGAGCGTAGTCCTCAAAAGATTCTAGCAACGGATACATAAAGTTCCCCAAAGTTACTTTAGAATAATTGAGTTGCATGTGTCCTGTTTCTGCTTTTCTATAAGAAATTAACTGATCTATTAAACGCTGTAATCTAGATATGTTATTTTGAATGATAGAGAAGTATTTCTGATTTTCTTCACTTTTATACTGATCTGCAATTTTTTCTAAAGGTCCAATTATAAGTGACAATGGCGTTTTAAAATCATGAGATATATTGGTAAAGAATCTTAATTTTGCTTGATTCATATCTCTCACTCTTTCCTTTTCTAACTGCTCAAATTTGAGTTTTTGATTTAATTTTTCTAACCTAACAAAATATTTAAACCCACCATAACTAAACACTACTAATAAAACCACCCAAAGAGTTATACTCCACCACCTTAGATACCAAGGAGCCAAAACTTTTATCGTAAACTTTTCTGTAGTGTTTGTCCAAACTCCATCTCCGTTGGCTCCTTTGTATAAAAAATCATAGGTACCTGGACTCAAATTGGTATATGTCGCTGTTGTTTTTCCCTTATCAACTTCAATCCAATCTTTATTAACTCCTTCTAATTTGTAAGCTACTTTATTTTTGTTAGGAGTTACACTGTGCTGTACAATAATATCTAAGGATATATTTCTATTACCATGTTCTACTGTTACTTTTTTAGTATCAGAAATTAAAGTGTCTAAAATTGTTTTTCCATTGATCTTTTTTCCAGAAACAATAGGCTGATTGTTAATTTTTAATCTTGATAATAAAATTTTGGGTGCATTTTTATTTTTTACAATTTGTTCAGGATCAAAAATATTCAAACCTGCCACACTTCCCATTAGCATAATTCCTTTTTGGGTTTTTAAAAAAGCCGATTGTCTAAAATTATTCCCTAAAATTCCATCGTTTACATCGTAAAAATTAAAAGCTTCTTCTTTTACATCAAAACAACCAATTCCCATGTCTGTGCTTATCCATAGTTTGCCTTGATCGTCTTCTAGAATTCCATAAATTACCTCGTCACGAAGTCCATCTTTTCTGTGATAGCTTTTTATACTTTTAACCTCTCCAACACTGTTTAAAACCATTTTATTCAACCCTCCACCAAAAGTTCCTAACCACACATTTCTCTGACTATCAATAAAAACATTGAAAACATGATTATAGCTTATAGGAAAATTTTTAGACGTTGTGGTTAAATAATCTTTAACCATCCAATCTTTCTTTTTAGCTCTAACTCTAAAGACTCCTTTATTTGTTGTAAACCAATGGTTACCATAGCCATCTTTTACATAATCATTAATTTGATTATTTTCTCCAACATCAAACAATTCCTTTTCTACCTCAATAGGCTTGTTCTTTAAAATTGTTTCCCAAGGGTTCTCTACTAAAAAAGCCTGAGGTCCTCCCAAGATAATTTGATCTTTATTTATTTGCTGAATTGCTCTATTAAAAATCAAGCTAACCTCAACACCCTTTACTTTTAAACGAACAGGTTTTAGCCTATTTTCCTTTTCATCAAACAAATAGATTCCTTCATTGGTTGCAATCCACCAATATCCCTTAAAGTCTTGATACAAGCATAAAACCCATTGGTTTTTTAATGATCCTAGTTGTTTTTCGAGACGATTAAAAGAAACTCTACCTCCTGTTTTTAAATCTAGCTTTTCCTCAGTTCTACAAATAGTACTTCCAAAAAAGGAAACCCAAATCCTACCTTTATTGTCTTCTGTAATATCTGTAATCAGGTTACTAGACAGTGATTTATCATCGTATGCATTGTGAGAATAATTTTGAAAATCTTTTTGATTCTTATCAAATTTATTCAATCCTCCCTGAGCAGTTCCAATCCACAACACCCCAAAATCATCCTCATAAAAACAATTTACACGGTTACTTGTTATGACATTTTTGTATTTGGAATCGTACTTAAAAGATGTAAAATCTCTGTTTTTGGTATTGTATTTTACAACCCCATTATCTCTAGTTCCAATCCATAAATTTTCATCTTTATCTAAGTACAAAGATAAAATATCACATTTTGCATTTGCACTTCCTTTGTCCTCATTTAAATAGGCTCCTAATGTAAGTAACTGGCTATTTTCATAAAAAGTATGATACAAACCTGCATTTGTTCCTACCCAAATAGAGTTGTTAATTTTAAGTATTTTTTTTATTTTTTTTACATTTACTCCTAACTTAAGCTCAAGAATGTTTGTAGAATAATTATCTTTAATATCAATCTTATACATCTGATCTGTAGTAGCCACCAATAACTCCGAACTTGAAAGAAATTCTAGATCTATTATGTGTTTGCCTTTTAATACTTTTTCTAAATTTATTTCGGCAATTTTTTCAATTTTTTCAATATCGCTAGCATCGGAATCATAGATATCTATTTTAAAATCTGTACCAATCCAAATTCTTTTTTCAGCATCTTCTTTGATAAAAGTTTCTCTTTTTACCGTGTTATCTATAGGAATAAATTTCTCTTTGTCCGTCAAGTACATACAAAGTCCTCCTCTAGTTCCAATCCATAATCGCCCTTTAGTATCACTCAAAAGACTTGATATAAAATTGTTAGGCAGCGACGTTGAATCTTCTGTATTATGGTAGTAATAATCAAATGAATACCCATCATACCTAACCAAACCGTTAGGAGTAGCAATCCACAAATACCCTTTTGTATCTGTTACAATTACATTTACTGTATTCTGATCAAATCCTTGTTCACTTTTAAAGGATTCAACCCTTTGATTTCCATTTATTATGTTTTTTTCTTGAGCATTTGTAAGGTTAAACAGCAAAAATGCTAACAGATAAAATATTCTTACTTTCATTGTGTAATATTTTGTGCTTTTATGAATATTTTATGCATAAAACAAGAGTTTGTTAAATTGGTTTACATATTAAAAAAAACACCTTTAACAACAGATTAAAATTAGTTTTATATCAATAAAAAAACAAAATAAATCAAAATATACAACACTCCATGTATAATTATTGTTTTTATGAAAAATAAAATACAACAATCTCTAACGATGTAGTTCTTGATGAAAAGATATTCATAGAAATTCTAAATTTCACTTATTAGCAAGTAAGCATTTTATTGCTTTATAAAATCTAAAATAGCAGTATCAAAGACGTCACTTCTATTTAAAAATTGAATCTCTATAGGTAAGTAATATAAATTGTCTATTTCATCTTGTAGTCTAACGTAATCTTTTTCTGTAGTAATGATTTTTTTAGAAATAGATTTTTCATGAATCTCACCCAACTCTTTCACAGAAAAATTATGATGATCTGAAAACTTTAAATGTTCAAATTCAATTCCTAGAAAAGTTAAATAATCCATTAGCGGTTTAGGCTTTGCAATTCCTGTTACCAAAACCACTCCTTCGCTTTCAGAATCTTTTAAATCTTTTAAAGAAATTTCCGAAGTTCCAAAAACGCTATCTGCATATGTTATCTTGGTAAAATAAACTTGCTGATTTTTATTAGGTGCTATTTTTCTCAATATATTCTGTTGCTCTTCAACAGATAAATCTTCAGGACATTTTGTAACAACAATACTGTCTGCCCTTTTTTTTCCCCACCACAATTCACGTAAATTTCCAGTAGGCATCATAAAATCTTTATAAAACAAATCATGATAAGAAGTAAGTAAAATCTGATAACCCGCTTTTATTTTTCTATGCTGATAAGCATCGTCTAACAAAATAATTTCTGTCAACGGTTTTTGAGTTCGTATTTTTTGGACACCTTCAACTCTATTTCCATCAACTGCTACAGTAATATCATCAAACTTTTTGTAATATTGATAAGGCTCATCACCTAAATTTGCAACTGTTATTTCTGGATTGGCCAAAACAAAGCCTTTGCTTTTTCTTTTATAACCTCTACTTAAAACGGCTATTTTATGTTTTTTACGCAACAAACGTATTAAATATTCTATCTGTGGTGTTTTACCTGTTCCTCCAACACTTAAATTTCCTACCGTAATAATAGGCAGGTCAAAACTAGTTGACTTCAAAACTCCTGTATCAAACAATAGGTTTCTAATGACAACTATACTAGCATACAAAACAGAAAAAGGAAAGAGCAAAACTCTTAAAACAAAAATGACATTCATTAATGAATCGTATATATAACGGTAAGATATCAAATCTAAAACAATTTAAAGCTAGAAACAACTAATCCAACAAATTCTGTATTTTTGAGTATGAAAATTAAAGATGTTACAAATTATATAGAAGAATTAGCTCCTCTTGCTTATGCCGAAGATTTTGACAACGTAGGCTTATTGGTGGGAGATTACAATACAACTATTACAGGTGTTTTAGTTACTTTAGATACTTTAGAAGAAACTGTTGACCAAGCCATTGATGAAAAATGCAATTTGATTGTTAGTTTTCATCCTATTATTTTTGGAGGTTTGAAAAAACTAAATGGAAAGAATTATGTGGAAAGAATTGTTATAAAAGCCATTCAAAACAACATTGCTATTTATGCCACTCACACCGCTCTAGACAATAGTTTTAGCGGAGTTAGCGCTAAAATGTGTAGTGTTTTAGGTTTGCAAAACAAACAAGTATTGATTCCTCAAAAAGAAACCATCAAAAAATTGGTTACTTACGTTCCTATTAACCATGCTGATACCGTTAGAAAAGCATTGTTTAATACAGGTGCCGGTGGTATTGGTAATTATAGCAATTGTAGTTTTAATACGCAAGGAACGGGAACATACAAAGGAAACGAAGCCTCTAATCCTACCCTTGGAGAAAAAGGTGTTCTGCATCAAGAACAAGAAACTCAAATAGCTATTACATATGCCAAACATCTAGAAATCAAAGTACTAAAGAGTTTGTTTGAATCTCATCCTTACGAGGAAGTGGCTTATGAAATTACGACTCTTGAAAACACCAATCAACATATAGGAATAGGAATGATAGGTGAACTACCTACTCCTATGAATAGCACAGATTTTTTAAAGTATGTAAAAAAACAAATGAATACAGCCTGTATTAGACACTCTGTTCCTTTGTCTAAAAACATACAAAAAGTAGCTGTTTTAGGTGGATCTGGTAGTTTTGGAATATCCGCTGCTATGTCAAAAAATGCAGACGCATACATCACCGCAGATTTTAAATACCACGAATTTTACAAAGCAGAGGGTAAAATCTTGATTACAGACATTGGACACTATGAAAGTGAGCAGTTTACAAAAAACTTATTAGTTGACTATCTTCAAGAAAAATTTTGTAATTTTGCAATCATTTTATCAAATAAAAGTACAAACCCAATATATTACTCATAGTATTATGGCAGTGAAACAAGAAATATCTGTAGAAGACAAGTTAAGAGCTTTATATAATTTACAATTAATAGATTCTAGAATTGACGAAATTAAAAGCGTACAAGGTGAGTTGCCTTTAGAAATTGAAGACTTAGAAAGCGAAATTGCTGGTTTGACTATTCGTGTTGACAAATTAAATCAAGACGTAACCAATTTTGAAACTGAAATTGCTAACAAAAAATCTAGCATTGAAGAATCAAAAATTTTGGTAAAAAAATATGCTGAACAACAAAAATCGGTTCGTAACAATCGTGAATTTGACTCTTTAACCAAAGAATCTGAATTTCAAGAGTTAGAAATTGAATTGGCTGAAAAAAGAATTCGTGAAGCATATGTTAAAATAGAACATAAAAAAGAGGTTATTTCTAAAACCATTGATAAGTTAGAATCTCAACAATCTCATTTAGGTCATAAGAAATCTGAATTAGATGCTATCTTAAAAGAAACTGAAAACGAACAAAACTCGTTGAACAAGTTGTCTGAAGAAATGGCTGACAAAATTGACAACCACTTATTAGTAGCATATAAGAGAATTAGAAGTAATGTAAAAAATGGATTGGCTGTTGTTGCTATTGAAAGAGGTGCTGCTGGAGGATCTTATTTTACTATTCCACCACAAGTTCAAATAGAAATAGCTAGCCGTAAGAAAATTACCATCGATGAATACTCTGGTCGTATTTTAGTAGATGCAGCATTGGCTGAAGAAGAAAAAGAAAAATTAGCTTCTATTATAGGCTAACCAACATATTTATAACACACTGAAAAGCATCTACTTAAGTAGATGCTTTTTTTTATGCCTTTATATTTGCAACTCACCTACAGTAAAACGTCATTCAACTAATTAGCAAAAAAAAATCTTGAGTCCTCTAGTACCTTTGACAACGAAATCATTTAAAGACCATTGTCATGAAAAAAAGAATACTTAAAAACCCTGTAATCCTAACTGTATTACTTATTATCACATCCTTTAACTTATTTGCTCAAGACGAGCCTTTTAATTGTGTTTACGACGCTTACTTGTTTCAGTATAATGATATTTACGCTGTAAATCTAGCTTCTGGAACATCAATCTTAGTTTCAGAAAATATTGTAGAAGGAAAAATTAATGCTGCAGGATACAACAGTGTTGATGGATATCTTTGGGGTTTTTTACAATCAAAATCTAAAACATTGGTGAGAATTGGAAAAGACTTTCAAAAAAACGAATATGAAATTACTTCTTTACCTAATGGAGGTAGCTCTAGCTATATTGGAGACATCAGTATAGATGGAATCTATTATTTTAAAAAAAATAATGTAACGTATAAAGTTGACTTAAACCCAAACTCAGAAAATTACCTTAACTACACTGGTAGCTTTACCTTGTCTAAAAGTATAAACATACACGATTGGGCATTTAATGTAAACGACAACAAATTATATGCTGTAGAAAAAAAGACCAATCACCTATACAGAATAGATCCTGAGACAGAAACCCTTACTGACTTAGGAGAAGTACCCATCTTACAAGGAAGAAGTTATACTTACGGAGCTGTTTATTTTGATTTGGACGGAGGATTTTACATCTCTGCAAACGAAACAGGAACCATCTATAAAATTAAAAAAGTACAAGACCTTACCCCTAATAGTTCAATGAACTCTAATTTATTTGCATACGGACCTGCAAGTGCATCTAACGATGGTGCTAGATGTCCAAGTGCTCCCGTGCCTGACGAAGATTGTAGTAATGCAATTGACGACGATGGTGATGGCTTAGTCGATTGTGATGACCCCGCTTGTTCTGGAGTAGATGCCTGCCCAACTATCACCCTTACTACCAGTGGAAACGAAGGAGGATTGGAAAGTAACAACCGTCTTTCTGAAAAAATTACCTCTAGAAACTATTTAAGAAGCAAAACCAACTACAGCTTTAAAGCAAACAAAGCTCCAACTTTTAAACCAAGTACTACAGCTTACGTAGGTGGAACTGTTTTAGGAATAGAAGACTTTATCCCTTATGATGCAATTGAAAATACTACCCCTAAAATTTCAAGTCCCTCAGATTTGTTAAACTTAACCAACGCAAGTAAAATATTCTCTGTAGATTATTTAAACAGTCAAGAAGAAACAGTTGCTTCAGTATTAGCATTGCAAACAGAAAACGAAGTATACGAACACACTAAATACATTTGTGACAGACTATTAGGTGGACAAATACTAGGAATCAATACTTTTTTAATTGAAGAAGAATTGTTTATCAAAACAACAATTAAAAACCCAGGTGGAGAAATAGAGCATGTGCTTAGTTTTGCTGTAAATGACAAGGGAGATACTTACGGAGTAGAATCTCACTGGAATTTGGATAAATATTCTAATGACACTTCTTTTTACAACTTCCAAATATGGTCTAACTCTGTTGATGATTTGTACACCTTGGCTTCTACTATACTAGAGAGTTTTAAAAATGTAAAAACAATTTCTAGTTTTAACAACTCAACACCACCAAGCACATATGTTAGAAATGGATATTACAAAAACGGAAAATTAACCCTAAATATTACCAATACAAACAACAGTCACAGTTTGAACATTAAAGGAGGGATAAGAGCTACTGAAACTAGTGAAACTGAAGCTGTAAACACTGATTTAGAAATAGACAGCTACAGTACTAAAATTGAATTTGAATCAGGATCTCTTTTTGACTTTGGTTTTAGAATTGAAAGTGACAAAGGAGGTACACCAGATGATGTATTTATTGCAGATGGAGCTTGGGGTATTGATGATTCATCATACAACACAAACATTACAGAGTACGAAATTACTCCACATACAGAAGAAGCTACCGAAAATACATTTTTAGTAGAAAGAAACATCAACTTAGCTGCCACAACTGCAAACTACGTATCTGTTTACAAAGCTTTTACACCAAGATTTAGAGCTATTGACTTGAATGAATACAATACATTAAAGTTAAACACTAAAGGAACTGGAGAATTGTCTGTAATAATTATGAAAGATGATGTAGAAAACTGGGAAGATCAACACAAATACTCTTACGAATTGTCTGATGAAATGGAAACTAAAGAAATTCAATTGTCAGAATTTAAAAACGACAACGGAGATTCAATTGACTTGTCTAATGTTACCATGATTGTTTTTACACTAAATGCTACTAAAATTGGAGTTGAAGAAGAGAAAAAAGTAACGATAGAAAACATACAGTTCAAACAACTAGAAGCTGTAATTGTTCAAGAATCTGTAAATAGTGATACTGTAGAATTTTTCCCAAATCCAATTCAAAAAACCTCTACAATCCATTTTGATAGCGAAACAGATAGCACTTATCAACTTTCAGTTTACAACTTGGCAGGAAAAAGAATTCAATTGATAGAAGGTGAAGTAAATGCAGGTGCAAATGACATACTTTATGAAAAGCCAACCGATTCTGAAGGAATTTATATTTACAAAATAAACGTTCAAAATGGTAAAAGCTACAATGGTAAATTAATTTTTATCAACTAAAAAAATATCCCCTAAATTAAGCTGAAAACTATCGGAGCTGAAAAGCTTCGGTAGTTTTTTATGTTTTATTTATTATTGAAAATAATAACAACCTAACTCATGAAAGCTTACATAGTTGTAGAAAAAACCACCTACAATCTTATCCAAATAAAAACAATATAGCATAAAAAAAAGACTGCTCAGAAAATAACTTCTGAACAGTCTCTTTAATTTGTAAAAAGAAATAAAATTATAAAATTCTAACGTCTACTGCGTTTAATCCTTTTCTACCGTCTTTTAAATCGAACGTCACCGCATCACCTTCACGAACTTCATCAACCAATCCTGAGATGTGTACGAAATAATCTTGTTTTGTGTCTTCATCAATAATAAATCCAAATCCTTTTGATTCATTAAAGAACTTTACTGTACCTTTTTTCACTTTGTAAATATATTTTAATAAAGAACAAACATAATATTTAATAAATTAAATCTATAATTTTTTTCAGAAAAATATAGATAAATATCTGTTAGTCAACAAAAAAGTCTACCCGAATCTGAGTAGACTTTTAAATTTTATAATAGCTTTTTATTTAATTTACAATTAAATAAAACAAAAACAGTAAGAAATTAATCAACTTGAGTAACGGTTCTTAAAGTAATTTTAAAAATCAAATTTTTATTAGGAGCTACTCCACCACTTCCTAAATTTCGATATGCCAAACCAGAAGGAATGATTAAAAATCCTTTACCTGAATTAAAAAATTGTCTTGGTGTGGTTGGGTCTGTTTCATCCACCTCTCCTCCTTTAAAAGCAGCCATTCCTACTTGCCATCCTTCTATTGTATTTGACAAACTAATAAAACCATCGTTTGTATTACTTTCTTCTATCACAGAACTTTCATCATCTAAAGTGGTTAACTGATAGGCTATGTTTACAATATCGTTACTATCAGGGTTTTCTTGTGTACCTGTTACGGTTACATAGCTGTACATATCATAAGCAACTTCGTTAACAGTGTCTTTATAATTGATTAGATTGTCATCAGATTTTAGAGCAATCTCTCCATCTTCCAAATCTTTAAAAACATCGTTTGTAGCATCGTAACTATGCGTTTCTAAATACTCGTCTATCAAAACCTTATCAATATCATATTGGGCTTGATGATCAAAAACAGCAATACTATCTTGTTGACAACCTATTAAAACTACCGTTGATACCGTATAAAATATCCTTCTGAAATTCATTTTTTATTCTTTTGAAGTCGCAATTTACAATTTTCCTATCTTAGCAGAAAGAAACATTAAGAAATAACAATGCGAATTGATAAATATTTATGGGCCATCAGAATGTTTAAGACTAGATCTATAGCTACAGATGCTTGTAAAAAGGGACACATAAAACTTAACGGAACCAACGTAAAGCCTTCTAAGGAGGTGTATATTGGTGAAAAAATTGTGGTTCGTAAGAACCAAATCAATTACCAACTAGAGGTTTTGGACATACCGCCAAACCGTGTAGGTGCTAAATTGGTGGATTTGTATAGAAAAGACACTACTCCCAAAGAAGCATTTGAACACAACGAACTTTTAAAACTAGCCAAAGATTATTATCGAAAAAAAGGAAGCGGTAGACCTAGTAAAAAAGATCGTAGAGATATGGATGAATACCAAGAAAAGAATACTTTTGACAACGAAAATTAATTTCATTTATACACATGAATAAATCTATCATTTTAACGCATCAAGAAATCACGCAAAAAACAAGAAGAATTGCTTTTCAGATTTTAGAAAGCAACTGTGATGCTGAAGAAATTGTATTGGCGGGAATCAATGGAAATGGTTATATTTTTTCTCAAAACATCAAAGAACATTTGAATCAAATAAGTGATGTTAAAGTGACCTTGTGTGAAGTTTTATTAGACAAAAAAAATCCTTTGCTAGCAACTACTACGAGCATACCACAGAACGAATACGAAAATAAAAATGTTGTATTGATTGATGATGTTCTAAACTCTGGTAAAACATTAATTTATGGAGTAAAACATTTTTTAGAAGTTCCTTTGGCTTCTTTTAGAACTGCGGTATTGGTAGACAGAAATCATAAATTATATCCTGTAAAGGCTGATTTTAAAGGAATTTCTTTATCTACTTCTATGCAAGAACACATTGAAGTAGATTTTTCAAATCCAACAGAATCTAGTGCTTATTTATGTTAATTAAATTTTAGATAGTATTTCTGAAACAATTTCATCTACCGATTTTGCATTTACTGCTACAGAAAGTTGGGCTTGTAAATAAAATTGATTTCTTTCAAACAGATGTTTCCCGATAAACTCAGGTAAATCTGCATCTTCTATTCTTGCTATCAAGGGTCTTTTTGATTTTTCTGGCAACAATCTTTCTACCAAAGTAGGGATATTTGCATTCAAGTATACAGATGTTGCATTTGCATTTACCAAGTTCATATTGTTTCCAAAACAAGGTGTCCCCCCTCCTAATGACAAAATAAAATCTTCTTTTTTTGTCAAAATCTCGTTCAAATACTCCATTTCACGTTTTCTAAAATAGATTTCTCCTTGATCACTAAAAATTTGAGAAATTAGCTTTCCTTCTTTCATTTCAATATAGTCATCTAAATCTATTCTACTGACTTCTAAACGGTTGCTCAATGCTTTTGAAATGGCAGATTTACCACACCCCATATATCCTACTAATACTAATTTCATGCGTTTCTATTGTTTATGAGTAACGGCACAAATATCTTAGAAAAAAACTGTTAAAAAAAACTGCTAACTATAAAAATTATTTATATTTGCACCCCTCAACGACCTGGTAGCTCAGTTGGTAGAGCATCTCCCTTTTAAGGAGAGGGTCCTGGGTTCGAGCCCCAGCCCGGTCACAAAAAAAGCTTCCTTTTTCAGGAAGCTTTTTTTCTGTTTAATAGAGAAAATATGTATTACCACTTTGGAAATACCGTTACTTCTTTTGGAACAGGTTTGACATTAGCAATCGTATTTGCATCTCCATACCAATACATACCTACTGCAAACTGCATATCACAATCTGCCCAACTCCAAACCTCCATGTCTAGCTTAAGAGAATTTTCAAAAGGCATTCCGTCTAAAGACCTTGTACGTGTTTCTGTACTATAACCTTGCGTATTTTTCTCTTTTGTTGTTTTCCTATTTAACTTATCATAAACATTACTTCTTGGTTGTGCATGAAAAGGATGTTCGTAAAAATCGGTACTAATTCCTCCCCAAGAATACCCATAATAATCTTCAGTTCCTGTTCCAAAAATAGATGGAAATTTTTCTCCATCTACATAAATTTTTTCATCACCTTCTCCCCACCATCTTTCAACCGGATTCATTACAGTAAGTGCATCTCCTGCATATACACCTCTTCCTTTTATAGTAATATAGTTCCAGTCTGAATACGGACGAGTTGGAACTGGATATTGTTGACGAAAGCCTGCATGAAAATACAGAGAGTTTTTAGTCCATTTCCAATTTTCTACTTTGGTGTTTATCTTAAAGTCAATAGGATTTTTACTTAAATTAACAATAGAGATTGTTCCCGTTTTTTGATAAGGCATTACCCATCTACTAGATAAAGTACCATCTTTGGCAACAGTTCTATACCAACCTTCAAAAGGATGTAGTCCAACGCCTGTTCCAAAAAAATCACCAATAGGAGACCAAACTGTTTCTTTTCCATCAAAATTCATTTTAACAACCACAGAACGTGTAATTGTTGAATCTTTATAACTCTCTAGTTTTAGAGAAAGATTTTTTAAAGCAGCCTCTCCTTTAGGAAGTTCAAATTTTTTCTCTGTGTATGGAGCAAGATGATATGAAGCATTAGAATCTTGTATGGTATTTTTTACTTCAGGATGTAAAAGAACTTTACAAACTTTATCAATTACAGGTTTAGCTGTTTTGTAATCCTCTAATGTAAAAGTTTTAATTTTTGTATTTTCTGGATATTCTCTATAGGCAAACTGATAGAAAAAAGGACGTTTTGTAACCGTAATTTTACAACTTTTTGCATATGGTATTGGAAAAAAAGACACAGCAGAACGTAATGATTTATGTGCTAAAGGAAAAGGAATTAGTCCATCCCCATTTAATACCCTAAGCATATTTCCTTCTATTACTGGAGTTTTAGAGCCATCTAAATAAAATTTAATAATGATATCAGTTTTAGAGGTCGATGCATTTTTAAAAGGCATCCATGTACGCACTATAGCTCCAGCACCTTCATGATCCATCAAAACCCATTCTTTTTGTCCATTATTCTCTTCAATACGAATAAAATTATGGTCTTTTTTGTTAGAGCTAAAATCTTTATTCATAAACCATCCCTCTTTATCTTCTGGAGCTAAAGATGCACGATTGTAACTACTCTCTTGTTTTAGTCTGTAATTAGTATCTGGAAAATTAGCTATTTGCTCCCTATTGATCATTTCGGAGAGTAAACTTTCAATACTAATAATACTGTCTTCTTTTTGACAACCTACAATTAATAAAAGTAGAATTGGAATTAATTTTTTCATGTGAAATTTTTGTTATTATTGAATGATGATTTTTTTAGTAAAAAAGCCTGAAGCAGCTGTTATTTTAATAATGTAGACTCCGCTAGAGAGTGTCCCCACATCAATCTTAGTTTTTAAACCTGAGCTTTTTTGAACCAATTGACCAGCTGTACTACTGTATATAGCAAACTCTAAATTACTATTTTTAAATCCATTAGAATAAGCAATATTTACAATACCATCATTTATGACTGTTGGGTAAATCAAAATATTCGTAGCAATAGAATTTTTATCAGAAGATAGTTGCTCTCCTTGCTCGTACACTTCTTGAGTATAAGCTACAGGAGATTCATGATCACGATACATGTTTCCTGAGCTACTCAAGGTTATAGGGTTACGCACAGACATTAAAGAATAGATAGGTTTGTCTGGTTGCCATGTAAAAACAGCATATCTCTCTACAAAACTAGCATCATCTAACATGTTAATATAAGATTCTAGACCATCAGAAGCTGCTTCATTAGAAGCTGGTTGAGCTGTCCAAGTTGCTCCGTAGTTAAATTCTTTAATCCAAATAGGAAGTCCCCATTTATCATGAATAGCTTTTAGCCAATTATAGAAAGCCGTTGGACTTGTTTTTTTATAATAATGAACAACTATATAATCTACACGCAAACCATTTTCTACAGCCTTGGCCATAAATTCATTTCTCCATGTGGCTCCTCTACTACCATCTGTTACTGCTGGAGATCCTAGTCTTAAACCAGAAGCTAGTAATTCTGGATATTTTTCAATAGCTCTATCTACAGTCATATTAGATTGATCTTCATTATCAGGTTCATTAAAAGCCATATAATGGGTAAGATCCATTCTTTCTCCTAAACTAATTGCTTTAGTTACAGAACCACCACCCCATTGGTTAGGTACAAATTCTGAATCCCCTATATATTCTCCTGTTGTTCCCCAATTATAATTCCATGAAGTATTGAGTGAAGCTACTACATCATCCCCTTTAGCTCCAATTCCTTTTTTACGAATGTTACTCCATGGAGATACACGAATAAAAGAAATTTTATTTTGTAAATTTTCTGGCAGATTGATTTCTAAATCATTATCCTGAGCAATATAAACCTTACTCACTCCTAATCCGTTGATATCTTCTGCAAAAGTTGCCATGTATCCTTTTTCTAACGTGAAAGAAACAGCCCAATCTTCGTAGGCTCCTAAACCTCCGTTATAGTAACCACAATATACTTTGTGCTCTTCTCCTGAAAAACCTAATCCAGAATACAGCTTAAGAACTGGATTGTTAACTCTTGTGTTTTCAAATGTAGTTTTGGCTAGTATAAAGTAAGAATATGACTGATCTATTTCAGAAGTACTAGCTTCACAATTTGTTAAAAATGTTTGGGCATTGTTTACTGCGCTTTCAAAAACATCATAAGCAGATTGGGGGTATTGATTGTAAACATCTCCAATAATAGCTGTACTTAATATTGTTTCTGATGCAGTTACCAATTTTGTGAAATCTAAGCGATTTTGAGATGTACTAATTAAGGAAATATTGTCAAAAAAGAACCTTCCTTCATTATTATACATGTATTGTAATTCAATGTCAATTTTTGCAACATCTTGAGCCGTTTCTAAAAAAGGAACGTTAGCCGCCATTAAATTCCCTTCATTGTACATGTTTATTTGTTGATTGGCAAAATCAACATCCATAGCAATAGAATACACAGTGTTTGATGCATAATTACCAGGTATCAAACTACCTATAAATTCAGAAGGTTCACCACCATCCATATTGCTTGCATAAACTATGTTCTTTTTACCACTTGAACCAAAAGATAAACTAGCAAGATGTGTTCCTGTTGATGAAATTAAACTCATCGTACAGTTTACATAATTACGTGTACTAGATACATCAAAAGCATATGAAAAGTTATCTGTTACTGCCGTAAATGTTCTATAGACTGAAGGCTTTAAAGTATTGTGATCTAATTTAAGATTTCCATCATCAATAGTCACTCGACCAGAGGTATTGTATTCTGTCCATTCTGTAGGTAAACTTCCAGACACATCAAAAATATCATTAATTATACTACCGCATGGAGCGGTTTGAGCATAATAATGAAGGGTAAATAAAAGTGTGATAATAAAGGTAATTTTTACTCTCATATATTTTAGTTTTTAGAAAAGTTGTTTAAGTTATTTGTCATAAAAATGAAGTAATCATTTTTATGATATGTTTTAAGTACGTTTTTTACATAAAAAATGGTTTTTATTTGTGAGTAATTCAAAACTACAGAACAAGAGTCTTTTAGAATTCTCACTTTAGCGTTATAAATGTTGCAGTTATACCTATGCACTACACAAAATCAGCTTGATTTTGTACAATCTGTATATATATTCCAAAAAATCTAATTTTTTATGACTTTTAACGAGATTGAGACAATTCTATATTATTAAGAATGTAGAAAATAATATAGTATTCATATCACATAAAAAAGGCAGGTTGTACAACCTGCCTTTTTCTAATTTATTCTAACATTTGGTTTTAAACCACATTATGTTTTGACTAGATAGTCGTTAGTTTAAAACAATTTCTATCACAGGAATTTCAATATTTGGTTTTACCACGGGTAATTGTAAATTGATATCATTTTCTCCCAAACCACCACCTGCTCCAGGTCCAAAACCATGAGGTTTTGTAATTTTAATTTCCGAGGCATCGTGCAAGAACTGTATGTATTTTATTTTTCCTTTCATTCCTTTTAACGTAAAGTTTTGTATAGGATAATCTAATAAATGTATATAAAGTCTCTTTGTTTCTTCATTGTAAGTAAACAAAGAGTTTTCTGGAACCTCAAAATCTTGCGGAGCTTGTGTACAACCATAGATAGATCTCGAATTGTATTTCATCCAATCTCCCATTTTTAACAAAGCACTTTCTGCTCTGTAATCAATTTCACCTCTACCCGTTGGGCCTACATTTAACAAAACATTCCCTCCTTTACTTACAGTTTCAATTAACAAGACCAACAATTGTTTGTTATTTTTCCAAGACATTTCATCTCGGTAATACCCCCAAGAACCACTAAAGGTTTGACAAGTTTCCCATGGAATTTTTTCACCATTATACGTAGGCCATTCATTTACTTTAAACTGTTCTGGTGTAGTAAAGTCCCATCCTCCTTCATACTCTTCTATATCTAAACGATCATTAACAATAATTTCAGGCTGAAGTTTGCGAATCAATTTCATCAACGCTACAGAATCCCAGTCATCTTTACCTTTCCCGTGTTTGCCAGGAAAAGAAAAGTCCATCCAAAGCATGTCTACTTTTCCATAATTAGTTAAAATTTCAGTTACTTGATTTTTTAAATATTTACGGTATTTTCCCATGTCACGTCCTTTGTTTAGCTCTTTGTATTGCTTTTCATTTTTAGGTGCTTTTGGGTGAATTCTATCAATAGTATAATCTGGATGATGCCAATCTATAATAGAATAATAAAATCCTATTTTAAGGCCTTCAGCTCTAAAAGCTTCCACCCATTCTTTAAGCGCATCTTTACCGTAAGGAGTATTGGTTACTTTGTATTCGGTGTATTCAGAGTCAAACAAAGTAAACCCTTCATGATGTTTTGTGGTAATTACTGCATATTTCATTCCCGCAGCTTTGGCTAGTTTTGCCCATTCTTGAGGATTGTATAGATCAGGATTAAAGTTGTCAAAATATTTCTGATATTTTTCATCAGTCATTTTCTCATTTTTCTTAACTTTTTCATGTCTTCCGGCCAAGGAATAGGTTCCCCAATGCACAAACATTCCAAAACGGTCATTAGTCCACCAAGCTAACCGTTCTTTTTTTTCTTGTTCGGTTTCGTTCCATATTTTTTTCTGTTGTGCTTTTAAACTAAAAAAACTAAGGCATAATATGCAAAAAACAACTATTTTTTTCATGTTTTTTTTATTGATATTTATTATTGAATGATAATTTTTTGTGTTTCAGCAATAGAGTTAATTACTAATTTTAGAATGTAACCTCCCTTTTTATAATTTTTCGTATTGATGTACAATTGGTTAGACTCATCCTTTGGTTGCATTGTTGATGTTAATACAACTTGCCCTAATAAGTTTATTATTTGAACTTCTACTTCTTTGTTCTTAAAGTTAGAATTTAAAAAAATATTCAAAAAATCTCCTTGTTGCACAGGGTTTGGATAGGCTATTAATTTTCCTTTCTTATAAAGCGTTTCTACACTTAAACTCTCTTCAGCTGTTAGTGTTTTAGACATAAAATTTACCATTTCAATCAAAACATCTTCATAAGCAGATTTCCCTTTATTAAAAAAGGCATGTACTTCTCCAGGATAAATTACCGTTTCAGCACTACCACCATGGCTATTAATAGCATCAGCAAATAGAGTGCTTTGAGTATATGATATGGTCGTATCTGCATCACCGTGCATCATAATAGTTGCAGGTGGAGTACTACTTAATTGAAAAATTGGAGAATTAGCTTCTTCACTAGGCACATTTTGCTTATATGAATTTCCTGTACCAAAATCACCTGCATCGTTTACAAAATCATAAATTCCGTTAAATCCTATAAACCCTATGACATTAGCAAGTCTTTGTGAAGATAGTGCTGCTAAAGGAGTTCCTGCAGATCCTCCACTAAAAAACACTTTTGTCATGTCAAAATTATAAGTATCAGCATTGTCTAAAGCCCATTGGTAAGCTGTTGCTACATCTTCCATTGCTAAAGTAAAAGTACCACTAGAACCAGAACATCTATATCCAATCCCTAAAGTTGCTATTCCTAAGTTTTCGGCTAAATATTCTCCATGGGGAGAAAAATCCCCTGCTGAAGCAGCTACTGTTCCTCCAGACCAACCTCCACCATGTATCCAAAAATGCACAGGCACTTTATGCTCTCTATGAGTAGGTAAATTCATTTTTAAACCTAAAGTGTGCCCTACTTGTGGAAAATCTACGGTAGCTATTGATGTGAAAACAATGTTTTCTGACTCACCATAATTTTTATCCGTTTCTACTATATAATTGTATGTAGTTCCTTTTGATGTATCAATTGATACACCATCTGTAGAAGTAAGTTCTTCTTCTATTTTTACAGTAACTAATGCGTTGTGTGGCCAGTTTTCTGAAGGGGTAAAAGTAAGGGTGTTAGAGGGAGATAAAACCCAATTTCCTGCTACTTCAGTTTCATTTTTATCAATGTATATTTTTGGAAAAACAGAACTTGATTCTATAGCTTGGTCACAAACAACTGTAATGTTTGAGTTTACAGACAAATTGGTTCGTTCAGAAGGCAATGTTTCTGTTACCGAAAACTCTCCCTTAACTAATTCAGGGTATTCTGTAGATAATCTGGTAAACTCATTTTTAAAATCAATTGTAGTTAGTGTTTCTTTATACAAAGATAATTCTACAACTTCTGTATGATCGTACGTTTTTGGTCCATGAATATCATCAAAAAGATTTAATTGGAAATTTGCATTATTTTGTAAAATGGCAGCACTAAGAGTTCCTTCTTTTATTATAGGTGAACTGCTATCAAAGTATGTATAATTTCCTGAGGCATCCATAGAGAACCCAATAAAGAAATAGCCATCTCCAGGAATAGAACCTAAGGTTACAATTTTTAATCCAGGAGTACCATATTGAAGTTTTACACTACCATCTGTTAGTTTTACGATTCTTATCCCTGAAATTTTATCCCAAGCACCATCAATATCATAATTCCCTATTAACGAAGCTATTCTATTTGTTGGATTTGCTTTTCCTACATAAAAAAAACTAAAAGTATTATCAGACACAGCAGTATTTGTTCCCTCAAGTTCTAGATAGGAACCTTCTTTATTAAACCCAACAGTTACTTTTCCCGGATATGTTTCTTGTAATTGTTCCCCTCCTAGAGAACTATTACTTTGTGTTGCATCTCCATATCCATCTATTTGATTTTCCCAACGGATAACAGATCCTAATTCATCCTCAATAATTCCTATATTATTTTTTAAAGAAAAAATTAAACTTGTTATTCTTGCTTCAGTAAACTCTTCTTGAGCAGTATGAAGATTTGCAATAGCACTATCTATTGTATTAGAATCAGATTCGCAATTGGTCAATATAAAATTTGTATTGTCAATTGCTTGTTGAAAAACATCAATAGCAGTTTGTGGATATTCATTGTATTCATTGCCAATGCTTGCTGAATAAATTAATGATTCGGCATTTGTAACATCGGTGGTTAAAAGCAAACGATTTTCATCACCTTTGACTAGAGATAAATTGTCAAAATAGAATTGTCCGTTGTTACTATACATATAAATAGATTGAATGTCAATTTTAGCAATATCTTTAACGTTTTCTAAAAAAGGAATGTCCGCTCCCATCAATTCTCCATTAATATAAAAACTTACTTTTTTTAACGTAAAATCAATTTTGGTAGAAATTGTATAATTTGTGTTGGTTTCAAGACTCAGTCCAGATACTCCTGATGTAAAATTACTAGGAACTCCCGCTGACATAGTTGTTGCATACTTTATAGAAGCTGTTTTAACACCTACCGCTATACTAGATAAATATTTTCCCGTTGATGATATTAAATGTATTTGACAATTTACTGAATTACGAGAAGTAGCAACATCAAACGAAAAAACTGAATTACTCGCTACAGGGCTAAAAGTATGGTAAGCAGAAGGCTTTGTTGTATTGTGATTAAATTTTAGTTTTCCTGTTTCTACAGTAACCCGTCCAAAAGTGTTATATTCTACCCAACCATTAGATGAAATAGTCCCATCATCAAAGGTGTTGTTAACTATTTCACCACAAGAATTAGATTGAGAAAAACTAGTTACAGTAAAAATTAACGCTATTAAATAAAGTAATTGGGTTTTCATTCGTTTTTGATTTAATGTTGTATTCTAGTGTAAGCTTAATTATTAGCACGTTTTTTTAATGCAATAGCTCTTGTTGTTAAAGGAAATTCTGAATGTTCTGTTCTAACTGTTTTTAAAAGCGTCAACATTTCTTTTAACTTTTTTGACTCTTGTAAAGCAAGATTTTTAGTTTCTCCCATATCTGTAGAAAGATTATACAATTCAGGTTCTCCTTCTAGTTTCCAGACTAATTTCCAATCGTTTTTACGAATGGCTTGAATAGGTCCTTGACGTTCGTTAAACTCCCAATATAGATAATCGTGTTTTTGTTGTTGTTGTGCTTTCCCAAACAATTCTGGCACTAATGAAATTCCATTAATATCTTTGTTTGTTGGCTGTACACCAACCAATTCACAAGCAGTAGGTAAAAAATCCCAAAAAGCAGAAATATGATCACTTTTAGAACCTGGGGTAATTTTACCTGGGTATTTTACAATAAATGGAATACGAATTCCCCCTTCATACAAATCTCTTTTCCCTCCTTTTAAGTCTCCATTGCTGTTAAAAAAACGATCCTTTTTTTCATATTCGGGACCATTGTCACTTGTAAAAACAACAAGTGTATTGTCTTCTATTCCCAATTCTTTTAACTTATCAAACAAGCGTCCCAGATCTCTATCCATTCGAGAAATCATTCCAGCATAAGTAGTGTTTCCTTCTTCATCATTCTTATAATGTCCTTTCGTATTCATTTTACGTTTTGGCCAACCTAATTTCAAATAAGGTTCTTTAGACTCTTCGGGAACTGTTAATTCTAAATGAGGAATCGTTAATGCCAAATACAGAAAAAACGGATTGTCCTTTTCTCTTTCTACATAACTTAAAGCATCGTTTACAAAAACATCATGTGTGTATTTACCTTGTTTTAGAGTAAAATTGTTTTCTTTTAACATTAATGGATCTTCATTTCTGTACAATGTATCCCAATAATAATGATGTGCATGACCGTGTTTTTTATACCCTAAAAAATAATCAAAACCATGTTCAGAGGGCATATTTCCTTTTGTATCACCTTCTGAAAGTCCCCATTTACCAATTACAGCCGTTTTGTAACCTACTTTTTTAAGCTCTGTAGCAACTGTTATTTCATTTCGTTTGAGGTTTACAGGATTACCACTTTCTGTCCAAACAGGGTTCCCTCTAACACTCGCATGACCTTGATCATACCCTGTTAACAAACTAGCACGAGATGGCATACACACAGTAGATCCTGCATAATGATTGGTAAAAATTATACCTTCAGCAGCCATTTTATCTAAATTTGGAGTTTTTATTTTGGTCTGACCATAACAGCCTAAATCTGCATAACCTAAATCATCAGCCATAATAAAAATAATGTTTGGCCTTTTTGGGTCTTTTAGAATTTTATCAGCCTTACAGTTGAAAAAATATAAGAGCGAAATTACCAAGATGTAATATTTTTTAATGGATATCATTTTTGTTTTAATTAAGTGGATCTGTAAATGCTTTTTAGTTCTTTAACAAGAATTATTTACCTCATGTTGTAAACCCCATACTTTAAAATAATTTATCTATAGAAGTATACCTAATAGTACTGTCTTACCTACGAATTTAATGTATCAAAGTATTTTAAAATTCTCAATTAATGGGGCAGAATGTTACTTATTCCTACAAACACCCCAATAAAACAAATGAATAACGCTTTACCTAAATGTGTTTTAAGTAAAGCGTTGTAATTACTTTTTCAATAAAAAAGAAGCACATGGTGTGTTGTTTGCTTTGTTTTAGTTTGGTATCGTCATAATTTACAAGTAAAATAATTGATGAATTAGGTTGTATACTTTTTAAGTAATTGCATTAACTCTTAGTTTCCCTTTTGTATTTATCAATTTCAGTTCCGTTGTTGAATACAGATTGAAAACCTCTTACGCCCCGCTCTTCTGTTTATGGTATTAATTCTAAATTATTGTATGATTAGTTTTTTACATATTTTCCCTTTTGAATACTCTATTGAAAGTATGTAAATTCCTGAAGGTATATTTTTGTCGAGAACTATTTCTTCTCTTGAGTTTTGGGTTTTAGAAAACACCAATTCTCCACTAATTGAAAATAATTTTAGATTGATGTTTTCTGGAAGAAACTTATTGGAAAAATCAATATTAAAGTTCCCGTTTGTAACAGGGTTGGGGATGATTTTAGTTTCTTTTGAATTTAAAATTGATTCATTAGACAAGCCTGTAGATTTATTAAGTGTAAAGTTATAATACGTATAAGACGTTGCTGGTAATGTGACATTTACACTACTTGTCTCTGTATTGGTATATGAGTTACTCAAAGCTGTGGATGAGGCAGTCCATTCTTTTGTAGAATAATTACCTACAATAGTATAATCGTTTAAAAGTTGTAACCTTACTGTATGCTCTGAACTGTTGTTATTAATAACGTGTACATCTAAATTATCACCATCTTTAAAAGCAATCAACTTTATGTTCTCATTATTAGAGTTTGAAACTATATAATTCCCCTTTGTATTATTTACTACATTTTGAAAACCACTGTATTTTATAGGTAATTTACTTCCGTTTGCATAAACAAATCGTTTACATACTTGATAAAAAATAACAGCTTCAGCTCCTCCTCTAATAGGGGCAAAAATATTATCTAAACCCGCAATTAAAAGATTTATATTATCTCCATTAGAATATCTGGTAGCTTCTGTATACCAAACAGGATTTTCCGATTTTTCTACCAAAGTAGCCCATGTACTATCCCAATCAGCTTCATTAATAGTGTTATCATCATAAAAATGAGAACCCATAATTACAATTCTATCTTCAATGTCATCCACAATAGATATTGCTGCTGACAATGCATAGCTTTCACCTCCAATAATTTCAGTATCACCCAATTTAGTCATTTGGTTTATGATTTTAGTATAATCTGAATCATCTCCTGGATCTTCATTATAGGGGCCTAAATAGTCTATTGTAATTCCTGCATCTGTCATTCTTTGCATAAAACTATCTAAATAAGCAGAATATGCAGTTAAGTTTAATTTATATACATTATAATCACAACATCCCGTCCATCCAGAAGGAAATTTAGAAGCTCCATGATGATTGACACCATACCCATCTCCGTTAGCAATACTAGCAAACACTTTAACGTTTGGATTTACAGCTTTAATGGAGTTAACCACATCAATCACGTTATCATAGATACCATCTGAAATATCTTGCAAAGCAAATATGGGTACTCTTATTATTTTCAAGTCCATATCTTTAAACAACTTTTGAGAAACACTATGTATGTTTCCTTCAGCCCAAGCTTTAATAGTAAGTTTATTATCTCCTCCAAAAACAACCTCTTGCTTTATATCTTCTGGATTTATAGTAATTATGTCAGATTGAGAATAACTCCAAAAAGAGATTAAACACATTACTTTTAGTATATTTTTTTTTATTCTAGTCATTGTGATTAAATCAGTAGTATTTATATATCCTCATAATTTGATTAAGCTTCAAAATATGAGGAAAAAATTATTAGGGTCATCAACTTTTATAGCTTGATAGATTTTGTGGTTTTTATATCCTTTCCTTTACTATTTTTAAAAGTTATAAAATAAATACCTTGTGAAAAACTATGCATATCTACATACGTTGTAACTTTATGAGAAGCCACTAAAGTACCAACGCTATTATAAACATCAACACTTTCTACATCTTTGCCTGTAAAGAATAATTTATCTACAACAGGATTAGGATAAGTGCTAAATGTAGTTGGTGTTATATTGTTAGTGCTTAAAGTTGTTGTATAAACACTAACAATCTGTGTACTTGTTAATGCAGTGTCATATATACGTAACTCATCCATGGCTCCTTCAAAGTTTCTATTAGGAGTTACACCATTATAATCATTTCCAACTCTTAAAGGAGCCGAAGTTGTATTTAAAGCTGTTGCAGACCAATCTACTGATTTTTCAAAAACACCATCAACATACATTGTTGCAGTACCACTGGTATTATCATAAACTGCAGCAAGATGATGCCAAGTACCGTCATTTAATATTGTAGTACCTGAAAACCCTCTACCATGCACCTCTAGCCTGGGCGTATTATTTTTATAGAATCCTCCAAAAGTCCATCTTGCTGCTGTTGCTGAACTACCTAAACCTGCAACAACTTGAGTAGCTTCGGCTGAAGTTTTAATCCAAACTGTCATTGTTCTAGACTGGTTTCCTGAGATAGAAAAGTTACTTGTTGTTTCTAAATAATCTGCTGTATCAAATCCAGAAACAGCACCATTTGTTGTTCCATCAAATCCTTCTTCATATGTAAGCGTAGCTGAGAAACCTATTTTCTGTACTAAATTCCAATTGGTGGTTTCATCATTTAGATTGTTGTCAAATTTATAATATGCAATTGGTGTTTGTGCATTTGCAGAATGTCCTGTTAGTGACAACACCGTTACAAATGATACAATCCTCATTAAAGTAGTCTTTTTTTTCATATTTACACATTTTAAAGTTAATATTACTGTTAATATGAAATCTAAATTATAGTAAAGAATGGTCTCAGTAGGTGTATTACTGTAGCATACTATGGTTTAAAATGTTGCGTATCTTCTTTTTTATTTAAAAATCAACTTTAATAAATTATTTTTAATCTAAAAATTCATCAGTTCTAAAAGGTCTTGTTGGCAAACCTTCTTTATTAGCCAAATTCACTATTGGTTTTGCCGAAAATGCATACCTTACCTGTGTTGGGTTACGAACACCTTCTGCTTTTAAAATAACTTTACGTCCTTTTATTCTAGCCTCTGCTTTATGCCATTTTTTGTCATTACCATAAATCCAAAAACCTTTTGGAGAAGCTCCATTATTTGTTTTTAATCCTTTAGAATTCTTAAAAAACACTACAATTTCATTATTTTTAATAATGTGCTTTTTAAAAATAGGTCCTTCTACCAATCCTTCTTTATCCAATGTTATTTTCTCTGCTAACAATGCTACCCTTTTTCCTACAGGAAGTTTGTCTTTAGGATGTATCTGAAGTTTTTCTCCTAAATCAATAGTAGTCACAACATGGGTATTTTTCATGTTTTCAAAAGAATATTGAGATTCACGCATCCAAGCCCATGAATCTTCAGTAGGGCTTTCAGCATAGTTCAACTTATTTTTATTTTTTCCACCAGCATAACCTGGTAACGCAATAACAATAGCTGTAAATTCTTTTTGATTCCATTGTTTTCTTAAATACTCAATCCATAAAGGAAACGACTCACCATATTGCAACATATCTTTTTTGGTTTTGGTATTTGACTCACCTTGATACCAAACCATACCTCGGCATGAAAATGTTTCTAAAGGATGCATCATTGCATTGTAAATAATATTTGGTTGAGTGCGTAAAAAAATATCATCATTTCTTACTCTTGTTTTTTTAGAGCTTACAATGGTTTTGATTCTCTTGATTTTATCTTCATCGTGTTTAAAAGTATCCATGATAGATTTAAAATGTGGTAACTCTTCTGTTAACTCTATAGGCATCCATCCTTCTAATGATGAACTTCCCCAAGCTGTTAAAACAATTCCTACTGGAACATCAGCATACTTTTGTAGAAAATAAGCAAAAGTAAATGCTACTGCGCTAGAAGGATTTTCTAGAGACCAAGAACCTTCTTTGATATTGTTTTGTTTCTCAAAAGCAACAGTTTTAGGAACTTCAAAAGTGCGTAATTTTTTTGATTGTTGAGCTAGTTGATGTATTTCTGGAATATTTTTATGGGGCCACACCATGTTAGATTGCCCTGCACAAATCCACACTTCTCCAACCATTACATCTTTAAAAATAATAGATTCATTATTCGTTTTCACACTAAACTCATAAGGTCCTCCAGCTTTAAACTTTGGTAAAACAGCTTTCCAACTACCCGTTGCATCTGCCTTAACCTGAATAGACTTATTTTTTAAACTAACCGACACTAAACTATTTGGCAAAGAAGTACCCCAGATATTGATAGGAATATTCCTTTGTAAAACCATGTGTTCTTTAAACAAAGGTCCTAATTCTAAATGATTAGCAAATGATGAAAAAGATGCCAACACTATAAATAATGAAAATAAAACAAAACTTTTTTTCTTACTTTTTTGAAACATTTTATATGGTTATTATTGTTTATAAAAAAACTAAAGTACATTTTTTGAATGCTTCATCTTGTTTTAAAAATATCATAAAGAGGTCTTTTTTGTTGCACTTAAGGCGTTATTTATAAACAAGATTAGAATACGGTAGATATCCTACAAATAGTTTATAAATAAAAAAGTCGCCTAAATATTTAGGCGACTTTTTTAAAAAATTAATTTCTAATTTAAACTTTTACCATTCTTCAAACCTTAAATCAAATTCAACTGCTTGACGTAATACCAAAGTATCTTCAACTTCATAATTTTTTCCTCCATTGGTGTAAGAATAATTTAAAGAGATAGATCTATCTTCATTAACAACACCAGAACCAACTAAATTAGTAACTCCAGCAGATGGGCTATCAATTGCTACTGTATTATCGGACTCATCAATGTTAATTACAAAGTTTTGATTAGTTAATGTACCCACTCCTGGAGTACGTACAGAATTTCTATCCACAGTAGTTAATTTCCAAGTTTGATTATTGATTAACTCCGTATCATCATAAACAACTTCTTCTACAACACCTCCAGAACCATCTAGTTCTTTTTGAGTTCCTTTATGATAATATACTCCTGAATATTGACTAATGTATTTTACAACTAAAACAGTGTGATCTTTAGTATCTAAAATAGAATCTAATGATGAGTCTGTTAGTTTAATTGGTAATGCATATGTATTTTGAGTTGCTAAGGGATCATTTGTAAACAAATCTCTATTTAAAGTTACTGTAACATCTCCAATAAACTCTCCTTTAGAAATAACCATCTGAGAATCATCACTTAACTCATAATAAGAATCTGGTAATAATGTAAACCCACTAGCACCATCAACTGTAGTTAACAAATTCTCGTCAATTTCAAAATTCACGTATTCATCTTTAGAGTTTTCTCTTTTTCCTCCTAAAGATACCCCAACCTTGAACTCCATCTCGTCATAAGAAACAATTGTTCTTAGAGGTTTTTGAGTAGCAAAATACGTAGTTGTATAGTCAAAATCCGTTGCAAAATCCTCATATGGTTCACAAGAGGCAAACAAAAGCCCTAACGAAAGTAGTGCTAAACTTATTTTTTTTAATTTTATCTGTATCATCTTCTTTTATGTTTTTAATAATATTACCAACCTAAGTTGTTGATTAAATTAGGGCTTTTAGACAATTCATCATAAGGTAATGGAGCATAATAATACCTTACTCCATTGAATCTTCTTTCTTCTACATCTTCTTCTTCATAATTAAAAGTTCCATCTGTATTTTGAGTAATTTTAATTCCTTTTACCGTTTCATTTAAAGGCAATAAACATCGTCTTAAATCAAAATATCTATGATTTTCAAATGCCAATTCTAATCTTCGTTCAAGCTGTATTAATTTTCTAAACTCATCTTTTCCTAAAGCAGCAATTTCATCAACATAAGTATTATCTGTTATTCCTGCTTTTGTTCTGATAGATTTAATAATGTCTACAGAAGATTGTGTTACATTGCCACCTATACTTATAGGTCCATAAGCTTCATTTGCTGCCTCGGCAAGATTTAAAAACAATTCTGTTCTTCTAAAGTAAGGATTGTAATGACGCTGATTACTTGAATTATCTACACTAATAATACCAGGAGCTAAAGACAACCATTTTCTTACATAATATCCTGTACGAGTATTTCCAGAATATTTTTCTTTAGAATCTATTCCACCTACATACGTTTCTAAATATCTATTGTTAAAATCACTTCCATTGTACAATACATTTACATACAATCTAGGATCTCTATTATCATATGGATTATCCGCATCATACCCTGAACGAGAATCGTCTATAGGATAACCTGTCTTCGTATAAAATGCATTTACTAAGTTTTGAGAAGGTCCTGTTCTTGCTCCACCACGTTCTGCAATAGGATAGTTTGAGTTTTCTAAAGCTGAACTTGTGAAAAAACTTCTCCAAATAAACTCTGCTGGTGTGTTGTTGGAATCAAAATCAGAAGTTTTTAAACTTGTAAATGTCCCTATTTCATTAATCGCCTCTTGTGCATCATCTGCAGCAATTTTCCATTTGTTAATATAAGCTGTTTCATCCACAACGTTAAATTGCCCCATCCCTACTAGCTTCACAATATTATCTGGTTGATATGCTGGACTTGCTGCGTATAAAGATACTCTTGACTTTAACGCCAAAGAAACTTGTTGATCTGCACGTCCTAAATTATTGATTCCAGTAACAGGATCGTTACCTGTATATTTGCTTGGCAAATACAACATAGCAGAATCAATATCTTTTTTAATTTGAATTACACATGCTTCATATGTATTCCTTTTTACAGCTTCTAAATCCGTAGATTCTTCTTTAGTTGCAGATCTTAAAACAATTGGGTACCCTAAGGCTTCTCCTTCAGCTGTTTTACCACCATAAGCTTGTAACAATTGAAAACTCCACCATGCTCTTAAATAAAATGCTTCTCCTTTTAGGTTATCTCTCTTGGCTTTGTCTGCTGCTTCAGAAGAAATATCATAATTGATATTGTCTCCTAAACCATTTTCCATAAATAAATGAACGTTTCTTATTTGATTATAAGCATTGTCCCATTGTCCTATCACATTACTACTTGGTGTCAATCCTCCTGTTCCTAAGCGGTAAACCCCAGATTCGTTGTTTGTTACTGCATTGTCTGTTGCTGCATCTAAAAAATCACCTCCGTAACCATCAACAATTGTGTTTGGTAAATTTCCGTAGGCATTTAAAAGCAATCCTTCTACATAATCAGGCTGACTAAAAACCCAATCTTCACTATAGGTATTGTCTATTTCTGGATCAAATGAACATGCAACTTGTAATGTTGCTAATGCAATCAATGTATATTTTATAAAATTATTTTTCATCTTTTTTATTTTTTAAAATGATAAGCTAACTCCTCCTGTAACAGTTCTAAACAAAGGGTAGTTAGAAACCCCTGAATTTGGCACCTCTGGGTCTAAATCTTTTACATCAGACAATACAAATAAATTAGTACCTCTTACGTAAAATTTCATTTTTTTAACCAACCAAGTATCCTTAGAAACAGCATAACTCAACTCTACATTTTTTAACCTAAAGAAAGATGCATTCTCCATCCAAAAAGTAGAAGTTACGTTGTCGTTTATAGGTGTTAATGTGGTTAATATTGGTTCTGTTCCGTTCGGATTGTTTACCGGATGAAACCTATCTGATGCTAATGTAGAATACTTTCCTTCTCCGCTATTTCTGTAATATGCATTGTTTTTAATCATATCTACACCTGTTTGTACAACTCCCAAAGCAGAAAGTCCAAAACCTTTATATTTTGCATCTAGACTAATTCCAAAATTAGATCTTGGAAAACTATTACCAATCACTTTTCTATCTCTTTCATCAATTACACCATCATCATTTAAGTCTTTGTAAGAAACATTCCCTACTCCATATTGACCTAATGCTTGAAAGGGAGCATTATCTACCTCCTCTTGTGTTTTAAAAATACCATTAGCCACGTAACCAAAAATAGCATCCGAAGGAGTTCCTATTACATTTAAATTACTATCTATGTTATCAATTACATCTGATTGTTTGATTTTATTTTTAGAAATGATAAAGTTACCTCCAACATTTAATTTAAAATCTCCAAAGTTCTTTCTCCAGTTTACACTTCCGTCTATTCCTTGATTTGCAACCTTACCCATATTTAATGGTTCTTTTGCAATACCTATAGTACCCGTTGTATTAGAAGTAGGATTGTCATAAATAACATCATCTCTTAATTCATGAAAGTAATTGAATTCAAATTGTAAAGACTTGTTGAAAGCCAAACCTTCTACACCTACATTAAATTCATTGGATCTTTCCCAAGCTAAATCTGGATTCCCAAAATTGTTAAAACTAATTCGACCAGCTGAAGACGTATTTCTTTCTCCAAAATTCACGTTTCCTGCAGAACTATATCTTGTTTCAAATAAGTAAAAACTAGTACTTGCATCATACCCTATAACACCATAACTAGATTTTAACTTTAAATAATCAAAAGCATTTCCTTTAAAAAAGTCTTCTTCGCTAATTACCCATGCTGCACCAACTGCCTGAGATAAAAAAGATCTATTTCCTTTTGCAAATTTGTTACTAGTCATTAACGCGTGAGTTAAATCAAAAAATAGTTTGTTTTTATATGCATAGTTGATCTTAAACACTGTATTTCCATTCTTAATATGCTGACGTCTAGAATTATCTTGATTTAAATAATAAAAATGAGAAAGATCTAGTGTTAACATATCGTCACCCTCAATGCTTGTTTGATATTCTACATTAGTAGTTGAACCTAAAGATCTTGTAGAAGCACTTCCCATTTCTTTTACTTGAGCCGTAATACTTCTGTTGTTTAACTTGGTGTAAGTAGCTTCTCCTGTATCCTCATCTTTTTCAACCACATAGCGAATTGGGTTGTTTTTTTGCTCAGTAGCATAATAATCATAACTATCAAAGTTCAGTTTTGTGCTTGCAGACAATCCTTTAATTGTTTTGTTTAAATCCCAGTCTAAACCAAAATCTGTTTGACCATGAAAAAAGATGTATTTTTGATTTCCTCCATAAAGCATATCTCCATACAAACTTGTTCTGTTTTGAAAAGAACCTCCTAAGGGCGGAATTATTTCTTCTCCTAAAGATGCTGCTTCACCAATAAAATTTGGATCTTGAATTACCAACGGAAATTCATTAGGTCTTTCTGAATTTACACGTCCAAAAACCTGATCTTGACCTAATTTACCCCATTGTCTAGATTCAATAATTCCATTTCCTTGGATATATGCTTTTAAATTGTTTGTCAAATCAAAAGCTAAATTTCCTCGTATATTAATTCTATCTTGTGAAACATCTTCTCCTATTTTTTCCAATCCACCATTTCCGATATATCCTAAATACACTCCATATTGAGACTTATCTGTACCTCCAGAATATTCAAAATTCATTTTTCTAAAAGCAGTACTTTCTTTTAAAAAGTACGAATTATGATCAATGTTTGGATAAAATAAATCATTTTCTCCTGTACTATTTCTATAACCTTCAATATCTGCTGCAGAATACAGTGGAGAAAAACCATCGTTTTCTCTAGCTTCATTATACAAAGTAGCATAATCAGCGCTATTTAAATACGTTGCCATTCGAGTATTCATATTCGCTCCATACTCTACAGAACCTTTTATTACTTGCGTATTTTTACGTCCTTTTTTAGTTGTAACTAATATCACTCCGTTGGCAGCTCTAGAACCGTACAATATTTTTGCAGAAGCATCTTTTAATACCTCTACACTTTCTATTTCCTCAGCATTTAAAAAATCGATAGGTCTTTCTAAACCATCTACAATAAAAAGTGCAGTGTTAGCACTCTCACGTCCTAAACCACGTACATAAATAGCGGGATGATTATTTCCTAATCCGTTTGTTGTCATACGAGCAGTAACCCCTGCCAATCTTCCTTGTAAGGCATTGTGAAACACAATATCTGGTTGCGACTCCAACTCCTCTCCCGAAACTTTACTAACAGCTCCTGTCAAGGCTCTTTGCGTTGTTTTTAAATTTCCAGGAAGAATAATTTCATTCTCTCTATCGTCAAATAAAGAAGCAGATTCTAAGACAATCTTTTCTCCTATTACTTCTTTATTCAGTTGAATTACTTTACTCTTATATCCGTTAGCACTGATTAATAATATGTTATTTAAAAGTGCATCTAAAGTAAAACTTCCATTTGAATTAGAATTGGTTTCCACCAAACCATCACCCAATACTATTAAAGCATTAGGAATTGGATTGTCATTTTCATCTACTAAAGTTGTTTTTATCTTTATACTCTCTTTTTCTTGACCATAAAGGAAATTCTGAAAGCTAATCGCTATCAAAACAAAAAGAGTTGACAAGAAATTAATTTTATATTTTTTCATAATTTTAGTTTCAATTAAGCTTTTTACAATTACCATCCTGGATTTTGTTGATAGTTAGACAAATCAAACACGTCATTTGACGATACTGGATACCAGTAGTTTCTCTTATCAAAAACACGTTGTTCCGTAGTTAGGTCAATGTAGTTGTAAGTAAAGGTCAATGTGCTTTTATCAGTAACACTACCATGACCTGCTGGTGGAATAGCTTCTACACCTCTAATTGGTTTTTTGAACACTTCTTCTGCAATCATCCACCTTCTTAAGTCATGCCATCTGTGGTTCTCCCACATTAACTCCACAGCTCTTTCGTTTCTAATTCTATCTCTAAATACTACTTTGCTTGTTGCAAACTCAGGTAATACATCTGGCATATCTACTCTATTTCTCACTTTATTAATTGCTTGTACCGCTGTTAGACCATATCCTTTAGGATCTGCATTGGGTCCATATGCCTCGTTCATAGCCTCTGCATAATCTAAATACACTTGGGCAACTCTTATGTATATTGTATTTATGTTGTATATATCAAATTGAAACGGAAAGTTTTGTGCTTCTGGCCATAAGTATTTTTTTATCATATATCCAGACAACATTCTATTTTTAGTATACCTACTATTACTTTGTAAATTATAATCTGTTCCATCTACATATAGTTCTTGGTACATTTTAGTTCCATTTTGAGCTATTCCCCATTCCTCACCAGGAATAATTATGTTATTTTCCAACCTTGGATCTCTGTTTTCAAAGGGGTTTTGAGAATCATAACCTGATCTTGAATCATCAATAGGGTATGCGTTAGTTCCATCAAAGGTTTCATACATATCTACAATATTCTGAGTTGGGTTTGTGTAAGCTGCTGCATCATTCCCTGTCCCTCTTGACATACGTTGAGGAATATAATTACATCTTAACCCTCTAGATTGACTAGATCTTTTTCCTGCATCCAATCGGTACCAAACAGACTCTGGAGATGCTTGGATTCCATCTGTATAAAATATGTTCTTATATTCTGCTTTTGTCATCAATCTAAAACCAGCTCCACCTGAACCTGCGTCAATGTATTTTATCAAGTCGTTTGCATATTCTGCTGCCATTTCTGACCATTCTGTACTGTAGTCAAGATCCTCTATTGAATTTAAATCATTTTGCATTAAAGGACTTGCAGCATACAATGTTGCCATAGATTTTACAGCCATTGCTGCTCCTTTAGTTACTCTACCAAATTGACTAGTTTCCCAAACATCTGGCAACATAGGAATGGCTTTGTCTAGATCTGTTAACATCCACTCAGTGCTTTCTTTATAAGTAAGTCTGCTTAAATTTGTATTGTCATCCGAAGCAAAAGCATTGTCTAAAATAGGCATACCTCCTGCTCTTTGAATGATTTGAAAATAGTACCATGCTCTAAAAAAGTAAGCTTGTCCTAACAATTCATTTCTTTGATCTTCTGTTAAACTTGGCACTATACCACTTTCTATATTCTCAATTACTTTATTGGCAACTCTAATAGCAAATGTAGCATTGGTAAACACGCTTCCTTGGTCAAAGCCAGAATTTCCTCCCCATCCAAGTTCTGGAACACCTGCCCATCTATTTGTCCAAGCTCCAGAATTTAAAACGGTAGCTATATTTCCATTATAAGGACTTCCTGCCTCATCTGAAAGTGCATTTACAGAAGTTCTATCAAATCCTTGAGAACGCCAGTGGTGAATATCTAATAACACCTCGTAACAATTATCTAAATACCCTCTAACCGACTGGTAACTTGAAAAAACATCTTCTTCCGCCAATCCAAAATCTGGATTTACATCTAAAAAATCTTCACATGATGACAGACTTATAAAAGTCAACATCATTACTATTGTTTTATAAAATTTTGTTTTCATATCTTAATCTATATTAAAATGAGACTCTTACTCCTAAACTATATCTTCTTATAATTGGATAACTACCCGTTCCGTTGCTTTCTGGATCTAATTGATCTGGTAGCCTAGACCATGTATATAAATTATTTCCGTTTGCATAAACTTGTGCAGATTTCAGTCCTAATTTCTTAACCAATCCTTTAGTGAACCTATAACTTATCTCTGCACTTTTTAATCTCACATAAGATCCATCTGCATAGGTTAAAGTGCTGCTTTGCTTACTATGTGCATAGTCATTCAAGTGCAACACTGGTTTTGTTGCTGTTGCAGCTGTTTCAGGTGTCCATCTATTAAGTACATCAGGATTTGACTGAATGTAATTACTCATGTCATCATAATAATATAAGTTAGGAATGATGTATCCTGTGTTTGAAACACCGTAAAACCTTGCTGATAATGATAAGTTTTTATACCCTACATTCAATCCTAAGTTGTACGTGTTTAATGGAAATTTAATTGTTTTGTCCATTGCAACAAGATCTTCATTTGTTATTTGACCATCTCCATTATAATCAACATAAGAAACATCTCCTGGAAGCAAACTAGTTTGTGCTACTCCTAAACTTGGTGTTGCTCCATTGTAAAGGTCATCTAAGCTATCATAAAAACCAGCATCTAAATATCTTTGACCTCCTGAACTATTCCACCCGATTGGTTTTCCTGCTTGTTTTAAATAATCAACCTGTCCAGATGGATCATTTCTAAAAACAATTCTGTTTTCAGAAAAGGCTGTATTAAAATCAACTCCATAGGATAAGTTTTTTGTTATCTTATCTTTCCATCCTATTTGGAATTCATAACCACGCTTTTTGGTTTCTCCTAAATTTCCCGTAGGAGGATTTACTACTCCTGTAAATGACTGTTGTCTAACATCCATTAAAATATCTGTTCTACTTTCTTTGTACAAATCTAGACCTAATGTTAATTTTTTAAAGGCCTCAAATTTAACCGTTAAGTTGTGTACACGACTTGTTTCCCATCCTACGCTTTCGTTGGCAAGAGATCCTTCTACATACCTAGGTCCGTAACCTGTTAGAGCATCATATCCAAAGTTTACGTTACCTCCTGTATTGTATATTTGAACATATTGAAAACGATCTTGGTCATTGTTAGGAAATTCATTTCCATCCGCACCTGTTATACCATATGAATAATTTATTTTTAACAAGTCTAACCAATTTCCAGCAATTTTTTTCACAAAAGATTCTTCGGAAGCTACCCATCCTAAACCAACAGAAGGGAAAAACCCAAATCTATTTTTAGGAGAAAATTTTTCAGATCCAGAATAAGAACCGTTCAATTCTAGTAAATAACGTTTTTTATAGTAGTAGTTTATACGACCGATCCACTCTTCTCTTTTGGCTGAGTATTTATTTCTAGTATTGGTGATTTGTCTTGTCATAATCGCATTGGTCTTTACTGTATGATCTCCAAAAGCACGATTATAATCAAACTGAAACTTATAATTTAACCTTCTTTGGTAAGAGAACAAGCTTGGGTTTGTAGCAACTACAGCAGTTCCTTGAGATTGATCGTTTGGAAACCTAACTTCTGATATAAGAGGATAAGTTACAGTACCATCATCTGCCACTATTGGATTTGCATAATCGTAATTTCTAAAATACCTTATGATTCCCACATTTGCAGAACCTAAACCTACTCTTAAGATTCTTTCTTCGTAACTAGATTGAGAAGAATAGTTAATACTTCCTTTAAAACTCAGTCCTTTGGTGATAAAATCTAAACCTTGTGTTAATTGAGCATCATAAAAACCTTGAAAGTATTTGTAAGTTCTAACCCCTCCTTCATTCAAAGCCATAAGAAGATTGGCTTCACCATTAGAGCTATCTCCATAACCATCTTCATATCTAATAGGAAATAGATTTCTAGGAGAGCTATAAAGAAGTCCAAAGAATTGAGATTGTCCAAAACCATCTTCTCCATTTCCATCTATACGATATCCTGGTTGCGTTCTTACTCTATAGTTTCCTGAAAAATTCACACTGAATTTTGTACTAGGTGTAACATCAAAGTCTAAATTTGTTCTCCAATTGTATTTTTTTAAATTAAAAGCAGGATCATATTCATCTTGTGGAGTTGTTTTAAAAATATCTCCATCGTTTCTGTGCCCTAAGGAAACAAAGTAACGTACCAATCTTGACCCCCCACTCATGTTTAAATTATACGTTTGTTCGTATCCAATTCCTACCACTTCATCCGTCCAGTCTACTTCTGGGAAATAAATGTTATTCGGCCCTCTTTGGTCATAGTTTTGCGTCCATGCATCAATGGTAGATTGAGGAATTAATTGCCCCCATAACCCTTCATTAGTAGCAGCTTCATTGTACATTTTTTGAGACGTAATATAATCTGAGTATTCTGGTTTTGCTGTAGGATCTTTAAAACCAAAATTAGATGTAAAGTTAAATTGAGGTTTACCCAATTTACCTCTTTTGGTCGTAATTAAAATTACCCCATTCGCACCTCTTACTCCATAAACTGCAGTTGCAGATGCATCTTTTAATACAGAAATAGTTTCTATTTCGTTGGGGTCAATATTGTTGATATCACGTTGAATCCCATCTACCAATGTAAGAGGACCTGTCTCATTCCACGAAGATTTTCCTCTTAAATAAATGTCGGCAGCATCAGATCCTGGTTTTCCGTTAGTATTTATAACTGTTAACCCAGGCAAAACTCCTTGCAACCCTTCAGAAATGGTACTTACAGAACCAACTTTTTGCAATTCTTCTCCCTTTACAGATTCTACCGCTCCAACAAGTGTTTGTTTTGTTTGAGTTCCAAAACCAACAATTACAACTTCTTCTAAATTTGTGGAGTCTAATTCTAATTTAACTTTTATTATAGAAGAGTCGGTTACGTTTTGAATAACTTGTGTTTTGTAACCTACATAACTAATTTCTATGTTTGAATTGTAATCTACTTCCAAACTAAAGTTTCCATCAAAATCTGCCACACTCCCCTTAGAAGTATTTTGCTGTAATATTGTTGCCCCCAACAACGGAATATTATTTTCATCAACAATATTTCCTTTCGCCATAACTTTTTTTGGAGTCTGAGCATATATCTCATTCTCACCAAATATTGATAGTGATATACAGATTAAAATTGCACACAATATCGACTGAAAAGTCTTTTCAGGTATTTTCATTGTTTTCATCAAAAAACAAATCAGCTTTCTTTTATTATTCGTTTTCATGTTCATTCAGTATAATTTAGTTTTAATTTTATAGTAAGCAATATTTCAATCTCAAGAGTAAACTTAACAAGAATAGATATTATTAAATTCTCAATTAGAGGGTTTATATGTTGCAAAAAAAGCACCTCAACACGCCAAAAACCTACATTACAGTTGTTTCAAGGCGTATATATTTGATTCTTGAGATTTTTATCGATTGCTTTTTAGCACTTTTAAAGTTGAGTTAATTCTTTTTGAATTTAATTTTAAGAAATATAAGCCCTTATTTACATTACTAATATTTATCTCCATTTTATAATTTAAGTCTCCTTGTAAAACAACCTGTCCATTAGAATTGATCAAAGAGTATGATAATTTTTCTTTTATAAAATCATCATCTATAACAAGGTGAATTTTTTCATCTAAAACAGGGTTTGAAGAAACTCTAACGCTTGTATTATTGTTTATTTGTTTGCTAAAAAGAAGCTCATCACTTTGATTGGTATAAATACAAATACTTTTCGCTTTAAGGTCTGTAACAAATGTATTTGTATTTCCTTTTTTAATTATTACTTCAGCTCCTTCATCATTATTATCATTAGTCCATGTAATTTGTTTTATATCATCATCTAACTGAAAATTATTGAAATTAACAGGAATATTGTTTATGTCATCTTCACTATTATTAACAATAACTACTGTAAAATCATTTTCTTTAACAAATGCCATGCTGTGTACCTCTTCAAGTAGTGAAGTAGTACTTTCTACATATTTTTTCCCTACAACTCCATTAGCAAAATATTTCATTATATAATAACTTCGAAGCCTTTTTCCCTCTGTATTATTTTTAAAGTAAATAGCTCTAGTCTCAGAGTTTACACCTCTAGAGTTTACTTCAAAAAAACACTCTCCAACTAGCCCTCCTTTATACAGTACTGTTTTATCAATATACGTGTTTATTGCCAAGCTAATATCCGGGTTCACACCTGAAGTTCTTGACCCTCCTCCTGCAGAAGATTCATCATTCCATGTTTTTTTACCTACTGATGTAGCTGCTAATGCAAAATCGTCATATAATTCTGATTGATTGTTTAAGTTATGTGATGAAAAAGAATGGTACTCATTTTGATATCCTTCCGTTTCAACATCTTCTATATAACTTACACCTTGTGATAATGACCAGGAAGCTGGACCTATAATTTCAGGAATGGGAATTCCTCTGTCAGCGCATTCTAATTTCATTTTTTCGTAAGCTACATGAGACCTTAAAGGTGTTACCACACTTGTCCATTCTTTTGCTGTTGCCAAATAATCTATAGTTACTCCATTATTATGCATTAACTCTAAGTAGTCTGCCAAAAAAACTCCATAAGAATTTGCATTAAAAGATTTGTTTCCTATAGTTTTGATACAGTTACCTGCATCGTTAGTTTCTACACATGAATACTGATAGATATACTCTGGTAAGTTATTCCAATTACCACTTTTGTACCCATGGTAATCTGAGCGCATAGTTGCTAAAAACTTAACATTTGAATTTGTAGATTTTATAGCTTGCATTGTTTTAATAGCATTGTTATAAAATGCCATATTCTCTACAACCTCGTCTATATCTGTGTAACGTAATCTTTTATCAAACCCTTTGTTATCAATAAAAACAATACTATTTGAATTGTTTTTTAGAGATAATTTCCATAGTGAATTCTCATCATTCTCGTTTATTGTATTTACATCTACAGCCTTAACAAACAAACCTGTATTTGCAGATGGATCGGAAGTACATTGTAAATACTTGTTTTGTCCTACACTACGAATATTGTAATAACCTGGATAGTTTTCATTTTCAGTCAACTCCCATTTGCACCAACTCCCTCCACAAGATCTAGCTGGTCTAGAAAAAACTCTATTCCCAGTATCATCGTCAGTTTTATCACTAGTACTTTGTAAATTTGTATTTGATGCGATATTTTGAATAAAATAAGTTCCATTCCCATTTTCACCTTCCCCAAAAGACCATTCTACTATTTCTTCAGTAGCACCATTTCTTAATTGCCATTGTACATAAGTTCCTGAAGCACCAATGTTATTAGCCTCTATTTCATACTTCTCATTTTCAGTTTTCTGAATTTTATCGTACGCAACTCTTGCCAAGTTAAAATTAACATCTCTAAAAACCCAATCTATAATTTCATTAGTATTGGTTGCGTTTTGAACAAAATTTTGAGACCGTTCAAAATCCGCTCCCATAAATTCAATTTCTTGTTTTAGATTTCCAGCTTCAACAGTAATACTTTGGGAGTATACCACAACACAAACAAACATAGAAAAGACAAATACGGTTAATTTTTCTAATTTAAATCTACATTTCATTACAAATAATTTTACTTAGTTAGTATTTATTTTAATTATTCTTAAAATAATATCACAGCCAAATTAAAAGCTTTGTTTCAATTTAAAATCTCGTTTTAGGAGTGTTATTGTTACTTCTATGTCTTAATATTTGTTTATCTACAGTTTTGAACGATTTACACCTAAAATTAGAAACAAATATCACCTGTTTCCATAATAGAGTGACCTAAGAAAAGTATATGGTAATCAAAATCAAGTTGCCATCAAACAACTCTATAAGCTCAAAAAAAAAGAGAAGATAATTTTATCCTCTCTTTTTTTGAATTTAATCCCAATTAATCTGTAACAATGGTTTTGTTAGGCAATTTACTATAGATGGTTTTTCCGTTTGTTTTCATATAGGCTTTGATAGCATATTTTGATTTTTTTGTCAACTCTGAATTAGAAATAAAAACCTCAAATGTTTTATCTTTTTTAGACAAATCACTTCCCTCAACCAATTGTTCTTCAACAGTTAAATAAGATATATTTTCTATTTTAAGTCCGTAAGAGTATTCCCCATCAAGCAAAACCTTGTTATAAGATACATAAAATAAATATCCATCATTTTTCTTTTCTACCTTGTTAATTTTTACTGAAGATGTTTCTTTAACATCAATTAACGTAGCTGTATTTGGATAAAAATTACTTTCTCCTGCTGATGTTTCTGCTTTTGCAGTGTAATAATATATTTTTTCTTTCACAGCTGTGGAATCTACATAACTAGACATTTTTATACCCTCTGCAATTTTGCTATAATGATGAAGTTTTTCTCCTCTATAAATATTATAAGTAGTTTCTGGATGAACATCTTTTTGTGTAATCCATTTTACCATAACATTTCCTTCTTGATTTCTAACTGCCGATACATTTCTAGGACTCAAAGGCACTTTGTTTGACAACACCAAAGTAACTGGTTCTGAAAATTCACCAACACCTATACCATTATATGCTGCAACTGAAAATTGATAAGCAACATTATAATCTAAGCCCTCTACTCTGTATCCATAAACATTATTAACATCAATAATGTTCTCTTCTCTTGTTTTAGTACTAACATACTTCAACTTATACGCACTTACATTGGCAACACTTTTCCAAAAAATAGTAGCTGTATTATTCCTTCTTGATGTTTTAAAAATCTTAGGACTATTAGGTGTAGCTATCTTCAATTTTATGTAATTTGAATAACCACTTTCTCCCTTTTTATTCTTAGCTAGCATTTTAAAATAATACTCCTCTCCTTTTTCTAAATCAGAAACCTCAACAAAATTTCCTTTTTTAACCTTTAATTTATGGTTTAATGCATTAAGAGATTTCCCATAGTATACAATGTAATTATCTGCATTCTCTATAGTTCCCCATGTTAATTTTATTCCCGATTTATTTATTTCTCCTTTATAAATAGTTGGAGTTGCAGGCTTTGCTATTTCTTTAGATTTCCACTTTGCAACTGTTACACTATAAGCAGGTATGTTTATACTTCCCTTTTTATATACTTTATTTTTAATTTCTGTATTGTGTACCTGTAATGAATCAGCGTGAATAAATTGAGTTTCTATTTTTTTGTTTAATGGCTCTCCATCTATATTAATTTTAAAATCTTTAGATTGATTTGTTCTGTTGGTAAAAACCAAATAATCATAACCATTAATACCTCTGTAAGCTTGTGAGTAAAAAGCTACTTCCGTAGTATTTTTCATTCCAGGAGCATTAAATCCACTAGTTACAGATGACTTAAAAACAAAATCAGAATTATTGGTTGCGTTATGAAAAATTTCATAAGCTTTTCCTTCTAAGGTCTTTTTTATTCCAGTTAGAATACTATCTGTATTTAGAGTTGTAGCATTTTGATAAGCTTGTTCAATTTGCTTATTGATATTCCTTTTAGGTTGAAATTTACTGCTTATTTCATGTGCTCCCACATACCATGTGTTGGTATGTTGCAACTGTCTCATTACGTATTCAATATTATAAATGCTTGAATAAATTCCATTTAAAGGAGTATTCCACACACCAAACTCAGTTATTACCATAGGAACATTTTCCCATGTATAATCTTCTATCTCTTGCATTGCTTGAGGAGAAGTAGCTTGCAATAGTTTTGTGTTTCCTCTTTTATAAGCTTTCTCTAAAGATTCTTTTTTTCCTGTATGGGGTGCGTAAGAATGCTTAGAAAACACATTCCAATAAGCTCCATGTTCTTTTTGATAGGTATTGATTTCTTTCATAAATCCCCAAATACCATCCCAAGTGCAATTTAAAGCTAAATATGCTTCAGGAAAAACTTCTCTAATAGCATCTGCATGAGGTTTCATTTTAGCAGCATAATCATACCCATTGTTCCACCAATACACCTCTCTATGAGGCACATAAAAATAAGGCTCATTACAGAATTGCCATGTGGCAACTTCAATATTATTATTCTTACAAAAACGAGCTAACTCTTTGGTCATTTCTGGAGTTTCGGAAAAACCATTGACAGTTATAATTAGTTTCCCATTAATTTCACTTAATAAATCATACAAATCAATTATACGATGTGGTCCTTTTACTTCTGTAAACCTATACCCCTTTAAGTATTGTTCAGAATGGTTGAACATCATTGCATAATCAATATCATATTGACCTGTTGCACTACTAAAGGCATCACCCATGGTACCTGAAAAATAACGAAGCCAACCTGGCTTTAGCTGATGAACTGCTTCTCTAAAATCTGGATGCGTGTAATTCCAACTTTTATCAGCTATACGCACATTAAATCCGCTTGACCCAACTTTAATTGAATGTCCTTTTTGAGTATCAATATTAATGATTCCTGTTTTTTGTTGAGCAAAGCAAGAAATTGATAGTAAAAGCAAGAAAAAATATTTCAAAAAATTCATTTTGTTTTTTATTGTAATTATTAATAAAAAAAGGCAAAAAAGTATGTTTACTAATTTTTGCCTTTTCCTTTTTATTTTATTTTATTTTAAACGTAAATCGTGAAATCGATCTTTCTGGTAACGTAAACATAAAAATATTATCCTCTTCTCCTTCAACATCAATTAACTTTTCTGTTCCTGTAACCACTCCACCATCTGTCCAATGTATAGTTCTTACTCCTCCATCTATACTAGCATCCTTTACTTGAAAAGTATAATCATCCCTTACAGTTGTATTCATATTTACTGCAAAAACTGTTATTGTTTTGTCTTCTATAAAAGCACGTGTTTGCAGTTTTCCTAAATCTGTTATGTCCTCTCCATCAATATCCGTTACCTGTATTGGTCTTGCTCCTAAAAGAGGTACAGATATAGCACGAATTAAATGTTTTCTTACATTACTAGCATTGTAATTTAAATCCCACCACATAAATCCTGTCATTCCAACATCTATCTGATCCCACAAGGCTACTATACCTTGTTCCGCTTCGTCAAAATCATTTACAGTTCCTTTGGTATCCCAATGAGGTTCTGTTGACCAAAAAGGCATATTTCCTACCAAATCTAAATCTTTTACAAGGTTAGCTTTAGGTCTGTATTTGGGATAGTAATGAGTTCCATAAATTTCCATAGTATCTCCCCATCCGTTTTCAAACAAGGTTTTCACCCATTTATTTTTATTCGGACCAAAATCCTCATAACCGACAAGAACAGGTATATCAAAATCTCTTTCTATTGCTAAAGACCTTAATTCAGCAATTGTTTCTGCATACTTTTGTGGAGTAATATTTCCTTCGTTGTATACATATTCATTATCTATTCCTAAATAATCAATTTTAACATTTTTAGATTTCATAAACTCTAAAAAATCTGCAACTAAAATGGCATATTTTTCTGGTATAATACCATCGTCTCCCTTAACCCAATCTGGAAAAGATCCTTGTCCTTCTAATTTTTTACTAGCAAAAACATAAGTATCATCGTTACCTCTAACCGCTTTTGCTAAATTGATAGACGTAATAAATCTTTCATAAACAGCTTCATCTACAACTCCTTCACTAGGATGTGCATTATCTTTATCTGTTCCTAAAATAGAAACTCTTAAGCCATTAAGACCATCTTCCTTAAATATAGTATAAGCAGTTGTTGCATTTGTTGTATTTCTTGCTGCGTACTTAACATCATAGAAAAATACATCAATTAACTTTCCTGGATTTTCAAAAGAAATTACACTGTGAATTGTTGCTGGATCAAATTCTTCTGAATCAGTTATCTGATCTGAATCTGGCTCTACAGTATCTATCGACGAATTGTCATCAGCACAAGCAATGGCTTGAAACAACAATACTACAATGACTATTTTTTTGAAGATGATGTTATTAATCATGACCTAAAAATGTTTCTTGACTAAATGTAAATACATCTGAAGAAGTTCTAGCACTGTCTAAAATAGCTTGCATTTTTGAAACAATATCAGGATGTTCACTAGCTATGTTATTTTGTTCTCCTATATCATTAGACAAATCATACAATTCTAATGGAGCTTTCGGATTTTTTAAAACATTGTATTTAACTGCTTTCCAATTGTCCATTCTTACCGCTTGACGACCTCCTTTTTCATGAAACTCCCAATACAAATATTTGTGTTTTTTCTGATTTTGAGCTTCACCCAATAGCTCAGGTAAAAATGAAATTCCATCAGTATTATTAGGAACCTCAATTCCTACAATATCAGAAAATGTTGGAAACACATCCCAGAATGCAGAAACATGGTCTGATATACTACCTTCTTTTATTTTCCCTGGCCATTTGATAATCATAGGAACTCTAATTCCACCTTCATACAAATCTCTTTTAAATCCTTTAAGAGCTCCATTGCTGTTAAAATATTTAGGATCTGCTCCTCCTTCTTTGTGGGGGCCATTGTCTGATGTAAAAATAACTATGGTATTGTCTGCAATTCCAAGCTCCTCAACCTTATCCATAATTTCACCTACTTGCTGATCTAACAAATCAACCATCGCTGCAAAAGCTGCATGAGATTCGTCTTGAGACTGGTATGCTCCATTATTTAGTTCAGCTGGATTGTTAGATCCTTTGTATTTCTTTTCTGGTAAAAATTTATTTCTATACTTATTTATAAGCTCCTCTGGTGCTGCCAATTCTGCATGAGGAATTATAGATGCTACGTAAGCAAAAAACGGCTTGTCTTTATTTTCTTCTATAAATTGAATTGTTTTATTATGAATCACTGTAGGAGCATACACTCCATTTGCAAAATTCTCATTCTCTTTTATACCGATAGAATCTCTATTGAACCATAAATGATCTGGAAAATATTTATGCCCTAAACGCTGACAATTGTATCCAAAAAAAGTATCAAAACCTTGATTTACAGGATCTCCTTCAGACCCAGGAAAACCAAGTCCCCATTTCCCAAAAGCCCCTGTGGTATAACCCGCTTTTTTCATAGCTTCTGCTAAAGTGTATGTATTGTCTGGTATTGGATATTGTCCTTCTGGCTGAATTTCTTTATTCCCCCTTACAACAGTGTGGCCTGTATGCATTCCCGTAAGCAATGCTGACCTTGAAGGGGCACAAACAGTACTTCCTGAATAATGCTGTGTAAACAACATTCCTTGTGATGCAAGCTTGTCTATATTAGGTGTTTTAAAATTCTGCTGCCCGTATGAACTTAAATCACCATAACCTAAATCATCAGCTAAAATGTAAATAATATTTGGCTTATCTACATGATTAGAAACTAACGGCTCTCCTTTACTTTTTTTACTTGTAGAATTACATGATATCAAAAGCGTTACCAGCAATAGAACAAAATAATGAATTGAATGTTTTATCATCGTTTAAATTGTATAAAAACTATAGAGTACTAGCCTCTATAAAATTAGTTGTCTTATAGATTTGATTGTTTTTAATCTATAGTTCTCGAAATTACAACGTTTACCGTCATTACATTTCTCATATAACACCGCCAAATGTTGCAACAAAGCGTGTTTTACGTATTTTTAGCCATTTGCAACATTACCAATCACACCAAGCAACATTTTTACCCCCACCATTTAAGGTTTCAATAAAAAAAATAATGAAATTGCAACAATATCATAATGTAAGTTGTATTTTGATTCATCATACACAAAAACAAAGAATTTTTCTACACTTGAAAAAAATATACCGTGCGAAACATAATTACACCATTGCTTAAGCAAATAACTATTTTTATCTTATTTTTAAACATCTCTTCTGTTCTTTCACAATCAAAAGAATCGTCTTTTCATGAGCTAAATACTCAAGGTACTATATTCAATAAAAAAGTAAATACACTGTATGAAGATAGTATTGGTTTTTTATGGATTGGAACACAAACGGGACTATATAGATATGATGGAAATAATTTAGTAGTATTTCAAAACAATGTTTTTGATCCTTACTCTATACCTAATAACAGTATAAATTCTATCATAGAAGATGATGATAAAAATTTATGGATTGGAAGTGAAAGCTTTTTAATATTTTACAATCGTAAGTTAAATAGGTTTACAGGGTTTTATAAAAACGCAACATCAATAGTTTTACAAAAAACATCCGATGGAAGTATTTGGGTCAACTCTAAAAACTCTGAGTTGATTATAATTAGTCCTAAAACTAAATTCACAAAAGTTGACTCTACATCTCATTTTAACTATAATAACAACCAAAGTATTATTCAACTTGATACTCAAATAAATTGTTTTGTTGAAGATAGTTTTAATAGATTTTGGGTAGGTACCAACAAAGGAATAGCATTATTAGATGAATCTAACAAACACATTAAAAGTAATTTTAATCACCAAATTAAAGGATTAAAAAACATAGAAAACAATCGATTTATTGCGTTGACGAACAATGGCATATACCTATTAAGCTATAATAAAGCTAACGCTACTCTTGAAACTCTTGAATCTTATCCAAACATTTTAAAACCATTTAAAAAACAAGGATTATTAACTTCTTTAGCACAAACATCAACACATAATAATTTGTGGATTGGAACTACCAATGGACTTATAAAAGCCGTAAGGAAAAACCATCAATATACTTTTTTATATCATTCCGAAGAAAACTTAAGAACCAATCATATCAACTCTACAATATTTGATTCTTATGGAAATTTGTGGATTGGCTCTAACAAAGGTATTAACAAACACATCAGCAGAACCTCTCTTTTTGATTTTCAGCATGTCAATAAATTTTCAAACAAAGAAGTATCAAACACAAATAGTCTTCTTTTTTACTCTGAAAACAATGTACTTATTGGAACTAGTAATGGATTGTACAAGTACAATTCTAAAAAAAAGAATGCTCACGAAGTTCAACTTATTACAAATTCAAAAATCAATGGCATTAATAACTTAACGCTTAATTATGATAAAACTGAGCTTTTACTAAGCAGTGAACACCGCTTATTTAAGTCTGTTAACTACAACCCAACTGACAATAAAATACATCTACAAGAAATTGGAAAATACAACAGACTAATAACTGATATTGCACCTATCAATAAAAATGAAGTATGGATTGGTTTGTGGAATGGAGGAATAGATATTCTTAACAACAAATCTCCTCTTTCTGAGTTTAAGAAAAAAGTATTAAAAAAACTCTCTAAAAATCATACTTCTGTTTTTTTATTAACTAGTGATTATCAATTATGGATTGGTACTCGTGGTGAAGGTTTATTTAAAATTGATTTTAATACTGAAACGCTAGAGGAGTTTTTACCAAATAAAGACGGACTGTCTTCTAATGCTATTTTAAGTTTGTACGAAGATCGTCATAAAAACATATGGGTGGGTACAAGAGGTGGTGGTTTGAATCTTTATCTTGAAGAAAAAAATAGCTTTAAAAACTTTAACAACTCTAGAGGATTGGTTCCAAACACTATTATTGCTCTTGAAGAAGATAATAAGGGACACATATGGATGAGTACACAAGATGGTATTACTCGTTTTGATGTTGCAAATGAAAAATTCATCCCTTTTGGAGTAGAAGATGGCATACATGAAATTCATTTCACCTACAAATCTAGCTCATCTAGCAAAAATAAAAAATCTCTGTATTTTGGTAACAAAGAGGGTTTTTATAATGTAAGTCCCAACACATTTTCACAAAAAAATAAGACTCCAGCTACCATTATCACAAACTTTTCTATTCTGAGTGATTCTAAAAACAATACGTCAAACTCTTTTCAAAATCACTCAACCTCAATCAACATCAACTCAGAGCAACCAATTGTTTTGCCTTATGATCAAAACAATATAGTGGTCAATTTTTCATCTCTAGACTTAACTACTCCAAACAAAAATGAGTATGCTTATAAATTAGAGGGATTAAACAATTATTGGATTTATACCACCGCTTATAACAGAAATGCAAATTACAACGACCTTGCTCCAGGATCTTACACTTTTAAAGTAAAAAGTTCTAATAGCGATGGTGTTTGGAATGAAAATCCAACTGTATTAAAATTTAAAATCACACCTCCTTTTTGGAGAAGTACATTGGCTCATATTATTTATGCATTGATTTATACTACCCTAATTTTAATAGGATATTTTCTAATTAACCGATGGTACAACCTTAAAAAAAACCTAGTAGCTGAAACTATTAGTAGAGAAAAAGACAATGAGCATAACAGAATGAAAATGATTTTTTTCACAGATATTTCACACGAATTGCGCACTCCTTTGTCTCTAATTTTAGGAACTATTGAAAAAGTTGTTAAAGAAAAAAATTTCTCCTTAAGTCCACTCACTGCCCAACGTATTTACAACAATACACTTAGAATGCATAGACTTATCAATCAGATAATGGACATTCGTAAGTTTGATGTAGGTAAATTTAATTTAAGTGTATCTAAAAATGACATTGTTAAAGATGTTAGCATCATTAAAGATAGTTTTAATGATTTTGCAAGAATTTACGAAATTGACTATAATTTTATCTCTAAAGAAGAAAAAATTAGAGGTTGGTACGATGTAGATATATTAGAAAAAACACTCTTTAATTTGTTATCTAATGCTTTTAAATACACCAAAGAAAAAGGAGCTATTAGTGTTACTTTAGAAATTGCAAATGCAGAAGATACTAAAACAACAACTCTTGATTTAGAAAAAAACAACTATATCAAATGTGCTGTTAGAGATAATGGTATGGGAATTCCTAAAAAAGATTTAGCATTTATTTTTGACCGTTATTATCAAGCAACTAAATCACACACCAATCAAATACCCGGTACTGGAGTCGGGATGGAACTTGTTCACAAATTGATAGAAAGACACCATGGTATTATTTGTGTTGAAAGTGAAGAAAATATCTTTACAGAATTCACTTTTTACCTACCTATTAATAAAGATAAGTATCCTAAAAACGAACTTTTAAAAACAAGCATCCCTCTAAAACGAAATTTTATAGAAAACTCTGAATTCCAGGTAATTGAAGAAGTATCCAGCGAATTTGAATCAAAACAGAATTCAAAAAAATCAATAAAACCAACTGTTTTACTTGTAGAAGACAATGAAGATTTAAGACGTATGGTTAAGGATGAATTAATTTCTGATTTTCATATCATTGAAGCTCCTAACGGTAAAGAAGGTTACGACCTTATTTTAAAAGAGAAACCATTGCTAATTATTAGCGATATTTTAATGCCTATAGAAGACGGAATATCTATGTTGCAACGCATTAAAGACAATAAGGAGATTAGCAATATTCCTATCTTTATGCTAACTGCAAAAAACTCGGACGACACTAAAATTAAATGTTTAAGCCTTGGTGCTGATGATTATATTGAAAAACCTTTTAGTTTAGAATTTGTGAAATGGAAGGTGAAAAATGCTCTAGGAACTAGAAAAGAACTTAAAGAAAAATACAGTAAGATTATTACTCCTGAACCTTCTAAAATTGAAATTGATTCTAACGATGAAAAATTCATCAAAAAACTCATTAAAATTATTGAAGAATCTATGACCGATAATTTATTAAGTGTTGAGTATTTAGCTTCTGAAGTAGGAATGAGTAGAGCTAATTTGTATAGAAAACTTCAAGCTATTGTTAACGACACTCCTGTTAATTTTATCAAAAAAATAAAACTAAAAAGAGCAGCGCAATTGTTAAAACAAAACAACATGTATATTTCTGAAGTAGCTTATATGACAGGATTTAACAATCAAAAATATTTTGGTAAATGTTTTCAAAAAGAATACAAAATGAGCCCAACAGAATACATTAAGAAGCATGCAGAACAGTTAGACAGCAATAATGATTAAAACTTATTGAACATCTAGTATTTTGTTCATGCTATTGCATATAAAAAGGGCTTAGTTAAAAAACTAAGCCCTTTTTATTTAAATCATTATTCATTTGAAACAGTTGCAAATCAAAAACAGGTGCCTTTTTATTCTACTATTAACATTAAAATATTTGGACCACTTTTACCAACTGTTTTCAGTTCAATATAATTAGCTCCTGCTTCTAATTTTTTTTCTACTTCAATTTCTCCCCATTTAGAATTCCAAGAACCTGTAGACTTAAACTCTATGATTCCAGTACTTTTATTATTCACAAAAAGTTCCATTGGTCTTAATTTTGTATCGTTAGATGCGTACTTAAATTTTAAAATAAAACTTCCTGCACTACCATCATTTTCTTGATACCAACTTACCTTACCTTCATTTCCTTTAAAATCAACATAACGCTGACCTTGGTTAGATATTTTTTTTGCTCCTTTTACATCTGCATTTACAGCCAACATACCATTTGTATTTATAGCACTTGTTGTATTTTCATTTGCTTTCCAATACAATCCTAAATCAGCTGCAAAGGTCTCTTCCATTGTCAATATTATTTTTCCTTGTTTAACTACAATAGCCTTGACTGTGGTTCCTAAACCAACTTCAAAAGAGCTTTTATATTTTGTACTTTTTATTGATGGCTGGGTACCATCTAATGTGTAGTATATAGCATATGCTTCCTGTTTTTCAGTATCAAGAAAGTTTAAAGTTTTTACATCTATACTTACTTTTTCAGAAGTTAACAATTGCTTTTCTCCTAAAATTGCTCCTGTTGTAATCAATGCTTTTTTAGCGTTTTCAGACACTCTTAAAAATGCTCTTGTAGCTCCCATAAATGCTTTTTTCTCATAAATATTAACATTTTTAGTAACATCTACAGGATCTCCATTTTCTAAAGAAAGTAATACAACATCTCCTTCTAAGTGGTAATATATTTTATTTTCTCCATAAGGATAAAAAACATTTTTAGTATCTACCAAATTGGCTGTTACAATAGCAACTTTATCTGTTGCTGTATTTGTATATTTTTTTTCCAAATCTAATTGAATTGCAGATGGAGTTGATGCTGTAGTTTGTTTTGACATCACAACTTCTTTTCCATCAACATATCCTTTTACGACTAACTCTCCTGTCTCCCAAGGTACCATCCATTCACATTGCATTTCATCCCATTTTGTTCCAGGTTTATCCCTACCTAAAGAGCGTCCATTTAAAAATAACTCTACCTCTTCACAATTAGAATATACCCAAACTGGAATTTCTACTCCTTTTTCTAAGGTTGGGTGTGTCCAATGTGGTAAAATATGAGCCATCGGTTCTTTTGTCCATTGACTCTGATAAAAATAGAATAGATCTTTTTTAAATCCAGCAACATCTAAAGCACCTCCCATAAACAATCGGAAAGGCCAACCACCATGTACATATCCTGCTTCACCATAATAATCATAACCAGTCCATCTGAAATGACCACTAAACCAAGGTAAATCACGCATCAATTCCCAATTTTTACGAGCAGAAATACGCACCATAGCATTGTCATAAGAGGAATTAAAATGTTGTTTTCCATTTGTCCATTTATCACTAGAAGCCCATTCGTAAGTAAATACTTCTTTTTCAGTTAAATCTGGCAACTCAAAAGGTTGCTGCCCTTTGTTAGGGTACCCATCTCTAAACCAAGTTTTGGTTCTATAGTATCCTCTAGTTTGCCAAGTATGTGGAGCTTCTGTAGAAACAAATGGTTTGTTGGGTCTAGGTTTGTTAAAGAAATCCATTTTTTCACTTCCTCCGTTTACTCCATAAACATCCATGTATTCAGAAGAACTGTGTCCAGAAGTTACAGGTTTTTCAGCATCTAACTCATGGCACAATGCAACCAATTCTTTTCCTATTTTTCCTCTAGTTTCATTACCAACACTATAAATAATTATAGACGGATGGTTTCTATTTCTTAACAACCACTCAGTCATATCTCTCTTCCACCAAGTATCGAAAGCTTGTTTTCCGTAATCTTCTTTTGCTTTTTTACTCCACCCATCAAATATCTCATCCATAACTAAAATACCCAACTCATCACACAAATCATAAAACATTGGTGGTGCAGGATTGTGTGCTGTACGTATCGCATTTACTCCCATATCTTTCAATAAACCTAATTTCCATCTTAATAAAGGCTCTGTCCATGCTCCTCCCAAAGGGCCACCCTCATAATGTTCACTCACCCCCAATAACTTTGTTATCTTTCCATTCAACCAAAAACCTGTCTCCGTTTTCCACGCTATTGATCGTACTCCTAAATTGATTGTAACCTCATCAATTATCTTGTTTTTAATCACCAAACGGCTTACTACTTTGTACAAATAAGGGTTCTCCAAACTCCATAATTCTGGAGTTTCAATTTTAAGCTCCGTCTCTAATTCTAAGTCAGATTTACGATCCTTATATTTTTGTTTTTTTTGAGCAACAATATTTCCCTCAATGTCTAAAATCAATGTTTCTAAGGTTCCTTTTGACTTTAATGAGCTTTTATTCCCTAAAGAAGTTTTTACATTGACTAAAGCAAAATCCTTCTTAATTTCTGGTGTAGATACATATACTCCATTAGGCTTAATATATTGTTGATTTGTAACCACTAAATGCACAGGAGCATAAATTCCACAAGGGTGATACCAACGTGCAGAAGGCTCCTTTGAATTGTCGACTCTTACAGCAATTATGTTTTTTCCGGTTGTTAAAAATTTAGAAATTTCATAACGAAATGAAATGTATCCATACGGTCGTTTCTCAAGGTAATGACCATTGACCCAAACTTCACTATTCATATAAACACCATCAAATTCAATACTAACAAGCTTATTTTCCCAGTTTTTTGAGGCTTCAAATGTCTTTTGATACCAACCAATTCCACCACCAAAATATCCACCACTTGCTCCTTGTGCTCCATCTTTAGAAATCCCCTCTTCAAAAGCCCAATCGTGAGGAATTTGTATAGAATTCCATGTAGATGTATTTGTATTAGGTTTTGAGAATTCTGGGTTGTCCTGTAATATAAATTTCCAGTTCTTATTAAACACAATAGTTTCTCTTTGAGAGAAACTATTGTTAGAACATAGAAGAATAAAAAATAAATAGGTAACAATTAATTTATACTTCATATACGAAATTTTTATGATATTTTATTTTTGATTAATGGCTTGTTTTTTTGACGTTTTTTAAATCAACTCCTTTAAAATATTTATCTAAAGTATACTTTGGTTGTTTGTCATCTGGCCTCTGTTTCAGTTTTTTATAATCGTATTCTAGAGGTAGAATGGTTGATGGATTAAGGTCTGCCGTGTCATCTGTTGTTTGATGCCAACTTTTTATTAAGCCCATCATTTCATCAACCTTAGATTTATACCCATCTAACTCAGCCAAATTGTGAATTTCTAAGGGATCCGTTTTTAAATTAAACAATTGCGTATAATTTCTTTCTGGATATCTAATCAATTTCCATTCATCTGTTCTTACTGCTCTTGCTGTATGTCTATATGAAGTGTAAAGCGATTCTCTTATTTTTGTTTCTTTTCCTTTAACAATTGCAGCAAAGTTTTTTCCATCAATATTTTTTGGTTCAGGCAAATCACATAAATCTGCCAAACTAGGAAATACATCAAATAAGTAAACCAAAGCATCTTTTGTTTGATTTTTTGGAATTCCTGGACCACTAATCATCAATGGAACTTTCATACTATGCTCATACAAATCTTGTTTACCTAACAAACCATGACTACCAATTGCCAACCCATTATCTGCTGCATAAACAATAATCGTATTTTCATACAATCCTTGTTTTTTTAGGGTGTTGATGATGTCACCAACTCTATTGTCTAAATGACTAATCAAAGCATAATAATCTGCTAAAGAAGCCTGAATTAACTTTGGTGTTCTAGGCCAAGGTCCTAATGTTTCATCTCTAACATTCAAATTATCAAACTTAAAAGGATGCAATGCTTTAAAGTTTCCTGGTAAAGGAATTGATTCGTCTGGGTACATGCCTATATAATCTTCTCTTGGTGATCTAGGATCATGTGGAGCTGTAAAAGCTACATAACAGAAGAAAGGATCGTCTTGTTTACCTTTGGCATATCCTTCTAAATAATCAATGGCTACATCTGCAAACAAATCTGTAGAATATCCCTTATTAACTGGGTCACTTAATTTTCCATCTTTCCCAAGACTTCTCATAGGTGTGCTGTAATGATTTGCCATACCTCCAACAAAAACATTTTCTCCATGTTGAAAACTTGCTTCAAAGCTTGTTTTTTCGTTGTGCCATTTTCCGGTACCAAAAGTTTGATAACCATTTTCTGCAAAATGCATAGGCATGGTTTTTACACCTTTTAATTTATCGTAGACATGAAACAAACTTTTCCCACTCATTAGCATAGCTCTACTAGGTGCACAAATGGCTCCATGATGACCTCCCATAACATAGCTATTGGTAAATCTAACTCCATTTTTAGCTAACTGATCAATATTAGGTGTTTGAATATATGTATTTCCTGCACACCCTAAAGCATCAGCTCTTTGATCATCCGCAAAAATGAATAGTACATTTGGCTTAGGTTTTACCTCTTGTTTAGAAGCTAAAGAATTACTAAATATAGAGGTGGATATAAAAAGGGGTAGAAAATATACTATTTTTAACATGTTTCAATTTTTTATGAACAATTATTTTTTTCTAATTTATTGATATGTAAAGGAGAATTATATTAGCTCTTTAATAAATTTTCCCAACCTTTGGTTTTGATCTCTTTACCTACTTCTCTTAAAACCTTAACATCTTCTGGATGCATTTCTCCCGATGGTAATGGCCCTGTATTCAATAGCAAATTAGCAGGATAACTATTTGCTTTTTTCAACATTTTTATAACCTCTTCTTTGGTTTTGTGTTTCCCATCTTGTGTTTTGGTGTATCCCCAACCTTTACGCTGTAAATGATCGCAAATCTCAAGTGGTGTTTCTATTTTTTCGTCAGCATTATATTTACGTTCTGGAGCTAAAAAGTCTTCCGTTCCTAACATTCCTTGTTTATAAGAAACTAAAACTTGTGGTTGCTTAGAATGAATCAAATCATATAATTCTTGACATTTAAACAAAGAACGATCTCCAGAAGCTGGTGTTGAAAAACCATCTAACCAAATACCTGCAACATCCTTATAGTTAGTTAACAATTCAGTTACCTGATTGGTCATAAACTCTAAATAATTATTCAAATTATGCTTTTTACCATAGTTGTAAAAAGGTTCTTCGGTTTCAAATTTAGGTCTCGCTGCTCCTCCCCATTCATCATTATTTGGTGCATCAGGATGTCTCCAATCTCTACCGTGTGAATAGTATAAGAAAAGTGCGATACCTTTTTTATTACATTGTTCTGATAACTCTGCGACCAAATCTCTTTTGGCAGGAGAATTAACACTATTAAAATCGGTATATTTAGTATCCCACAAACAAAAACTATCGTGATGACGTGTGGTAAGGTTGATGTATTTCATACCTGCCTCTAATGCTAAATCTGTAATAAAATCTGCATCAAACTTATCTGCTGTAAATTGATCTTTCAACTTTGCATATTCTGCTACGTGAATCTTCTCATTATATTGCACCCATTCATGTCTTCCTAAAATAGAATACAAACCATAATGGATAAACATACCATATTTAGCATCTTTAAACCATTGAATAGCAGCTTCTCTTGGATCGGTTTTGTACAAATCTTCGTATCCTTTTAAATAACTAGGCATCTCAGTACCCTTTCCTATACAACTAGGAAACATCATGGTTCCAGCTGTTGCTAACATGGATACCTTTATAAAATCTTTTCTGTTCATAATTTAATATCTAAATTCGATTTATACTGTTTTTTATATCTCTTCAATGAAACAAGAAGACCCTATCCTATCAGGAAAAAGTCTTCTTATTAAATAATTATTTTGTAATTGGTACTATTTTATAAGAATAGGTAATATTTTTAGGTTGAATTCTAAACTCTTTATGTGCTAAAGCTTTTGGACTCCAACTGTTATCACCTCCAATACCTGTTTGTTTGTAATCAATATTAATATTTACAAAGTCTCTTTTTTTAATATCTGTAGTATGACGTTGTTGTTTTGTTTCTCCAGCATCAAAATCACTATTGTATTGGTGATGCGCACTAAAACCTAACAACTGTAAACCTTCAATTTTTATTCCTGAACCATTAGTATTGGTAAAAGTTACCCAACGTACATCTGTTTTATATCCATTTTCTTGTGGACGAATGTATGGAAAGTACAAATCATCAACCTTTGCTTCATAATTTCCTACCAAAGCAGCTGTATTTCTATCATTGTAATTTTCATGAGGACCTCTACCAAACCATGCTACATTTTGATATTCATTTTTGATGATAAAATTATCTCCAAATCTTGGCAAATGAGGCAAATTATTGCTAATTCCACTCAACGTGTTGGTAACCATAATTTCTCCCGATGGCTCAATCTTATAATCAATAATAATCTTTCCTTTTACAGATGGTAAATCAAAAGTAGTTTGAATACGGACAGCTCCTTTTACTTTAGCTTTTTTTGACAATGAAATTTCTTTTGATTTCTTAAACAACTTAACTGTTGCTAAAGATTGTTGCTCAGTAGCTTGTTTCCAAACTTTTAAAGTTTCTGGTGTTTTTGCTCCAAAATCATTATCCGTAACAGCTCTCCAAAAATTTGGGGTAATGCTTTCTACAAATACATTTCCGTTTCCATAATCTAAAGAGGTAATTTTTCCTTTTGTAGCATCTAACTTTAACTCAAATTGATCGTTAGAAATTGTTGTAACATCATCTTTAGAGGTAACATATATTTTCTCTTTAGAAGCTGATTCCTCAACACTAAAAGTTGGTTTGGTTAACTGAAATTGCTCAAAGGCTACCACATGATTCAATGGCATTAAATCTGTTTTTGTTTGATTTAAAGCATATACATTTAAATGATATTCTGCACTTGGATTTTTAAACTCTGGTAATACAACCTGAACTTTTTCTGATTGATACGGAGCTACATTTAATTTTGGTAATTTCCCTTTTGCAATCTCAATTCCATTTTCTAATAATGTCCAAGTAAATTGATATTCATTTAAATTGCTAAAATCGTACTTATTGGTAATTTCAATTTCTCCTTTACTTACATCTGAAGCTTTGAATTTAATGTATTGGTACACTTTCTTTACTTCGTACAAAGCCGGATGTGCAGTTCTATCTGGATTTACAATTCCATTCAAACAAAAGTTTTTATCATTCTGTAAGTGAAATCCTCCTAAATCACCTCCATAAGCCCAATAAGCCTCTCCTTTATCATTTTTAGTCAACATTCCTTGATCTACCCAATCCCAAATAAATCCACCTTGCATGATGTCGTATTTTTCAATAACATCCCAATATTTTTGTAAGTTTCCAACACTATTCCCCATCGCATGTGCATACTCACATTGGATCAAAGGCCTTGTTGGATTGTTTTCTGCATATTTAATCATTTTATCAATCGTCCAATACATAGGGGCTTGAATATCTGAGTTTGCATAATTTGTAGCACCTTCGTATTGTGTAGGTCTTGTGTTATCTTGTTCTTTTAACCATTTATAGGTAGCAAAAAAGTTTTCTCCATTTCCAGCTTCATTACCTAAAGACCAAGTAACAACACATGGAAAGTTTTTATCACGTTCAAACATTCTAATAGTTCGATCCATATGCATTGCTTTCCATTCTGGTAAATATGCAGGATGCACTTTTTGAGCATTCTTATTTTTGTCTAACCCTTGATTGGTAGTTCCCATACCATGTGTTTCAATATTAGCCTCATCAACTACATAAAACCCATATTTATCGCACATTCTGTAAAAATGTGGATCTTTTGGATAATGACTACAACGAATTGCGTTTAAATTGTTTTGTTTCATTACCTCTAAATCTTTTAAAGTAAGTTCTTCAGAAATAGTATGCCCTTCTGTATCACTATGATCATGAAGATTTGCTCCTTTTAACAAAACAGGTTTTCCGTTTACCAAAAACTGATTGTTTACAATTTTCACATTTCTAAAACCTACTTTAATAGAAGTTGCTTCTAAAGTATTTCCTTTAGTATCCTTAAAATCTATTAATAATGTATAAAGGTTTGGGTGTTCTGCATTCCATGTTTTTACACTTTTAACAACCTGAGAGAAATCAATATTATTTTCTCCTGTTGCTAATTTTAATGACTTAGATGTTGCAAATACTTCTTTAGCCCCATCCATTAACTTTAATTCAACAATTCTTTTTGCATTTTTTCTGGTATTGTTATCTACTTGCAATGTTGCTTTAAAAACACCGTCTGTATAGTTATTCTCTAAATCAGCAAGCACTCTAAAATCTCTAACAGTTACTTTATCTGTTGCGTACATATATACATCACGCTCAATACCGCTTAATCTCCAAAAATCTTGATCTTCCATGTAACTTGCATCAGACCAACGCAACACTTGTACAGCAATGGTGTTTTTCCCAGCCTTTGCAACATTTGTAACCTTAAACTCAGCAGGTGTTTTACTTCCTTCGTTATATCCAATTTTTTTGCCATTTACCCATACATACATAGCACCACTAACCCCTGCAAAATGAAGGTAGATATCTTTTCCATCCCAATCTTTAGGTAGCTCAAACTCTCTTTTATAACTACCTACATTATTAATATTATGAGGAATATATGGAGGATTTGCAGGAAACATATAATGTCTATTTGTATAAACAGGAATACCAAAACCTTGCATTTCCCAGTTTGAAGGTACATCAATTGTACTCCACCCTGTCAAACTAAAATCGCTTTTATAAAAATCTTCTGGACGTGCAGAAACACTATCAGCATAATAAAAACTCCAAGTTCCATTTAAAGATTTATACAATGGTGATTTATTCCAACTCTCACTGTTCAATGCACCACTTACAGTTTTGTGTTTATAAAAAGAAGCAGTTGGTTCTTCTCTATTGATTTGAAATATTTCAGGATTTTCCCATTCAGGATTTTCCCATTTCTCAGCTTTGTAAATAGGTTTTTCTTGTGCCTTTCCATTTGAAAAAAACAAACCTGCAGCTATTAATAAGTAAAAGTATTTGTTCATTATATTTATTATGATGATTATTTTTTTTATGCAATGATTCTAATTGTTACTTAGCTTAGTCTCATTAACTACAAATTTAGATTAAAAACAAAATTTATAATTATCAGATAAGGGGTCTAAATGTTGCATTCTTCACAAATTTAACAGTAAATGCTTGCTAAAACAGAGACATTCATTCTATATCTCCATCTAAAATTGACGCATCTATATTTCTATTGTTACATTTCATAAATCCTATTCCATTTATCTATATTTGCATTCTTTAAAAGGAATATTTTTTTTAATAGCACCTATGGCGGAATTGGTAGACGTGCTACCTTGAGGGGGTAGTGTCCTATGGACGTGCTGGTTCGAATCCAGTTAGGTGTACAAAATATCACTATGGAAATAACATATTCTTTAGACAATTTACCCGTTGTTGCCTCTCAAATTTTAGAGCATACAAAAAGTAAAATCTTGTTGTTTTATGCAACTATGGGAACAGGAAAAACAACCTTAATTAAAGAACTAGCAAATCAATTAGGTTGCAACATTAGCTCTTCTCCAACTTTTTCTTTGGTCAACGAATATGAGACACCAGAACAAGAAATATTGTATCACTTTGATTTTTACAGAATTGATAACGATGATGAAGCCTACGACATTGGTATTGAAGAGTATTTTTATAACAACCAATGGTGTTTTGTAGAATGGCCTGAGAATATAGAAAATTTATTACCTTTAGATGCACAGGTAATTTCCATTAAGACAAATAGTGACCACACAAGAACGCTTTGCCTTAAATAACAACTTTACCTGCTTTCTAACTAAACTCGTGTATGGATAAGCGTATGACTGCATTTGGAAAAATTGAGTTTCATGTTCAAGAAGAACGTTTGGCAATTACTCCCAAGAAAGGAGATTTGTTTATAGGACTCCCTAAAGAAACCTGTCACGAAGAAAAAAGAGTTTGCCTAACTCCAGATGCTGTGGCAGCCATGACTTTGCAAGGTCACAGAATTATTATTGAATCAGGTGCCGGGTTGGCTTCCAATTTTACAGACAAGGAATATTCTGATTCTGGAGCAAAAATATCTTACAGTACAAAAGAAGTTTTTGAATGCAATATTGTTTTAAAAGTTTCTCCCCCATCCATTGAAGAAATCAACCTAATCAAACCTCAAGCCTTTTTAGTTTCTTCTTTACAACTAAAAACACAAGCCAAAGACTATTTTAAAGCCTTAGCAAACAAACGCATTACTGCTATTGCTTTTGATTTTATCAAAGACGAGCAAGATAGTTTTCCTATTGTAAAATCTTTGAGCGAAATTGCTGGAACTGCTTCTATTTTAATCGCCTCAGAATTGATGAATGCTGAAAATGGTGGTTCTGGAAGATTGCTAGGAAATATTAGTGGAGTACCTCCTTGCGAAGTAGTAATTTTAGGAGCAGGAACCGTAGCTTTATTTGCAGCAAAATCCGCAAAAGCACTGGGAGCAAGCGTTAAGGTGTTTGACAATTCTATCACCAAACTAAGACAATTACAGCAAGACTTAAACATTCCTGTTTACACCTCTACCATACATCACAAAGCACTAGAAAAAGCATTGATGAGAGCCGATGTTGTGATTGGAGCCATCAAAGGAAAAACAAGAGCACCCATTGTAGTCTCAGAAGATTTGATTTGTGTGATGAAAGAAGGGGCGGTTATTATTGATGTTAGTATTGACAGAGGTGGTTGTTTTGAAACCTCCGAATTGACAACACACAGCAATCCTACTTTTAAGAAACACGGAGTGATTCATTATGGTGTTCCCAACATTCCCTCTAGATATGCCAAAACAGCTACTGTATCTATCAGCAACATTATTACTCCTTATTTGTTAGCCGTTGGTGACGAAGGTGGCTTTGAAACTGCCGTAAAATACGATACCGTAATTAGAAGTGGTATGTATATGTACAAAGGTATTTTAACTAAAAAAGCAGTTGGAGATTGGTTCAACATCCCTTTTACAGACATCAACCTATTGATTTTATAAAAATTACACTTAATTTCTAAATATTAAAAAAGGTTGTAAAACTTAAGTTTTACAACCTTTTTTAATTCCTATAACAAACGTATTAATGTACCGTTACAACTGAATAATCTCCAAAACGTCCGTCTTTGGTAGTTGCCCAAATCTTCACATTACCTTTACCAACAGGAGTTATTGTTCCTGTTTTACTTACTTTGGCAATTGCTGAATTTTCAGATTTCCAAACAATCTTTTCACTTTGGTAACTTTTATTAACAATTTTAGCTTTTAACTGAATCTTTTTACCGTCTTTTATAGTTACCACAGGAGTTGTTACTTTAACTACTTGTACTTGGTTCCCATTTTCAATTTTCCCTTTATAGAAACCTCCTCCTTTGGTTGCCAACCACATTTCTGCTGGATTGTGTAAATCGAACTTTACATCTTCTATTTGATGAGGAATTACAATGCTTTTATTAATCTTTTCCCAAGTCTCTCCACGATCTTTACTTAAATACACTCCTGGATTTTTGGATAAAAACTTGGTAGTAACCACCATTAAATTATGATCAAAAGGAGAAATTGCAAAACACTCTGTTTCTGGTGCTTTAAAAACTTGTTCCCAATTTTCACCAAAATCATCAGAATACCAAACACCTGCTCCACCTCCACGGTAACCTGTAGTAATATACATACGGTTGGTATGGTCAAAAGTTACAAATTGTACTCCCTCTACCTCACTCGGTGTTTTTACTTCTTTCCAAGTTGCTCCTCTATCTGTAGAATGAAACAAACCTCCTTCTGACAAAGGCTTTCTATAATTGTGAATGTTTTTCTCTGCAGCTATAAACAACGATTTTCTAGATAGATCTCTTGGATCAAATTGTACATCGTTAATTTTTGCAGGGCTTGGCAATCCCTCATTGCTTTGCTGGAATGTTTTCCCCTTGTCTTTAGACACAAAGAACCCTCCTTGATGCCCCTTTTTAGCATTGGCTATGTCAGTAATTCCAAAATACATATAATTCGGATCAATAGGGTCTATCAACAACCCATTAGTATAAAAGTCATCTTTCCATTTGTTGGTGGCAGGAGTAGCAATTCCATGCTTGTGCCAAGTTAATCCTCCATCTGTACTTCTAAACATATATTGTTTTTCCTCTTGTCGGTTAGAGGTTACATACACAGTTTTAGCATCATACGGATCAAATACAATATTACTAACCGTAGCTTGAGCACTTTCTATATACTTTAAAGCAATCTCTCCGCTTTCTGTAATTTCGGGAATCCATAATCTATGCTCACCCGATCCTAACAAAGTAGTTTCAAATCTTTTGTCCTGAGCAATGGTCAATGCAGGCAAATTGCTGTTTCCTGTTCCTATAATAGCACCTGTTGAAGTAACATTTTCATCTACCTGTTTCCACGTTGCCCCTCTATCAGAGCTTAACATAGTACTGTGATCAGAAATAATCATCACACTTCCATCAACACCAACATCCATCCCCCTCATAGAGCGTAAGGCATAATTTTTACCAAAACGCATATGTGGAGAAGAATGTCCAACCTCCATATTGTTATGTGTTGGATTTCCTCTTTTTTCCCAATACGCTTTGTCTTTTTCCCATGTTTCTTGGTACAAACGAGCGGTACTAATCCATTTATTTCCAAAATCTTCTGTTTTCCACAAACGTCCTGGCATGATTGATTTTCCTATTTGTGGATCTGCAAAACCTAAATACACAACACCTTCTTTACTAGGATCAGCACTAATCATATTAAAACGTTGTAGTGCCTTTGTTGGCAATTCTGGATATAATTCTTGAGCTTTTCCTTTAGAAATCCCAAACCATTTAGCCAAATATAAATAGTAATTAGCCGGCACTCCTCCAGATAGTTGATTGATATCTAAATACAATTCTCCAGTTATATTTTTCCATGACTTTCCTTCATCATTAGAATAAAAAACTCCTCCTGTACATTGGGTTGTTTTTCCATTAGCAACGTATTGCGTTTGATCTATAACAAATAACTGAAATGATTTAGTCTTAGCATTGTAATAAAAATCCATATCCATGATAATATCATTATCAAACTGCCCAGAAACTTTTTTCCATTTTTTCCCTCCATTTTCTGATTGAAACAAACCGTAATTAGAAGCTGCAAAAATTTGCTTTGGTTTCCTAGGATTTACAATAATTCTACAAACTTGAATTTGTTCTGGCAAACCATTATTAATCAGTTTCCAGCTTTTTCCTCCATTGCTAGTTTTCCACAATTTTCCAATATGCATGAACTTTTTACTTTCATCACCTCTAGGATTTTTTGCATTTATATCTTTTAAAGAAGACATCCAATCTTGTTGACGGACATTCCCTCCTCCTGCTACATACCAAACTTTTTCATTTGTTGGATCAATGGTAACTGCCGCTACTTTTCTTCTCCAACTCTCTTTATCAGTTCCATCATTATCTACTTTATACCAAGGACAATATTTTACAATTTCCCAATTCTTTCCTAAATCTTTTGTTTTCCATAGTTGCGATGATGTTAATGCTAAACCAAATTTTGCATCGGTAACAGAATACTCCAAATCTCTTAAATGGTAAAACGAAGCATCTCCATCATAATCTGTAATTCCGTACCAACTTTTTCCGTTATTTTCAGATTGATAAGCATTCCACATATCTGGACATTGAGTAATAAGTTCTGGAATGGTTGGATGGTAACGCATTAAATTAGCAAAACCTGCATTTCCCGGAGCAACCTGTTTCCAAACTACTCCGTTAGTAGAAGCTACTTTTTCATTCTCTAATTTTTTAAAAAACTTGTTTTGAGAATTTGCACTAGTACTTACAAGTAAAATAACGGTAAATACTCCTTTAAATATTTTATATATCTGTTTCATATTGATTAAAAATAATTATCAAACAAACTTAATTATTTACTTAACAAACTAGTATAACAAATAGTTTATACACTAAAACATACGATCTATAAAACTAGACTTGTCTATTTTTAAGCACTTAATTAAATATAATTTAATTTTAAATAACTCTTAAATTCTTTTATTCTTCTTTACTTTTGATGATAGAAAATGAATAATAATGATCAAAGAATTATTGAAACAAATAGACGCTAAATTATTACGAAGATTTGGTTATTATTTTGGAGGATTGGCACTTGGAGTCGTAGCATTAAGCTACATTAACAAACAAAAAGGAACTACTTTTGCATACTTTCCCAATGCTCGTACTTTAAAACAAATTCAACTAAAAGACACGCTTAAAATTGATGCGTTGGCTCAAAAAACAATGGATCAATTTCATCTAGACTCTCTAGACATTCAATACGTTTTACACAAAGGAAACGTTGATTTTTCCAAAAGCCACCCAAGAGTTACTCCGTGTCCTGATTATTGGATTGATATCACTATTGGTAAAAAAACAAACGACCAAGTATTGTCTCAAAAGTTTGCTTTCATCATTGAAAGGTGTGAGTATGTAGCTACTATTAAAGAAATAAAACCATTACCATAAACATCATGAGTTCTACCTATTGCCTAGAAAATGAGTACCTAAAAGCTAACTTTACTTCTAAAGGAGCAGAATTGATTAGCCTTACTAACAAAAACGAAATTGAATACATTTGGAATGGAAATCCTGAATTCTGGGGTAGACACGCTCCTGTTTTATTTCCTATTGTTGGAGGTCTAAAAGACAATACTTTTTATGTAGAGGATCAGAAATTTGAAATGAAACAACATGGCTTTGCTAGAAATAGTGAATTCAACATAGTAGAACAATCTAATGACTCTATTACTTTTGAACTTGCTTCTTCTAAAGAAACTTTAGAATGGTATCCGTTTGAATTTGTATTGCAAATAACCTATACATTAACCAATAAAACCATTAATACAAAATACTTAGTTAAAAATCCATCAGACAAAAACTTATTATTTTCTATAGGTGCACACCCTGCATACGCTTGTCCTTTTGAAAAAAATCAGACAAGAGAAGAATATATTTTGGTTTTTGACAACGATGCAGCACCTCTATCAACACACCTAATCAACGGATGTAGAAACAAAGAAACTTCAAAAGTCTTTAATCAAGGTGGTGTTTTAGATTTGCCAAAAAATGTGTTTGACAAAGATGCGCTTATCTTTAATCCTAATCCTTTTTCTGAAGTTTCTTTTATTCATGAACCTACAGGAAAAACATATATGAGTGTAAAATTTGAAAACTTTCCTTATTTAGGAATTTGGTCCGCAAACCAAGAAGCCCCGTTTGTTTGTATTGAGCCATGGCACGGAATTACAGATCACGCAGACCACAATCAGCAATTAAAAGATAAAGAAGGAATTATTTCTTTAGGACCTAAACAGGTTTTTACCTGTGCATATCTTGTAACAATTAACAACTAGACAACATAAAAAAAGAGGCTAATTTAGCCTCTTTTTTTATGTTGTTATTTATCAACCAACTGTTGATTATTTTTATTCATACTATTACAAATTTTCTATAGTAGGTGAATTATTTTTTGACGATTTCATTTTCTACTTCATAACACATATTTGATCCCAAAAGACCAAAAATTCGTCCATTTACAGCTTCATAATTAGCATACAACTTTCCGTTTTTCCTCCAAGCTTTCTGCATTCCTTTTTCTTGACCATAATGGAGTATTCTTTCTTTTTGTTTTTCTCCTGTAGAATACCAAATAATCTCTGTTCCATGTACAACACCCTTAAAATAGGTAGCTTCACTTTGCAATTGTCCACTTCGGAACCAAATTTTAGTCAACCCTTGTTTTCTGCCGTTGACATATTGAGTTTCATAATTTTTATTTCCATTGTCATACCATCGTTTTGAAATACCATTTTTCAACCCTTCTGAATACGTGACTAAGTATTTTAATGTTTTCCCATCTTTCATGTATTCTTTGGCAACCCCAGTAAACAAAACTCCTTGATAAAGCATAAAACCATTTGCTAGATTTTTTTCTAACTCATCAAAAACTACTTGTACCACAGGACTTTCTTCTTTCTCTATATTTTTCTTACATGCGACAACAAGTGACAACAACAATATTAAAGTGCTAAAATAGATTTTCATTTCTTACTCATTATATGTTAAGAACTTTTCTCTCATTTAATTTCTACCTGAAATTCTATAAGGTGTCCCTTGGTAATCTCCCGTAAAGTTTACATAATATTCATTGTAAATAGTAGTATTTCCAATGTGGTAATGGTACTCTGCATCATCATTGTACTGAGTTACAGAAGTGTGTCCGTTAGAACTATCTAAATCTGTAGGATAGCCTCCTGTGGAATAACATTTTCTTCCGTACAAGAAAAATCCATCGGCAATTACACCTACTAAATTGGAATCGTTATCTGTAAAAGCTGTTGGTTCAAAATGATAATGATAGCTACTTGGTCCTGTATGAGCTCCATTATAATCCAATCCTGAAGCTACATTCTCTGTAATTTGAATATTTCCAGCTTCATTCTGATTGTAAATTACCGCTCCACTAACTGCAATTCCAATAGCCCCTAAGCTTGTAGCTGTAGTCCGACTTGCCTTTTGTGGATTTGTGGAAACCTGTAACGCAAAAGTTCCCTCAAAATCATCAATATATCCTGGTGACATGTGTGCCACTCTAGCTACGGTTGCTGCAGTATACAAATCACTGGTTGGTGACCAGTAAGGAGATGTATGATTTGGCAATCCATCTGTTTCAATAGAAACGGTATCGTCATCCAAAAGAACAATTTCTATATCCGAAGAAAAATCTTCAAAAGCAGCATGAAGAGTTCCTGTAACTATAGTTTCATCTGTAATATCTGTTGTATCTGTATCTTCTGTTGTTGTCATAGAATCATCACCGCTACACGAAACAACAAAAACAAGAAAACCTAGTCTTAATAAATTTGTAAAATAATTCATAGATCTATATTGTATTATGAGTTTATACATATATAACCATTACTTGTTAAAAAACCCTACCCTACTTTTTAATATTTTCATAATATCTTTCCTTTATCTGTTTTACAGAACCGATAGATTTTTCTAACCAACTAAAATACAATTCTTCCTTTTCTTGTTCGGTAAATTTCCAATCCAAGTTAGACTGTCTTAATCTATCGGTTGTGTTTTGTAACGTAATAGCAGCAGCTACAGAAACATTAAGACTCTCTGTAAACCCAACCATCGGAATTTTTAAGTAGCCATCTGCCTGATCCATAATCAAATCAGAAGCTCCCCTACCCTCAACTCCAAAAACAAAAGCTGACTTTTTAGTAATGTCAAAATCCGAGACAAAAGAGGATTCTTCGTGCGGTGTGGTTACTATAATTTGATATCCTTTTGCTTTCAATTCGTCCACGCATTCTTGCGTATTATTTTCTCTTGTTTTAAAACGATAAAAATCCACCCATTTCTGAGCTCCTTTTCCTACTCCGTTAGAAATATATGCACTGTATTTGTTTTCTATGGTATAAATATCTTGCACTCCAAAAACGTCACAACTACGCACTACGGCACTCCAATTGTGTTTTTGGTACAAATCCTCTAACACAACAGCAAAATGCCTTGTTCTGTTCTCTATCACTTTTTTGAACAATGCCTTTCGTTCGTCTGTAACAAATTCTTCTAAATAAGAAACCAATGCTTTATCTATCATAGGATTAGTTTACAAATTTTTCAAAATTCTGATACAACACTCCCTCTTTGCTAATACTTGCTCCTTTCAATATCAAATCAAAAATTTCTAGATTTCGCTCTTTATTGTATTTTTTTGCTCCTTTAAAAAACTCAAACTTTTCATTTTTAGGTTGATTTAGCAATTCTTGAATTCCTTCTTGAGATGACAAATCTATAACCTCGTCATTGGTTTTTATCATAATTCTCTGAATCACTCCTTCTGTACAAAAAAACAAATTGATACTTTGCTTAGAAAAGTGTTCTACATATGTTGCCTTGGTCAACACATCTTCCCAAACCAAATCGCTAAAAATATTAATTTCTTCATCTGCTACTTCTGGTTTCTCTGCCTTTATAACCGCCCACTCCTTTGCATCTATTTGCTGACTTGCTAAAAATGTAGCAAATTCCTCATGCAATTCTTCTAACTGTTCTTTAGTCAATTGGATGTATTTCATATCTTATACCTAATGCTTCCTTTTCGTTTTTATTTATTCTATAATCAGAGTGCAAAAATAAGAAAATATGAACGAAGCCAATCATATCCAATGAGAGATGATGTGTTTTTCACGCTTTCTTTTCTCCTAAATTTCACAATTGACAATAAAAACTTTCTTAATTCTTTTTTCATTTGTGAAAACAATCATTTTTTGGGATATGTGTTTTATTCTAATAGTCATGCATATTATTATTAAAAACTATCTGTTAATCTTCTTAAATAGACGATATTAGATACAACAAAACAAGCTGTATTTAATATGGTTTTACTCTAAAGTTGAAATAGATGCATTTACGTATTAGCTGTTATTTAAGTTTTGAAATTGCTGTTCCCACTCCATTTATCCTAATGTTAAGACCAAGAAGCGGGGGACAACAATGGGTAGAAAAAGACGAGTATAAAATCACTCCTAGTACTCCTGTTTTTGAATTTACAGATCATTACGGAAATTTATGCCAACGATTGATTGCCAAACCTGGCATATTTTCTATTACTACTTCTGCAGATGTAATTACGTCTGACGTTACCGATCAAGCTTTTGGTGCTCCATTTGTTGAAATTCAAAACTTACCAGAATCTGTACTTTGCTACTTATTGCCTAGTAGGTATTGTGAATCTGATTTTTTTAACGAAATGGCTTGTTCTATCACAGATGATGATCTTGCTGGTTACGATCAGGTACATGCAATTACAGAATGGTTACGCAACAATATTCAATACATACCAGGTAGCAATAACGAACCTTTGTCTGCCATACAAGTAAACAATCGTCAGTTTGGAGTTTGTAAAGATTTGGCTCATTTGGGAATTGCTCTTTGCAGAAGTTTGAGCATTCCAGCCCGAATTGTTGTAGGCTATCTACACCAACTTCAGCCTATGGATATGCATGCTTGGTTTGAAGCCTATGTAGGAAATAGATGGTATACTTTTGATGCCACACAAATCAATTCACCTTGTGGATATGTAGCTTTAGGATATGGTAGAGATGCAGCCGATGTAGCTGTATTCAATCAGTTTGGATTGTCTGTTTTTCCTATAGAACAAAAGTTTGATGTCCAATGTTTTTCTTCATTTTCACCAGATAATAATTGGACATAAAAAAGCTCACTATTTCTAGTGAGCCTTATATATTTTAATTGCAGTGAAAATTACTCACCAACAATTTCAAATTCTAAATCAGCTGTAACTGTTCTGTGTAAACGAACAGATGCAGTATATTTACCTGTACGTTTGATAGATCCTCCAGCAATTTTGATGAATTTTCTTTCAATAGAATGTCCAGCTTTTGCTAAAGATTCAGCTATATCAATATTAGAAATAGAACCAAATAATTTAGTTCCTTGACCTACTTTAGAAGTCAATTTAATTTCTAATTCTTTGATAGCTTCAGCAGTTACATTAGCCTCTTCTACCAATTTAGCTTCTTTGTATGCACGTTGTTTTAACGTTTCAGCTAATACTTTTTTAGCAGACTCTGTTGCTAAAACAGCTTTTCCTGTAGGAATCAAAAAGTTACGTCCGTAACCATTTTTAACCTCTACTATATCGTCTGCAAACCCTAGGTTCTCAACGTCTTGTTTTAATATTACTTGCATGATAGTCTACTTATTTATTTTAATAAATCTCCAACATATGGCATTAATGCCAAGTGACGCGATCTTTTAATTGCTTGAGCCACTTTACGTTGATATTTTAAAGAAGTTCCTGTCAAACGTCTTGGTAAAATTTTACCTTGTTCGTTTACCAAGTACATTAAGAAATCAGCATCTTTAAAATCGATGTATTTGATTCCTTTTTTCTTAAATCTACAGTATTTAGCTTCTTTCTTAGTTTCGATGTCTAAGGGAGTTAAGTATCTTACATCTCCTTTAGCACCACCTTTTGCTTGTTGATCAATAGTTGCCATAATTACTTCGCAGATTTTAAGTTAGACTTTCTTTTATCAGCCCATGCAGCAGCGTGCTTATCTAACTTTACAGTTAAATAACGCATAACGCTATCGTCACGTCTAAACTCTAATTCAAATGGAGCTACTACTTCACCTGGAGCTTTGAACTCAAACAAGTGATAAAATCCACTTTTTTTCTTTTGGATTGTGTAAGCTAATTTTTTTAGCCCCCAATCTTCCTTATGCAACATTTCGGCACCTTTAGAAACCAAATAGTCCTCGAACTTTTGTACTGTTTCCTTTACCTGAGTATCAGATAAAACGGGATTCAAAATGAAAACAGTTTCGTAATGATTCATAATGATTGTTTTTAATTAAATTTTAAATCGGGTGCAAATATAGTCATTACAAACCATTTATCAAAAAGGATAAACCTAAAAAAAAGCTATTTCTTAAGTTTAGACAAGCTTTGAGTACAAAGTAAGCTAATATCTCCTGAAAACTGAAATTGGAGTACCACAAAAATGTAAACTACTGATAACAAAAGAGATTCTAACATTATATTAAAAACAGGATGGAAAGGAAAATTTAAAAAATAGCCTCCTAAAGTAAAACACAAAATTGCCAAAAGTGTTAACCATGTTTTAGTCGTGGTAGGTTGGATCTTAAATTTTCTTTTGACATAAATTAATTTAACCGAATTGAATACAAACACCACAATTAATGTAGACAACGCAGCTCCATTGATTCCAAAAAGTCCAATCAACCAAAAATTTAAAAACACCACCATCAATGCCATAGCCACTCCATAAGGTAATAATATTTTATAGTACTTTGAATTGGAAATAATAGATCCATTGTTTCCCAAAAACATGTGATACAATTTGGCACAAGCAATCATCAACACCACCCAAAAACCTCCAGTGTACTTTTCTGGCAACAGTGCATATAACGAGTCTATGTTAGAAATGACCAAAATAAAAATCAACCCAGACGCTATTAATAAATTGATAGAGCTTTTTTGATACAAGCTCAAGACCCCATCCGTATTGTTTTCATTCAATGCCTTAGCAGTTAAAGGTTGTACAATTTGACTCATGGCCCTACCCGGAATTTCAATAATAGTTCCTATATATACCGCAACGGCATAAAAAGCAACTTGCTCTATAGCTTCTTTTTGAGGAATCATAAACTTATCAATATCTAACAAAATACTAGCTGCGGAACCTGCTAAAATAATGTAAATACTGTATTGAAAAATATCTTTAAAATTGGATGGAATTTCAAAAACAAATTTAGGTCGATACAAGTGAAAAGCAAAAAACAACATCACCAACATTTGAAAACCGTAAGATGCTGCCACAAAAAGCACAAATTGATGTTCCGTAATTACATCAAAAGAAACAAGAACTAACAACAATGTTGTAATCACTCTAACAAATAATTCTTTCAACACATTTCCTAAAACAGATTTAAAATGAACACGTGCCCAAGCGTAAAAAATATCAAAATAAGTTATGGCGATAGCTACCCAAAAAATAAGATAACTGTAATTTTTCACCATTGGATTTTTCTCAGACAAATAATCTGACCACTGCTGATAAAAAAAAGCCGCAACAATCCCTAACGGAACAATGATCAAAAGCGGCAACCAAAGAACTGTACTCAGAAATTTATCTTTCTCAACTTTGTCTGTATAACCTGAAAAAAACTTGACAATGCTGTAGTTTACTCCCAAAGAAATAAACGGTTTTAAAATAAGAGATGTTGACAATAAAAAAGAAAGCAATCCGTAATAACTAGTATCTAAATAATAGACATATAAAAACAACGTGTTGACAGCTCCTATTGAAATTGCCAACATTAAGGTTACTGTATTTTGATACGATTCTTTTAAAACGATTCCCATTAAGACAGCAATTGCACTAGTTGTTTGTATATTTCTAAACCAACATTTTTACCGTATAAAGAAACAGAAAAATCATGTTGTGTGTCTAAAAGTTGCTTGTATGCTTCCTTCATTTTTATGCTTTCACTCCCTACTAATACAGCAAAACCATGATTTACCAATTCCACCCATTCCGTTTCTTCTCTAGCTATCATACAGGCCTTTTTGTTAAAAAAAGCTTCTTTTTGCAAACCACCACTATCTGTAACTACAATCAAGCAGTTTTTCAACAAAGACAACATGTCAAAATACCCAACAGGATCTATAAAAGTAATCGGATATTCTAACTTATTCTTTTCTAAAACTGCTTTGGTTCGTGGATGCAAAGGCATCACTACTTGTTTGTTTTGATGAATAGCAGTCAATCCTTCAAAAATTCCTTTCAACGCTTTAAGGTCGTCAGTATTTTCCTGTCTATGAATGGTTGCCAACACAAATTCATTCGGTTCTAAATTGTGTTTTTCCAACACAGTAGCTTTCTCTTTAGACAGATCTCCGTAAAACTCTACAGCATCTTTCATAATATCTCCAGATTTCACCACTTTGATATCTAAATCGTCAAACCCTTCTTTCGTCAAATTATGCATTGCCGTTTCCGTTGGACATAATAGTAAACTGGAAATTCTATCTGTCAAAATTCTATTTACTTCTTCTGGCATACTCATGTTGTACGAGCGCAATCCTGCTTCTACATGCACAACTTTAATTCCTAATTTCTGAGCTGCCAAAGCTCCTGCCAATGTTGAATTGGTGTCTCCATAAACCACAACAGCATCTGGTTTTTCAAACATTAAAACGTCCTCTATTTTAATCAACATCTGACCAGTCATCGCTCCATGATTCAACCCATTAATGTTTAAATTGTACTTAGGAACGGGAATTTTCATCTCTTCAAAAAAGACCGTGCTCATGTTGTTATCGTAATGCTGACCTGTATGCACAATAACTTCTTCGATCGTATCAAACTCCGAAATTACTCTACTCAACACAGCAGCTTTTACAAACTGTGGTCGTGCTCCTAATATGGTGACTATTTTTTTCAATTTATTGCTGAATGATGTTTGCCAATTGTTCTGTCAATGCTTTGCGATGGTATTTTTCTACTCCTGTAGAAGCTATTTGTAAATTTCCCAAAGTGTATTGATGGTGTAAATCTACAAGTATTTCTTTTAAGTTGTTCACCTCTTTAAAATCTACCACAAAACCTGCATTTGCATTCTCTAAAATACTCGCTAAATCTCCATCTTTTGGAGCAATGGCAATAACAGGTCTTTGTGCTTGTAAATATTCAAATATTTTTCCTGTAATAATACCTTTCGCACTTGGTACATTGTTTACAGCCAGCAGTAATACTTGTGATTTTTGTTGATACTTTCTTACCTCATCATGGGGTAAATAATCAATAAACGTAATTGAATCTGTCAATTGATAATCCTCAATGCTTTGCTTTACTTCTTGTGCTACTTTTCCTATCAACTGTATTTTGCAGTTTACACTCTCTTTCAGTTCACTCAATGCTTGCCATAAAACTATAGGATTTCTGTCCGCATTTAGCATTCCTATATGTGTCAATGTAAACTCTTTGTCTAGTTTTTTTTCATTGCTCAACTCCCCATCAAAACCATTGGTAATAACGTGTACATGATTTGAAAACACATCGTAAGATTTTTTCATTTCATTTCCAACCACCAATACCTCATCTGCATTTTTCAAAACTTCTTGTTCTAACTTGTGATGTTTTTGAATTGATTTTTTGGTCAAAGGCAATTGATGAAAATAATCTATTTCTGTCCAAGGATCTCTAAAATCAGCAATCCACCGGATATTTGTTTTTTTCTTTAACCCCAAAGCAATACAGTGTGTAGTATGCGGAGGTCCTGTAGAAATAATGGCATCTATTTTATGCGTAGATAAATAATTTTCTAAAAAAGAAATAGAAGGTTTTATCCAAAATACACGAGCATCTGGAATAAAATAATTTGCTCGAATGTAGGTAGCAATTTTTGTCAATCTACTCTTTTGGGGACTTAAAAAACCTGCGCTTGTCTTTATTTTTTTCTTTCTCGAAAATATGGAAGCTAATTGATAAGGTTCCCAAATGGGTTGTTTGATAACTTCTATATTTGCAGGAATATCATCACACAAAGTCTCATCCAATATAGGATAATCTGGATTGTCAACGGTATAAATCACTGGGGTAATGTCAAAATCTTGTAAGTATTTTACAAATTTCAACCAACGTTGCACACCAGAACCTCCCGCAGGCGGCCAATAATAAGTGATGATTAAAACCTTCATTTTTAAATGGTATTATACAAATCAATCAACCCTTTACAGGCTTGATCCCAGTTGAATTCATTATCGATAAACGCTTTTCCTTTTTGCCCCATTTTAGTTCTCAAAGCTTCATTCTTGTACAATTCTAAAGTCTTTTCTACAAAATCATCTACATCTCTATCTTTGTGAACCAATCCTGCTCCTACCCTGTTTACCAATGTTTTTTGAGCCGTAGCATTGCTTACCAAAAGTGGCTTGGAAAAACTCATGTATTGAAAAATTTTATTGGCATACGCAACATCGTGCTGCATGCTTCTGTGTAATGGTGATATACACACGCTACTGGCTTTTATATAAGACGGAAACAACGCTACATTTTGCCAACCTTCAAAATCAACTAGATCTTCTACTCCCAAATCTTGAACTTGTTTTTTTAAAACAATATCTGTTGTGTTGGTTCCAACAATCACCAATTTTACATTCTCAATTTTATCAGCAATAATTTTAATTGCACTTATCGCTGTTTGCAAACCTCTCCTTAAATGCGTATCTCCCAAGTACAAAATCACAAAACTATCTTTGTATCTTTTTAAGATCTCTGTATCCATAACTGCATCTTGGTAAAAAGATTTACGGATGGTATTAGGAACCAAAACTATTTTATCATTTGATATTTTAGTTCTTTGCACAACTTCCGAAACAAACTCTGGAGAAACGGTGATAATTTTAGTAGCTTTTGCTATAAACTCCTCTTCCTTTTTTTTCCATTTTGTAGGTGATATGATGTATTTACCCGGAAACTTCTGTAAATGAGGATAAAACTTCATCACTTCTGGCATGTTGTCATGAAGATCTAAAACCGTTTTCAATCCTATTTTTTTGTTGGCTTTAAAAACGGCATCTGCAATTCTAATGTCATGAATGTGAAGTATCTCAACATTCTGTTGCTTTACAAATAGTTCAATTTTTTTAGCCATTCTGTTTGTGTAAAAAGGAACCGTATAGGCCAAAGCAGACAACTTATATTCTAATAAATTGGACGTAAATCTACTAACCTGAATTCCATTGATCACTTCAAAATCACTCTCTTTTTCATCGTATTTCAAACAAAATAAAAAAACGTCGTGCCCTGAATTCACCAAAGACACAGCTTCATTTTCTACCCTTGGATCTGGTGGAAAATTTTTATCCAAAATCATTCCTATACGCATCCGATTACTTCTTTTTTCGATATAGAAATGCTAAAATTGCAGAAATTACAATTAACAAAATATACCCTATCAAACTAATACTTGCCCCTTGTTGAATTACTTTAGGTTCAAATTTAAACTCAACAGTATGTGCTCCTTCAGGAACATTCATTGCTCTTAAAACATAATTGGCTCTAAAATGAGGTTTCAAAACACCATCTATATATGCATTCCATCCTGGCTGGTAATAAATTTCCGAAAACACCGCTACCTGAGGCTTTTCCGATTTGTATGTATAAACCAAATCATTAGGTTCATAAGATTGTAATTGAATCTCTGCTGTAGGATCTTTTTCGATTGGAGCTACGTTAAATTCGCTGGTATTTACAACCACATCCGTTTTAGAATTGAAATTTGATAAAGCTAAAATTTCTTCATCGGCATTATTTACATTAATGGTATTGTTTACAAACCAAGCATTTCCATTTGCTCCAGGATTTCTTTGCACTTGCTTACTATCTTCTGTAGGAACTATAAAATATTTGGTATTTAACATATTCAACACCTCAATATTGTTCTTTGAAATCTGAAAATCCACCAATTCTTGATATCTTCTCAACTTAGCTGCATGATACCCTCCAATAGATTTGTGAAAATAGGATGTTGCCCCATCATTCATAAAATTACCAGAAAAATTCACCACTCTATAATGCCCTGTATCTTGTAAAATCTGTTTGTCTATAGCAGATTTCTGAAAAGGCTTTTCTACTTTGTTCGATGGTAAAAAATCAGCATCGTTTACATATCTTTTTGCTACACTCATGGTATCAAAAAGCAGTACCAATCCTAAAACAACAAGTGTATATTCTTTCTTAAACTTTGTTTTTAATGTCAACCACAAAGCTCCAATTACAATCAAAATCAAAAACAAAGAACGTACACCATCTCCATATAACATTGCTTTTCTATCCGCTTGCAGTGCTCCAGAAAAACCTGCAATTTGAGAATTCCAATACACATCATTTACTCCTTCAAAAGAATAAAACATTCCTCCCAAAAAGACAAAAAGCAACAACAAACCACCTGTAATTAGTGATCCAAGTTTTAATGCTTTAAATTTTTCTGTTTTAGAAACCTCATCAGCCAACAATTCTTTTAAAGCCAACATTCCTAACAAAGGAATGCATATTTCTGCTATAATCTGAATAGACGTAACTGCTCTAAACTTGTTGTACATCGGTACAAAATCAATAAAAAAATCGGTTAAAAAACTTAAATTTTTACCCAAACTCATCAACAAAGAAAAAACAACCGCTGCAATCAATCCTTTTTTAATCCATCCTTTCACTAAAAAACAACCTACAAAAAACAGAAAAACAAATACCGCTCCAATATATGCAGGTGCTGCTACAATAGGCTGTTCTCCCCAATAAGTTGGAGCATTTTCTGAAAACTTAGCTGCTTGTTTCACTCCTATTTTAGGAGCTAAAAATTGATATGTATGAGATTCTATACCGAGGTTTTCATTGTTGGCACCTCCAACAAAACCAGGCACCATTAAATTTAGTAGCTCTAATTTTCCGTAACTATATTCTGTAATGTAATCCTTAGACAAACCCGTTGTTTCTTCTCTGCTTTTTTGATCAGGAGTAATTGTCAATTCACTTTTACTACGCGTACTGTTAGATGCGTATTCTTTGGTAGCTAACAAGCTTTGGGCATTCATTAACAACCCAACAACCATAGCTACAATAACAAAAGAAATTGGCTTGATGACTTCTTTGATTGTTTTGTTTTGATAATGTTCTAACACATAAAATCCGCCCACAAACAAAAACATGAACAACATATAATACGTCATTTGTGGATGACTTGTGTGTACTTCTAAACCTGTAGCCAATGCTGTTAAAACAAACCCCAAAACGTATTTATTTTGGAACAACAACAAAACTCCAGACAAAACCAAAGGAATGTAACCAATAGCATGTGCTTTTGCATTGTGTCCAACCCCTAAAATAATGATAAAATAGGTAGAAAAACCAAACGCCAAAGAACCAATCAAAGCTAGCTTCCAATCAAACTTTAAAACTGTTAGCAGAACAAAGAAACCAACAAAATATAAAAACAGATAATCTGCAGGTCTTGGTAAAAAGCGAATAATACTGTCTACCGTTTTGATATAATCATTGGGATAATACGTACTTAATTGATACGAAGGCATTCCTCCAAAGGCAGCATCCGTCCAATAAGCTTCTTTACCATTTTCTGTTCTGTAATCATTCAATTCTTTAGACATTCCTCTAAACTGAGCAATATCACTCTGAAAAATTTTATATCCTTTTAAGACAGGTTTGAAATAAAAAAGTGCTACGATACAAAAAGCAGCAAGCACTCCTAAATAAACTGCTACTTGTTTTACATTTATTGATTTTTTCAACTTTTATTTTTTAGAAAATTAATCTACTTCTTCATAATCTACATACTCCCCAACATTATCACTTACTGTACTATTTTGTTGTGGTTTTTTATCAATTGTTGTGGTGCCTTCTTTTGTAACAGTTTCTTTTTTAGTTTGCTGTTGTCCCGTTTTTTTTTCCACATATTTCACTAACAAAACAGGAGCAATATACTTCATGAAAAACTTAGCAACGTAATATATTGCCATAATAATTAAGATAGTTCTAATCAGTCCCATAACACTCGCTTCTTGCATTCTTAAATTTTTAGTTCCCCAAAAATAATAATTTGAAAACGAACCAACCTCTCACAGTATAAAATATTATATTTACACTTATATATTTTCTAGCTATTATGAACCGAATACTTTTAAGCATCTTTTGTTATTTGTTTTTTACAACCACAAATTATGCACAATACACGAGCATTATAAATTCAAATAGGCCTGGTCATACAGAAACACCTTATGCTCTTGGTACAGATGTACTTCAGTTTGAAAACACTTCTTTTGTTAAGTCTTTTAAAAACCCAAGCATAAAGTCCACAGCCATCAGCAATTTACTAAACGTTCGTTATGGGTTTGCTACTGAAAGACTAGAAGCCTCTTTTGATGTACTTTACACACACCAAAGTTTTTCTACAGAAAACTTACCTTCTATTACTGGAGCAGAAAATTTAGCTATCGGGCTTAAATATCTTATTTATCAACATACCAACAAAGAAAGTACTGAACTTAAAAAAAGTTGGAACAGAAGATATGGGTTTAAATACAACGGACTGATACCTAGCATAGCCTTAGCCGTACATTTAAATACCCCGCTTACAAGTAGTAATTTTGTAAATGGTGGTGCTGGATCTTTTTCTTTTAGCCTGATTACTCAAAACAATATTAGCAGAAAATTACGAATCAACAATCAATTTGATTACAATTATTTTGGTGGTGATTTGCCTGAATTTATTTATACAATATCTAGTGCGTACTTAATGTTTGATAGATTCAACCCTTTTGTGCAATTAGGATATCACAACAACGATCTGTATTCTTATCTAAATTTAGGGATCGGTACTCCTTATTTAATCCAAAAAAATCTTTCAGTTTCCGCCTATTTAGACGCTTCTTTTGGTAATGATGTTTCTGGATTAGAATTTGGGATCAATGCTTCGTACCGAATAGACAAACACGAAGACAAATGGGTTTACAAAAAAAGCAAATTACTTGAAGATGAATATTGGGAGGATGAAGCAAATATAGACCAAGAACTTCTTGAACAAGAATTAGAAATGGGAACTATAGAAGAAGAACCAAAAAAAGACAATTTCTTTACTCGATTTTTCAGTAAATTCAAAAGCAAGAAAAAAGATTTGAAACCTAAAAAGAAGAAAAAAAGGAAAAAGAAATCTAAAGAAGAAGATTCTGAGGAAGATATTAAAGCAGAGAAAAAAGGTTTCTTTAGTAGATTCTTTAAGAAAAAAGAAAAAAAAGAAGACCCCGAAGAAGAAATTGAGGATGTAATTTCTGATTACTAAACATCCAGAAGAAATATGATTTTATCGATTAGCGAACACATACAACCTACAGACACATCGTTTGTTTTTGACAAAGATGAAAGTAGACATTTGATAAAAGTACTCCGAAAAAAAGAAGGAGATTTTGTTTATATAACTGATGGAAAAGGTAATTTTTACACTACTTCTATCAATTTAGCCAATGAAAAAAGATGCATCGTTGTTGTAGATAACGTAACACAGCATCCTAAAAACAGGCCGTATCATTTACATATTGCCATTGCTCCCACCAAATTAAATGATCGATACGAGTGGTTTTTAGAAAAAGCTGTAGAAATAGGAATTGATGAAATTACTCCTATTATTTGCAAAAACTCTGAACGAAAAATAATAAAAATAGATCGAATGAAAAAAATCATTCAATCTGCAATAAAACAATCACTTCAGTTGCATCTCCCTATTTTAAACGAACCTGTTTTGTTTGATACTTTTCTAAAGCAACAAACAGCTTCACAAAAATTTATTGCACATTGCGAAGACGAGGACAATAAAAAATATTTACAAAAAATAGCAAAACCTAGCAATGATCTTTTGATACTTGTAGGTCCTGAAGGAGATTTTACTCCCAATGAAATTGATCTTGCAATACAGCAAAATTACATTCCCGTTACGTTGGGTCAAAATAGACTTAGAACAGAAACTGCTGGCGTATATATCACCTCTTTAATGACAACCCTATTATAGTTGGACATGAAAATTCAAGAATTACACGAATTGTTTTTATTACAAAAGCAAAACTTTACCACTGATACTAGAAAAATCACTCCCAATTCCATGTTTTTTGCTCTAAAAGGAGAAAAATTTAATGGAAATACTTTTGCACAACAAGCATTGGAAAAAGGAGCTTCTTACGTTGTTATTGATGAAAAGGATTTCTATATAGATGAAAGAACTATTTTAGTGAACAATGTTCTAGAAAAACTACAGCAATTGGCTCATTTTCATAGAGAACATTTGGGTATTCCCATCATTGCTTTAACGGGTAGCAACGGAAAAACCACCACCAAAGAATTGATTAGAGAGGTTTTAGCAACTCAACACAACGTAGTGGCAACTGTAGGAAACTTGAACAATCATATTGGTGTTCCTCTTACAATTTTAAGCATGACCGCTGAGACTGAGATTGGAATTGTAGAAATGGGTGCCAATCATTTAAAAGAAATTCAATTTTTATGTTTTATTGCTGCTCCAAATTTTGGTTACATCACCAATTTCGGAAAAGCACACTTAGAAGGTTTTGGATCTGAAGAAGGAATTATTCAAGGGAAATCTGAAATGTATGATTATATAGCCAATGCAGAAGGAACTGCATTTGTAAATCAAGAAGAGAAAAAACAAGTTGAGCAAGCTGAATTGTGTGATTGTATTTATTTCAATCCACACGAGACACCTTTGTTAGAACTGACTCCTTATGTTCAATTGGCTCATAACAATCAAATTATTCAGAGCAATTTGATTGGGAAATACAATTACAACAATATTATTGCTGCCATTGCAATTGGAACTCACTTTAACATTTCCAACGACAACATTAAAAAAGCAATTGAAGGTTACATTCCCGAAAACAATCGTTCTCAAATTATTAAAAAAAATACAATTCAAATTATTTTAGATGCTTACAATGCCAATCCTACCAGCATGAATGCAGCTTTGGAAAATTTAACAGCTCTCAATGTTTCTAAAAAAGCTGTCATTCTAGGTGATATGTTTGAACTTGGAACAACAAGCTCTCAAGAACATGAAAATTTAATCAATCATACATTGGCTAACAATTTTGAAACAAACGTATTTGTAGGCGAACATTTTTACAAACATCAAAGAAAAGGTGCACATTTTTACAAAACTTTTAACGATTTAAAGAATAACTTTTATTTTGATTTTAAGAACACAACCTTATTAATTAAAGGCTCTAGAGGGATGGCATTAGAAAGAATTTTAGAAGCACTATAAAAATAGACAACCAACAGATAACCAAGGCTTAAATTATTTTTTTAAGCCTTTTATTTTTTTCATATGAGAACACAACTAACTCATTTGAGCAAAAACAAACAATATTCTATCGCTAATTTTGGACTAACAAACACGATGTTTCTGTGATACACATCATCTAAGTATCACACTAAAAAATAACACCATGAAAACAGTTCAAAAAGCAATTACTGACAAATTAGAAACACTATTAGTACGAACACACGATGCTGAAAAGGGATTTTCCAAAGCAGCCGAAAATACAAGTCACTTAGGATTAAAAGCCTATTTTAAAACAAAATCAGAACAAAGAAAAAAATTTTCTGATGAATTAATGGATGAGATAAAAGCCCTAGACGGAGATTTTGACAAAGAAGGAAGTATGCAAGGTTCTGCTCACAGAACATGGATGGATTTAAAATCTTATTTTACCAATGATGATGCCGAAGCGATGTTAGAAGAAGCTATTACAGGTGAAAAAAAATCAGTTGAAGATTATAAAGACGTCATTTATGACACCGCAATTCCACCTTCAATCAAATCTATTTTACAAACACAATTGTCTAAAATAGAAAACGGATTGTCTACCATCAAGACTTTGGAAGACATTCATTAAGATATACTCAAACAATCAAAAAAAGCTAATAGATCAACCTCTATTAGCTTTTTTTGATTTAAAACACACAAAATCACATGATTATAATTTTGGCACGTTCTTTGGATTCTAACCTGTGTTAAGTTTCTTGAAATAAAGAAACCAAGTTTCATTAAAACACACAGATTATGAAAAAATTAATACTCTTATTTTCCGCTGTTGTTCTTCTACAATTTTCCGCTAATGCAGCTATCAATCACTACGAAGAAAAACCTTTTGTTTTTGTTGAAAACAATGTAGAATACGCTGTTTTTAAAGATGGTCAATTTGATTTCAATATCATTCCCAAATCTAACAATATTCACATCAACACAAGAAACATTAATGTTAGTTTCAATACAGGACAAAATTACACTCCATACATCAAACACAATCGAAATGGAGAAATTGTTCAAATAGAAAATACTTCTATTTTTTACGATTATTATGGTAGAGTTAATAGAATTGGTAATGTTTCCATCAATTACAATAGATATGGATTTATAAACAATATCGGTAATTTAACCGTCTATTACCACCAAAATGGTGCTTATAACAGATCCGTAGGCTATGTTAATAGGTACAATATTAACTACAGACCATATAGAACTACATATACTAGACCTGTTACAAAAAGACGTGTTGTTGTTTACAACAAACCTAAATATTATCCATCTAACAAATATTACGCAAACAAATACAACAAAAAAAACAAGTACACTTCTAAGAAAACAAAAGAATACAACTCTACAAAAAGCAGTCAAAAAAAGTCTGCTAAAACCGAATACACTACTAAAGATAATTCCGAATCTAGTGTTGCTTATAGTAAAAGAGAGAACAGCAATTCATACAGACGAAAATAAACATAAATTCTGCCAAAATAAAAAAGGAAGTTTGATGTTTCAAACTTCCTTTTTTGCATAATAATTTTTAATGAGCAACTATAGCAAATGTTTTTTGTGATAGTTAATCATATTATCTATAGGTCTTTGAATAGCTCCTGCAAAAGTCAAATCGTACTTGTTGGCTACTTTCTCAATAATATTTGAGAAATAAAAAGCAACAGAACCTATAAAATAAATAGGTGTTTCTTTTCCTTTTCCATAAGGTAAAACACGATATCTGAAAAATTCATCTACTCCTTTTTCTATCAAACCAGTAATATAATCATGTTCTTTAAATTCAAACATAAAAGCAGCATGACTTGCTAAAAATGTATTTGGAGTTTTTCCTTTGTACAATTCTTTTTTAATATAGTCATCTTCCAAATTAAAGCTATCCTGAAATTTTTCTCTAATTTCTTCTGGCATAATTTTATAGTAGTAATCACGTATCAATTGTTTCCCAAAGTAATTACCGCTTGCCTCATCCATAATAGCCCATCCTAAAGACACAGAACAAGACATTATTTCTTTTCCATCAAAATAACAACTATTAGAACCTGTTCCTAAAATACACACAATAGCTGGTTCTGCTTCTGATGCTGCATATACAGCTCCCAACATATCTTCTGCAACAACAATTTCTGCGTTTACAAAAATCTCTTGAAACACTTCTTCTAAGTTTTTTATTGCTTTAGATGTTCCACAACCTGCTCCGTAAAAGAAAACCTTTGTAACCTCTTTTCTTACCGGCTCTAAATTTATATTATCTAAAACTCTATCTTTAAGAATATCTTTATCTACAATAGCTGGATTCAATCCTTCCGTTCTGGTTTTAAACCTTTCCGTTTTATCTATGTTAAGGGCAAACCAATCCACCTTTGTAGATCCGCCATCTGCAATTAATATCATAATAATTAATTTTTAGTTTTATACTTCATACTGGTGGGGTAAATATACAAAGTATGGCACAAAAAAAGCTGTTTTGGCGAACCAAAACAGCTTTAAATTTATCTAAAAAGGAAGCTTATTTCCCTTCCATTTTTTTCTTCAAATCAGCCAATCCAGCGATGTCTCCAAAAGTAGACTTGCTTTCTGTGTTTGCTTCAGCTTTTCTAGCTTGAGCTTTTACATTTTTAGCTTCTGCATCTTTAAAAGTAGCAGTGTGAGAAGCAACAATTCTTCTAAATTCTTTAGAGAACTCTATTACTTTGAAAATAGCAGTATCTCCTTTGTTAATTTTAGAACCATCTTCTTTTTCTAACAAACGAGTAGGTACAAATGCTTCAACTCCTTCTTGGAATTCAACAACAGCACCTTTGTCAGTTTTCTCTTTTACAGTTCCTTCGTGGTCAGTATTCAAAGCGTAAGTAGCTTCGTGTCCATCCCAAGGATTGCTTTGAGTTTGTTTGTGTCCTAAGTTTAATTTTCTGTTTTCAACATCCAATTCTAACACTTGTACATCTAATTTATCACCTACAGCAACAAAGTCAGATGGGTGTTTGATTTTCTTAGTCCATGACAAGTCAGAAATATAAACCAATCCATCAATACCTTCTTCTAACTCAACAAAAACACCAAAGTTAGTGTAGTTACGAACAATTCCGTTGTGAGTAGATCCGATTGGGTATTTAGCAGTAATATCCGCCCATGGATCTGGGTGTAATTGCTTGATACCTAATGACATTTTACGTTCTTCTCTATCTAAAGTCAATACTTGAGCATCTACAATATCTCCGATTTTCACGAAATCTTGTGCAGAACGCAAGTGAGTAGACCAAGACATTTCAGAAACGTGAATCAATCCTTCAACTCCTTCAGCAACTTCGATAAATGCACCGTAGTCAGCCAAAACAACAACTTTTCCTTTAACTTTATCACCAACATTTAAGTTCGTATCTAAAGCATCCCAAGGGTGTTGAGACAATTGCTTCAATCCTAATTGGATTCTAGTTTTCTTGTCATCAAAGTCTAAAATTACAACGTTTAATTTTTGATCTAATTCAACTACCTCAGACGGGTGGTTAATTCTTGACCAAGATAAATCTGTAATGTGGATCAATCCATCTACTCCTCCTAAATCTACGAATACACCGTAAGAAGTAACGTTTTTAACCACACCTTCTAATACTTGACCTTTTTCTAATCCAGAAATAATTTCTTTTTTCTGAACTTCAATATCAGCCTCGATAAGAGCTTTGTGAGATACAACAACGTTCTTAAATTCGTGGTTGATTTTCACAACTTTGAATTCCATTGTTTTGTCTACATACTGATCGTAATCTCTAATTGGCTTCACGTCAATTTGAGATCCTGGTAAGAATGCTTCAATTCCAAAAACATCAACAATCATACCTCCTCTAGTTCTACACTTAACGTATCCGTTAACTACTTCACCAGATTCTTGAGCAGCAATAACTCTATCCCAAGCTTTGATTACTCTTGCTTTTTTGTGAGACAATACCAATTGTCCTGAGTGATCTTCTCTTCTATCAACTAAAACCTCTACTTTATCTCCAACAGCTAAGTTAGGATTGTAACGGAATTCATTTAAAGAAATAACTCCCTCAGATTTAGAATTGATATCGATGATCGCGTCACGGTCAGTAATACGAACTACAGTTCCTTCAATTACATCACGTTCGTTAACAAAACCTACAGTTCCTTCTAAAGCAGCGTCAAATTCCTTCAACTTTTCTTCGTTAACTTCATCAATACCTTGCTCGTATTTGTGCCAGTTAAAGTTTGCTAAAAATTCTTGTGGGTTTACTTGTACAGTTTCTTGCTCTTGAGCTTCTACTGTGTTTTGAGTTTCTTCAGACATTTGTCTAAAATAATTTGTATTTAGCTGAAAATCAGTTTTTAAAAGCGAGTAACAACAACTAAAGGTGTTAATTGATTTTTTGTTTCATTCCTTTTCTAAACCTAGCTCGCTAAAAAGGACTGCAAATATACAACATTTATTTTATTTAACTAATCGGTAAATCAGTCTTTTATCACATCTTCAAAATATTTTTATAGGCAATTTTACAGCAACAAAAAAAGCTTTGTATGTGGTAGTTATTAGTAATAAAAAATTGACGATGATAATTCAGAATACAAGTATAGCTACAAAAGATCAAACATTGTTTTTAGATGTTTCTAGAGTGTATTTTTTTAATTGGAATCCTACTCCAACCAAAGAAATTACGGCAGTTATAAACGTAAATAACAATCCAATGGCTACAGAAATATCTTTGTCATACCGCAACAAATCTGCGGCTTGGTAAAATACAAATTCTCTAACACCAATTCCCGCAAAAGAAACAATAGATAATACAACGGAGATTAAAAAGACCAATAAGTACGATAATAGATCTGATAAAACATCAAAATTAACAACCAAACAACCGATGGAAATCAACTGAAGAATTTGTACAATGATTGACAATCCTAAGGTTTTAAAAAACACATCTTTAAAAGATGGAAATAGTTTGTGAACAAAAATCAAAGAAATTAACGGAATCAGGGCTAGTAACAAAAACCCTAAGACATATAACAAAACATTAGATTTGATCCAACCTAAAGACTGTACAAAAGGAATACATAAAACTACCAACAACATTCCAATAGCCGTCAATCCCGAAAAACGATCTATAAAAACTGCTGCTGATAGTTTTTTTACTTTCCAGTCAAATTGTTTGTTCAATTTAAAAATTTTATATGCATCTCCTCCTATTCCTCCTGGAATAAAAAAATTATAAAACATTCCTATAAAATAGAGAACATGATTGCTTTTGTGTGATAAGAAATAACCTAAAGCATGAAAAAAAGTATTCAATCTAATGGAAGAAACCCATTGAGATATCAATAAAAAAACAGCACTGCACACCAACAAACCTACATTGCTTTCTCTTATAATGTTAAACACATCTGAAAAAGAGATTTTAGTAGCAACAAAATAAAACAGGAGTGCACTGACTCCTATTTTTAAGCTTGTGGTTACAATTTTCTTAAGTTGTTTAGTTTTCAAAAGTAGTTACTTTTCTTAAGTTGTACGGACGTTTGTCTTGAGATTCGTAATATGTTTTCATCAACAAATCTATAATGATTCCTACAGTAAAAAACTGAATTCCCATTACCACCATCAACACTCCTAAAATCAACAAAGGTCTTCCCCAAATGTCTTCTCCTAACAATTTAATTACCAACAAATAAATATTGATAAGCATTCCAATACCGGCAAAAGTCAATCCGATATTTCCGAATAAATAAATTGGTTTTTGCAAATATTTTCTTTGGAACAGAATCAATAACAAATCATTGATTACTTTAAACGTTCTTCCCAAACCGTATTTAGAAACTCCAAACTGACGAGCATGGTGTTTTACGGGCATTTCAGAAATACGAGCTCCATTCATAAACGTTACCAAAGAAATAAAACGGTGCATTTCACCATACAATTTCAATCCCTTAGCAGTTTCTGCTGTAAAAATTTTAATAGCACAACCGTGATCAGTAATATGTAATCCCGTAGTTTTTCTAATGATGAAATTGGCTATTTTTGAAGGCAAGGTTCTTACAAAATTATCTTTTCTTTTTTGACGAATTCCTGTAATCATGTCCAAATCCTCCTCTATCAACTTGTCCAACATTGCTGGCAAATCCGATGGGTCATTCTGTAAATCACCATCCATGGTTATGATATAATCTCCTTTGGCAGTATCTATACCGGCTGCAATGGCAGAACTTTGTCCGTAATTTTTTCTAAGTTCTACTAAAATTACTTTAGGATGTTTTAGTTCTTTTATTTCTTTACGTGTGTTGTCTGTAGAACAATCGTCTATATATATAATTTCATACTGATAACCTTCTAAACCTCTATCTATATTCTCAGTTAATAAGGTTACATTCCCTTCTTCATTGTAAACGGGAATTACGATGGATAACAAACTAGTCTTACTCATTTTTTATGTTTTCGATTAGGCAAACTTACTGATAAAACACATAATTTAAACTACATTCTTTCAATTTATCATCATTTTCAGCAGTCTCATTCATTTTATTTTGCCTCTTGTTTTAGATTACTTTATCACTAAATATCTCTTGCTTAATTTTTTGTGTCTTGTTTTAGGATTCAAAAAAGCAGGTTTTAGCATTGTAATTCTGTAATGCTCTAACTCATATTCTTTTGTCCAAACAACCCCACTTTTCTTCAATTCTTGATTGGATTTTTCATCAATATACAACCATTGTCCTGGTTTTAAATCTTCCGCAACTTTATCCAAAGGAATGGTTTCTAAAATTTCATGTGTATAAAAATTTAAAGACCAACTCCACAATCCATCCAACAAAAACAAATCTTTTTTAGCCACATGATGTTCTTGTATTATTTTGGTTGCAGGAATCCCAGATTGGTATTGTAATAAATTGGGATAAAACTGAGCATTCAATGTAAAATTGATCAGAATCATAAAACCAACAGAAGCCACAATCAGCTTTCTAAAAGGTTCTGCTTTTACTTTGATCAAAAAATAAATCAGTAAAAATAAAATCACCAAAATCCCAAAAACAACAAACATATTTTTTAAAGGAAATGCATAGAAAGACAAGGTTAAAACAAACAACGATAGAAAAGAGAACAATCCTATTTGAAAATTAGCCCAACGTTTTAGCGTTTTTACTTTGTGTTCTGAATGCAATTGCCACAAATAACTAACGACCAAAATAGCCATTAATGAAAATAGACTATTTAAGTAATGAGGCAATTTAAATTTAGAAGTACTGATTACCAACAATACCAAAAGTACACCTAAAGAGCTCATCAACTCAAAAGATTTAATTTTTCTAAATTTTTGTGTAATTCCTTTTTTAATATTTACAAACAAACCTGTATACATTAACAATGGCCAAGGTAAAAAAGCCCACAAAATAGTGTGAAAAAAGAAAAAATAATCTGGACTATTTTGTTGATGCCCCGTAGCTGTTAATCTATTAAAACTCTGATCCCATAAAATAAAACGAACACCAGAAATGTTATTTTTTCCTAAGAACACCTTTTCTGGATGCAAATCAAATTGTAAATAATACGCATAAAGAATTGGAGAAATAAACAACGCATAAGCAAACACACCCAATAGTAACTTCCACGAAAAAACGTAGTTCCATTTACGTGCATAAATTACATGAACCAGCATGATGACTCCACAAACAAAAACCGCCAACTGTCCTTTAGTTCCAAAACCTATGGCCAAACCTAAAAAACCTAACAATATGTTTTTAAGATTTCCAGAATCTAAATACTTGACAAAATTATAAACTGCCAAAATTGTAGCTCCCGTTAAAACAGCATCAGTTCTTACATCGTGATTTGATAAAATAACAGCTTGGGCAGCTAAAAAAATCAATGCTGCAATATGATTGATTTTTTTTCCATAAAAATGAACGGCTAACTTATTGGTGCAATAAGCTCCCATAAATGTAAACAGTAAAGCTGGAATTCGGTATGCCCAATCGTAAATTCCAAAAATTTTAAACGACAGTGCTGCCAACCAAAAATGCACGTGAGGTTTGTCTAAATAATCTTGAGTTCCTTTGTATATATTCCAAAAATCATTTTTCAAATACATTCTCATTGCCATGGTTGCATGTTGTGCAGAATCATTTTCCATTACAGGAATAAACAACCCACACACATATACTAAAAGCAATAAACTATAGAGAATATAAACATCTCTTTTGGATAAAATCATGTTTTAACTATTTTACTCAGGAATTGAATTTATTCCTTTTTCATAGACTCTTGTTGTATGATTTTCAAACAAGCTCTTTTGTGAGAATACTTCTTTAAAAACACTCAATTCTTTTAGCTCCTCTTTATTTCTTGTATTGGTCATTACAACACCTGATGGATATTTTTCTAAAAAGATTGATACTTCTGTAATACTTTGTACAACTTTATAAGTTCTATTAAAATTGATAGGAAAGGCAGCATCCATTCTTTTGTAAACAACAACAGGCCTATCCATACTTACCATTTCTTTGAATTTTTCTACAGGAGTGGCTTTTGTAAGTACAGGAAATGCGATTCCAAATAGCACCAAACCTAACAACATAAAAGTACCTATCAATAATTTGAAACTTATTTTTAAGTGCAGTTTTATATAGTAATAAAATGAAACACCTACACCAACAGGTACAAAAATTAATAAGAAAGCTACCCAAGTTTTCCCTACCAATTGAGGCTCTAATGACAAGCCTACAAAACCAGCTACTGGAAGTGCTAGAGAAATCATCAACAAAACAATCCATTCTGCATACTTCAATTTCAACTCCCCTTTTTTACTGTTTCTTCTATATTTCTTTTTAAAATACCATGCTAATAAAATAGCTATAAAAGGATAGCAAGGCATGGTATAATTAGGCAACTTGGTAGATGAGATTGCAAAAAATGCAACAAAAATAAGAACGACCAATCCACTATAAAAAATAAATACATTTTCTTTTTTCTGTTTCATAGACTCAAACAAAGCTCTAAAGCTCCAAAAAGAAAAAGGAAACATTCCTAAGAGCACAAAACCTATTGTAATCAAGAAAATTCCACCATGACCTTCCATTTTCCCTTGAAAACGATTCAAGTTATGTTTAAAGAAAAAGCCCTCTGTAAAAACACCATTGGTAGTTTCGTGAGCCATATAAAACCAAGGAAAACTAATCAGTAAGGCCAACAGAATACCTTCTAAAAACTTGTACTTTAAAATCACTTTTAACGTGAAATTTTTATTCAACAACAAGTGTACAAAAGCCACCAAACTTGGCAATACCAAAGCCACTGGACCTTTGGTTAGCATTCCAAACCCTACAGCAATATAAAGCAACCAAAGTATTTTTTTATCTTGAGAAATGTAAAAATCAATATAACAAAAGAACACCAAACTCACCCAAAAAATCAAATAAGGATCTGGTACTGCTAAATGAAATTCTTGAATAAAATAAAAGGATGATAGTAAAATCCAAAATGTAATTTTAGAAATTTCTTTTCCCAAATGTTTTTTGGTAAATACAAAAGTAGATAGAACGGTTAGTGCCCCGAAAACCGCAGAGAAGAACCTGGCTCCAAAAGCGTTTACACCAAAAATTTTATATCCAATTATCATTAAAAAATAATGAAATGGAGGTTTGTCCGTTCTTACAACATCATTAAAAGTAGGTTTAAAATACGTTCCATACACCATCATTTCTCTGGCAGCTTCGCTATTTTTTGCTTCGTCTAGTATGTAAATAATAGAATCTCCTATACCAAACAAACAAAGTACAAAAGCAAATAAAAACACCCATAAATAAGTGTATCGTGTATTGAATATTTTCATTGTAATATTTGAATTACATTAGCGTGTTTTCTTTTGAAAAAGACGTTTATTATACCATTCCTTTTCCGTTTTAAAGACCAACAGATATGCTACACAAGTCATAGAAATACCTACAACAGCACCGGTAAAAACATCCATAAAAAAATGCTGCACCAAATACATTCTAGACATTCCAACAAACGCTGCGAAAACACTTAAAAAGATAGAAAAACGAACTTTATTTACTTTTAACGCAAAAAAAGTAGCCATACAAAAAGAATAAGCCGTATGCCCTGATGGAAATGATTTTCTCTTATTGATTTTAATTCCCTCAACAAAATCCACTTGATCCAAAATACCCTGCGCTTCAAAAAATAAATAAGGTCTGGGAGCTCCTTTAAAAATAAGATTTTTAGAAAGTACAATTATTAACGATTCTAAAAGAAAAGCCAGTACAAAAAAGTACAAATACTTCAATTCAAACTTCCACAAAACAATTGCTAAAAAGAAAAAAATGCTCAACGCATTTCCTATGCTACTCAACTTTGTAAAAACTAAATTCCAAAAAGGGCTGTGAATCCTATTCATCATCAAAACGACTTCTCCTTTAGGATACACAAAGAAATACAAGCTTAAAATCAACACCCCTACAAATGGCAGTAGAGACGGATATCTATCTTGAAAAGTTTTATTTATCATGGGGCTAAATTACTTAACTCTTAAGATTCTCACAAGGCTTTGACTTTAATATAATCTTAATTGGATGCCTTAGATATTCCATTCTGCAACCAACTCAAATAAGCATCCACATTGGGTGTATAGCCTACAGGTTTTGACACGTCTTCACCTTCAGCATTTAAAACAACATAAAAAGGCTGTGCATTGGTCTTGTATTTTTGTTCTTGAAAATGCGACCACTTTTGCCCTTTGTATCGATATGGTTTTCCTGTTAATGGAGAAATCTCTTCCTCATCAAAACTTTGCCTATCGTCTACATGAAGAGAAATTAAAACTATTTTATTCTGAAGTATTGACAAAACTTTTGCATCTGTCCATACATTTTGTTCCATTTTTCTACAATTCACACATGCATAACCTGTAAAATCTAACAAAATAGGTTTGTTAACTTTTTTAGCATAGGCCAATCCTAAATCATAATCCTTAAACGTTAAAATATTATATGGTGATAAAATATGAGCACCTTCTGGTAAATTTTCATGAGTACTTTGTTGTGCCCCAAATCCATTTGGAGATTCACTATATTCTATAGGAGGAACAAATGCTCCTACCATTTTTACAGGTGCCCCAAACAAACCTGGAATTAAATAAGCCACTAAGACAAAAGAAAACATAGACAACAAAAGTCTGGTGACCGAAATTTTTTCTATCGCTTGGTAATCGTGTGGCAATCTTATTTTACCTAATAAATAAAGTCCCATCATTAAAAATACCACAATCCAAATAGCAATAAACACTTCTCTCTCCAACCAATGCGCTTGCAATACCAAATCTGCATTGGATAAAAATTTAAATGCCAAAGCCAATTCTAAAAATCCTAAAACTACTTTTACCGTATTCAACCATCCTCCTGATTTTGGCAATGAATTCATCCAACCTGGAAAAACAGCAAACAACGTAAATGGAATGGCAATTGCCAAAGAAAACCCTAACATAGAAACAATAGGTCCTATTCCTCCTTGTGATGCAGATTGTACCAATGCTGTTCCAACAATAGGCCCTGTACATGAAAAAGAAACTACGGACAGTGCCAATGCCATAAAAAAGATTCCTAAAACTCCACCTTTGTCAGCTTTTTCATCCAATTTGGTTCCCCAAGAACTTGGCAGCACCAATTCATAAGCTCCCAAAAAGGCAAAAGCAAAAAGGATTAGAATTACAAAAAAGGCAATATTAAAAGTAACACTTGTAGACAATTCATTCAATGCACTTGGTCCAAAAACAGCCACGACTAACGTACCTAGCAGTACATAAATCACAACAATACTCAAACCATATATAATAGCATTTTTAATTCCTATGGCTCTATTTTTACTTTGTTTGGTAAAAAAACTAACGGTCATCGGAATCATAGGAAACACACACGGAGTAATCAGTGCAGTCAATCCAGCTAAAAAACTCAATGCAAATAACATCCAATAACTTTCTTTAGCAACTGTTTCTTCAATGTTCGTAGAGACAACATTTTTTGGAATCTCTTGTTTTTTATTTTCACCTTTTGAAATGAATGAAATCTCTTGTTTTTCAATGTTTTTTACATCATAAATTAAATCTACCTCTTTAGGAGGCAAACATTTTTCATCGTTACAAACCATATATTCAACTGATGCTTGAATCTTTGACAAAGAATTTAATAGTGCTATTTTTTGTCTAAAAGTCACTTCTTTCCCAAAATACTTTACACGCATTCCAAAATTAGGATCATCTACTTCAATTCCCTCCCCTTCAACAGTTTCTCCTAGTTTTTGAATCGTTTCAGAATAATAAAAAGTAGTTGGAATGGGGCCACCATCCTCTATATGTTGACTGTATAAATGCCAACCTTCTTCTATGGTAGCTGTTGTTATCAAAAACAAGTCTCCTTCTTGATTTTCCGCGACAGAAGTTTTCCAAGATACAGGATCAAATACCTGTGCTTGGGTAGACAAAACAATAAAAAATGTGATTAATTTAAAAAAATGCAATCCGAGTTTCATAAAAATAATTTGATACTTAAGACGTTTTTAAAACTAGTTCTTTACACTAAGCTAATAATGTCTGATAATAAAATTTTAATATTTCCATAAGTGTTTTCAAGACACTTTTTAGATTCGGCGATGGATTTAAAACCAACGTCGGTTATTCCTTCCTCCAATTGTGGTGCCAAATTAGGTTGTCTCTCCTCTGTTTTCATCAAAAACCAGTATGTAACTTTTAACACATTTTTATTTTTGTGTTTAAAAACATGATATGTAGTTTGCAACTCACGCTCTATTTTCAATCCAAAAACACTGCATTCCTCCTCCACTTCACGTATAGCTGCCACCTCATTAGACTCCTCATTTTCAACATGTCCCTTAGGCAAATCCCATTTGTCAAATCTGTAAATCCACAGCAATTCATCTAGTTGATTTTTAACAACTCCTCCTGCCGCTTTTCTGATTTCAAAATTTAAAAGGAATCTTATCCAATCATTCTCTAAATTGTCACAAATAACATTTATTTTTGCAGAGTGATCTTCTCGAAGTTCACGCAAAAAAAATTGAAAATCGAGATCTTTAAACTTTACCAAACGGAAACCTGTCAACACAGTGTTTGCGTCTGTGAATGCGACAAGATTCTCATTGAAAAAAACTTTATACATTTGCATTATGATATTTGACAAAGATACAGCAAATAATACCGCAGAGCAGCTTTTGAAAATTAAAGCGATCAAATTACAACCACAAGAACCATTTACATGGGCTTCTGGATGGAAATCTCCTATTTATTGTGACAACAGAATCACACTGTCTTACCCAACAATCAGAAATTTCTTAAAAGCCAACATGGCCAAAGCAATTGAAGAGAAATATGGAAAGCCAGACGTTATTGCTGGTGTTGCTACAGGAGCTATTGCTATTGGGGTACTTGTTGCTCAAGAATTGGGAATTCCTTTTGTATATGTGAGACCCGAACCTAAAAAGCACGGCAGGCAAAACCAGATAGAAGGACATTTAGAAAAAGGTTCTAATGTAGTGGTCGTAGAAGATTTGATTAGCACAGGAAAAAGTAGCCTGCAAGCGGTTGAAGCACTAAGAGAAGCTGATGTTATTATAAAAGGAATGATGGCTATTTTTACATATGGTTTTCCTGTTGCTACGCAAAATTTTGAAGAAGCCAACGTTGATTTAACAACACTAAGCGATTATAAAACGCTGCTAGAGCAAGCAGAAAAAGACAATTATATCAATTCTAAAGAATTGGCAATGATTCAAACATGGAGAAAGTCTCCTGAAACTTGGACTGTTGAAGAAGATTAAAAAACACCAACACCTTAATCTTAAAAAAGTTAAGATTAAGGTGTTTTTTCTTATCCCAAAATTCTTATTCCTATGAAACTTGAAACTCCTATTGTTACCATATCAAAAACACCTGCTGAAAGTTTTGCTTTTTTAACAGATTTAAAAAACTTTGATCAATTGATGCCTAGCAACAAACAGAAATTTGAAGTTGACGGAGATTCTTTTTTATTTGCTTTATCAGGAATGCCTGAAATAAGACTTGTTTTAAAAGAAAAGATTCCTAATGAAAAAATTGTTTTAGGAGCAGCTTCTAGCAAACTAGACTTTACGCTTACCGTTCTTTTAACAGAAAGTGATGATCACAAAACAAATTCACAATTGTTTTTTGAGGGAGATTTCAATCCAATGATGGCCATGATGGTCAAAAAACCATTGACCAATTTCATCAATGCATTAAGTGAAAACATGAAAAATGCTTAAAGAAGAAAACTAACTTCTTTAACTTCGTACTCATATTCTAGCTCGTCTTGTTTTTCAACGACTAATTTACCTACATCCGAAACTCCAGTAATTTTCCCCATAAAAACACCTCCAGTTGCATCTTTAAACATGGTAGGTATTTTTAATTTGTAGAGGTATGACAAATACGTTTGTTTTATTTCTAATTGATTTTCTAGAATGTATCTTGTTGTCAATACTAATTTCAATTCTGTTAAAATTTCTTTCAAAAGTAATTCTCTATCAAAATCCATTCCTGTTACCAAAGCCATAGAAGTAGCATTGGGTAAAAAATCAGGAAATATAATTTGATTTACGTTTAAACCAACTCCAATAAGACTAGATGTAATCCCATTATTATTTAACGTATTCTCTACTAGAATTCCCGCCATTTTTGAATTGTATGACATTATGTCGTTAGGCCATTTAATTTGAATTTTTGCTTTAGAGCCTAAATATCTATCCAATACTTCTCTAATTTTCAATGCCGACAAAAAACTCAGAACAGGTGCTAAACACACAGGAAGACTCTGAAATTCAACATATAAGGTAAACAACAAATTTTTACCGTCTTCGGAATGCCATTGGGTATTTCTTTGTCCTTTCCCCTGAGATTGAACATTGGCCACAGCTATTGTAAAATTCTTTAAAGTATCCTTTTTTGACAAATCCTTCAAAAAACGACTCGTTGAGTCAATGGCACTAAGTTTGATTATATTCACTAGTAAATTATAATTATATTCATATAAGTTATCTGTCAAAAAACAATAACTTTGTTGCAAAGCTAAAGATTTTTTAATGTCAAAAAAATATGTAAGTACTGATGTACTAATTAGTACCGTTTTAAAAGGAATTGATGAACTAAAAGGAGAAGATATCCAGTTATTGGATTTGAGAGAAATCGACAATACTGTTTGCGATTATTTCATAATTTGTTCAGGAACATCAAACACCCATGTCAAAGCAATTTCAAGTTCTATTCAGAAAATAGTTGGGAAAGAAGCCAAAGAAAAAGCATATCATGTAGAAGGAGAAGCACAAGCAGATTGGGTTCTTTTGGATTATATACACGTAGTTGTGCATGTATTTCAAAAACCAACAAGAAAACTTTATGATATAGAGGGATTATGGGGAGATGCAAAAATCACTAACATCCCATCTTAATCTATTAAAAGCACAAATTAGAATGAACAAAGAAAACAAAAATCAACCTAAACCAAATGGGATGAAACCTAAATTCAATTCTTATTGGATTTATGCTGCAATAATTGCAGTTATTTTATCATTTAACTTTTTTGGAAATGCTGAGAACACTGGTGAAATTTCAAAAAATAAATTTGAAGAATACCTAAGATCTAATAGCATTCAAAAAATATTTATCATCAATGACGATTATGCAAAAATCTATTTGACAGATGAAGCTGAAAAACAATTAACACCAAAAACGGAAGACAATTCTTTGCCTTGGGTTTCAAGCAAAAGAACACTAACGTATAATTTTGGTAGTTTAGAAAATTTTGAAAACCTGATCAAAGATAGCAAGGCTAAATACAATTTGGCTCTTGACTTACAATTTGACAATCAAACAAATATTTTAGAATCTCTAATAGGATTCTTACCTTTCATCATCCTTTTGGTTGTTTGGATATTCATCATGAGAAGAATGTCTGGTGGTGGTGCTGGCGGTGGTGCTGGCGGTCAAATTTTTAGCATTGGTAAATCTAAAGCTAAATTGTTTGATGAAAATCAAAAGATTAAAATTTCTTTCAAAGATGTTGCTGGTTTGGTTGGTGCTAAAGAAGAAGTTCAAGAAATTGTAGACTTTCTAAAAAACCCATCAAAATACACCAATTTGGGAGGTAAAATTCCTAAAGGAGCATTATTGGTAGGACCTCCTGGTACAGGTAAAACGTTATTAGCAAAAGCAGTTGCTGGTGAAGCTGGAGTTCCTTTCTTTTCTTTATCTGGATCTGATTTTGTTGAAATGTTTGTAGGTGTAGGTGCTTCTAGAGTTAGAGATTTGTTCAAACAAGCTGCTCAAAAATCTCCATCAATCATCTTTATTGATGAAATTGATGCCATTGGTAGAGCTAGAGGAAAAAATAACATGACTGGTGGTAATGACGAACGCGAAAACACCTTGAACCAATTGTTGACAGAAATGGATGGTTTTGGTACGGATACAAACGTAATTGTAATTGCGGCAACCAACCGTGCTGATGTTTTGGACAAAGCATTGATGCGTGCGGGGAGATTTGATAGACAAATTTATGTAGACTTACCTGACTTGAATGAACGTTCTGCTATCTTTAAAGTTCACATAAAATCTTTAAAATTAGGTACAGACGTAAATCTTGAATTTTTAGCACAACAAACTCCTGGTTTTTCTGGAGCTGATATTGCAAACCTTTGTAACGAGGCTGCTTTGATGGCTGCTAGAAAAGACAAAAAAGAAATTGAAAATCAAGATTTCTTAGATTCTGTTGATAGAATTGTAGGAGGATTGGAAAAAAAGAACAAGATTATTTCTTTAAAAGAGAAAAAAACCATCGCTTTTCACGAAGCTGGACACGCTACTGCTAGTTGGATGTTAGAACATGCTGCTCCATTAGTAAAAGTAACTATTGTTCCTAGAGGACAATCCTTAGGTGCTGCTTGGTACTTACCAGAAGAGAGAATGATTGTTCAAACAGAGCAAATGTTAGATGAAATGTGTGCTACCTTAGCAGGACGTGCTGCAGAAAAAATTATATTCAATAAAATTTCTACAGGAGCTTTAAGCGATTTGGAAAAAGTAACCAAACAAGCTAGAGCCATGGTAAGCATTTATGGACTTAGTGAAAAAATTGGAAACTTGACTTATTACGATTCTAGTGGTCAAGAGTATGGCTTTACCAAACCGTATAGTGATACTACTGCTAAATTGATTGATGATGAAATTAGCGTACTGATTGAATCTCAATACCAAAGAGCTATTGAAATCTTAACTGAAAACAAAGATAAATTAACAGAGTTGGCAGAAAGACTACTTGAAAAAGAAGTTATTTTTAAAGATGATTTGATTAAAATTTTTGGAGAAAGAGCCTTTTTAACAGAAGGAGAAAAACTAGAACAAAAGCTAGAAGAACAAATAGAGAAAAGCAATCCAGAAGCAAGCAATTAATTCTGAGATAATTTGAAAAATGAATTTTTTTAAAAAACTTTTTAAAACTTCAACAAATGCACTATCATCTAAAGAAGAAACAGTCAACAATCCGTCTGATGTTTTTTCTTTAGATGATTTGTTTGTACAAAACTTCATCAATAAAGGAGGTAAATTTTTATACTGTATCTCTCAAAAAGAAGCACTTGCAACCTTTCATAATATATTAAAAGAAAACAATTGGATCAAAATTTCATGTGTTGATTCTCAACTGAAAGATATATGTAATTTGACAAAAGCTCCTATTTCTACTTCTAATTATGACAGTCCTTTTTTTACAAATTGCGAACATTTAGTTGCAGATTCTGGAAATATTATGCTTTCCTCTAATCAAATTCGTGAAATGAAATTAGGAGAATTGGATCAAAATTTTATTGTATTTGCCAAAACAAGTCAGATGGTAAAAAACATGGGAGAAGCATTGACAGGTATCAAAACCAATTCTAAAGGAAAATTACCAACAAACATTTGTGATATTAGAAACTATTCTGACCAACAAACAAAAGAAAACTTCTTAAATTACGGAGTTTCCAATACTAAAAATTTGTACTTAATTCTTGTTGAGGACTTATAACCCATCTTAACTATGTTACAAAGAGCTTTTTCAGGAATTATTTTTATCTCCATACTTATTGGTGCAACACTCTTTAACAGTCTTACATTTTATCTTTTGTTTTTCTTTTTTATGTTGGTGGCTATTTTTGAATTTCAAAAACTTAGCAAATACAAAACTCCTTTTTTTTATGTGTTAGGAGTCATTAGTTTTATCTTATCTGCTGGAGGTATCCAAATTTTAAAAAGCAACTTTGAGGTAACTAACATCATTTCTAACAATATCATCAACACAAGTTTTATTTATGTAATCTTATTCGCTTCTTTTTTAATTGTCTTGTTTAAAAGAGTCAACAACTCTCCTTTTTTAGATTTAGGAATTGTATTTTTAACCTACTTATATGCCATTGTTCCTTTTACCATCATACTTGCTATTCCCTTTTGTAACGAAGCACATATATATGAAGGAACAACCTTTTTAGGATGTATTATACTTATTTGGTCTACGGATACTTTTGCTTATTTGACCGGAAAAGCAATAGGAAAACACAAACTTTATCCAAAAATATCTCCCAACAAAACAATTGAGGGGTCTGTTGGAGGTCTGTTTTTCACACTTATAACAGCTAGTATATTGTCATATTATTTCACACAATATTCTTTGCCAGAATGGATTGGTTTAAGCATTGTTATTAGTATTTTTGGGGGACTTGGAGATTTGGTAGAATCAATGTTTAAAAGAGCCGCAAACATTAAAGATAGTGGTAACTTAATTCCAGGTCACGGAGGAGTTTTGGATCGTTTTGACAGTTTATTATTTGCCTCACCATTTATATATTTTTATTTACAATTAATTTCATAAACTATGTTTCATAAAGAAGGTAGATTGATTATTAGAGCAACGCTTATTTTAGCAATTATAGGTGTAGACCTAAGCTATTTTTTATTAAAAGAATATGTTTGGTTGCAATATTTAATTTATACAATCGCATTATTTTTTGTCATTATCATTCTTCAATTTTTTAGAAACCCTAAAAGAAAAACCAAAATATCAGACAACCATATAGTTGCTCCTGTAGATGGTAAGGTTGTTGTGATAGAAGAAGTATATGAATCTGAATATTTTAAAGACAAAAGAATTCAAGTTTCTATTTTTATGAGTCCATTAAATGTTCATGTAACCAGATATGGATTGGGAGGAATTGTAAAATTCAGCAAATATCACCCTGGTAAGTTTTTAGTAGCCTGGCATCCAAAAGCTTCTGAAGAAAATGAAAGAACAACTGTAGTGGTAGAAAACAAAACATTTGGAAAGGTACTGTACAGACAAATAGCTGGAGCACTAGCAAAACGTATTGTGAATTATGCCGAAGTTGGACAAGAAGTAGCGCAAGGAACCGATGCTGGATTCATTAAATTTGGATCTAGAGTTGACGTATTCCTTCCTTTAGATGCCAAAATTAACGTATCTTTAAATCAAAAAGTAAAAGGTGCAGAAGACATAATTGCCTCTTTGAAATAAAATGTTTTACTCATGGATAAAGATTCACTATTAAAGATTCGTTTTGACAAAGCTGTAGAAATTGCATCTGAAATGGAAGCATTGCCACCAGATGTAATGCTTGAGTTTTATGCTTATTACAAACAAGCGACCAAAGGAGATCATTTTAGCTTTAATGCAAATCATCAGCAAGACCTAAGAAATTCTTTTAAGTTCAATGCATGGATGCAATTAAGAGGAATTACTCCCAAACAAGCAAAAAAAGAATATATCAAATTAGTAGAAAAACATACAAATCAACAAATTTAATATCACCATGAAAAAATTAGCAGTAATTTTATTAGCCGTTATTTCCCTAACAGCGTGTAAACAAAAAGAAACAGAAACAGCTAAATCATCAGTTCCAACTTATCAATTGGATGCAGAGACGGTTGTTGTTAACTGGGTTGGATATAAGTTCACCAATAAAACAGGAGTAAAAGGTCAATTTCAAACAGTAGAAGTTTCTAGCAATTCCGAAGCTACAAACATGAATGAAGCCTTAAAAGGTGTAGTGTTTTCTATTCCGGTAAGCAGTATTTTTAGCAATAATGGAGTTAGAGATGCTAAATTGAAATCTTTGTTTTTTGGAATTATGGAAAACACAGAATTGTTATCTGGAAAGGTAACTCAAATAAACGAAAATGCTGGAGTCATTTCTTTAACAATGAACAATGAAACTCACGATTTGCCTTTTACGTTAGATGTGCAAGGAAAATCTGCCTACTTAAAAGCTACTATAGACATCAACAAATGGCATGCTGAAGATGCTTTGGCTTCTCTTCACAAAGCCTGTGAATTGTTACACACAGGAGAAGATGGTATTTCTAAAACATGGAATACTGTAGACATAGATGCTGTATTGAATTTCAAATAATTCTTACAACTTTACAATTTCAAAAGCACCTTTTAATAAGGTGCTTTTTGTTTTCATATGCACTTTCTAAAATATGAATCAAATTCACTTTCAACTAAAAAAACTAATCAATAAGTAATAAAGTATTGGTATACCCTCTACCCAAAAAGAAGCAAAATACCTAGATTGGTGTTCTGAAGATAACAACAACAAAACCATCAAACAAGAACTTGTAACCACATATTGCCACAAACCAACTGTATTAAAAATCTGATAATGAATTGCTATAGAAATCAATAAAAAAAAGCCTCCTAAAACTCTCACTTTTGGCAATCCCATCATCAAAGGAAATGTCTTTATTTTTTGAATATCAAAAACCATATCTCTAATATCAAAAGGAAGTGTTAGAACAATAACAAACAACATCATTTCTAAAAAATAAAGCAGTGTATCCGTTCTAAACTCCAACGGAAAAAATACTATTACCCCAGCCCATACTAAGGCTATAACCACTATTTTTAATCCAGGAATATAGCGGATGGAGTAACGAATACCGTTTAATTTTAAAAAACTGAAAGCATACATTAAGGTTAAAATTCCGAACGGAAGCAACCTTAAGACTTGTGCTATTTTAAAACTAAAGACTTCTACCACACAAACAATCGTAGCCATCACCACCATTCCAAAAATAACTCCTTTGTATTGATTGCTAAATGTATCTAACAAGTGTTTTTTTCCATACTTTTCTTTATTCAGATACCTTATAAAATGATAGGCAAAAAAAGTAGCACAAGACAAAAACAGAGCTTCATTATATAGTAAATAATCAAACAAATGTCCTGTTACAAGCACAAAACAAGCGACCGATAGCGAAACATGTACGTTGCTATAGATATAAAACTGAAACAGATTTTTTAAAAATTTCATCACACAGGGATACTTATCAACAAAGTAAGTTAAAATTGGGTATAACATTTACCCAACACACAAAAATATGACTTTTATAATCCTTACTTTTGTGCTTCCCAAATTTTTATTTTTTGAACATGAAAACAGATGTTTTTGCACATAGACACATTGGTTCTGATTCCGTAGAACAACAACAAATGTTGACTGAACTGAACTTGAAGAACCTAGACGAGTTGATTGACCTAACCGTTCCTAAAGACATTCGTTTCCAGAACAATTTACAATTAGATCCTGCACTGAGTGAGTATGAATATCTAGACCATATTCAAAAATTATCTGTAAAGAATAAATTGTTTAAAAACTATATTGGTTTGGGCTACCACCCTACCATTACCCCTGGTGTTATTCAACGTAATATTTTAGAAAATCCGGGATGGTATACAGCCTACACACCTTACCAAGCAGAAATTGCACAAGGTAGATTGGAAGCTTTGCTAAACTACCAAACCATGGTTACCGATTTGACAGGAATGGAAATTGCCAATGCTTCTTTGTTAGACGAAGGAACAGCTGCAGCCGAAGCCATGATTTTATTATACAATACACGAACTAGAAATCAAAAGAAAAACAATGCTATGTCTTTCTTTGTTTCTGAAAATGTATTGCCACAGACTCTTGATGTATTAAACGCTAGAGCCACCCCCTTACAAATTGAATTGATCATCGCCAATCATGAAACTTTTGAGTTTTCAGAAAAAACATTTGGCGGATTGGTACAATATCCTGGCAAAAACGGAAAAGTTGTCAATTATACGGATTTTGTAAAAAAAGCAAATGCAGCGGAAGCTAGAATTGCAGTTGCTGCAGATTTATTAAGCTTGACTTTGTTAACACCTCCTGGAGAATGGGGAGCTGATATTGTTGTAGGAACTACGCAACGTTTTGGAATTCCGATGGGATATGGTGGACCACACGCAGCTTATTTTGCAACCAAAGAAACTTATAAAAGATCTATTCCAGGAAGAATTATAGGTGTGACCAAAGATTTGGATGGCAATCGTGCATTGCGCATGGCATTGCAAACCAGAGAACAACACATTAAAAGAGAAAAAGCAACGTCTAACATTTGTACGGCTCAAGTTTTATTGGCTGTTATGGCGGGAATGTACGGTGTTTTTCATGGTCCAAAAGGATTGACATACATTGCTCATAAAATTTTAGCACTAACACATACACTAAATCTAAAACTTCAGGAATTAGGAATAGAACAAGTAAACGAAGTCTTTTTTGATACGTTGAATGTAACCGTTCCTTCTGCTAGCAAAGTAAAAGAAGTTGCAGAATTACTACATGTTAATTTTTTATACAATTCTGAAACTTCAGTAAGCATCTCCATTAACGAGACAACCAACTTAGAAGACATCAATGAAATTGTAAAAATCCTAACCAAAGTAACCGATAAAAACTTTAGTGCTATTCAAAAAATTGAAGAAATCAGTATTGCTTCAGAATTTGAAAGAACCTCTGATTTTTTGAGCAATTCTGTATTCAACACCTATCATTCTGAAACAGCAATGATGCGTTATATCAAAAAATTAGAACGAAAAGATTTGTCTCTAAATCACTCCATGATTTCTTTAGGATCTTGTACCATGAAATTGAATGCTGCTTCTGAAATGTTGCCTTTAAGTTGGCCAAACTGGGGAAGCATTCATCCATTTGTTCCTGTAGAACAAGCACAAGGTTATCAAGAAGTTTTGAAAGGTTTGGAAAACGATTTGAACGAAATTACAGGTTTTTATGCCACTTCTTTACAACCAAATTCTGGGGCACAAGGAGAATATGCTGGTTTGTTAGTCATCAAAGCATATCATGAATCTAGAGGAGATAGTCATAGAAATATTTGTTTGATTCCATCATCTGCTCACGGAACCAACCCTGCTTCTGCTGTAATGGCAGGAATGAAAGTTGTAGTAACCAAAGCTACAGAAGATGGAAATATTGATATTGACGATTTAAGAGAAAAAGCATTATTACACAAAGACAACTTGTCTTGTTTGATGGTAACTTACCCTTCTACTCACGGGGTTTTTGAAAGTGGAATTAAAGAAATTACACAATTGATTCACGACAACGGAGGACAAGTATATATGGATGGTGCCAACATGAATGCCCAAGTAGGACTGACCAACCCTGCTACTATTGGAGCCGATGTTTGTCATTTAAATCTACACAAAACGTTTGCCATTCCTCACGGAGGTGGTGGACCTGGGGTAGGACCTATTTGCGTGGTAAAACACCTAGCTCCTTTTTTACCCTCTAACCCAGTAATAAAAACCGGAGGAGACAATGCTATTAGTGCAGTATCATCTGCACCTTGGGGATCTGCCTTGGTCTGCTTAATTTCTTATGGATACATTAAGATGTTGGGAGCAAAAGGATTAAAATCAGCTACAGAAAATGCTATTTTAAATGCCAACTATATCAAAACCAGACTAGAAACAGCTTACAATATTTTATACTCTGGAGAAAATGGGTTTTGTGCACATGAAATGATTGTCGACTTTAGAAGCTTTAAATCTAAGGGAATTGAAGTAGTAGATGTAGCCAAAAGATTGATTGATTACGGTTTCCATGCTCCTACAGTATCTTTCCCTGTTGCAGGTACCTTGATGATAGAACCTACGGAAAGTGAAAACAAAGAAGAATTAGACACTTTTATCAATGCAATGTTAAGCATTAAAAAAGAAATTGACGAATTGGAATTTCACGACGAAAATTCTGTCTTGAAAAATGCACCACACACACAACAACAATTAACTGCAGACAACTGGACTTTTAATTACAGTAGACAAAAAGCAGCCTATCCAATGAAAGGACTTTCTGACAATAAGTTCTGGCCTTCTGTTCGTAGAGTTGATGATGCCTATGGTGATAGAAACCTTGTTTGCTCTTGCGAACCTATTGAAAGTTATATGGAAGTTTAAAACTTTTTATTTTTAAAAACAAAAGCAATACGAATTTCATATTGCTTTTGTTTTTTTAGTACCCTTTTTATCTCGCCCAAATTCTACAATTACAACCGTTACACCTCCCAAAGTATAACACAACATATCCAACCAAGAAAATGTAGTTCCTGTCACAACATCTATCAATCTTGACCTGGAAAGATTAAAGAGACTCAATACATTTATCCATTGTAAAAACTCTACTGCATAACAGAACCCATATTGTACAAGTAACGTAATTCAACTTAGAAAAAGACATCAACAAAGAATATAGTAAAATTGTCATAAGATAATCTCCCACATAAAACCTGACAAATCCAGAGTTTAGATTTGTTTCAATCCCATATCAAATGTTGCTTAAAATCTAATTTTTGAAAATTCATTGCTTTTACCTATTAGATAATATTCTTATTCCACAAGGATTATTTCATTAAAAAAATTTAAATATTAAACAATTATAAAAGCCGATATTCAAAACATAAAAAAAAGCAAAAAAAAGACAACAAACACCTGATTACAAACACTATACAATAACAACACATTACGCTTCTCATGAAATTCAACCGATTCAATTTTAAAAACCTATAAATTCTTCATTGACAGGTCTTAAAAAAGTTATCTAAGTTTTTTTTTCCTTACTTCTAAAGTCTTATTTTTGCTCGTATTCTACAAATATAAAGTGTGACCCACGTGTAAAATGCGTAGTTCATTTATTATAAATTATTAAAATAAATCATGAAAGAAATCACTAAAGAAACCTATATCAACTGGTATAAGGACATGCTTTTCTGGAGAAAGTTTGAGGACAAACTGGCGGCAGTTTACATCCAACAAAAAGTGAGAGGGTTCTTACACCTTTACAATGGTCAAGAAGCTATTTTAGCAGGATGTTTGCATGTTATGGAATTAGGAGGTAAAGACAAAATGATTACCGCTTACCGTAACCACGTGCAACCTATTGGTATGGGAGTAGATCCTAAAAGAGTAATGGCTGAATTGTACGGAAAAGTGACCGGTACTTCTAAGGGTATGGGAGGTTCTATGCATATTTTCTCTAAGGAACACGGTTTTTATGGTGGTCACGGTATTGTAGGAGGTCAAATTCCTTTAGGTGCTGGTATGGCTTTTGGTGATAAATACCACAATACAGGTGGTGTTACTATTTGTTGTTTTGGTGATGGTGCTGCTCGTCAAGGGTCACTTCACGAAACTTTTAACATGGCAATGCTTTGGAAATTACCTGTGGTATTTATTGTTGAAAATAATGGATACGCAATGGGTACTTCTGTCGAACGTACTGCAAATCACGAAAATATTTGGAAATTAGGTTTAGGATATGAAATGCCTTGTGGACCTGTAGATGGAATGGATCCTGTAAAAGTTGCAGAAGCAATGGAGGAAGCTATTGATAGAGCTCGTAGAGGTGATGGTCCAACTTTCTTAGAAATGAAAACCTACCGTTATAGAGGTCACTCTATGTCTGATGCACAACATTATCGTACAAAAGATGAAGTTGCTGAATACAAAAAAATTGACCCTATTACAACTACTTTAGATGTAATTAGAAAAGAGGGGTACATGACTGAAGATGAAATAAAGCAAGTTGAAAAAGACGTGAAAGCTAAAGTTGCTGAATGTGAAAAATTTGCTGAAGAGTCTGCATATCCAGACAAACAACAATTGTACGATATGGTATACCAACAAGAAAATTACCCATTTGTAAAACATAAATAATCCAAGAACAAAAAAATATGGCTACAATAGTTACAATGCCTCGTTTGAGTGATACTATGACTGAAGGAACAGTTGCTCAATGGCTTAAAAAAGTAGGTGATAAAATAGAAGAAGGAGACATTTTGGCAGAAATCGAAACAGACAAAGCTACTATGGAATTTGAGTCTTTTAACGAAGGTACTTTATTACACATTGGATTACAAGAAGGTGATACCGCTCCTGTTGATAGTTTGTTAGCTATTATTGGTGAAGAAGGTGAAGATATTTCAGGATTGTTAGATGGTGAAGCTCCTGCTTCTGAAGAAGAAGCTCCTGCCACTGAAGCTCCTGCACAAGAAGAAACCGCAGCACCTGCTGCTAAAGAAGAGGCTGCTATTCCTGAGGGCGTAACTATCGTTACAATGCCTCGTTTGAGTGATACGATGACAGACGGTACCGTTGCATCTTGGTTGAAAAAAGTAGGTGACACTGTTGCTGAAGGTGATATTTTAGCTGAAATAGAAACTGACAAAGCAACCATGGAGTTTGAATCTTTTAACGAAGGAACTCTATTATATATTGGATTGCAAGAAGGAGAAACTGCTCCTGTAGATAGTTTGTTAGCTATTATTGGTGAAGCTGGAACTGATGTTTCTGGTGTTGCAGAAAACTTTGATAAGTCTGGTGCTTCTGCATCTGCTCCAAAAGAAGAAGCTCCTAAGACTAAAGCTGAGAAAGCTGCTCCTGCTAAAAAAGAAGCACCTAAGGCTGCTGCCCCAACTGCTACTAAAAAAGTAAGTGCTATCAATTCAGAAAACGGACGTATTGTTGCTTCTCCTTTGGCTAAAGCATTGGCTGAAGAAAAAGGAATCAACTTGGCAAAAGTTGTAGGAACTGGTGAAGGTGGAAGAATTGTAAAGGTAGATATTGAAAATTATGTACCTGCTGTTGAAGTTGCTACTCCTGCTCCAACTGTAGCGGCTGCTCCTGCTGGAGAAATTTCTCAAAAAGAAGAAAAAAACTCTAACATGCGTAAAGCAATTGCTAGAGCTTTGGACAAATCTCAAACTGAAAACGTAAACTTTACCATCAGTTTAGATGTTGATATGGATAACGCAATGGCTTCTAGAGCAATCATAAATCAATTGCCAGACACCAAAGTTTCTTTCAACGATTTAGTAGTTAAAGCTTGTGCTATGGCCTTGAAACAACATCCACAAATCAATACAGAATGGACTGTTGAAAAAACCATTTACAACGAGCATATTTCTGTTGGTGTAGCTGTTGCTATAGAAGATGGATTGGTAGTTCCTGTAATTCCTTTTACAGACACATTGAGTTTGACTCAAATTGGTGCTAAAGTAAAAGAAATGGCAATCAAAGCAAAAACTAAAAAATTGACTCCTGCAGAAATGTCTGGAAGTACTTTTACCGTTTCTAACTTAGGAATGTTTGGAGTAGACAACTTTACTTCTATCATTAACCAACCAAACTCTGCTATTTTATCTGTAGGGGGAATCAAACAAAAGCCTGTTGTTAAAAACGGAGAAATTGTTGTAGGTAACGTGATGAACTTAACATTGTCTTGTGACCACAGAACTATTGACGGTGCTGTTGGTGCTGCTTTCATCAATACATTAAAACAATATATTGAGAATCCTGTTACTATGATTGCTTAAGCAATTTTACTTATATTATATACAACACCTCTGTACTCACAGAGGTGTTTTTTTATATCTTAGATTTATCATATAAAACATTTATTTTGGCTCGATATATGATATAAAAACGAAAAATATATTTTTTAATAGAACACAAAATATGAATCACTTAAAAAGAATTTTTATAGCAAGTTTAACCTTGTTGACCATAGCATGTAACAATACTCCTAAACAAGCTAGTATTGAAGGAAGCATACAAAACTTGCCAGAAAACGTTACTGAAATCATCATCAGAACTCAAGAGGGAATCCAAAATATTCCTGTAAAAAACGGTCAATTTAAGGACTCTATCAACTACAAAGGAGAGTATGCTTTTCTTCAAATAGGTAGAGAAGGTAAAATGTTGTTCTTAGATGAAGATACTCAGTTAAAAATAGTTGCCGATGCAAACGACCTAAACAAGTCTATTGAATATTCTGGAAATGGTGAAAAAGAAAGCAATTATCTAAAAGCAAAAGAGAATATCACCGAAGAGTTATTCACTAAAATAGAGAGTCTAAATACTCTAGAAGAGAGTGCTTTTAATAATTATGTAAATGATATAACTTCTCGTATTGAGACCTTGATAAATGAATACGATGGTATGAATCCAACCTTGGTAGAAAAAGAAAAAGAAATGGCTACGCTACTGGGAGACAAACTACAAGAGCAATACAAATTAGCTAACAGAACTAAAGTTTCTCTAGAAACAGGTACTCCTTCTCCTGAATTCAACAATTTAGAAAATTACAACGGAGGAACTACTTCTTTAAAAGACTTAAAAGGAAGTTATGTATATATTGATATTTGGGCTACTTGGTGTCCTCCATGTATTGCTGAAATTCCTTACTTAAAACAGATAGAAGAAAAATTCCATAGCAAAAACATCAAATTTGTAAGTCTTTCTATTGACAATGATGGAGCAAAAGAGAAATGGAAAACCATGATCAAAGAAAAAGAAATGGGAGGAATTCAATTATTTAATAACAAAAATGATTTGTTTGTAAATGATTATCAGGTTACAGGAATTCCAAGATTTATTTTAATAGACAAAGAGGGGAATATTATGGATGCCAATGCTCCAAGGCCTTCTAACCCTGAATTGAGTAAAACACTCGAAAAACTTTTTTAACACCGCCTAAAATGATCTTGAATAAAATTCAAGATCATTTTTTTTTTAGAATCTAAATCCCAATCCAAAACCACCCCACCAATGAGAACTTTTACCGTAGCTGTATTCTTGTGTTCTTCTGGTCAACGTATACTTAAGCACCAATACGTCTTTAATGTTTAAATTAACCCCAAGATTCATATCAAACAACAAGCTTCTAATTTTATCCCTATCTATGGTGTAAACAGAATGATCTGAGAACAATGCTCCTTGAAGTGTTGCATTGTATATATTCCATCGTAAACCTGGTTCTATAAAAAGATTGAACCTAGTTTTGTTTTTCTTAAAATTTTTAAAGGCTACTATTTCGTTAAAATTTAAAGCTGAACTTGTATAGTTGATGTTAAAAAAAGACAACTGAGCACCTAAGTAAATATCCGTTGTATAATTTCCAAAATTTGTTGAAGCTCTTACAGATGGAATGACAAAATTTCCTGAAACCAAATCATTAAACGCATACAAGTAATCCAATTTGTAATTGATAGCCAAATGCCCTCCATTTTCTATTTGATTTCCCCACCCTTGTGGTATCGGTCTGTCAGAATTTATGAATTTTGCTTGATGAATATATTCTTGTGCTTTTTCTGCTAAAGACAACCCTAAAGCTCCAATAGAAAACTCTGAATAAAACGCAGTATTTTTAAACAATTGTGTTTTTCCTAAACTCAAAAAAGTATAAGAAGCATAAGGTCTATCATCTCTTAAAACTTCTTTTGCAGCTATATTACGAGGTGTAAAAGATTGAAAACCAAAATTTATATGATTGTAAAACTTTGAATTTTCTGCATTGAACCTAAAAAAAGGTTGCCAAAATTTAAATTCCCTCATCACCAAATCAATTCTCAAACCCGCAGTGTAGTTGTCATCTTCATTTTTAGGAGCAAAAAAGGCATCATTTTCATGATAAAACGATGCTTGTTTTACAAATGATTCTTTTTCTTTTTGTGAAAAAACACTGATTGTTGTTGTTAATAAAATAAAAAATACAATCCTTTTAAAGGAATATGTCATATATCAGTGGATTAATTACACTATTAAAATTTATTTCTGCCAGATCAACCTTATATTGATGATCCTTAATTTAAATATACAAAGGAGTTCGTTATCATCAACTTATTTTTTTGTTAAATACTCATGACAAAACCTTTCTTTCGTGTAATCTTTCGAGATTCTTTTATTTTATGAGATGAATCATTTTTCTAGTTTTGGGTTTCTCTTATCTTTGGGAACGTTAAACAGAAATAAAAATAAATCAAATGAAATATCGTATAGAAAAAGATACTATGGGAGAGGTAAAAGTACCTGCTGACAAGTATTGGGGAGCACAAACTGAAAGATCTAGAAATAATTTTAAAATTGGTCCTGCTGCAAGCATGCCTTTAGAAATTGTGTATGGATTTGCTTATTTAAAAAAAGCAGCAGCACATGCCAACTGTGATTTAGGAGTTTTACCTGAAGAAAAAAGAGATTTGATTTCTGCTGTGTGCGATGAAATTTTAACTGGTAAGCACGATGCTCAATTTCCTTTGGTCGTTTGGCAAACAGGTTCTGGAACACAGTCTAACATGAACGCTAACGAAGTAATTGCCAACCGTGCTCAAGAATTGGCTGGTGGAATTATTGGAGAAGGAGAAAAAGCCATTCAACCAAATGACGATGTAAACAAATCTCAATCTTCTAACGATACATTCCCCACAGGAATGCACATTGCTGCTTACAAAATTATTGTAGAAACTACCATTCCTGGAATTGAGCAATTGCGTGATACTTTACAAGCAAAATCAGAAGCTTTTAAAGACGTTGTAAAAATTGGACGTACCCACTTAATGGATGCAACTCCACTTACAATTGGTCAAGAATTTTCTGGATATGTATCGCAATTAAACCATGGTTTAAAAGCTTTAAAAAACACAATGGCTCACTTAGCTGAATTAGCTCTAGGGGGAACTGCTGTTGGTACAGGACTAAACACTCCTGCAGGTTACGATGTATTGGTAGCCCAAAAGATTGCTGAATTTACGGGATTGCCATTTGTAACTGCTGAAAATAAATTTGAAGCTCTAGCTGCTCACGATGCTTTGGTAGAAACTCACGGTGCTCTAAAACAGATTGCAGTATCTTTAAATAAAATTGCAAATGACATTCGCTTAATGGCTTCTGGACCTCGTTCAGGAATTGGAGAATTGATCATTCCTGCTAACGAACCAGGTTCTTCTATCATGCCTGGAAAAGTAAATCCAACGCAATGTGAAGCGATTACTATGGTAGCTGCACAAGTAATGGGGAACGATGTTGCTATTGGTGTTGGTGGATTGCAAGGACATTATGAATTAAACGTTTTTAAACCTGTAATGGCTAAAAACCTAATTGAATCTGCTCGTTTGATAGGAGATGCTTGTGTGTCTTTTGATGAACACTGTGCCGTAGGTATTGAACCTAATTATCCTGTAATTGAAAAATTACTGAACAACTCTTTGATGTTGGTAACCGCATTGAATACAAAAATTGGATATTACAAAGCTGCTGAAATTGCAAATACAGCACATGCAAACGGAACTACTTTAAAAGAAGAAGCTGTACGTTTAGGTTATGTAACCCCAGAACAATATGATGAATGGGTTAAACCAGAAAACATGATTGGTTCTTTAAAATAACAGACTCAACTTTATATAGTTAAAAACCGTTATTCTCTAGGATAACGGTTTTTTTATTTGATTTTTTCTGAATTAAAAATGAGAAAGAAAATAAAGCACTAAATTTAAAACAATGTAATACATTAAATCAATTGCTATGAAAATCATGCTTTTTTATTTTTTCACTCTCTCAAGTTTTTCATTTTTCAGTCAAAGTAAATTTCCCGATTGGGACAAAAACTACATTTTAAAAAACCTTAATACGGTACTTTCAGAAGAAATTAATTATTCTAAAAAGATTCAGAAAGACACTACAGCGGTTATGTATTATATAGCTGCAACCAAAATTAGATTCTTGTCCAAATTCACAGGGAATGTCCGAAAAATCAATCAAAATAATATTGATTCTATGGATCGCGTTTTTATGACCAAGTTTGGCAAGAAAAATTTTACCAAAACTATTGTAGATCATGAATATGAATTTGTTGCAAATGACACAAAAATATGGATGCCCATTCAAAAAGTATTAGAAGATGATTTTTTAAAAGAAATCAACAAAAACGCACCCGTATTGTTATACACGCTTCACTTAAATGAGCACACTTCTGAAAGACAACTATTCAATCATTTTTTAATTTCAGAATTCTCTAAAGATTGGCAATAAAACTTTTTTTTAATCACCAATAGTTCAAAAACCTTATTTTAAAAATTAAAAGAAATCAGATTTTCTTTTTAAACATTATTTTTGGTACAACTTTAACCTCAACACGAACAATAGACATGGTCTTAGACAAAATAGAAAACTACAAATTGTATTACGGTTTGAGCGAAAGAATCGCACAAGCTTTTGACTACGTAAACACTACAGATTTGGCAAACATTCCTGAAGGAAAATATGAAATTGATGGAGACAACGTTTTTGCCATTGTAATGGAATATGATACCAAAAACCCTAATGATTGCAAATGCGAAGGACATCACAAACACATCGACTTGCAATACATCATTTCTGGAACTGAATATGTTGGAATCACAACACTAACAGATCAAAAACCAATTAGTGAAGACCCCGAAAAAGACTTGGATTTTTACAATACTAGTTGTTCTTTGGTAAAATTTGAAACAGGAGTTTTCACGCTATTCTTTCCAGATGACTTGCACATGCCAAGCGTCTTTTTAAACAAGCCAGAAAGCGTAAAAAAAGTAGTGGTAAAAATTAAAATCTAACTTTTTAAGTTCAAAGCACAAGTACATTACTTGTGCTTTTTTGTTACCTCCTACCACTCCTCAATATAACTTTGTATTGTTTTTTAATCCATTCGCTATTCTCATCATAAAAGATTTCTTCTTTAAAATACGCTAGTGATCGATGGTTTTAAAAAAAATATCTGAATGTTAATTTTTCTTTAAATCGTATTATTTTTTCATATACATTTACTAAAAAATTTAAGCATGACAGCTACCATTCAATGAACAAATACATTGTTGTAAATCAACCTGAAAAATGGAATTTTTCGATTGACACAATCAACGTAATCACTCCGCAAGAGTACCTTACCAACCCAGAATATGCTCTGATTAAAAAGACTAGAATTTTTAATCTTTGTAAAGATTACAGTTATCAATCTAAAGGGTATTATGTATCTCTTTTAGCCGAAGCTAGAGGACATTTAGTCTCTCCAACTGTTAAAAACTTAGTAGATTTAAACACTTTAAAAATCGTTAAGATTTTATCTGAAGAGTTTGACAATGTCATTCAACAAAGTTTGAAAAATATCAAGTCTCAAGAATTTACATTGAGTGTGTATTTTGGACAAAACGTAGCACAAAAATACAAGGAATTGAGTAGCTTATTTTACAAGCATTTTCAAGTTCCGTTGGTTCGTGTCAATTTTGTATTCAACCACAAATGGCAGGTAAAAAACATCAAAGCTATTTCTGAGGCAGAAATCCCAATGGAACACATAGAGAGTGTAAAATTATTTGCCAATCAATATTTTTCTAAAAAAAGATACGACAAACCTAAATTGATCAAATACAATTTTGATTTGGCTATTTTGATAAATCCTAATGATCCTGCACCTCCGAGTAACAGCAAAGCCTTAAAAAAGTTTATGGAAATTGCTGAAAAAATGCACATCTATACTGAAATTATCCAGCCTAAAGATTTATCTAAACTAACCTCTTTTGATGCGTTATTTATTAGACAAAGTACCGAAGTGAACAACGAAGCATATATGTTTGCCCGTAAGGCACAACAAGAGTCTATTGCTATTGTAGATTACCCAGATGCAATTTTAAAATGTTGCAACAAAGTGTACATGGCGGAGGCTTTGCAAAATGCAAACATCCATACTCCTAAAACAGTAATCATTCATAGTGAGAATCAAGAAAGTGCAATTGAAAACATCGGATTTCCTTGTGTATTAAAAGCTCCAGACTCAACCTTTTCTTTTGGTGTAAAAAAAGCCACTTCTAGAAAAGAATATGATCTTATGGTGGGCGATATGCTAAAAGAATCTGATTTGATTATTGCTCAAGAATTTTGCCCATCTGATTACGACTGGAGAATTGGAATACTTGACGGAGAACCTTTTTATGCCTGTAAATATTACATGGCAAAAGGACATTGGCAAATTTACAACTGGAGCGCTAAAAAGAAAAAAGAACAAGACGGACTTTCAGAATGTTTATCTATAGAAAAAGTGCCTAAAAAAGTCATCAATATGGCTGTAAAATCTGCCAAATTAATGGGAGACGGCTTGTACGGAATAGACATAAAAGTGTTTCAAAATGAACCTATGGTCATAGAAATTAACGACAACCCAAACATAGATGTAGGTGTTGAGGATGAGTATTATGGAGATTTGATTTACACAAAAATTTTAACCGCTTTTAAAAATAGATTGAAATAAAATGAGTGCTAATTATCATTTATTTGAAGTATTTGGTATAGAACTAGAATACATGCTTGTTGATACTACTACAATGAACGTGAGTCCAAAAGTAGCAGAATTATTGACAGCAAAAAACGGAGTTTTAATAGACGATATAGAAAATGGTGCCATTGGTTGGAGCAACGAATTGGTAGCACATGTGGTAGAAATTAAAACCAACGGACCTACCGATGAGTTAAATAGTCTGGCAGAAACTTTTCATCAAAACATTTGTGAAATCAACAATTTGCTAAAATCTTTAAATAGTAAATTATTGGGTACTGCTTGTCATCCTCTAATGAACCCTTTTGAAGAAACCAAATTGTGGCAACACGGTTCTAATGAAATTTACGAATTGTACAACCAAATTTTTGATTGTAAAGGACACGGATGGAGCAATTTACAAAGCATGCACATCAACCTTCCTTTTTACGATGACGAAGAATTTGAAAAACTACATGCTGCCATTCGTATTGTATTGCCTATTTTGCCTGGTTTGTGTGCAAGTTCACCTATTTTAGATGGAAAAATTACAGGATTTAAAGACAGCCGATTGGAACAATACAAAACCAATCAGAAAGAAATTCCTGTTATTGCCGGAAAAGTAATTCCAGAACAAGTTTTTAGCAAAGAAGCTTATGAAAAAGGCATCTACACTCCTATTCAAAAAGCCATTGAACCTTTTAACGAAGATGGAATTTTAGATTATCATTTTGTCAACTCAAGAGGTGCCATTGCCAGATTTGATAGAGATGCTATTGAAATTAGAGTTATTGATATTCAAGAATGTCCCAAAGCGGATATTGCTATTGCGGTCTTTGTGATTGAAGTTTTAAAATTGTTAGTATCCAATCTTTTTACAGATTTAAATTCTCAAAAAGATTGGCATCAAAACGAATTATCTTATATCTTAGATAGTTGTATAAAATATGGTGAAAATTACGAAATCACCAATTTTGGATATTTAGAAGAACTGGGCTTAGGAGACCATTGTTTGGTACAAGATGTTTGGAAACATTTATACGAACAAACCAAGAACAACATAGCTCCACATTATAGAGAAGCTATAGAAATTATATTAAACAAAGGAACATTGTCTACCAGAATTGAGACTGCTTTGCAACATGATTTTTCCGAAGAAAACATAAAAAAAGTTTATCTCAATTTGGGAGAGTGTTTAACGCAAAACATTTTATTTGACATCTAATATTGCATGAAGCTTATTCTTTCTTGTGAACATGGAGGCAACAAAATTCCTCTAGCTTACGACTCACTTTTTCAAAAACACGAAACGGTGTTAAAAACACATAGAGGTTATGACCCTGGTGCTTTAGATTTACACAATTTTCTAAAACCACTTGCTTATTTTCATAAAAGTAATGAAGTAAGCAGGTTGTTGATAGAATTGAATCGATCTTTACATCATCCGGCATTGTTTTCAGAATACTCTAAATGTTTAACCAAAGAACAGAAACAGCTTTTAATTCAGCAATACTACGTTATTTATAGGGATAAGATAGCCCAACAAATTGCTTGTCAATCACAATGCCATCAAAAAATACTTCATTTATCCGTACACACATTTACACCTATTTTTAAAGGAGTTACACGTAAGTGTGATATAGGATTGTTATACGACCCCTCTAAAACGATAGAAAAAAATATAGCTATACAGCTAAAAGCAGCACTAAAAAAAAGGGCTCCAGAACTAAATGTTCGTTTCAACTATCCATATAAAGGGACTAGTGATGGTTTTACAAAAACGCTTCGTACTCAATTTACAGAAAGGTATGCTGGAATAGAATTGGAAGTAAATCATAAATTTTCGTCTCAAAACAAAATGAACGAAGCTATTAAAAAAGTTATTTATAAATCCCTAAAACAAGTTTTAGATCAACACCACTAACAAAACATGCTAAAAGAATTCATTATCTATGATCTAAAGCACTATTTATCAAGATTAAAAAACATCTTTTTTTCCTCGAAAACATATTAAAAACAATTATCTTCCTAAAAGAAAAAAAAGCTAATAAATGATTGATCAGGAAAACCCAAGATTTCTCTTATTTTCAAAATACACACAACGATCTTTCCTATTAACAATTCTTTTAATAATTGCTACAACTTTGTTTTACAACAAAGAAGTTAAAAGCGCTATAAAACACTTAAAAGACGAAGAAAAAAGTAAGTTATTATTACAAGTTAATGAAATAAAAAATGACTTTGTCTATGTACAAAGAGATGTTTTGTTACTTGCTGATCTTATTTCAACCAGTAGTTATACATCTTGTGAAAATGGTAAATCATTAACATCTCTAAGAACTGAAATTACCCAATACCTAAAACGAAAAAAAATATACGATCAAATTAGAATTCTAGATACCAATGGTGTTGAAATTTTAAGATGTGAATACAATAGAGAGCATCCTAAATTTACACCCGATAGTTTATTACAAGACAAATCTAACCGATATTATTTTAAAGAAATTTCAAAATTAAAAAACGAAGATATTTATTTTTCTAAGTTTGATTTGAATATTGAAAATGGAATGATTGAAAAACCTAACAAACAAATTTTAAGAGTTGGGAGCAAAATATACGGTTGCGATAAAAGATATGCAGGTATTTTAATTGTAAATTACTTAGGAAATCCTCTGGTAAAAAGAATTGAAGAACTAAACCAACAGCAGTTGGGTGATTTTTATTTGGTTGACAACGATGGATTTTACTTAATGTCTCCAAATCAAGAAGACAATTGGGGCTTTATGTTTCCAGATAAACTTGACAAAACGTTTTCAAACCACCACCCTTTTTCTTGGGAAACTATCAACAATCAAAACAGCGGACAAACAGAGACCAAGGATGGAATTTTTACTTTTTTTACACTAAACTTTAAACAAATTGTAAACAAACACGAAAATGATTTTATTCAGTTTTTTTCTAGTAATGATTACTGGAAAATTATATCATATGTTTCTTACGATAAAATTGCTGCACTAAAAGCTCAAATTCGTTCACATTTTTACATCCCTACCTTTTTTCTTTTTGCATTAATTCTCTTATTAACCAGAGTTTCTATCTATGCAAAAGAAAAAGAACAAAAAGCTAAAGAAGAAATACAAAAACTAGCTTCCGTTGTAAAAAACAGCAACAACTGTATTTTAATTACAGATACTCAAGCAAGAGTAGAGTGGATCAATCCTGCTTTAGAAAAACTATTAGGAAAACCTTTATCTACCATCAAAGGACAAGATTTTAGAAGACATTTTGTGAATCGTAAAAATTCTAGAGCTACATTAGAAAAACTTAACAACATTATTAAAAACAAACGAAGTGGTAAGGTTGAACTTCTGAATTATTTTCAAGAAAACATTGAAAATTGGCAATCTACACAAATCAAACTAATAAATACAGTTCAAAAAAACGAGGCCGAAAAAATTATATTTGTAGGTACAGATGTTACTGACCTTAAAAACAAAGAAAAAGAAATTACCCAATTGAATAACAACCTAGAGGAAATTGTAAAAAATAGAACTTTAGAACTTCGTGAATCTTTAGAACGTGAAAAAAAATTGAATAAAATAAAAAGTGATTTTATATCTATGGCTTCTCATGAATTGCGAACCCCGCTAGGAATCATTCTTTCTAGCGCTAATCTTGCTGAAAGATATAGTGAGAATCATCAAGAAGACAAAAGAGAAAAACATTTTAATAGAATACGAACATCTGTACAAGACCTAGTAGAAACTCTTAATTTTTTCTTGAATTCTGGAAAGTTGGAAAATGACATAGAAGATTCAGAAAACAATACTTTTAACCTAGAAAATTTTCTAAATGACTTACTAAAACAATTTGAAGAAATTCTAAAAAAAAATCAAAACATCAACTTTATTCACAAAGATGTTGAACATATTGTTACAAATAAAAAAATACTTAAAAACATTATGCTCAATCTTATGTCTAATGCTATTAAATATTCGGAAAAAGACATTATGTTACTTGTTGAAGAAATTGATGGAAAAATTTCTATCAAAGTTCAAGATCATGGTATTGGAGTTCCCAAAGCACAACAAAACAAAATATTTTCAAAGTTTTTTAGAGCAGAAAACACAGAAAACATACAAGGTACTGGGCTTGGACTTAATATTGTAAAACACTATGTAGAATTGATTAATGGTACCATTAGTTTTGTTAGTGAAGAAAATATTGGAACAACCTTTACCATTTTATTACCTAAAAACAGACTGATGGTTGATGATCATAAACCTGAGATATAGTACATCTCAAATGTGCTTTCTAAGAATATTCATCATTTGTGGTAGAATGTAAAACACTGTGCACCCTAGCCCAAATAAATCAACAATATATTCGTGATACTATTCACTCACTTATTCTATTGTATGAAAAAATTAATTTTAGTAGTTGCTAGTTTTTTGTTAGTTACACAAAAAAATCAAGCTCAAACATCTCCTTATTTTGCAACTGGAACAGATCCAAAACCGACACATAAAAAGTGGGTACCTGTTGAAAACATGTCAGACAATTTTGATGAAAAAAAATTAGACGAAAAAAAATGGCAAAAAAATCCTATCGGAAATGGTTGGATGTGGGATGGACGACCACCTGGTTTGTTTAGAGAAGAAAATGTAAAAGTTAAAAACGGTTCTCTTAATGTAACCGTTAGTCAACTCAAAAAAACAGTTGTAAAAAACAACAAAACTTTTAACTACCAAGGTGCTATTGTAAGATCTATACACCCTGCAAAAGTAGGCTATTATATAGAGTGTAAAATGAAAGCCAATGCAACCGTAATGTCTTCTACTTTTTGGCTGATGACCAAATACGACTGTGAAAAAAAAGAAGAATTAGACATTCAAGAATGCGTGGGTAGATTAACTGATAAAACCGAAGATTGGGCAAAAAATTGGGATGAAATTTATCATTCTAACGCAATACACAGAACCACTGATTGTCATCCCAAAAGTGAACGTGTACAAAAAATGGTCTTAACCGAAACAAAAAATCATGAACGCTTTTACGTATATGGTGCTTGGTGGAAATCACCAACAGAAATTCTATTCTTTTTAGATGGTAAATACACTTATACGCTCAATCCAACTGTGGAATGGGACATGCCAGCTTTTATACAAATGGCTATTGAAACCTACGATTGGAATCCTGTACCAGAAGATGGTGGTTTGGTAAAAAGTGGTACCAAAGAACAACGAACTACACAATACGATTGGGTTCGTACTTGGAAACTAAACTAGAGCGTATTAAAAACACAAACAATTATATTTGTTTGAAACAAAAAAGAGAAACCTGAGGTTTCTCTTTTTTTTTGCTCCTTATCTAAAATATGTATTCTTAAAAGCAAAGAAACTCTCACACCTTCAAAATACTAGCAAAAAATCTTAACTTCGTCTTTTTGCAAAAAACACATGGCAACAAACGAATACATAGAAGTATTGGGAGCTAGAGCCCATAATTTAAAAAATATTGATGTAAAAATACCACGAGATAAACTTGTGGTTATCACAGGATTGAGTGGTAGTGGAAAATCTTCTTTGGCTTTTGACACCATTTATGCTGAAGGACAAAGACGATACATTGAAACTTTTTCTGCTTATGCTCGTCAGTTTTTAGGAGGATTGGAAAGACCTGATGTGGATAAAATTGATGGACTTTCTCCCGTAATTGCCATTGAACAAAAAACGACCAACAAGAGTCCTCGTTCTACTGTTGGAACTATTACGGAAATTTATGACTTTTTACGTTTGTTGTACGCTCGTGTTGCAGATGCGTACTCTTACAACACCAACGAAAAAATGGTGAGCTATTCCGACGAACAAATCAAACAATTAATTTTAGAAGATTTTGACGGAGAAAAAACCATGATTCTAGCTCCTGTGGTAAAATCTAGAAAAGGACATTATCGTGAACTTTTTGAGCAAATTGGAAAACAAGGATTTGGAAAAGTTCGTGTGGATGGTGAAATCTTGGAAGTTACCCAAGGAATGAAAGTAGATCGATACAAAACTCACGATATTGAAATTGTAATTGATAGACTCATCATCAATGCAGAGCAAGAAAAGCGATTGGAAGAAACTATCAAAACAGCCATGTATGCTGGTGATGGTGTTTTAATGGTTTTAAAATTTAACGAAAACAAACCTCGTTATTTTAGTAGAGCTTTAATGTGTCCTACAACTGGTATTTCTTATCCGTTACCAGAACCAAATTCATTCTCCTTCAACTCTCCAAAAGGTGCATGTCCAAAATGTAATGGATTAGGTAATGTAGCAGAAATTGATTTTAAAAAAGTAATTCCAGACGATAGTATTTCTATCAAAAAAGGAGGAATCATCCCTTTAGGTCCTCAAAAAAATTCTTGGATTTTTAAACAATTGCAAAGCATTGCCAGTGCTTTTGAATTCAGTTTAGAAGATCCTATCCATAAAATTCCTAAGGAAGCTATGGACATGATTTTGAACGGAGGAAAAGAAAACATCAACGTTACCTCTAAAGTTGCTGGAATTACCAAAACTTATCAAATAGACTTTGAAGGAATTGTTTCTTTTATTGAAAATCAACACCAAAATACAGAGTCTAAAAGTATTCAACGCTGGGCAAAAGACTTTATGAACGATGTAATTTGTAGCGAATGTAACGGAAGTCGTTTGCGCAAAGAATCTCTTTATTTTAAAATTGATGGTTATGATTTAGGGAATTTAGCAGCAATGGACATAAGTGAGTTGGCTCATTGGTTTGACACTATTGATGATAAATTAAGTGACAAACAAAAAACAATTGGTTCCGAAATCACCAAAGAAATAAGAACTAGAATTCAATTTTTATTAGATGTTGGTTTGGAATATTTGACCATCAACCGAACGTCTAAATCATTGTCTGGTGGAGAAGCACAACGTATTAGACTGGCTACTCAAATTGGATCTCAGCTTGTCGGTGTTTTGTATATTTTAGATGAACCCAGTATTGGTTTACATCAAAGAGACAATGAAAAATTAATCAAATCTTTAGAACAATTACGAGATGTAGGAAACTCCGTTTTGGTGGTAGAGCATGACAAAGACATTATGGAACGTGCCGATCATGTAATTGATATCGGACCTGGTGCTGGTGTGCACGGTGGAGAAATTGTAAGTGAAGGTTCTTACGATTTGTTTGCCAAAGTAAACACTTTAACTGCTGATTATTTAACTGGAAGAAAAAAAATAAATCTTCCTGAAAAACGTAGAACAGGAAACGGAAAAGAATTGATTTTAAAAGGAGCTACCGGAAACAACCTAAAAAACGTAACCGCTCGTTTTCCTTTAGGAATGTTGATTTGTGTAACAGGAGTTTCTGGAAGTGGAAAATCTACATTAATCAACGGAACCCTTTACCCTATTTTAAATGCACATATTTACAATGGTGTTAAAAAACCTCAACCTTTTAAAAGCATTGAAGGCTTAGAACATATTGATAAAATAATTGATATAGACCAATCTCCTATTGGACGTACACCTAGATCTAACCCAGCTACGTACACCAAAACTTTTGACGAAATTAGAAGCCTATTTGCTCAAACACCAGAAGCTATGATTCGCGGTTACAAACCTGGACGTTTTTCTTTTAACGTAAAAGGGGGTAGATGTGAAACATGTGAAGGTGGTGGAATGCGTGTGATAGAAATGAATTTTTTACCAGACGTACATGTTGAATGTGAAACTTGTCAAGGAAAACGTTTCAATAGAGAAACATTGGAAATTCGCTACAAAGGAAAATCTATTTCTGATATTTTGGAAATGACCATCAACCAAGCAGTTCCTTTTTTTGAACACATTCCTAAAATTTTCAGAAAAATCAAAACCATTCAAGATGTTGGTTTAGGATACATTACACTAGGTCAACAATCCACAACCCTTTCTGGTGGAGAAGCGCAAAGAATAAAACTTGCTGCAGAACTTTCTAAAAGAGATACTGGAAATACATTCTATATTTTGGACGAACCTACTACTGGTTTGCATTTTGAAGACATTAGAGTGTTGATGTTAGTCATTCAAAAATTGGTTGACAAAGGAAATAGCGTTTTGGTGATAGAACACAATATGGATGTGATTAAATTGGCAGATTATATTATAGACATTGGTCCTGAAGGAGGAAAAGGTGGAGGAAAAATTGTTTGCGAAGGAACTCCTGAAGAAATTATTAAAAATAAAAAAAGCTACACTGCTAAATTCTTAAAAAAGGAACTTTAAACATTAAAAATTAACTATTTAAAAGATAAATCGAAACTAATTTTAGATCAAAAAAATCAAAAAGAAAACTCCAAAACTTTTTAGGTTATTGGTATCTTTAAGAAGGTGAAAAAGACATGTCTTAAAACATATGTCATGATTGCTAAAATTGCATCTAAAAGATTAGATTATGAAAACATCAGACAAAGAAATTGGAGAGTTGTTGAATCTTGAGTGGTTAGAAACTAATGGAATTGGAGGTTATGCTTCATCTTCCATTACTGGAGCTAATACACGTAAATATCATGGATTGTTGGTAGCTCCTTTCAACCCGCCAACAGATCGAAAAAATTTGGTAGGAAAAATAGAAGAACGCATACTTTTAGACGATGTGTATTCAGACCTTTCTGTAAACCAATATCCAAACATTATACATCCTACAGGACAGCAATACTTAACGGAGTTTACACGAAGACCTTTTGCTACTTGGCAATACCAATCAGACCATTGGAAGCTGAAAAAACAACTTTTTATGGTTCACGGCAGTAACACCACTGTACTTACTTATGAAAATACAGGAACAAATACTTTTGAGTTGGAGTTGCACCCTCTGTGGGAATTCAAAGACTATCATGGAAATTTTACCAAAAATTCACATCATTTTGAATATCAAAAAAACGAGAATCATATTGAAGTAACACTTTCTAAAGAAATAAATCCCGTTTATTGGGATTGGTCTCAAGGAAAATTTATAGAAAAAAGAGCATGGTACAAAAACTTTCAACTTTCTAAAGAAAATTACAGAGGTGAAAGAGATCAAGAAGATTTGTATAGAATTGGTTACATAACTTGTGCGTTGGCTCCAGGACAAAAAATAAAAATAAGCTTTACTACTGATGCTAAAATGGTGGGTAGAGAGTATCAAAAATTAGAAGAAAAAACACTCAAACATCTAAAAAAATTAAAAAGTAAGGAAACTAAAAATGTATTTTATAATGATTTATTAATTTCTGGAGATCAATTTATTGTAAAAAGAAATTCTACCAAATCCAAAACCATTATTGCAGGTTATCACTGGTTTACAGATTGGGGAAGAGATACCATGATTGCCATGCGTGGATTGACCATTGCTACTGGAGACCAAAAAACAACAAAATCTCTATTGTCTACTTTTCTAAAATATGTAGACAAAGGAATGTTGCCCAATCGTTTTCCTGATTTTTCGAAACAAGAAATAGAATACAACACCATTGATGCAACATTGTGGATGTTTATTGCACTATACGAATACCGTCAAAAATTTGACGATTTGGCTTTTGTACAATTACACATCAAAAAATTAGAAAAAATACTAACCACACACATCAAAGGAACTCGCTACAACATTCACACAACTCCCGAAGGTTTTTTGTCTGGCGGACAAGACGGTGTGCAATTGACATGGATGGATGCTTTGGTTGATGGATATGTGGTAACTCCTAGAATGGGATGCCCCGTAGAAATTAACGCATTATGGTACAATGCTTTGCGAATTTTTGAAACACTTGCAAAAGAATGCAACCATCCCGTAAAAAGCAACATTTCCAAAGTTCTAAAAAAAATAACAACCAACTTTAAAACCTATTTTCTGAACGAGAATGGCTATTTGAACGATGTTGTGGTTCCGAATAAAACTGTAGATAGCAGCTTTAGATCCAATCAAATTTATGTAGTGAGTTTGCCCTTTTCTTTATTGACGTTGAAAGAAGAAAAGAAAATTGTAAAAATGGTGGAAGAGAAATTACTCACTGATTTTGGTTTGCGCACTTTAGACCCAAACGATTCCAATTACAAAGGACATTACGGAGGTAACAAATGGGAAAGAGACACAGCTTATCACCAAGGTACGGTTTGGACCTTTATTTTGATGGACTATTGGGAAGCGTATTTAAAAACACATAAAAAATCTGAAGCAGCAAAGAAAAAAGTTCTCAGAGCTTTGCAACCACTTCAAGATCATTTTTATCATCAAAATGGACTACACACCATTTCCGAAATATTTGACGGAGATCATCCTTTTGATGGAAGAGGTTGTATTCAACAAGCATGGTCTGTTGCTGCGTTAATTAAACTCTATAGCGACTACAAACTTTATAAAATAGCTTAATGCAATCCTAAAGTATTCTTTACACAATTTTTGTATATTGATCGAGTTATCATAATGATAGAAATGAATACAAATATGACTGAGAAAGAACACTCTGAACACGAAGAGAATAGAATTTATGAAAAGTTTGAACAAAAAGATTGGAATGAAATAAAAACCAATGATTCATGGGCGGTATTTAAGATTATGTCCGAAATGGTCAATGGTTTTGAGAGCATGGCTAAAATTGGCCCTTGTGTAAGTATTTTTGGATCTGCCAGAACAAAAACAGATCACAAAAACTACAAATTAGCAGAAGAAATTGCTTGTAAACTTACACAAAATGGATTTGGAATTATAACAGGTGGTGGCCCTGGAATTATGGAAGCTGGAAATAAAGGAGCTCACAAAGGAAGAGGAACTTCTGTAGGATTGAACATTGATCTTCCTTTTGAACAACACAACAATCCATGGATAGACAGAGACAAAAGTGTCAACTTTGACTACTTCTTTGTTAGAAAAGTAATGTTCATGAAATATTCTCAAGGATATGTAGTAATGCCAGGAGGTTTTGGAACTTTAGATGAATTGTTTGAAGCCATCACTTTGATTCAAACCAAAAAAATTGGTCGTTTTCCTATTGTATTGGTTGGTAAATCTTACTGGGCTGGCTTGCTAGACTGGATCAAAGATCAATTGTTAGAAAAACACAAAACTATACATGCAGAAGATTTGAATCTTTTTCGTTTGGTAGACACTGCCGATGAAGCTGTTGAGCACCTAAACAATTTTTACAACAAATACAAATTAAAGCCCAACTTCTAAGATTGAAACTACGCTATACCATTTTCCTTTTTATCCTATCTTTTAGCGTTTATAGTCAAAAAAATCAATTGACTATAAACGCTGAACTTGTTCCTAAAAAAAAGAGCCTTTCTATTCAGCAAGAAATAACGTATTACAATCACAGCAAAGATTCCTTGCATAAAATAGTCTTAAAAAACTGGGGAAATAGTTATAAAAACGACAACACTCCCCTAGCCAAAAGACTCTTAGAAGATTACAAAACTGATTTTTACTTTTCCAAAAAAAGTGATAGAGGTTCTAGTAAAATTCATCAATTACAAATTGACAAACAAACTGCTAAGTATCATATTCCAAAAAACTATCTAGACATAATAGTTATTGATTTAGATGAAAAACTTGCTCCAAAAGACAGTTTAAAAATAGAGATAGATTACATCGTTAAAATTCCAGATGCAAAATTTACAGGAAATGGAAACCGTGATTTGGATTATTATTTAGAAGATTGGTACATATCTCCTGTTGTTTATGACCAGCAATGGGAAATGGATACACATAAAAACCTCAACTATCAACACAACAGTCCTAGTGATTATTTTATCCATCTAAAAACACCTGTTGGATACCACGTTTATAGCGATTTTGAAACTCATCTAGAAACAGAAAAGACATTTATCAACCATCATTTAAAAGGGCTGAATCAAACCAAAGCAAATCTTAGTATTACGTTTTTAAATTCCTATTTAGAAGCGCACACCTATCCTTCTACAATCCTAACCAATTTTGTTTCTTCTAACATTAGCCTTGAGCAACAAAAAATAGCCATGCAAAAAATGATGTTTTTTTTAAAAGATCATTTAAAAAAAAATCCGCCTCATCAACTTTTGATAGAGAAAAAAACATACGATAGAAATCCTATTTATGAATTGAAATACTTGCCAAATAAACTCCATCCTTTTACGGATCAATTTAAATGGGAAGCTGAATTTTTCAACGCTTTGTCTTCGGAATACTTAGCACAAACACTTTCTTTGAATCAAAATAAAGATTATTGGCTATCAGAAGGATTAAAAGTGTATTTGTTTATTCAATACATGGATACCTACTTTCCAAACGTAAAAATATTAGGAAGACTTGCCAATATTTGGGGAATCAAAAGCATGCACATTGCCAAACAAGATTTTACCTATAAATTTTCCATTCTACATCAAATTACTGCCAGAGAAAATTTGGATCAGAGTTTAAACACCCCTTTAAAAGACCTTTCTAATTTTAACAAAAAAATCACATCCCCCTACAAAGCAGGAATCGGTTTTTTGTTTTTAGAATCGTATGTTGGAAAAGAAACACTAAATAGTACCATTGCTGATTTTATTCACAAAAATCAAAACAGAGAAACTACCGCTGAAGATTTCTTGTCTCTTTTGCAAAAAAACACATCCAAAGACATTGCTTGGTTTCAAAAAGAATGGCTTAACACTCGTAAAAAAATTGATTATAAAATAGAAGATGCTGAATTTGAAAAAGACAGTGTAGTCGTAACACTAAAAAACAAAAGAAGCATTCAAACCCCTGTACTAGTTTATGGTTTGAAAGGAAAAGATATCATTAACAAAACATGGGTTGATGGATTTTCGGATTTGAAAAAAATTAAAATTAAAAATGACAGTCTAGACAAAGTTGTTTTGAATTACGAAAATATATATCCCGAAATAAACAACCGAAACAACTGGAAAAACAAACACCCTAAACTGTTTGAACGTCCTTTGCAAATCAAATTATTAAAGGATTTAAACAACCCAAGAAAACATCAAGTTTTTCTTAAACCCGAAGCTACTTACAATTATTACGATGGTGTAATTCTAGGAATGAGCATTCAAAATCAAGCTTTTATGAGAAAGAATTTTGAATACTCTATCAAACCTACATTTAGCACACAAAGCAAAAGTTTGACGGGTGGATTTGGTTTAGATTATTCCATCTATCCCGAAAACACAAATATTTACAAAATGAATGTGGGGATTGGTGGAAGCAATTATCACTATACCGAAGACTTAAACTACAATACATTGGCCCCACACTTCTCCATCAGTTTCAAACAAAAAAACTTTAGAGCACTTGGTCAAAATCAAATAACAGCTTTATTTTTAGATATTGACAAAGATGTGCCCAAAGGAATTGAGCAAACCGACGAAGATCAATACAACTTATTCAAACTTGATTATTTGTACAGAAAAAACAAACTGATTCATGATTACCGACTCAATGTAAATACTGAGTTTGCTTCTAAATTCAGCAAATTAAATTTAGATTTTAGGTACCGCCATTTGACCAATAGTAAAAGACCTTTGGAACTTCGTTTTTTTGGAGGAGTTTTTCTGAGAAATCACACAAATAGTAATTATTTTAGTTTTAATCAGCACACAGCAAACGATTATTTGTTTGAATTGCCTTATTTAGGAAGATCTGAAGCAACAGGACTTTTAAGTCAACAATATTTCAAAGCGCAGGGTGGATTTGTGTCTCAAAACAGTCCTGGTTTTGCCAATCAATGGCTAACGAGTATCAATACGAGTGTTGGAATCTGGCGATGGGTAGAGGCATTTAACAATGTTTCTTTGTTAAAAAACAAAAATCATCCTTCTCATTTTGATTACGAAAGTGGTATTCGCTTGAACTTTATTCCCGATATTTTTGAATTGTATTTTCCCGTATACAATAAGGAAGGCTTTGTTCCTCAACAAGATAACTATTGGAACACCGTTCGTTTTGTCATCACTTTAAAAGCACAACCAATTGTTAAGTTTTTAAAACAACAACTGTTTTAACAATTGTGTAGAGCAATAAAGACTTAAACTTTACTTTCCGCTCAGAATTGTTTAACTTTGCACCTTACAAATTGTGATAAAAGATGCCTATTACTGTTGACTCAAAAAGCGAACACGAACTAACATTTCTTCAATTTAAGAAAGAAATTTTAAATGACTATTACATAGCTGTACTAAGTCGTGAATGTAGTTTGCTAGGTCGCAAAGAGGTGTTGACTGGTAAAGCCAAGTTTGGAATTTTTGGAGATGGTAAAGAATTGCCACAAATAGCTATGGCCAAAGCTTTTGAAAAAGGAGATTGGAGATCGGGTTATTACAGAGATCAAACTTTTATGCTTGCCTTAGGAGAGTTGACTCCTCAACAATTTTTTGCAGGTTTGTATGCTCATACAGACATCAATCATGAACCCTTTGCTGCAGGTAGACAAATGGGAGGTCATTTTGCTTCTCATAGTTTAGATGAAAATGGAGAATGGAAAAATTTGACCAAACAATACAACACTGCTTCTGATGTCTCTTGTACTGCCGCACAAATGCCTAGATTGGTAGGTTTGGCTTATGCTTCTAAACTTTACAGAGAAGAAAAAACGGTTCAAAAGGGATATGAAAAATTCAGCCATAAAGGAAACGAAGTTGCTTGGGGAACCATTGGAAATGCCAGTACAAGTGAAGGCCACTTTTTTGAAGCTATCAATGCTGCTGGAGTTTTGCAAATTCCCATGGTTGCTAGTATATGGGACGATGAGTATGGAATTTCAGTACACCAAAAACACCACACTACTAAAGAAAACATATCTGAAGTTTTAAAAGGTTTTCAAAGAGATAAAAACACAAAAGGAATAGAAATTTTTAACGTTAAAGGTTGGGATTATTCTAACTTGATAGAAACTTATACCAAAGCATCAGAAATAGCAAGAGAACAACATGTACCTGTTATGATTCATGTTAGTGAAGTTACACAACCTCAAGGTCATTCTACTTCAGGATCTCATGAACGTTATAAAAGTGCTGAACGTTTGCAATGGGAAAAAGATTTCGATTGTATCAAAAAAATGCGTGAATGGATTTTAGCATTTGATTTGGTTGATGGCGATTTAGAATTAAAATTGGTAGATGACGAGAGTGAATTGATTGCCATTGAAAAAAGAGCTAGACAAGAAGTTTCTGCTGCAAAAAGACAAGCATGGGAAGCATTTTTAGCTCCGTTAAAAAAAGAAGAAGATAGCTTGATTGTAATTTTAGACAAAGTTTGTGAAGAAAGCATCAACAGAAATTTTATTCTAAAATTGCGAAATGATTTGGCTGGATTGAAAGAAATTCACCGTAAAGAAATATATGGAACTGCAAGAAAGGTGTTGAGCTACATTAGAGAAGAAAACATTCCTAGCAGAAAATTATTACAGAATTGGTTGCAAAAAAATCTACCAATTGCTCAAGAGAAATACAGCTCTAAAGTATTGAACGATTTTGGCAAAGGAGCTTCTACGATTGCAGAAAAACAACCAACTTATGCTCCCGAAAAAGAAATTGTTGATGCACGAATCATCATCAGAGATAATTTTGAAGCACTCTTAAAAAAACACGACAATCTTTTTATTTTTGGTGAAGATGCTGGAAAAATTGGAGATGTAAATCAAGGATTAGAAGGTTTACAAGACAAGTTTGGCGAATTACGTGTTGCCGATACTGGAATTAGAGAAGCAACCATTATGGGACAAGGAATAGGAATGGCTTTAAGAGGCTTAAGACCTATTGCTGAAATTCAATATTTGGATTATATATTATACGCTGTACAAACCTTAAGTGATGACTTGGCATGCTTACGCTACAGAACGTATGGTAAACAAACTGCTCCTTTAATTGTAAGGACTAGAGGACACAGATTGGAAGGAATTTGGCATTCTGGTTCCCCAATGGCTCTTATTTTAAGTTGCTTAAGAGGAATGCATTTGTTAGTGCCCAGAAACATGACCAAAGCAGCAGGATTTTACAATACGTTGTTACAAACTGATGAACCTGCCATTGTGATAGAAAACTTGAACGGTTACCGTTTGAAAGAAGAAAAACCAAACAATTTAGGTGAGTTTTTAACCCCGATTGGTTATGCCGAAACCATCAAAGAAGGAACAGACATTACATTAGTTTCTTATGGTTCTACTTTAAAAATAGTCATGGAAGTGGCTCTTCGCGAATTGGCTCAAGTAGGGATCAATGCAGAAGTTATTGATGTGCAAAGTTTGATGCCTTTTGACCTAGATCATCATATTAGTAAAAGTGTTGCTAAAACAAATCGTTTGGCCATTATAGATGAAGATGTTCCTGGAGGAGCTTCCGCTTACATTTTACAAAAAGTAGTAGACGAACAAAATGCTTACAACTATTTAGACAGCAAACCTATATGTGTTTCTGCACAAGAACACAGACCTGCGTATGGTAGTGATGGTGATTATTTTTCTAAACCTTCTCACGATGATGTTTTTGAAAAAGTATATGCCATTTTTCACGAAGCAAAACCTACTCAATTCCCTAAACTCTATTAAAGACAATTCACATTAAATTCATACAAAAGCTTAAAGATTTAAAACTCTTTAAGCTTTTATAAATTCATACACTTTATACAACGAAACCGAGATACTTATATCAAGTCTGCACACAGGTAATCCCGATGGTACACTCCGTACAACGCTCCTTATTACAATATTCTTTTTTTAAAGTCAACAAAGCCTGAGTTTCCAAAGCTGAATTAAACTCTGCTCCTATTTGTTTAAATTTCTCTACAATTGTATTTTTTTCTGCGGGAATTTGATACATCAACTCTAACAAATTAGTAGCATCTTCACCTTTTGTTTTCTTGTGTAAAAACAAAACAGGAACCACAACGTTTATCAACAACAAATCCACAAAACTCTTACTTATTTTTTTGGGTGATTTTTTAGACGACTTGTCAAAATTGTAATGCATTTGCCAATACAACTCCATTGTTATATCAAACAATTGTTTGTACGTATCAACCTCAGTCCCCATGTTTAAAAAACGAACAAAAACAGAAGTATATGTCTCATAAAAGGCGATCAATTGAGCCAATCTTATGGTAGGAAAATTCTGAGGACGACAACCATAAAAGTGCAATTTTGGAAATGTCAAATTTTGCAATTGGTATTTTTGTTTCTGATACGCAAATTCTTTTCTTAAATTCTGGTAATAAGAATCTTCTATCTCTTCATCCTCTAACAAACCAACCAGTCCAAACAACAAAGATGAAGCTGTTTTATTCACCAATGTTTTTCTAATTGTGGCAAAATCTACCTGAGCAAACGCATCCATAAAAAAAGTTCCATTCAAATTTCCTCCAAAATATTTTGCCATTGTTAAAAACAAAGTGGCTTCCCAATCGTTTCCTGTTATCCCAAAAACAGCTTCAACCTCTTTTGTTTTTCGTTCCAATCGTTCTACATACACACGCTCCAGCCAATGTTTTAAAACAAAAGAATCTACGTTTTTAAAACTAGCTTCACAAAAAATCCATTGATGTGGAGTATTCATTAATTGATGGTAATTCTCTATTACCAATGGAAATATCAATCCTTTCAATTCCAACGTTGGAATTGGGTTACTATACTGATCAAAAACTTCTACATCGTGGTCATACACCACATGTAAAATCACATTTTGATAATTTTTGTCTTCCTGATGTTTGTGTGCATACCAATCCGAAGATTTTACGTGTATTTCTATATTTCCAGCCCATTTTTGATTGTTGATTTCTATCAAGGCATTGCTAAAATCCGGTCCTTGTAATGTGTTCAACACACCTTTTTGATGGATTTTTATAGGTTCTTGTTGACTTGTTGTCATTTTTGTGGTCTCTAACAACTGTTGTTGCCAAACCAAATGTAGAAAAGACTCTTTCATAGCTTTTTGAGAATCTGCGTTTTGAACATATCAAGTTAAAAAATAAATACCTTATTTTTGCTATGAAATAAGACAAACCCACATGAACATCATAGAAAGTCTGCAATGGCGTTACGCAACCAAAAAATTTGACCCCAACAAAAAAATTTCTTCAACACAATTACAAACCTTAAAAGAGGCGTTTAATTTAACCGCTACTTCTTATGGATTGCAAGCTCTGAACTTAGTAATTGTAAAAAACACTGACTTAAGAGAACAATTACTAGAAGCTAGTTTCAACCAGAAACAAGTGATAGATGCATCTCATTTGTTGGTTATTTGTTACCCAATCAATTTTGACAGTAATAATGTTAACGAATATTTTGAGTTGGTACAACAAATTAGAAACACACCCGAAGAAGTACTCAAACCTTTTAAAGATTTTTTAATTCACGAATTTGAAACAAAATCTACAGTAGACAAAAATATTTACTTTACCAAACAAGCGTACATTGCTTTGGGAAATCTACTAACAACTTGCGCTGTAGAAAAAATCGACGCTTGTCCTATGGAAGGTTTTATTCCTTCTAAATACGATGAAATCTTAGGCCTAACAGAAAAAGGTTTGACATCTGTATTGGTTTTACCTGTTGGTTTTAGGGCCGAAGACGATTTTATGGCCAAAGAAAAAAAAGTAAGAAAACCATTGTCTAAAACTATTATTGAATTGTAATGAAACAACCACTATCACATATAGAACCTAAAGAAATATGGAATCACTTTAGTTCCATCAATGCCATTCCTAGAGCCTCAAAAAAAGAACAAGCCATTTCTGATTTCATGGTCACTTTTGGAAAAAAACTTGGCTTAGAAACTTTTCAAGACAAAGCGTTAAACGTATTGATTAAAAAACCCGCAACGACAGGATTTGAAAATAGAAAAAAAGTAACACTGCAATCGCACTTAGACATGGTGCACCAAAAAAACAATGACACTGTTTTTGACTTTGACACCCAAGGAATTGAAATGTACGTAGATGGAGATTGGGTAAAAGCAAATGGTACAACTTTGGGTGCAGACAATGGTTTGGGAGTAGCAACCATTATGACAATTCTTGCTAGCAATGAATTGGAACATCCTGAACTAGAAGCTTTGTTTACCATAGATGAAGAAACAGGAATGACAGGAGCTTTTGAATTGCAAACAGGGTTTATTTCTGGGGATATTTTATTAAACTTAGATACCGAAGAAGATGATGAAATCACCATTGGTTGTGCTGGTGGAGTTGATGTCACCGCTATCAAAACATACTCTCCTGTTCCTACAAAAAACGATGCTATTTGTTATAAAATCACTGTAAATGGTTTGAAAGGTGGGCATTCTGGAATTGAAATTCACAAAGGATTAGGAAATGCTAACAAACTATTGACTCGTATTTTGTACGAACTACAAAAAAGTATTGATTTTCAAATTACAGCGTTAAAAGGAGGAAGTTTGAGAAATGCCATTCCTAGAGAAGCTGAATGCACCATTAGTATTGCAAAATATGATGTTCTTGAAAACATTTTTCAATCACTGGCAACTAAAATTAGCAACGAATGGAAAGTTAAAGAACCTAATTTAAATATTCAATTGACATCAACAGATATTGCTAAAACAGGTTTGTCTGACAATGATCAAAAAGAACTAATTAGTGTATTGTATGCTTGTCATAATGGAGTTTATACCTACGACCCTAGCATTGTTGATCTGGTAGCCACTTCTAACAATTTGGCTTCAGTAAACGTACAAGAAGGAAAAATGAAAATTGCTTGTTTGACAAGATCTTCTATTGAAACTGAAAAACAAGATTTGGTAAATCAATTAACATCTTGTTTTGAATTGGGAAATTACACGGTTCACACAGACGGAGATTATCCAGGTTGGCAACCCAACCCTACTTCTGATATTTTAACAAGTATGAGTTCTATTTACAAAAAAATGTTTAAAAGCGAACCGAATGTAAATGCTTGTCATGCTGGGTTGGAATGTGGAATTATAGGAAAACCTTATCCAAATATGGAAATGATTTCTTTTGGACCAACCATTAGAGGAGCACATTCTCCTGATGAAAAAGCAAGCATTAGTTCTGTTCAGAAATTCTGGTCATTTTTAATCGAAATTTTAAAAAACATACCTAATAAACTTTAATTAGTCCATATACAAGAGTTGTTAACAATTAGAAGCAATTCCATCATTTTAGGTACAATAATTGTTAATATCTTAACTTTCGTTAACAGACAAATAATTGTACTTTTACACACATCACAAACAGCAAATATTCATGGGAAAAATCATTGCTATTGCTAATCAGAAAGGCGGAGTCGGAAAAACGACCACTTCTGTTAATTTAGCAGCTTCTTTAGGGGTTTTAGAAAAAAAAGTGTTACTTATTGATGCGGATCCTCAAGCAAATGCGACCTCTGGATTAGGAATTGATATTGAGAATGTAGAGAAAGGAACTTACGAAATTTTGGAACACACGTGCACAGCTACAGAAGCTATTGTTGCTACAACGTCTCCAAATGTAGATATCATTCCAGCACATATTGATTTGGTTGCTATTGAAATTGAATTGGTTGATAAAGAAAATAGAGAATACATGTTGAAGGAAGTGTTAAAACCAATCAAAGACTTGTACGATTTTATCATTATTGACTGTGCTCCTTCTTTAGGACTGATTACATTAAACGCTTTAACAGCGGCAGACTCTGTCATCATTCCAATTCAATGTGAATATTTTGCCTTAGAAGGATTGGGTAAATTGTTAAACACTATTAAAAGTGTTCAGAAAATTCACAACCCTTTATTAGATATTGAAGGACTTTTATTAACCATGTTTGACTCTCGTTTAAGGTTGTCAAATCAAGTTGTAGAAGAAGTAAAAACTCACTTTAGTGAAATGGTTTTTGATACCATTATAGCTCGTAATACTCGTTTGAGTGAAGCACCTAGTTACGGAGAAAGCATCATTGCTTATGACGCAACATGTAAAGGAGCTGTAAATTACATCAGTTTGGCACAAGAAGTGATTACAAAGAATTAATAAATATGGCAAAAGCAACAAAAAAACAAGCTTTAGGTAGAGGTCTTTCTGCTTTGTTGAAAGAAAATGATATGAGTGTTCGCTCAGCCAATCATGAAAAAGCAACAGAGATTGTTGGAAATATTATTGAACTAAGTCTAGAACAAATAGAGGTAAATCCTTTTCAGCCAAGAACTCATTTTGATGAGGAAGCGCTAAAAGAACTTGCAGATTCTATCAAGGTTTTAGGAGTTATTCAACCCATTACGGTAAGACGTGTTGATGACAAATTTCAATTGGTTTCTGGAGAAAGAAGATTTAGAGCTTCAAAACTGATTGGGAACACAACAATTCCTGCATATATACGTTTAGCTAATGACCAAGAAATGCTAGAAATGGCCTTGGTGGAAAACATTCAACGTAAAAATTTAGATCCTATCGAAGTAGCATTGTCATACCAACGTTTGATTGACGAAATCAACTTGACTCAAGAAGAGTTAGGAGAACGTGTGGGAAAAAAACGATCTACCATTACCAATTACTTACGTTTGTTAAAATTGGATCCTATCATTCAAATAGGAATGAGAGATGGTTTTTTATCCATGGGACACGGTAGAGCAATTATCAATATTGATGACAACGCAAAACAACTTGAGATTTATGAAAAAATCTTGAAAGATGGCTTATCAGTAAGACAAACAGAAGCTTTGGTTGCTGAAATGAAAAGAGAGAAATCTCCCAAACCTGTGCCTGTAACTCCTTCTTTTGTAAAAAATAACGAACAAGTTTTCAATCGTTTTTTTGGTCAAAAAGTGGCAATTACATCCAATGACAAAGGGAAGGGGAAAATTTCAATTTCGTTCAATTCCGAAGAGGAATTCAATCAAATTAAAACCATATTAAACCTTGGTGAATAATCGTATTTTCATAACACTACTCTTCTGTTTGAGTATTTTCTCTGTCTTTTCTCAAGAGACAGAAAGTCAATTGTCAGCTTCTGCTTTAGACAGTAAGAACTTTTTAGAAGATACTGATAGCTTCAATCCTCTATCTCCTGCAAAAGCAGCTTTTTATTCTGCTATTATTCCAGGATTAGGACAAGCTTACAACAGACGATACTGGAAAATACCTATTGTATACGGAGCCTTAGCTAGTAGTTTGTACTATTACAGCACTAACAATACCTCTTACAAAAGGTATAGAAAAGCTTTTAAACAACGACAAGCTGGAGAAATAGATGAATTTTACGACATTCTTTCTATAGAGAGTTTAGAAAACGCACAACAAGTATTGCGTAGCAATAGAGATACTTCTTTGCTAACTTTTGTAGGTTTGTATGCTTTGCAAATTTTAGAAGCAAGTATAGATGCGCATTTGTTACAATTTAACGTATCAGATAAAATTACTTTTGATCCTCTATTGATAAATGATCAACTGAACAACCAAAATTATATTGGGTTGTCTTTAAACCTTAATTTTTAAACATGAAAATAGCATTATTAGGATACGGAAAAATGGGACAGACTATTGAAAAAATAGCCGTAAGTAGAGGTCATGAAATCGTAATAAGAGTTGACGAAAATGTAAAAGAATACGATATTACACAAGCAGATGTAGCGATTGATTTTAGCATTCCTGGAGCAGCTGTAAACAATATATCTAACTGTCTAAACAACAATGTTCCTGTAGTTTCAGGAACCACAGGTTGGTTAGATCAATACGATGCTATGGTTGATTTGTGTAAAGAAAAAAAAGGTGGTTTTATTTATGCTTCTAACTATAGCTTGGGGGTAAACATCTTTTTTGAATTGAACCAACATTTGGCTAAAATGATGAAAAATCTAACGCAGTACAATGTTACTATGGAAGAAATTCATCACAAGCAAAAACTAGATGAACCGAGTGGAACTGCTATTACTTTGGCCGAAGGTGTAATTGAACATACCAAATATGAAGGTTGGGAAGTAGACAAAGCAAATGAAGATGTAAACATTCCAATCAAAGCTATTCGTAGTCCCGAAGTTCCTGGTACTCACACTGTGGAATACACCTCAGAAGTTGACAGTATAGAAATTAAACACACAGCACATAACCGTCAAGGATTTGCATTAGGAGCCGTAATTGCTTCTGAATGGTTGGTGGGTAAAAAAGGAGTATTCTCTATGAGAGATGTCCTAGGCTTATAACCCTCAAAAAATAAAAAAATGAACTGGATTATATTCTTTTTTGCAATACAAATATTGCATTTTGCAGGAACTTGGAAACTGTATCAAAAAGCAGGCAGAAAATCATGGGAAGCATTAGTCCCTATCTACAATGCTGTTGTTTTAATGAAAATTATCAACAGACCTATTTGGTGGGTGTTACTTTTGTTTATTCCTGTAATCAATCTATTGATCTTTCCAGTTGTTTGGGTAGAAATAGCTAGAAGTTTCAGAAAATTTGACACCAAAGATACCTGGTTGGCTATTCTATCTTTAGGTTTTTATAACTTTTACTTAAATTATGTTGTTTTTGACCAGTTAAAATACAACGAAAATAGAAGTACCAAACCGCCAAGTAAAACAGGTGAATGGGTAAGTTCTATTACTTTTGCAATTGCAGCTGCCACGTTTGTGCATACTTATATTATGCAACCTTTTACCATTCCAACTTCTTCGTTAGAAAAGTCGTTATTAATTGGTGATTTTTTGTTTGTGAGTAAATTTCATTACGGAGCTAAAACACCAATTTCACCATTGGCATTGCCTATGGTACATGATTCTATACCTGGTACTTCATTACGTTCTTACATTAAAGGAATAGAATTGCCTTACTTTAGATTGCCTGGTTTTCAAAAAGTAAAAAGAAACGAAATTGTAGTGTTTAACTGGCCTTCTGACTCACTAGCATTGATGTGGGGAGACAATTCTGGAAAATTCACATACAAACCTATTGATAAAAAAACCAACTATGTAAAACGTTGCGTCGGAATTCCCGGAGACAGTCTGGAAATTAAAAACGGATACATTTACATTAACGGAGAACGTACTGTGTTACCAGACAGAGCCAAACCACAATTTAACTACTATGTAGACACAAAATCTCCTTTTACTGCAGATGAAATTATTCACTTCTATGGAGTAAATCCTACGGAGGCTTCAGTAATGAATCAAGAAAGAACCAAATATTTCATCAACTTAGACAAAGAACACGCTTTGTTGATGCAAAAAGACCCTAAAGTAATTTCTATAAAAAGAAGTATTGATCCTAAAGGAGTATATGATCCTAGTGTTTTTCCGCACGATCCACAATATGCTTGGAGTCAAGACAATTATGGTCCTATTTACATACCTGCTAAAGGAGATGTGATTGAATTGAACAAGAAAACGTTGCCTTTTTACCAAAGAATTATTTCTGAGTATGAGAAGAATGATTTTGAGATCAAAGAAAATGGAGATATTTACATCAATGGTACAAAAACAAATCAATACACCATTCAACAAGATTACTTTTGGATGATGGGAGACAACCGTCAGCGTTCTTTAGATGCTCGTTATTGGGGATACACTCCGTTTGACCATGTAGTTGGTAAACCTGTATTTATTTGGATGAGCATTGATCAGAATGAAACGGCTATCAATAAAAAAATACGATGGGAAAGATTATTCACTACTGTACATGGTAGTGGAGAACCGAAATCTTACTTTCTTTACTTCTTAATAGCCATTGTTTTGTATTATGTTGGTAAAGAAGTATACAACAGAAGAAAAAAATAAATATGGTTAAAAACATAGTGATACAACCTGCATACTTTGCTCCCATAGCACAGTATGCAGCCATTATACAAGCCAATTCTATACTATTTGAAACACAAGATAACTTTGAGAAGCAAACATATAGGAACCGTTCATATATATATGCTGCTAATGGAAAACTACTGTTAAACATTCCTATTCAAAGTTCAAAAGGAGAAAAATTACTAAGCACTTCCGTTAAAATAAATTACGCAGAAGATTGGCAAAAGCTACATTTTAAATCCATACAATCAGCATACCGTTCCTCTCCATTTTTTGAATATTATGAGCATGATTTGGCTCCAATTTTTGATAAAAAATATACATACCTATCAGAATTACACCAAGATTGTCATCATTTTGTGATGGATGCATTGCAGGAAAACAAAACTTGTTCTAAAACTAAAGTTTATACAAAAGAATATTCTCAAGATATAGATCTTAGAAATTGGACAAATCCAAAACAGAACTTACAACTTGATTTCCCTTCTTACATTCAAGTTTTTGATGACAAACATGGGTTTATACCCAACCTGAGCATTCTAGATTTGATTTTTATGGAAGGTCCTAACGCAGGAATGTATTTAGAAAAATTAAATCTTAACCATGTTAACCTATAAGTTTATTGTACATTATAGTCTGCATTTTTTAGTTCCTGGTTTAATTGCTTATTTATACAACTCAAAAACATGGAAAAAAAACTGGCTGATACTGATTGCTACAATGTTAGTAGATTTGGATCACTTACTGGCTAATCCAATTTTTGAGCCCAATAGATGTAGTATTAATTTTCACCCGTTACACAGCCTTTATGCTATATTTATATACTTTTTACTGCTATTATTTCCTAAAACAAGACTGATAGCCATCGGTCTATTATTTCACATGTTAACTGATTTAATAGATTGTTTACTATAAATAGTAATTTTTCCAAATAAAATTACTTACATTTATTAATAGATTAATCAACCTGAACAACATTTATTTATGGAAGTACTTATTAATTTCGTCAAAGAAATTTATCCCTTATCAAATGAAGGTTTTCAAAAACTACTAAGCATATCAGAAATTGTATCCTATAAGGCTGGTGATCACTTATGTGAATTAGGTTCTGTAAACGATCGTATCTTTTTTATTTTAAACGGAGTTACGAGAACCTACATGAAAGAAACCCCAGAATCTTCTGAGATCAACAAATCCATTTGCTTTACAGGAAACCTTGCAACATCCTTAAAATCAGCAATCAACAAATCTCCTGCTAACATTGCTTGCCAATGTTTAACGGATTGTTTAATTGTAGAAACAAAAGAAGAGGATTTGTCTAGACTTAGACAAGAAAGTCAAGAATTTAGTGAGTTTATGTATAGAACCCTAGAGGTAGAGTACACCAAATTAGAAGAATCTTTGATAGATTTGCTCTCTAAAAACGCTACTGAAAGATATTTAGTATTGAGAGAAAAAATAAAAGATATTGATCAATTAATTCCTCAATACCACATTGCTTCTCATCTAGGTATTACACCAATACAACTAAGTAGAATTCGAAAAAAACTATTAAACAAGTAATTTTCTTAGTTTTAAAACCAAAAAAAATCCCTTCAGTATAAACATGAAGGGATTTTTTTGTGTTAAAAATTTTTATTTCTGTAAAGATCTAAAATATTTCATCTTATTTTTTGCTGATTTTAATTTTATTTTTTCTTTTTCAATAGATTTGATAACGGTATCAAACAAAGGGTTTCCTTTTTTGCTATTAGAAAAGAAACCTAAATTATTCTCCAATTGTTTTAAATCTTTCGTGGTAGCATCTATCTCTTTTCTTAGTTGATCGTATTCATCATATAATTTTTTACTATCGATAGCATACCAATAAGCTATTTTTAACTGATATTTAATCAACTCAGCCTCTACCTTATCTGTTGGTAATTCTATGCCTTTAGAAATAACTTGTTGTATTTCTTGATCAATTTTATTTTTCTGTGTTGGAACCAATCCAAGCTCAAGCCAGTTTTTGATCAATTTTTTGTAAGTATCTAAACTTATTTCAGAAGTTTCTAATTCTTGAAGAAATTGAACTTTATCTTCATAACTATTTTGTTCTTCTGGTGTTCCTTCTTTTTTAACATTGTTCAACCTATCAAAATAAGCATCACAAGCAGCTTTAAATTCATTCCACAATGCATCTGCTTGTTTTCTTGGTACAAAACCAACTTTTTTCCATTCTGCTTGAATTCTTTTGAAAGTTTCTGTAGCCGCAGGAAAGTCAGTTGATTCTTTCCAATCTAACGCTTCTTGAATCAATGCTTGTTTCTGAGTCAACGCTTCTGATTGGGATTTCTTTTGCTCTTTAAAAAACTCATTTTTTGCATGGTTAAAAGCTTTGGTTGCTTCTTTAAAAATGTTCCAAACTTCACCTGTTTTATTTTTTGGAATTTTACCAATTGCCAAAAATTGATCTTTCAAAACCTCAAAAGCATCGATACTTTTTTTCCAATCACCAAAACTTTTATTTTTAGAGAAATTAAAATTCTTGATTTCTTCTATTTTCTCAAGTTTTTTAGCATAATTTGCTTCTTCTTCTTTTTTTAATTCATTAGCAAATGCTGTTCTTTTCTGATGAATTTTATTTGTAATTTCCGAAAACTCTTGCCAAATAACCTCTCTATACTCTTTGGCTACAGGCCCAGTTTCTTCTTTCCAAATTTTATGTAAAAGCTGTAATTCATTAAACGCAAATAAAATATCTGAATGCTCTAACAACTCTTTTGCTTTCTGAACAATTTGTTGCTTTGCTTCTAAATTGTATTTAAAATCAATAGCTCTCAAATCATTATTCATATGCAACAAATCGTAAAACTGTTCTACATACAAATGATAATTACCCCACATTTCTTGGTATTTATCAGAAGCAACTGAACCAATTTCTTTCCAATCTGCTTGTAATTGCTGAAACTCTTTGTAAGCACTAGAAACATCTCCCTTTTCTACCAAAGCTTTAATGGCAGCAATAACAGCTTCTCTCTTTGCTAAATTGTTTTCTAACTCTTTGTTTATTTTATGATGGTGCTCTTTCTTTTTATCCAAGTAAGATTTCCATAAATTTTTAAAAGTAATCTGTATAGGTTGAATGTATTCAAAATCTATTTCATTTCCTCCTTCATTTATAAAAGCCTCTTTTGCTTTAGCCACATCTTCATTATGCTGAAGATAGAAAGAAGCTCTTATCGCGTTAGCTTCATCTTTAATATCTTGTATTGGCTTTTCAGCAATAAGATTATTTAATGCGCTAACTAAATCATCTAACGACATTGTTTTGTAGTCTGTAGATTGAATCTCATTCTCCATGGTAAGTATCATTGTTTGTAATTACTTTTTATTCAAATATATAGATTTTGCCAAATTAATCAATAATAGTTAATTAGCTTTATTTATTTGAGGTGTATTATAGTTTATAAAGGTTATTTTTTGATTTGGATCAATCTCAAATTCTTTATGCACTTTATTTCCATTAAAACCAGTCGCTTCTATTTTTACTTGCGTATTTTGATCTTCTAACGGAATTCTTGTGTAATAAATTTTATTAGGAAGTGTTTGCCAATTTCTTGTGTCGCTTTTTTCTGTAATAGCATTAAACAAACCAACTAAAGCTCCTAAATTTGCATTCTGATCTTTGATAATTTTTTCTGACATTTTTTTAGCGGCCAACCTCAACACAACTTTTCCTATTTCTCTTAGTGTTCTATCTTTTAAAGTCTCTTTTGCTATAACAGAATAATCTTGTACCAATTCTAAAGGATATTTTTTTTGATCTACAATAACCTTTGCGTTGGAAAAATAAGAAGGTCTGTCTTCGTATTTAGGAAAAGAAACATTGATGACACTCAAATCTGAAAAACGACTATTTTGAGATGAACTTACCGGAACAGGAATATTCATTCCTAATTCCTCATTTGTAATGGTTACAAATCCATTGTTGTACCTACCTGGCAATTGTGTAAACGTAAAATATGTTTGTGATTTGTATGGAATCATTCCATTTTCCCAAAAAACAATCAGGCTTTTTTCTGTTGTTTTTGGAGTATATTTAAGTTTAAAAAGCTCACTGTACCTTAACTCATCGCTAGTAAAGCCTAAATAATGAGCGGTGTTTATAAGATCTTGTTTTAATTGAGTTGGAATAGAAACTCCAAAATAACTCCCTTCGTTTTCCAAATACAATTCTACTGCATTTCTATAAGAAATAAAAGCATCGTTTAAATTGCCCGTTACCTCATACAACAAACCTTGTAAATTTAGCGAAAAAGCATCACTAGTATATCGGTTTTTTTTACCTTCGGGGTATTTGTCGTTAATTTTTTGCAGTTGCAAATTGATTCTTTTTGCCTCTACCAAAGCATCATCATATTGATTTAAAAAAATATAATTCAATGCTTTGTAATAATGAATGGCCACTTTCTCAAAGTCTTCACTTCTATACGTTTCCTTTTCTGGATTGGTCAGTACTCCTAAAATTTGATTTCCAAAATTATTCTTATGGTCTTCAATCAATATATCTGCCTCATTAAACAACTCATTACTCAACTTGTACTCTTTTTGTAAATGAGCTATTTTTCCCTTTTCTAAATAATTTAATAGTTTATTTCTCTTTTTATTTAAGAATTTACTTTTCTCAATTTTTTTATATGCGCTTTCATAGTTTTCCTGCTGAATCTGCTCTTGATAATCAATACTCAAATCATGATAGCTTGCACAACTAATAATTAATTGCACAAATGTCAAAACAAATAAATATTTAAAAAATGTTGCTTTCATTCTATGAAATTAAAAAACTGTTTAGAATTTAAAATACTCTAAACAGCTTTTATAAATTTAGAATTTCAATTAGTTTTTAACAAACTTTTTGATTTTCTTTTCTCCAAACCAAACTTTTTCATTGGTTTCTATATTTGTCAAAACCAGATCTATTTGGTAATAAACTACCTTGTCACGTTTGTGAGCATCTACTATAGAATTGATACTTCCTTGTAACATGTAATCTGCTCCTGTTTCTAAACCAAACTTTTTAACAGTAGACATAGCCGAGTTTTCTTGTTGATCTGCTCTTTCTGCTCTTAATTCATTTCTCATTTCTCCGCCTTGCACCACTCGTGCTCGTTGAGATTTTACCAATGCTTTTTCTATTTCAACAGTAAACAACTCTGCATCTATATGCTCATGAGATTTGTTACGAACCAAACCAACAATAATCACAGGTTTTTTTCCAGTTTCAATAGTATGAGTTGTCAACCAATCTCCCAAAACAGCTTGAGTACTCAAATCTTGAGCAGCCATTTGAGCATCTGTATCGTTCCATCTTCCGCTAATATCTATTTGTTCATCCGCAGCAACTCTTGTTATTTTTCTTGAACAAGATTCCATTGTAAAAAAGCCAACAGTTGCCAATGCCAAAACTATAATTCTTTTTTTCATTTCTGATTCTATTTAATTTACTATCTAATATGATACAAACCTCCAATAAATGGAGAACTCAATCCGCTAAAAACTGAGAAACCTCTTCTGTGTCCAAAACTCAATCCAAATGAGGTATTCCAACCAAAATTATTCCAGCCATAATTGTTATACCCACTTCTATACACTCTATATTTTGTATTTTTAGCTTCTTCCATTCGCTCCTCATGTCTCCATAAAGATCTCATAGCTCTATTATCTTTTCGTATTTTTTTACGAATTCTTTTTTCTTCCATCGGGTCTATTGCCACATAGGTTTCTTGAGCAGTAGTTCCTTGTTTGGTCGTATAAGTATCACTTACTTTTAAGTATTTTTGATAACTTTTTTCGTGATTTGGATTCTGATCTTTATTTTCTTGTGCTACTAAACCAATAGAACACATAAACAAAGCAATAATATAAATTGTTTTCATATGTAGTGCATTTTAAATGTTAGTATAAAATTAAATAAAATATAACAAATATTATACCGTTACTTATTGTTCCATATTTCCCATGATTTTTCAGCTTGCAACTCCAACATTTGCAATCCGTTTTTTACAACAGCTCCCTGTTCTCTTCCCAAACGTAAAAAAGTAGTTTCTGATGGATTGTAAATCAAATCAAATAATAAATGTTTTTCACTTAAGTATTGATAAGGCACATTTGGCTTTAGCTCAATATCTGGAAAAGTACCCAAAGGAGAACAGTTTACCAAAACCGTATACTCTTTAAGAATTTCTTCTGTCAATTGCTCATAACTAAACTTCTCTTGCGTTCCTATTCTTGACACAAATTTATACGATATTCCTAACTTCTTAAAAGCATAAGCTACCGCTTTAGAAGCCCCTCCTGTTCCTAATATTAACGCATGAGTGTGATGTTCTTTTAGCAAAGGCTGTATAGAGTTCTGAAAACCATACACATCTGTATTGTAACCGATTGCAGAACCATCATTATTTAATTTTATGGTATTTACGGCTCCAATTTCTCTAGCATCTTCATCTATTTCAGTTAAAAAAGGTTGAACCTCTTGTTTGTAAGGAATGGTAACATTCAATCCCTTTAACCCTTTTTCTTTCTTTTCTATAATCTCTTTCAATAACAAAATCTCCTCCAAATCAAAGTTCACGTATTGGTGATCTTCCAATCCCATTTTTTCAAATTTTTCTTTAAAATATCCTCTAGAAAATGAATACGAAATATTTTTCCCTACCAATCCAAATGTAGTCAAACTCATTATTTTTTAATTTTTGAATAGTATTCAATTCCCAACACAAGAAAAACTCCTGTTAATACAAATACTATTGCTATTATATTATGTTGCAAAGTAACATCTGGCAAGTACTTATCAAAGCCAACAATCACTTTTTGATTGTATTTATCTACAATATGTGTCCCATTAAACTCTGCATAAATTTCATTTTTCCACGGCCACACTGTTCCCAAAGAACCAATGATGAAACCGATAATAATTGCATTTACTATTTTTTCCCATTTGTTTAGCACAAAGGCCAACATTTTAGAAAAAAAAATCAATCCAGTTACAGATCCTAATGTAAAAATCGCAAAAATAGTTAGGTATTCTTGGCTTGTACTTTCTTCTAACACAGAGAGATTAAAAGATAAAAGCTCCAGTCCAACATTTCCAATTACATTTACGGTGTCTACCAATAAAAACACGTAATTCCCAAGCAACATTAACAAATAAGAACCTGACAACCCTGGAATTGTCATTCCAGAAACACCAATAATTCCACAAAAAAAAACAAACCAAAGATTGTGGTTTTCAGAGCTTGGTTCTATAAAATTAATAGCAACTCCAATAGCAACTCCTACCAGTAAAGAAACATAACTTTTTAATTCCCAATTAGGGTATTTTCTAATCAAATAAATTCCAGAACCTATAATCATTCCAAAAAACAAAGACCAAACTTGCAGTTCTTGGTGTTCTAAAAAATAATCTAAAACTCTAGAAACGGTAAAATAGCTAAAAACAATTCCACCCAATATAAAAACCAAAAACTTGGCATTAATGTATTCGTAAAAGCTTTTAAAACTTCTTTTAAAAAGCAGCCCAAAAGCTTTAGAATTAATTTTTTGAAATGAATAAATCAACTCATTGTAAAAACCCAAAACATATGCCACTGCCCCTCCGGAAACTCCAGGAACTTTATTTGCAGTTCCCATTAGTATTCCTTTGATAAAAAGTGAAATTGTTTTTGGAAACATAATTACGCTTTACGACTGGCCACTTTTTCCATCCCAATGATTAATAAGAAACCAAACCCTGCCAATACAATTGCAAAAAGAAGTTGTGCATCTCCATCGTAATGATTTGGCAAAATACTTTTCTGCAATACTGGTACAGTAACTCCTTTAGAATTTATTCTTGTAGACAATGTTTCTTTCCAAGGCCATATTTTATTCAACGACCCCAAAATAAAACCTGTCAACCCAGCCAAAGTCACGCTTTTATAATGTATGAACAACCATTTTAGCACTCTTGAAAAGCTTAACAATCCTACAATAGCTCCCAATCCTACAATAGCAATTACTTGTAAATCTCTACCATGAACCGCATCTAAAATAGTTTGGTACGCTCCTAACAACACCAATATAAAGGCTCCAGAAATTCCTGGCAATATCATCGCACAAATAGCCAAAGCTCCTGCTAATAATAAAAACAATACAGAAGCATCATCGCTTACCATTGGTTTTACAATGGTAATATAGTAAGCTACAGCACAAGCTAATATTAAGGATATAATCTCTTGTGCTCTCCATTTTTCAATCTGTTTCCCCACATATAATATACTTGCCAAAACCAATCCAAAAAAGAATCCCCAAAGCAAAATAGGATGTGTAACCAATAAAAAAGAAATTCCTTTAGCCAAAGACAGAACACTAATAGCGATACCAATCATTAAAGACAACAAAAAGGCACCGTTAAGTTTTTGCCAAGCAGCTTTTAATCCTTCTTCTTTTAATGTTTTTAAAATCGATAAGTTTACATTACTTATAGAGGTCAACAACTCTTCGTAAATACCAGATATAAAAGCTATGGTACCACCAGAAACTCCCGGAACTACGTCTGCAGCACCCATTGCCATTCCTTTTAAGGAAATAACAACGTAATCTTTAATTGATCTTTTCATTAAAAAATGTTTTTGAACAAAAGTAATTTTTATTGTGGGTTATCCAAAAGGTTTAAAATCATTCTTTTCACTTCTGGATCCATAAAAACATCTGGGCACAACTCCTCCATAATTAAGTAGTAATCTAAATCTAAAGACATGGCAGTTTTTAAGTGTAAAAAAGCCTCTTTTTTTTGATTTGATCTGTAAAACAAACAGCCCAGTCTATATTCTATTTCCGCAAAATTGTGGTGCTGTTTTTTTGCTGACACCAAAGTTGCTAGCGCATTGGTAATATTTTCTATATAGAAAGCCCAAGTATCTGCCAAAATAATCCAAATTTCTATTCCAGAATCACCCAATTCTATACATTTCACAAGAGAATCCGTAGCTTCTTCATAAAACTTCAATCTCAAATTAATCTCTGCATGATATCTCCAGTAGTCTACATTAGACTCGTCCAAAGCCAGTGCTTTGTTTTGATAATGTAATGCTTTGTCATAACTTTTCTCTGCATAATGAATAACGGCTAACAACATCCAACCTTTATCTAACAAAGGATCTTCGTGCAATGCTTTTTTGTAATAATAAATAGCTTTGGTTACGTCATTTTTCTTTTTATAACACTCCCCTATTCTTAGAAAAACAAATGCTGTTGGATCGTCTAAATCTAAAGTTATCTTGTAGTTTTCTATCGCTTCATCATAACGTTCCAGTTTTTCTAACGTTTTGGCTTTTTCTACATATCCACCAATAAATCCTTCATCTATTACCACCGCATAATCAAAAGATTTTAAAGCTTGGTCATAATTTTTTAACACAAAATGCTGCCTTCCTATTTGATGCCAAGCAACTTCACAGTATGGATTTTCATTTATGTAATTATTCAAAAAAGCAATCGCTTCTATGTGGCTCGATTCCATTTCGTAGCAATAAATAATATTGTACAAAGCTTGATAATCTTCTATATCTTGCTCCAAACAGATAGAGAAACACTCTCTAGATTTTTTATAATCGTCTAAATACAAATATTCCATACCTAACAATGAAGCAACATCGGCCAAATCATCTGTATATTGTTCTGCTATTTTAAGGTAGTCTATTGCCTCTTTGTGCTTGTCTTTTTTAGACAGTACATTTGCAATCTGAATATAAATTTCTTCGTTTGACGGATAGATTGCCATCAAATTATCTAACAAAATTCTCGCATCATCTAGTTTGTCTTCATAAACCATCACCTCGGCCTGAATCATCTTAATATCCACGGAATCAGGATGTTGTTCTAATGCTAAATAAATTGCTTTTTTAGCCATTGAATTATTTCCTTCATCTAAGTAGTAATGTATAATTTCCTCAAACTCAGTGGTGTCAAAAAAATAGACATCATTGGTTTTCAGCATTTCTTCAAATTTGGATAACGACATCATTATTTTCTTTTTTGAAAGAGAGGACTCTACATTGGTATAGATAAAGGTAAACAGAATCTAGGTTTGTTCCTACAACAGAGCTAAATGTTTTTAACAAATTAATCAACAAAAAAACTATATTTGTACTACTAATTTACTTAGACCTAATGAGTGACAAAATACTTCTAAACTCAAAAAAAATTCAAATCATTCTTCAGAGATTGACTTGTCAATTGATTGAAAACCATGGTGATTTTTCTAACACCGTACTAATTGGTTTGCAACCAAGAGGAACTTATTTTGCTGAAAGAATTGCTTCTATTTTGAGCAACGATTACCAAATTAAAAACATCAAATTAGGAAAATTAGACATTACCTTTTACCGTGATGATTTTAGACGTAGAGACGAACCTATTAGTGCCAACTCTACTAAAATCAATTTTTTAGTAGAAAATCAAAAAGTGGTTTTTATAGATGATGTTTTGTTTTCTGGAAGAAGTATCAATGCAGCATTGACCGCAATTCAATCTTACGGAAGACCTGCGGAGGTAGAACTATTGGTACTGGTAGACAGACGTTTTAGCCGACATTTACCTATTCAACCAGATTACAAAGGAGCTACTGTGGATGTAATTAACGAAGAAAAAGTAGTGGTAAATTGGAGTACTGATGGATTATCAGACTCCGTATATATAACTAATAAGAACAAAAAATAGTACATGAGTAGTTTAAGTGTTCCAAACTTATTAGGAATCAAACACCTGGTAAAAGAAGATATTGATTTAATTTTTGAAACTACAGATCATTTTAAAGAAGTGATCAATAGATCCATCAAAAAAGTTCCTTCCTTAAGAGATGTTACCATCGCTAATTTATTTTTTGAAAACAGCACTCGTACCAAACTTTCTTTTGAATTGGCAGAAAAACGTTTGTCTGCAGATGTAATCAACTTTTCAGCTTCGGGATCTTCCGTAAAAAAAGGAGAAACTTTGATAGATACTGTAAACAATATTTTGTCTATGAAAGTAGACATTATTGTAATGCGACATCCAGAAGTAGGTGCTCATGAATTTTTAGCAAAACACGTAAACACCAAAATTATCAACGCTGGTGATGGAACACACGAACACCCAACACAAGCCTTACTAGATTCTTATTCTATCAAAGAACATTTAGGAAGTGTGGCTGGTAAAAAAGTGGTGATTGTGGGAGATATTTTACATTCACGAGTGGCATTGTCTAACATTTATGCTTTAAAACTACAAGGTGCTGAAGTGAAAGTTTGTGGACCTGTTACTTTGATTCCTAAATACATAGAAAGTTTAGGAGTTGGTGTAGAAACTAATTTAAGAAAAGCATTAGAATGGGCCGATGTAGCTAATATGTTGCGTGTTCAAAACGAACGTATGGATATCAAATATTTTCCATCTACCAGAGAATACACACAACTTTATGGTGTAGACAAAAAATTATTAAATTCCCTTAACTCTGAAGTAACCATTATGCACCCTGGCCCTATCAACAGAGGAGTAGAAATTACTTCAGATGTGGCAGATTCTGACCAAGCTATTATTTTAAATCAAGTAGAAAATGGAGTTGCTGTTCGTATGGCATGCATCTATTTACTGGCAGAACAAATCAAGCAATAAGCAAATGAAAATAACCTCATCAGATAAATATATTTTATTTACAGCAGAAAGTCCTTTTGATATTTTTAAGCAAAATATTCAAAAAAACTTTTCTAATTACGCAGATAAAAATATTGTATTAGACCTTTCTAACATTACAACCACCGAAGAAGAAATAAAATCTTTGGAGAAATTTGCTGCAATACAAATAGAAAACAGTCATTCTTTTGCCATCATTCTTCCTTCATTTAACGCAGATGCTTTTGAAGAGGAACTGAATGTAGTTCCTACGCTTGTTGAAGCAGAAGATATTATTGACATGGATGAAATGACTAGAGACCTAGGGTTTTAATGGGAATTCAACTCACCATATTAGGCTGTCACTCAGCCAGTCCCAGAACCAATGCATATCCAACGGCTCAATATTTAAAAATAAACGAACGTCATATTTTAATTGACTGTGGAGAAGGTACTCAAGTCTTACTGAGACAACAAAAAGTTCCTTTTGCCAAAATCAAACATATTTTTATTTCTCATTTGCACGGAGATCATTTTTTTGGTCTTGTAGGTTTGATTTCTACGTTTGGTTTGTTAGACAGAAGAACCGAATTGCATGTTTATGGTCCTAAAGGAATTAAAGAAGTAATTACGTTACAACTAAAACTTTCTAAATCTTGGACAGCGTTTCCTTTATTATTTCACGAGCTGAACAGCAATGAGTCTACATTGATTTTTGAAGATAAAAAAATTAGCGTTACCACCATTCCATTAAATCATCGTGTGTACACCAATGGCTTTTTATTTGAAGAAAAAACTGCACAAAGAAAGTTAAACATGTCTGCAATTGGTCCGGAACCTGAAATTGAAATTTGCGATTATCACAATCTAAAAAACGGAAAAGACTTTGTAAAACAAGACGGGACTATTCTAAAAAACGAAGAGTTGACATTGCCACCGCAAGATCCAAAAAGTTATGCTTTCTGTAGCGATACATCCTATAAACCAGATATAGTTCCCATTATAGAGGGTGTTCATTTGTTGTATCACGAATCTACCTTTTTAGAAGACAAAAAAAACTTAACCGAAAGAACAAAACACAGTACAGCAAAAGAGGCTGGTAAAATAGCCAAACTAGCCAATGTAAAACAGCTGATTTTAGGACATTACTCTAGTAGGTATAGTGATATTACAGCATTTCAAAAAGAAGCTCAAACTGAGTTTGACAACGTAGAATTGGCAGAAAGCGGAAAAGTATTTGTTGTGTAAGTAATTATCTTGATAATAAAAATTTATCTTTTTTCAATTTCTTTGGTGCAAACCAAAACGAAAGGAGAGTATGTTTTAGAATCATCTTCTATCTCATCTCTCCATTTTTATTTTACAACACATAAAGACTCTACTCAATCTTCATTTCAAAAGGCATTCTAGCTTGCGTACTTTTAGTTTCAAAAAGATTTTTTAAAGAAGCTGCTTTGTCAACCAATTCACTCGGCAATATTTCTTCTATTCCTATTTGAGCTTTTATAAATGGAGACAGTCCAATCATTTTCTTAAAATCAATTTCATAGTTTGGCAATTCCATTATAGAATATTCTTTCAATTCTACTTGGCTTGCAGCATAAGCAATGGCATCATCTAAACTTCCCAGCTCGTCTATCAAACCAATTTCTAAAGCACTTGCTCCTGTCCAAACTCTACCTTGTGCTATTTCGTTAACTTTTTCTTTGGTCATTCCTCTTCCATCTGCAACTCTTTGTAAAAACACATCATAAATATTTTCTATACTTTCCTTCACTACATTTTTAAATCGTTCATCTACAGGTCTCATTGCACTGTAGTGCATTCCGTTGTTATGTGTGCTAACTACTTGAGAATGAATCCCTATATTTTCTGACAATTCCGCTGCATTTGGCAACACACCAAAAACACCTATAGAGCCTGTAATAGTTGTAGGTTCTGCATAAATTTTATCTGCAGCACATGCAATGTAATAACCACCAGAAGCGGCTAAATTACCCATAGATACTATTACTGGTTTTTCTTTTCTTGCATTTTCTACTGCTCTCCAAATTAAATCTGAAGCCAATGCACTTCCTCCTGGTGAATTTATTCTAAACACAATAGCTTTTACGTCTTTGTCTTTAGCAGCTTTGTCCAATGCTTTGATCATTTTGTCGGGAGCAATTTTTGTCAATTCTCCTTGTCCATAAATAATTTCTCCTTGTGCATAAACAACCGCAATTTTAGATTTTTCCTCTATCAAATCCATCAAAGATGTTTGCATGATATAATCCGAAAAAGAAACTTTACGCAACTCATCTTTCCCCAATTTCTTTTTTAGCATGTCTCCGTATGCATCTTCGTAAACAATAGCATCTATTAAATGATGCTCTAAAGCAGATTCTGAAGATTTCCCATACAAATTCATCACCGCGTCTTCAACATCAATATCTCTAGATGCTTTAACAGAAGTATCTACTTCTTGCCAAAGACTTGTAATCAGTTCACTAATTTGCTCTCTATTTGCAGGACTCATTTCATTGGCTATAAAAGGTTCTACAGCACTTTTGTACTTTCCATGTCTAATTACCTCCATTTTTACTCCGTACTTTTCCTGAAAATCTTTGTAAAACAACACTTCCGAATGCAATCCTTTCAACTCTACATATCCTAAAGGAGAAATGTATAAAGAATCTGCTATGGAATTTAGATAGTATTTTTTTTGTGAGTAAACATCATCGTAAGCGTATACAAATTTGCCTTCTTGTTTAAAGGTATCCAACATTTTTCTCAATGCTGTAATTTGTGCCCAACCTATGTTTTCTGGAATATTTCTTAGACTGATCCCTTTTATTCTATCATCGTACGTAGCACTTTCTATTGCTTTACAAACTGCATTAAAACCATACGTTTGTGCATCAAAACCTAAAATTTCTGATAAAGGATTTATTTCCATAGGAGCGTAATCATTCAACTCTCCCATCATGTTGATTTCCAATACAGAATTGGATTTTATTTCTTTGACAGCATCTTTAGATGCAACAATAGCAATTCCAAATCCAACCAAAACAAAAAGCACAATAGCCAACCATATCGCAACTAGCGATGACAAAACATTTTTTAAAAATATCATTCTTCAATTTTTTATAAAACAAATATAAATGATTCCTTTGCCTTTCAGTATCAAACTAATGAACATAGCTCATTTATCTTTAGGAACTAATTTAGGAAATAAACTAGCAAACCTGAACAACGCTCTTCAAAAACTTAGCCAACTAGGAACTGTTTTACAGATTTCATCTATCTATCAAACTCCTCCTTGGGGTTTTGAGAGTGATGATTTTTTCAATATTGCTTTGTCATTGCAAACTAATTTGGATGCAAACACTCTCATTATCCAATTATTAACCATTGAAGAAGAGTTAGGAAGAATCCGAAAACCAACTGCAAATGGTTATGCTGCAAGACCTTTAGATATTGATATTTTATTTTTTAACGATGAGATTATTCAAACGGAAAATCTCATCATTCCGCACCCAAGAATACAAGACCGAAAATTTGTACTGATTCCATTGCTTGAAATCCTTCAAAACTTTCAACATCCTGTATTCAAAAAAACGCTAGAAAAATTGCTTAAAACCTGTAACGATGACAGTACTTTAACAAAAAGAACAGACCTATCACTTACTCTTTAAACTTTTCAACCTTCTATTTTACAATTCTCCTTTTAACCACATCATTTGATACGGTTGCAATGTAATTGTAGCTGTTGCTAGGCTTGTTTCAGAATTCAACAAATCTTTTAACGGAAATGTAATTGTTTCTGGCAAAACACAATCTACTACCTCATCAGAAAAGTTATGTACCGCTAAAACTCTTTCTTTTCCATCAACACTGTATTGATCTACCACAAATAGTTGTTCTCCTAAATCTAAAAACTCAAACTTACCAAACGGATTGAATGCTGCTTGATTGATTCTAATCGCAATCAACTCTTTAAATTTCACAAACAACGTATTTGCCAAAGATCCTTCTTTAGCCAATTCTTTTTCCAACCAATCTATATGATATTTTTCTCTATTGATGGTTCTATTGATTCCTGAATGTTTCACTCCATCCAAATAATTACGAGAACCTACCAAAGAATGAAAATAAATTCCTGGAACCCCTGGCATTACCAACATAGAAGCCTGAGCCAACAACATTCTTTTGTATCTTACCTCATTTTTTTCACCAGGATGTGTCAATGCATCTATATAACTGCAATTCAATTCATAAGGACTTTTACTTCCATCAGGTTCCGTTCTATAAGACACCAAACCTCCGTGACTGTTGACCGTTTCTCCAATATAAGCGACTTCTTTATCGGTTAAAATCCCTTTGATTGGTCTTAATCCAATTCCATCGTGACTTGCTGTAAAATTGAAAAAACAAACTTTATCACTAGGCAATGTCAACGTTTTTGCCCACTCTGTAATGGTTTTGGTATTTGATGTTAAAATAGAATGTAGCAACAAAGGAGGCAATGCAAAATTATACACCATCTGAGCTTCATCGTCACCACTTCCAAAATAAGATACATTTTCATGATGTGGCACATTGGTTTCCGTAATAATAATTACCTCTGGAGCTACTTCATGTAAAACTTCTCTTATCAACTGAATCAATTCGTGAGTTTCATGCAAATGCACGCATTCTGTCCCAATTTCTTTCCAAACAAAAGCAATAGCATCCAAACGAATCAATGTTGCTCCTTTTTCTACATAATACAAAAGTGCCTCCAATACATTTCTTAACACACGATGACTTTGATAATTCAAATCTACCTGATCTTTACTAAACGTAGTCCAAACGTGTCTTGTTTTGCCAGTATCATCAACATATTCGCTAATCAACGGTAGTGCTCTAGGTCTAACCACTTTGCTCAAATCTATGGATGGATCTACTTCTATAAAAAAATCTTTGAAATAAGGATCTCCCGCCAAAAAAGCTTTGAACCAATCCGAAAACTGAGAAATATGATTGATTACACCATCAACCATCAGTCTGTAATCTCCGCTAATTTGTTCAATTTCTCTCCAAGAACCCATTCTAGGATCTACAGCGCTATAATTCACCACAGAAAATCCATCGTCCGAAGAATAAGGGTAAAAAGGTAAAATATGAATGGAGTTGATTACTCCTTTCAGATGCCTATCTACAAACATTTTTAATGTATGCAAAGACGGTTCATAATCTTTGTTTACCTGATCTCCGTATGTGATTAGCACAATGTCCTTTTCACTCAATTGGTATTCTTTAGATTGGATTCTAGCCTTGTACTTAAACACTAAATCTACAATACTATCAGCAGCACGCTCTGCTATTTCTGGCGGATATAACCTTTGTAACCTTTTGTTAATCGTGTGGTTTTTGTCTGTGATATGTTTCATTTATTCATTGTCTTTTTTAACGTATTCAACAAATTTTCCTGAAAATTCTGGCATGACTGATCTTACAGTTATCCATGATGATAGTGAAGAAATCCCCATAGGATCTTCATAAAACTCTTCCGATGCTTCTTTAATCGCTTCTTGAAAAGCTTCGACAGCTTTGATTTCTTTTTCTCTATTATACTCTAAAGCATTGAGTTTGCTCAAAGCGTTGTATTTTGATATTTCAAATCGTGACTCTTGAAAATAAGTTGCTAACAATGTTTTAAAAGAAGCCTTAGAAAACACTACTCCTTGTTGTGCTAAAACTCGAAACAATGTTTTGGCAATGTCATTAGACATTTTATAAATTCCGCCACCTGATTTTTGATCTCCTAATTCTTGATGCTTGTGATCGTAAGTCTCCATGATCTCTGTCTGACAAATTCTTTTGTTGGAAGTATTTTTATACACTTCACTCAACGTAGAAACTTCCAATCCCCAAGTTGGAGAAATTGCAATCCCTCTGGCCAACGATCTTATAAATGAAAATTCTCCCGACAAGGAATACCTAAAGCTTTCCATGTATTCCAAATACTTGTTTCTTCCGTAAACTTTGATCAAAGAGTTGATAAGGGGTGTGTACAACAATCTTGTTGCTCTACCATGTAATTTGTTGGTTACTCTGGAATAAAATCCTTTGTTAAACTCAAAATCCAAAGCAGGATGTACTATTGGGTACAACAATCTTGCAGGAATATCTCTGGTATAATTAATAATATCACAATCGTGCAAAGCAAAAGCATACGCGTCTTTATCTGCCAGAGCATATCCTAACATTGTCCAGACATTTCTTCCTTTTCCTGGAGTTTCTAAACCTGGAAAACCTTCTTCTGTTAAATCTCCATACAATTCTTTAATTCTAGGACCGTCATTCCATAAAACATCTACACTACAAGGCAGAACAGACATTATTTTTTTTACTTCTTCAAACTGTTTTTCGGTAGCCTTATCTAATCCTAAAATAATTTTATAGAGATATTTTACATTTTTTAACTCATCAATAATCTTATGCATTGCTGGAGTTTCAAATTCTGAGTACAATGCAGGCAATAACAAAACCATTCCCCTTCTCTTACTAAACTCCTCTAATTCGCTTTCTAAATCTTCTAAACTTCTATCTCCTAAATTTTGAAGTGTCGTAATCACTCCGTTTTGGAAAAAATCTGCCATTTATTTTATTTTTTTAATATGATTATAAAATCCATCACATTTGTTCCCGTGATTCCTGTCACAAAATCATAGCCTAGCAATTTAAAAAACGTATTGCTATCGCTATTGTCTAAATATGTTTTCGGATTTAATTTATTTTGTTTTATTTTTTCGTAAATCTCCGGATCTACAAAAGCTCCTGTCGCATCAGATCTACCGTCAATTCCATCGCTCCCTGCCACTAATAAAGATATATTTTTTTGAACACATCCACTTAACAACAAACGAAGTGCCAATTCTTGATTTCTTCCACCATAACCATTTCCATCACCATTTACTATCGTTGTAGTTTCACCTCCAAAAAGAAGACAAAAACTATCGTATTCAATATCGTATTTTTTAATTTTATTTTCAATTATTTTAGCAGCATCTTCAGATGTTGCATCTAAAGTAGTTGTCACAATTTCAACTTTTTCTACGTCTTCTTTTATAAATTCTGCTGCTTCACTTAAGGCTATTTCATTGTTACCTATAATGTGGTGTACAAAATTGCCGTTGTACATTGGAGCAGAACCGATAGTGTTTAAGTCATCTCCAATAACATCACTCAACACCAAAACCTCTCCTTTGGCTTTTATGGAATCTGCCAATTTCCCACCTTTGATTTGTGAAATTGCTTTCCGAACGGTGTTCAACGCTTTAATGTCTATCCCAGATGTTAAAAGTGCAGATGATATTTTGGTAAAATCATCCAAGGTAAGTCCCGACACAGGTTTTTCTATCATAGCAGAAGCTCCACCAGAAAGTAAAAACACAAACAAATCATCCTCTTTTAGTTTGCTAACTTCAGATAGCATAATTTCTGCAGCTTCTATACTTCTATCAGAAACCAAAGGATGTGTTGATGTAAAATGTTTTGTGTAAGATAAATACGCTACAGAGCTAGAAACCACAAAACCTCCAGCAATTTTATCTCCCAAAATCTCCTCACATTCTTGTGCCATGGCAAGTGCAGCTTTACCTACTCCAAAAACAAAAACTTTGCCTGTATCTCCTAACGGATATTTATTGTTAACAATATTCAAAGTGTCCCCTTCTAAAAAAAGATTGTCTTTAATTAGTGAGTCTGCTTTTACTTTATTCAGTGCTTTGAAATAGATATTTTTTAATTGTTCTTTATACATTTTTTAAAATCATTTCATTCCAACCTTTTGCTCCTTTGTACGTAGATTTTTGCAATAGGTTGTTGGTTAAACTTATATATTCTCCTTGGTGATTTTTGATAGCAATGGGAATGTCTACGTTTTCTAACAGAGGAATATCATTCTGACCATCGCCCAAACCAATAGATGTTAATTTTGTATGAAAACTATTCTCAAAAAGTTTTATACATTTTGCTACTGCTTTTCCTTTATCTTGATTGTTTCCTATCAAATGATAGAAACGACCACCTTTGGTTATATTAATTCCGTTAGATAAAGCCAATTTTTGCAATTCTTCATATCTTGAGGCATCATTAAGTAAAAAAGGCTCGGTAAAACCTCTTTCTTTAGAACGTTTTGCATCCTTTAAAGGCAAACCTGTATGTTCTGCAGCATCTTCAACAGTCATTTCACTAAACCCAAACATTCCAAATTCATCTTTGTATGTATTGTAAAAATCCACCACTAACTTGTAAGAAATCCCCAATTGAAAAACCCAGTAATCTTCAATCTCATCTAAGAAAGAAAAATCCAATCCTTGGTAATTTTTAGGAATAAAAAGTGCTGCTCCGTTTTCAACAATAAAAGGTTCTTTTATACCTACTTGTTTTTGTAATAATTCTACTTCTATTTTGGTTTTACTAGTGGTAAACACCAGTGGTATTTTCTGATCGAATAGTTTCTGTAATGCCTCTTTAGATTCAGCGAAAGAATAATTATCGTGATTTAAAAAAGTTCCATCTAAATCTGTAAATACTATTTTTTTCATACTTTATCTTTAATCCTTAAGTTAATTGTTGCGGATAGTTCCATAAATTCATGTGCAATGACTATAAAATGGAACATCTTGAATTGTCATAGCTGGTCAAACTCAATACGTAAAACTAAGACTTTTCACAATGTTTTCAATTGACATAAAACAGTTAATAAAGCTATTCTTTACATTGCAAAGCCCAAAAGAAAAGCCTATATTATAAGCTTACGACTTCTCCAAAAAGATATGATTAGTTTACATTTGCACAGCATTGCATTTACCAAACTAGAAAAAACATTGGTTCTACACAAAATAAAGCTCTTGTTTTTCTAGAAACCAAGTAGATTCATCGTCTACTTTCACAATTAAATACATATATTTCGTAAGAAAAATTGATATCATGACCATCACACAATTAAAATACGTTTTGGCGGTTGCCGAGTACAAAAACTTTACGACTGCTTCTGAGCACTGCTTTGTAACTCAGCCTACGTTGAGCATGCAGATCCACAAATTAGAAGAAGAACTAGACATCCAGATTTTTAACAGAAATAAGAAACCTATTGAAGTTACAGATGTTGGGATAAAAATTGTGACTCAAGCAAAAACTATTGTCAATGAAAGTAGCAGAATTACAGACATTGTGCAACAAGAAAAAGGGTATATTGGTGGTGAATTTAAAGTAGGAATTATTCCTACCATCATGCCCAGTTTGCTTCCTTTGTTTTTAAAAAACTTTAACAAAAAGTACCCAGAAGTCAAATTGGTTATCAATGAACTGACTACGGCAGAAATTGTTCAAAAATTAAAAGATGGACATTTAGATGCTGCCATTGCAGCCACTCCACTAAACGAAGAAAGTTTAAAAGAATCTCCTATTTATTACGAACCTTTTATTGGTTTGCTACACCCAAAACACAGATTGTTTGATCAGAAATACTTAAAACCAGAAGATTTGAGCATGGATGATTTGTTGCTGTTAGAAGATGGGCATTGTTTTAAAGAAAGTGTTTTAAATATTTGCAGTTCTCTTGTTTCTCAAAACCCAAAAAAATTCGCTTTGCAAAGTGGAAGTTTTGATACATTGATAAAATTGACCAAAGAAGGTTTGGGAATGACTTTATTACCATACTTACACTCTATCGATTTGAAAGAAGAAGATCAAAAACTAATTAGAGAATTTGAAAAACCTCATCCTGCAAGAGAGGTAAGTCTTATCTATCACAAATCAGGATTAAAGTTACAAATCATCAACGCTCTTAAAGAAGAGATATCCGGAATCATACGTGGCCTCATTGCATTTAACGATGTTTCTATTATTAGCCCATTAAAATTGAAGAATTAGTTTTAAAACCGTAATAATTTTTATAAATTACTATTTTATAAGCAATCCCTATGAAATCAATTTCTAGAATTTTCGATTTTCCAATCTACCAATTAGAGAACTTTCCTCTAAAAAAAGCTTTCACTAGCAAATACGGTGAAGAATGGATTTCTATTTCTACAGAAGAATACATTGAAAACTATCATTGCGTTTCAAGAGGATTGTTAGCGTTGGGAATTAAAAAAGACGATAAAATAGCGGTAATATCTTCTACCAATAGAACAGAGTGGAATATATTAGACATGGGAATATTGCAAACAGGTGCTCAAAATGTACCTATTTACCCTACAATATCTGCCAAAGATTATCAATACATCCTAAACCATTCTGGAGCTACTTACTGTATTGTTTCTGATATAGAAGTTTTAGAAAAAGTAAATGCCATAAAAGACCAAACTCTATTAAAAGAGATTTATTGTTTTGATAAAATTGACGGTGTCAAAAACTGGGAAGAATTATTAGAATTGGGTAAAGACACCTCTTTTGATAAGGAATTAGAAGAAATTAAAAACAGCATTCAAACTGATGACTTAGCAACACTGATCTACACTTCAGGAACCACTGGAAACCCTAAAGGAGTAATGTTGAGTCATAAAAACCTGGTTTCAAACACAGTAGACTGTTCTTTAAGAGTTCCTATTAAAAAAGGAAAAAGTAAAGCCTTGAGTTTTTTACCTGTATGTCATGTTTTTGAACGTATGATTTTGTATTTGTACCAATTTAACGGAATTGAAATCTATTTTGCAGAATCTATAAATACCATCAGTGACAACTTAAAAGAAATTCAGCCAGAAATCATGACTGCCGTACCAAGATTGTATGAAAAAATATACGATTCTATTTACGCAAAAGGAAGAGAGCTTAGCGGAATTAAAAAGTTTTTATTCTACTGGGCTATAGATCTTAGCTTGATTTATGAACCCTTTGGTGCCAATGGAATATGGTATGAATTCAAACTAAAAATTGCAAGAAAATTAATATTTAGCAAATGGAGAGAAGCTCTAGGAGGTCGTTTAGAAGTAATGGTGTCTGGAAGTGCTGCCCTACAACCTAGACTTGCACGAGTATTTGCTGCTGCAGAAATGCCCATTTTAGAAGGATACGGTTTGACAGAAACCTCTCCTGTAATTGCTGTTAACGATATTAAAAACAAAGCTTTTAAAATAGGAACCGTTGGAAAACCTATCAAAAACGTAGCTGTAAAAATTGCAGACGATGGAGAAGTATTGGTAACGGGTCCAAACATCATGTTAGGATATTACAGAGATCCTGAAAAAACCAAAAGTGTAATGACTGGTGATTATTTTCACACAGGCGATATTGGTGAAATTGATTCAGAAGGTTTTTTAAAAATTACGGATCGTAAAAAAGAAATTTTCAAAACTTCAGGCGGTAAGTATATTGTACCTACACTGCTAGAAAACGAACTAAAACAATCTAAATTCATCGACCAAATTATGGTGATCGGTGAAGGAGAAAAAATGCCTAGTGCTTTTATTCAAATCAATTTTGATTATGTACGAGAATGGTGTAAAATAAAAAACATTCCAAATGTAGAAACTCCTTTAGAAATGATTCACAACCAATTGGTGATTGAAAGAATTCAAAAAGAAGTTCACTTGTGCAATCAAAAATTTGGGCAATGGGAACAAGTCAAAAGGTTTGAATTGACTCCTGATGAATGGTCTATAGATGGTGGACAGTTGACACCTACTCTTAAAATGAAACGAAAGGTAATTTTAGAGATTTACAAAGATTTGTACAACAAAATCTACAACCATTAAACTCTTTTCCCCAACTCTATTACTTCTAAATTGGTGATTTCTTGATTTTGAATTTCAAAACGTAACATGGTTCTCACTTGATGAAATCCATGCTTGCCCGCCGCACCAGGATTCATGTGCAACAATTGTAATTTTTGATCGTATTGAACTTTTAAAATATGCGAATGCCCACTGATAAATAATTTTGGTGGGTTTTCTTTGATCAATTCTTTAATTCTAGGATTGTACTTATTAGGATACCCTCCTATATGTGTCATCCAAACATCTATTCCATTTACAACAAACCTATTATCTAACGGAAATTCTGCTCTAGCTTCTGTTCCATCAATATTACCAAAAACAGCTCGTAACGGTTTCTGCTTTTTCAATGTATCTGTTACCGTAATATCTCCAATATCTCCCACATGCCAAACCTCATCAGCCAATTTTACATATTTTAAAATAGCATCATCTAGATAACTATGTGTGTCCGATAGTAATAGTATTTTCATGTTACAAACATCGAAATTTTTATTCAAATAGTTCAACCTTTGTCACACAGATTCTATTGATACTACCGTTTGAATTCAATACCTTTAGCCTCTCAAAACACAATCTATTGAGATACTTTGCAGAACTTTCTTATTTGGGCAAAAACTACCACGGATGGCAAATTCAGCCCAATGCTATTAGTGTGCAAGAAGTGGTACAAAAAGCATTGACAACTCTTTTGCGCTCTCCTATAGAAGTAGTGGCAGCCGGGAGAACTGATGCTGGAGTACATGCTGCTCAAATGTTTATCCATTTTGATACTGATCTAGAATTAGACTCTGATGTGTATTGTTATAAGATGAACTCTTTGTTGCCTGATGACATTGTGTTTTCTAAAATTTTTAAAGTCCATAGTCAAGCACATACACGTTTTGATGCGCTCAAAAGAAGTTACGAGTACAAGATACTGTTAGGTAAGAGTCCTTTTACGACCGATATAGAATGGCAAATAAATCATTCTTTAAATATTGAAGCAATGAACAAATCGGCAAGTTTTTTGCTAGACTATACCGATTTCAAATGTTTTTCTAGATCTAAGACAGACGTGCGTACTTACGATTGTGACATTACTAAGGCTGAATGGGTTTTAAAAAATAATCAATTGGTGTTTCATATTTCCGCAGATCGATTTTTAAGAAATATGGTTCGTGCTATTGTAGGTACTTTATGCGATGTTGGAAAAGGAAAAATGGAGCCTGAAAAAATAAAAGCAATTATTGAAAGTCAAGATAGATCCAACGCGGGTGCCTCTGCTCCTGCTCATGGACTCTTTTTAACTGAAATTATATACCCCGAAAACATCACTGATGACAACGAATAAAAAAATAAAAATATTAGACATCTCTATTTTTGGTAGAATTATGAGCTATGCTTCTGCCTATAAAAACTTATTTATTTTTTCTGGAGTTTTCTCTATTTTATTAGCTATTGTCTCTGCATTACGACCGCGTTTGATCGGAATTGGAATAGACGATTATGTAAGGAACAAAAACGAAGAAGGTTTTTTATCTTTCACGCTTTTAATTTTTGCCTTCTTATTTGTAGAAGTTTTACTACAGCTTAGTTTTATTTATTTGGCAAACCTGTTAGGACAAAATGTAATTAAAGACATACGTACCAAACTTTTTAAGCATGTACTTTCTTTTAACATGGCTTATTTTAACAATTCATCTGTAGGAAAAATGGTCACACGTGTAGTTTCGGATGTAGAAACTATTGCTCAATTTTTTAGTCAAGGATTGTTCATGATTGTAAATGATATTCTTAAAATGTTTTTTATTGCAGCCATAATGCTGTATACTAATTGGAAATTAGCTTTGATTGCCTTTATTGTACTTCCTATCTTAATTTATGCAACCAAAGTATTCCAAAAATCCATCAAAACCGCTTTTCAAGAAGTACGAACACAAGTAGCAAACCTAAATAGTTTTGTACAAGAACGTGTAACAGGTATGAAAATAGTTCAGCTATTTAATAGAGAAGAAATTGAGTATCAAAAATTTCAAATCATCAACAACAAACACAAAGCAGCTCATATAAAAACTGTTTGGCATTTTTCTATTTTTTACCCTATTGCAGAAGTTTTATCTTCCATTGCTATTGGTTTGTTAGTTTGGTATGGTGGTAAAGAATTAATTACTCACGGAAATGTTACACAAGGAGAAATTATTAGTTTCATTATGATGACTGAAATGCTGTTTAGACCTTTGAGACAAATTGCTGATAAATTTACCACGCTACAAATGGGAATGGTTGCCGGAGATCGTATTTTTGACGTAATGGACACTCAAAGTCACATTGACACAGAAGGTGATTACGCTCCAGAAAAAATTCTAGGAACTATTGATTTTAACAATGTTTTCTTTAGTTATATTAAAGATGAACCTATTTTAAAAGGAATTTCTTTTCATGTAAAACAGGGAGAAACGGTGGCGATTGTAGGAGCTACTGGAGCTGGAAAATCTACCATCATCAATTTGATCAATCGTTTTTATGACATTGATAGCGGAACAATTTTAGTAGACAACATTCCTCTAAAAGATTATGATCTTAATTTTTTAAGAAACGAAATAGCCATTGTATTGCAAGATGTATTTTTATTTTCAGACAGTATCGAAAATAACATCAGTTTGCAAAAAGAAGAAATAACCTTGGAAGAAATTAAAGAAGCTGCCCATCAAATAGGAATCAGTGATTTTATCAATACCTTACCTAATGGTTTTGAGTACAATGTAAAAGAAAGAGGAATCATGTTATCGTCTGGACAAAGACAATTGATTGCTTTTTTAAGAGCCTATGTTTCCAACCCAAGTATTTTAATTTTAGACGAGGCAACCTCATCCATAGATTCTCATTCTGAACAAATGATTCAGTTTGCCATTGATAAAATCACCAAAGACAGAACTAGTATTGTTATTGCCCACAGATTGGCAACCATCAAAAATGCAGATAAAATTATTGTTCTAGACCAAGGAAATGTTGTTGAACAAGGTACTCACAATGAGTTGTTAAAAATTACAGACGGTTTTTACAAAAACTTACACGACAAACAATTTGCTAACCAACAAATCGCATAATTATGAAACAAATTTTTCAAACAGTAAACGCTCCAAGTCCAGTAGGACCTTACAATCAGGCAGTAGCTATCAATGGTATCTTATATGTATCAGGACAAATTGCTATTGACCCTAAAACAGGAAATTTTGTTACCAACACTATTCAAGAAGAAACCACCCAGGTTATGAAAAATATTCATGCTATTTTATTAGAAGCGGGTGTTACTTTTGAAAACGTAATTAAAGCTTCTATTTTTATTGCTGACATGAATGACTTTGCTGAAATTAACAAAATATATGCTAGTTATTTTAACGAAGATACGGCACCTGCTAGAGAATGTGTGGAAGTATCTAAACTACCAAAAAATGTAAATGTAGAAATTTCTATAATTGCTCATTTGTAAACTATGGGTCGTAAAATTTTAAAGCTTTTTCTTCAGGTTTTCATTTTATTCGTTGTGCTTTTAGGCTTATTCATCGGAACGGTTTACATTGGTGGTTTTGGACCAATAGCCAATAAAAAAGAATTGACTGAATTTAAACAAGCTCAAGCAAGTGTTGTTTATAGTGCTGATCAGCAAATTGTTGGTAAATTTTTCTTTACCAACAGAACCAATGTTCCTTATGAAAAATTACCAAAACACCTGATTCAAGCATTGATTGCTACCGAAGACGCTAGATTTTACGAACATAAAGGAATTGATAAAATAGCCATGCTGAGAGTTATTTTCAAAACCATTTTGATGGGAAATTCATCAGCGGGTGGAGGAAGTACTATTTCTCAACAATTGGCTAAAAATCTCTTTCAAAGAAAAGATTTCTCATTCCTATCCATGCCTGTGAACAAAACCAAGGAAGCTATTTTAGCAAATAGATTGGAAAATATTTACAGTAAAGAAGAAATTCTAGCCCTTTATTTCAACACCGTTCCTTTTGGAGAAAGAGTTTTTGGTATTGAATCTGCATCGCAACGCTATTTTTCTAAAAATGTATCTCAACTAACTTTAGAAGAATCCGCCATTTTAGTGGGAATGTTAAAAGCAAATACTTATTACAATCCTCAAAGACATCCAGATCATGCATTCAAACGTAGAAACGTTGTTTTTTCTCAAATGTTAAAAGCAGGTTTTTTAACACAAAATCAATACGCTCTATTGATTCAAAAACCTATAGACACTCATTATAAAAACTTAGAACTTGAAAACCCAAATGGTTATTTTTTATACCAAGTAAAGAAAAAGGCTCAAGATATTTTAGCCAATTATACCAAAGAAGACGGAACTGCTTGGGATTTACAACAAGATGGTTTGATGATTGAAACTACGCTTGTTTCTGAGTTGCAAAATGAAGCTTTAGCAGCAAGAAACTCACAATTGCAAAAGCTTCAAAAAACAATGGATTCTTATTGGAACAATATCAAAAGTAAAAAACACATTCAGGATATTATAAACAAAGAATGGGAACAAACGCAAGAATATAAGTTGTTAAAAAATGCAGGGCAAGATGAAAAAACACTCAAAGAAATTGCTCGAATCAAAAAAGAAAGAATTGTCTTTGACTGGGAGAATAAAACTCATTTTTATTCCAAAAGAGACTCTATAGCACATTACCTAAAAATGATCAATGCAGCCATTTATGGATTGAATGTAAAAACAGGTGAAGTACAGGTTTATGTAGGTGGAAATAATTATGAATTTCTGCCTTACAATTTGATTAAAAGTGAACGTCAATCAGCTTCTACATTCAAACCTATTGTCTATATGTCTGCTTTAGAAAATGGTGAAGAACCTTGTGAATGGATCAATAACGAAGAAAAAATTTACGAAGCTTATGACAATTGGAGTCCACAAAACTACGACCACTCTAATGGAGGTTATTACAGTATGGGTGGTGCGCTGGCTAAAAGTGTCAACATTCCAACTGTAGCTACTTACTTTAAGGTTGGAGCTTCTCGTTTGCAAAAAACAGCCAATGCTTTAGGCTTAGAAAAAAATATAAGTGACAATCCTTCTATTGCATTGGGGACTTTAAGCTATTCTTTAGAAACTATGGTACAAGCTTATGTACCTTTTGCCACAAGAGGTAACAATGTAGAACCTTATTACATTTCGGCCATTAGAGATCCTTATGGAAAAGTAATTTACCAACACAAAACGAATAAAAAGAAAGAAAAGCCTGTTTTAAATCCTTACAATTTACAAACTATGCAATACCTTCTAAAAGGTGTGGTAGATAGAGGAACGGCTATAGGATTAAAATCTCGTTATGCCACTAAAGGAGATTGGGCTGGTAAAACAGGAACCTCTCAAGATTATAGTGATTCTTGGTTTATTGGTTTCAATTCTAATTTTATTATTGGTTCTTGGGTAGGTTGTAAATACCCTAGCATTCATCTTCCTACAAGCATTGGTGGAGGTTCTGTTGCTGCTTTGCCTATGGTTGGACAAGTACTTGCTCATTCCTATAAAAGCAAGTCTATCCGTCAAAATTTAACAGCTGGTTTTCCTGATTTTGATGAAAGTATTATTGAAAATTGCAATTGTGATTTTTACAGAGAAGAAAACACCTTTGAAAAGATTCTGGATGTTTTTGACAAGAAGAAAAAGAAAAAAGGAAATTTCTTTACTCGTTTGTTTGGAAGAAAAAAAGAAAAAGATACACTACAATAAAAAAACCTCTTCAATTGTAAGAGGTTTTAGATTTTGAACATAAATGATAAATCTATAATGATTTTATCAATAACGTAGCTGTTGCCGGATTGGTTGCCAAAGGAACGTTGTATACATCACACAAACGCATCAACATAAAAATATCTGGCTCGTGCGGATGTTTTTCTAAAGGATCTCTAAAGAAAATTACCATTCCCGTTTTTCCTTCTGCAACTCTTGCCGCAATTTGTGCATCTCCTCCTAAAGGTCCTGATAAAAATTTATGAACTCCCAAGTTTGCTGCTTCTACTTTAGAACCTGTTGTTCCTGTAGAAATTAGGTTGATCCCTTTTGCTTTCAACAAATCTTTGTGTTCCATTAAAAACTGAACCATATCAGCTTTCTTACCATCGTGTGCTATAATAGCTATTTCCATCTTGTCTATTTTTCTATATGCAATATATTAAAATCCTCATAAAAAAAATCCACTTACTCAATATTTGAATAAATGGATTTTTATATTTTATATTGCTTAATTCTTATAAAGAAGCAGCGTACTCGATTAAGTCAACAATCTTAGTTGAGTAACCAATTTCGTTATCGTACCAAGAAACAACTTTTACAAAGTTATCATTTAATGCAATACCTGCAGATGCATCAAATACAGAAGTTTTAGTTTCTCCAACAAAATCTTGAGAAACTACAGCATCTTCAGTATATCCTAATACTCCAGCCATGTCTCCTTCAGAAGCAGCTTTCATTGCAGCACAGATTTCAGCGTAAGTAGCTGGTTTTTCTAATTTTACTGTTAAATCAACAACAGACACATCCATAGTAGGAACACGGAAAGCCATACCTGTTAATTTACCATTCAAAGCAGGAATTACTTTTCCTACAGCTTTAGCAGCTCCAGTAGAAGAAGGAATGATGTTATGAATAGCAGAACGTCCACCTCTCCAGTCTTTCATAGAAGGACCATCAACAGTTTTTTGAGTTGCAGTTGCAGCGTGAACTGTAGTCATTAACCCTTCAGAAATTCCCCAGTTGTCATTCAATACCTTAGCGATAGGAGACAAACAGTTAGTAGTACAAGAAGCGTTAGAGAAAATTTTCTCATCTGCTTTTAATTCAGTATTGTTTACTCCCATTACAAACATTGGAGTATCATCTTTAGATGGTGCAGATAAAACAACTTTTTTAGCTCCAGCATCTAAGTGCAATCCAGCAGTTTCTTTAGTTAAGAAAAAACCTGTAGATTCAATAATGTACTCAGCTCCAATTTCATCCCACTTTAAATCAGCTGGATTACGTTCTGCTGTAATTCTAATTGTATTTCCGTTAACAACTAAAGCACCGTCAACAACTTCAACAGTCCCTTTGAATGGTCCGTGAACTGAATCATACTTTAACATATAAGCCAAATATTCTACATCTAATAAATCGTTGATTCCAACAACTTGTACGTTTTCTCTTGCTACTGCAGATCTGAATGCAAATCTACCAATTCTTCCAAATCCGTTAATTCCGATTTTTACCATGATAATTAATTATATAAATTTATTTACTCGTTTTATTTTAAATACTTAAGATATCCGCAACTCTTAATAAGTTTTTATTGATATCGTGGTGTAGTTTCACCGCTTTTTCTAAATCCGTAGCCGTAATCACGTTGTTATTGATTCCTACCATTAGATTAGATTTCCCTGCTACTAACAAATCAACAGCTTTCACTCCCAATCTACCAGCCAAAACTCTATCAAAGCAAGAAGGAGAACCTCCTCTTTGCATGTGTCCTAATACCGATACTCTAACATCGTATTCTGGCATATTAGCCTCTACATAGTCTTTCAGCTCAAAGACTCCTTTTCCAGTCTTATCACCTTCTGCTACAACAACAATACTAGATGTTTTACCTGATTTTTTACTATTTTCTAAAGATTCAACCAGCCTTTCAATCCCTAAATTCTCTTCTGGAATTAGAATTTCCTCTGCTCCTGCTCCAATTCCTGCATTCAAAGCAATAAATCCAGCATCACGTCCCATTACTTCTATAAAGAACAAACGGTTGTGAGAAGATGCAGTATCTCTAATTTTATCTATAGCCTCTACAACAGTGTTCAACGCTGTGTCGTATCCTAAAGTAAATTGTGTTCCATAAATATCGTTATCTATGGTTCCAGGAATTCCTATAACAGGCACACTGTATTCTTTATTGAAAATCATACCTCCTGTAAAAGAACCATCACCACCAATAACAATTAAAGCATCCAAATTATTTGCTTTAAAATTCTCGTAAGCTTTAGCTCTACCTTCTGGAGTTCTAAAATCTTTAGATCTAGCAGACTGTAAAAATGTACCTCCTCTGCTTATTGTATTTCGAACGCTTCTAGAGTCTAGAGGAATCAAATCGTTTTCGATCAATCCTTGGTATCCTCTTAATATCCCCATACATTCAATTCCATTGTAAATAGAAGCTCTTACAACTGCTCTTACTGCTGCATTCATTCCCGGAGAATCACCTCCTGATGTCATTACAGCTATTTTGGTCACTTTTGTACTCATGTTCGTAATTTATAATGTATAAAAGTAGTAATATTTAACGCTTCTTAACCATTCCGTAATTATATATACGAAAACGATATAGAGTAATTTACCTGCTTTTAAAGGTTAAAAAAAGACCCAAACTAAAGAAATCTAATGTATAGAAATTCTAAATTTTAGTTCCATAGTAATTCTGGATATACTTTGTTGTTCTTTAACGTTTCAACTGCTTTAGTTACTACTGGTTTGTCTTCCGAATACGTTACTCCGTACCATTTTGCGTCTGATTTTAACACCTTAACAACTCCTTTTTTAGATTGAATTATATTGTTTACAACAGTTGGTATAAAAAACTCGCTTTTTAACTCTTTTGATCTTTCTTGCATGAAACCAACAAAATCTTGTTCTAAACACTCTAAAAACTTAGGTGTAAAGCCCCAAAAATTCATAGAAACCGTAGTATCTTTATCCATTTCTATCAATTTCTCTTCTTCGTCTTTTCTATATATTTTACCTCCTATTTTTTCTATATGTGTTCTTTCTATAATATCTGTCAATTCGCTTTGCTCATTAACATAACATTGACCTCTTGAAACATAGCCGTTTTCTGAAATAGTTTTATCTAAATTAAATCCTACCATACACATATTGTATGAATCTTTATCCAATTTGGACAATTCTACTATGATTGTTTTAAAAGCTTCTCTACTATAAAAATCATCACCATTAATAACGATAAAATTGTCATCTATCACCTCTTTTGCTACCAACAAAGCATGTCCGGTACCCCATGGCTTTTTTCTATCAGGATCTACAGGAAAACCTGAAGGAATTTTGTCTAATTCTTGACAAACATATTCAACCTCAATTTTACCTGCTAATTTTTGATCAAATTTTTCTCTAAACTGATCAATAAATTGATTTCTAACAATAAACACCACTTTTTTAAAACCCGCATCAATCGCATCGTACAATGAAAAGTCTATAATGGTGTCTCCTACCTTAGACATGGTATCCATTTGCTTTAATCCTCCATATCTGCTTCCCATCCCTGCAGCTAAAACTACTAAAGTAAATTTATTCATACATCTTTTTTTATATTCATGTTAAATATACTTTTTTTATGGCAACGTAGGCAATACGTATATTAAATTATCTTCAATTTCTTGAGATATCTCTCCTTTTCCCTCCTTCTTTTTACGTTTTCTCCTCAATCCAATTTTCTCTAACATTTCTTTCAGATTGTTAAAATCTATTTGATAATTCAATCCGACTCCTTGTGTATAGCCTTGCTCTTCTTCTGAATATTGAATTTCATTTTGCCTGTTGAAAACTGATGATCTTAAAGTTCCTTCTTTGTTTAACAAAAACTCTACCTTAACTTCTCCAACCACAGCAGATTGTGTTTTTGTACCTACAGGAACTCCCAATTTACCGTTGATTAAAATTCTATCATTAATTTCTGTCTCTAATCCTATATCAATTTGATCATCTACTGTTAAATCTTCAATATCAGAATTTTCTCCTGCGGTGTATCCAAAGTTCACCTGAACTTTATTATCTCCATTATTAAAAATTTCTGTAACGGCATTGGATATCAACTCAGAAGTAGTGTTAGACAATACTGAACTTGTGCTGTTCACTTTATTTTCATCAAAAAAGGTTTTAGAAACCAAAAGAGAAAAAAATTGTCTCATTTTAGAATTTTCATCTATATTCAATTTAAAATCTAATTCCGAAGCAACTGTTGAACTCGCATTGGGAATTTCTATGATAAATTCTTGGTTAGAGTCCATCAACTCTCCTGTTACTTTGGTAATCAAATCCACATCTATTTTTCTATTGATTGACAGACTTTCTAACAAAACTTTAGGGTTTGCTTTTACACTGTGTAAGGCCTCTATATTTAGCTCTGCTTTAAAAGGATCTCCACTCCAAGACACTGTACCTCCTTTTTTTACAATAAAAGGTTTGTTGATGATTTTACCATATTTATAAATATACATCCCTTCATTCAGAACCAAATCTCCATACATTTTTATGTTAGAAAACTTATCAATATCTAACAACAATCTACCATCTGCACGTGCTTGCAAAGAACTTCCTGAATTTTGATCTATTACAATTTCTCCAAATGCATCTTTGGTAACTTCTATATTTAAGGTTACATTAAGTCCTTCTTCATTACTTACATCCACCTCTTCGTATTCATCTTCAGCACTAGTAGTTTGTTCTTTGTAGTGAATAAACTTATTCTTTTCAATCTGCTTCACATCACTAAGAGGCAATATAAATGTGGTGTTTGGCAACGTAGTTCCCGTTACATTAATAGACAATCCAGAAGTATAACCTTTTATGCTTGCGTTTCCCTTCATAAATCCTGTTCCATAATACCTAGAGTTTTCTTGTTGCTCCGTATTTAAAACCAATAAATTTTGAGTATCAACTTTTAAATCTAAATACCAATTGTTAAATTTATCGTAATTTATTTTCCCCGTCAACACTCCTTCTGTCTTGTAAACATTATCTTGTAGAGAAACCTTATTAAAAACAAAACTTTTACCATCTACATCAACCCTAGTGTTCCCTATAAAATTGTAATCTGTATTTAAGTAAGGAAATTTAAGTCCCGCATTTTTTAAGTTAATAAAACCATAGCTGTTAAAATCATTCAATTGACCAGTAACCGTTAAATCTCCTTGTGCACTTCCTCTAATACTTGACAACACATCTCTTCCCAATGGGCTTAAGGAATTTAATTTTAAATTATTCAAAACAACTTTCAAATCTATTTTAGAGGCCAAAAAGTCTGTTTTATCAATCGTAATTTCTCCCTTTGCATCTATGTTCTGAAGTGTGGCATTGTAAATTTTAAAATTGATATCATACCCTAGTTTTTTATCATTGGGTTTTAAACTTGTTGCCATACTACCATAATCAACTCCATTTATTTTTAGTTTGTCTACAAATAAATTTCCGTTAGGTTTTAGTAAATTATTATTTTCATTAAAAAACACCTTTCCGCTCGCAATTCCTCCAACTTTCAAACTATCAATACCCGGTAAAACTTCTGCTAGATTGATATTTTTCAATTCTAGCCTTAAATTTTTAGATTTATCTTTTTCAATACTCCCATCAAAATCAAACTCTTGCTTGTTGTTTACAAAAGAAATTCCATAAAAATACCACTGCCCTGTCTTGTAATTGTAGTATACTTTATTTTCTCGTTCTTCTCTGTTTACCCATGTAGAATTCAAATATTTAAAATAAACATTCTCTATTCCTAACGAAATATTGTCTTCTCCAGTAGTCAAGTAAAAAACAGCCCTATTGTTTATTTTATCAGAACTAAAATCTGATCTCACAAAAAGTGTATCGTTTACTTTTTTTCCTAACAAAGACAAATCTTCGTAAACTTGTTTTTTAAATCGGAATCTATCAATAGATATATTAGAATTGATCCATTGATTGGAGTTGTCCAATACTATTTTCAAACTATCTACTTCAAAGTCTTGAGAAGAAAAAGCAGGTAAACTTGCACGAATTACTCCTTTATCTCCTTGTGCATCCAACACTCCAGAAACCACTAAATTGTCATTCAATTCAATTTTATCTGTAATTGATTTTGCGAATTTTGGAAAAACCTTCAAATCAAAATTTAGTGTTTGATCTTTTACATCTGCTCTAGTTTTTCTTCCTGGAATAAATTTATACAACGCATTTTCGACCAATTTTTCTAAATCTGAAAATTCAAAATCTCCATAAATACCTAAATTCAACAAATCTTTAGATTTCAATTCTATTTTCTTTTCTTTTTCTTTAGAAAGCAAATACAAGTCCACCTCGTTCAAATTCAACGACTCTAATTCGGTATCTATTTGTAACTTTTTAATAATCCCATAAGAAACCAAACTATCCTTATTTTCAATCAAATTTGCTGTTCCTGATGCAATAATGTTTTTTTGATAAGTAACTTTTCCTGGAAAAAGTTTAGCCAATTTTAATTTCTTAATTTCAAAATCCAAATCGTATTCTTTATCATTTCCTTTTTTATGATAATCTGCATTGGCAACAAAAGACATCAAAGAATCTCTAGATTGAAAGTTAGACTGAATAGCATCTTTCCTCAATTTTAATTTCAAACTAGAATTCCGAATGGTATTGTTTTTATATCCTATTTCTTGAAAATCTACATGAGTCAAAAGATCTAAATGATTCAAATCTATAATTCCTACAGCATCACCTTTAAATAATATTTTTTTCAAATCTTGATGTAAAACATTTTTAGGAATAAATCCTTGTAAAATTTCAACATCAATTTTTTTCTGATCCGTATCTAAATCCTCTAAAAAACCGTTCAATTGAACTTTCCCAAGATTACTAACCACTTCACCTTTCATGACTAGTTTAGATCTTGAAACGAAAAAATCTCCAATGTAATTGAATTGTTTTAGTCCATAATAGTCTTTTGGTAGATTTTTATGATATTGATTAGGAATCAAATTTGTCAACCTATTCGGAATCATTTCAATATTAGCATTGTTAACTTGAAACCAAAAATTTTCTCTATCCTGAATGCTGTTTTTTAGTCTAAAGTCACCAAGTAAATATGTGGTATTGTCTAAAGAAATCAACTCAGTATTTTTTAAAAACAAATCATTTAGTGTTCCTGACACCTTTGATTTTATATCAAAAACTTCTTTTCCATCAATATATGGATATATTTTATTGATGTCTTCCAAACTAATTTCACTCTTTTCAAAACTTCCATCAATCTTAACTTTTTGAACAAAATCAGAAAAATCACTAATTTGATAATCAAAAATAACATCGCAGAACAAGTTGGAATGAGATGTTTTTATCTGAGTTTTTTCAAAACTCATTTTAGAAAGTGTGTACTTAAAATTTGTGGCTAACTTTTTGTAATCTATCTCATAAATATCTTTAAAACTCAAAGAATCTGTTTCTACTTCTACGTTAGGACCTTCAATCGTCAATTGCTGAATTCTTCCTGAAACCTGGTTAAAATCAACAATTTTTCTAGTAGGTGTATGTCTTACGTATCTTAAATTTTCTGGATACACGTTTGTAAAACTCAATACCAAAGGTTGTGCACTTCTTTTATCTGTAGCAAATTTATGTGTAAAAACACTCAAACTACTTATTTCTTCGTCTGGATAACTAAAGTCATTCAACACGCCATTTTTCACAGATATATTTTTAAACGATAGTTTTTTATTTTTAAGATCTTGAAGATTTACAACTCTTCCTTTCAAATCTTGTACATAAATCAATGTGTCTTGATGGTGATCTTCAATTAAGAAATTATGGATACGAAAACCTCCAAAAGGATTGATTTTGATAGCTTCCACATGAAAAGAGACATCGTACTTCTCTTCTAAAGAATCTAATATTTTTTCTACAACAAACAATTGTGTCTTGCCAAATTGTAAAGCAAACAGCACCAACAATAACAAAATCACTATTGTTATTAAAAATCGGACGAGTATTTTTATTATTGTTTTTATAAAGTCTAAATTTGCGCTGAAATATTAGTCAAATATACTGCAATTATGCCTGATAACATATACATCTTAGCCATAGAATCTTCTTGTGATGATACAAGTGCTTCTGTCATTTGTAACGAAGAAATCTTATCTAATATTGTTGCCAATCAGGAAATTCATTCACAATACGGTGGCGTTGTTCCAGAATTAGCTTCTAGAGCACACCAACAAAACATAGTACCTGTAGTAGATGCAGCACTTAAAAAAGCTAAAATAACCAAAGAACAATTGCATGCCGTTGCCTTTACCCAAGGTCCAGGATTGATGGGATCTCTTTTGGTTGGAGCTTCTTTTGCAAAATCTATGGCTTTGGCTCTTAACATTCCTTTGTTGGCAATCAATCACATGCAAGCGCATATTCTAGCTCATTTTATAGACGATGCTAATGATGAAAAACCAACATTTCCTTTTTTGTGCTTGACAATTAGTGGAGGACATACACAAATTGTTCAGGTAAACGACTATTTTAACATGGCTGTTTTAGGAGAAACAATTGACGATGCTGTGGGAGAGGCTTATGACAAAACCGCAAAAATTTTAGGTTTGCCTTATCCTGGTGGACCATTGGTAGACAAATACGCACAAACAGGAAAGCCTGTCTACAAATTTTCCAAACCCAAGGTAAAAGAGCATCATTTTAGTTTTAGTGGCTTAAAAACTGGTATTTTATATTTTGTGCAAAAAGAAGTAAAACAGAATCCAGATTTCATCGAAGAAAACCTACACGATATTTGTGCAAGTGTTCAAAATACAATTGCCGAAATTTTGATGGACAAGATCAAAAGAGCCATCAAAGAAACAGGAATTCGTCAAATAGCGATTGCTGGTGGAGTTTCTGCCAATTCTGAAATTAGAAAACGATTGACCGAATCCCAAAAACATTTGGGTTGGAAAACATACATTCCTAAATTTGAATACACCACAGACAATGCTGCCATGATTGCTATAACTGCATATCAAAAATACAAATTGGGAATGTTTGATGCTCAAAACACAACTGCAAACCCAAGATTAAAAGTAAATTCTTAAACTTTGTACGTAATTGCATTGATGTTCATTCCTGCACCTACAGAAGCAAAAATCACAACATCTTTAGAGTTTAATTGATGTCCGTTTACTTGATTTCTTAAAACCATATCATACAAAATAGGAATTGTAGCCACAGAATTATTTCCTAATTTATTAATAGACATTGGCATTACACCTTTTTGAACAGGCTTTTTGTACAAACGATAAAATCTCTTAATAATCGCTTCGTCCATTTTTTCATTTGCTTGGTGTAAGAATATTTGAGCAATATCTTCAACATCCAAACCTCGTTTGTCCAACGTTAATTTCATTGCTGCCGGAACATTGACCAATGCAAATTCATAAATTTTACGTCCCAACATTTTAATGTAATTGACGTTTTGATCTTTTTCTTTGTTGAATGTAGGGCCTGAGTACAAATATCCAGCTTCTTCCAAAGCAAAAGTTTGAGCTGCTGTGCTTAAAATCCCTCTTTCTTCTTCCTCTTCGACAACTTCTAAGATGGTAGCTCCAGCACCATCAGAAAAAATCATGCTGTCTCTGTCGTTAGGATCTACAACTCTAGATAAAATTTCAGCTCCAATTACCAAAGCTTTTTTAGCATCTCCTGCTTTGATAGCTTGATTTGCTTGAATCATGGCTTGAACCCAGCCTGGACAACCAAATAAAATATCATAAGCAACACAATTAGGATTTTTAATTCCTAGATTATGCTTTACCCTTGTTCCTATACTAGGTAAAAAATCACCTTGAATGCTACCTTTTTTAACATCTCCAAAATTATGAGCAATGATGATCAAATCTAAATCTTCAATATCTATTCCCGATGCTTGGATGGCTTTTTTTGCAGCTATTGTTGCTAAGTCAGAAGTATTCAGATTGTCCTCTGCATATCTTCTTTCTTCAATACCTGTAATTGCCTGAAACTTGTCTATTATTTCACTGTTTTCCTTCTCAAATAAAGTTCCATCTTCATTTAAAAAAACATGATTTATAAAAGCTAAATTTTCAACTATTTTTTTAGGAATAGCACTTCCGGTTCCTGTAATTACTGCGTTTCTATACATAACTAATTCATAAAAAAAACGGTGTTAAAATAACACCGTTTCAAATGTAATTATATTTTTAGACTAATACTCAAAAACGTCACCAAAATCAAAGGATAAAGAGAATCTTAGGGTGTTTTCTAAAGGATTGTTAACAACTGTGTTGCTAATCAAGTAAGATAGATCTACACTAAAAGCACTTGCTTTAAAACCCAAACCTAATGTATAAAAGTTTCTGTTTCCTTTGTTTTCATTTTCTTTAAAATAACCTGCTCTAAAAGCAAACGCATTGTTATACAAATACTCAGCTCCCAAACCTATTGTCACCTCCTGTAATTCTTCTGAAAAACCACCTGGTGCATCACCAAAAGAGCTCACCACTCCAGAAATAAAGTTTTTATCATCTCCATCTACAGAAGGAACTAACAGTTTGGTAAATTCTAAAGTCAGCCCCACTTGGTTGTAATCATCCATGATAAAATCAAAACCTCCACCCAATTTTAAATTGGTTGGCAAAAATTCTTCTCTAGAAAACACACTTACCTTAGGACCTAAGTTAGTAATGCTAAAACCTCCTCTAATCACACCATTAAATTCAGAAAATGGCATTTCATCAGAGATATAATATCCAGAAATATCTACAGCAAAACCATTTGATGGTTCAAAATCCGTAAGCGAAGTTCCTGAAATAGTCAAGTCAGACCTCATATACCTCAATCCAACAGACATAGAGTAATTGTTACTTAATTTTAAGGCATAGGCTGCATCTATAGCCAATTCGTATGGTGACCCCGTAGAAGAGCCTGTTCCATCAGCTTGTGTCACTTCAACTTCACCATAATTAAAATATTTTATTCCTCCTCCAAATGCACTTCTTTCATCAATTCTTTGTTGGTACGTTATATTTCCTACATAAATATCATCGGTTAAATTTCTTAACCAAGGAGTATAGTTGATAGCAAAACTTGCCTCTGTTTTTTGAAAAACCATTTTAGCACTGTTATGGAACATTGAATTTGCATCTGCAGATGTTGCAACCCCTACATCTCCCATACCTGCTGCTCTTGCATCTGTAACAATATTTAAAAATGGAGCTACGGTTGTAATTGCATTACTTTGACTATAAAACTGAGAGCTTACAGTTGCTAACAGTAAAAATAAGTTGATTTTTAACTTCATACTTTTTCTAGATTTCTTTAGTTCTTACAATATTACTAATTTTTCTACCTTTTCATCTGATTGACCTGAAATTATTTCTTTTACAGATAACTTGTACAAGTACACTCCTTTTCCTAATCTATTTCCAAAATCATCTTTTCCATCCCAAGTTACCGTTTTTATAATCTCTTCCGAATTTATACTTGAAGAAATAATGGTTTTGATTAATTTTCCTGAAACTGTATATATTTGAACTTTAATTTCTAACGGATCTCCTTGCCTATTGTTCTTAAACCAAAACTCTGTGTGATTGATAAATGGATTTGGGTAATTAAGTACTTTACTTATTTTAAAGCCTTGATCTTGCTGAACATAGAAGTTTAACGTTTGTACTGATGAATTGTTGTGAGAGTCCCATGCTTTTAATGTAATTGTATGATTTCCTTCTGTCAACTCAGCCAATTCGTATGTTACAATACCTTGAGTAAAGTCATCTTTTTCTGTAGTATAATATTCATTTAGTGTAATTGGATTTGCCGAATCTCCATCTACAACTAAAGAAATTGTATGTCCTATGGAATTTAAAGAGGTATTAATCCCATTATCGTCTTGCAATTTTGCCAATAAAGTAGGTGTTGAATTTGTATTCCCTCCATCTATAAAGGACTCATCCTCCATAAATAAATTGATAACTGGTGGTGTATTATCCTCTTCTACCGTGTTGTCTATTCCACCTACTTTGTAAGAAAAATCACTACCCGTTTTTTCTTCGTTATTAGAAGATGCATAAAAACTAAACTTGGCATTTTCAGGAACTGTATTTACATCTTTAGGCAAAATAAAATCAAAAGAAAACTTTCCGTCGTTGATGGTTGCATCACCTACAAACACCTTGTTTTCTAGAGATTTAAAATAAACTACATTGTTTTCATTATAAGGAAGCCCTATAGAAGTACGTTCATTTAACAAAGTTTGTCTTTCAATTTCTTTGTCATACAAAATCACAGATAAATTACCATTAAAATCAACTAAATCAGTAATGGATACATCGTAATTTCCTGATGAATTTAAAACGCTGTCTTTTTCTACAATCCTTCCTGTCACCCTTAATTTAGACAAACCATTTAGTTCTGTTACCGTTTCTTTAGTCTCTATATTGGTTTCTGAATCTGTAACGTATTTTTCAATTTTATCAATTTCAATCCCTTCTTTAGGTAAAGACAATTTCATTGCAGGATCTCCAAAAAAGTAAACAAAAAACTCATCACTCAAAGTAATTCTATTTTTTACATCTTTTAATGCTTCTGCAATCGTTCTAACCTCACCGTCAAAACTATACATATAATCTGCTAATAAATTATTGATTGTTTCTGCGGATGTAATTCTAATTTCTCGCGTAGTCGTAATCATAGAAGATGTTCCTCCGTATGCTGCTTGAATCAATTCCTCTCCCGCTGAGAGAAAACTAGGATCATCAAATCTTGAAAAATCGCAAGTAACCGTAACGAATAAAGGTAAATTATTCACATTTCTATAGGTTCTAATCTTAGCTATATCTAAAAAATTCTCCTCTGCTAAAGTGGATGTATTTCCATGTCCAAAATAATTGATCACCAAAGAACCTCTATTAAATGCATCGTCAAACTTTTTTACAATATCAGGATAAGTTCCACCTCCAGAGGTAATAACTTCTACAAAAGCATCAGAATACAACTTTGTTAGGTTCAAATTCTTATTGTTTTGTTCTATAATCAAAGCTGACTCCTCTAAATACTTAATCAAAGACTGATCGTCTCCTTCTTGCCCATCATCCCCCAATAAGGTCAATTTATTTTTCCAAGCTCCAAAAGAGTTGGTGCTGTAATAATTTAATACTTTATCTACAAATTGTTTGGCTTTGGTTGGTGTGTCTACCGGAATTCTACCCGTAACAATATCTAATTTACCAGACAAAGAAAGTTCGCTATTGTCATTAATGTCATCATTCTCATCTAAGTAAGCATAATAGTCATCTGAATTGTAAGAACTAATTAAATTGTTACTAACTTTAGACAAATAGACAGGTACAATGTTTCCACTTTTGTATGTAATTTCTTTGTAATCGAAAGAAGCATCTCCAAAAAGACACAAATATTTTAGTCTAGTTTCGTCTGAACTATCACTGTCATATATGTATTTTACAAAATCTCTAATTGCAGTAATGTCAGGAGAACCCGAACCAAATTCATTGTAAATTTCATCCAAATCAACCACTTCTACATTTATAAGTGTATTATCATCACCGCCAATTGTGGTATGTGTTCTATGATAATCTGCCAATCTATTAGCTTGCGCAAAAAAATCTTTTTGAGTAATGATTAAATATTGAATATTTTCTAAAGCATGTAAATTCTGATTGGTAACATTTGAACTTCCACTAAGTTTTATTGGAGTATATGCATCCGCAACTTTTACTGTTTGATACGAATCTAACACACCATCCGTCAACTCTTTAAACCTAAAAACGCTAGAGTCAGTATCAATGTCTTCAAGATTTTTTGGATTGTTAATATCTGTAACATTCCACACATAATCAATTTCACTTTGGTTAGACAATACATATTCTAAAACAGCTCCAGAACTAGTAGAATTGAAATTTAAAAATCCAAACTGCTCTCCATCAGCTATCAAATATCTATCTGCCACCAGCTCAAAATAATCCAAATGTCCTTGAGCAGACAAATCACCACTGTTATCCCATGTTATGTTTAACAATAAATCATCTGCTTCGGCCACAAAACTCGTTGAACCCTCACTTGTATTAAACCCAACAATATTGGTATTTGAAATAGCTGAAAAAGATCCGTTTAACACTCTAACACTTGTTCCAGATTTTACATAATCAATACTATAATTGGTACTATTAGATGAACTTGCACTAAACCTGCTTCTTAAAAAGACTGGAGTTGTTTTAACTAAATTTTTAAATTCAAATTCAAAAGGCTGACTTTGATTCACCGAAAAATCTTCTCCATACCACTCTCTTCCCGCTCTTATATAATTCATCAATTCTTTTTCGTGAACTATATAGTCTGTAAATGTATTTATTTCTAAACTTGATGACTGAGCAACGGATGCTAAGCTTGATATTCTTTTCCCATCAAGCCCAGAATCTACATTGATAAAATAATACGCATAATCTGAATATATATTTTGCTCATGCTGAATGGAATTTCTATTTGTCAGTTTCCAGCCCATAGGCCCTTGTGCATAAAAAAGCACATAATCTTCATTATTAAAAACACCATCGTTTTCACCAACTACTAAAATTGCATTTTCAGTTAAATCTTCTTTCCTATCATCTTTTAAAAGTTCTGGCAACATCAAACCTCCATTTCCAAAGACTCTTATTTTTTTAGGATCTAATCCACTTGTCCTAATTCCTATAGAATTAAAAAAAGAAGCATCCATTTTAAAAACACCAGATTTATCAACTGCAATTTTATACCATGTTCCAGAACTTAAAACTGAATTTTGAATGACTTTTGTACTATTAATTTGCGAAAACCTAGCATTTGATGAAGTCGTATAAACAACATCAAAAGAAGTTACTTGAATGACTTCTCCACTCGTGTTTTTATACAAAGGAGTTGCTTCTACACTATAAAACTCAACATTTCTTTCTTTAACAGTTCTTATTATAGGACTGAATGAAGTAGGCAATTCTTTAAAATCTACATCGCCTAAATTGTTAATTGCAATCTTTTTTTCTTGAATATTCTCAAAAGAATACGTTTTAACACTTCCACTTTCTGTTTTTTCCCATTGGTTAAAAAAGACGGGGACATTACCGTTTACCAACTGAACACCAGCACCATACCAAAACAACTCTTGAGAAACCTTATCTGTTTTTTGAAACCAATCTATTGAAAATGTTTTTTTTTCCTGACCCATTGCCTTGAAAAAAATAAACCCAAATAAAAACAAACTAAGTAACCTCATTATTACAATATTTATTGCACGAATATAAGAATTTAGACTTTGTATATTATAAATTGTATAATTAAGTATTATGTAATATCTTGCAAGCAATTAACAAAACTGTGATTCATTATTTTATGAAGAATATCCTAAAATCATCGTTAGTATACGGTAGTATATTATTAGTTATTTCTAGTTGTAGTAAACAACAAAAAGGCCTTGGTAGTACAGATCGATATTCAGAAAATATTGGATTTGACTTTAGCGACCCTGCATATGGAGGATTGTCAAAACTTTCCAATTCAGTTGAATTAGAGGCTCCAAACTCAATGACTTACGTTGAAGGTGGAGTTTTTGTTATGGGACAAGTTCAACAAGATGTTATGAACGAAGCTGATAACAAACCAAGAACTATGCATGTTTCTAGTTTCTATATTGACCAAACGGAAACTACAAACAAAGAGTATTTGATTTATTTAGATTGGCTAGAAAAAGTTTTTCCTCCAGACAATCCTAAATACAAACACATCTATAGTGCTGCATTGCCTGATGAAAATGTTTGGAACAATCCGCTAGGAAATGACAGAGAATTGACAAAAACTTATTTCAGACACCGTGCTTATGAAGAGTATCCTGTAGTAGGTGTTAGTTGGAGACAAGCCAATGATTATTGTACTTGGAGAACCAACAGAGAGGCAGAGATGAAATTTATTGAAGAAGGAATTTTAAAACCTTTATTTGACAACAGCGAAATTACCGTAGAAGGTAGAAACCATTTTGATGTTGAAGTTTTTGAGGCAGATCCAAAATTATTATTCAACGGAAACTATTCTATTTTTACAGAATACGTAACTCAGTCTGACGAAACTGTAACAGATTCTGTAAGCAGTGAAACTGATAAAGGAAACATCAAGCTTAACATTGATAAGTTTTCTCCTTCTCCAAGATTCAGACTACCTACTGAAGCAGAGTGGGAATATGCAGCTAGAGCTGACATTGACAATCGTCAATACAATTCTATTAGAGGAAGAAAAAAATATCCTTGGTCTAGCGCAACAACAAGAAACGAAAAAGACAAATATTACTTACAACATGCCAACTTTAAAGAATCTAGAGGTAACTATAGTGGTATAGCTGGCTGGAGTTCTGACTATGGTGATATTACAACACCTATCAAAAGCTTCCCTCCAAACGCATTTGGTTTGTATGACATGGCAGGAAACGTAGCCGAATGGGTGTTTGATGTTTACAGACCTTCTATAGATACTGATCTTAATGATTTTAACTATGCTAGAGGTAACATCTTCAGAAAACCTAAATTGGATGAAAATGGAAATGTAATTGTAGCTGATTTCAATACTATTACCTACGATACACTTCCTAATGGAAAAATTGTTCCTTCTGAATTGCCTGGACAAATTATAAAAGTTCCTGTATCTGGAAATGATACTTACTTAGATCTAAGCTACCAAAAAGCTGACAATAGAGATTTTGCTGATGGTGATCCTGAATCTAGTAGAGATTACCAAGAAGAAGATCTTGATAGAAGAAAGTCTATGTACAATTCACCAGTAATCACTCAACCAGTACTTGATGAGCAAACAGGAGAGTTGGTATATGTATATGATAAAAAACCTAGAACTACATTAATTACGAACTATTCTAGAGTATACAAAGGTGGTTCTTGGAGAGATAGAGAGTTTTGGTTAGATCCTGCTCAAAGAAGATTTTTAGAAGAGTACATGTCTACAAACTACATAGGTTTTAGATGTGCTGCCAGTAAAGTTGGAGTAAGTCACGAAAAACCTAAGTTCCGTCTTTTTAACAATTAAAAAGAAAACTTAAATATTAAAAAAGAAAGCCCAGTATAAATTTTATACTGGGCTTTCTTTTTTAATTCAACTTATAATCAAATCCTTCTTTGTCTAAATAATCAAACAGTTCTGTTGAAATATTCAACTTAAAAGTTCTAGATGGCATTTCAATATCTATTTTATGCTTTTCAGAAACAATATGAAAACCTACCGTTTGTTTTGCACCATCTCCTGTAAATCCAGACAAAAGCATTTCTAATTGCTCTACCCTATCTTTTTTAATTTCATTTAGACTCAACCTAAAAGTAATTTTTTTACATTTTTTATCCATCACATCAGACAGAAGTAGAAAATCTGAAAACTTCTCTCGAGGAGTTCCTTCTGTTCCATCCTTTTGCATCCACCCTTTTTGAATGGTTCCATTGATATACAAAAAAGAATTGGGTACTAACATGTGTCTAAATCTTAAATAGTCTTCTCCAAACAACCTAAACTCATGAGAATCTGTATAATCTTCAATAATAAAAGAGCCCCAACCGTTACCATTCTTTGCAATTCTATGTTCTGCACTGACTAAAATTCCTGCAAAAGAAAAGTTTTTTCCTACATGTTTTTTCAAATCATCTTTAAACAGACTTACGCCACAATTGGTGAATTTCATCTCATTTCGATAATCATCTAAAGGATGTGCAGAAATATAAATACCAACCACTTCTTTTTCTTTAGAAAGTGTTTCCATGGTTCCCCAAGTTTCACAAGGTGGTACCGTTGGTTCTGGTAACTGAATATCCGAAGCTTCACCAAACAAAGATACTTGTGCAGAATTGATACTTTCTTGATAAGCATGACCAAATTTCATTGCTTTTTCTAAAAAAGTCATTCCTTTTTCATCCGCAGCAAAAAATTGAGCTCTATGTACATTTCCAAAAGAATCAAAACCTCCTGCAAGAGCTAATCCTTCAAAAGCTTTTTTGTTACAAGTTCTTAAATCTACACGTTTGGCTAAATCAAAAATAGAAACATAAAATCCGTTTTCTTTTCTTTCATTAATTATTCCATCCACAGCAATTCCACCAACACCTTTGATAGCAGCCATTCCAAAACGAACAGCACCTTCATCATTTACCGAAAACTTGGCATAAGATTCATTCACGTCAGGCCCTAAAACTTGCAATCCCATACGTTTACATTCCTCCATAAAAAAGGTAACCTGCTTAATATCATTCATGTTGTTAGACAACACTGCTGCCATGTATTCTGCGGGATAATGTGCTTTTAAATAGGCAGTTTGATAAGCAACCCAAGCATAACAAGTAGAGTGAGATTTGTTAAAAGCATAAGAAGCAAAAGCCTCCCAGTCTTTCCAGACTTTTTCCAACTTTACAGCATCATAACCTTTTGCAACCGCTTGAGTAATAAACAACGGTTTCATTTTTTCAAGTACTGCTATTTGTTTTTTACCCATTGCCTTACGTAAAGTATCGGCTTGCCCTTTTGTAAAACCAGCCAAACTTTGAGACAACAACATCACCTGCTCTTGATACACAGTAATACCATACGTTTCAGCCAAATACTCATCCATATCTGGTAAATCGTAGACTATTTCTTCTCGTCCATGTTTACGATCAATAAAGTTGGGTATGTATTCCAAAGGCCCTGGTCTATACAAAGCATTCATCGCAATCAAATCCGCAAAAACGGTCGGTTTTAATTCACGCATGTATTTCTGCATTCCTGGAGATTCATATTGAAAAATACCGACGGTTTCTCCTCTTTGGAACAATTCATAAGTCTTTACATCATCAATTGGAAAAGCTTCTGGATCTAATTCTATTCCGTGTCTTGCTTTTACAATTTCACAAGTATGTTTGATTAAAGTTAGGGTTTTCAATCCCAAGAAATCCATTTTTAACAATCCCGCACTTTCCACTACGGAGTTGTCAAATTGGGTTACATACATGTCTGAATCTTTGGCTAAAGAAACAGGTACAAATTTGGTGATATCGTCAGGAGTAATAATTACTCCACACGCGTGAATTCCTGTATTCCTTACAGAGCCTTCTAAAACTCTTGCTTTGTTGATGGTCTCTGACAAGGGTGTATCTTCGTCTGCCAAACGAATCAACTCTGCAATCATTTCTTTTTCTTCTGATCTTAAACCATCTCTTTTCGCTTTACTTTTAGGATCATCCGCCCAAATGTTTTTCAATTTGATTCCAGGAATCAACTTGGCTATTCTATCAGCCTCAAACAATGGTAAATCTAATACTCTGGCAGTATCTCGTATAGATGATTTTGCTGCCATTGTACCATACGTAATAATTTGAGCTACTTGATTGGCTCCATATTTATCAATTACGTAGTCTATAACTTTTCCACGGCCTTCATCATCAAAATCAATATCAATATCGGGCATAGAAATACGTTCTGGGTTTAAGAAACGCTCAAAAAGTAAATCGTATTTGATAGGATCAATATTGGTAATTCCCAAACAGTAAGCTGCTGCAGATCCCGCTGCAGATCCACGACCTGGTCCTACAGAAACTCCCATTTTTCTTGCAGCCCTAATAAAATCTTCCACAATCAAAAAATACCCTGGATATCCTGTTTTGGCAATTACATCCAATTCCAAGTCCAATCGTTCTCTAATAGCATCCGTAATATCTGAATATCTTTCTTTAGCTCCTTCGTAGGTTAAATGTCTTAAATAATTATTTTCTCCTCTTTTACCTCCATCTTCTAAATCTTTAGGATCTTGAAATTTTTCAGGAATGTCAAAAGCTGGCAATAATACATCTCTAGCCAACGTAAAAGGAGTAATTTTATCTACCAAAGCTTGTATATTCTGTATAGTTTCTGGAATGTCCGCAAACAATTCCTTCATTTCATCAGAAAGCTTAAAATAATACTGATCATTGGGCAATCCATAGCGATAGCCTCTTCCTCTTCCTATAGGTGTTGCTTGTTTTTCTCCATCTTTTACACACAATAAAATATCGTGAGCGTTTGCATCTTCTTGATTGATGTAAAAAGTATTGTTGGTAGCAACCACTTTTAAATCGTGCTTATTTGCTAGCTCAACCAAAACTTTATTGACAACATTTTCATCTTCTTGACCATGTCTCATCAACTCTACATACAAGTCATCACCAAACTGTTCTTTCCACCATATCAAAGCTTCTTCTGCTTGTTTTTCCCCTACGTTTAGTACTTTACTTGGAACTTCTCCATACAAGTTCCCTGTTAAAACAATAATATCTTCTTTATACTGTTCAACAATTTTTCTATCAATACGAGGAACATAATAAAAACCATCCACAAAAGCTGCAGAAGACATTTTGGCCAAATTATGATATCCTTTTTTGTTTTTAGCTAAAAAGACTACTTGGTATCCATTGTCTTTTTTGGTTTTATCTTTATGATTTTCACAAACATTCAATTCACATCCCACAATAGGAATTAGTTCTTTTCCTTCAAAAACCTCACCTTTTTCTTCGGCAGCTTTTTTTTGTGCTTGAACTCCTTTATTATAACCATCTACAGCATTGGTAAAATGAAAAGCAGCCATCATATTTCCAGTATCCGTCATGGCTACGGCAGACATATTGTCTTTTCCTGCAGTATTTACCAAAGCTCCTATTTCCATTGTTGACTGCAAAATAGAAAACTGTGTATGGTTGTGTAAATGAGCAAAGGGAATATTTTTCAACCTTTCCAATCCTTCTTTTACACTAATCCCCTTTCCTTTAGCTCCTGCTTGCTGAGCTTGATGCTTGCGTATTTTTTGACTTTCTTGTTTTAAGTTTAAATGTTGTAAACCTATAACTTGAATTGGCCTAGGATTCGCTTTTTTGAACCCTATAAAATAATCATGAGGAACATCTAGTTGTTCTTGAGTAAAATACTCTCTTCGAATCAATTCAAAGAAACATCTTGTTGTTGCTTCTACATCGGCAGTTGCGTTGTGAGCCTCTCCAAAATTTACTCCAAACAAATAATTATGTAATTCTGTTAACGTTGGTAATTTAAATTTTCCTCCTCTACCTCCTGGCAACTGACATAATTCTGCCGTAACTTCCGTACAGGTATCTAAAATTCCTAAAGAGTTTTTATCATCTTCCAACAAATCGTCAATTGCCAAAGGTCTATTGTTGGGTAATTTTGATTTAAAATTATAAGCATCCAAATCAAAACTATCAAATTGAAATGCTTTAAAATTGGGAGTTATTCCTGCTCTGATAAATTCAGCTCCCATAATATTGACATCAAAAGTCACATTTTGTCCTACCAGAAATTTAGATTTACTCAAAACGTTGTTGAATTTTTCCAAACCTTCTAATAAAGAAATTCCTTGCTGCTGAGCCAATTCTGTAGAAATTCCATGTATTTTTTCAGAATCAAAAGGAATGTTGAATCCATCTGGTTGAATCATAAAATTGTCATGTTCTACCACTTTCCCTAGATCATCATGCAACTGCCAAGCTATCTGTATACACCTTGGCCAGTTGTCCGTATTGGTCATTGGTGCTTTGTAACTTTTAGGCAAACCTGTGGTTTCTGTATCAAAAATTAAGTACATCTGCTATGTTTTGAGAAACGTTAAAATTACAAAATATCTGATTTAGAATAAGACTGTTTCAATTGGTAAAAAAAATAGTTATCAACCCTTAAAATACTTATATTTATTCTATATGTCTACATCTTTCAATTATGAAAAAAACAATCAAAAATACACATTGGGATATTTTAATAATTGGTGGTGGTGCCACAGGAATTGGTGCGGCTATTGATGCAGCTTCTAGAGGTTACAAAACACTGCTTGTTGAAAGAGATGATTACGGAAAAGGAACGTCTAGCAAGAGTACAAAACTGATCCATGGAGGAGTTCGATATTTACAACAAGGAAATTTTTCTTTGGTTCTTGAAGCATTAAAAGAAAGAGCTATTTTAAAAAGAAATGCTCCCCACATTGTTCACGATTTAAAATTTGTAGTCCCTACTTACGATTGGTGGGAAAGTCCTTTTTATGGTATTGGCTTAAAACTATACGATTGGTTGGCTGGAAAAGAAGGTTTTGGTGATTCTGAATTTTTATCTAAAGAAGAAACTGTAAAATACATTCCTACTGTTTCTCAAGAGGGATTGAGAGGTGGTGTTATTTATCATGATGGTCAATTTGACGACACTCGATTGTTGGTAAACATGATGCAGACTGCAAAAGAACAAGGAGCTATAATTCTTAATTATACTGAGTTTCTAGAATTCACGAAAAATGATCAAAATGTAATCTGTGGAGCCGTTATTCAAGATGTGTTTTCCAAAGAAAAAACTAAGATAAAAACAAAATCCATCATCAATGCTACGGGTGTATTTTCAGACAGTATACGACAAAAGGACGAACCTAGCCTTCAACGAATAATTTCAAGCAGTCAAGGAGTTCATATTGTTTTAGACAAAGAATTTTTACCTGGAAATACTGCTATTATGATTCCTGATACAGAAGATGGTAGAGTTTTGTTTGCTGTTCCTTGGCATGATAAAATTTTAATAGGAACAACAGACACTCCTGTTTCTGAATACTCATCAGAACCACTACCTAAAAAAGATGAAATTAATTTTCTATTGACACATGCAGCCAAATATCTGACTATGACCCCTACGAAAAAAGATGTTAGAAGTATTTTTGTAGGATTGAGACCGCTTGTGAAGAATGGAAATGCCGAAAATACAGCAGAAATATCTAGGGAACATGTTATTGAAATTAGTAAAAGTGGATTGATTAGTATTGCCGGAGGAAAATGGACAACCTACAGAAAAATGGCAGAAGATGTGATAGATAAAGCTACAATGGTAGCTTTAATTCCTTTTGTAAAGTCTGAAACTGAATTTTTGAATATTCATGGATATTGTACTCCCAATGCTCAACAAAATCTACTAGCTATATATGGAACAGATGCTAAAAACATTGAAGAATTAACAGAGAATAATCCTGAATTAGCAGTACAAATTCATCCTGATTATCCATTTATAAAAGCTCAAATTATTTGGGCAGCACAACAAGAAGATGCCAAAACAATAGAAGATGTACTTGCTAGAAGAATTCGTTTTCTCTTTTTAGATGCAAAAGCAAGTATAGATTCTTGCGAATTGGTTGCTAATTTACTAGCTGGTGAACTTGGCAAAGACAAAGATTGGATTCAAAAACAAATAACCGATTATACAGTTTTAGCCAAACAATACATTCTATAAATTTAAAAAGCTCATAGACTTATAATCTACGAGCTTTTTAAATTTTAAAGTTTTAATTGTTAAGCTTTTTCAGCAGCTCTAATTTCTTTAGCTTTCTGTTTTGCTTCTTCATTTCTATCAATCTTGTGCTCAGGTCTTGTCCATTTAGGATTTTCTCCTAAAGCATTGTATTGTGATTCTTCTGCTGCAACTGATTTTGGTTGTACTTTTTTAGTAAAAGGTTTCATTGCTGTCAATCCTAATTTATCAAACAATTTCATATCCTCATTTACATCAGGATTTGGTGTTGTCAATAATTTATCTCCAGCAAAAATAGAATTAGCTCCTGCAAAAAAGCAAAATGCTTGTCCTTCTTGAGTCATTTGTGTTCTACCTGCAGACAAACGTACTTGTGTTTCTGGCATCACAATTCTAGTAGCAGCTACCATACGAACCATGTCCCAAATTTCCACTGGCTTTTGATCTTCTAAAGGTGTTCCTTCAACAGCAACCAACGCATTGATTGGTGTAGATTCTGGTTGTGGATTAAGTGTAGACAACGCAACCAACATTCCAGCTCTATCTTCTATAGATTCTCCCATTCCTATAATTCCACCAGAACAAACAGTTACATTTGTTTTACGAACATTGTCTATTGTATCCAATCTATCTTGATATCCTCTCGTAGAAATAACTTCTTTGTAATATTCTTCTGAAGAATCTAAATTGTGATTATAAGCATACAAACCAGCTTCCGCCAAACGCTGGGCTTGATTTTCTGTTACCATACCCAAAGTACAACAAACTTCCATGTCTAATTTGTTGATGGTTCTTACCATTTCTAAGACTTCGTCAAATTCAGGTCCATCTTTTACATTTCTCCAAGATGCTCCCATACAAACTCTAGAAGAACCAGAAGCCTTAGCTCTTAAAGCTTGTGCTTTTACTTGTTGAACAGGCATTAAATCATTTCCTTCTATATCTGTGTGGTAACGTGCTGCTTGTGGACAGTATCCACAATCTTCAGAACATCCACCTGTCTTAATAGACAATAACGTTGAAACTTGAACCTCATTAGGGTTGTGGTGTAATCTATGTATCGTAGCAGCTTCATACAAAAGCTCCATCAAAGGCTTGTTATAAATTTCAAGAATTTCTTCTTTCGTCCAATTATGTCTTACTTCACTCATTACTTTGAATTTTTGATTCGGTAAAAATACTAAAATTTGATTCTATTAAAGACCTATTCCTCTTAAAACAATACTTACTGCATTACCTCCAAATCCAACAGCATTTACTAGAATACGTTCTATTTTTTTTGGTGATTTTATTTCTTTCTGATAAGGTACTTTTATAAATTTTTGCTTTTGCAACATTAGAATTGCCAATTCCATACTCAAACTACCTGAAGTACCTAAAGTATGACCTATTTTCCATTTGTTAGAAGTTAAAGCTGGTAACTCATTTCCAAACACTTTTTGTATGGCATTGTATTCAGAACGATCTCCTTTTATAGTACCTGGTGCGTGCATTATGATGATATCAATAGTTCCTTGAATACCGTCAATAGCCATTTTCATAGAATCTTGAAAACACTCCGCATTGTCTGTTATAGATATATTATGTTTCAATTTTTCTGTTGCATATCCTATAGATTCAATATAAGCAATTGCATTGTCTTTCAAACCTTTTTCCAAACAAAAGACAGCAGCACCCTCGCCCAAACACATTGTATTTCTTGTTTTATCAAAATCCAAAGCTTTACAAGGATATGCATCCATATTATCTGCATAAATTTTAATAGCCTGCATTTGAGCCAATGTGAAATCTGTATTTGGAGCTTCTGTAGCTCCCACCAAAAAACGATCAGACATGCCTGAATTCATCCAAGCAATTCCATTCAACACAGCATGTAATCCTGTAGAACATGTTATTGAATGAGATATTGTAGGACCTTTTGTCTGTAAATCATCAGCTACCCAAGTAGATAAATTTCCCAATGTAGTTGTAGGAGATGTTAATGGATGTGTTTTTCCAAGATTATTGCTTGAAAAATCATTGTAAAAATGTTCAAACAGTGAAGTTGCACCTCTAGAAGAACCTATATTAATTCCAAAAGTTGATTGATGAGTCCAATTAGCAGATTTAATTGCTTTTCTACCAACGTAAATTGCCATCAACACAGATTTGTCTAAATCTTTGTATTTGGGATTTGAAATTTTCAAAGCATGTAGCTCATTCTCTATTTCCTTAGGAACAACACTCAACCATCCTGCTATTTTACCAAACTCTTTAAAAGTCAAAAAATGTTTATCATCCACATAATTGTTCCAAACCTCCTCTTCATTCGTTCCCAAAGCGGAAACAGAACCATAACCCGTAATTGCAATCAACTCCATCTCAAAAAAATTTATGCGAAGATACTTACTAAAATAGTAGTTTCTGAAAATTAGCTTTTATTTTTACATAAACTTAGGATAAAACACATGAAAATAGTTCGCACTTCCATACTTTCCGAAATTAACACTAGTCACAACTCTGATGTTAAAAAGAAAGTTTTTATCGAAAAAGGATACATTCCTCAACTAATGATGTTTGGTTCTGCTACTTTTAAACCTGGACAAGAAGTGGAAAGCCATAAACACGATACGATGTATGAAGTTTTTTACATTCAAAACGGAAAAATTGATTTTATTGTAAATGGCGAAAAAATTGTAGCAGTCTCTGGTGATTGCATTACCATTGAAGCAGGAGAGATTCACTCACAGCACAATCCTTATTCGGAAGATGTTGATTGGATCTATTTTGGAATAGCAACCGATTAAATCTTTATGATAGTATTTGTATAAAACTTTCAATACTTGTGAATAAGTACTTCTTTGAATGTTGACTTATAAAGAGTAGTTTTATGAGAAATGTTTTGAAAATGCAAGCAAAAAAAAGTAATCAACAAACTGGGAATGAATTTGAAGAACAAGTCTTAGATTTTTTTGTTGAATTATTTGAACGAAAAGGTAACTTCTCTTGTTTGATGTTTTTTGTTCATAAGAACATCTTCTCATATATTTAAAACAAATCATACCGTTTAAATTAGTAGACTCAATGACCAAACAATTAAAAAAATTATACAGATTGTTATATTCTAACTAAATAACTGTTGTGAATTTATAAAAATCAGATTTATCCGTTGGAATGATCTTTAAAAATGACAAGTAATTCTTCTTTGGGCGTTTCCCCTTTGATTCGGGGTCGTGCTATCACTACTCGCTTTTTGTTTTAGGCAATTCAAACGCTCTAAACC
>NZ_JAUOSB010000050.1 GCF_030548295.1 Wenyingzhuangia sp. 2_MG-2023
AACAAAAAGCTTCGGCTTAGTACGTGTTCGAAAATCTTGCCGATTTTCTTCCCGCACAAAGCCTAGCCAAAACCGTTAGCTGTAATTTGCCACGAAACTGAAAACGAACTAATTAATGAATCAAAACAAAGATATTAGCGAAAAAGAATTTAAAACTTTTTACGAACCTTTACTCAAAGGATACGGAGAGGAATTTAAAGCTATTATAAAGTCTAAAAATGATATTTGTGAGCTAATCTATTTAGATTCAAAAATAGTCTCAATTGATAAACTTATAAGTCTAATCAAAAAAGAGACAGATATTTACGTAAAATCTATAGTTTGTAGGCTTATTGGAGTTAGGGAAATAATTTACTGTAGAGAAAACAAGCAAAAATTAGATATAAAGTTCGTTTGGGAACTAATTTCAAAATCAATCAAAATTATTCCAATAAAATACACAATTTCATCAATCGGTTCACAAGGGTTTTTGTCAATTCCGTTATATAAATTTGATGAATCGTTAGAAAGCTTTGATTTCATTAGATTACACATTTGGGACGATTCTTTAAATCAATATATTGATACAGAAAAGTGTGAGAACTTTTCAATTCATACCCATACATTTTTTGCTGAAAGTTGGGTAATAACGGGGGAAATAATTAATAACAGATTTGATTATAATATTAACTCAAAGAATTCTAAACACTCTTTTTTCAAAGTAGTTTATAACGATTCATTAAACGAAGTAAACCAACACACGTCCAAAGCTGTAAATGAAAAAATCGATATAGAACTTTATCAAACATCCGAAGAAATACATTTCAAAAACGGAAATTATAAAATAGATGCCGGAAAATTACATAAATCAGGTCATACAAATTCACCTTTACCTTCTGCTACGTTCTTTTCTTTTACAGGGAAAAACGGATTAGATAAATCTATTGTGATTGGACCTAAACATATTTCAGAATCGGAGATTAATCGAAAAATGATTATCGACCCAACAGAATTATTGAACAAAATTAATACCCAAATATAATATGGATGAGAGCCTAAGAAGAATGTTATTAGATTGGATGAGAAAAATTCATCAGTTAGAATACGCTCATTGTTATCAATCAATATTTTGGTCAACTTTTGAAAAATGGATTGGGATTAGTGCTTTTATAATTTCAACTATTGTAGCGTTTTCTTATCGATTTCCAAAGATTGATATTCCTTGGGTTCAAGATTATTTATTTCCATTTATCTTATTAATTGTGGCAATTTTAACTGGTCTTCAAACATTTTTAAAACCAAGTGAAAAAGCGGAAAATCATAAACGCATAGGTTTCAATTATGAGAAAATGAGACATAGTATTGAGTTAATTTTAAATACTAATATGACAAATGAAAATAGAAATCGAGAAATAGAAATAATAAAAAACGAATGGGCTGATTTAAAATCCGTTTACGTAAGTAATCGAAAATTTAAAAAGGGTAAGAAAACCGTCAAAGATTTGAAAAAATATCCAGAAGAATTAAGTTTTTTAGAAACTATTGAGGAATAAAAACTACAGCTAACAACGTGTATAATTAATTGCTGGTTTTTAGCCAATTTACGAAAGTCCTCGCGGACTTTCTATCTGTGTTTATTTGCTAACTTTAGTGCTTAAAACACGCAACTAACCATACACAAGACCGTTGTGCGTCATTAAAAAAATGTAAAATCCTGAAATAGGTTGACTAAAAATTCATCAAATATTAGTCACTTATGGAAAGTAAACACAAACAACCCTG
>NZ_JAUOSB010000051.1 GCF_030548295.1 Wenyingzhuangia sp. 2_MG-2023
ACCAAAAAAAAGGCTTCGGCTTAGTCCGTGTTCGAAAAGGCTCTGCTCCTTTTCTTCCCGCACTAATCCTAGCCAAAACCGTTGGCAGTAATTAAAAAAATGAGGAACTACCTACAAACATTTGATATTTTAACCGAAAAAGAAATTGACCTTTTTGAAAGTAAAGTTCGGAAGAAGAGATTGAGAAAAGGCGATTTTTTTATCAAAGAAAATAGAATATCTAAAGAAGTGGCATTTGTAGTTTCTGGCTTATTTAGGTCGTTTTATTACTCATCATCTGAAGAAGAAGTTACCTATTGTTTTACCTTTTCAAATTCATTTGTTAGTGCTTACTCTTCTTTCTTATCTCAAACAAAAACAATTGAAAATATTCAAGCATTAACAGATATAGAGTTATTAACTATATCAAGAGAAGAAATTTTAATTTTAGAGAAATCAAGTACAAATTGGCTGAAATTTTTCAAATTAATAGCTGAACAGGAATACATCAAAATGGAAAAAAGAGTTTTCTTGTTGCAAAAAGAATCAGCAGAAAAAAAATACAAGGATTTACTAATAAATCAACCTGAATATTTACAATCAATTCCCTTAAATTTTCTGTCTTCATATTTAGGAATTACACAAAGACATTTAAGTAGAATAAGAAAAACGATTACGTATTAGACAAATGTCCTTTTAAATAAGTAACGAAGTATTGTTCTTTGCACAAAACAAAGAATAAATATGAAACAAGTATTAATAATAAACGGACATCCTGACAAAGAGAGCTTTAATTACGCATTATCGGAAGCCTACTTAAAAGGAGCAAATAAAACAAATTCTATAATATCTCAAATTAACATTGCGGAATTGGAATTTAATCCTAATCTGCAATTTGGTTATCGGAAACGAATGGAATTGGAGCCTGACTTGGTAAAAGCCATAGAAAAAATTAAAAAAGCAGACCATATTGTTTGGGTATTTCCAATGTGGTGGTATGGTTACCCAGCTATTATGAAAGGATTTATAGACAGAACATTTTTACCGTCAATTACATATCAACCAATTGAGGGAAAAGCATTACCTGAAAAACTACTGAAAGGAAAATCTGCACGAATAATTATTACGGCTGATACACCAAAATGGTATGATTTTCTAATAATGAAAAGCCCGACAATCAACCAATTTAAAAACGGAACTTTAAAATTTTGCGGAATAAGTCCTGTAAAAACGACTTATATTGCTTCAATAAAAAATTCAACTTTGGATTTTAGAGAAAAGTGGTTAAAAAAAGTAACATTGTTAGGCGAAAGCGTGAAATAACTACTGCCAACAATGTATATAAAACATAGCTATTTCAGGCTTTCCGAAAGGTTTTTGCTTATTTATTAAGTCCGCCAAATTTTTATTTTTGTATATTTAGAAATTAAAAGATAAATAGAAAAAATAAAAATTCGGCTCGTGTATAATCCGAAACGATAGCGTCTTTTTACACGCTACGTTTCATATACGGAGACGTTAGCTTTAACAGTCAGTAAAATTCGGTCGAATTTTTAGCAGCTACAGAAATTATAAAGATTCTTAGAGAATTGA
>NZ_JAUOSB010000052.1 GCF_030548295.1 Wenyingzhuangia sp. 2_MG-2023
TGATGATGGGTATAGAAGTGTTTTGGTAAGAAATTAATAAGTTTTTACTTGTTTTTTACCACAGTACTTTGTTGGCTAAAGTACTTTGTTTGTCAGAATCGTATATAATTTATGATTGATATAATAATTTCCTGTTCCTAATTTTTGTTTTATTAAGATTCCGTCTTTAGCTAATTTATTTAAATAACTACCTGCTGTTATTCTAGATACTCCTAAATCTTTTTCTATAAATTCAATTTTAGTATAAGGATGTTGAAATAAATTATTTAATAAATCTTGACTATAAAATTTATAATTATTTCTTATTAAATGTTTGTACTCTAACATTAAAGTTTGAATTTCTTTAATTGTAGAAATTGTTTGTTTTGAAGTTTGTTCTACAGCTTGAATAATATATAATAACCAATTTTCCCAATTACCTGTATTTCTTACTTCCTGTAATAATTCATAATATTTAGCTTTATTTTCTATAATGTATCTACTTAGATAGAGTATAGGTAAATCGAGCAAATCTTTCATAACAAGATATAGTACATTTATGATTCTACCAGTTCTTCCATTTCCATCATAAAAAGGATGAATACTTTCAAATTGAAAATGAATAATTGCCATTTTTACAATAGGATCAAAGTCTGATAAACTATCATCATTAATAAATTGTTCAAGATTAGTCATGAGTTCTTTAATTGTCTCGTAATCTTGAGGAGGCGTATAAACAACTTCTCCTGTAGTTGCATTTTTCAAAGCAGTACCAGGAACTTTTCTAAATCCTGCATTATTTTTTTCAAGTTCAGCTTGAATTTCAATAATGTTATTGTTTGTTAATATATTTCTTTTAGAAATTAGTGAATATCCTATTTTTAATGCAGAGATATAGTTTTGTACCTCTTTTGCATCTAAAGATTTTAAACCGTCAAGATTTAACTCAGCTTTATAAAGGTCATCATGAGTAGTAATAATATTTTCAATTTCAGAACTATCTTTTGCTTCTTGAAGTCCTAAAGTATTTATTAAAATATGTTCATTAGGAATACTAGATACTAAGCCTTTTAATTCAGCTAAAGCTCTATGTGCTTCATTAAGTTTCTTTAAAACACTTTTAGTTTCAATGTCTTTTGTAAGTGGTAATTTTTCTAGTTTGAAATTATTCATAATGATAAGAAAATCTGTTTTTCTTTACAAAGATAATTCTTTTGATAAGAAAATTGATTTTTCTTTACATATAAAAAATATATGATAAGATTTTTAAGTTTTCTTTACATTCAATTTTTCAGGGTGCTACGGTATTTTTGCCAACGGTTTTGGCTAGGCTTAGTGCGGGAAGAAAATCGCCAAGATTTTCGAACACGTACTAAGCCGAAGCTTTTTGTTTGGTTTTGTTGATTTGGTTTCACAAAGCCAAATCAACAAGATTTGGCGACTTAGTAAATATACACAAAACTTGTATCGTCCTGAAATAGGTTGACCTTTTTTGATGTTTTAAAAGGTTAATAATTCCAGATTGATTTTATTTCTTCG
>NZ_JAUOSB010000053.1 GCF_030548295.1 Wenyingzhuangia sp. 2_MG-2023
CGTTGTGTGTAAGTAAGAAAAAAATACAGAATGAAAATACCAATTGATATTGAAAAACTTCCTATTAGAATATCTGAAACGGGAAATTTTGCTGTTTTTTATGAAATTTCACTTGTTGAAAAAGGGAATTATTGGAAAAAAACAATAAAATGTAATGAAAAGGAATTAATTAAATTAAGAAATAAAATTAATGACCTTCTTGAAAACACTACCCTTGCTGAAAAACTAGGAATATCAAATGAAGATGCTTTAAAAATAGAAGAATATTATCAAAATGATAATCTATGTAAAACATGTAAATACAAATCGACAAATGACTGTATAACATGTTTGTTTATTTTACAAAGTCCATTAGAACGAAAATTATACTTAGCTCTAAAAGAAAATTATATAAGATTTCAGACCCAATACGCACTAAATTGGAAAGGTGAAAATATATCTATCATTGGTAAATCATATCACAATCCAACAAATAACTTTAAAGAAGTTTTAACTGTTCCCGATTTTTATATAGAAAAAAAGAATGAAAAAATCTGTATTTATACCGATGGTCACACCTATCATGAAAGAACAGAAGAACAAGCTCAAAGAGATAAACGAATTGATAGAAAACTACAAGAACTAGGATTTAGAGTTTTGAGATATACTGGTAAGGATGTTAATGAAAATTTGAATAATATTATCCAAGAAATAAAAAAATGGATATCCTATTAAAACAGAAACCCTATGTTAGAAAAATTTAAATTGTACTTAATAGAAAATGGATATAGTGAATTTACACCGTCTGGAAATCCTTCTACTGCTTACGATTACATGAAACGAGTTGAAAAAATACGTTCTAAAGAAAACATAACAATAAAAGATCTCGCTGAAAATATAAGTTTTTATACAGATAAATATGGTCCTTTTGGAATTGAAGCTGAATTTGGAAAAAAAAGTCATAATGCATTCATAAATGCTTTAAAAAGATTTGAAGAATTTATATCTAATTGAAAAAAACCTACACACAACACCGGCTAAACTTCATGCGGGCTTCTGTGCTTTCTTAAAGTTTTATGTATATTTACTAAGTCGCCAAATCTTGTTGATTTTGCTTTGTGAAATCAAAAGAAACAAATCCAAACAAAAAGCTTCGGCTTAGTACGTGTTCGAAAATCTTGCCGATTTTCTTCCCGCACAAAGCCTAGCCAAAACCGTT
>NZ_JAUOSB010000054.1 GCF_030548295.1 Wenyingzhuangia sp. 2_MG-2023
ACTAATCCTAGCCAAACCCGTTCTACACCATTTGAAAAAAAACATCTACATACTATTTTTTATTTTTATAACATCAAACATAAATTGTCAAAACAAGAGTGACAGAATTAAGAGTGTTTCTGATTTTTTTAATCATCAAGTGTCTGAAAAAAAATTGGTTGCGGAAATTGATTTTTCAAAATCAGAATCAACATTAGTAAAAGATATTGAAAAACAATTAAACATTGATTTATGTGATAATTCATCTTTTATTGGAAAAATTAATTTTAATAATGTAGAAATTAATTTCCCAGCTTTTGTAATGAAAAATTGTAAAAGAGAAAGAGCTAATTTACATAACATAATTTCAATTTATATAAATCAAAAAAATGAAATTTTAGTTAATGAAAAAATAATTGAATCAACTAAAAATATTGAAAGTGAAGTACTAAAAATCACAAAAAATAAGATTTTGGGGACTAGTAGAAAATCATTGATTTATTTAATTAAATGGAACAACCACTCAACACCTATCCAAACAAAGAAAATATTTTTTGAAATATTACTTGCGATTAGATCATATTCCAATGAATTAGCTGAAAAAATATACAACAAAGACATTTCTGAATTATCCGAAAAAGAATTATCCGAACTAAATAAAAAGTTTACAGGAAATATTTGTTTTGTAGATTATTTTAAACCAATTCCAATTCCTCCAATGCCAACAAAACAATAAATATGATAAAAACGGTGTAGAACACCGGCTAAACTTCATGCGGGTTCTGTGCTTTCTCGAAAGTTTGTGTATATTTACTAAGTCGCCAAATCTTGTTGATTTGGCTTTGTGAAAGCAAAGAAACAAAACCAAACAAAAAGCTTCGGCTTAGTCCGTGTCTGAAAATCTTGTCGATTTTCAACCCCGCACAAAGCCTAGCCAAAACCGTTACCCAAAACCTCGTTCGAAATTCCTGCTGAATTTCCCGATGCTGTATAAATCAGAATTTGTTCTAAAATTATTGAAACCACGTAACTCCGCGAATTTTTAAAGTAACCTCGTTTGAATTTATCGTAGCTGTGTTGAATGGAATTGTAACAACGCGTAACTGAAATAGTAGCAACGCTGAAATTATCGTAACGGTCTGAATGTAATCGTAACAACGCGTATTTGAAGCAGTAGCAACGCTGAAACTATCGTAGCGGT
>NZ_JAUOSB010000055.1 GCF_030548295.1 Wenyingzhuangia sp. 2_MG-2023
ACCGTTGTGTGTAACTACGAAAAAAATGAAAAATAAACATATACTAATCTTTTTCCTTTCTTTAAATCTATTTTCTCAAGATTTCAATGAGAGTTTAAACTATATTGAAACTGAAAATCAGAATTGTCTTGATAAAGGAAAATTCATGTATAACTGTTCTTTAGAATTTTACAATAAATCTGATAGTTTACTTAATGTTGTCTATAAAAATATTAGAAAAAAACTAACCAAAATTGAAAAGGAAAATTTTAAAAACAAGCAACTGAAATGGTTAAAACTAAGAAATGAAAAATTTAAAAAAATAAATAATCAAGACACAGAACAAGGAAACGAATTAGATGATTTAATGGTTAAAAATCAATATAAATCTGACATTGTAAACAAAAGAACACGTTTTTTAATTTCAAATTACATCAATAAAAAACCAAATAAAACTTTCTCTGAAATCACAAAATTTATACCTAAAAATTATTCAATACTTGATTCAGTTAAAGGAGATTTAAACAAAGATGAATTTGATGATTATATTCTTGTCTTGAGAAAAAAAGATGAAGAAAAGAGTTCAAAATACAATGAAAATAAGCCTGAAAAAAGACATTTACTAATTTTAATAGGTAACTCTCAAGGAAAATTAGAATTGAAAGCTGAAAATGAAAATGCAGTTTTATGTATTGATTGCTCAGGAGCTATTCACGGAGATTCCTTTGAAAAAGTAGTTATCAAAAACGGATACTTTTCTATAGAATATTATACTGCTGGAGGAAATACTAAATGGTCAAGAATTATAACATTCAAATATAATAATTTAGAAGAAAACTGGTTTTTACACAAAGACGGAACAGAATATTTTAGGTTCAATAACAGTGAAAATCTTAATTCGGAAGCTATCATAAAAACAGGAGAAGAAATTTTAACAGTTAAAAATTTTGGGGAAATTCAGTTTGAAAAATTTAACATCTACAAGTAAAGCTACACACAACACTGGCTAAAATTAATACGGGTTTTGTTTCTTACTCAAAGTTTTGTGTATATTTACTAAGTCGCCAAATCCTTTTTGATTTGGCTTTGAAATAAGAAAATTAAAACCAAAAAAAAGGCTTCGGCTTAGTCCGTGTTCGAAAAGGCTCTGCTCCTTTTCTTCCCGTA
>NZ_JAUOSB010000056.1 GCF_030548295.1 Wenyingzhuangia sp. 2_MG-2023
TCAAATATTATTAAAAAATAACGATGAAGAGTTTGATCCTGGCTCAGGATGAACGCTAGCGGCAGGCTTAACACATGCAAGTCGAGGGGTAGCAGTAATTGCTTGCAATTAGCTGACGACCGGCGCACGGGTGCGTAACGCGTATAGAACCTACCATAAACTGGGGAATACCCTTTGGAAACGAAGAATAATACCCCATAGAGATAAGGATCGGCATCGATTTTTATTTAAAGATTTATTGGTTTATGATGGCTATGCGTTCTATTAGTTAGTTGGTAAGGTAACGGCTTACCAAGACGTCGATAGATAGGGGTCCTGAGAGGGAGATCCCCCACACTGGTACTGAGACACGGACCAGACTCCTACGGGAGGCAGCAGTGAGGAATATTGGTCAATGGAGGCAACTCTGAACCAGCCATGCCGCGTGAAGGATGACTGCCCTATGGGTTGTAAACTTCTTTTATAGAGGAAGAAATGTAGGTATGTATACTTATTTGACGGTACTCTACGAATAAGGACCGGCTAACTCCGTGCCAGCAGCCGCGGTAATACGGAGGGTCCAAGCGTTATCCGGAATCATTGGGTTTAAAGGGTTCGTAGGCGGGCTAATTAGTCAGAGGTGAAATCCAGCAGCTTAACTGTTGAACTGCCTTTGATACTGTTAGTCTTGAGTTATATGGAAGTAGATAGAATATGTAGTGTAGCGGTGAAATGCATAGATATTACATAGAATACCGATTGCGAAGGCAGTCTACTACGTATATACTGACGCTGATGAACGAAAGCGTGGGGAGCGAACGGGATTAGATACCCCGGTAGTCCACGCCGTAAACGTTGGACACTAGTTGTTGGGCATTAGCTCAGTGACTAAGCGAAAGTGATAAGTGTCCCACCTGGGGAGTACGGTCGCAAGATTGAAACTCAAAGGAATTGACGGGGGCCCGCACAAGCGGTGGAGCATGTGGTTTAATTCGATGATACGCGAGGAACCTTACCAGGGCTTAAATGTAGGATGCATTAGACAGAGATGTTTATTTCTTCGGACTTCTTACAAGGTGCTGCATGGTTGTCGTCAGCTCGTGCCGTGAGGTGTCAGGTTAAGTCCTATAACGAGCGCAACCCCTATTTTTAGTTGCTAACAG
>NZ_JAUOSB010000057.1 GCF_030548295.1 Wenyingzhuangia sp. 2_MG-2023
AGCCTTTTTTTTGGTTTTATTTTTCTATTACAAAGCCAAATCAAAAAGGATTTGGCGACTTAGTAAATATACACAAACTTTTGAGAAAGCCCCAAAACCCGTATTAATTTTAGCCGGTGTTAGGTAACGTTTTTTTGTTAATAATACTCATATTCGAATTCATAAATCATTTTCGCTTGAATACTGTCTTTTGAAACAATGTATATTGGATTTCCTTTAGAATCATATTCGACTTCACTTAACAATTCATAATCTATTAAATTATCTTTTGAGTCGACAAGCTTATAAAGTTCAGTAATACCGTTCTTTCCATACTGATAAATTTCTTTCATGTAAAGATTGTTTTCATGACCATATTTATTAACTCTAATAACTTTGTTATTCTCGTTATATTGATAATTCGTTTTCTTTATAGAAAAAGAATTAAAAGGATTATTTATTTCATTAATTAAGTATCCTTTTTCATTTATTTCTTTCAACGTTTTTTCCTTGATATTTTTATTTCCTATTGGAGTTTCTAAAATAAATTTTCTATTTGGGATACTATCATTAATATATCTATATTTTATCTCCACCAATAGCTCGTTATTGTTATATATTTTTTTCGATGTTAGTAAATTATCTATATATTGATATTCTTCAATATTTGTTAATTCATGATTTACGTATTCTTTTGCGGTATTTAGCATACCTGATTTATTGTATTCTTGAATAGACAAGGTTACATAACCTACATTTTCACCCTTTTCTATTTCTTTTTTTATGATAGATCCATTTTTATTTTCGGCTATAAATTGTTTGAATATAACCTTACGAACTTGACCTTTTAAATTCGATTTTTCTAAGTCTGTTATACTTTCAGGTTTAGAGGAACAACTAAGAATTAAAGTTGTTAATATTAATTGAAATATTATGTTTTTGTATCGTCCTGAAATAGGTTGACCTTTTTTTGAAGTTTTAAAAGGTTAATAATTCCAGATTATTTTTATTTTTTC
>NZ_JAUOSB010000058.1 GCF_030548295.1 Wenyingzhuangia sp. 2_MG-2023
TTTAAACCAAGTCAAATCAGCACGCTCGAAAAGGCTCTGCCCTTTTCTCCCAAACTGATTTTTATACAAACCCGTTAGCTTTAATTGTGTAATTGAAAAAATAGTAATAACTTTGTAATAACGAAAATTATTAAGTTATGGAAGTTTCAGTTATTCAAATAGGAAATTCAAAAGGAATACGTTTCAGTAAAACTATTCTTGAAAAATACAATATCAAAGATAAAGTAGATTTAATTCTTGAAAAAGGAAAAATCATTATTCAACCTTTATCAACTCCAAGAAAAGGATGGGAAGAATCTTTTAAGCAAATGGCTGAAAATGGAGATGATAAATTATTATTTAATGATGTCTTTGAAGACGAAACATTTGAAGAATGGAATTAAAACAATACGATATTGTCTTGATTAACCTTAATCCGACAGTTGGTAGTGAAATCAACAAAACTCGTCCTTGCGTAATTATTTCTCCTAACGAAATGAATAAATATTTGAGAACAATTATTGTTGCTCCAATGACTACAAGTTCGAGAAATTATCCTACAAGAATTGAAATCAAGCACAATGATAAAATTGGGTGGATTGTTGTTGACCAAGTCAGAACTGTAGACAAAACAAGAATTGTAAAACGTTTAGGAAAAATGTCTAAACCTGAAATAAAAGAATTCAAGTTAGTAATGAAAGAAACTTTTGTAGATTAAAAAAACTAAAGCTAACACCGGCTAAACTTCATGCGGGTTTAGTGCTTTCTCAAAGTTTTATGTATATTTACTAAGTCGCCAAATCTTGTTGATTTGGCTTTGTGAAAACAAAAGAAACAAAACCAAACAAAAAGCTTCGGCTTAGTACGTGTTCGAAAATCTTGTCGATTTTCAACCCCGCACAAAGCCTAGCTAAAACCGTTGGGTGCAAGCGAAAAAAATGAGAAATGATATCTAAAAAAAATCTAAAGACTCCTTATTATGCTGTGAT
>NZ_JAUOSB010000059.1 GCF_030548295.1 Wenyingzhuangia sp. 2_MG-2023
AAGGATTTGGCGACTTAGTAAATATACACAAAACTTTGAGCAAGAACTAAAACCCGTATTAATTTTAGCCGGTGTTAGGCAATGTTTTGTCCATCATCTGGATATTCAATATAATCTATATCATTCATACAATTCATTAAATTTCTAAAAATTGTTTTTATACGGATTGAAATATCTAAATAAACGTCTCGACTATTTGGCCCTTTTTGAAGAAACATTTCTTTATTTATAAATTTAAATTTTTCCTCTCCAAATTTGTAATAATAATCTTTTCCGTGATAAATCCCGTTTGAATGAATCATACAATTTCTTAGTTTTACTGCAAAATTTAAAAACTCTCTATCTTCTTTTAAATTTCCAGTATAGGAATTTGGAATTCTTTTCACAAGAAAATTAAATTTTCTAACTAATGGAATAAAAGCAGACTTTCTTATATTATTGGTAATAATACTTTTCTCTTTATCTTCTAAGTGTTCAATTGCTTTAATTAGCTTAGAATTAATTTTATCAATTATAGTTATTAAATCATTTTCAGTTACCAAATGTTCAAATAGTAATGATATTGATAATTCAAACGAAGTCCAAACTCCAAAAATTATATTTCGATTTAAATTTCCATGATAACCTCTTGACAATAATTCTAATTCTTGAATTTCAAATAATCTTTCTGCGTGAATTCTAAAAGGATAAATTTTTTCTGAAAACCTAACATCTCCATTTCCAATAAATTGAGCTAATTGATAAGATGCTTTTCCTATGTAATAGTCGTATATGCTCGAATAATAAAGTCCGAAGAAACTATGTCTGACATCGTCTTCATGAAGTTCTAATTCACGGATTTCTACTTTTAATTTTTCGGTATATTCTAATAATTGATCTAATTTCATTTCAAATATTGCCTAACGGTTTTG
>NZ_JAUOSB010000006.1 GCF_030548295.1 Wenyingzhuangia sp. 2_MG-2023
AGAAGTTCTATCTCACCCATATCTCTCAAATGAGAACCATTGATTTTTTATAATAAGTTTAAGAATACGATACAAAAAGAATACTACTAACAGGGTCATCGATCGCAGTCGAGATGTTAAAAAAGAAAGGGTCATCGATGGGTGTTGAGAAGTTCTATCTCACCCATATCTCTCAAATGAGAACCATTGATTTTTTATAATAAGTTTAAGAATACGATACAAAAGGAATAGCACTAACAGGGTCATCGATCGCTGTCGAGATGTTAAAAAAGAAAGGGTTATCGATGGGAGTCTAGAAGTTCTATCTCACTCATACTTCTCAAATGAGAAGCCATTGATTTTTTATAATAAGATGAAGAATACAATACAAAGGAATACCTCTAAGGTTCATCGAGCGCAGTCGAGATGTTAAAAAAGAAAGGGTCATCGATGGGAGTCTAGAAGTTCTATCTCAGCCATACTTCACAAATGAGAAACCATTGAGTATTTTATAAGAGGATGAAGAATATGATACAAAGGAACACCTCTAACAGGGTCATCGAGCGCAGTCGAGATGTGTCCACCAGCTCCATAACAAAGACAAAAAACACATAAAAATGTCCGTGTGAGTAAAACTCAAGCAATAAAATAAATTACGTATAGAAAATAGATTGGTCCCAAGAACAATAGCTGTTGTATTCAATCACCAACTTTTTTTAAATAATACTTGCAATTATAGATTTAATTAATACATTTGTCTCAGATATTACAATTTATGAAATTATTCAACACTAACGGATTTTATTATTTTTTCTTCTTTAACAAGAAGGAGAGACTTTTCGTGTGTTAACATTATATATAGCATAACTGAAAGTCTCGATTTTATCGAGGCTTTTTTTTTGCCAAAAAAAGTAGAATGAAAATAGCAATACAAGGAATAAAAGGTTCATACCATCACATCGTAGCTGAGAATTATTTTGGAGCTGAAATTGAATTGGTAGAGTGTATGACTTTTGTAGAAATGCCAGACATTGTCTTGAGAAATGAAGTGGATTATGCTGTAATGGCTATTGAAAATTCTATTGCAGGGGCAATTTTGCCAAACTATGCATTGATTGACGAATCGGATTTGACCATTGTTGGAGAATATTACTTGGGAATCAATCACAATTTAATGGCATTACCAGGACAAAAAATAGAAGACATCAAAAAAGTACATTCTCATCCCATGGCTTTGTTACAGTGTAGAAGTTTTTTTAAGGATTATCCACACATCAAACTAATTGAAGATGTAGATACAGCAGATGTAGCCAAAAGGATACAAGAAAACAAATTGTCTAAAATAGGGGCAATTGCCAGTAGCAAAGCGGCAGAAATTTATGAATTGAATATTGTTGCTGAAGAAATACAGACGATTAAGAAAAATTACACAAGGTTTGTCATCGTTCAAAAAAAGGAAGTGTTAAGAGAAGTAACTGCAACAAAAGCTTCTTTAAAATTTGTGTTGAAACACGAAAGTGGTTCTTTGGGAGAAGTATTGATGTTGTTGGCAAACCATAAGGTGAATTTGTCAAAAATTCAATCGTTACCCATCATTGATTGTCCTTGGGAATATGCTTTTTTTGCAGATTTGGTTTTTGAAGATTACCAGGAGTATAAAAATGCAATCAGTGACATTAGATCAAAAGTGTCGAGTTTAAAAATTTTAGGAGAATATAAAGACAATAAGTAATGATTGTTTCTACAGCAAATAGGTTAGGAGATGTAAAAGAATATTATTTCTCTAAAAAATTAAGAGAAGTAGCAAGTCTTAGAGCCGCAGGTAAGCAGATTATCAGTCTGGGAATTGGAAGTCCAGATTTAACACCAGACAAAAGTGTATTGTTGGCTTTGAACAATGCTTCCAAAGAAGTGACAGCTCACGGATACCAATCGTACCAAGGGTTGCCAGCTTTGAGACAAGCGATGTCTTCTTTTTATGAAAATAATTTTAAGGTGGCTTTAGATCCTGAAAAAGAGGTATTGCCATTGATGGGGTCTAAAGAGGGAATCATGCACGTTTCGATGGCTTTTTTAAATCCTGGAGATCAAGTATTAGTACCAAACCCGGGATACCCAACGTATACATCAGTAACAAAGTTGGTGGGAGCAGAGCCTGTTTTTTACGATTTGGTAGCAGAAAATAAATGGTTGCCAGATTTTGAAGCTTTGGAAAAATTAGATTTGTCTAAAGTGAAAATCATGTGGATCAATTATCCACACATGCCAACGGGAGCAACAGCCAAAAATAAAGTATATGATAAGTTGATTGCTTTTGCCAAAAAACACAAAATATTATTGGTTAATGACAATCCGTACAGTTTTGTATTGAACGACAATCCTGAGAGTATTTTAAAGTACGAAGGTGCAAAAGAAGTTGCTTTGGAACTAAATTCGTTGAGTAAGAGTTTCAATATGGCGGGTTGGAGAGTTGGAATGTTTGTAGGAGCTAGTACGTATTTAGCGCAAATATTAAAGGTAAAAAGCAACATGGATTCTGGAATGTTTTACGGAATTCAAAAAGGAGCGATTGAAGCGTTACACTTGTCAAAAGATTGGTTCAAAAGTATCAATGAACACTACCACAGACGTAGGGAAATAGTATATCAAATTTTAGACGAGTTGAACTGTGTGTACGACACTTCTCATGTGGGAATGTTTGTTTGGGCAAAATTACCAGAGGGAATCACATCCGAGCAAATGACAGACAAAATGCTGTACGAAAAAGATGTATTCATCACACCAGGTACCGTTTTTGGAAGCAATGGTGAGGGATATGTAAGATTGTCTTTGTGTGTGTCAGAAGAAAATTTAAAAGAAGTCTTAGCTAGGGTAAAAGCATAGATCAAGTAGGGATAGAGTATAGATAGAGTAGTAAAAATATGTTGGTAACAGTTATAGGTTTAGGGTTGATAGGAGGTTCTTTAGCGTTGGAATTGAAAAAACGACTAGGGTATACTGTTCAAGGAATTGATGCAAATTCTGTAAATGCTCAAAAGGCATTAGAGTTAGGGATTGTAGAGAGCGTTGTGAGTCTTGAAGATATTACTACGAGTGATGTGGTTGTCTTAGCCGTGCCAGTAAATTATTTACCCAGTTTGACACTTCAAGTGTTAGACCTCATAAAAAAGGATGCTGTTGTCTTTGATATGGGTTCTACGAAAGAGAAATTGTGTAAAACTGTTGAAAATCATGAAAAAAGGAGTAATTTTGTGGCCGTTCATCCTATTGCAGGTACAGAATATTCAGGTCCAGAAGCCGCAATATACAATCTGTTTGATGGTAAAGTAAATATTATTTGCGATAAAGAGTTAAGTAGTAGTGCTGCAGTAACTAAGGTTTTAGAAGTATTTGAGACTTTAAATATGAGAACTACTTTTATGAATAGTATAGCACATGACAAGCATATTGCATACGTTTCACATTTGTCACATATCAGTTCTTTTATGTTAGGGAAAACGGTGTTAGAGAAAGAGAAAAACGAAAAGAATATTTTTGATATGGCAGGTTCTGGTTTTGAATCTACGGTTCGTTTGGCAAAAAGTTCACCAAATATGTGGAGCCCTATATTTATTGAAAATAAAGAGAATATATTAGATTCTTTAAATGAATACATTGATAATTTGATAACATTTAAGAATTTGATTATAGAGGAAAATAGTGAAGGTTTGCAGAAAACGATGAAAGAAACAAACCATATTAAAGAAGTATTAAACGGAATTCAAAAATAAAAGTAGATAATTACTAAGATGGAAAACAAAAAAGAATTAAGAGCGTGGTTGGATGACATGAAATTAGATCATCCTCTAGTAATTGCAGGACCTTGTAGTGCTGAAACAGAAGAGCAAGTATTAAAAATTGCTCACGAATTGAAAAATACAGACGCTACTGTATTTAGAGCAGGTGTATGGAAACCAAGAACTAGACCAGGTGGTTTTGAAGGTGTTGGTGCTGTTGCATTACCATGGTTGAAAAAAGTAAAAGAGCAAACAGGATTGTTAACTGCTGTTGAAGTTGCTAATGTTGCACATGTAAAATTAGCCTTAGAAGCAGATGTTGATATTTTATGGTTAGGAGCTCGTACTACAGTAAACCCTTTTGCAGTACAAGAAGTTGCTGATGCATTAGAAGGTACTGATAAAATTGTTTTGATTAAAAACCCAATCAACCCAGATTTAGCTTTATGGTTAGGTGGTGTTGAGCGTTTGTACAAAGCAAATATCAAAAACTTAGGAGTAATTCACAGAGGTTTTTCTTCTTACAAAAAAACAAAATATAGAAACGTGCCTCAATGGCAATTGCCAATTGAATTGAAACGTAAATTCCCAGATTTACCAATTATCAACGATCCATCTCACATTTGTGGAAACAGAACTGGAATTCAAGAAATTTCTCAAATTGCTTTAGATTTGAACTTTGAAGGATTGATGATTGAAACTCACATTACTCCAGATGAAGCTTGGTCAGATGCTGCACAGCAAATTACACCTGCTCGTTTGGTGGAAATAATGAATGATTTAAAAGTTCGTAAACCAAAAGCAGAAGGAGAAGCTTTGGATCAATTGAAAGAATTACGTTCTGAAATTGATGTAATTGACAATCACCTTATCCAAACTTTGGCAGAAAGAATGTCTGTAGCAGAACAAATTGGAAAAGTTAAAAAAGCTCAAAATGTTTCTGTATTACAAGATGCTCGTTGGGGAGAGATTTTAGATAACATGGCTAAAATTGGAGAAGAAGCAGGATTGAGTGAAGATTTTATCAAAACTGTTTATAAGGCAATTCACCAAGAATCTATCAATAAACAAGAAGAAATAGTTACTTCTAAGTAATATTTAGATAGCATTATTAAAGCGTCAAAAAAAGCGGAAACATTCTTTGTTTTCGCTTTTTTATATTTTGTAATAAAATGTTTTGTAAATAATTATAACATAGTATATTTGATTATACTAACTAAAAAAAAATTGTAATGAAAGTCTTTGTTTCCGGTTGTTTTGATATGTTACATAGTGGTCATGTTGCCTTTTTTAAGGAAGCCGCTACTTATGGTGATGTGTATGTAGGTATAGGTTCTGATAATACAGTAATGGAGTTAAAAGCAAGACACACCATTAATTCAGAACAAGAAAGATTGTACATGGTCAAATCAATAAAACATGTTACAGATGCTTTTGTGAATAGAGGTGGTGGGATTTTAGATTTTGAAGAAGATCTGAGAGAATTAATGCCAGAAAAGTGCCTTGTAAATGAGGACGGACATTCTTATGCAAAAGAAAAGTTGTGTAAAGAATTGGGAATCGAATATATAGTGCTTGAGAGAATACCAGAAGCAGGTTTGCCTGAAAGATCTACGACTCAAATTAGAGGTGGAGTTGGTAGTCAATTACCATATCGTGTGGATTTAGCAGGTACTTGGATTGATCAACCAGATGTGTCTAAAATAGCACCAGGTTGGGCTATTACTGTTTCTGTTGAGCCAATTATTGAATATAATGAACGTAGCGGTATGTCTACTTCTACTAGAAATGCAGCTAAAGTCATTTGGCCGTATAATTTGCCTTTAGAAAAACCAGAAAAATTAGCTGAGATTTTGTTCAGATATGAGAATAGACCTGGAAATACTATTATTTCTGGAGCTCAAGATGCCATAGGTATTTGTGTTCCTGGTTTGACAAGACATTACTACAATGGAGATTACTGGCCAGAAAAAATCGAGAAAAAATACGATGAAGAACTTTTACAATGGATAGAAGATCATGTGTCTATGATGACATTATGGCCTCGTCCTGCAGGAACTGATTTATTATCTAATACAAATGTTACTAAAGAAACTGTTTCTAAATTGACAGCAGCTGCTGAGAAGTGTTGGGATGGGATTATTAACAAAGATTTAGAAAAATTTAGTGCTGCTTTCTTAGAGTCTTTCCAAGCACAAATTGCCATGTATCCAAATATGGTAACTCCAGAAATCCAAGATGTAATAGATCAAGTTAAAGATGATGCTTTAGCTTGGAAATTGTCCGGAGCAGGTGGTGGAGGGTATTTGATTTTAGTATCTGACAAACCTATCAAAAACACCATGAAAATTAAGGTTCGTAGATGGAATTTGTAAATTAAATAGTCAGTTTTAAATGATCAAGAATTGATATTAGCTTTAAAAAAGACTAAAATTGTTGTTAAAGAATAAAAAATGGGAATAGATTTAAATCTATTCCCATTTTTTGTTTGCGACTATCTATTGAAAACAACTATTTTTGCTATATGAATGGAATTGTAACAAAGTCTACAGGAAGTTGGTATTCGGTGAGAACCGAAGAGGGAGTGATTTATCAGTGTAGGATTCCTGGGAAGTTTCGAATGAAAGGGATTAAGAGTACAAATCCTATCGCAGTAGGAGATGAAGTGATTTTTGAACTAGAACCTAAAAAGGAAACTGGAGTGGTTAAAGAGATCAAAGACAGAAAAAATGTCATTGTTCGTAAATCAGTAAATCTTTCTAAGCAAACACACATCATTGCCTCAAATATTGACATCGCTTTTTTGGTGGTAACACTTCACAACCCAGAAACTACTACTACTTTTATCGATCGTTTTTTAGCAACAGCTGAGGCCTATAGTATCAAAGCTATTTTGTTATTTAATAAAATTGATACACATGATACTGAGATGGACGAGTACAGAGAAGCATTTCAGTACATATACACCAGTATTGGTTATGAATGTATAGATGTATCTGCTATAGAAAAAATTAATTTAGATGTTGTGAAAAACATCATGAAAGATAAAGTGAGTTTGTTTGCGGGTCATTCAGGTGTTGGCAAATCTACTTTGGTGAATGCTATTGAGCCAACATTGAATTTAAAAACCAAAGAAATTTCAGAGCAACATCAACAAGGGCAACATACAACTACTTTTGCAGAAATGTATCCATTGTCTTTTGGTGGTTATATTATCGATACTCCAGGGATTAGAGGTTTTGGAGTTGTGGACTTCGGAAAATATGAGGTTACAGATTATTTTCCAGAGTTATTTGCTTTAAAAGGATTGTGCAAATTTAACAATTGTACCCATGTAGAAGAACCAAAATGTGCTGTGAAAAAAGCTTTAGAAGAAGGGTTAGTGTCTGAAACTAGATACGAAAGCTATTTGCAATTGCTAAAAGAAGAAGAAGAACATTATAGGCAAGACATTTTTAAATCATGAGAGTAGTTGTTCAAAGAGTTTCAGAAGGAGCTGTTACTATTGACAAAGAAACAGTAGCTAGTATAGCTAGTGGATTGGTGGTTCTAGTTGGAATTGTACCAGAAGATACTCAAGAAGATGTGGAATGGTTGTGTCATAAAATTGTAAAATTACGAATTTTTGGTGATGAAAATAACCAGATGAACTTATCTGTTAAAGAAGTAGATGGAGATATTATTGTAGTCAGTCAATTTACACTTCACGCATTGACAAAAAAAGGAAATAGGCCTAGTTATATAAAAGCAGCAAAGCCTGAAATAGCAGTTCCTATATATGAAAGTTTTAAAAAACGTTTGTCAGAATTGTTAGAAAAAGAAGTGCAAAGCGGTCAGTTTGGTGCTGACATGAAAGTTGCATTGGTCAATGATGGTCCGGTAACCTTATTAATAGATTCTCATCAAAAAGAATAAATATGAAACAGTTTTTTTGGATTACAATTTTAAGTATTCAATTGGGTTTTTCTCAAAATTATTTAGTAGAAAAATTACCTTCTAGAGTTCGTTTGTCTGGGGAATCTATCCATATGGATGGTGAACCTGATATGGGTTTTTTAGGAATTGGATACGAAGTATTTGGTTTGGCTCAAAAATTTCCAAACTGGTATTTTGGAGTGAATACCTATTCAGCATTAACAGGAATGAGGTCTGGTTTTTTTGTGTTCGGAGTCTCTACAGGAATTCACAAACCGTTGTATAAAAACAAATTGTTTTACGATGCAGGATTGTTTTTAGGAGGAGGAGGAGGAAGTGCTGCTCCGGATGGAGGAGGTTTTATGGTAAGACCTCATTTGGATTTAGAAGCAAAAATTTCTAAGATAATGGCTATAAGATTAGGAATTACTGGAGTTGATTTTTCTGACGGAGGTGCCATTACAAGTTTGCATGCCAACCTAGGCTTGACAATGGATGTTGATACCTATTTTTCTAGAAACACAAATTTTATAAATGATAAAATTGTTCAAAAACCAAGTGGTTTTTACAAGTTAAACGCATCTATGTTGTCAACCACTTTGTTCAACTTTAGCAAAGGACCATTAAAAACTACTGGGGCTAATTCAGCTGACTTTCCAGCTATTTCTTTAATTGGTTTTGAGTTGAATCGCTTTTTAACAGAACATTTGTATGCTACTGTAGAATTAGGAGGAGCTTACAAAGGTGGAGTTGATGGATTTATGATGTATTTGTCAGGATTGGGATACGAGCTTCCTTTTTTGAAAAATCATTTTGTTTTAGACTTTAGAGCATTGATTGGTGGTGCTGGTGGTGGTGCTGTTGAGTTTGGTGGTGGTTTGGCTACTCAGTTTGAGGTTGGTTTAGGTGTTCATATTAAAGATTATTTGTTAAAAGTAAATTTAGGAAAAACTTATGCTCCTAATGGAGAGTTTGAATCCAATCAAGTAGATATTTCCTTAGGAAGATCTTTTAAATTGTATAAAAACCAAAGCGATTTAAGAGAGGGTGTCGTTGCTGAAGAAGATGTCACTTTGGAAGAATTCAACTTTTCTACCTATAATAGAGCTTATGTTTCGGGATCTAAAAGAGACAAGTCAGGAAGGTTGTATGACAAGGTTTTTAATTTGATAGGTTTTGAAGTGGAAAAGAAATTCAACCAAAATTTAGGTTTGGTTGCAGCAACAGTATGGGCTTACCAAGGAAATTATGGAGCGTATGCAGAAGGATGGTTGGGAATGCAATATTATATTCCGTTACACAAAACATGGAGTCTTAGCACCAAAGGGATGATTGGAGCAGGTGGAGGTGGAGATATTAATCTGGGTAATGGTTTGGCTTTTCAATACGGTTTAGGTATTGAAAAGAAAGTCAACAAACGTTGTGGTATATTTTTAAATGTAGGTCAAGTTAGACCTGTTCAAAATGGAAATTTCACACCCGTATTGGTAGATCTTGGATTGAAATTAAACATCAATCAATTGGTGAAAAATTAATTCCAAAAATTCCAAACAATTCCTAGTCTAATAGATAGATCTTTTGCAGGTTGGTTGCTTGTTGCAAAGTAATTTCTACCTGTGATAGCAGCAGTTACATTTTCTACTTTAAAATAAATACGCGTACGTCTTACTTCTCCGTTTACAAAAACATCAAACGTAGGGTAATCTCCTATTTGAGTATTGTTTTGTATGTAAAATTCGTTCAAAGCAGGATTGTAGTCGTTTGCGTAATATTTGCTAAAGTATTTAAATGTGAGTCCTATTTGAGCCAATAAAGGGTCTCCTTTAAAGAAATAACTTTGATAGTATAACGTATTTCTGGTCACAAATTCAGGCACTCTAAAAGCTTCTTCTCCTTGAGTTGTTTTCTGGTAAAGAATACTGTTGTTGAATGCAAATTTCCCGAATTTTAGTTCACTGCTTAATTTTAGTTTTAAATAATCAATGGTTTGTGAGTATTGACTCGCCACACTATTGCTATTAAAATAAGCGTAATTTTTTATTTGATGTAAAAACAAATCAGCTCCTAACCATTTGGTTTTAATACTTCCGTAAAGTGTTCTGTATATTTCGTTGTCAAAATTCTGTTCCCAGTTTAAATTGCTAAAATTGGATTGATAAAAAGTAGTGTTGTTGTTGGGTGCTATAGATTTTAATTGAAAACCTGCTTTGGCAGAAACGTTGTTTTTTAGTTGAAAACCAGCATTTATATGCAAATTGCTTCCTAAATCTCCACCACTGATAATTTGTTGTGCGTAGGCATTTAAAAACACTCCTTTAAAGCGACTGTTCCAAGAACCTCCAAAAGAAGTATAATTGATGTTTTTCTCTTTAGATATTGCTTCAGTTTCATTTACAACTTTTGATGTTTCATAGACTTGAGCAATTGAGTTGAAAGCAGTAAAAATTTTAAAATTTCCTAAAATATATGGTGAGTTAAATTTTAGATAAATCTGATTTTCTGTAGTGTTGTATTCTGTTTTGTCTTTGGTGTCATCACTTTCTCTAGTTCCAAAAATACTAGAGTTATCATCAAAATATTCTGTGTCAGATGAGGTAAATTGATATTTCAATTTTTCGGTGCTGATAAAGTGACCTAGTTTTAAATTGGTCATGTTCAGATTCAAACTGTCTTTGGAGTTTAAAATTCGAAGTTCGTGTTCGTAATAAAAACGAGTAGATTTTAAATAACTTTCAGAATCACTTAAGTTGACATCCACTCTACCTCTGGCACTAAAATCTGGATTGTCATTTTTAAATTCGGTAACAGAGCTTTCTGTAAGTCCTCCATTTTCTAAATTGTCAATTTTTTGAGAAATGATATGAGTTCTAAATTGATATCTTTTGGCTGTATTGTAGTAAGTGTAGGTTGTTCGGAAGTTTATATGACTGGCTCTAGCTCTTTGGTAGTCTCCTACAGATCTTAGTCCTTTGTATGCAATGGAGAAATTTTGATGTTTTCCAAAGTTCGTTGTGAAAATACTATTCAACAACTGACCATCAAACCCAGACCTGTAAAACAGAATGGTTGTTGGCGTAGGAACATGGTAATATTCCATGTCTTCTAAGGCATAATAGTTATAAAGTTTGGCATTAACTCCTAAAGTTGGAGTCAGCTTGTTGTTGATGAAATCGTAGGCTAGTTTGTTATAACCTTGTCCTTGATTGGCAAATTCTAGCCATTCAAAATCGTCTTTTTGAGTATAATTGTGTCTAAAATAATTGTCAATGTTTAAGGTTGTGTCTATCTGAATAGTATCATATGCTTGTGTAATGATTTTATAATCCACATACCTACCTCCATACATATTCCGAACACTGTCTAATGGAATTAGAGTTTTCTTTTTAGAGTTTTTAGGAATAATTGTGTCTTTTTGTATTACAATCCCTTTATTTACTAAAAACAAGTTGTCTATCTCAGTGTTTTTTTCTGGAGAACTAGGAACTTTTTTTGTTGATTCTTTTAAAATTAGACTGTCTTGTTGTATTGAGGCAGCGTCCACTTGCGAAAACAAACTGTTGATCGACATAAAAAATATCCAAAGAAATAAAGGTTTTTTCATATTTTAAAATTGCTTAGCAAAGGTAATTTTTTTAAACAAATAAGAATGATTAATATTGGTTACTCGAAACAATAAATATGCCTTTATTACATAATTTTTCAGGAAAATTGCTTGAAGCAGGTACAGATGAAGCCGGAAGAGGTTGTTTGGCAGGACCTGTTGTAGCTGCAGCTGTTATTTTACCTAAGGATTTTAAAAATCCTTTGTTAAATGATTCTAAGAAGTTAACGGAAAAACAACGTAAACTATTGTTACCTATCATAGAAAGAGAGGCAATAAGTTTTGGGGTGTCATTTGTTTATCAGCAAGAAATTGATGAAATCAACATTTTACAAGCTTCCATCACAGCCATGCATAGAGCCATCGACGATTTAGAGACAATACCTGAATTTATTATTGTGGATGGAAACAAATTTAGGCCTTATCAAGAAATTCAAAGCGAAACAATTGTCAAAGGAGATGGGAAATATTTGTCTATTGCAGCTGCATCTGTATTGGCAAAAACCTATCGTGATTTGTACATGGAGAAAATCCATCTTGAATTTCCTCAATACAATTGGAAAAAAAACAAAGGTTATCCAACCAAAGAACACAGACAGGCCATTAGAGAAATAGGGAGTTGCAATCACCATAGGCATACTTTTAAATTGTTGCCAGATGAGCAATTGAACTTGTTTTAGATTTACTGTTTTGTTTGGTATGAAGATTGACTATACTGATTAAATTTATTTTTGTGAAAGAGTATTTGAAACTTCAATTTAAATTGATAAACAGAAAGTTTAAAGATGCAGGCCTAGAACCATGGATGGCTTATGCTTTGCTACTCCTTATTTTTATAGGAGCTTCTAATTTTTTGTTCTCCAAATTGCCTTATCCTAATTGGTCTTATTTAGTTATCGGTGGTTTATTTGTGTTAAAACTATCAGAAAAACATAGAAATGATTTTTTAAAACAAGTATTTAAGGATTATAGAAGCATAAGAGTTGTAGAAAATATTGGTTTGTCCATTCCTTTTGTTTCTTTTTTAGTTTATAAGACCTACTTTTTTACAGCCTTGTTTTTCTGCTTGTTATGTGTTTTATTCGCTTTTTATAAAGTTGAAAAAAAACATAGTTTCACTCTTGTTGCTCCTTTCACAAAAAGATTATATGAGTTTCAGGTTGGGGTTAGAAGATGGTTTTATCTCTATCCTATTTTGTATTATTTAACTTATATTTCTACAACTGTAGCAAATCCCAATTTAGCTATGGGTGCTCTATTAGCATTGTTTGGAGTAAGTATTATGTATTATTTAAAACCTGAAAATGAATATTTTGTTTGGAATTATAATTTAAGTCCTAAAGCTTTCTTAAGATATAAAATAATAACAGCCATTACTTATACCACCATTTTATGTCTGCCAATGTTTTTCATTTTTATATTCTTCAGAACTTTTTCTGTTTGCTAATTTTTATGTGATTGGATGTCTTTACCTAGCTACAGCAATTTTAATGAAATACAGTGGTTCTTTTTCTTTAGAAATATCAATTCCTCAGTTTATTATATACGCTTTGATGTTTTGGTTTCCGCCGTTTATTCTATTTGTAGCTCCTTATTTTTATATCAAATCCCTAAAACAACTAAAAACAATATTGCATGTTGAAAATTGAAAAGCTAAGTAAGTCTTATGGTAAAAAACAAGTATTGAATTCCGTTAACTTGAATTTAGAAACAGGAAAAGTTTATGGAATTGTTGGTCAAAACGGAGCGGGTAAAACAACTTTGTTTAGATGTATTTCGGGATTAGAAAATTATGAAGGAGAGATAAAGTCAGAGTTACATCCCCTAAAAGATCATTTAGGACTATTGTTTACAGACCCTTATTTCTTTTCTAAAATTACAGGAAAAGAATACATTCAGTTGTTGTTACAAGGAAGAAAAGTAAAATGTAATGATATAGAGCAAAATAATATTTTTGACTTGCCATTGAACCAATATGCAGAGAGTTACTCTACAGGAATGAAAAAGAAACTAGCTTTAACAGCCATTTTATTACAAGAAAATGATTTTTTTATTTTAGATGAACCTTTTAATGGAGTTGATATTCAGAGTAATTTTATGATTGTTGAAGTGATTAAAAAAATTAAAAATTCAGGGAAAACGATATTGATGTCCTCGCATATTTTCTCAACATTAAAAGAAGTATGTGATGAAATTCATGTTTTGGAAAAGGGAACGTTTGTTAAATCTTATGAAAAAAATGAGTTTTCGTTATTGGAAAAAGAAATGAATAGTTTTGTGTTTGGAAACAAATTAGATTCGTTAAAGTTTTAAATCAATTCCCACTCAAAAAGTGTTGTCAAGTGTTTTAACAATTTAGTTTGAACTTCTTCAAAATCTAATTTTTTACCCAATTCAGCTTCCATAGAAGTCACGGCTTTGCCTTTAATTCCACAAGGAATGATATTGTCAAAATAACCTAAATCTACATTTACGTTCAATGCAAAACCATGCATGGTAACCCAGCGACTGCTACGAACGCCCAAAGCACATATTTTACGAGCAAATGGAGTTCCAACATCCAACCAAACACCAGTTTCTCCTTTACTTCTCTCAGATTTAATTCCGTAATCTTCCAAAGTTAAAATAACAGCTTCTTCTAAAAAACGAAGGTACTTGTGAATGTCTGTAAAAAAATTATCCAAATCTAAAATAGGATAGCCTACAATCTGACCTGGACCGTGATACGTAATATCTCCACCTCTGTTACTTTTGTAAAAGGTAGCTCCTTTTTCAGTCAGTTGTTTTTCACTTAACAATAAGTTAGACAAGTCTCCACTTTTACCCAATGTGTAAACGTGCGGGTGTTCTACAAACAACAAATGGTTCTGTGTAGGGGTTTGGGTATCATTTTTACGATTGTCCATTTTTGTCTGAATAATCGCCTGAAACAATTGATCTTGATAATCCCAAGTTTCTTTGTAATGCTTGGTTCCTATATTTTGATAAAGGACCTTTTTATTTAAATGTGACTTCAAATTCTAATAAATATGGGTTTGAAACAAGAGTGTCCATTGGATATTTAATTTCCAATGTTTTTTTGTCTTCGGATATAAATGCGTTTGTAAGAGTACTATTTTTGATTTTATTTTCAAAATGATATACAAGTCGGTAATTAGATTGAATGTAAATCATTTTCCCTTGTTCTATGGATTTTTGATAGAGGGACTCATCTTCTTTAGACAATTTTTTTTCAATCACAAATCTCCTGATTTTTTTCTTATTCAACTCATATCCTATTTGATATTTTATGGGTGTTTTAGGTTTTGAACTGTTTTTGTATAAAGAACCTGCTGTTTGAAACAAGTTTTGTAGATCTTGCACCTGATTGATATTTTCAAAACTATTGTTTAGTGAGAAAAGACTATTGTTTTCCGAAGGGTCTACATATATCTTTAGGGTGAAGTTTTTTAGTGCATTGATGATTTTTTGGTCATCAGGATCTAACTTTTTGATACTGTCTTTTGCTTTGTTGATGATGTCTTTGAAATAGATAAGCGTATCTACTTTTTTTTCAACAGCATTGCTAGTGTTTTTATGGTCTCCAATATTCCCCATTGCAGCTAACATTTTACCACTATCTACCTCAAAAAGAAGGGTTCCTTTTCCATTTTTTTTAAGATATAATTCTTCTTTAAATTCACATCCTGTAAGGAAAAAAGAAAAGCTAAGTACTAGTAAAATTTTCCTCATCAAAGTATCTTTTTTGTAGGATTAAAAGTAGTAAAAGAATGTTTAAATTAGCCTAAAATTTTCTTGGATGTCTATCAAAGTAGTGAATGTTTCAAAGACGTATAAAAATCAAACAGCAGTAAATGCATTGAGTTTTGAAATTAACAAAGGTGAGATTGTAGGTTTTTTAGGCCCGAATGGTGCTGGAAAATCTACAACCATGAAAATGTTAATGGGTTACATTTGCCCTACAGAAGGAGAGTTGTTCATCTGTGGAACAAAAGTATTGTCAGATAAAAATACAACGAATAAGAATATTGGTTATTTGCCAGAACACAATCCGTTGTACAAAGAAATGTTTGTAAAAGAATACTTAGGTTTTGTAGCTCAAATACATGGTGTAGACAAACATCAGGTAGAACTAGTTATAAAACAGACAGGTTTGACACCAGAAGCTTCTAAAAAAATACATCAACTGTCAAAGGGATATCAACAGAGAGTTGGTTTGGCAGCTGCCTTAATCCACAATCCAGAAGTGTTGATTTTAGACGAGCCCACCACAGGATTGGATCCAAATCAATTGATTGAAATACGAGAACTAATCAAAGAAATTGGAAAGAAAAAAACAGTCTTATTTTCTACACATATTATGCAAGAGGTAGAAGCAGTTTGCGATAGGGTAATTATTATCAATAACGGAGATTTAAAAGTAGATGCAAAGTTGTCTGAGTTGAAAGCTGGTCAGCTACAAACAATTCAGGTTACATTTGATTTTAAGATAGAAGAACAGTTTGTCAGCAGGATAAAAGAGTTGAAGTCCTACAACAATTATCACGATAATGATTGGGAATTTGTGTTTGATACAGAAGAAGACAAACGTTCAGATATTTTTGATTTTGCACAAGAACAAGGCTTGAAAATCTTACAAATGAACACCAAAAACAAAACTTTAGAAGCTTTGTTTAAGGAAGTAACTCAATAACTATTTGATAATTTCCAAGCTAAATGGATATCGATACAATTGTCCGTTGTAAGCTGCAAGTGTTGCAATTACAATAAAGTAAATGTATAAAAAGCCAAAGATTATAGCTAGCGGAATTACAACAATTGCTCCAAGACCAATGGTTAGAAAAACAAATAATGCGGCTACTGCACCTAAAATTAAAATAGAGAGTTGAAAATTTAAAGCAGCTTTGCCATGTTCTCGTATAAAATAACTTTCATCTTTTTTTAACAACCATATAATAAGAGGGATAATGATTGGAAAAGTTCCGTTTAAAAATCCTGAGAGATGTAAAATCATGGCTAGAATTTTTTCTGTTTTGGTGTCTATGTACATGGTTAAAGTATTGAATTTTTATGTATCTTATTGAGTGCAAATAAAATTACAATGAAACTTACTGCTAAACAACTAAATAGATTTTTAATCGTAAAACTTCCTTCTGCTTATTTATGTGGAGTTAGGGTTGATTTGTTAGATCAAGATACATGCAAAACAGTGGTCAAATACAAATGGATGAATCAGAATCCTTTCAAATCTATTTATTTTGCTGTTTTGGCAATGGCTGCAGAACTTTCTACAGGGGCGTTAGTGCTGAAAAAAACATCTGAAACGGATGTGAAATTTTCAACATTAGTAATAGGGATGAATGCAAATTTTTATAAAAAAGCTGTGGGAAGAATAACTTTTACTTGTGAAAATGAAAGATTAGATGAATATGTAGGTACTGCCATTCAGACCCAAGAAGGAACTGCCTTTAGCATGTCTACAACAGGTGTAGATGAATTGGGAGATGCTGTAGCTGTGTTTGAATTTCAATGGAGTATCAAAATCAAAACTACTTAGTTTCAAGTGTGCTTTTTAACAAGATTCCATACTTGCTTTTTTTCATACTTTCACTTAATTCATTGTAGATTTTTTGTTTCAATTGAGGTGCTGCCTGATCCATTTTCGCATAAGCTATGTAAGGACCAATTTCATTGTCTTTGTTAATAATTGCGTAATTTGCAGAGAATAAATACATTCTTTTCAAGTTTCTAAGACGTTTGTTTTCTATCTCTTCTACAGCAGCAAAATCATTGTGTTTTTGAGATTCAAACTTATTTTTAATCAAATCAAGATTTTCATCTTGGAATCTTTTGATGTAATCTTGATAATTTTCTAACAATTCTTGAAGTTTAGATCCTGAAATTTTAGCATTGGCATAAAATGCATCTATATTGGTTTGAATATTTATGATACCATGTTCTCCAAAAAAATAAAGTTGTTTGGTTCTAGATTTGTTAACAGAAAGTATAAACATTTCTGGTTCTTTAATGTTTTTAGCAAACTGAAAAGTTTCTGTACCGTTATCTAGATGAATAGAATCAACTACAATTAATTTAAGACTGTCTATTTTTTCTAAATAAATAGTTCCTTTTTTCAATCCTGTTATTTTTCCATTCACAATAAAGTTTTTATCGGAGTTGGAATTAGAACAGTTAAAAAGAGTAATGACTAGAATTAAAGAAATAAATTGTTTCATGTTGTTTTTGTAAAAAATAAACCCACTACAAAAGTAGTGGGTTTGCAAATATATATATATTATTTAATGATATTTTTAATTAAAGTAAATATATGTTGCTACTACAATAATAGTAATGATAGCTCCTACTGGTTTTAAGTATTTCCAAGGAGTAATGTCCACTTGTTCTGTATACTGTTGAACAAAATCTTCTTCTCTTGGCTTTAACTTACCAATAATCAACATTACAATAATATTCAACACGAATAAAATAGCAACAACGTGTAAGAAGTGAGGGTAAGTTCCTCCATCAGCAATTACCATTGGTTTTAAAACAAATTGACTAATCATATACAAAATAACTCCAGACAATAATCCAATTTTAGCAGCAATAGCAGGTACACGTTTTGTTAAGTAACCTACTACAATAATTGTGAAAATAGGAATAGAGTAACATCCGTTTACTTCTTGTAAATATGCAAACAAACCTCCTTTAGCATAAATTAAGAAAGGAGCGATACATGCACCACCAATAGCTAAGAACACACCAAAAGTTTGTCCCATTTTGACAACCTTAGCTTCAGAAGCTTCTTTGTTTATGTGAGCTTTGTATATATCCAATCCAAAAATAGTTACTGATGAATTTAAAGCTCCGTTAAAAGAACTTAAGATTGCTCCAAACAATACAGCAGCAAAGAAACCAACCATTCCAGCAGGTAATACTTGTTTTACCAATAATGGATAAGCTTGATCTTTTAAAGTTCCGTCTCCAGAAGAAAAGAATTCAAAAGATTCAGGGTGTTGAGACATGTGAAAAGCAATGATTCCTGGTAAAACCAACATCAAAGGTCCTAATATTTTTAAGAAAGCAGCATATAACAATCCTTTTTGCCCTTCTACTAAGTTTTTAGCACCTAAAGCTCTTTGGATAATTGCTTGGTTGGTTCCCCAATAGAACAATTGCACCAACATTAATCCAGTAAAAATAGTAGCAAAAGGAACTGAAGCATTGGCATCACCAATGGCATTAAATTTATCAGCATGTTCAGTAAATAAAGTGCTCAAGCCATCCAAAGCGGAGTCACCACCGTTAGCCTCACTAATAGCATACAAACCAAAAAGAGGAATAGCCAAACCACCAATTAACAAACCAATTGCGTTGATAGAATCTGAAACAGCTACCGCTTTTAGACCTCCAAATACAGCATAAATAATACCGATAAAAGCAATTGTAAATACTGTTGGCCATAAAGCCATAAAGTCGTATTCTCTTTGCAATTCTAACAGTTCTTGCGGAGCTAATGTACTAGCAATGTCAGCGGGGATGGTTAATCCTAATGCAGCAGGAACATCAAACATTGTGTTTACTGCCAATGCACCAGAATACAGTACAATAGGTAGTAAAATAACAACATATCCAGATAAGAACAAACCAGAAACTAAAGTTTTGGTCATTTTATCAAACCTGTTTTCTAAGAATTGAGGAACAGTTGTAATTCCTCCTTTTAAATATCTAGGTAAAAAGAACATGGCTGTAATTACCATTGCAATGGCGGCTAAAGTTTCCCAAGCCATTACTACTACACCTTCTTCAAATGCAGCACCATTTAAACCAACAATTTGTTCTGTAGATAGGTTTGTTAATAATAGAGACCCTGCAATAACAGGTCCTGTTAAACTTCTACCTCCTAAAAAGTATCCGTCAGAAGAGTTTACATTTTTTCTAGTTGCTAGCCAAGCGATCAAAGCTACCAAGAGAGTAAAGCCAAGAAATGAAGCTATTGATAAAATCATATATACAAGTGTTTAATTAAGTTAAATTTTAATGAGCGACAAAATAGTAATTTTAGGACTACTTTGTTACGATAAATTTAGTTTTTTACGATTACGATTAAATTATTGACCAATGGAAACTTTTAGATTACTTACAAGTACAAAGTACTGAGGTTACATAAATTTTAAAATAGCTTTTGCAACTCCATCTTTTTTGTTTGTGTCGGATACTGCATCAGCAATAAGCAAAACTTCTTGTTTTGCATTTGCTACTGCAACTCCTATTTTTACTGCTTCTAACATTTCAATATCATTGTAGTTGTCTCCAAAAGCAATACAGTTTTCCAGTGTTAAATGAGGATACTTACATGCTAATAATTCATTGATTCCTGTAAGTTTTGAAATTTCTTTATTGGCTATTTCAATATAAGTATCTTTAGAGCGGTATAAGTGTAATTTATCCCCGTGTAGTTTCCCTAATTCTGCATATACATAATCCATGTGCTCTTTTTCTCCCATGCACATTACTTTGTGAGCTCCTTTTTTTTCTTCAATCCATAAATTAATGACATCTTTTGTAGGTTTTACAATAGGTGTAACTTTGGTATTATTTTCTTCTCTTTTTGCCCAAAAATCCATATCGGGTACATACCAGTCATTGTTATTGTACAGACTAATGTGAAATTTTCCAGCTGTGTTAAGTTCTGCAATGTCTTCTAGAATGGTTGGAGCAATAGAAATATCATCTACAATTTTTCCATCTACCAAAATCAACCCACCATTGTAGCAAATAATAGGCAATCCTTCTATGTTTAGGTCTTTTTGCAAATGTGTCATTGCACCAGGCATTCTAGATGAAATTAAGATAAAAGGGATTTTTTGATCTGTAATCCTTGCTACTTGTTCTTTTAACATTTCAGAGACTTCACGTTCTGAGTTTAGTAAAGTTCCATCTATGTCAGTAAAAGCTATTTTGATATCCATATTTTATGCAAATTGAGTTAAAACAAAAATAAAGGATGAAGGTATATAATTACAATTAATTGATGAATTATTTACGATTATCTTGTAACATATTTCTTGTTTGCTAGCAATTAAATAACGAATTTTCTTCTTTTTAATAAGAATCATATAAATGCGTATAGAGGATTAAATAGTCTTAAATACTGCAGTTTTTAAGACATAGAAATTTAACTTTGTAGTATGATTTGATAAAAAATGAAAACTATGGAAATACTATTAGATCTTTTAGTTAAAGATTATTTTGTGCTCTTTTTAGTGATTGGTTTAGGAATCGCTATAGGGAAAATTCAAGTAAAGGGAATTTGTTTTGATTTGTCGGCAGTTATATTTGTTGCCATTTTTTTTGGTTACCTATACAACCTGTACGGAGTCAAATTCAATTTACCCCCAATTATACAGAGTGTTGGTTTGGTACTGTTTATATACACAATAGGTATGCAGGCAGGACCATCATTTTTTAATGCGTTTAAAGAACAAGGGGTTAAGCTGATTGTACTTGCTGGGATTACAGTTGTTTCAGGCGGACTTACTGCGGTTGCTATTTCCTATATGTACGGAGTAGACATGTCTATGATGAGTGGTTTGTTAACAGGAGCATTGACTTCTACCCCTGGGTTGGCGGCAGCTATTGAAGCTTCTAAATCTCCTTTGGCATCTATTGGTTATGGTATTGCATATCCTTTTGGAGTATTGGGTGTTATTTTGTTTGTAAAATTGAGTCCCACCATTTTTAAGGTAGATATTAAAAAAGAAGAGGATGATTTTAAGATAAAATCTACTTCATCTACTCCAAAAGTTATTCATAGAAATTTGGTTATCTCTAATGAAAATGTACAGGGTAAATCTATCAAAGATTTGAATATTAGGTTTATGACAAAAGCAAATATTTCTCGTATTATGAAACCAAATCAAGAGTCTATTTCTCCAACTCCTAATACCGTTTTAGAATTGGGAGATGTAGTGAAGGCTGTAGGTACAGAAAATGCAATAAAACGTATACAATTGTTGTTGGGGAATTTTACTGATCAACAAATTCCGAGAAGTGATTCATATGAGGTCAAATGGTATATTGTTAGTGACAAACATTTGGTGAACAAAACACTAGATGAGATTGATTTGTTTGGCAATTATACAGCTACAATCACAAGAATAAGAAGGTCTAGTATAGATTTGGCTCCACATCCAACAACTAGATTAAGATACGGTGATAAAGTTCTAATTTCGTGTCGTAAAGGAAATATAGTAGTCTTAGAAGATTTGTTTGGGAACAGTATAAAACAAGTGAATGATACTAGTTTTCTACCTGTTGCTTTTGGTATTGCAATAGGAATTTTAATTGGTTTTATATCAATACCTTTCGGGAGCTTTAATTTTAAGTTAGGGTTGACAGGTGGTGTTTTGTTGGCTTCATTGTTTTTAAGTTGGAAAGGGAAATTAGCAGGGATTATTTGGAATTTTTCAGGGCCTGCAAATCAAGTGCTAAGGCAATTTGGACTATTATTGTTTTTAACTCCGGTTGGAATTAATGCAGGACAAAGTTTGGTATCTGCTATCAATACTCATGGGCCTATTTTGTTTCTTTATGGGGCTATTATTACGTTAGTTCCTATGATAGCCACAGTAGTAGTGGGAAGGTTTGTGTTGAAGTTGAATTTTTTATCAATTTTGGGAGCTTTAACCGGAGGAATGACTTCTACTCCTGGTTTGAGTGCATCAGATTCTATGACAGAATGTGATGCTCCACAGATTGCTTACGCAGCAGTTTATCCTTTTGCATTAGTATTAATCATTGTAGTTGCCGAAATAATGGGGATGTTATAAAACTAAAATTTTTTTATATATAAAAAAAGGGTGTCTAAAAATTTAGACACCCTTTTGTATTTGGTAAGTTTGATTTATTTAATCAATTCATAACTACGTTTGATGAAATTGGTCAAATCTTCACCGTGTAATAAGTTTTGTGATAATTTTGCCAAATCAAAAGCTTGAGAAATTAAGGCTTTCTGTTTGTCTTCAGGAGCATTTAAAATTTCAGAAACCAATTGGTTATTGGTATTTACTACTAAGTTGTACATTTCTGGCATGTTTTCCATTCCAAACATTCCACCACCACCTGTAGCACTCATTTCTTTCATTCTACGCATAAATTCTGGAACCGTAATAATAAAAGGAGATGAAGAAGAGTCCATCGCTTCTAATTGAACGGTGTAGTTTTCTTTTGGTACAGCACCTTCAATAATTGGCTTTAATTTGTCTTTTTCTTCGTCTGATAATTTAGAAATTACGTTGTCGTCTTTCTTAATTAAATTATCAACATGATCTGCATCTACACGTACAAACGTTACGTTTTCGTTGGTTTGCTCTAGTTTTTGAATTAAGTGAGAAACAATAGGAGAATCTAACAACAATACTTTGTATCCTTTGTCATTTGCAGATTGAATAAAGCTGTGTTGTGCTTGTTTGTTAGCAGCATACAATACAACTAATTTACCATCTTTGTCAGTCTGAGCATCTTTTAATTGCTCTTTAATTTCGTCAATAGTTAAGTAACCACCGTCTGTAGTTGGGTACAATGCAAATTTGTTGGCTTTGTCAAAGAACTTCTCATCAGACAACATTCCGTACTCAATAATTACCTTGATATCATCCCAGTAACCTTCAAAAGCTTCTCTGTCTTTTTTGTAGATAGAACTTAATTTATCTGCAATTTTTTTAGTGATGTAACCAGAAATCTTTTTAACAGCACCATCTGCTTGTAAGTAAGAACGAGATACGTTTAATGGAATGTCTGGAGAATCAATTACCCCTTTCAACATCTGTAAGAAATCTGGAACAATTCCTTCTACATTGTCTGTTACAAAAACTTGGTTTTGATACAATTGGATTTTATCCTTTTGCATGTCCATGTTTTTAGACAACTTAGGGAAATATAAAATACCTGTTAAGTTAAAAGGATAGTCAACATTTAAGTGAATGTTAAACAAAGGCTCTTCAAACTGAGCTGGGTATAACTCACGGTAAAATTTTTTGTAATCATCACCTTCTAAATCCGATGGCTTTTTAGTCCAAGCCGGAGCAGTGTTGTTAATGATATTGTCTACATCAATTTGTTGATGAGGCTCTTTTTCCTCAGTACCATCTTCTTTTTTGATGACTTTTGGCTCAAAGTCAGGATCGTTTATTTTTTTAGTTCCAAATTTAATTGGTACTTGGTTAAAACGATTGTATTTGGTTAACAATTCAGAAATTTTAGATTCTTCTAAAAAGTCGGTTGAATCATCTGCAATGTGTAAAATAATTTCGGTTCCTCTTTCTGCCTTTTCTACTTGTTCTAATTCGTAGTTTGGAGAACCATCACAAGACCATTTCACAGCTGGAGCATCTTTGTAAGATTTGGTAATCAATTCTACTTTGCTAGCTACCATAAAAGCAGAATAAAATCCTAATCCAAAGTGACCAATAATTCCTGAATCTTCTACTTTGTCTTTGTATTTTTCAATAAATTCTTCGGCACCAGAAAAAGCAATTTGGTTGATGTATTTTTCAACCTCATCTTCTGTCATTCCCAAACCTTGATCAATAATATGAAGTTTCTTTCCTTCTTTATCAATCTTTACTTCTAATTTTGCATCACCTAATTCTACACCTTCTGCTTCTCCAATAGTAATTAAGTGTTGTAACTTTAACGTTGCATCAGTTCCATTAGAAATTAACTCACGTAAAAAGATTTCGTGGTCAGAGTATAAAAACTTTTTAATTAATGGAAAGATATTCTCTACCGATACATTAATGTTTCCTTTAGCCATAATAATATGTTTTGGTTATTTGTTTAAATATTGTGATTAACTATTAAACAAATAGAGTACCAAACCAAATGTGGTGACAAGATGACAGAGGTAATGGAAGTTAGAGTTTAGAAAAGTTGAAATTTAAGACATTTTAACTTTTCTATTAAGTGTGTGTTTATCTTCTTTTGTATTTTACAAAACTAAAATCGTATTCGTTTTCTTTGTCAGCAGAAAAGCTTTCTCTTTTAATTTCTTTCCAAATAGTTTTGTCAATTTCAGGAAAAAAAGTGTCTGCGTTAAAAGTTCTATGAATTTCGCACAAGTCCAAAACATCTACCAATTCAATGGCTTCTTTGTAAATTTGTGCACCTCCAATTACATAAGCATTGTCATCAGTTTTGGAAATTTCTAAAGCTTTTTCTAAAGAATCTGTAATGATGCATCCATCTGCTTTGTAGTTGTTGTTGCGAGAAATAATAATAGTAGTTCTATTTGGTAAAGGTTTACCAATAGATTCGTATGTGTTACGTCCCATGATAATATGGTGACCTGTAGTAACTTTTTTAAACCTTTTTAAATCGGCAGGTAAGTGCCAAATTAAATCATTGTCTTTTCCTAGTTCGTTGTTTTCTCCTACAGCAGCAATTATTGTTGTCATTCTTAAATTTTAATCGGACGCAATATACTACGTTTTTTAAGAAATTTAACGAATAAATAAGTTGAGTATTGTTTAGAAACCAACTTTACGAATTTGTTTGTCTTTTTTGACTTTGTCCAAAAGAATGATATAGTCTTTCATTAGTTCTTTGATAGGTTTTCCTGTGTGTTTTTTGAACCTATAAAATTGATTGAATCCACCATTGTTGCGAATCAAGTTTACAATACTGGTTGGGAAATTGTATCCATAGTAAAAATTTTCACCATTCAGTTTGGCAGGAACATCAGCTTTAGGCAAGTCTAAAATAGTTTGATAATAAGATTCTAAAAGTTGTTTGTTTTCAGATTCAATTTTTGCTGCAATCACTTTTCCTTCTTTGTCAACTATGAATTTTGGATAAATTCTATGAAAGTCATCAATATCTTGAGCAGTAACCAGACTAAGGTCTACATTGTTGTATAGGTATTCAGAAATGAATAAATAATTACATGCGTTTAAGTTGTAATAATTAAACTCTTCTTCACATTTTTTATACATAGGAGGTGCGTAACCAATAGCTGTTACATTACATTTTACAATAGGCCTTTTGTTTTGTTGTTGAATTACAATTAATGTGTATTTGCACAAAGGATTAAAGTCTACAATTGTTACGTTGTTGAAATCAAGTTTTGCAAATGTCTTTTTTAATTTTTTGTCTAATTTTTCATCAGAAGCATTGGTCATTACATTGATTGGTTCTTTATTACGATTTAATGTAAATTCAATGTAAATGTTTTTTTTAGGATCTAAAAATTCAATATTCTCTAATTTTTTTGGCGTAATGTATTTTTTAAAATGGGCTGTAATGTTGTTGCTTAAACTTGTAAAGTTTTCGTTGGTTTTTAAGATCAAAGATTCGTATTTGTAATACTTGGCAATACTATCATTGGTGAATACAGGTGCTGATAACACTGCTTTTGAAATGCTGTCATTTATATAATCTGAAGTCTCAGTTTCTTCTGTAGTAGTTGTTTCTTGAGTAGAAGCAACCATCTCTTGTTTTCCTTTACAGGAAGCAATAAGCAGAACTAGAATAATTATTTTGAAACTACTTTTTATCACGGTGCTGTATTTGTAAAAAGAATCTATAATGATAAATTTATTAGAAAAGCAATGCTTTTATGGTTGTTGTTGGTTGATGATTATTTCTAAACAGAAACTTGTCCTTTGATAAGAGGATGAGGTTCATAGTTTGTCAAAGTAAAATCTTCGAATTTGAAGTCAAAAATACTTTTTATTTCTGGATTCAATACCATTTTTGGTAAAGGTTTTGGGTTTCTACTTAGTTGTAAATCAATTTGTTCAAAATGATTGTTGTAAATATGTGCATCTCCAAAAGTATGTACAAAATCACCAGGTTTTAAGTTGGTAACTTGGGCAATCATTAACACCAATAAAGCATAAGAAGCAATGTTAAAAGGAACTCCTAAAAAAGCATCTGCACTACGCTGGTATAATTGGCAAGATAATTTTCCATCGGCAACATAAAACTGAAAAAAAGCATGACAAGGAGGCAAAGCTGCTTTGTTGTTGGCTACATTTTCTGAAAATGAGACAGAAGTGTCTGGCAAAACGCAAGGATTCCACGCAGAAATCAGCATGCGTCTGCTATTAGGGTTGGTTTTTATGGTTTCAATAACTTCTTGAATTTGATCAATTCCTTCGTCGTTATAATTTCTCCATTGTTGCCCATAAACAGGACCTAAATTTCCATTTTCATCGGCCCATGCATCCCATATTTTTACTCCATTCTCTTTTAGATAATTGATGTTGGTGTCACCTTTTAGGAACCAGAGTAATTCATGAATGATAGATTTTAAATGTAATTTTTTGGTAGTAACCATTGGAAAACCTTCGGACAAATCAAATCTCATCTGATAACCAAAAACACTCTTGGTACCCGTTCCTGTACGGTCTCCTTTTTGAATTCCGTTCTCTTTTATGTGTTTGATAAAATCTAAATATTGCTTCATATTCTAAGGGTAAATAGCTTTTGTAAAAATAGAAAAAAAGTCAAGATTTAGGGTCTCGACTTTTTTCTATTTTTATAAAGAGTTGTTGGAAGATTATCTTTTGTTGAGTTCATCTCTAATGTGAGCTGCGGTTTCGTAATCTTCTTTTTCAATAGCACTCGTTAATTTTTGCTCTAATTCTACAGTAGAGTATTTCTGATACTTATTTGTTACATTCTCAGAAGAGTTAGAGGACTCAAACAATTCTGAAAGCTCACTTTCTTTTTCTTCAATATCATCGTCATCTTCTAGGTCGTCTATAAAATCTTCTTGCTTTAAAATGATTCCTGCTTTTTCTAAGATATTTTGATATGTATAAATGGGAGCATTGAAACGAATTGCAAGTGCAATGGCATCAGAAGTTCGGGCATCAAATACTTTTTCTTCACCTTCTTTTTCGCAAACCATGCTAGAGTAAAAAACACCGTCAATCAACTTGTGAATAATCACTTGTTTGATATTTACACTATAAGATTCTGCAAATGTTTTGAATAAATCATGAGTTAGCGGTCTTGGAGGAATGATTTCACTTTCTAAGGCTATCGCAATGGATTGTGCTTCAAAAGCTCCAATGACTATAGGAAGTGTTCTGTCCCCGTCAATTTCATTCAGAACCAATGCGTAAGCTCCTGTTTGTGTTTGGCTATAGGAAATGCCACGAATGTCTAATTGTACTAAACTCATTCTTTCAATTTTCGGGTTTAAGCATTCTCAGCTTTAAATGCCTTTAATTTTTCTATCAATTCAGGAACTACTTCAAAAGCATCTCCTACAATACCATAATCTGCTGCCTTAAAAAAAGGTGCTTCTGGATCTGTATTGATGACCACTTTGGTTTTAGAAGCATTTACACCCGCTAGGTGTTGTATAGCTCCAGAAATAGCAACAGCAATGTACAAGTTAGCAGCAACTGGTTTTCCTGTTTGCCCAACATGTTCTGCATGAGGTCTCCATCCCATATCAGATACAGGTTTAGAACAAGCTGTAGCTGCACCTAAAACATCTGCTAAGTCTTCAATCATTTTAAAGTTGCTAGCTTCTTTCAATCCTCTACCTCCAGATACCACGATGTCTGCATCTGCAATGGCAATTTTTCCTGAGTTTTTTTCAATGGATTCCGAAACTATAGTTGAAGAACTACCTGTAGGGATAAATTCTTCTATTGTTGCTTCTGTATTGTTTTCAACAAGGCCAAAAGAATTCTTAGCCAATCCTATTATTTTTGTTTCAGAAGTAATTTCGGTGTTTCCAAAAGCTTTACCAGAAAAAGTTTTTCTTTTTACGGTAAAAGGTTGCGTGCTGCTAGGAGTACTTACAACGTTAGATGCATATCCTGCTTTTAACTGTGCTGCAACTAGCGGTGCTACATAATTTCCGTTAGAATTGTTACTGATGATAATCACAGTGCTGTTGTTGGCTTGTGCAACTTCAACAATACTATGAGTATAAAATTTAGCGTTGAAAGATTTTAAATCTTTATTTTTAATAGCAACTATTTTGTTAGCACCATACGTTTTCAACTCTTCTGGTTGATTTGCGTTTACGGTTACGGCAACCAATTCACTATCAATTTGATCAGCAACTGCTTTGGCATAAGATACCGCTTCTAAAGCTGCTTTTTTATAAATTCCATCACTTGCGTCGGCGAATACTAATACTGACATAGAAATACGTTTTTAATAGCTCTTAAATTTATAAAGAGCATAAGTTTTTAAATTACTTTCGCTTCGTTGTGTAATAAGTTGATCAACTCATCTACATTATTAGCGTCAATCATTTTACAAGCTCCTTTTTCAGCAGGTTTTTCAAAACTGTTGATGTTGGTTGTTGCTATGGCATCTGTTGCAGAAACTACATTTAATGGTTTTTTACGAGCCATCATAATTCCTCTCATGTTAGGAATTTTTAAATCCTTTTCTTCAACCAGTCCTTTCTGACCCGCAACCACTAAAGGTAATGTTGCTTTCAGTTGTTCTGTTCCTCCGTCAATTTCTCTGTACAATGTAGCGTTATTTGCTTCAACTTCTATACCTACGCAAGCATTAATGTAGTCAATATCTAAAAAAGAAGCTAGTAAACCCGGTACCATTCCTCCGTTATAATCAATAGATTCTTTTCCGGTAAGGATCAAATCATAAGCTCCATTTTTACAGATTTCAGCCAATTGTTGAGCTACGAAAAAGCCATCTTTTGGAGTTGCATCTATTCTTATTGCTTCATCGGCACCAATAGCCAAAGCTTTTCTTAGGGTAGGTTCTGTTGTGGCATCTCCCACATTTACGACAGTTACTTTTGCACCTTGTTTTTCTTGAAACCAAATAGCTCTTGTCAAAGCAAACTCATCATACGGATTGATGACGAATTGCACCCCGTTGGTGTCAAATTCCGTCGAATCGTTGTTGAAATTGATTTTAGAAGTGGTGTCAGGTACGTGACTTATACAAACTAATATTTTCATATTGAGAAGTTTATCTGTTTCTGTGTGTTTATAAAATAAGTAGAAGCTAAAGTAAATTAAATTTTGTGAATATTTTATTTTAATATTGGAAAAAATGGAGGGGTTTTTGTTATTTTTGTGAAGGTTTAGTTAAAATAAAACACATGAAAACGATACAATTTAGAGAAGCAATTTGCGAAGCAATGAGCGAAGAAATGCGTTTGGATGAAAGCATTTATTTAATTGGAGAAGAAGTTGCTGAATACAATGGTGCTTACAAAGCTTCAAAAGGAATGTTAGATGAATTCGGTGAAAAACGTATCATTGATGCTCCAATTGCGGAATTAGGTTTTGGAGGAATTGCTGTAGGATCTACCATGACAGGAAACAGACCAATTGTAGAGTACATGACATTTAACTTTGCGTTAGTTGGAATTGATCAAATTATCAACAATGCAGCTAAGATCAGACAAATGTCAGGAGGACAATTTCCTTGTCCAATTGTATTTAGAGGGCCTACTGCTTCTGCAGGACAATTAGGGGCTACACACTCACAAGCTTTTGAAAACTGGTTTGCAAACACTCCAGGTTTAAAAGTTGTAGTACCATCTAATCCTTATGATGCAAAAGGATTGTTAAAAGCAGCAATTAGAGATAACGATCCTGTTATTTTTATGGAATCTGAGCAAATGTATGGTGATAAAGGTGAAGTACCAGAAGGTGAATACATCATTCCATTAGGAGTTGCAGATATCAAAAGAAAAGGTACAGATGTAACTGTTGTTTCTTTTGGGAAAATCATCAAAGAAGCTTATAAAGCTGCAGATGCTTTGGAAAAAGAAGGAATTTCAGTTGAAGTTATAGATTTACGTACAGTTCGTCCAATGGATACTGATGCTATTTTGGAGTCTGTTAAGAAAACAAATCGTTTGGTAATTTTAGAAGAAGCATGGCCATTTGGTTCTGTAGCTACTGAAATTGCATATAGAGTACAAGAGCAAGCATTTGATTACTTAGATGCTCCAATACAAAGAATCAATACTGCAGATACACCAGCAGCATATTCCCCAGTTTTAATGGAAGAATGGTTGCCAAATGCACAAGATGTAATTGATGCTGTTAAGGCAACATTATACGTGAAGTAATCTGCTAAAGAACATAAAGTTTTATAAATTCCTTTCTTACTTTTGAGAAGGGAATTTTTTTATACTAACTATGCTTAAACACTATCTATTTATAATTAATCTGTTACTCTCATTTGTTGTTTTAGGACAAACAAAAGTAAAGGGAATTGTAGTAGATGTAGAGGGAGAACCTTTACCATTTGCTAGTGTTGTTTTTGAACAATCTACAGAAGGTACTATCACTGATGAAAACGGAGATTTTTACTTATATTCTCCAAAAACATACAGAAAAATACAGGTCAGTTTTGTAGGATTTGATAAGGTAACTTTGCCTATTGAGAAACAAGATCAAACATTTAAAGTTGTACTAAAAGAAAGTGCAAACCAATTACAGACTGTTGTAATTTATAAAGGTCGTGTAGAAAAAAAAGGAAACCCAGCCATTGCGTTGCTAAAAAAAGTATGGGCAAAAAAACGGAGTAACGGACTTCGGATGTTTGATTCTTACGAATATCAGAAGTATGAAAAAATACAGTTTGATCTGAATAATATAGATTCCACTTTTACAGAACAAAAGGTTTTTAAAGGATTGGAATTTGTTTTTAATGAAATAGATACTTCTAGAGTTACAGGAAAAAATTTCTTACCAGTATACATAAACGAATCGATATATAATGTGTACGGAAAAAACAAAGACAAAAGTGAACTTGTTCGACAAGATTTAGAAGCAAATAAGAATTCAGGAATTGGTGCGGGTGCAGGGGTCACAACTTACATTAAAGATCTCTATGTAGATTATGATGTTTATGACGATTACATTCGCTTATTTGGAAAAAGTTTTGCTAGTCCTGTAGGGAAAGCAGGAGTAAATACTTATAATTATGTGTTAGCAGATAGTGCCAATGTTGGAGGAAAATGGTGTTACAATATAGTGTATTATCCAATCCGTAAAAATGAATTGACCTTTAAAGGAGATATGTGGATTGCAGATACCACATTTGCTGTTAAAGATATCAACATGCAAGTGTCTAAAAGTGCCAATCTTAACTGGGTAAAAGAGGTGTATTTAGAGCAGAAATTTAGTGTGTTGAATGATTCTACCATTTTGCCAGAACGAGACTATATGTTGGCTGACTTTAGTTTGCGTAAGAAAAAATCTTCTATGGGCGTTTTTGGAAAAAGAACTACTTTCTACGACAATTATACTTTTAATAAAACCAAAAAAGAAGAATTCTACAAAACCAAAACAGATGTTTTTGCCGATAGTATTTACAATGCCGAGGATGCGTATTGGAACGCTCATCGATTGGAGAAATTGGACAAAAATGAAAAAGGAATTTATAGCATGTTAGACACGCTAAAAACCGTTCCTAAATTCAAAAGAATTTACAATTTAGGAGTAATTTTAGCAACGGGTTATGTAGAAATGAACAACTTTGATTATGGTCCTGTATTTTCTACATTTGATTTTAATGATGTTGAAGGAGTACGAGTACGAGTAGGAGGTAGAACTTATTTTGGAATAAATGATATTTGGAGATTACAAGGGTATACCGCCTATGGTTTTAAAGACCATAGAGTAAAATATGGAGTTTCTTACAAATATATGTTTGACAAACAAAAAAGGTTGATTTTTGGAATAGGAAGAAGAGATGATGTAGAGCAGACAGCAGCAGGTTTAACTGTTAGTAATGATGTGTTGGGAAGAAGTTTTGCTACTTCAGGATTGTTCTCTAGTGGCTCTTCAAATCTATTGACAGATATTCAACTAACCAATATGTATGTTAGCGCAGAACCAGTTGATAATATCAATTTTCAATTGAGTTTTGTCCATCGAAACTTAAAATCTGCATCTCAAGCTTTTAGCATGGCTTATTTAGATGATTTGGGTAATATACAATCAGACACCAAACAAATAGAAGTAGGAGTATCAATAAAATACACTCCCAAAAGAAAATTGTTCGGAAACGGGGTAGAGCGTAAAGAAGTAAATGATAATTTTCCTGTTGTTTATTTTAGTTATGGTCATGGTGTGGGCGATTTCTTAGAAAGTGATTTCAACTATCATAAATTTCAATTGTATTACAAACAGCCATTTTATTTAGGTCTGTTAGGGAGAACAACATCTGTTATAGAGGTTGGTAAAACATTTGGAGATGTGTCTATAGGCTTGTTAAATGTAGTTCCTGGTAACCAATCTTTTTTCAATATTCAGAATACTTTTGGATTGTTAAATTATTATGAGTTTATTACAGATTCTTATGCATCTATGCACTTTGAACACAATTTTAATGGACGTTTGTTTGGAAAAATACCTTTTTTAAGAAAATTGAATTTACGAGAAGTTATTGGGGTAAAAGGAGTATACGGAACCATTTCTCAATCTAATATAGATACCAATTTACCAGCGTTTGAGTCTTTAGCCTTTGATGATTACAGAGGAGAAACCATTGCACCTAGTAATGTTTATTATGAGTACAATGCGGGAATAGATAATATTTTTAAAGTTTTTAGGTTAGACCTTTTTTGGAGAGGAAATTATTTAGACCACCAAGGAGCAAATAACTTTGGGGTTAAAGGTTCTTTTGGGTTTAGCTTTTAATTTATTAAGTTAAAAAGTAATATATAATTAAGAAAATATGGCGTTAAAAATTTTTGGACACAGATCTCCGGATACGGATGCAACAGCATCAGCGATTGTATGGGCTTGGTATTTAAGTCAGCAAGGAATAGAGTCAACACCTTACGTGTTAGGAACTCCTAATACAGAAGCTTTGTATGTATTAAAGCATTGGGGTTTTGATGTTCCTGAAGTGTTGGTTAGTGTGTCTGCTGAAGATGAAGTAGTAATTGTGGATACAAACAATCCAGAAGAATTGTTTGAGAATATCAACGAAACCGGAATTGTTCAAATTATTGATCATCATAAGTTGGTAGGCGGTTTAGAAACAGCAGGTCCTATAGATATTACCATCAAACCATTGGCTTCTACAGCATCTGTTATGTATTTGATGATGGGGGTAGATGAGGTTTCTGATTTGCCAAATGAAATTGCAGGACTAATGCTGTCTTGTATTATTTCAGACACCTTGGAATTCCGTAGTCCTACAACAACAGAAGATGATAAAGCAATGGCTCAGCATTTAGCTCACAAATTGGAAATAGATATCAATGAATATGCTACCAAAATGTTTGAGGCTAAATCTGATATTTCTGCTTTTTCTGATGAAGAATTGATCAAAATGGATAGTAAAAAATACGAAGCTAGCGGAAATAAATACCGTGTTTCTGTATTAGAAACTACAGCTCCAAACATTGTTTTAGATAGAAAAGATTCTATTTTATCTAAGATAGAAGATGTGAAAATAAAAGAAGGATTAGATGCAGTTTTGTTATTTGTAGTAGATATTCTAAAAGAAGAAGCTACTTTGTTTGTCTCTAATGATATGGTTAAACAAGTGGCAGAGTCTAAGTTCAATGCAACTGTTACTTCTGATTTGGTTGTGTTGCCAGGAATTGTTTCTAGAAAAAAACAAATTATACCTGTGTTGTAACTAGATTTATTAAAGAATTGAAAAATCTCAACTTAAATTTAAGTTGAGATTTTTTGTTTTATACAACGGTTTATGAATAACTAATTTCTTTTTGAGTATAAGAACTTAAGTTTTCTGAATTTATAATGTTGATAGGTAACAAATTGTTTTTAGGTGTGGTTTTACTAAACATAAAGTGTTCTATAAGATTTGTCAATCCTAAATAGATTTGATGTTTTGCATTTTGATGAATTAAAAATTGAATCGTATTGTTCTTTAAGTGAGTTATGTTCTTATCTAACAAATCATAACCAATCAATTTTAGGTTTTTTATATGGTGTTTTTCAAGTAACTCTGCAACCATATATGTTTTTGAATTTGTTACAAATAACCCTTTTATGTCTGGATTGTTCTTTAAAAAAGATAGAAATTCTGATTCTAAATTTTCTGTTGAAAAAGTTAAAGTTGTCGAGCTTATTTTTGTTTGAGTACTTTTGATATAGGCTCTAAATCCTTTTTCTTTTTCATGAAAATAGGTTGCATTTTTATAATTGGCACCTATATATAGAACAGCTATTTTTCCCTCTCCTAAAATCAAATCAAATAATTTAGCTGCAATTCTTCCACTCTTGATAAGATCTTGTCCTACAAAATTAAATATTTTATCATTTGTAATGTTGTTGTTAAAGATGCTCACCACAATATTCTGATTGGCAAATAGATTGATTATAGTATCGGATTCCTTTTGAAAAGACGGTACCATTAACACACCATCTGGCTTTAGATCTAGTACTTCGTTACTTTTTTGTAAAAAAGAATCTACATCTTTGGAGTGATATAATAATGTTTTGATAACAATATCAAAAGAAGCGTATTCTTGTTTTACTGACTTGATTCCTTCTTTACAAGAGAGCCAATATTGATCAAGATTGTAGTCAGGAATTAACACACATAAAGTATATATCTTGTTGTTTTTTAGGTTTCTAGCAATTAAGTTAGGTTTGTAGTCAATCTCAGCAAGTATTCTACTTACATCAGCAAAAGCTTTTTCTGAAACTTTACCTCTTTTGTGAATAACACGATCAACTGTTCCTTTAGAAACCCCAGCAAGTTCTGCAATATCCTTTATGGTATATTTTTTTTTCATTCTGTAAATATAGCAAAAAAACATTTTTTTAACATTTACTTGTTCTCGATAACAATTTTAATTAGTGTTCGAGCACATTATATTGTGTGCTCGACAACACTGAGGTATGTGTTCGAGCACATTTTTTGTGTTTTTTCTTTTTTATATCATTTTCATTCTATATTTTAGCCATATGAAAAATACACTTTGTTTTTTAGTGCATTGATTTGCAGATTTTTATTGTGTTTTTTGAGTTGAGTGTTCGTTTTTTACATACTATTATTTGTTTTATTTAAAACGAAAAAATGTAGTGGAGAGATGAAAAACGTAAAATATAAAAATAGAACTATAGCCCCATGGTACTAGATAAGACATCACATGTTGTAAAAATATTTAAAAAGTACAAACGTAAACCTGAGCAAGAACCCCAAGATGGTTTGTCAAACGTAACAAGTGCTTTTGATGTTTCGAAACCAACGAATGTTATTCCAAATTTTTATGATGTATCTAAATATTACGATGAATTTACTAAAGTGATAGATACGGCCAAGGAAAAAAAAATTGTCAAAGCAAAAGCCTGCATTGCTAAAATAGCGGAGTTAAAAGATGAAATGCACGTTCTTCAAGACATGAAAGAGAAAGGAGATTTACCCTTGAATTTTATTTACACAGATAAATTACTGTCGGGTATTGTTTATAATGATTTTGGAAATGCTGTGAGGACTATTTGTAATACTGCGGCAGAAGATGAAAAAGATTTGTCTAAGGTTGAGTTTGATATGAAAGCATACAAAACATATAAAGAAAATTTTCTGAAGCAGTTGAGAGGTTATTTAACATCACTAGAAATTAAATATTTGCCTTTGTCTGCCAAAACAATCATGTTTATAACTGGATTAAGGTTCTTAACAGATTATTTAAATAATGATGTTTGTTACAAGGTAGCTTATAGAGAACATAATTTGATAAGAGCTAAAAATCAATTCAAATTGATTGATTCTTTTTCTAGTCAGATACATGAGAATTTTCTAATAGAAAATAAATGTTTTGTATAGCAACTGAAAAATGAGATTTATTTAAACCTGTTCTGTTGGTAAGCCTAAGAACATTTTATAAAATTATTATATAAACCCAAAACACTAAAAAAAATATGTCATCAACAGAAAGTAAACAAAAAAATAACCTTGTGCCTATTGCAATTATAGCAGGGTTGTTTTCCATTTTTGGTTTTGTGACTTGGATTAATGGAGCATTGATCCCTTTTATGAAAACAATCAATGAATTGTCAGAATCGGAATCTTATTTGGTTGCCACAGCATCTTATATTTCATTTGTAGTAATGGCTTTGCCTTCGTCTTACGTATTGGGTAAAATAGGTTATAAAAAAGGAATTTCTTTGGGTTTGTTTATTATGGCTATTGGAGCTTTGGTTTTTATACCAGCAGCTGAGGCAAGAACTTACTGGGTCTTTTTATTGGCTATTTTTTTACAAGGAGCAGGAATGACATTGTTGCAAACAGCTGCAAATCCATATATTACCATTTTAGGGCCTATTGAAAGTGCTGCAAAACGTATTGCTATTATGGGAATATGTAACAAAGTTGCAGGAGCTGTAGGATCTATTGTTTTTGGAGCTTTATTGTTGTCTGGAATTGATGATGTAAATGAAAAATTAGCATCTGTATCCGCATCAGAAAAAGAAACTTTATTATCTACCATGGCGGGTAGCGTAGTAGTACCTTATATAGTAATGGCTGTGGTGTTGGTAATTTTTGCTGTTTTAATTAGAAAGGCACCTTTACCAAATGTAGAAGCACCATCAGAAGAAGAAAATAGTTCAGAAAAAACAACCAAAACAAGTATTTTTCAGTTTCCACATTTATGGTTAGGAGTCTTGGCATTGTTTGTATATGTAGGGGCAGAGGTAATAGCAGGAGATACCATTATTGCTTATGGAATTTCTCTAGGGTTTTCCGCAGCCAAAGCAAAATTCTTTACCACATTAACTCTGCTTTTTATGGTATTAACATATGGATTAGGAGCTGTCTTAATTCCAAAATACATCAGTCAGAATACGGCTTTAAAAACAAGTGCAGGTTTAGGAATTGTTTTTAGTTTGTTAATCTTAAATACAACAGGTTTTACTTCAGTTCTGTTTGTAGCTGCTTTAGGAATATCAAATGCATTGGTATGGCCAGCTATATGGCCTTTAACACTTAAGGGCTTAGGTAAGTTTACCAAAACAGCATCGGCATTATTAGTTATGGCCATTTCGGGAGGAGCTATTATTCCACCATTGTACGGAAGAATGGTAGACGCAAATAAACTGACCTTGATAAATGAAGGAATGAATCAAGTAGAGGCCACAGCCAAAGCTGCAACAAGTAGTTATTGGATTCTGATTCCTTGTTATGTAGTTATATTGTTTTTTGCCCTGTGGGGTCACAAATGTAAAAATTGGTTAAAAAAATAGATTTGAAAATTAAAAAAAATAGTAAAATGATAAAAAGTAGTATAGATAAAGCAACTGATTTTGAACGTAGGTTTGAAAATATCAATACAAATATTTTTGAAAACGCAAAAAAAGGTTCTATAGCTGTTGCACAAAGAATAGCTGATTTAATTAAGGAGAAACAAGCTAAAGGAGAAACATGTGTTTTAGGATTAGCAACGGGCTCTTCACCAAAAGGGGTGTATGCAGAGTTGGTTAAAATGCATCAGGACGATGGGTTGAGCTTTAAGAATGTGGTTAGTTTTAATTTAGATGAATATTATCCTATGGATGAGAACGCTGTTAACAGTTACAGACGTTTTATGAAAGAGGCATTATTTAATCATATAGATATTGATGTAAACAATTGTCACATACCTGATGGTTCTTTAGATAAAGATAAATTACAAGAATATTGTACTGCATACGAAGCTGAAATTGAAAAATTAGGTGGAATTGATTTGCAATTGTTGGGTATTGGTGTAAATGGTCATATTGGTTTTAATGAATCAGGATCTTTACAGAACTCAAAAACTAGATTGGTGGCTTTAGATCATTCTACTCGTACAGCAGCAAGTAAAGATTTTGGAGGATTGAGCAACACACCCAAAACTGCTATTACCTTAGGTATTAAAAAAATAATGGAAGCAAAAGAAGTGATTCTTTTAGCTTGGGGTGAAGGAAAATCAGATATTATTAGCAAGGCTGTTGAAGGGATGGAAACAACTCAAGTTCCAGCTTCATATTTACAAGAACATAATAATGTCAGTTTTGTAGTTGATAGAGAGGCTTCTTCTAAATTGACTCGGGTTAAAACTCCATGGTTGGTAGAAAAAGTAGAGTGGAACGAGCAATTGACTAAGAAAGCTATTGTTGGTTTGGCTTTAGAATTGGAGAAACCGATTTTAATGTTAACAGATGCTGATTACATAGAAAATGGAATGAGCGATTTGTTAGCTGAGTATGGAAACTCATACGATATCAATATTAAAATATTCAACAATTTACAGAATACAATTACAGGATGGCCAGGAGGAAAACCGAATGCAGATGATAGCAGAAGGCCAGAAAGAGCAGAGCCTGCAAGAAAAAGAGTGTTGATTTTTAGCCCTCACCCAGATGATGATATCATTAGTATGGGAGGTACTTTTAAGAGGTTGGTAGAACAAGGACATGATGTGCATGTGGCTTACCAAACATCTGGAAATATTGCAGTAGCTGATGATGAGGCTTTGCGTTTTGCAAATTTTGTAACAGATTATAACGATCAATTTGGAATTGAAAACAAAGAAGCAGATGCTATTTATAGAAAAGCAAAATTGTTTCTAAAAGATAAAAAGAATAGCGAAGTGGATATTCCTGAGGTTAGATATATCAAAGGAATTATTAGAAAAGGAGAGGCTCGTGCTACAAGTCACTTTGTAGGATTGGAAAATCACCAAATTCATTTTATGAATTTACCTTTTTACGAAACAGGAACCATTCAAAAAAATCCAATTGGAGAAGCGGATATTCAGCTAACCATGAACTTGATAGAAGAAATAAAACCTCATCAGGTCTATGCAGCAGGTGATTTGGCAGATCCACACGGAACGCATAAAGTTTGTTTGGATGCTATTTTTGAATCGATGAAAAGATTAAAATCAAAAGATTTTATGGATGATTGTTGGTTGTGGTTGTACAGAGGAGCTTGGCAAGAGTGGGGAGTGGATGAAATTGAAATGGCAGTACCAATGAGTCCTAATCAGGTATTAGAAAAGAGATATGGAATTTTTAAACATCAATCTCAAAAAGATGGAGTGGTTTTTCAAGGAACAGATAGTAGAGAATTCTGGCAAAGAGCTGAAGATAGAAATAGTGAAACAGCCAAGTTGTATCAAAAATTAGGTTTGGCTACTTATGCGGCTATGGAAGCTTTTGTTAGATGGAAATACTAATCAAAAAATATGTTTTTTAATTTTATGTAGAATTGAGTTTTATTAGTTTTTCTTACATGGGCTGCTAGATAATTTGGTGGCCCATTAAGATTTTACAATGTCTTGTTTCTTTTTTAGAAAACAAATAGTATTTAACTTTTTACCCCTAAACTAAAAAATCCATCTATCATTTATTTAATAGATGGATTTTTATCTCTTATAAAGACTTTTTTAAAATAAACCGTGAATTTGTGCATCAATTTTATCAATCACTTTTCCCAAATCTTCAGGGTTGCTCACGTAATCTAGGTCGTCAACTTCTATGATAAGTTTTTTTCCGTTGTCGTAGTTGGTAATCCATGCTTCGTAACGCTCGTTCAACCTACTTAAATAATCAATGTTAATGGTACTTTCGTACTCTCTACCTCGTTTGTGAATTTGTCCTACCAAAGTTTTGATATCGGCTCTTAAATAAATTAACAAATCGGGAGGGGTAACTAAGTTTTCCATCAACTCAAACAATTTGTTATAATTGGTAAAGTCTCTGTTGGTTAAGAGTCCCATGGCATGTAAGTTGGGAGCAAATATTTTAGCATCTTCGTAAATGGTTCTATCCTGAATGATATTTTTACCACTTTGTTGAATCTTTAAAATTTGTTCAAAACGACTGTTTAAAAAATAAACTTGTAGGTTGAAAGACCAACGTTCCATTTCATTGTAAAAATCATCTAGATATGGGTTGTCTTCTACACTTTCAAAATGAGCATCCCACTTGTAGTGTTTTGCCAAAAGCTTGGTTAAGGTGGTTTTTCCTGCTCCAATATTACCCGCAATAGCTATGTGCATAAGTGCTGTATTTAGAGCGTAAAAATAGTCAATTTTTAGGAATAGAAAGGCGATAGATTTGTTTCCCGTTAAAATAATAACATTGTTTATTAACAACTTCAAAAGAGTGTATAGATTGTGGTATTTTAAGAATTGGATTTTCTTGTTTCCAAAGTTGTGAGTCTTGAATATGATAAGCAGAAGACAGTGAAATAGGCAACAATGTATTTACTGTGTTTTTTCGATGTGTATTTCTAGCCAAATAATTGTAAGTGCTTAAAATTCCATTTTGATCTAAAATCCAAGCTTGATTTAAATTTCCTTTGAGTTGTTGTACATCTTTTACTGTAGGTAGTGAGCTAACTTCCATTTTTTGGGTTCTGTAATTATAAATAGTCAAAGATGTATTTGTATTGTTATACAGCCAAATTTTATCTTTTCCAGCATTGGCAATACAATTGGTGCCAAATGGAGTTTTAAAACTGTAAATAGAATTAAGTCGGTTGTCTAAAACAATAACTCTGTTAAATAGTTTGTAAAAAACTAAGATTTGTAATGGATTGCTAATATCAACGCCATCGGGAATTCCGTATTCTATATTTTGATATTGATTTTCTAAGTTGCTTTTGTGTAAAACACCATTTTGTATGTAATAATAATTTTCAAAAAAATCGACACCAATAAAATTGTCGGCATTTTTGACCAATGTTGTTTGACAAAAGCAACTTAAATAACCAAATAAGAACAATACCCATAGTTTCATGTTCAAATATAACTTAATAAAATTTAGGTTTTTCTGTAGCATTGTATTCCACCCCCATTAAATTTCCGTATCGATGGTAATTGTGTGAGTAACTTTGCTCTATCAAGTAATTTAGCAACTCAATACGTCCACTATTTCTAGGTTCTTGATTGTATACCGGAATTGCGTGTTGGTGACATCTAATTAAAAAGTGATCAGACAAAACTCCCAAAGCTCTCACACAGGTAAAATCTTTTGGATGGTGTTTTAAAGCATTTCCACAAGTATCTTTTATCAATGGAATGTTTAAAAACTCAGCAATGTACTCTACTTTGTCAATGTGTTTCTGTGGCGTATGTACATCGTATAACAAAAGAATTTCTTTGTACGTGTTGTAGCTACAAATATTATATTGTCCACGTAAGTTTACGTAATCTATTTTTTTGCTAAATAAAAGATCGTACCATTTTTGATAATCTTCTTTCCAATCTGTAGTTTTAGATTTGATATTGGTAAATTGAAGTACATAATTAATTCCTCCAGCTTTCATTCCAAAACCAAAACAAGAAGCTTTAATTCCTCCAAACGGTTGTCTTTGTACAATAGCTCCTGTAGTAGATCGGTTTACATATTTATTTCCTGCTTCAATATGTTCGTTCCAATATTCAATTTCATTCTCATCCAAAGATTCTAAACCAGCCGTTAATCCATAAGCAACATTGTTGGCTATTTCTACAGCATTTTCTAAATTATCTGCTTTTAAAACAGATACAATAGGGCCAAACAATTCGTTCTGATAGGAGTAATCTTCTGTGGTAACATCCCAAATAATTCCAGGAGACAGCATGTGGTTTCCGTTCAACCTAGGTTTTACCAGCCATTGATTGTCAGGAGTATTTTGAATAACATGTTTTAGCTTTTCGGAAATAGGCACAGCAAGTGGGCCAATTTCTGTAGAAAAGTCCCAAGGATTTCCAAACAATTTACTAAGAGTGGCATCTTTTAATAATGCTTTGAATTCTTTGTCATTGTAAACATCTTCAGTTAAAATTAATAAAGAAGTAGCAGAACATTTTTGACCTGCATTTCCAAAAGCTGACTGTACAATGTTAACAGCCGCTTGTTCTTTGTCTGCCAAACTAGTTACAATTGTGTTGTTTTTTCCACCTGTTTCAGCGTACAAGTTCAATTGTGGATTTCTTTCTAGTAAAAAATGAGCCGTTTCAGTTCCTCCAGTTAGAATTACGGCATCAAAAACATTTCCAGTACTTAAAAAATCATCTAGAATACTTTCTTCACAGGGTAAAAAGTACAATGCGCTTTTCGGAATACCTGCTTCCCATAGACACTTACATGTCAAATAAGCACAGGCAGATGCATTGGTAGAAGGTTTTAAAATCACTTTTTTACCAGCAGCTAACGATGCCAATACTCCACCAATGGGAATGGCAATAGGGAAATTCCATGGAGATAAAATCAAATTTATTCCTGTATCTATAGAGGTAAATTCTTTTGCAATTTCCAGACTGCTCTCTGCGTAAAAGTTTGCAAAATCAATAGCTTCAGAAACTTCTACATCAACTTCTTTTATGTTTTTTCCTAATTCAGCTACTGCAACTCCAATCAAATCAGCCCTGTTTTTTTCAATTTCAATAGCTGCTTTTTTTAGGAGATGTGCTCTTTTTTCTGTATCAAACTCTTGCCATTCGCTAACAGTGTCAATAGCTTTTTGATAATCTTCCTTGATAGACATTTCATAACTCCATGGTGGTGTTCCAGACCAGTTGTTGATTTTTATAGTGTATCTCTCATTGTCATCCAAATCACCCACGACAGGAATGGTAGTTCCTATAATATTTTCAGGATTTTCCCAGTTAGATTTTATTTGTTGAGCCCAAGTAATATTCTGAGGTAAATTCCAATCCGTATTGGGTACGTTATGAAAACCTTTCATAAGTTCAGGAATCTCAGTGTTTCTATCTTGAATTCTATTAGGAGTTGTTTTTAATGTTTCCATCAAATTGATAGATCTTAAAAATTCTTCTTTCAAATGATCCCATTTCTGAGAGCCAAAAGTCAAATCATAACCTTCTTTTAAAAAGTTTCCTTTTTGAGTTCCTTCGTCCAATCTTCTTACCAAATAAGCAATAGCGGCATTGTATTGATTTTCTTTTACGGTAGGTGTGTAAAGCAATAAGCGTACTTTTTCAGCAAGTAAATTGTCTACCAATTGATTAGCCATTCCCTCTAACATTTCAAAATCTACACAGTCCTCTAGTTGATTCTCTTTGACCAAATGGAGTGCGAAAGAAATATCAAAAATATTGTGTGATGCAACACCTACATTTACTACTCTTGCTGATTGTGGTGTTAACATTTCTGAGAGTATTTTTTTGTAATTGGCATCCGTTTCCTTTTTAGAACCGTAGGTTGCCAACGACCAATCTTCTATCGATGCCTCGGTCATTTCCATTTCCATGTTAGCACCCTTTACCAGTCGTACTTTTACAGCAGAACCACCATTGTTTATACGTTGGCTAGCCCAGGTAAAAAGTTTACGGTAATAATGAATCATTTCGGGAATGTAGGCTTGTAGTACAATACCCGCTCTAATGTTTTTGTATTCTGGTAAGGACAATGTTTTTACAAAAACATCGTAGGTGATTTCCAAATCTTTGTATTCTTCCATATCCAGATTTACAAATTTCTGCACCCCTGTTTCTTTTTCAATTTTTAATATTTCATCGTAAAACATACACAATCTGTGCGATAGTTTTTCAACGGTATCTTCATGAGCTAAGGATGAAATTTGAGAAAAAATTGTAGATATTTTGATGGAAATATAATTCACATCTTTGCGATTTAACAAAGCTAAGTAACCTAGAATTCTTTTTTGAGCTTCGTCTTCACCAATCAAAGCTTCTCCAATAAGGTTGATGTTTAGTGTGATATTTTGTTCTTTTCTTTTTTGAGTATGTTTTTTAAATTTTTGACTGTTGATGAAAAAGACCACATCACTAGAGGTTGCTTGTATTTTTTTTAGCATGATGGCAACACTAAAAGAAGGAGCTAACTTTCCTGCAACGGTAAATGTTTGCAACAAGAAATTTTCTAAAGGAGTAAATAAAGCTTGGTAATTCTTGTGTGTTTTGAGTAAGTGGATAACATGGTCTGCTACTTTTTTATAATTTTTAGAACGAAAGGCAACGTCCATCATCTGTATTAAAAAATGTTTAGACTCTGGAACTTCAATAATGGTTTTCAATCTGTCCGAAAATGGATTGTTTTCAATGTTTTTTGATTTTTTTTGTAGTTTTTCTGCTAATCTTAGGGTGTTTTGTATCTGTTTCTCCATTTTTTTAAGTTAGCTAAATAAGCTTGGAAAACCAAAAAGCCTTAACAATAATTATTGTTAAGGCTTTTTTTAAAAGTATTTTTAAACGAACTTTTTTACAAGTTAAAAGCAGTTTTTACTTTGTCTACATAATCTAATTTTTCCCAAGTAAAAGTTTCTACTTCTAGTTCTTTAATTCCTTCGTAAGGAGATTCAAAACGAACAGTTTTAACTTCAGGAGTACGACCCATGTGTCCGTAAGCAGCAGTTTCCGTATAAATAGGGTTGCGTAACTTTAACCTTGATTCAATAGCAAAAGGTCTCATGTCAAAAATAGAAGTTACTATTTCTGCAATTTGTCCATCTGTGAAATCTACCTTACTAGTTCCGTAAGTATTTACAAAAATACCCATAGGTTCTACCACACCAATAGCGTAAGAAACTTGCACTAAAATTTCAGTTGCAACACCTGCGGCTACTAAGTTTTTAGCAATATGACGAGTTGCATAAGCTGCGGAACGGTCTACTTTACTAGGGTCTTTTCCGGAGAAAGCACCACCACCGTGAGCACCTTTACCTCCGTAGGTGTCTACAATAATTTTACGACCTGTTAAACCAGCATCTCCATGAGGTCCACCAATCACAAACTTCCCTGTTGGGTTGATGTGAAACTTGATGTCATCTCCAAACAGTGCTTGAACTTCTTTACTAAAAGTTGCTTTTACACGTGGGATTAATATATTGATAATATCAGCCTTAATTTTAGCTAACATACTTTCATCATCGGGTCCAAAATCGTCATGTTGCGTTGAAACTACAATCGCTTCAATTCGTTCTGGTTTGTTATCGTCAGAATATTGTAAAGTTACTTGTGCTTTTGCGTCAGGGCGTAAGTAAGTAATGTCCTTCATTTCTCTACGCAAAGCAGCCAATTCTTTTAACAAACGATGTGAGATTTCCAATGCCAAAGGCATAAAGTTTTCTGTTTCGTTGGTTGCATAACCAAACATCATTCCTTGGTCACCTGCACCTTGTTCTTCTTTACTAGCTCTGTCAACACCTTGATTGATGTCTTGAGATTGTTCGTGAATAGCAGATAATATTCCACAAGAATTACCATCAAATTGATAAGCTCCTTTGGTATATCCAATTTTGTTGATGGTATCACGAGCAATTTGCTGTACATCTAAATAAGCTTTAGATTTTACTTCTCCTGCCAATACTACTTGTCCTGTAGTTACCAATGTTTCACAAGCTACCTTAGAATCAGGATCGTAAGCTAAAAAGTGATCGATCAATGCATCAGAAATTTGATCTGCAATTTTATCTGGATGTCCTTCTGAAACAGACTCCGATGTAAATAAATATGACATATCTATTTTTTTGTTTTTGATTAAAAATTCAGTACGCTGAATGCCATAGTCGGCTAAAGAAGTAGAAGTTTACTGCTTTAGCACTTTATTTTATACAACTAAGAACTATACTTTTAGAAACAATAAAATGTTTATTGTATAATATAAGTTCTTCATTGTAAAAGAGGTGGCAATCAGTTCAAATCTTTCCCCTTAAGTGGGGGCAAAATTATAAAAAAGAAATGAAATAAAGCGTTTAATTTAAAACTATTCTTATTTAAGTACTTGTAGCTAGCAATCTCTTTCTAGGTTTTATATATTTGTCGGTTAGTGACTAGAAACCATTAAAAATTAAAATAATGAGCAATCAAAAATTTGAAACAGCTGCGTTGCATGCTGGACACGATGTGGCTAATACACAAGGAACTAGAGCAGTACCTATTTACCAAACTTCATCGTACGTGTTTAACAATACCGATCATGCAGCCAATTTATTTGGTTTGAAAGAATTAGGGTTTATTTATACACGATTGAACAATCCAACCAACCAAGTTTTACAAGAGCGTTTGGCGGCTGTAGAAGGTGGGGTTGGAGCAGTGGTTTTTGCATCAGGAACATCAGCAATTGCAACAGGATTGATGACTTTGTTGAAAGCTGGAGATCATATTGTGGCTTCTAGTAGTTTGTACGGAGGAACATTTACATTGCTAAATGTTACATTGCCAAGGTTAGGAATAACAACTACTTTTGTAGATGCCACCAATCCAGAAGAATTTAAAGCTGCAGTACAAGAAAATACACGTGCTTTTTTTGTAGAATCTTTAGGGAATCCAAAATTAGATGTATTGGACTTAGAAGCTATTGCTGAACAAGCAAAAGCAGCGGAAGTTCCTTTTATTGTTGACAATACAGTAGCTTCTCCAGCATTGTTAAACCCAATCAAACATGGGGCAAATTTAGTAATTCACTCTTTGACAAAATATATTGGAGGACAAGGGACTTCTTTAGGAGGAGCCATTGTTGATGCTGGTACTTTTAACTGGGCAAATGGAAAATTCCCTGAATTTACAGAGCCTTCTGCAGGTTACCATGGCTTGGTATATCACGATGCTTTGGGTGCAGCAGCGTTTACTTTTAAGTTGATTTTGGAAGGATTGCGTGATTTTGGAGGAGCCTTAAGTCCTTACAATGCTTTTCAAATTATTCAAGGATTGGAAACTTTACCTGTAAGAATCAAACAACACAGTGCAAATGCATTAGAATTGGCTGAATGGTTAGAGAGTAGAGATGAGGTAGCTTGGGTTAATTATCCAGGATTAAAGAGTAGTAAGTATTACGAAATGGCTCAAAAATACTTGCCTAATGGACAGAGTGGTTTGGTAACGTTTGGTTTGAAAGGTGGTTTTGATGCTGCTAAGAAATTTACAGATGCTACAGAAATTTTTTCTTTGTTAGCAAATATTGGAGATACAAAATCTTTGATCATTCACCCTGCAAGTACAACACATCAACAGTTGAGTGAAGCAGATCAAGCGGGTGCAGGTGTTACACAAGACTTGATTCGTTTGTCTGTAGGGTTGGAAAATGTAGAAGATTTAAAAGCAGATATCGTAAATGCATTGAGCAAATTGTAATAGATCCGTTTTCTAAAAAAATCAAAGCCATCATTAATTTAAATGATGGCTTTTTTTAGGATTCAAAATTACTCTTTCAGTTTTAAGGATGTGATAATTTAGTGATGTTGTCAATTTCAATTTTAGAAACTTCTTCTAATTGTCCTTTTTCAAACAACTCTGGTAATACATCCATAGAAGTGTTTTTGGGAGCTTTGTAATTGATGTAATTTTGAAATAAAATACCCTCAACATTTCTAGGATTGTAAGCACTTCTAAAACGAATGCCTCCTCCGTTTACTTCGTATTTATAAGCTAAAAAATCCATGGTTTTGGTAGTTTGGTTTATCCAATAGTAAAAAACATCTTGATGATCTTCTCCACCTCCTTCTTCATTAAATGTAACTTGTATGGCATCGTAGGTTTGATTGTGAATAGTAACAGCTCCTTTGTATAGTTTGTTAACGGCCATATCATTCAATTTATAAGGTAATAAAGCAAAGTAAATGACAGAGTTTAAGGCAGATCCCTTCTTAGCACTTTCATCAGTATTTATAGTTACTAGTTCTTGATTTTTCTGACGAGAAAATTCACCATTTTCTAAAATATCTAAAGTTTGTTGATTTTCAGAAGTACTTTTTACCGTGTACTTGTACTCATCATTGTTGTTGGTAAAAGAATATTCTTTGCCTCTAAAATTAAATCGATAAGAAGCTTTTTTGTACAAATCTCCTCCATGTTTCTGAATAGCTTCTGTTATTATTTGAGTTGCTTTGTTAGCTGTTTTTTGATTTGTAATAAGGGCTGCTTTTTCTTTTTTAGGTTGACATGAACTTCCTAAGAAAAAAAGAAAGCCAAGAGAAAGTTGTATTGCTAATTTCATTTTGTTTGTTTTTTCTTTTGTCTTCAAAAATCATACAAAATAACAGAAAGCTAGTTTTTTATTATTTGGATGTTTATACAATAAAGAATTGTGTGAGAAATCAAAAAAAGAATCGGTTGTAAATTAAGTTGGTTATGTATAATATAATTTATAGCTTTGCCACCAGCTCATTATGTATTGAAGTATGTTATCATGAAAGGTAGAGGGAATAGACCCTGTGAAGCCTTAGCAACCCTTTTTTAGTAAATACTCAAATTTCTAAAAAAGAAGGTGCTACGTTCTACCAACAATTGTTGGATAGATAACTCAGAAAAATTCCCAATAATTCACGATAACACATTTTACACACGGCCAAAAATCGCTCTTAAGTTTTAGAGTAGATAGGCATTGAGTTATAAATTTTTGAAGTCATTGAATAAAAGTTTACAACATAAAACCCTCAAAGATTACACTACCTTGGTAGGTGTGCATTATTCTAGTCTGGAACTTTCATATGAAATTTTTGGACAGCCATTGCATACAGCACCTATTGTATTGGTAAATCATGCTTTGACAGGAAATTCCGATGTGGCAGGAGAACACACAGGTTGGTGGAAAGGAATTGTATCTAAAGGAAACTTGGTAGATACAGATAGATACACCGTAATTTCAATCAATATTCCAGGAAATGGATATGATAACAAACCAGAAAATTTAATTGACGATGTCAAAAGTTTTACGGCAAGAGATGTTGCTCAGTTATTTGGAATGTTGTTAGAAGAATTAGAAGTTCACAAATTGCACGCAATTTTAGCAGGTTCTCTAGGTGGAGGAATTGCTTGGGAAATGGCAGTTTTGTTTCCAAATTTGATGGAATATGTAATTCCCATTGCTTCTGATTGGAAAGCTACAGATTGGATTTTAGCACACAACAAAGTACAAGAGCAAATTTTAACCAATTCAAAAAAACCAGTGCACGATGCTCGAATGATGGCCATGTTGTTTTATCGGACAGCGGCATCATTTAAGGAAAAATTCAACAGAACACAAAATGATGCTTTGGGAATATCCAATGTAGAAAGTTGGTTGTTGCACCACGGTTACAAATTAGAACAGAGATTTGAATTGAAAGCCTACAAAATGGTCAATCATTTGTTAAGTACTTTAGATATTACTGAAGGGCGGGGTACATTTGAAGAAACTGCAATAAAAATTAAGGCAAAAGTAATTCAGATTGGTATAGATTCTGATTTCTTTTTTGTGCCAGAAGAAAATAGAGAAACACATGAGATTTTACAAAAAGTAGGTGTAGATTCCGTTTACAAAGAGATTGTTTCTATCCATGGTCACGATGGATTTTTGGTAGAAGATAATCAGTTAAGAGAGTTGTTAAAAGAAGTTTTTTAGATCAGAGTGTATAATTAGAATTGAGTTTTTAATTGAGGTACGAAGATTAAAAGTACAGAGAACAGATTTTTAAATGTTGGTTTTAAAGTAACTGTTAAATAAAGTAGATGTTCGATTGGAGTCGAAAACAGAGTTAGAGTTTGTTTGACCTGTAACTAAACTGTTTAAGAGTGCAGACTAAACAAATCAACAAAAAATAAATAAACATCAAAATAAGATGAAAGTATTAAAGTTTGGAGGGAAATCATTGGCTAATGGAGATGGAATTCAAAGTGTAATTTCCATTCTTTTGAATAAAATTAACAAGAAAGAAGAGTTAGTTGTAGTGGTTTCTGCAAGAGGAAATGCTACAGATATGCTGTTTGACTTGTTGGAGAAAGCTAAAAAAGGAGATGCCTATAAAGATGATTTTGAGTCTTTTAAAACGTATCAAGTAACCCCTTATCCTACGATAGACTTTTCTAAAGAATTTGGGTTTTTGGAAAAGATTTTTGAAGGAGTTAATTTGTTGGGAGATTACAGTCCTAAAATTAAAGATTTGGTTACTTCGTACGGGGAGTTGATGGCAGGTAAATTGATTTGTACATTATTGCAAGAACAAAAAGTGAATGCTCTTTATGTAGATTCTAGAGACTTGTTTAAAACGGATAAAGTATACGGAGAGGCAACTTTGTTAGAAGAAATTACTGAAGAAAATACTAAAAAATATTTTAAAACAATAGATTTGGCAGCTACTGTTCCTGTTGTAACAGGGTTTGTAGGAGCTACGTTGGATGGTGAAACAACATCTACAGGGAACAATGGTAGTAACTATTCTGCTTCTATGATTGCAGGGTATTTGAATGCTGAGGAACTGGAAAATTATACCATAGTTAGTGGAATTTATACAGCCAATCCTAATTTGGTTTCTAATGCACAGAAAATTGATCATTTGTCGTTCAAAGAAGCTAATGAATTGGCAAATTTGGGAGACAATGTATTGGATGCAAAGGCAATTATTCCTTTGGTTCAGAAGAACATTGCTTTGCGAATTAAAAACACATTTGAACCAGAAAGTCCAGGAACATTGATCAATGCAGAACCAACTTCTAAGAATGGAATAAAAGCTATTTCTGTACAAGAAGACATGGCTTTGGTAAGTTTAGAAGGTAGAGGTTTGTTAGGAAAAGTGGGAATTGATGCTCGTTTGTTTGGTGCGTTGAGTAAGGAAAACGTAAGTGTGGGAATCATATCTCAAGGTTCTTCTGAACGTGGAATTAGTTTTGTGGTTAATGGTAAAGATGCACACAAAGCCAAAGACGCTTTAGGGAATGAGTTCAATTTGGATTTTTTGAGTAATGACATCAATAAAATTACAATTACTAGAGGAGTAGCAGTGGTGTCTATTTTGGGGAATTCGTTGAGTTCTTTCAATACATCATACACTGCATTGGTAAATAACAACATCAGTCCGTTGTTGATAAACAATACTGTGACAGGAAATAATGTTTGTTTGGTGATAGAAAATAAAGAGTTGAGAAAAGCAGTAAATGTAATGCATGGTGAGATTTTTGGAATTGCCAAAAAGATAAATGTAGCTGTGTTTGGTGTTGGTTTGGTTGGTGGAACATTGATCAAGCAAGTCTTAGAAAGTAAAGAAAATATTCTAAAACGCAGAGGTATTGATTTGAATGTATTTGCTGTAGCAAATTCTAAAAAAGTCTATTTCAATGCAGAGGGAATCACAACTACTTGGAAACAAGATTTGAAAGAGGAAGGAATTTCATACAAAGGAATTTCTGAAATTGTTAAGTATGCACAAGCCAATCATTTGGGTAATTTAATTGCCGTAGATAACTCTGCCAGTTCTAAAATGACAGAAAACTACATTCCATTGATAGAGAATGGTTTCAATCTAGTATCGTCTAACAAAATAGGAAATACCAAATCTTTAGCTTATTACAAAGAATTACGTGTTGCCTTGTTACAAAATAGAAAACAATATTTGTATGAAACGAATGTAGGTGCTGGTTTGCCGTTGATTGATACTATTAAGTTGATGCATGCTTCGGGTGAAAATATTACGAGAATCAAAGGTGTTTTTTCTGGTACGTTGAGTTATTTATTCAATAATTTTTCAGCTAAGGATGTGAAATTTAGCGAGGTATTAAAAGAAGCTTCTGATCAAGGATTTACAGAACCAGACCCTAGAGAAGATTTGAATGGAAATGATGTTGGACGTAAATTGTTGATTTTGGCTCGTGAGTTAGACTTGCAAAATGAATTTAGCGATGTGGAGATTCACAATTTGATTCCAGAACATTTAAGAGATGGAGACACGGCATCATTCTTGTCAAAATTGAATGAGTTAGATCCAATCTATCAAGAAATAAAAGACAATCAAAAACCAAATCACGTATTGCGATATATTGGAGATTTACATGGAGATTTAGCTTCGGATAAAGGAGTTTTAGAGGTGAAATTAGTTTCTGTACCAAACGATTCCGCCTTAGGACAAGTAAAAGGAGCCGATTCAATTTTTGAGATTTATACAGAGTCTTACGGAGATCAACCCGTAGTAATTCAAGGAGCAGGAGCAGGAGCACAAGTAACTGCCAGAGGTGTGTTTGGAGATATTATGAGATTGACAGAATTAGAATTGTAAATTTAAGTAGTACAAAGTACTGAGTATTCAGTATTAAGTTAAATAGAGAAAGAATAAAACTATGTACACAGTACTCTGTACTTTGTACTAAAGCGAATAAAATGAGCGATAAAAAAAACTTCGAAACCTTAGCGATAAGAACACAATCAGAAAGAACACAGTTTTCTGAACATTCAGTTCCTTTGTATTTAACATCGGGATTTGTTTTTGAAGATTCGGAAGAAATGAGAGCTTCTTTTGCAGAAGAAAAACAACGTGATTTGTACAGCAGATACAGCAATCCAAATACCAACGAGTTTATTGAGAAAGTTTGTTTGATGGAAGGAGCAGAAGATGGTTTTGCTTTTTCAAGCGGAATGGCAGCTATCTTTTCAACATTTGGGGCTTTGCTAAGTGCTGGTGATCATGTGGTTTCTTGTAGTTCTGTATTTGGTGCAACACACGGATTGTTTACCAAATATTTTCCGAAATGGAACATCAATTGTTCTTATTTTGATGTAAAAGATGTTGCCTCTATAGAAAGTTTGATTCAACCAACAACCAAATTTATTTATGCAGAAACTCCTACAAATCCTGGTGTAGATGTGTTGGATTTGGAAGTGTTGAGTAAGATTGCTAAAAAACATGGGATTTTACTGATTATAGACAACTGTTTTGCAACTCCTTATTTGCAACAACCTATCAAATTTGGTGCAGATTTGGTCATTCACTCAGCAACCAAATTAATGGATGGTCAAGGCCGTGTGATGGGAGGAGTTACTGTGGGGAAAAAAGAATTGATTCGTGAAATTTATTTATTTTCTCGTTTGACAGGACCGTGCATGAGTCCTTTCAATGCATGGATATTGTCTAAATCTTTAGAAACATTGTCAGTAAGAGCAGACAGACATTGTGACAATGCACTTAAGTTGGCAACGTTTTTAGAAAGTCATCCCAAAGTAAAATGGGTAAAATATCCTTTCTTAAAATCGCACCCACAATATGAGATCGCCAAAAAACAAATGAAGTTAGGAGGATCCATTGTAGCGTTTGAAGTAGAAGGTGGTGTAGCAGGCGGTAAAAAGTTTTTTGATAACATTAAAATGTGTTCATTGTCAGCCAATTTAGGAGATACAAGAACCATTGTGACACATCCTGCAAGTACAACTCATGCTAAGGTAGAAGCTGAGGTAAAACTGGCCGTAGGTATTACTGATGGAATGGTTCGATGTTCTTTAGGGTTGGAACATATAGACGATATTATTGCTGATATTCAACAAGCTTTAGAAGCCTAGTTTTATAAAATATAGTCAATTAAAAAAGAGTTCTTAATAAGAACTCTTTTTTTGTAGAATAAGATTTAAAATGGCACAATTCCTGTTATTATACTTTTTGTCTCTTACAAATAAAGATTATTTTAGATTTAAAAACCAAAAAAATAAATAGGATGAGTTTAAAAGGAAAAAATGCATTAATTACAGGAGCTGGAAAAGGAATTGGAAGGTCGATAGCTTTGGCTTTGGCAGCCGAAGGAGTAAATATAGCTTTGTTAGCACGTACAGCAGAAGATTTGTTGTCTGTGGCAAAAGAAGTTGAGGCTTTGGGAGTAAAAGCAATTACAGTGGTGGCTGATATAGCTTCTTTAGAGTCTGTAAACAAAGCTTCTGGAGTGGTATTCACCAAGTTTAATACCATTGATATATTGATCAACAATGCAGGAGTTGGTAAGTTTGGTAAATTTATGGAGCTAGAGGTAAAAGATTGGGAACAAGTAATTCAAGTAAACTTAATGGGTACTTATTACGTAACCAGAGCTTTCTTGCCTCAAATGATTGAAAGAAATACAGGAGATATTGTAAATATTTCTTCTACTGCAGGTTTAAAAGGAGCTGCTATTACAAGTGCTTATAGTGCTTCTAAATTTGCTGTTATGGGATTGACAGAGTCTTTGATGCAAGAAGTAAGAAAACACAATATTAGAGTTACAGCTCTTGCACCAAGTACTGCTGCTACAGATATGGCCATTGATTTGAATCTGACTGATGGAAATCCAGAAAAAGTAATGCAGCCGGAAGATATTGCAGAGCTAATTGTTTCTCAGTTAAAATTAAATAGACGTGTGTTTGTGAAAGATGCTGGAATTTGGTCTACAAATCCTTAGAAAAGGTAAAATAAATTAAATGATAAAGTGAATCGAAAGGTTCACTTTATTTTTTTGCGGTTACTTTTGGTTTGCATCTAGAGTATTCCTGAAATTCCGAAGCAATAACAGGATGGTTTTTGTTTTGATTCAATTTTAGATATCTAGTTTCGGTTCCTTGAAGTATGATTTTTACTTCTTCATTTGCTTGTTTAAACTCATAAGTTGCAAATAAAACATTGAAGAATCTTCCTAGAACTTCTTCAGAACCTCATTTTGAATCCGATAATAATACAATTACTGTTTTACTCATTTTTGTTGATTTTAAAATTCAATTAGCGTTGATATGATCTTGTAATGTGATCAATACAGTTAAAAAATAACTTTCATCGTTGTGAATTTTGGCAATCACGTTAATCGCTGTTTTGTTGGTATTAACAATTTGACAATCATTTCCCAATACTGCAAATGCATGTATAAAAGAAGCTATAGTATTTTCCAATTTATTTTCGAAAAGTTTTATAGCTCTATCCATAGAAAAAGCTCTATGAAGACAAGATTTTTTGCCGTTTTCATACAGTGTTTTTAGGTTTGGTTGTGTTGTTACAATTCTGTTTTTGGCAGTTAGTGATGGGGTATTTAATAAGCCTATGATTTTTTATTTTATCTGTTTTTCTTTTGGAAATCTATGGTAAAGTATTGTTTTTACAAACAAAAGCTCTCCAATTAGGAGAGCTTTTGTATAAACTGATTTGTAATCAGGAATTAGTTTCAAAGGGGTAATGAAATTAATTTATGAATTAAGGTTGTTTTTACTTAGTTATTAGGTGTTTTATAGTTTTGGTTCCCAACCTTTTTCGTAATCACGTTTCCATTGTTTCATGGCTTTTTTGTCTTTTCTTATTCTTCCTGTTTTGGTATCAATATGTAAGGTTCTACCTAAGTCTTGAGCTATATTTCCTAAGTGACAAGTCATGGTAGTGATACTAGCATCTGCAATAGGAGAGTTTTGTTGTTCTCCTAAACGGATTGCATTAAAGAAGTTAGCAATATGTTTTACATCTAAACTACCTCCACCAGCTGTTCCTAAGGTTACGTTTTTCCCCTTTTCAGAAATGTGTTTTATTTGTTTACCACTTAAATCATATAAGGTATACCCACCACGACTTAAAGCAATTGAACCTTTATTTCCGTAAATAGTAGCACCACGTCCTGGTTGGTTTGGCATTATTTTTCCACGACTGTGTCCTGTCCAAGTAATAAATTTATCATCATCATAGGTAAAAGTAGCTTGTTGATTGTCTGCAAATTCCCAATCATCTTTATAAGTATATTTACCTCCAAAAGAAGTTACTGTTTTAGGAATGTCTACTCCTAAAGCCCATCTGCATATATCAATTTCGTGGGTACCGTTGTTGTGAATTTCTCCTGTACCCCATGTTTTAAACCAGTGCCAATTGTATGGGTGAATATTATCTCTATAAGCTTCTCTAGGAGCGGGTCCTTGCCATAGGTCCCAGTCTAATGTTTTAGGAATTGCTATTTTTTTACCAACACCAATAGAACCTCTATTGTTGTTGTAATAGGCTTCTCCTTTAAATACATCACCAATAATACCTTCTTTAATTTCTTTTACAGCTATTTTACTAGTAATGGCAGAACGCTGCTGATTTCCCATTTGAACAACTTTTCCATATTTTTTTTGAGCAGCAACCAACAATTCATTTTCGTGTAAATTATGACTACATGGTTTTTCTACATATACATGTTTACCTGCTTGTAAAGCCATAATTGCCATAGGTGCATGCCAGTGTTCTGGAGTGGCAATAAATACAGCATCTACACTTTTATCGTCTAATACTTTTCTAAAATCTTTTTCTACTTGAGGAACGTATCCTAAAGTTTCTTGACAGAATATATTGTTTTTAGCAATAATCAAATCATCTACATCACAGGTATAGGCAACTTTAGCTTCTGCATATTTACTAATAGCAGTTGTTAAAGATCTAGCTCTACTTCTTACTCCAATAACTGCTACATTTAATCTTTCGTTTGATCCTACTATATTTGAGTATCCTAAGTTTGGTAATAAGGATGCTCCTAAAATTAGTCCTGCACTACCTGTAGCTGTTTTTTTTATGAAATCTCTTCTAGTATCCATTTTTAATAAAGTTTGATGTTAGTGTTTTTTGATTTTAATATTTCTGAAGGAAACTAGATCTCCGTGATCTTGTAATAAAATTCTTCCTTTATTTAACAAACCAAAACCTTTCCATTTGTTGTATTTACTTTCTGAAACTAATTTTTTAAAATCGTCACTTCCTCTTTCGTATTCTAAAACTTTTACACCATTTAACCAGTGCTCTACGTGGTTGTTTACCGATTTGATGTAAGCAGTATTCCATTCTCCAATTTTCTTGATAGGTTTGTTTGTGTCTGCTTGAATTAAATCATACAAAGAAGAAACAGTTCTGCTTCCTTCATGATTTCCTTTTTTTGCATCAGGATGTAAAGCATCGTCTAAAATTTGGTATTCCAACCCAATAGAAGACCCCGGTCCTTTGTTAATGTTTGTATCTACATAATATTTAATTCCACTATTAGCACCTGGAGTTAATTTAAAATCTACCATTAATTCAAAATCACCAAAAGATTCTTTGGTCACAATATCTCCACCAGCAGCAGATTCAGCTCCACCAGAAGATAAAACAGATAAAATTCCGTTCTTAATTTTCCAACCTTGTTTAGGGAATTCATCTGATTTTGCACCTTTCCAACCATTTTTGGTTTTACCGTCCCATAGTAATTCCCAACCTTGTGCTTTTTCGCTAGCGGTAATTTTGTTACGAGGAACGATTACTGTAACAGGAGTTTTTTGTGCGTATTTTCTTACATTTTCATCAATAATTCTAATGTTTTTCCATCTAATTTGCCTTCCTGCTTTTCCTCTATGGATTTGCAATCCTATAAAACCAGAAGCTGTTTCATTATCTACTAAATGAGCAGCAGGAACTCCATTGATCCAAGTTTTAATAGTATCACCAATAGCTTCTATTCTATATTTATTCCAATCTCCGTGTTTGAATGCTTTTTTAGCAGAAACATTGTCTTCTAAATCATTTAACCAACCTCTTTTACCTTCTTCAAAAATTCCACCACTCCAAGCTCTTTCAGAAGGGTCTATTTCTACTTGATATCCATGCACTCTTCCGTTGTTGTATTCAGGAAAACTATTACTTCTTATTTGTATTCCTGCGTTTGTTTCAGGGTCTACTAAATATTCCAATTCTAAAATAAAATCACCGTAGTGTTTGTTAGTGGTTAAAAATGTGTTGTGTTCGTTTTTAATAGTTGTACCCGTAATTACTCCATCCTTTAATTCATAGATGGATTTTCCGCCTTTTACAGTCCAACCTTCTAAAGTGTTGTTTTGGATTAAATTTTTCCAAGGAATACTTTCTTTTTTTGCTTGACAAGAAGTTGTGACTATCGAAAGAAATGACAAAAGGGTGATGAAAAAGTGATTCATAGATTTATTTTTTATGTTAATGTTATTTTTTTGTCGTTTTTATTGTGAATATTGTTTTTCGTGTGCGAACACAATATTAACTATTTTTTTGTTTAATAAATATTTTTAGACAAAAAAATCCCATCAAAATGATGGGATTTTATAATTGTTGAAAAGAAAATTCTAATTTTTCTAGATACTTTCTCCTATTTCTTGCAATGGATCAATTTTTAAATCGTCGTAAAATTTAGCATAAGTAACATACATATAAGGAATCAACCATAAGAAACCAATTCCTAAGGTTAGAAGACAAAGAATTGCCCAACCTAAAAATCTAAGGTTCAGTTTAAAAAATTTCCACTTGTGTCCATCCATCATCTCTTCACTTTGTTTCAAAGCTTCGCTGTAGTTTAGCTCAGGATCATCAGCAAGTATAAAAAAGACCATAGAGAAAGACAATCCCTTTATGATTCCAGGAACTATTAGTAATAACGACCATAAAAAAACGTAAACAAATACAAGAAGGTAAGCTAGTAATGCATTTACAAAATAGTTGAATCCTTTAAAAATTTGCTCAATTTTAAATTCTTTTCCTCTTGATATGTTAAGGGCAAAAAGACAAATTCCTAAATAAAAAGGGCCTGCAATAATTAGCGATGCATAAGATGCAATAGAAATAATAATGGTGTAAATTAAAAATCCACCGATGGCAATTCCCCATTTTCCGTTTAGGGATTCTCTGGCCATTTGCATTAGTTTGGTGTTTTCGGTTGTCATAGTCTTGTTTTGAAAGGATTATATGTTAGCACATGTTGAAAAAAAACTCTAATTTAAAGAATTTGATTGAAATATATGTTTGAATATGAGTTTCTTAAAACCATTTTTTCTTTTTAAATAAATAAATGGAAACCAAAGTAATCAGAAGCATCACACCTAGCAGTACAAAATATCCGTATTCGGTTTCTAATTCAGGAATGTTTTTAAAATTCATTCCATAAATTCCTGCTAAAAAGGTAAGAGGAATAAAAATAACAGAAAATATGGTCAATGTTTTCATTACTTCGTTCAACCTGTGACCTTGAATGCTAAAAATCAAATTGATTTTACTTTCCATTTCTTGCAAGTCAAAATCAATAGTGTTTAGTAGGTTGTTTACCTGTGTGCTTAGTTCGCTATAGAATTTTTTGTTGATTTTATGATGTTCTATTTTTTCAATTTTAGCTATGATATCTCTTAAACTGATCGCTGCTTTTTTAAACGTGATGATGGTGTTTTTTTCTTTTTCTACATTCTGAGTAAACTCAGGTGTGGGTCTTACATCACTTTTTTGCATAAGCGTAGTCATTGATGAAGACAAACTATTGTAGGTTTCTTCGTAATTGTCAATAATGGATTCTAACAATAAAAACAGCAAATAATCATTTTTTTTAGATCTAACAATCCCTTTATTATCTCTGATGCGTTCTCTAATCCATTCAAAATAGTCCCCTTTTTGTTCTTGAATACTCCACAAATGATTGGGAGCTAAAATGAAAAACATTTGTTCTGTATTAAAATTATCGGTTTCTGTTTTTAATACTTTAATGGCAACAAATATCACATTGTCTAGTTCTAAAACTTTGTTAGGGTGGTTTTCATCACTAATCAATTTGAGTAGAAAATCATCTAAATAGGTGTGATGTATAATTTGTTTGAATTCCTTGGTGTAGTTGGTTCCGTAGGTGTTTAACCAATGTATGGATTTGTCCTCACTAACAAAACTGATGTCTTCTATATTCTGAATAGGTTCACATTCATGAGTCTCTTTGGAGTATTTTATTAAACTAGTATTGTCTAAAAATGTGTTTTTCATAATTCATTTCTTTTGATATGAACATCCAGTTGATTGAATGGAAATGTAATGTTATTTGTTTTAAATGTTTGGGCAATATCAATTCTAATTTCACTTTTAATTTTTTCTGCAGAAAAAATATTTTGAGTGTAAAAAATTAGTGTGAAATCTAATGATGAACCCCCAAAGTCAGAAAAACGAACATCTGTTTGTTCCTTTTTTACAACTTCAAGATGACGATTGGCACATTTTTTTAAAATATCAATAACCAAAGCGACATCACTTTCATAAGCCACACCTACTTTTAGAGTAAATAGAGTGTTTATTTCTTGATGACTCCAATTGATAACTTTATTGGTGGTAATTAATGAGTTGGGAATGATGACAGATATGTCGTACCTATTAATTGTCTTGGATGTTCTCAAACCAATTTCTTGAATTTTTACAATATCTCCATCAATTTCTAAAATATCTCCCACTTTGGTGGTTCCTTCAAATAGTAAAATCAATCCAGAAATAAAATCGTTGAATGTTTGTTGTAGCCCCAAACCAATACCCACCAAAAGAGCAGCAGAACCCGCTAAAATTAATTTAACATCTATATTCAAACTTTCCAAAATAAGAACAATGGCTAAAATCCAAAAAAAGTAAGCACTAATCTGAATCATAGCGTAGGTATTGCTGTGATTGTTGTTAAGCGTGCTTCTTTTTTTGATGAATTTGGCAAGTCCCCACAAAAGCAATTTTGTAGAAATGAAAATGAGTAGTACCAAGAAAATGTTGAAAATTCTTATTTTATTTTCTCCAAGAGTAATAATTTCAATATCAAAAAAATTATTGAAGTTGTTCATTTTGTACTTTTTATATAAAATTAAGAAAAGCAACGGTTCAGAATAAAAAAAGTAAAGAATATACTAACCCCCAATTGCAATCATGCTTCGGTTGTTGAGTCTCAATTCCTCAGAAGTAAATTTTAGCTGAGTATCCATGCCTCCACGAGTTTTCTTTTTGGATAGAACAGCAATTTTAATGGGTTTTTCTATATCTCCACCAGCTCTCAAAGTTTCTAATAAGTTGGTTTCACCATCAGAAAAAAGACAATTTTTTAAATTACCGTTGGCAGTCAATCTAATACGATTGCAGGTGTCACAAAAAGGATTGGTTACCGTGCTAATAATAGCAAAACTTCCTACATAACCGTTGATTCTGTAGTTTTTAGAAGTATCGTTTTGTTCGTCTTCTATTTTGATGACATTCTCTTTTTTAAAATGTGCTTCAGCAGTGTTGACAATACTCTCGTAAGAAACCAGTTGCTCTAAATTCCATTTGTTTCCATCAAAAGGCATAAACTCTATAAAACGAACGTTGATCTTTGTGTTTTTAGTCAATTCGATAAAATCATTAATTTCATTTTCATTGAATCCTTTCATCAACACACAGTTTAGTTTTACTTTGAAAAAATCATCTTTGGTAAACAATTGAATGTTCTGAACAACTTTGTCAAAATCTTTTCTACGTGTAATCTGGTTGAACTTATCAGTATTTAAAGAGTCTATACTTATGTTTATTTTACGAATATTACATTCTTTAAAAACATCAAGATAACGATCTATCAAAATTCCGTTGGTTGTAATAGACAATTCCACTGGTAAACTGGCCAATTTTCTAAGCACAATTTCTACATCTTTTCTAACCAAAGGTTCTCCGCCTGTAATACGGATTTTTGTTACACCCAATTCTACAAACTTTTTAGCAATTTGGTAGACTTCATCATAGGTCATAATATGACTTTTAGGAGAAAGCGGAATTCCCTGTGCAGGCATGCAATAGGTACATCTTAAATTGCATCTTTCTGTAATTGAAATTCGCAAATAGGTGTGTTCCCTTTCAAATGAATCTATCAATATGTTGTCGGTTTTTTTGATATGCTGTAGTTTTATGTGTTGCTTTTCTGCTTACTTTGATTCCGTTCAGTATCATCACTCGGAAATTTAATTGATTAATGTCTTTCTCCTTTGATGACTCCATAAATATGAAGAATGGCAGGAAAGATAGCTTCCATAGATTCTTCTGCTCCTTTGGTAGATCCTGGTAGAGCTAAAATTAAGGTATTGTTTAAGACTCCTGCAACACTTCTAGACAACATTGCATACGGAGTTCTTTCTTGTCCGTAGCTACGAATGGCTTCTTCTATTCCAGGAATTCTTCTTTCTAATAACGGAATTAAAGCTTCGGGGGTTACATCTCTTGCAGACAATCCTGTTCCTCCTGTGTAAACAATCAAATCAAAATCTTTTAAACTGTTGCTCAGTGCTTTTTCTTGTATAATGTCTTTTTCATCAGGAATAATGGTGTATTCACCAATGCTTACTTGGCACTCTTTTAATTTTTTAATAATGGCTTTTCCTGCTTTGTCTTCTTTGGTTCCTGCAGAAATGGTGTCCGAACAAACAATCACAGAAGCTTTAAGTCCTTTTCCTGTTTTTTTATGAAAGGTAGATTTACCACCTCTTTTTTCTAACAATTTAATACAACCTATCTCTACTTGTTTGTCAATAGGTTTTAGCATGTCATACATGTTTATTGCTACAACACTTGCTCCGTGCATAGCTTCTACTTCAACCCCTGTTTTGTAAATCGTTTTTACGGTCATTAAAACAGTAATTTCCAGTCCATTTATTTGATACTCTACTCCAGTAAATTCAATAGGTAACGGATGACAATCTGGTAATAAATAAGGAGTTTGTTTGATTCCCAACAGCCCAGCAGCACGACTCATTTCAAACACATCTCCTTTAGGAACGGTTCTGTTGTTAATAGCGTCAATAGTTTCTTGCTTGCTAACAAGCACAATTGCTTGGGCTGTTGCGGTTCTTAGGGTGTTGCTTTTATGTGTGATGTCAACCATGTTCGAAGCTTTTGGCGTTTTGTGTTTTTGTGTAATGAGTTAATAATTAGGGGCTAAAGTCTAATGTCTAGGAGTTTACTTTCCATTGATGTGTTTCGTCTTCAAAGATTTCTTTCCCGAAAATTGGACTTTCAGCTTTGATGGTCTCAACCAAGTATTCCAATGCTTTCATAGCTTCTTTTCTTCTAGGTGAAGAGACAAAAACAAACAAGCAAATTTCTCCTGCTTTTACAGTTCCTAAACTGTGATAAATGTGCATACAGGTAAGTTCAAATTTAACAAAAGTAGTTTCTCTAATTTCGTCAAATTTTAAATTGGCCATTTCTTCGTAAGCTGTATAATCAATAGCAGCTACGGTTTTACCTTTTATTTCATCAGCTCTCACTTGACCTAAAAAAATATCATGAGCTCCAATAGTTGTTTTTGTTTGGTGTTTGGTAATAGAATTTGCAATAAAATCAGGAGTAATGGCTCCTTTTATAAAAACATTTTTTTTCTTCATTTTCCTCCTGTTTTATATACGATTGATGGGCAAAGATAATCAACCTCCTGCAAATGGAGGTAAAAATGCCAATTCATCTCTATCGTTGATTTTTGTAGATTTCTCTTGTATTTGTTGGTTTAATGCAATGTTGTAGGTAATGTTTGCTAAACTAGGATATTTGTTCTGTAAAATTTTTTCTAGATCTTTTATTGTTGGATCAAGAGCTTCAATAGCAACTACTTCGGAGTTGGTTAGCGTGTTTTCTACTACCATTCCAAAATATTTTACGGTTACTAACATATATTGTATTGTTTTAGGTCTACAGGTGTATTGATGTTTACAAGCTTTGGTTTTATTTCATCACTTGCTATTAGGGTTTTACAATTTAATTGCTCTAGTACAAAACGCAATTGATGAATTTTATTTTGGACAGCTAGTTCAAATATATTTATGCATTTTTTATGGTACATAGCAATGAGTGGTGTTGTTTTAGTATTAACAATGTATTGTACTACATCGTAACAGTTATTACGTTCTTTTAGCAAGGGTTTAAAAACTTCTAAATCTACTTTTGGAGCATCACAACTTACTATAATGTTGTAATCTGTTTTGCTAGCTTTTAGTCCCGAGTATACACCAGCAACGGGACCAAAATTAGACACGCAGTCAGGAATTCTTTTCACTCCAAATCTATCGTAATTTTCATTGTTACTAATGATGATAATTTCATCAACAATAGGAGATAGGCTGTTGATGATGTGTTGGGTAAAGGTGATTTGGTTAAGCGTAATAAAACCCTTATCCGTTCCCATACGAGCGCTTTTTCCTCCTGCTAGAATGATCCCAGTAATGTTTTTTTCCATGGTGTCAATCTTAAATTTAATCAATTAGAAAAGTTTTGACCACTTCTCCTTTTTTATAGGTTCTTACTCCCTCATTTAAATAAATTAGGGCATTTGCTTTGGCAAAAGTATTGAGCATGGCAGAGCTTTGACTTCCTAAAATCTGAACTCCTGTACCGTTTGTATTTGCTTTTAAAAATTCTCCTCTAATCCCTTTCTTATCGTAATCGTTTTCTAGTATATGGTCAATTGTGTTTTTTTGATATGCTGGATTTCCAATAAATTTTTGCAATGCAGACTCAATATAAATGTAATAACACGTTAATGCAGATGCAGGATTTCCGGGCAAAGCAAAAATGATTGTCTTGTTGTTTTTTCCCAAAAACATCGGTTTTCCAGGCTTCTGCTTTATTTTGTAGAAAATCTGTTCTGTGTTTAATTCTAACAATGCTTTTCCAACAAAATCATAATCTCCAACAGAAATTCCACCAGAAATAAGCACAAAATCATTTTCTTGAATAGCTGTGTTTAAACTTTCTTTTGTAGCTGTGTAGTCATCTTTTACTTTGGTGATGCTAATATTGGTAAATCCTTTTTTAAGCAAAGCACTTTGAAGCATTATAGCGTTACTTTCATAAATTTGACCAGATTCTAAGGAGGTTCCAGGAGTAGCCAATTCGTTTCCTGTAACTACAATTGTAATTTTTGGTTTGTTGTATACTTCTACTTCTGTAATTCCTAAAGTTGCTAAAAAACCAATAGCTGCTGGATTTAGTTTTTCTCCTTTTTGTAATGCAATTTGGTTTTGTTGAATTTGCTCCCCCATCAAACGAATGTTTTTGTTTTTGCTAAGGATGTCGTCTATTGTCAACACATTTTCTTTGACAGAAGTGTTTTCTTGCATGATGACTGCATTGGCATTGGGTGGAGTAGGAGCACCGGTAAAAATTCTTACGGCTTCTCCAATATTCAATATTCGTTGCTTGTTGTCTCCCGCTTTGATTTCATCTACCAAAACAAAATCATTTTGATGTGTCTCATCAAACAAAACAGCATAACCATCCATAGCCGATTGATGAAATGGAGGCATGTTGATAGGAGCATGAATGTCCTTGGCTAAAAATAAATCCAAAGCCGCTAATAGTGGTGTTTTTTTTACACATCCAAAAGGAGTGGTATGTTGTACCAATTCCATTGCTTCTTCAATGCTAACCATAAAATTTTTATCCATGCTATTTTGTTCTGAAAGGAGAATAAAATTAAGGATTTATTTTTGGAGAACTGCTTGTTGAAATGTGTTTTTTGGTGCTCCACATAAATTACAAGTATAATCGCTAGGCAAATCCTCAAAAGCAACTCCAGGTTCTATGTTTGCTTCGGCATCTCCAATTTCTTCATCATATACAGTCATGCAATCTTTACATTGGTGAACTTTGTTTTCAGAAATTCCTGTGTCTTTGTTTTCTTTTGGTTTTTCAATGTTTTCTGAGTTGGAATCTAGTTGTAAAAAGTACAATTGACTCAACTTCATCAATAATCCTGGCAATTCAATTTCTTCTACATTTTGAGCGTATGGAATGTATTCTCTAGTATTTGGATTGAAGTTTTTACAGTACAATACATTGTATGAGTTGATGGTTTCAAACTCATTGGCCATTTTTGGAGATGGATTTTTTTCGATAATCATAGAAGTAAAATACTGTGGATGTTCGCTTCTATCATGGTATCCAAACGTCAAGCCATACGTGCTAATATCATTTTGATCAAAAGATTTTACAATGAATCGTTTTAGTTTCAAAGCTTCAGGATCGTTAACTGGTAAATGCCAGTTCAATTCTAATGAAGAATGACGAACATTGATTCCTCGTTGCCCTAAAAATTTTTCCATCATAAATTTGTACTCCTTTTCTATTCCTTTTACAATGAAAGATTTCCATGGAGTGATACAAATTCTACTGATTCTGTAATCCATACAAAAATCACAAAACTCGTCTAAAAAATTGATGTCATATTTATTATTTCTCCAATACAATCCTAACCAATATTGACTGATTCCCATTTTGTTCATTCCTTCATAATAAGGAAATGGTTTGTGTGGAATGTTTAACGGTTCAGTAATTACTTTGTTGTTAGAATCTACCAATTCATTAATTCGGTTGTACAAATCTTGAACATTATCATAATTTTGGTATTCATTCTCTATAGCTTCAGCTATTTTGGAAATGTTCCAAGTAAATACCAAAACAGGGTAATTGATGTCTTTGTTCCAACCAGGAAGATTTAAATTTAAATACCAATAATCTTCATTTTTAGAAGCAATAAAATTCAAGTGTCCGTTGTAAATAGGAATCAAATTCTGTTGAGGGTCAACCAAGTTGATTTTAAGGGTAGGATTGTACTTGAATTCCTCATGAAGGTATAAATAAGTTGTACCACTTAACCACGATGTTTGAGAGAAAACATCGGTACAAACATAGGAAGAAACAATGTTTTGAAACTTAAGGTTTTGTTCAATATCTTGTTTGAATTCTGGAAAATAGGTTTTTAATAAGTGTTCTTGGTTTTCTTTTACGGGTAATAAAATATCTTGTCTAGAACCAAAGCTAATACTTTCTAGATTGAGGGCTTTGGCTAGTTGAATTACTTGTTTTAACTCATTAGGAGTCGTCACTCCACCTTTGATAAATATTCTTTTTAATGTCTCTACCATTTTACTATGCGTTAACAGGTGTTAATGATTCTTTCAAAATGTCTCTTACTTCGGGTTTGCAACTTCCACAACCCAAACCAGCTCCCGTGGTTTTGCACAATTCGGCAAAATCTGTACAACCTCCAGCAATGGCTTGTTTTAAATTTCCGTCTCCAACTTGACTGCAAGAACAAACTAATTTCCCTATTACAGGTTCTCCTCCACCACTACCACGTAGCAATTCGTCTCGTTTGTCAGACAATTCCACACGGTCTTCTATTAGGGTCTTAAATTCTGCAAATTCTTTTTTATCTCCCATCAATACAGCTCCTACCAAAATATCGTCTTTTACCACACATTTTTTATAGTAGCGTTTGCGTTCGTCTGTCAATACAATTTGTTCGTAAGATTTGTCTCCTTTCGGAATTTCAATGTTACCTATACTACACAAATCTAAGTTTTCAAACTTTAAAATATTCATCAATACAGAACCTTCGTAAATGCTACCTAAATCTCCAAGAATGTATTTAGCAGCGATGTCTGCTTGTTGTTCTGCAGCAGATGTAATACCAAACAACCAACCGCCGAATTGAGCAATTTCTCCCAAAGCAAAAATACTTGGATCTGTAGATTGTAGATGTTGGTTTACCTCAACACCTCTACCACAATTTAGTTTGATGGCTCTTGCTAGTTCAATATTAGGAATGGTTCCAATAGCGTATACAATCGCATTGGTTTTGATGACTTTTCCAGTTTTTAATCGAACTTCTAACTCGGTTTCTTTTGCGGTTTCAAAAACAGTATCTACTTCATTATTGTAATGTACTTGAATACCTCTTTCCGCAACATCTTGTCCTAATAATCTACTAGATATCAAATCCAATTGACGTTCCATCAATCGGTTGGCACGTTGAATAATGCTCGATTTTACATCTATTTTAGACAAAGAAGCTGCGAGTTCTAAACCTAACAAACCACCACCAACAATAGTTACGTGTTGTTCGTTGTCTGGTAATCCTGTCTTTTTAAGATGGCTTTTAAGGTCATCTGCATCTTTTTTAGTACGCATGGTAAAAGCTCCAGGCATGTCTAATTTGTAGTTTTTAGGTACAAAAGCTCTACTACCTGTTGCCATGATTAATAGATCGTAAGAATGTGTTTTTCCGTTACTGTCTACAATTGTTTTTTCTTCTCTGTTGATGTGTTCAATACTACAATTAGCATGTAAGGTTACGTTTAGTTTGTCTAATTCACCTTCTTTTATTTTTTGCAATTGGTCCCAAGTCATCTCCTCGTTGATGTATTCTGGCAACATCACACGATTGTAAAAAGGGTAAGGCTCTAAAGAGAAAACATCAATTTCGTCTTCAAAATTATGTTCTCTATAGGTTTGTATAAATCTATAAGAAGCAGATCCAGCTCCAATCAAACAGATTTTTTGTTTTTCTTTTTTGAATTTGGTAACTTCTGCTACGGCATGTTTAAAATCCGGTTCGCTAGAAATTGGGTCTATCAATTCATTGGTAAGATTGTTGGCACGACCAAAATCACTACCCGAAACCCTACCAAAGTGCATTGGCATAAATACAGATCCTTTTTTGATATCTTTATTAATTACTGCTTTTACACGAGTAGTTCCTCTTCCGTTTTTTACAACCACAATAGTTCCTTCTTCCACACCTCTAGCTTTGGCATCGTCTTCATGCATTTCCACATAAGGTCCATCAATATGTGTTAACAAGCGTTTTACTTTTCCCGTTTTTGTTCTTGTGTGCCATTGGTCACGAATACGACCAGTGTTTAATATCAAAGGGAGTTCTTCTGTAGGCTGTTCTGATTGATTGTAAATATTTTGAGCAGCATTAAAATTCGCTTTTCCGCTTGGGGTGTAGAATTTTTTGTCAGTAAACAACCTAGGGGTTCCTAAACTATCTTTGGTAGGAACAGGCCACTGAATGGTTCCGTTGTCTTTTAGTTTTTGATAAGACAAGCCGCTAATGTCAATGTTAGTTCCTTTGGTCATTTGACAGTATTCTTGGTAAACTTCTTCAGTGTTTTTGTAATCAAATCCTTTGTATTGCATGGCTTGTGCAAATTTCCATAAGATTTCGGCATCGGGTAAAGCTTCCCCAGGAGGATCGATACCTTTTTCTAAATAAGAAATTCTTCGTTCAGAATTAGACATGGTTCCTTCTTTTTCCAACCAGCCAGCAGCAGGTAATAACAAGTCTGCAAACTTGGTGGTTTCAGAATTGTGTGAAATGTCTTGAACAACTACAAATTTTGCTTTTTTTAGTGCTCTTTCTATTTTGTTAGAGTTTGGCAAACTTACCACAGGATTGGTACAAATAATCCAAATAGCTTTTAAATCTCCTTTGTCTAGAGCATCAAACATTTTGGTGGCAGTATATCCTGGTTTTGGGTTGATGGGATTGCTATTCCAAAAATCGGAAACTTCTTTTCTGTGCACAGCATCGTCTAAGTTTTTGTGAACAGCTAATAAATTAGCCATTCCTCCAACTTCACGTCCTCCCATAGCATTGGGCTGTCCTGTTAATGAGAAAGGTCCAGATCCGGGTTTTCCTATTTGTCCCGTTACTAAAGAAATGTTTAATAAGGATACGTTTTTGTCAACACCAATAATACTTTGGTTTAGCCCCATGGTCCACATGCTAATGAAACCTTTAGCGTCTCCAATATATTTTGCTGCAAGTTTGATGTCGTCTAAAGAAACATCACAAATTTTAGCTGCATCTTCTAGAGATGTTTCAAAAACTTGTTTTTTTACGTCTTCAAAATTGTTGGTGTAGTTTTCTATAAAATTATAATCTGCTTTTCCTGTTTCTAACAATTCACGAACAATAGCATTATTCAAAACAACATCCGTTCCTTGCTGAATTTGTAAATGCAAATCGGCAATAGCGGCAGTTTGTGTTTTTCTAGGATCTACAACAATAAATTTAGTGTCTGGATTCGCTTCTTTATGATTTTCTAATCTTCTGTATAAAATAGGGTGACACCAAGCAGGATTGGCTCCTGTAATTAAAAATGTATCTGCCAATTCAATATCTGCATAAGCAATAGGTACAGAATCTTCACCCAATGCTTTTTTGTATCCTACAACAGCAGAACTCATACACAATCTAGAGTTGGTGTCTACATTGTTAGTTCCTATAAAACCTTTGGTTAGTTTGTTGACCAAATAATATTCTTCTGTCAAACATTGCCCTGATACGTAAAAACCTACGCTGTCTGGCCCGTGTTTTTTGATGATAGATTTAAATACCGCTGCAGCTCTGTCAAAAGCAGTATCCCAAGAAACTCTTTTTAAAGGATGGTTTTTACTCCATTTCATTTCTGGGTATAATATCCTATCTGTAGTATCTTGTGCTACATAATGTAAATTCATCCCTTTAGAGCAAAGCATACCCATGTTTACAGGATTCTCAGTATCTCCTTTTACTTTTAAGATTCCGTTAACGTCTTTATCGACAATGATTCCGCAACCGACTCCACAGTAAGAACAGGTTGATTTGTATGATGTATTTATAGACATGAGATTTGTTTTAAAATAGAATGCTTACGCAAATATATAAAAAATTACGTATGCATTACGTATATGTACGTAGTTTTGTTTGTCCGTTTCTTTCAGCTGATGATAAAATAGGTTGTTTTTTTGGAATAAAAAAGCTCAAATGAAATGAATCATTTGAGCTACAAAATTGAATTATAAAAACGAAAAATGGAATTTTATTTTAGGGCATTCGCACTCCAATCATGTGATTGTAATTGAGCATGATGCTTGTGGTTTCTGTATCAAGAAACTAAATATTTTGCATACTTTATAAGTGGTTTTTCTCTAAAAAAAATCTTCTAGTAGATGATGATAAGAGAAAGAAATAAAGATGTTTTTTTTAAGTTTAATTTGATGTTTTCCATGTTGAATTTTTTAAATAAATATTTTTCAATAAGCTGCTTCTATCATTACAGATGCTATCAGTCCATAGGTGTCTTCCCATGCTTGTTTTGTTTCAGTAGTAAAATCATCCCCTAAGCTGATGGCTAATGTTCTTAAGAGTGCAGAGCCAAAAGTATCGTAATGTGACTTTTCTATGTTGTAGTTTATGTGACGTTTCCCTAAATCTTGTAATACAGGAATTAAAACTTCTGGATTAGAAAGGCCAGTAATTGTTGTTGCTAACATTTTGGTTAGTTTATTTCCTAGCTCTTTCATTTTGGTTTTATTGGAAGTAGGGAATAAAGGTTTTAGGCTTGGGTCTAATTCAAATAATTCGGAATAAAATATTTTTGCTGCAGTTGCTGCAATAGGTTTGATGGCTTCATAAGAAGTTTGTACCAATGCAACTGTTTCTGCAGGAAGTAATTGAATGCTTTCTGCAACAGTTTTCTTTTTACTAAAGAGGCTTGATAAAAAACTCATGATATGTGTGACTTTGGAACTTGTACTATTCTACCTACGAAAATTACGTATATTTTCATTTTTGTGTTATGGGTTAAATCATTACCTAAAATGTTTTATCGTAGTTTGTGGTGTTTTTTGTATTAAAGGGGATGAGGTGTTGTAACGAAAAAAGCCCAAGTAAAATACTTGAGCTTTTAACACTGAATAATTAAGGTTTAAGGATTCCCTTAATTTGCTATAAAAACTTTGGAGCAATGATCAACATAACCCATGCCCAGTTTTGAGTATCTTTTGCGTTCAAGGCTGTTTTGTTTGCTTCAAAATATTGAGAATATCCTGCAACAACTTTATATCCTTTGAATCCTTTTGCGATTGTAAAATCCAATTCAGAACCTAAATCTTTGTCTTCCAAACCGTCAAATTCGGTATGTTCTTTAAAGTAGTGGCCGGTAAGTGTTAAGCCAAAACCTGCTAATTTGGTAGCAACAGAAGCTTGTAGGTCTTTTAAACCACCATTGTTTGCGTTGTTACCAACATAGAATCTATCCATAAATCCATTGAAGGCATGGTTGGTTCCGTACAAAGGAAAGAATGCTGCTGACTCGCTAGTCTTTCCAGAAATCACTTCGTATCCAAGACCGTAGGTTGTTTTTTCAGTAGCGTTGTATTTTGCTAAAATACTCGCTAAAAATGCAGATTTAACATCAGCTCCCCCCGCTCTGTTACCATCTTGAATGTATCCATTTGCGCTCAATGTCAATGCGTCTAATTTTAAATCTGCATGAATTCCTGCTGTTAATAAATCGTAGTTTGGAGCATCTGTTCCGTCTGTAGAAACTTCAAATGTGTTGTTTAAAACCAATGCACTAATATTTAAGTTTCCGTAGGTTTTATTAGCTCTTGCAAAAGCAATGTTTTTGTAAGAAAATAATTTAGCGCTTGTGTAAAAAGCATCAGTTCCTGTTGAGTTGTGTCCAAAACCTAAATCTAAAGAATATCCTTCTTTTTTGTATTTAAAAACTCCTACATCATGAGTTCTTGCCTGTTGTGCCCATCCAAGACCACCTAAAATTCTTTGATCGTCATAAGATAAAGGTTGACGACCTATTTTTAAACTTGAGTATTTTCCTAATTTGATGTCTGCCCAAGCTTCTTGTACTCTAAAATTTCCGTTGCTGGTTTCATCAATCTGAGTACGATCTCCCAATACAAATACTTCTTGAAAACTAGTAAATAAAGTATAACTATCTGTTGTGTAAGTAGCTTTTAAGGCGGCTCTTACATCTGTTCTTATGTATCCTGTGCTACCTTCTAGACCAGCGTTGTTTGTTCCTACGGTTCCAATTCCTGATTTGTAGTTAAATCCGTCTCTCCATTCTGTACGCGGTCTAAATTCTCCAGATAAAGAAAATTTTGGAGCTTCTTGTGCGTTTGCGATTGTTGCAAAAGCAAAAGTTGCGGCTAGTAATGATTTTGTAAGTTTCATAATGATAGTATTTATATTTAATTTAGTAGAATAATAATAGTTGTCTTTAGGATGTCTTTATATGATGCTTGTCATAATTAGTGCTCTAAGAAATCAATCAAATGTTTTCGGTATGTGTAATAGTCATCGTGTTCTAAGATGGCTTTACGAGTTCTAGGTCTTTCAAAATCTATAGACAAAACGTCTCCAATTTTTGCTCTAGGTCCACTGGTCATCATAACCACTCTGTCTGCAAGAAAAATGGCTTCATCTACATCGTGAGTAATCATTACTGCGGTAATTTTTTCTTTGTTCCAAACGTCAATCAATACATCTTGTAATTGACCGCGAGTCAAAGAATCCAACATTCCAAATGGTTCGTCTAATAATAAAACTTTAGGTTTTATGGCAAAAGCTCTTGCAATACCTACACGTTGTTGTTCTCCTTGAGAAATTTCGGAAGCTCTTTTGTTAAAAGTGCTGTCCATTCCTACTTTGTGTAAGTAGTATTTACAGATGTCTTCTTTTTGTTTTTTTGTAGCATGAGGGTATACTTTTCGTACACCAAGCATTACGTTTTCCATAGTGGTTAGCCATGGCATTAGGCTTGGAGATTGAAAAATAACACCTCTGTCGGGTCCTGGTCCTTTAATGCTGCTTCCTAATACAGATATTTTTCCTCCAGAAATTTCATTCAAACCTGCAATCATAGAGAGCATCGTGGTTTTTCCACAACCAGAATGTCCAATAATGGTGATAAATTCTTCTTTTCGGATTTGAAGATTTAAGTTTTCTAAAACTATGTAGTCACCTTTTGGAGTAGGGTATACTTTTTTCAAATCAATTAAGTCGAGCATTACTTCGTTAGAAGGAAAACGTTCTATGGTGGAGTTGTTCGTTGTGTTCATAATTGTTTGTTTTTTTATTTAGAATCCCATCTAAAATCCTTAGGTTGGATGTCTGGAAGTTCGTATTCTGTAGTGCTTTCTGCTGCTTGTTTTTCACCCAAATCCATCAAATACTCAATGATTTGATTACGAGTTTTTTTGTAGTCAGCATTGTCGTTTAATTCTGTTTTGTTTCTAGGTCTTGAGATGTTTACTTTAAATTCAGGGCCTAAGCTAGCTTTTGGACCTGGTTTTAAAGGGATAATTCTGTCTGCCATGTATAAAGCTTCGTCTACATCGTTGGTAATTAATAAAGCTGTTCTTTTGTTAAGTTCCCATATTTTAAGAATTTCGTCTTGTAGGTTTCCACGAGTCAATGCATCTAAAGCTCCTAAAGGTTCATCCATAATAATCATTTCTGGATTCATTCCTAACGCTCTTGCAACAGACACACGTTGTCTCATACCTCCAGAAAGTTCTTTGGGTCTTTTGTTGGTGGCATGTGTCAAGCCAACCATTTCTATTTGTTCTTTTACTCTAACGTCTTTTTCTTGTTTAGAGCTTTTTGGAAAGGCTTCTTGAATGGCCATGTCTATGTTTTGATACACGGTTAGCCATGGGAGCAAAGAGTAGTTTTGAAAAATAACACCACGTTCGTGACTAGTTCCTTCTACTGGTTTTCCTTTAAAAAGTACTTCTCCTTCGGTTGGTTTTAGCAAGCCGTTGATCAAGTTTACCAGGGTTGTTTTTCCACTTCCTGAAAATCCTACGATGGCTACAAACTCTCCTTCTTCAATAGTTAAATTGATGTCTTCAAGAATTTCACCTTTGTATTCCTTTGTAGGATTGTAGGTTTTGTATATGTTTTTAAGTTCTAAAATTGCCATAATTCTTCAGTGTTTTGGTTGTTAGATTGTTTCTTTTTCAAAAGAAATCAAGTTTTGAATAAACAACATAATTCTGTCTAAAGCGAAACCAATCATACCGATGACGAACATGGCGACAATGATTTTTGAGTTAGAATCCATTGCTCCGTTCTGAAACTCTTCCCAAACAAAAGAACCTAAACCTGGTGATTGTGCTAACAATTCAATAGCAATCAATACCATCCAGGCTACGGATAAAGTAATACGTAAACCTGTAAATATTAATGGTAAGGAAGCGGGTAAAATCACTTTGAATATTTTTTGCATCGGTCTTAATCTCAATACCATGGCTACATTTAAATAATCTGTGTTAACAGAGGCAACACCCATGGCTGTATTTACCAAGGTTGCCCACATGGAACATAATCCTACAGATATAAACGAGATGATAAAAGAACTATCGCTGTCTGAATTTTTGGTCAATGTTTTTACAATCATAAAAACTAATAATAACCATACTACGGGTGATACGGGTTTGAATATTTGAATGATCCAGTTGATAGAACCTCTTAAGGTTTTGCTTAGCCCGATGATGATCCCAATTGGGACTGCGATGAATAATGCTAAGAAAAATCCTGCGAATACAGTTTTTAAACTTGTTTTTATTTGGTCTACAAAAGAAGGTCTTCCTGTGTATGTGATTGCTTTTTTACCTTGAGCAACACGTTTTTTATTCATTTCAAAAGTCTTTTCTTTAAAGGCTTTTTTGTCTGCTGCAATTACTCGGTGATCTTTTAAGAGTGTTTGGTATGCTGCGTATACTTGAGCGGGTGATGGGAGTGTGTTGGGTTGGCAATTTGGTTCGCCAGATTCCATACATTCCTTAATTTTTTGAGCTTCGGCCTCTCCTTGACTTTTTAAGGTTGCCTCTATTTTGTAATTTGCTTCTGTGTTGTAAAGAGCAGTAGATCCTAATTGCCACAATCCAACAAAAATGAAGATGGATGCTATTGGGGCTATTATTTTTCTAAAGATTTCTTTTGTGTTTTTTTTAGGGTCTTCTTTACATATCAAACGTATCAGTGGTTCTAAAAAACCTAAGCCGATAAATTTAACTCCTCTTATGATTGAATCTTTCATGATATTTCTTGTGTTTTCCTTAATGCGCTTAAAAATTCAGTGGTATTTTAAAAACACGGAGCACTTTGGTTGTGCTCCGTACTTTATAGAGTATTCTTAATCTGTCTGAAGAGGATTAGTCTTTGTTTCCAATTTTAAAAGAATTGATGTAACCGATTGGATCCTTACCATCGTATTTGTTTCCATCAATAAAGTCGGTAGTGGCAGGCTTGTATCCATCGGTAGTTGGAATGTCAGTAGCAGGAATTTTACCTTCTGAAACTAATAAATCAGCAGCTTTTTTCCAGATATCAGGTCTGTAAATTTCTTTTGCTTTGGTGTCGTACCAATCTGCTGGTTTTGTTTCAGGAATTTGTCCCCATCTTCTCATTTGAGTTAAAAACCAAACAGCATCAGAATAGAAAGGGTAGGTTGCGTTGTAACGATAGAATACGTTAAAGTCTGGCATGTCACGTTTGTCTCCTCTTTCAAATTCAAAAGTACCAGTCATTGAGTTTGCTAATACAGTTTCATCAGCTCCAACGTATTGAGGCATTGATAATATTTTTACAGCTTCTGTTCTGTTTCCGGGAGCATCTAACCATTGTCCTGCTCTAATCAAAGCTTTGGTTACAGCTACTGCAGTATTTGGATATTCTTCCACAAACTTCTTTGTCATTACGAATACTTTTTCAGGATTGTTTTTCCAGATGTCATAATTAGTAGTAACGGGTACTCCAATTCCTTTGGCAACTGCTTGCTGGTTCCAAGGTTCACCTACACAGTATCCGTAAATAGTTCCTGCTTCTAATGTAGCTGGCATTTGTGGTGGAGGGGTTACTGACAATAAAACATCTGCATCAATTTGTCCTTGAATGTTGTCTGAAGAGTACATTCCTGGTTTGATTCCTGCTGCTGCTAACCAATATCTAATTTCGTAGTTGTGGGTAGATACTGGAAATACCATTCCCATTTTAAATGGTTTTCCTTCGTTCTTGTATTGTGTAATTACTGGTTTTAATGCGTTTGCGCTAATTGGGTGAATTGGTTTGCCATTTTCGTCTTTTTTAACATGCGGTTTCATTCCTTCCCAAACTTTATTGGAAACAGTAATTCCATTTCCGTTTAAATCCATAGAAAAAGGAGTTACCAAGGCTGCTTGACGTCCAAATCCTGCTCCAGCAGCAATCGGTTGACCAGCCAACATGTGAGATCCGTCTAATTGTCCATCAATCACACGGTCTAAAATATTTTTCCAATTAGATTGTGCTTCAACAGAGACAAACAATCCTTCTTCTTCAAAAAAGCCTTTTTCTTTTGCGATGGCTAAAGGAGCCATGTCTGTAAGTTTGATAAAACCAAAAGTTAATTGTGGTTTTTCAATTTCTAAAGTTGCTGTTACGGGTGTTGCAACCTCTTCAGTTTTTGTTTCTTTTTTCTTTCCTCCACAAGAAGCTAGCAAAATAGCTGCAGTAAAAAGCGTAGAAATCTTTAAAAATGTGATTTTCATATTAAGTGTCCTTTTAGTTAATTACGTATTCGTACTTAGTTTTACAAAGATATATACGTAGTTAATTTAAGTAGTTGTTGTTTTTACAGCTTAATATGTGTTTTTAGGAATAAAAAAAACTGCTGATTAGCAGTTTTATATTGTTTGAATTTGTATGTGTTGATTTTTTAGCTATCTAAAAAGAAGTTGTGTTCTGATATTTCTTTCTTTAACTTGTTGATGTCTAGTATCTTGATTAATTTTGACTTGGTGTAGATTAGGCTTTCTTTCTTTAATGCTGATAGAATACGTATTACTTGCTCATCAGTGGTTCCTGCGTAATCTGCTAGCTCTTTTCTGGATAATTCTAGTCCTATGGTTCCTTCTTCTTTATCTCCAAATTTTCTGTATATATATAAGAGCATGTCAATAACTTTTTCCCTAACAGTCATTTGTGACATGGTTTTTACTTTGGTTTCACTCCTGTTCAATTCTTCGGCATAAAAGTGCATAAAATCAAATGTTACTTTAGGTTCTGCCAAAAGGATCTCTTTTAGTAAGGAGGTTGAGAAGTTACATAGTATAGTGTCTTCTAGTGCAGTAGCACCAATCTTATAGGTTTCTCCCATACCAAAACCACGGTGTCCTATAACTTCGCCTTCTTTGGAAAGACGTAAAATTTGTTCTTTACCATTATAACCTGTTTTGATGACTTTTACCTTTCCACTATAAATAAAGTACAGACCGTTTACGGGTGCACCTTCCATTATAAATTGCCTAGTCTTCTTACACTGTATCGTATGCTTCTGATCCGTTATGTTGGGATTTACATTGTTGATATGAACAAGGTTTTTTTTAATCAAACAGTTGTCGTTGGTGCAATTTGTACAGTTGTAACTCATTTTTCTACGTATTTATGAAGCAAATCTACGAATCAATTTGTTAATCTAAGTATTACTACGTATATTTGCTGTGTAGTACAAAGTAAAACAAACTTCTTTAAATATGAAAACAATTTTAGTAATAGGTAACGGAATGGTGGGTTATAAGTTTTGTGAGAAGCTTATGGCTAAAACAGAAAAGGGAGCTTATAAGGTAGTTGTCTTTGGTGAAGAGCCAAGACCTGCGTATGATAGGGTCCATTTAAGTGAGTATTTTGCAGATCAAGATGCAGAGCGATTGAGTATGGCTCCAAGGTCTTGGTATGAAGCAAATGATATTGAGTTGATAACCAATGAACGTGTTACAGATATTCACAGAGACAACAAAACAATCACGACAATTAGTGATAAAGAGTATGTTTATGATTATTTGATATTGGCTACAGGGTCATCTGCTTTTGTGCCTCCAATTCCAGGAGTTGAGAAAAAAGGTGTTTTTGTGTATAGAACTATTGAAGATTTAGATGCTACCATGGCTTATGTAGCCAAAATAAAAGCAGAAGGATCTCCTAAAAAAGCAGCAATCTTAGGTGGTGGTTTGCTTGGTTTAGAAGCGGGAAAAGCGCTTTTAGATATGGGATTAGAAACTTCTGTAGTTGAGTTTGCTCCTAGATTGATGCCAAGACAGTTGGATGGGGATGCAAGTAAAGTATTGCAAAGAAAATTAGAAGACTTAGGAATTGATATTTTATTAAATAAAGGAACTCAGAACATAGAAGGTGATGAAGCAATCACGGGAATGAAGTTTTCTGAAGATGAAACCTTGCCCGTAGATATGTTATTGGTTTCTGCTGGAATTCGTCCAAGAGATGAGTTGGCAAAAACATGTGGTTTAGAGGTTGGTACTCGTGGTGGTATTGTAGTTACAAACGATATGAAAACTTCAGATGCTTGTATTTTTGCAATAGGAGAGTGTGCTTTGTTGAATCATATGATTTATGGTTTGGTAGCTCCTGGTTATGATATGGCTGGAGTTGCAGTAGATCAAATTTTAGGAAATACAGAAGCAGCTATGCCAACTTCTATTGATATGTCTACAAAGTTAAAACTAAGTGGAATTGATGTAGCTAGTTTTGGTGATGCTTTAAATGAAAATAAAGAAAGTGAATCTATTGTTTATGAAAATAAATTTCAAGGGATTTACAAAAAAATAAATGTTTCTAAGGATGGTAAAAAATTATTAGGAGGTATTTTAGTAGGAGATGCTTCTGATTATAATATGTTACATCAAATCTTTTTAAACGGAATGAAAATTCCTGAAAATCCAGAAGATTTAATTTTGGGTTCTAGAGGAGGTGAAGATGCTTCGTTTGGTTCTGTGTTAGATTTGCCAGATGCTGCAGTTGTTTGTTCTTGTGAAGCAGTAACCAAAGGAGATATTTGTTGTAAGGTTGAAGAGGGTTTCACAACCTTAAAAGGTGTTGCTGCAGAAACTAAAGCTACTACGGGTTGTGGTGGGTGTAAGCCTATGGTGAATGATTTGATTACAGAAACCCTAAAAGCACAGGGAATTACAGTTAAAGAAACGGTTTGTGAGCATTTTGAGTATTCTCGTCAAGAATTGTATGATATTGTAAAGCTGAAAGGGATTAAAACCTATGCTGAATTATTATCTACACATGGAAAAGGGAAATTAGGTTGTGAAACTTGTAAGCCTGTTGCGGCATCTTTGTTCGCAAGTATTTACAATGATACAGCAAATGTGCACAATGTAATTCAAGACTCTAATGATAAATTTTTAGCAAACATTCAACGTAACGGTACTTATTCTGTAGTGCCAAGAGTTGCAGGTGGAGAAATTACTCCAGATCAATTGATTCAGATCGGAGAGATTGCTAAGAAATATGATTTGTACACAAAAATAACAGGAGGTCAACGTATTGACTTATTTGGAGCTCAATTACACGAGTTGCCATTGATTTGGAAGGAATTGATCGATTATGGCTTTGAAAGTGGTCATGCGTACGGAAAATCATTGCGTACAGTAAAATCTTGTGTGGGTTCTACGTGGTGTCGTTACGGTATGGATGAATCGGTTAGTTTTGCCATTGAAATGGAAAATAGATACAAAGGGATTCGTTCTCCGCACAAATTCAAAGGAGGGGTTTCAGGATGTATTCGTGAGTGTGCTGAAGCAAGATGTAAAGATTTTGGAATTATTGCTGTAGATGGAGGTTGGAACTTATATGTTGCAGGTAACGGTGGTGCAAATCCAAGGCATGCAGAGTTGTTGGCAGAAAAGATTGACAATGAGACTGTGTTGAAGTATACAGATAGATTTTTGATGTATTATATAAAAACTGCTGGACCGTTAATTAGAACAGCAGCTTGGTTAGATAAGATAGAAGGAGGTATAGCGCATGTAAAAGATGTGGTGATTAATGATTCTTTAGGGATTTGTGAAGGCTTAGAGAGAGATATGGCAGGATTGATTAACTCGTACAGATGTGAGTGGAAAGAAGCTATTGAAAACATTGATGAAAATAACAATCGTTTTGCACATTTTGTAAACTCAGAAGCGGAAGATAGCAATATTGAATTTGTGTCTTTAAGAGATCAAAAAATGCCAAAACTGTGGTCTTAATTACAAATGCTTAAAAATTAAAAAGATGAATTCAATTTTAGAAAATTATAAAACAATCTCAGAATCTGAAGTTACAACATGGTTCAAAGCAGCACCAGTATCTAAATTTCCTGAAAACGGAGGTGCTTGTGTAAAGATTGACGATAAACAAATAGCAGTATTTAATTTTACTGTAGAAGGAAAGTGGTATGCTTCTCAAAATGTGTGTCCACATAAAATGGAAATGGTGCTCTCTAGAGGTATGATTGGTGAGGATTGTGGAACACCAAAAATTGCATGTCCATTACATAAAAAAACGTTCTCTTTAGAAACGGGAGAGAATTTAAACGGAGAAGACTATACTATTGCTGTGTATCCAGTAAAAATAGAAGATGGTTTCGTTTATATCGGTATTAATTAGTAAAATGTTTTATTAATTAAGTTTGTTTTATACTCAACTTGGCCCAATGATTTTTTCGTTGGGCTTTTGTTTGTTGTTGAAATAATTTTTAGTAGATAGAGTTGATTATGAATGTGAAAATAACAAAAGAGGAGGTTCTGGTTTTAATATTTATACGATTCTTTTCGGAAATCGATTCTGTAATTTGTTACTCTCTTAAAATCTAAAAAACCATTCCGTAGTTGCGAAATGGTTGTGTTTGTTATGCGGCTGCATTTGAAATTTTTTGTTGTAATAATGTAAACTGTTCAGGAATTAAATTCCTTTTTGCTTCGTTGTAAGTGGCTACGTACAAATAAGGATTGTTTTTTTTTGCTTTTAGGATCAAATCATAGTATTGGCAATAGGTAAGGTTTTTCATGGACTTGCGTTTTTGAGTTAGAGATTCTAAAAATATTTCATACTCAAATTTAGTGAATAAGGAGTTTGGACAAGCTGTGTTTGTACAGGTTTTCTAAAGTTTTTGCATGGTTAATTACAAGTTTTTGAGTGAGTTAAATGATTTTTTTAAAGTAATGTATTTGATAGATTTTCATTTGAAATCTTTCCCCTACTATAAAAGTAGGATTTGTATATTTGTACTTATGTTATCAAAGAAAACAAAATACGGAATCAAAGCCTTGACTTATTTGGCTCTGCAGAATAAAAATACCCCAGTGCAGATTTCTGAAATTGCAGAAAATGAAAATATATCTGTAAAATTTTTAGAACGTATACTTTTAGAACTTAGAAAAGCAGGAGTTTTAGATTCTAAAAAAGGTAAAGGAGGTGGTTATTTTTTGGCACGTTTGCCTAAAGATATTCCTATGACGGATGTTATTCGTACGTTAGAAGGGCCTATTGCTATGGTACCTTGTGTTTCTTTAAATTTTTACAAAAAGTGTGACGATTGTCCAGATGAAACTGTTTGTGCTGTAAATAAGTTGATGATTCAAGTAAGAGATAGCTCGTTGGCAGTATTTAGAAATAATTCCCTAGCGGATTTGATTGCTTTCTAATGGGGGAAAGCTTCAGTTTTTATAAATTTATCTAGGTGTTTATAAAAGTAAATTATTAGGAATTCTACAATCATTTTTGTAACTTATAGAGCCTATATTAGTACTAATTCTTAATTGGATATTCTTATGTCGTACGTAAAAGTTTTTTCAGGAAGTATTGTTGAGGTGCAGCATATCAAACAGTCCTTGCAAGCTAAAGGAATAGAGCCTCTTGTAAGAGATACTACAAGTTCGGCTGCTTTGGCTGGTTTTGGAGCTTTAATGCCTAATTTTCAAGAACTTTTTGTGCATTCAGATGAAGAAGCAACTGTTGTTGAAATTTTAAAAACCATATAGTCTTTTTGTTGTTTTGACATAAAACAGGTTTTATAAAATCAATTCTTTTTTCATTACCCTACTAAATTTGTAGATTTTTATGTTTTTTATTGTGAGCATGTAATTAAAACTATATCTTTGCGACCTACTTGCTGTAATTCCCTACTTGTTTGGTAGGATATTTAGCGATAACGATAGAATAGAATGATAACAGAGAAAATTTTTAGCGGTAAAAGTGATGTTAGCTTTACGAAATCAGTTTCTTCGGAAAAACCAATTCGTAGTGTGGTAAAAGCCGTAAGTTGGAGAGTGATTGGGACTGTAGATACTTTATTAGTGTCTTGGTATGCAACAGGAAATCTATCTATGGCATCATCAATAGCATCTATCGATTTTGTAACAAAAATGATATTGTACTTTTTTCACGAACGAGCTTGGAACTCAATAAAATGGGGTAAAAATGACTAAGAAATATACAGAACAAGAAATTGCTGAAATCAATGAGTTGTTAGCAGGTAAAACACCAGCAGAAATTGTAGCGTGGGCTATTATTAAAGCTGATAAACCGGTAATCACCACCAATTTTAGACCCTACGAAGGTGCTATTTTACACGCAGTAGCTAATGTGAAGCCAACTATTGATGTAATTTGGTGTGATACAGGATACAATACTCGTAACACTTACAAACATGCAGAGGAGTTGATTAAATTGTTAGATTTAAATATCGATTTGTATGTACCAAAACAAACTTCTTCTCACAGAGATGCTGTGATGGGAATTCCTCAAATTGATGACCCAATGCATAAAGTGTTTACAGAGCAAGTAAAGTTAGAGCCTTTTAAAAGAGCAATGGCTGCACATCAACCAGATGTTTGGTTTACAAACTTAAGAAAAGGACAGACTGCGTTTAGAAACTCAATTGATGTGGTTTCTCAAGGTGAAGATGGAATCTTAAAAGTAAGTCCATTTTACAATTATTCTGACGAACAATTAGATGCATATTTAGAAGAAAATAGCATTCCAAACGAACACAAATATTTTGATCCTACAAAAGTGTTGGGAAATAGAGAGTGTGGGTTGCATAATTAACCAGTCATAACTTTAAGTAATTAGAGATACTTAAAAGGAATGCAGAACAAAATGATATAACGTAGGAAATATCGGATATTTGCTACAATACCAAATAAAGAAATGAACGAATTAAGAGTAAATACATTAGAAAGTGAAGCAATCTACATTTTAAGAGAGGTAGCAGCACAATTTGAAAAACCAGTATTGTTATTCTCTGGAGGTAAAGATTCCATTACATTGGTAAGATTGGCTCAAAAAGCTTTTTGGCCAGCTAAAATTCCTTTCCCATTTTTACACGTAGATACAGGTCATAACTTTCCAGAAACGATTGAGTTTAGAGATCGTTTAACAAAAGAGTTAGGGGTTGAGTTGATTGTACGTAATGTACAAGACAATATTGATGCGGGTAAAGTGGTAGAAGAAACAGGAAAATATGCATCTCGTAACATGTTGCAAACAGAAACCTTGTTAGATGCTATTGAAGAATTTGGTTTTGATGCATGTATTGGTGGTGCTCGTAGAGACGAAGAAAAAGCAAGAGCTAAAGAACGTATTTTTTCTGTTCGTTCTGATTTTGGTGAGTGGGATGAAAAAAACCAACGTCCAGAATTGTTCGACTTGTTAAACGGTAAAATAGAATTAGGTCAAAATGTACGTTGTTTCCCTATTTCTAACTGGACAGAATTAGATGTTTGGTCATATATAGAAAGAGAAAGTATTGAAATTCCTTCTATTTATTTTGCACACAAACGTAAAGTGTTCTTAAGAGACGGAATGATTTGGTCTGCAGAAGATGATGTGGTTTTCCGTGCAGAAGATGAAGAAGTAAAAGAAATGATGGTTCGTTTTAGAACGGTAGGAGATATGAGCTGTACAGCAGCAGTATTATCTGATGCAGTTTCTATTTCTAAAGTAGTAGAAGAAATTAGAGATTCTTCAATTTCAGAACGTGGTGCTCGTATAGATGATAAAAGATCAGAAGCGGCCATGGAAAAACGTAAGCAACAAGGGTACTTTTAACAGATCCAAGTATCAGGTAACAGGTATCAAGACTTGTTACACTGAATAAATAAAAAATAAATGATTCAATAGTAGTCTAGATACCAACTACTAGATACCAGATACTAAAAAAAACATGGAAGTTTTAAAAATAGCAACAGCAGGAAGTGTAGATGATGGAAAAAGTACGTTAATTGGACGTATTTTATACGATACACGTTCTTTAACTGACGATAAATTAGAAGCAATTGAGCGTACAAGTAAGCAAAAAGGATTTGATTATTTAGATTTTTCTTTAGCTACAGATGGTTTGGTTGCAGAAAGAGAACAAGGAATAACTATTGATGTGGCTCATATTTACTTTTCAACAGCTAAGAAAAGTTACATCATTGCAGATACTCCAGGACACGTAGAATACACGCGTAACATGGTTACAGGTGCTTCTACATCACAAGCAGCAATCATTTTGGTAGATGCTCGTAAAGGGGTAATTGAACAAACATACCGTCATTTTTTTATCAATAATTTGTTAGAAGTAAAAGACATTATTGTAGCGGTAAACAAAATGGATTTGGTTGATTTTGCGCAAGATAAGTTTGAAGCGATTAAAACTGAAATTGAATCTTTGGCTAAAAAATCAGGATCTAAACAAAACATTACGTTCATCCCTGTGTCTGCATTGTTAGGAGATAACGTGGTAGATAAATCAGAAAATACACCTTGGTATACAGGAACTACTTTGTTAGAACATTTTGAAGCTTTAGAAGCGCAAGATATTTATCAAGAATCTGTAGCTCGTTTGCCAGTTCAAACGGTGATTCGTCCTAAAATGGATGAGTTTCACGATTTTAGAGGATATGCAGGAAAATTATACGGTGGTAGTTTAGCAGTAGGTGATGAGGTTACGGTTTTGCCATCTAAAACAGCATCTAAAGTAAAAGAAATTTACTTTTTTGATAAGTCTTATTCGGTTGCAGAAAGAGGTACTTCTATCAATGTAACGTTAGAAAATGATATCAATATTTCTCGTGGAGACATTATTGTAAAATCATCAGAATTGCCACAAGAAACCAAAGCTTTAAATGCTAAAGTTTGTTGGATGGATGCTACTAATTTAGTGGTGGGTAAAAAATACTTCATTCAACAAGGTGCAAATGTTATTGCTGCAAAAGTAACGGCTATTGATGCTGTGATTGCTACTGATTTTTCAGGAGAAAATTCTTCAGCTACAGAGTTAAAGATTAACGAAATAGGAAAAGTATCCTTTAAGTTAGCAAAGACTTTGTTTTACGATACGTATGCAGTTAACAAAACAACAGGATCTTTTATTTTAATAGATCCTCAAACAAACAATACCTCAGGAGCTGGATTTATTCAGTAATAAGTATTAAGTATTAAGTACTGAGTAGTTAGTACATAGTATAATTGAATTTTAAGTTTGAAATAATTATAAAATACAGTTTTAAGTTTTAAGCAAAGTCTTTGTACTTTTTACTTACTACTTTGGACTACAAAAACAAAGTTTTTGACCATGCAAAGTTTTAGATCAGAAATAGAAAATCCAATAGTTCAAAAAGATATTATTGAACTAGGAGATAAAATACAACAGTTTTACGATGGTAAAATTGATGAAGAAAAATTTAGAAGTTTACGTTTAGCACGTGGTGTTTACGGACAACGTCAGTTTGGTGTTCAAATGATTCGTATCAAATTGCCATATGGTAAAGTAACTTCTGATCAATTATTGCGTATTTGTGATGTTTCTGAAGAATATTCTAGAGGACGTTTGCACATTACCACTCGTCAAGACATTCAAATTCACTACGTAAGTTTGGATAGAACTCCAGAGTTATGGGCAGAGTTGGAAAAAAGTGACGTGACCATTCGTGAGGCTTGTGGTAACGCTGTTCGTAACGTAACGGCATCACCAGATGCGGGAATCAATCCAGAGGAGCCTTTTGATGTTTCTCCTTACGCACATGCAGTATTCAAATTTTTCTTACGTAACCCAATTTGTCAAGAATTAGGACGTAAGTTCAAAGTTTCTTTCTCATCTGCAGATGATGATTCAGCTTTGTCTTACATGCACGATATCGGTTTTATTGCTAAAATCAAAGTGATAGAGGGTAAACCTGTTTTCGGATTCAAAGTAATGTTAGCAGGTGGATTGGGTTCTCAACCTCGTTTGGCAGATGTAGCTCATGAATTTTTAGCATCAGATAAAATTATTCCTTACATGGAATCTATTTTACGTGTTTTTGATAGATATGGTGAACGTTCTAAAAGAGCAAAAGCTCGTTTAAAATTCTTAGTAAAAGACTTAGGATTTGAAGTTTTTAATGAGTTGGTTGCCAAAGAACAATTGGCATTGTCTAATCAAACAGTAGTTATTAATACAGAAGGTTTTGATAACAATCCAGATGTATCAGCAATTGTAGCACCAGAAGTAACCATTGAGGATGTGGATGCTTACGAAGCTTGGAAGGCTAGTAATGTATTTGCCCAAAAGCAAGATGGTTTGTTTGCTATTGGAATTAAAGTAAATATTGGAGACTTTTACTTGCCAGAAGCTAGAGCTTTGGCAGCATTGATTAAAGAATACGCAGCAGATGAATTACGTTTTACGTTGCGTCAAAATATATTAGTTCGTCATGTACGTGAGGACTTATTACCTTTCTTTTACACTAAATTAAAAGAATTAGGATTTACAGATTTAGGGTACGAGTCTATTGCAGACATCACAGCATGTCCGGGTACGGATACTTGTAACTTAGGAATAGCATCTTCTACAGGAGCTGCAGAAAAATTAGGAGAAGTTTTGAAAGCGGAATATCCAGAATTTGCAGTAGATTCTGATTTGGTGATTAAAATTTCTGGATGTATGAATGCTTGTGGACAACACAACTTGTGTAATATTGGTTTCCAAGGAATGTCTATCAAGTCAGGAAAATACGTTGCTCCTGCTTTGCAAATTTTGTTAGGTGGAGGAACCTTAGGGAATGGAGAGGGAAGAATTGCAGACAAAGTAATTAAAATTCCATCTAAAAGAGGACCAGAAGCATTGAGATTGATTTTAAACGATTACATCGAGAATTCTGGAGGTGTTGATTTTATTGAGTATTATGATGAAAAAGGTGGGCAAAAGTATTTCTATGATTTCTTAAAGCCATTGTCTGATGCTACAAATTTAGAAGATTCTGATTTTATCGATTGGGGTTCTGAAGAAAAATACGAAACAGCTGTTGGAGTAGGAGAATGTGCTGGAGTTGTTATTGATTTAGTGGCTACTTTATTGTACGATTCTAAAGATAAATTAACCAATGCTCAAGAAGCTTTGTCAGCAGGTAAATTAAGTGATGCTATCTATTTTGCATATAGCTCGATAGTACATACAGCTAAAGCAATCTTAACAGCAGAAGGAACAAAAACAAATACCCACAATAAAATTATTTCTGATTTTAATGAGATTTTTGTCAAAGGAGGTAAAATTGATTTAGGAATTGATTTTGAATCATTTGTATATCAAATCAACCAAAATGCACAATCTACAGAATTTGCAACATCATACATAGCAGATGCAGATAAGTTCTACAATTTAGTAGAAGCTTATAGAGCAGCAGAATTGGCTGAGTAATTTTGAAATAATTAAGAAGTTAAGATTGAAGATTTGATTAATTTTGAATCTTCAATTTTAAAACACAACGAATGAACGGAAAATTAACATTAGTAGGAGCGGGTCCTGGAGATCCTGAATTAATTACACTAAAAGGTGTAAGAGCTTTAAATGAAGCTGATGTTGTTTTGTATGATGCTTTGGCAAACGAAGAATTGTTAAAACACGCTCCTAATGCAGAAAAAATCTTTGTTGGAAAACGAAGAGGAATGCATAAGTTCATTCAAGAAAAAATACAAGAACTTATTGTAGCACATGCATTGCAAGGAAAACATGTAGTTCGTTTGAAAGGTGGAGATCCTTTTATTTTTGGTCGTGGAGCCGAAGAGTTGAAATATGTTTTAGAAAAAGGAATTGATTTTGACATCGTTTCTGGAGTAACATCAGCCATTGCAGCACCTGCTAGTTACGGAATTTCACTAACCCAAAGGGGAGTGAATGAGAGTTTTAGAGTGATAACAGGAACTACTTCGGATGTTGAATTAAGTGAAGATGTTGCAGCAGCAGCAGGTTCTAACGTAACCATTGTTGTTTTAATGGGGATGAGCAAGTTGGAAAAAATTGTGAATGCCTTTTTAGCACATGGAAAAACAGAAATACCTGTGGCTATTATAGAAAATGGAACTAAGGATGTTGAGCGTTTGGCTGTTGGTAAAATCAATACAATTTTAAACATCATCAATGAAAAAGGTTTGACCAATCCATCTATGATTGTCATTGGTGAAACGGTGAAAGAGAGCGAAGTGTTGTATAACTATTTGTTGAACAAAAAAGGACAAGCATTGTAATGGAAAAGAATCAATTGTATCCCGTTTTTTTAAAAGTAACAGCCTTAAATACACTGATTGTAGGAGGAGGAAATGTGGCTTTAGAAAAGTTGTCTTTTTTGCTGAAATCTAGTCCAGATGCTAAGGTAACCATGATTTCTCCTTTTTATAGAGAAGAAACCATTGCCAAAGCAAAGGAAGGAAAGGTTAGAATGGTTGTAGGAAATTACGATAGTAGTTTGTTGGAAGGTAAACACATTGTAATTGCAACTACGGATATTCCCACTGTAAATTTACAGGTTTATAACGACTGTAAAGAGCGTGCTATTTTGGTGAATTTGGCAGACAATCCTCCATATTGCGATTTTTATATGGGTGGAATTGTAACCAAAGGAAATGTGAAAATTGGAATTTCTACCAATGGAAAATCTCCAACAATGGCAAAACGTTTGCGTCAGTTTTTTGAATCTGTATTGCCAGATAATATAGATGATTTGGCAGAGTATCTAAACAAATACAGAGACACTATCAAAGGAAATTTTGAAGAGAAAGTAGAGAAGATGAACGAATTTACCAAAGGTTTGGTAGGAGACGTAAAAGACAAGATAAAAGAGTAAAAAGTAGTGGCTAATTGAATAATTATTCAGATTTTTGCAGCTGTTATTTAAAATGATAATAAATAAAAAAGTAAGATAATGATTAAAACAGATATCTTAATCATCGGAGCAGGACCTGTAGGTATGTTTGCGGTATTCGAAGCAGGTTTATTAAAATTACGTTGTCACTTAATTGATGCATTAGCTCAGCCAGGTGGACAATGTTCAGAAATATATCCTAAGAAACCAATATATGATATTCCGGCTTATCCAGAAGTTTTAGCAGGTGATTTGATAGATAATTTAGCGGAACAAATCAAACCTTTTGAGCCTGGTTATACGTTAGGAGAAAGAGCTCAGACGATTGAAAAATTAGAAGATGGTACTTTTAAAGTAACTACAAACAAAGGTACAGAGCATTTTGCACCAACAGTATTTATTGCTGGTGGTTTGGGATCTTTTGAGCCTCGTAAACCACCTATTAAGGAATTGGTTGATTTTGAAGATAAAGGAGTAGAATATATTATTCGTGATCCAGAATTATATCGTGATAAGCGTGTGGTAATTTCAGGAGGTGGAGATTCGGCTTTAGACTGGTCTATTTTCTTGTCTGATGTAGCTAGCGAGGTTTCTTTAGTACACAGAAGAAACGAATTCCGTGGAGCTTTAGATTCAGTAGAAAAAGTTGCTGAATTGTCGAAATCAGGAAAAATCAACTTGATTACAGATGCTGAGGTAAAAGGAATTAATGGTGATGGAAAAGTGGAGTCAGTATTGATCAAACACAAAACAGATGGTGATATCATCAAAGAATGTGATCATTTTATTCCATTATTCGGATTGTCTCCAAAATTGGGGCCTATTGCAGATTGGGGATTAGAGATTGAGAAAAACGCGATTGTTGTAAACAATGCATTAGATTATTCTACAAACATACCTGGTATTTTTGCTATTGGAGATGTAAACACTTATCCTGGTAAATTAAAATTGATCCTTTGTGGTTTCCACGAAGCTACGATTGCAGTACAATTTGCGTATAACATTATCAACCCAGGTAAACGTTATGTAATGAAATATACAACTGTAAATGGAGTTGAAGGATTTGATGGAGAAAAGAAAGAAGCTAAAAAAGCAGTTGTAAAAAGTATGTAATTATATGAAAATGTTTCATTAGCAAACAAAATTTATATTTAAAACCTCAAGTATTTTCTTGAGGTTTTTTATTTTCTATTATTTTTACAAAAACACTAAGAATGACTCTATTAATAGTTTATGCAGTTTTATCCATATTTTTCTCTTTTTTATGCTCTATCCTAGAAGCAGTTTTGTTAAGCATTACTCCAACGTTTATCAATATACAAAAGAATGAAGGCAAAGGTTATGCTAAGGATTTAGAGATCTTAAAAAAAGATGTTGACAAACCTTTGATTGCAATTTTAACCATCAACACCATTGCTCATACCGTAGGAGCTATTATGGTAGGGGCAGAGGCTAAAAAAACTTTTAGTGATGATGGTAATGGAGTGTTTATTGTATCTGCAATTATGACGCTTTTAATTCTAGTAGCTTCAGAAATTATTCCCAAAACCATAGGAGCAACTTATTGGAAATCTTTAGCAGGTTTTACAACCAAGGCTTTACATATTTTAATTTTTATTTGTAAATACACAGGGTTGATTTGGACTCTTCAATTGTTTACCAGGTTATTTGGTAAAGGTGGTCATGGAGAAAGTGTATTGAGTAGAGAAGATTTTTCGGCCATGGCAGAAATTGCTCATAAAGAAGGTGTTTTTCAAGAGAATGAAAGTATTGTGATAAAAAACTTACTGAATTTTGAAGAGATTTTGACCCAAAATGTGATGACTCCAAGAACAATGTTAAAAACAGCAGATGCTTCTCAGACCATACAATCTTTCTTTAATGAAAATAAAGAATTACGATTTTCAAGAATTCCCATATATACAGATAATTCTGATAATATTACAGGGTTCTTCTTAAAAACGGAATTGCTAAGGGCTATTATTGATGGTAAAGGTCATGAAAAATTAGTCACTTTACAAAGACAGATTATCATTACTGATAGAAATTTATCATTACCACTTCTTTTTGATAAATTGATTGAACAAAGAGAGCACATTGCTTTAGTGGTAGATGAATATGGTTCAGTAAGTGGATTGGTAACCCAAGAAGATGTTATTGAAACGTTGTTAGGTTTAGAAATTATGGATGAAAATGATAGAATTGCTGACTTACAAGGTTTGGCAAGAAAAAATTGGGAAGAAAGAGCTAAGAAATTAGGTATTATTACTAAAGAGTAATTATGTGACTAGGATATAAAAAACTTCTCTTTTTTATTATTTGTTACTACTTAATATTTTAAATTTTCCGTTGATGACAAATACGGCAAGAATTCCCAACGCACCACCAACAATGGTATTCCATAAAATGGTTTCTCCAATAAAAATCCACGAAGCTAAAACAGCGGTACTAGGAACAATAAAGATATAAGTGCTGGCTTTTTCTGCACCTATTCTAGCAGTTACATACAAAAAACAAGTAGTTGCTAAGGCTGAATTGATGACTCCAAAATATAAAATATTTAACCAGAATTTAGAATCTGCAGTTCTAAATAATTCGATAAGTTCATTATAATTCACAAAAAACAGCAAGATAAAAGCAGTAAAAATATGAGTCCACAAACTAAAACCAATTGCATTTCCAAACTTGTTAGCATGCGAACTTATTTTGCTCATAACTGCCCAAACAAAAGCCGCTAATAAAAAGTAAACGTTTCCAGGCTCTAATATAACACTTGTGTTGTTCCAGACTTTTAAAAGTACCATTCCTGCAATAAATCCCAAGGCCAAACCAATGTATTCTTGTTTTTTAGGAAGCAATTTGCTTATAAACAAACCAATAATATACGCAATAATAGGGTTGATGGTTGTTACTAAGACTCCACCAGCTCCAGGAAACCCCTCGTGTACACCTTTGAAAAAGAACAAAGTGTATAGTAAAATAAAAACGGAAGCTCCAACTACATGAAACCATCCCTTTTTAGAAACAGATCTTTTTATGTTGGCAAAATAAGTAAGAGGCAATAAAGTTAAAGGAACTAGCACAAATCTTAAAAAAGACAAGTTTAGAGCACTGGTATAAGTCCCTAATATTTTGGCACTACTCCAGCTAATTCCCCAAGTACACATACTTATGATCATAGCTGCTAACAACCATTTCTCATTTTTTGTTTTTGGTTGGTTGGTGGTTTGTTTCGTCATGTTGATGTGAGAGTTATATTTCAGTAATTCGGACTTTTTTCTTTTTCAATCTTTCGTTATTGACTAGGTCTAGTAAAGAATGTGTGTTTTTTACTTTGACAGAAACAAAAGCACAGTCGTGTTTTAGCTCAATCACTCCAACTTGGTTTCCTGATAAGTTTCCTTTTTTAATCAACAAACCAGCAATGTCTCCTTTAGATATTTTGTCTTGTCTTCCTCCAGAAATAAACAAAGTTTTCCACGGTGATGGTTCTGGTAAAGAATCTTGTTGTAAATGGGTTACATCATCAATATTGATGAAATCGGGTAAGTTTTCTTTTTTCCATTGAATCACATAAGCGGTTCCTTCTTTATGCATTCTTGCGGTTCTACCATTTCTATGAGTAAATTCCTCTACTTTTAAAGGCAGTTGGTAGTGAATTAAAAAATCAATTTCGGGAATGTCCAAACCACGAGCAGCCAAATCGGTTGCAATTAAAATGTTGTAAGTTCCATTACGAAATTTTATCAAAGCACGTTCTCTATCTTTTTGTTCCAAACCTCCATAAAAACAACCGTGTGGAATTTCATGATCGTTTAAATAATCACTTACTCTAGCAATACTGTCTTTAAAGTTGCAAAAAATGATTCCTGATTTGTTTCCAATATGGCAAAGTGTATCTATTAAAGTTTTCAGTTTGTCTTTGTCTGGAGACAATACTTTCTGGATGATCAATTGGGATTTTTTCTCACTTAAAAAATTGATTTCAACAGGATTTTGAATTCCAACAAATTTTGGAATCTCAATCTCTTGAGTTGCTGAGGTCAAAATTTTTTGTTTTAATTGTGGTAGCAAACGAACAATCTCACTCATTTCTTCTTCAAAACCGACTTCTAGAGATTTGTCAAACTCATCTAAAATTAATGTAGCAATGTCAAACGTTTCAAAACTTCCTTTACGTAAGTGATCAGCAATTCGTCCTGGAGTTCCAATTAGTACCGTTGGTGTGTGGGCTAGTTCTATTTTGTCTTTAGACATAGGTCTACCACCATATACACAATTGGCTTTGTAACCAGTTCCCATTTCTCTAAAAACCTGCTCTATTTGTATGGCCAATTCTCTAGAAGGGGTAATGATTAAGGTTTGTACTTCTTTGCTATCAATGTTCAATTTAGCCAACATAGGCAATAAAAAGGCCAAGGTTTTCCCTGTTCCAGTAGGAGATAACAAAACAACATCTTTGTTAGTTGCAATGGCTTCTTGAGCCGATTTTTGCATAGGATTTAGCTGTGTAATTCCTAATTTAGAAAGAATACTAGCTTGATTTTTATAGTTTGTAGACATTGTTGTAGCGTGTAATTGTTTTGTGTGTAAATTTAACGTAAACAAAGAACAAAATAGATTGTGTTTTGGGGAAATGTAAAGTTTTTTAATAGAGGTAAGTAGCTATTAAAATTTAGAAATAACAAAATCTAATCTTTTTTGCTTGGGATCAACTTAAATATAATTACTTAACAATTTTCAAAAATAGGAGCTATATGCAAACCTAGTTTTGTTAAATTCAAAATTGGTATAACTACAATTACTTATATAGTGATTAAAATAAAAACATCTATTATCCGACAGTAAATTACTTAAACACGACATTTTTATTGTTTTGAAATTAATCTTATTTATATTTGGGTATGGAAAATGGATTTATCAGTAAGAATATATTAAAAAATTGGGTCAAATTAGCAGAAGCACGAGGTATAGAGACTTCGTCAATTATTCAGCACTTGAATATTTCTGATAAAGACCCAGTAATTAAGTTTGAGCAGTTTGCTTTGTTTGTGGAATGGATATTGGAAAAAAAAGGAGGTTACCAGTTTGGTTTTGTGTTGGGAGAACAATCAAATATGACTGCTTTGGATATTGTTAGCCAATTAATTCAATCCAATAGAACTATTGAAGATGCTTTAGAACAAGATTCTAAGATTTTTAATTTGATGAGCAATGTATTGAGGTTAGATTTTAAAATGATCGAAAATCAAGCTTTGTTAATTTTTAACATGGAAGAATCAACCTGCGAGAAATATCCTGAAGTTTGTGAGCAATTACTCATTACTTCTATGATTTTTTCATACTTAAAAATAGCGTATTTAACTTTTAAGCAACAGCGTCCGTTAAAAGTAGAACTGAGCTTTAAGCCTAGTAATTATGAACAGATAGCTGATTTTTTTAATTGTGATATTGAATTTAATAGCAAACAAAACGCTATTATTTTTGATAAAGAAATGATGGAAAAAAAGATTGTTTTTTCTGATTTTGAACTGATATTACATCTTCAGAAATTTGTATGCGAGAGATTAAAGAAACAAGAAAGGGAACTTTCTTCTTTTTCTGATAGTATTAAACTTATTATTTATAATCTATTAAACCCTAATTTTCCAGGTATAAAAATGGTTGCCCGTCAGTTAAATATATCGGAAAGACATATCCAGCGAAAATTAAAAAAAGAAGGAACTACATACTCTAATTTAGCTATAGAGATTAAAAAATCAATGTCCCAAGTTTTTTTAAAAAAGAACCTTAGTACTAGAGAAGTTTCTTTTTTGTTAGGATATTCAGAACCGAGCACATTTGTAAGTGCTTTTAAGTTGTGGTATAATATCTCCCCTCAGAATTTTAAATAAAATATATATAAATATTAACCTTTTAAATTTTGAATAGCAGCTTCGGCACAACGTTCACCATCCATAGCTGCAGATATAATTCCACCTGCATAACCACCACCTTCACCACAAGGAAACAAACCTTTAATTTCGGGATGTTCTAAATTGTCTTTTCTGGGGATGTTTACAGGAGAAGAGGTTCTGGATTCTACCCCAATCACATTGGCTTCGTTAGTGTTGTATCCGTGCATTTTAGCACCAATTTGTGCAAAACCTTTACGTAATCTACCTCCAATAGCTTTGGGTAATAAAGAATGCAAAGGAGCGGATTTTAATCCTGGTTGGTAAGAAGTTGGGTTTAATTCTGGAGATAATTTTCCATCAATAAAATCAGTTAATCTTTGGGCTGGGGCTGTTTGTGTTCTTCCACCAGATGTAAAAGCCAATCGTTCTAAATCTTTTTGATATTGTAATCCTTTTAAAGCTCCGTATTGCTCGTATTTTTGTAAATCTTTTTGTGCATTTATTTCTACCACAATTCCAGAATTGGCAAATATATTGTTTCGTTTAGAAGGAGACATTCCGTTTACAACTACTTCCCCATTGGCTGTGGCGGCAGGAACAATAAACCCACCAGGGCACATACAAAAAGAATACACACCACGTTCACGTACTTGCTCTACCCAACCGTAAGCAGCAGCAGGTAATAATTCATGTCGTTTTCCATCGCAATGGTATTGAATCCCATCAATAATATGTTGTGGATGCTCTACACGAACGCCCATAGCAAAAGACTTGGCTTGTAAGGCAATTTCTTTTTTATCTAACAATTCATAAATATCACGAGCAGAATGACCTGTTGCTAAAATCAATGCTTTGGCACTAAGTTCTCTTCCATCTTGTAATTGAATGGCTTGTAGTTTGTTGTTTTTGGTAATAATATCAACCACTCTAGATTCAAAATGAACTTCTCCGCCATAATGGATGATGTTTTCGCGAATCTTAGCAATGATTTTGGGTAATTTGTTAGTTCCAATATGTGGATGTGCATCCACTAAAATTTGTTCGGTAGCACCGTGATACACCAAGTTTTCAAAAATTCTACGTACATCGCCACGTTTCAAACTTCGGGTGTATAATTTTCCGTCAGAATACGTTCCGGCACCCCCTTCTCCAAAACAGTAATTAGAGTCTTCGTTTACATTGTGAAATTGGTTTATTTGACGTAAATCTCTACGTCTGTCTTGTACATTTTTACCACGCTCTAAAACTACAGGCTTGTAACCTAACTCAATACAACGTAAAGCTGCATACATTCCAGCAGGACCAAAACCAACAATGTGAATTTCGGGTTTGTTAGAAACGTCTTGATAATTGAATTGATATTCCGATTGCTCAGGAGCAGGTTCTTTTATGTAGACAGCTACTTTGTAATTAAAGAAAATTTGAGGTTTACGAGCATCTATAGATTTGCGTAACACTTTTACAGAAGTGATGTCTTTTCTAGAAATACTTAACCATTCCGCAGCTTTCATTTCTAAAATGTTTGCTTTGGTTTCTTCTTGTAATTTTATACGAAGTTGAATTTCTTTTACCATACTGCAAAAATAGTTTATTTGCTATATGTATGGTGTTTTTGGATTAAGAATAAATTCTTAAAGTAAATAGAGGGGAGGGTAGGCGAGCGTTGAGAAAGTTTACTCTTCTTCAGTTTGTTCTTTTTTAGGAATTAAACTAAATATAAAAAGCAGTATAATAGCTCCAGTTACATCTAATATAAAGTCTCCTAAATAACCATTGATGAAAGGGATTTTAAATATTTTAACAATTAGGCCGGTAAATATACCTCCTATTAGTCCTAAAAAGAAATAAACAACGGGACCAAGTTCTAGCTTTATGCTTCTAAACAGTAAGCTAGCTATCCAACCCGCTAAGATGGCTGAAATAATAGCGATGATAAAGTTCATAATAAAAATATTGATTAATGTTTTGTTATAGAGCAATTTACGAATAAATTTACTGCTTTGATTGCTTTTTAAAATCTTTTATAAATCACAACAAATATCAATATAATTATTGAAGAAAATCAAAAAAAACAGAGATATAATATAATAATCTCTGTTTTTGGGTGATAAAGTATGCATTAAATAGATGCACTACATTTTTTTAATGGATTGGTTAGCCTTTTTTACGGCCGCTAATAATGTTTAAAACCAATAACAATATCAAAGCACCAGCAAGTGAATAAACAAAATCACCTAGGTATCCCCTTATATAATTTATTGCGAAATATTTAAAAACATATTGACCTATAATTCCACCAATAAAACCAATCACTAAGTAACCTAGGAAACCGAATCTATTTCCTCTTAGTATAAGGCTAGCAGCCCATCCTGAGGCAACAGCAATAGCAAGGCTAATTAATAAGCTCATAATAGTTGTTTTAAAATTTGATTAAAAATAAGAAAATTAAAGCGTAAGATTTAATAGTTGTGTTGAAATGTTTGGTTTGCTTTTTTAGTCTGTTTCTAAAAACAAAAAACACATCTAATTTTTTAAAACTAGATGTGTTTTTAAACAACTGTATTTTGTCTTATGCGTGCAATGCTGCATTTAGCTCAATAGTTTTTGGGTTAGGACGGCAAGTTAAGTGTCCGTTGGTAGAATCTAATAAGAATAACAATTTGTCTTTTCCGTTCAACTCAGCACCTTTTACAATGTTTTGTCCTTCTTCCACAACATTTCCATTAATGTCTGTAGGTTGTTTGTCTGCGTTGTACAACCAAACTTTAGCAGCAGCAGTTACATAAACCCCAGCAGCAATGGTACATCCAAACCCTAAAGAGATTCCTGTTCCAGAGTTGGCTCCTAACAGACATTTGTCTCCAATAGAGATTACATTTTTATTACCACCAGACAAAGTTCCCATAATAGAAACTCCACCTCCTAAATCAGAATCGTGACCTACCAAAACACCAGCAGAAACTCTACCTTCTATCATGGCATTTCCTTTAGTACCTGCATTAAAGTTAACGTATCCGGCAGGCATAACTGTAGTCCCTACAGCACAGTGCGCTCCTAAACGAACTTGTGATCCACTAGCAATACGTACTCCGTTTGGTACGTGATAATTGACCATATAAGGAAACTTATCTACGTGAGAAACAATGATATTCTCTCCTTTAAAGGTTGCTTTTATTCTTTCAGCAGACAAATCTTCTGGTAAAATAGGACCATGATTTGTCCAGGCAATGTTGTTTAATTTACCAAAAGCACCGTCTAAAGACAATCCGTGAGGCAATACGTGTAACTGAGACAAACATTGTAATTTAAAATATCCTTCTACTGCATCTGCAACAGGTTGATCTTTGTCAAATAAGAAATAAGCCACTACATCAATTTCTTGATAAGTAGTTGTAGGAGTTGCTATGTTTTCTAACAATTGTTGAATCAAAACAATGTTTGGGTGTTTTTCAATTTCTCCATGAAAAGCAGCAAAGTTGTCAAACGCTTTTTGTAATTGTACTTTAGATACGGTAACAAATCCGTTTTCACCACCTTTAAACCCCGTTACATCTTGTAACAAAGCCGCAGTTCCGAAAGCAGTATTCCAATTGATTGCAGGAAAGTTTACGTCTAAAACTTTATCTTCTTTAGAACGGCGGATACCTAATCCAAATGCCAATGGTTTACTGTATCCTTCTGTAGCTTCTACTTTAGCTACGTATGCTTTAAAATCTTCTACTGTATTCATGTTGTGTGTTTTCAAAAAATAGTTGGGCAAATATAAGAGATTCAAGTTAGCTATAAAAACTGTTGAGTAAACTGTTGCTTATAAAAAATCTACATTCTCTTTTAACACGATTTCTATAGGTAAGTAGTGATTTTTTTTGGGTTGTTTTTTGTCAATAAGATAATTGAAAAGTAATTTAACGCCATCATAACCTTGCTCCATAGGTCTTTGACTAATTAAAAAATCTACGGTTTCATTTTTTAAAAATGCTACATTTTCTAGAGTATTGTCAAATCCTCCTAATTCAATATCCTTGCGATTTAGTTCAATAATACTTTTGGCTATAAAACTTATTTTACTAGAAGGAACAAAGATTCCTTTGGTATTGGGATTCTGGTCTAAGTAGTTTTTTAGTTCCTTGTTTAGTATTTGTAAATTGTCTAGAGTATTGATGGCAATCTTTTTTACAGAAATTGATTTTTCAGAATTTTTAAAAAAATCTTTAAAACCTTTTAGCCGTTGGTTGATAGAGGTATAGTTAACAACATTTTTACGGATTTCAACAATTAAAACTTCTGAATTCTCTGGCAAGACCCAATTGAATAATTTACCTGCAACAAAACCTCCTTGAAAAGATTTTTGACCAATAAAAGATAAATTATTTAAACCTTCTGTTTCAGTATTGATAAACACATAAGGAATGTTTTTGTCTTCTAATAAATGGATGTGTTCTTGGGTTTCTTTGTTTAAAATAGGAGCAATCAAAGCTGCACTAGGATTGGTATTTGCCATTTTTTTAAAAGCCTTGCAATAAGAATCTGGGTCAAATTGATTGAATTCAAAACTTTCAATTCTAAACCCCAGATTTTTAATTTCGTTCAAAGCTTTTTGTGCTCCTAGCTTCGGTGCTTCCCAGAAATCAAATTCGTTTTTAGACGTAGGAAGGAGCGTTGCTATGGTGTATGTTTTTTTAGAAGCCAATATACTGGCTACAGTATTTACGGTATAGTTGCTTTCCTCTATTATTTTTAAAACTCTTTCTTTAGTTTTCTTAGAAACTCCAGGTCTGTTGTGAAGTACTCTATCCACAGTACCTGGTGATACTTTTGCTATGATAGCAATGTCTTTAATACTCTTCAATACAATCCTGTTTTAGTTCTAGTTTTCAAAAATAAGTTAATTTTTAACAAAAAATTTAAAGATAAATAAATATTTGCTTAATTTCGTGTGCGTACACAAAATTGAAATACAAAATGACAGAATTATTTAATGTTCAAAATCAAGTAGTTATTGTTACAGGTGGAGCGGGAGTTTTAGGTGGAAGCATTGCAGAATATTTGTTGAAAGAAGGAGCTAAAGTGGTTATAATAAGCAGAAGTGAACACACGGTTGCGGATAAATTAGAGGAACTTAAAAAAATAAGTGATAACGTTTTAGGGTTTGCTTGTGATGTTTTAAGTGAATCTTCATTGATATTCGTTAAAGATGAAATTATAGAAAAATGGGGAAAGATTGATGCATTGATCAATGCAGCGGGTGGTAATATGCCTGGAGCAACTATTGGTCCTGATAAAAATTTCTTTGATTTAAAAATGGAAGATTTTAGAAAAGTGTCTGAGTTGAATTTAGATGGCTCTGTATTGCCGTCTATGGTTTTTGGAAAAGAAATTGTTGCTAATGGAAAAGGAAGTATCATCAATGTTTCTTCTATGGCCGCAGCACAAGCAATTACAAGGGTAGTTGGATATTCTGCATCTAAAGCAGCTATTGATAGTTTTACCAAATGGTTAGCTACAGAATTTGCTTTAAAGTTTGGAGGTAAAATTAGAGTAAATGCTATTGCACCGGGGTTTTTTATAGGAAAACAAAACTTACGATTGTTAACTAATGAAGATGGCTCTTACACAGATAGAGGAAATACCATTATTAGTAATACTCCTATGAAACGTTTTGGAGAATCTGAAGAGTTAAATGGAACCGTACATTGGTTATTAAGTGATGCTGCAAGTTTTGTAACCGGAATTGTAGTGCCAATTGATGGTGGATTTAGTGCATTTAGTGGTGTATAAATATCTTACGTAGAAATGAAAAATTATCACATAACAATATGCCTGCTTATTGGTTTATTCTTTACCACAAGCAAAGCGCAAAATAAAAAAAACATATTATTTATATGTATTGATGATTTACGTCCAGAATTAAAATCATTTGGAGCAGATTATATTATTTCTCCAAATATTGATGCGTTAGCTAAAAAAGGAAGACCTTTTTACAATCACTATGTAAATGCACCCAGTTGTGGCCCATCAAGATATACTATGTTAATGGGTACTTATGGACCTGCTCAAAATGATGCTATTTTTAAAAGAGCAAAAGATATTAAGCAGAACAAAGCAGTAAATCTAAGTATGCCAGAATGGTTTAAAAATAATGGATATACAACGGTTTCCTTAGGCAAAGTTTCTCATCATCCAGGTGGGTTAGGAGGAGTAGATTGGAACGATCCTAACACGATAGAGATGCCCAATGCTTGGGATAAAAGCTTAATTCCTGTAAAAGAATGGCAACATCCTAGAGGAGTAATGCATGGATTGTCTAATGGTGAAGTTAGAGGAAAGGTGGCTAAATCAATGGATGTGTTTCAATCTACTGTTGGAGAAGATACTATTTATCCAGATGGGCATATTACCAATAAAGCTATTGAACAGTTAGAAAATTTTAGTAAAACTAAAAAACCTTTCTTTTTTGCAGTTGGGTTGATTAAGCCACATTTACCATTTGGAGCTCCCAAAAAATATTACGACCGTTATAAGAACATAAACATTCCTGATGCTGCATTTTCTCAAAAACCAAACTGGCCATCTACTTGGCATGGATCAGGAGAGTTTATGAAATATAATAGATGGGGAAAAGATCCTAGAGCAGATAAAGGTTTTGCTAACGAAGTTAAAAAACATTACGCAGCTTGTGTTACTTATGCCGATGCACAAGTAGGAAGGATTTTAGCCAAGTTAAAAGAAACAGGTTTAGATAAGAATACTGTAATTGTTCTATGGGGAGACCATGGTTGGAGTTTGGGAGAACATGCTATTTGGGGAAAACATAGTTTATTTGAAGAGGCTTTGCATTCACCATTAATTATTGTAGACCACTGTGTGAAAGATAAAGGAAAAGGGACAAATGCTGTTGTAGAAACAGTAGATATATTTCCTACACTTTGTGACCTAACAAATTTATCAATTCCTGATTTTACAATTGGAGTTTCACTAAAACCTTTGTTAAAAAATGTGAAAACAAAAGGTCATAATGCATATGCTTATAAAAGAGGCAAAAAAACGATAAGAACAGATAGATATAGATTGGTTGTAAGCAATAAAGGTTCTGCAGAACTGTTCGATCATCAAGAAGACCCTTATGAAACCAAAAATATTGCAAGTAAACATCCAGATGTTGTAAAAGAGCTGAAGGAATTACTAAAACAAAAAGATTTACAAAGAAATTAAGTACAAAATAATGGAGCAAACATGGAGATGGTATGGACCTAAGGATCCGGTACAATTATCAGATATCAAACAAGCAGGAGCAACAGGAATTGTTTCGGCTTTACATCATATTCCAAACGGTCAAGTGTGGACTGTAGAAGAAATCTTAAAAAGAAAAGAAATTATTGAAACTACTGGTCTTACTTGGTCTGTAGTAGAAAGTATTCCTGTACACGAAAACATAAAAACACGTTCTGGAGATTTTAAAATTTATATTGAAAATTACAAGCAAAGCATTCAGAATTTAGCAAGTTGTGGTATTCACATTGTGTGTTATAATTTTATGCCTGTGTTAGATTGGACTCGTACCGATTTGGATTTTGAAGTTGCTGATGGTTCCAAAGCTTTACGTTTTGATGTGATTGCTTTTGCTGCTTTTGAACTGTTTTTATTAAAAAGACCAAGAGCAGAAAAAGACTATACAATACAGCAACAAAATAAAGCCAAAGCATATGTTGATAAATTAACAGATGAACAAAAACAGAAGTTAATTAACAATATTATTGCTGGTTTACCAGGAGCTGAAGAAGGTTACACTTTAAGTCAGTTTCAAACCATATTAAACACATACGATGAGATTGATGCGCAGAAATTGAGAGAGAATTTGGTTGCTTTCTTAAAAGAAATTATTCCTATTGCATCGCAAAATGAAGTAATGATGTGTATTCATCCAGACGATCCTCCTTATGCCATTTTAGGTTTACCTAGGGTAGTAAGTACCGAAGATGATTATGCCTATTTATTTGAACAAGTACCTAATATAGCTAACGGAATTACTTTTTGTACAGGTTCTTTAGGTGTAAGAGATGATAATAATTTAACTCAGATTTTTAAACGTTTTGCAGATAGAGTTCACTTTTTACATTTAAGAAGTACACAAAGAGATACAGAAGGAAATTTTTACGAAGCCAATCATTTAGAAGGTGATGTAGATATGTTTGGTGTAATTGCTGCTGTCGTACATGAAGAAAAAAGAAGAGGAGCAGAAGGTAGAAAAGATGCCGTTATTCCTGTACGTCCAGATCACGGACATCAAATGTTAGATGATTTGGGTAAAAAAACAAATCCAGGATATTCAGGAATTGGTAGATTAAGAGGTTTGGCAGAGTTGAGAGGTTTGGAATATGGAATTAAAAGAAGTCTAGTCTGATGGAAGCGATGAAGAAAGATAGCAATTTTATGAACGATGACTTTTTGTTACACACAGAAGTAGCAAAGAACTTGTATCATAATTATGCTAAAAAAATGCCAATTATTGATTATCACAATCATTTATCTCCAGAGAAAATTGCTAAGAATGAGTGTTTTAAAGATATTACAGAAGTCTGGTTGTCCGGGGATCATTACAAATGGAGAGCAATGCGTGCCAATGGTATTGATGAAGAATTTATCACCGGAAAAGCAACTACATCCTATCAAAAATTTGAAAAGTGGGCAGAAACAGTTCCTTACACAGTAAGAAATCCTTTGTTTCATTGGACACATATGGAGTTGAAAAAGTATTTTGGTATTACAGACATTTTACAACCAAGCACTTGTAAAGAAATTTATGATAAAGCTTCTCTAAAATTGCAAAAAACCACTCCAGAACAACTGCTGTTAGAGGCTAATGTAGAGGTGATTTGTACTACAGACGATCCTATTGACGATTTAAAATGGCACAAACAAATTGCAGAAGGAGATTTTAAAATTAAAGTATTACCAACATTCCGTCCAGATGCTGTTTTTGCTATTGATAGAGATGAGTTTGTAGGGTATATTCAGAAGCTAGGAAACGCATCTGCTATAGAAATTACAGATTTGCAGAGTTTGATTGCGGCTTTACAACAACGAGTAGATTTTTTTGAAAGCTTGGGTTGTCGTTTGTCAGACTTTGGAGTAGCAGGACCTTTGGTTTTTGATGATTTTTCAGAACGAGTAGCAAACGAAGCTTTTACGCAAAGATTAGCTGGGAATCCAATTTCAGAAGATCAAAAAATACAGTATAGTTCTTATGTTTTATACAAGCTAGCAAGCATGTACCACGCAAAAGATTGGACACAGCAATATCATTTAGGATCGGTTAGAAACAACAATGATCGTTTGATGCGTAACTTAGGAGCAGACGTTGGGTGTGATTCTGTTTCAGACGATGTTTATGCACATCAAATGGCAAAATTATTCAATAAGTTGGATAGTGATGAAAAATTAGCCAAAACCATAACTTATAATTTAAATCCTGCCGAAAACGAGGTTTTCGCGACCATGATGGGTAATTATAGCGGAAACATTCCAGGTAAAATGCAATGGGGTTCTGCATGGTGGTTTTTAGATCAGAAAGATGGAATGGAAAAGCAACTACAGACACTCTCAAATATTGGATTGTTGAGTCGTTTTGTAGGAATGTTAACTGACAGTCGTAGTTTTATGTCTTTTCCAAGACATGAATATTTTAGACGAATATTGTGCAACGAAATTGGTAGAGATGTTGAAAATGGAGAAATTCCAAACGATATAAATTTCTTAGGAAAAATGGTTGAAAATATTTGCTATTACAATGCATTTAACTATTTCAAATTTTAAAATATTATTTTATTCATCTTCAAACCTTCATTGATAACTAAAATAAAATTATGAGAATATTTTTTTACTTGATATTTATTTTTTTACTAGTTGCTTGTTCTGATTTAACAGGAACTAAAACATTGACACTCGCACATACTTTACCAATATCACATCCCGTTCATAAGGGAATTGTAGTGTTTCAAAAAGAGTTGGCTAAAATATCTGAAGGAAATTTGAATGTTAAAATTTTTCCTGATGGACAACTGGGAGGAGAGCGAGAGACTTTGGAACTGCTTCAAATAGGAAGTATTTCTATGACCAAGGTTAGCGCTGCGACCATGGCCAATTTTGTGCCTGAATACGGAGCGGTGAGTATTCCTTATGTTTTTAAAGATTTGGAACATTGTCACCGTGTATTAGAAGGTGCTGTAGGTGAAATTCTTTTAGAAAAAGGAACAGAAAGGTGGTTAAGAGGATTGTGTTTTTACGATGCGGGAAGTCGTAGTTTTTACACGGCTAAAAAACCTATCAAAACAGCCGAAGATGTAAAAGGATTGAAGATTAGAGTGATGAACGACCCAACAGCTATTAAAATGGTAAGTGCATTAGGTGGTTCTGCAACTCCAATGGCTTATGGAGAATTGTATACAGCTTTGCAGCAAGGAGTTGTTGATGGAGCAGAAAATAACATTCCTTCTTTTGTAACCTCTCGTCATTTTGAAGTTTGTAAATATTACAGTTTAGATCAACATACTTATATCCCCGATGTGTTGATTATAGGAACCAAAACCTTGAGTAGATTGTCGGAGCAAGAAAAAGCATGGGTGTTTAGTGCTGCAAAAAAATCTGTAGAAGCACAGAAAAAATTTTGGCAAGAGTCGGTATCAGAAGGTCTTCAAATTTTAAAAGAAGCTGGAGTTGAAATTTATGAACCTAATAAAGATGAGTTTAGAGAAAAAACAAAATCGTTAATGGGAGGGTTTAAAGAGGAGTCTTTTGTGAAGTTGGTAAAGGCAATTAAAAACACAAAATAGTATGGAGCAATTATTTAAAGGAGTAAAAAGGATATTAGAATATATGCTTGTAACCATATTTGTGATATTGGTTGTAGATGTTGTTTGGCAAGTAATTGCACGTTATGCAAAGATAAGTTCAGGTTTTACAGAAGAATTGTCTAGGTTTTTATTAATCTGGTTGGCTGTTATTGCTACAGCATATTCAAGAAGTTATAAAGGGCAGATGGCTATCGATTTTATTTATGAAAAATGCAATGACAAAGTAAAGCACATCCTAAGTGTTTTTATAGAATTATGCATTGTAAGTTTTGCGTTGGTTATTATGGTGATAGGAGGAATCAACCTGGTGTATATTACTTCAAAATTAGAACAATATTCGCCTTCATTACATGCTCCAATGGGGTTTGTATACAGCATTGTCCCTGTGTGTGGAATCCTTATTTTATTTTTTAGTTTTTATCACATTATGAATTACATAAGAGATCGAAAAGAAGCAATCTCTGCAACTAAATTAGTTTAATTATGAGTGTAGCAATTATTGGAGTGATAACTCTTTTTGTGATTTTATTTGCTTTGTTGTTGTTAAAAGTACCTGTTTCCTATAGTGTAGGAATAGCAACTATTATTACTTTGTTAATTAGTTTGCCAGTTTTACCTGCTATTACAACTATTACTCAGCAAATGACTACGGGTATTGATAGTTTTGCTTTGTTAGCCATTCCGTTTTTTATACTAGCGGGTGATATAATGAATAGTGGAGGAATTGCTAATAGATTGATCAATTTTTCCAAATCTTTGGTAGGTAGTTTTCCTGGAGGTTTGTTGTATGTAAATATTATTTCGGCAATGTTTTTTGGAGCCGTTTCTGGTTCTGCTGCAGCTTCTGCATCGGCAATTGGAGGAGTTTTAGCCAAAAGAATGGAAAAAGAAAATTATCCAAAACCTTTTAGTGCAGCCTTAAATATTACTTCATCTACCGTTGGTTTAATCATTCCACCAAGTAATGTTTTAATTGTTTTTGCTTTGGCCAGTGCCGGAGCAGCATCAGTAGAAGCCTTGTTTTTAGCAGGATATTTACCAGGAATTTTATTAGGATTTTCTTTTATAGTGTTAGCAGCTATTGTTGCTGTTCGTAAAAAATTTCCCAAAGAAGAACGCGTGTCTTTTAAACAATTATGGAATGATTTTAGAAAAGCAATTTTAAGTATATTAATGATTATTGTGGTTGTTGGTGGAATTGTGTTTGGAGTATTTACAGCTACAGAAGGGGCTGTAATTGCAGTAATTTATGCTTTGGTATTGAGTCTTTTCTACAAAGAAATTCAAGTAAAAGATTTAGGGAAAATCATTATTAAAAGTTCTAAAACGGTAGCTGTTGTTATGTTTTTAATTAGTACTTCTATGGCTTTGTCTTGGTTGTTCGCTTATAATGAAATTCCTCAGTTGATATCAGAATTTATGTTGACGAATTTTGACAGCCCTATAATGATGTTGTTGGCAATAAATTTAACATTATTGATTGTTGGTACTTTTATGGACATGACTCCAGCGGTTTTAATTTTTACACCTATTTTCTTACCTATTGTTACAGAAATTGGTTTAGACCCTGTGCATTTTGGAATTGTTATGGTGTTGAATTTGTGTATAGGATTGTGTACACCACCTGTGGGAACCTTATTGTTTATTGGTAGCGGAGTAGCAGGAGTAGAAGTCAGTAAGGTTGTAAAACCTTTGTTACCTTTTTTAGGAGTAATGATTTTGGTGTTGTTGTTAGTTACTTTTATTCCACAAATTAGTATGTTTTTACCAGGGTTGTTTGAGAAGTAGATATTTAATTTTCTGAATCTATTATAGATTGGAGTATTTTGTTCGCTAAGAGATAAGATGAAATATATTCTGCCTTATCTTCGATGTTATTTTTCATATGTTCAATCTCGTTTTTAAATCCTTTATTATCTGGTGAGAAAAAGAGCACAGAATTAAATTTAGAATTTAGTTTATGAGAATCAATATTTGGATTGTACACTTCTCTTAATGATGTCTTGCAATTGTTTAAATTCTCTCTTAATTTGTTTTCAACGGCAGTTGGAGTGTCGGATAAAATTACATTTGGTGCTTTATTGTCAATTTGAGGTTCAGCACCGTTTTCTATTGTGAATTTAAGCAGAAATGAATCTATTCCTGCTTTAGTGTCTTTTATCCAAAACTCTAGATTGCTAGTAAAATCTTCTATCGCATTTTTATACCTATCATGCTCTTCTCTTTTTTGATAAATTGTTAAAAGTATTTCTTGACTATACCAATGGTTTTGTAAAATAGATTCGAATTTAGAGGATAGCAAATTTATATAATCTTCAAAAGAGAGGTTTTGTAAACGGTGTTCTAGTTTTACCTCAATTTCTTTTTTTAAGTTCTTTAAGTTTTTTTCAATTTGACAAAGTATTATGTCTAGATAATCATTCATAAATTGATTATGACGGTTGATAATATCTATCATACTTATAGATTTCATTTCTAAGTTATAATTGTTTTTTTTAGCATACGTATGGTATTCTATAAACCCAGGTTTTGGATTGTAGGAAAATACAGCAGTAGATTTTAGATTGTTTTTCCAGCTTCCTAATGGATGTCCAACTAACTCATTTCTTATTTCTCTGTTAATCGCAAAATTTTCATCGTTATTAAGATTGTTTGAGAGCTCTCCATAGTTAAAAATTGATAAGAGCTCTCTCATTAAATCTTGTTGAATATAAATACTTTGGAGAAAACTAATGTTTTCTGAAATCATTTTGGTATTTCTGTCAGAACCGTGAAGAATATCATTGGGAGTATCGCCGACAAGAGAAGGGACTGATTGTATTATTTTTATTTTCGATGATTTTTTATAATCATAAATAAAAATAATATCAAGGGTGTCTTTTATGTAGCCAATAAGACTATTAGTGTAGTTTCTCTTTCCATATTCGGTATATTTCAAATATTTTTTGTCTCTACATATTTGATAAGAGCTAACATAGTTTTGCCAAAAAGAGAATACTAAGTCTAATTTTTTATTTATTTCTGTTTTCATAATTTAGATTTTTCCTGTTGATATCTAAATTAGATACTAAGTTCTTAGCCTAAGCACATTATTAAAAATAGTTATTGACATAGTTTACAACTAAAATAGGTTGATAACATAGTAGATTATGGAACAAAGAAAGTAATAATCAATAAAATCTTATACCTCCATATCTTTCAATTGCACTTGCAAAGCATTGGTAGAAACTTGAATTTCTATAAACAACAGAATCAAAGAAATCATCATACAAGAAAGACTCACAATGAAAACAATATCTGCAACGGTAGAAAGTTGTAAAAAAAGAAGCAACATGGTTAAAACACTTCCCATAAAGCTTAAGATGGCCGAAGCTTGAGTGGCTCTAATCAAAGTCAATCTTTTGCTTAAAATTTTAATTTGTACACCAATTGTTTTTTCATGAGAATTTTGATATTCTTTGTGCAATTGTCTAATCAAAGCAGCAATAGCTAAATAACGAGCATTGTAAGCTAACATGGTTAAAGAAATAGCAGGAAACAACAATGCGGGAATGCTCATGGTCAAATTCATGGTACAAGTTTTAAATTTCAATATAAAAATACAAAGAATCTTGTGGATAATAGCTAGTTTGGTTGTTTGCTTTTTCTAGATAAGATTCCTTTCAATCTTTAAATTATAGATTGTATCTTTGGCACTTCTAAAATTAGAATTTCATGAAAGCAGGTATTGTAGGATTACCAAACGTTGGAAAATCAACGTTATTCAATTGTTTGTCTAATGCAAAAGCACAAAGTGCAAACTTTCCCTTTTGTACTATAGAGCCTAATATTGGGGTGGTAAATGTACCAGATCCTAGATTAGAAAAGTTAGAAGAATTGGTAAATCCAGAGAGAGTAGTGCCTGCAACTGTAGAGATTGTAGACATTGCTGGTTTGGTAAAAGGAGCGAGTAAAGGTGAAGGATTGGGAAATCAATTTTTGGCAAACATTCGTGAAACAGATGCTATTTTGCACGTGTTACGTTGTTTTAACGATGACAATATTATTCACGTTGATGGTTCTATAGATCCAATTAGAGACAAAGAAACTATTGATATTGAATTGCAATTAAAAGACTTAGAAACGGTTGAAAAACGTTTGGAAAGAGTAAAGAAATTAGCCAAAACAGGAAACAAAGAAGCACAAGCTGAGTTTGATGTTTTAGACCGAATTAAAGTGGCTTTGGAGCAAGCAAAATCTATTCGTTCTTTAGAGTTTTTAGAAAAGGAATTGGAATTTGTAAAACCTTTGCAATTCATAACCATTAAGCCAGTAATGTACGTTTGTAATGTAGATGAAGCTGCTGCTGTTGATGGAAATGAATATGTAGAATTGGTAAAAGAAGCCGTGAAAGATGAAAATGCTGAAGTATTGTTTTTGGCAGTGGGAACGGAAGCAGATATCAATGAATTGGAAAGTTACGAAGAGCGTAAAGAATTTTTATCTGATGTTGGTTTAGAAGAGCCAGGAGCGGCCAAATTGATTCGTTATGCATACAGATTGTTAAATTTACAAACCTATTTTACGGCAGGTGTAAAAGAGGTGAGAGCATGGACAATTAATATTGGAGATACGGCACCACAAGCTGCTGGAGTCATTCATACCGATTTTGAAAAAGGATTTATTCGTGCAGAGGTAATTAAATATGATGATTACTTGATCTTTGGAAACGAAGCGAAAGTAAAAGAAGCAGGAAGATTGTCTGTAGAAGGAAAAGAATACATTGTACAAGATGGAGACATGATGAATTTTAGATTCAACGTGTAATTAATTTGTTACAAAAAATAAAAAAGAGAAAGAGAGCCATTTGGCTCTCTTTTTTTATGTAATAAACATTACTTTCCTTAAACAAAAATTAATATTTAAATTTATAAAATTCTGATTATAAAGGATATATTTAGTCTTGGGGTTTGTTCAAGTAAATCAATCCCTTATTTTTTTGATTAAAACAACAATAGTCACCAAATCCTTAATTTACAATGAAAAATATGTTTAATGCCATCGATACGGCTGAAATGATCAAGCGTATAGAAAGTTTGACACCTGCTGCCCAACCCAATTGGGGAAAAATGAATGTAGATCAAATGTTAGCTCATTGCAACGTTACTTATGAGCTTGTTTTTGAAGATTTACACGCTAAACCTAATGTTTTTAAGAAATTGATTCTTAAATTATTTGTGAAAGATATTGTTGTGGGTGATAAGCCATATAAAAAGAATGGGCAAACAGCACCTGAATTTGTGATTAAAGACAATCGTAAATTTGAAACAGAAAAAAAAAGATTGATTGATTACATCAACAAAACACAGCAATTGGGAGAGAATTTTTTTGAAGGAAAAGAGTCTTTGTCTTTTGGAGTTCTTACAATAAAAGAGTGGAATACCATGTTTGCAAAACATTTAGACCATCATCTGACTCAATTTGGTGTTTAAAAAGAATATTGATGATTTACAAAGCTTAAGAATCAAATCTTAAGCTTTATTAGTTGTATTTGTTTATCGTTTTTGATTTGCAAAAATTTCGTTTACCGCATTTTTATATTTTACCGCATTCCCAGCTTTTTTAATTGCTTTGTATACTTTTGGAGTGTTGTCAAAAGATTGTGAAAAATATTCCCAAAAGCCTAACATCTTCATTTTAATAGGTGTTGGTCCAGACAAAGCTTCATCGTACTGTTGGTAAATAGTATCGTGAAATTCTTTAAAAATTTGCCATTTATTTTCAGGATATTCTGTAGTATCATTTTTAATCATACTTGGTAAAAAAGGGTCGGCAATCAAGCCTCTACCAATCATAAAGTGATTTATTTCAGGAAAACGTTGTTGAATTTTTCTAAAAGCGTTTACGCTGGTAATATCACCATTGTAATACAGTTGATGAGGTGTTTGTTTCAAACAAGCTTCAAAAGCGTCTAAATCCACACCTCCTTTGTACAGTTGCTTTCCTATACGGGCATGAATGGCAATATTTTTTAGCGGATATTTGCCCAAAATAGCAAAAGTTTTTAATATTTCTGTTGGTTCATCATAACCCATGCGCATTTTCATAGAAATAGTCATGTCGCTTTCAGTATGAGCTTTGTGTAAAACTTCGTCAATTTTTTGTGGCTGACAAATCATACCGGATCCCATTCCTTGTTTGGTAACCATAGGGTATGGACAACCCAAATTCCAATTCAATTCTGTATAACCTAAAGATTTTACATAGTTCAAGGCGAATAAAAACTCATCAGGATTATTGGTCATAACTTGTGGAATTAGCTCTGGAACCGAATTGTTTTCAGGATTTAAATCTCGTTGGTAATTGTTTTTAATAATCAACTTACCATTCATTTTAATGTAAGGAGCATAAAAAGTGTCTATTCCCCCAAAATAATGATGGAATGCATTACGAAAACGAAAATCTGTAAATCCTTGTAATGGAGATGAAAGTAGCTTGATAGACATTCAAAAAAATTTATGCAAAAGTAGTGAAAAACAAAAGGAGTTGAAGAAATCAATTTTTTGTTTTAAAGCAAATTTAGAATGTCAATTATGTAAGTTTTGTTTTTAGTAAATTTTATTAAAGTAATAAGAGGTATAAAAAAAGAACAAGTGCTCAATGTTAACTTGAGCACCTGTTATTTTGGGGTTGGGGTATACAAAATTTTTATTAAGACAAAACGCTTCTTTCTATGGCGGTTCGGTTGTTTAAATTTAAGTGCCTTTCAATAAAATCAACAGCCATTTTAATGACACTTTTACGTGCGACTACTTTTAGTTTTACTTCTTCGGGCTTTTCTACTTCTGGTCTAGGAGTTCTAGGAGGCGGGTTTTTAATTCTGGATAAGGTTCTAATGTTGCTTTGAAGAATAAGGTTTGCGGTTTTAAAATTTGTTTCATCAACTAAAATCTGAATTTTTTCATCAGTTTTGTCTATGACAACACCAATTGGAGCTATTCTTTGTATAGCGTTCTTAATTTGATATGCATCTAATTGAGATTTGCATACATATAAAGTTTTTTGTGGGTTAGGGGTAGTCGGGATAGCAATCATCTTTTTTCTTTTTAGTAGTTAGGGATTCAATAGCATATATTCGGATAGTTTTTTAGGCTTTTAAGAACTCTCTACTAAAGATAACTTGATTTTGAATCATGAAAAGTGATGATAAGCAATCTAGTAGTTGTTTCTAATCAATTTATGGTAGTGTATGGAAAATAATCAATAAATATTTAAAAATAACGATAGTGTATCTGTATTGTAATCTTACTTATTGTTTAATCTTAGTTGTTGATTAAACTCGAAAACTATTTTTTGGGTTGAGTTACGTTGTTATGATAATACGCTTCTTTCTAAAGCTCCTTTGTTTACCAATCCGTCTAAAAATTCTACAGCTATTGTTATAAAACCTCTTTTAGCAGTTTTTTTAGGAACTTCTAAAGCTTCAACTTTAGCATAAGTATTCATGCTTTTTAGTGTTCTGAGAGAAGTATATAAAATTAGGTTTGCTGTTTTAAAATTAGAATTGTCAACCAATATTTTGTATTGATTGTTGTTTTTTTCAATTTCAACACCAATAGAAGCAACTCTTTGTATTGCGTTCTTTATGTGATACGCATCTAAATTGGTATCGCAAATGTGTAATGTTCTTTTTGTGTTTTGGGTAGTTGGGGTAGCAATCATTTTTTTCTTTTTTAATAGTTATTTATGGGGTGTAAATAGTATTTTTTTAAGTTGTGTTATCAACCTACTGTAAAGATAGATTTTAATAGTCTTGTTCAAAGTGATGACGAGCAATGCAAATGTTGTTTATAATCAATAATAAGCTAGGGGCTTAGCGAAATATGAGGGTTTTTATGATAAAATTAGAATTAAAAAATCACAATAGGTTTTTGAACTAATTAGACTTAATGTTTAGTTTACATATACTTTGCAATTACAATTTTATATATTATTTCTGTAGTGTGTTATTTGCTGTTTAATGTTTGTGTACAATATTTGAAATATGATTTTTTAGTCAATACACTCTATAAAAAAAATCGCTCGAATAATTCGAGCGATTTTGTATTTTGGGTGGGGTAGGTATTTTAATAAATAATTTTACTAAGAAGCAACGCCTCTGGATAAAGTGTTTTTTTGACTTCCAAGATATCCGAACAGTGCTGATATAATATTTCTATTAGGCAGTGTTTTTTGAGAGGATTGAGAATTGTCTGATTTGTTGTACTGGCTGTTTCTTTTTAAGTTTTGAATATTATTTAAAAGAATAATATTCGCTGCTTTAAAATTACAATCATCTACAGAAAGATGAAATTTTCTATCAGATCTGTTTATCATAACAGCTATAGGAGCTAGTCGTTGTATTGCATTCTTTATGTAATATGCTTCTAAGTTTGTACTACAGGTATGTAGTTTTTTTTGAGGTCTTTGGGGTTTCATAGCAATTGGGGGTGATCAGTCGGTTAAGTCATTCAGTATGATTTCAATTTTTTACAGTTGAGAAGTTTTTTATGGGTGTAAAATAAATTATATTAAAATATATACAACAAAGTATCCTTAACTAATTAAGCACGCTTTGTTATTACAAATAATTCTATTATTTATGACAATATGCTTCTTTCTAAAGTGTGTTTGTGAAGTAAGTTGTCAACCAAATCAAAAGCTATTGAAAGAGCATTTTTTGATGTTTTTTTCTTTACAGGAACTTTATAAGTTTCAACTTTAGCATTCTTTGTAATAGCTTTTAGAGTTCTAATAGCAGTTTGAAGAATGATATGTGCCGTTTTGTAGTTACAATCATCAACCAATATTTTAATTTGGTTGTTTGTTTTTTCGATGACAACTCCTATTGGTGCAACACGCTGTATCGCATTTTTAATATGATAAGCTTCTAAGTTAGAGTTGCAAATGTGAAGTGTTTTTTGGGGTCTTGGGGTTGTTGGGGTAGCAATCATTTTTTTTCTTTTTTAATAGTTATTTATGGGGTGTAAATAGACATTTTCTTTTGAAAAATTTTAAACTAAATAATTTGTTTTATTAGCCTACTCTAAAGGTAGATTTTAAAGATTCTTTGAAAAGTGATTGCGAGCAATTCATTTGTTGTTTTTAATCAACTATATATTCATTGGTCAGATAATACGGGAGTTTATGAGGTAATAATCATTTGTTTTTTAAGAAAATAAATGATTATTAAGATTTTTACTGGCCATTATGTTTGTAAATGTTAGTTTTTAAGTAAGTATTTGTATAAAAAAAGTGCTCAAATTACTGAGCACTTAGTCTATGTTTTTTCGAAAAATGATTTTTTCTTTATTTAAGAAGCTATTTTTCTAGAAAAAGAACCTCTTTGTGTATGACTACCAAAGTAGTCAAAAACCATTGTTATCATACTTCTGTTTTCTGTTGCTTTCTCAGAATTTTTTGAACTGTTGTAATTAGCATTTCTTTTAAGATTTCTAATACTACTCATAAGAATAATGTTAGCAACTTTAAAATTACAATCGTCAATGATGATTTTAAATTTTTTATCAACTCTATCTATTGTAACACCAATAGGTGCCAATCTCTGAATAGCGTTTTTAATGTAAAATGCATCTAAATTTGAATCACATGTGTAAAGTGTTTTTTGGGGTCTTGGGGTAATCATAGCAATGGGGTTTATAAGTTAATTAATGGGTATTCAATCTTTCATTATTATAGTTTTAATTTCAATTGTTTTGGGTGATACAATCGTTTGCTTTTTTGTTTTATTAAAATTATATTGAATTGTTTAAGTAATTAGTGATTACGAGCAATACTGAAGTTGATTTTCGTCAACATGCTGATTTCTGTAAATAAATCTCCTAATTTAGAATAATAGCCATCAATAGACGCTTTAATTACTACTTGATAAGTAGCAACGATATGTAAGGTATAATTTTTAGAGTTACTTATTTCTGAAATTCTTTTTGTGGGGCTAGGGGTAGGCATTGTATAGTTTGTTTTTAAATTGGTAAATCAGTTAACTGGCGATAGTGTATTTTAAATTAACAAACAATTGTTTGTTTTTTTGTCAAAATTAAAAGGTAATGTTTTTTTTATGGTTGATTTACAGCAATTTAAATATTGATGCTACTCAATACGTAGTTTTGTTAAGAATAATAGGAATAGTAGGTATGCAAAAAAGAGAGCCAAACGACTCTCTTTTTAAGGATATTATAAGTGGAATGATTCATCAATCGTTCCAGTGTTCGTCAATTACTTTTTGAATGTGAGGATATTTATCTCCATCTTCTTCATTCAATTCTTTACGTTTTGCTAGTAATTGGTTTTTTAAATCCCAAATAATCTCTTTGTATTTAGGATCGTTGTAAGCATTGTTCATTTCTTTAGGATCCACGCTTAAATCATAGAACTCCCAAGCAACAGGGGTGTCCATAGTGAATTTGTTTCCCCAGCTTTTCTTATTCCAATCAGCACCTGATTTTTTTACGTCTACCCAGTATTTTCCATAGAAGAAAATCAATTTATATTCTTTGGTTCTAATTCCAAAGTGAGCAGGATTAGCGTGTGCATGTGCCATATGCATCCAATAGCGGTAGTAAGTAGATTGCTGCCAACCTTTAGGTTCTTTACCCGTTTTTAAGATTTTTTCAAAACTGTGACCTTGCATTTTTTTAGGAGTTTTTCCTCCAGCCAAATCAATTAATGTTGGTGCAAAATCAGCATTGTTGATAATAGCATTGGTTCTAGTTCCAGGTTTTATCATCTTAGGGTATCTTACAAAGAATGGCATTCTCATAGATTCTTCGTACATCCATCGTTTGTCAATATAATCATGTTCACCTAACATAAATCCTTGATCTCCGGTGTATACTATAATAGTGTTGTCATACAAACCTTCCTTTTTTAAATAATCAATAATACGAGCTACATTGTCATCTACACCTTTTACACATCTTAAGTATCTTTTTAAGTATTCTTGGTAGGTTTCGTGTATGTAATCGTTTCCTTCTAACCATTTTGGAGAATCAATATCTAAATCAGGATTATTATTTTTGATGTATGTTTTACTCCACATACGCATTCCCATGTGTCTAATTCTATTTCTTTTAGAAACAGAAGAACCAATATCGTGAATTAATGAATCATGTGCACCACGTGTGGCAATAGAACCATTGTTTCCGTTGTTGTACAGACTCGCAGGTTCAGGAATGTGAGTGTCTTTTAAATAATCTTTATAACGAGGAGCAAACTCAAAATCATCGTGTGGTGCTTTAAACTGATGCATTAAGAAAAAAGGTTTTTTAGGATCTCTTTTGTTTTTTAACCAGTCTAAAGTAATGTCTGTAATTACATCGGAACTATGTCCTTTGTATGTTTTACCTTCGTATTCTTTGGTACCGTATTTTGCATATTTCATTCCTGTTTGTGTCATGCTAGGATCAAAGTAAGAACCCTGTTGCCCGTGTTCCATAAATACATTATAGTAGTCAAAATCTGGTCTGTTTCCTAAATGCCATTTTCCTACCAAAGCTGTTTGATAGCCTAATTTTTTAATTTCTTGAGGTAAATATTGATTTTTAGTTTCTACATCTCCTTCCAAATCTAAAACACCATTTGTTTGACTGTATTGTCCGCTAATAATAGTAGCTCTACTTGGAGTACAAATAGAGTTTGTCACAAAACAATTGTTAAAAATAATTCCCTCATTTGCAATTTTATCCAAAGTGGGAGTTGGGTTTAGAACAGCCAGCCTGCTTCCGTATATACCAAATGCTTGAGAAGTATGATCGTCAGACATTATGTATAAGATATTAGGCTTTTTTTGAGCATTGACTTTGTAAGAAAAAGCAGTCAAGCTTAATCCTGTTAAAATAACGATTGCTAATTTTTGGAACATTTTTCTATATTAAATATTGATACTGTAAAGTTGAATGTATTTTATGGAAACTTGTAGAACATATGTTTTTTTTTATATGAATTTCCGTTAAAAAAGAAAAAAACGACCGTTTCGGGTCGCTTTTTTTAAAGGTGTTATAGAGAAAATTATTGTTTGATAATTTTTCTATACTTTCCATTATTAGTGATCAATACATACATGCCAGAAGCTAATTCTGAAATATCGATTGTATTGTTTGCTTCAAAAGTTTTGATAATTTGACCAGTCAAGGTAAGGATAGATATGGTGTCGATACCTTCAATATCAGAAATGTTAATAATTCCAGTTGTTGGGTTTGGGAAAATATCAGATCCTAGTTTTTTATAGTTCTTAGAGCTTAATGTTTCTATAACTGTAAAGTCAGTACTATCTGGTTTTACTTGGAAACCTGCATCTGTTCCTAAAGCGGTTCTTAATTGGAAAGTGTAGATTGGTGCAGGAGTTGTTGCATGATCTACATAGTTTCTTCCTGCATCTCCAGCATTAGGATCCCAGGTAGTTAAATCAGAAGATAAATACATTTTACTTGTACTAGGGTTTATTAATGTTGCAGGAACATTTACAGTAATAGTTGTTTCAACATTTGTTCCTGCTGGTAATATTGCAGTATTAGAAACGGCTCCAAACCATATGTCAGAGAAAAGATTTACAGCTTCTACAGTACCCCTAGTTTCGGTCCAAAAAACAAATTTTATTCCTCCAACAGCAATATCTTCATTAGAGGTATATTTAATAGGTACATCTAACGTAGTTCCTGCATTAAACTCTAAATTTTCTCCAAAAGACCAAGATTCTGTAACAGGAGCAGGAGTAATATCAATTACTTGATCAGTACCGCTTCCCCATGCACTACTTATTTTATAGTTAGCAATTAATTTATAATCTGCATCTGTATCTAAAGTTGCAGGAAGTGCAAAAGTTGTAGTGGTATGTGTACCAGAACTTGTAGGAGTGTCTAGAGTTAATAATTGACCATATTTCCAAACTTGCCCTCCATCAGTTACGTCTCTTAATTCGTAATAAATTTCGGTAGCTAAATCTGCTGTTCCAGTGTCAAAGGAAATATTTATAGTAATAGTTTCTCCCGCTTCAGCAGATGTCGGAGCAGAGGTTATGGTTGTAGATTGAGCAATTGCCATACTAGACAATAGCCCTACAAATGCATAAAGTAATTTTTTCATCATATAAGAAATAAATAGTTAATTAATTGTTGTAAAATTAAATGATAAAAGAATAATTGGATAAGTGATATGTTCTAATCACTACAACAGAATAACTAAAATTACTTATTAGTCAGTTTGTAAATAGGTTTTTATGTGTTTTGCTTGCTTAAGTGTTAAAAAAATGTGAGATGGATTTAGAGTTAAAAATTATTGAATAACTACTTGCTATAAAGAGCTAAAACTAGTTTTTAATTTCTCATTTTTGCCAAATATTTCAATCTCCCCTTCTCAAATAATCATGAAAAAAATATCTCAGAATGCTATTGGCGTTGTTACAGCTTTGTTAGCAGTATTTCTATTTTCTTCTAAAGCAATTCTTGTAAAGTTGATTTATGAGTTTGAAGTGCCTACAATTCATATTCTTTTATTAAGAATGTTGTTTGCACTGCCATTTTATACTGGGATTTTGTGGTTTCAGAGAAAGAAAACACGTCAAAAAGTAACTAGAAAACACTATGCTTGGTTGCTCGTTTTTGGTGTGATGGGGTATTATCTTGCTAGTTTTTTTGATTTCTATGGCTTGAAATATTTAACAGCCAGTTTGGAGCGAATCATTCTATTTGTATATCCAACATTGGTGGTGTTGATTGGTGCTTTATTTCTTAAAACTAAAATCACAAAACAACAAGCAATAGCCATAGTTATTACGTATTTAGGGGTGTTTCTAACATTTGCATCAGAACTTCAAATTCATCATGATCGTCATTTGTTTGTAGGGGTGGGGTTAATTTTTATGAGTGCACTTACCTATGCTTCTTATTTAGTGGGTAGTGGTTGGTTAATTCCTAAGTTTGGAACGGTTCGTTTTACTTCCATTGCTATGATTGTGGCTTGTGTATCGGTACTTGTTCATTATTTGTTTACAGATAGAATCTCAATATTAAATTATAGCAAAGAGGTGTATCTTTATGCATTAGTGATGGCTTTTTTCTGTACTGTATTACCTTCGTACTTGGTTTCTTTTGCGATTCAAAAATTGGGAGCTTCTAAGTTTTCTATCATAGGAAGTGTAGGACCTGTTTTTACCATTTTGGTAGCTGCTCTTGTATTGGGAGAAAGAATTACATTTGTACAAGCAATAGGTGTTGTAGTGGTTATTATAGGTGTGAGAGTTGTGTCTAAAAAAGAGAAGAATGGATAACGTAAAAGAGTTATTTAAGCAACATTATTTTTTTGTTATAGGTGCTTTTGTTAGCATTGTTGTTTTTTTAGCAACGTATAAAATTCCCTTTTTTTGGGATGCTATTTCCAAATCTGAGAGAGCAACATGGTTTTTTGAACATCATTTTTCTCAATGGGTTATTCCTACAGAACTCAATTCTGGACATCCTCCTTTATGGACTTTGCTGTTGGCTTTTTCTTGGACTTTGTTCGGAAGAACATTGTTGGTTAGTAGGGCTTTGTTATTGTTGCTGAATCTTGCGGTGGTGTACCAAATGCAGCTTTTAGTAAAAAAATATTCGGATAATGAAATTCCAAAATATGCTTATTTATTACTATTGATAGAGCCTACTTATTTGGCACAATCCACAATTCTAAACAACGATGTTTTGCTTTTGTTGATGTGTTTTTTAGCTTTTAACAATATTTTTAAAAATAGAGTTATTTATAGCTTAGCTCTAACGGGTATTTTATTTTGCAACTTAAGAGGGATTTTGTTTTTTGGTGGTTTTGTGTTGTTTGATGTGTTGGTTCAGATTTTTGGATGGATCAAAGTAAAGAACTATAAAAAAAGTATTTATGCATTGGTTGTTCCTTTGTTGTGTTTTGGAACTTTTTTAGTGTATCAATACCATCAGTTAGGATGGGTTTTTAAATCCCCAAGTAAAAATTGGAGCGATCAGAGGGAGTTGGTAGGTGTTTTTCAACTCTTAAAAAATGGAATTAGTCTGGTTTGGGTATTTGCAGATTTTGGAAGATTCCTTTTTTGGATTTTGGCACTACTTAGCGGAGTTGTTTGTATTCAAAAAAAAATACAAATCAACGTAAAAATCAAACGGTTGATTTTGTTTTGGATCTGTTTGTTGGTTTGTAATGTGACCATGATTTTTTCTTCCAACCCTATTGGACACAGATATTTTATGTTTTTGTATCTGATTGGATTGCTGATAACGCTTCATTTAATCTTTACTGTTTTTAGCACCAAGAAAGCAAAATTAGCTAGTTTTTCTATTGGAATTTTGTTAATCTCAGGTCATTTTTGGATTTACCCAGAAACAATTTCTCAAGGTTGGGATAGTTCTCTGGCTTATTTGAATTATTTTGAAGTCAAAGAAAAAATGTGTCACTACGTGTTGGAGCAAAATTTACCCGTCACAGAAGTGGGAACCAAAACACGAAACCCCAGTGTGTATATAGCATATCTCAGAAATGAAGAACAAGAAACCTATACATATTGTTCAAAAATTTCAGAAGTGGAATATTTTGTGCATTCTAATATAGAAAACTCAACAAAAGATGAGGAAATAGCAATATTACACAATCAGTGGGTTTTGTTACAAGAATATCAAAAAGGAGGTGTTTTTATTCGTTTGTATCAAGCCCCAAAATTGAATTAGTTTTTATTGTAGCCGTTAAAAAACTGTTGATAATTCCTGAGTGTTTCATGTTGACACAGGCCAATAAAATCTTAATTTTAGCAATAACCAAAATCGAATACCCAATTTATGAGTCAAGAAACAAAATACACCGAAGACAATATACGATCGTTAGACTGGAAAGAACACATCCGCATGCGACCAGGTATGTATATTGGTAAACTTGGTGATGGTTCTTCGCAAGATGATGGTATTTATATTTTAATCAAAGAGGTGATAGACAACTCCATTGATGAATATGTCATGGGAGCAGGAAAAACCATTGAGATTACTGTAAAAGATGAGATGGTTAAAATTAGAGATTACGGACGCGGTGTTCCTTTAGGGAAAGTAGTAGATGTAGTTTCAAAAATGAACACAGGAGGTAAATACGATTCTAGGGCCTTTAAAAAATCAGTTGGGTTGAATGGAGTGGGTACCAAAGCAGTAAATGCATTGTCTACCAATTTTACCATTCAGTCTTTTAGAGATGGACAAACCACTTTGGCTGAATTTGAAAAAGGAGAACTGATTAGTCAAACTCCTTTAGAAGCTTCTAGTGCAAGAAGAGGAACTCGTGTAATTTTTTATCCAGATCCAACCATTTTTATCAACTTTAAGTTCAGAAGTGAATATGTGGTAAAAATGATCAAAAACTATGTGTATCTAAATCCTGGATTGACCATTGTTTTTAACGGAGAAAAATTTATTTCTGAAAATGGATTGAAAGATTTGTTGGAGGAAAATATTCATGTAGATACTATGGCTTATCCTATTATTCACCTAAAAGGAGATGATATAGAAGTTGCCATAACTCATAGTAAAACTCAATACAGTGAGGAATATCATTCTTTTGTAAACGGACAACACACCACACAAGGAGGAACGCATCAAAATGCGTTTAGAGAAGCTATTGTAAAAACCATTAGAGAATTTTTTGGAAAGAATTTTGATGCTTCGGATGTTCGTAAATCCATTGTAAGTGCCATTGCTATAAAGGTGATGGAACCTGTATTTGAGAGTCAGACAAAGACCAAATTGGGGTCCACAGAAATGGGTGGGGAATTGCCTACGGTAAGAACGTACATCAACGATTTTATCAAAACCAATTTAGATAATTATTTACACAAAAATCCGACAGCTGCAGATGCCATTCAGCGCAAAGTAATGCAGGCTGAAAAGGAACGTAAGGAATTGTCTGGAATTAGAAAAATAGCAAGAGACCGTGCTAAAAAAGCGAGTTTACACAATAAAAAATTACGCGATTGTAGAATTCATTTAGCCGATTCTAAAAAAGAAGGACATTTAGATACTTCTTTGTTTATTACCGAGGGAGATTCTGCAAGTGGTTCCATCACCAAATCACGCAACGTAAACACACAAGCAGTTTTTAGTTTAAAAGGAAAGCCGTTAAACTGTTACGGATTGACTAAAAAAATTGTGTACGAGAATGAGGAATTCAACTTATTACAAGCAGCTTTAAATATAGAAGATGGAATAGAGAATTTACGTTACAACAATGTAATTATTGCTACCGATGCCGATGTGGATGGAATGCACATTCGTTTGTTGCTGATTACCTTCTTTTTGCAATTTTTTCCAGAAGTCATTAAAGAAGGACATTTGTACATTTTAGACACTCCGTTGTTTAGAGTTCGTAATAAAAAAGACACTATTTACTGTTATTCTGAAGAGGAAAAACAAAATGCCATAGAAAAACTAACAGGAAAACCAGAGATTACACGATTTAAAGGGTTGGGAGAAATTTCTCCAGATGAATTTCAACACTTTATTGGAGACAATATCCGCCTAGATCCTGTGATGTTAGACAAAGAACAATCTATAGAATCTATGTTGGAGTTTTACATGGGTAAAAATACACCCACAAGACAAGATTTTATCATAGACAATTTGAAATACGAATTGGATGTAATTGAGGAATAGATGGGAGAAAATATTCCAGTGGTTGTTTATAAGTATCTAGATTTTGAAACAGGGATAGAGAAAGTTTTAAAAGAAGGGACGATAAAATTTTCAACCCCATCTAGTTTTAATGATCCGTTTGATTGTTATGAAGTATTGATTGAGCCAATATCTAAAATATCTAGAGAGCAGGTTGATTTTTCTATGTTTTTTCCTATTAATTATGAAGAAGGAGATAAGTTTTTAAGGGATACAAGTATAGAGTATTTCAAGAAATATAAAGAAGAAATTAGAATAACTTCGTTTAGCGAATGTTATAAAAATATTTTAATGTGGTCTCATTACGGAGAAAAGCATACTGGTTTATCTATTGGGTTTTCAACTGAATTAAATAAAAGAGATTTTAATAGGGTTGATTATAAAAAAGAAATAATACCCAAACCTTTCGATGCTGATGGAGATGAGAAAAATAATTTAGAAGCAATAAATTATTGGTTATATACAAAAAGTAAAGATTGGGGATATGAGAAAGAAATTAGATTCATCAATAGTGATAAAACAGAGTTTTTAACATTTAACCCCAAAATAATAAAAGAAGTTTATTTCGGGTTAAAAGTATCATCAGAAAAAATAAAGAATAAAATAAAAGAATTACAACTGTACGGTTATGAACATGTGAAATTCTATCAAATGAAAGAAGTTCCAAATGAGTTCAGAATTGAAAAAGAATTAATAAATACAGAAGACATATTTTAAGTATGCAAGACGACATCAATAACCAAGAAGAAAGCGAATTTGAAGAAGATAAAAAAGTAGAAAGTCAAGAAACCATTACCAAAGTAACAGGAATGTACAAGGAGTGGTTTTTAGATTATGCATCTTATGTAATTCTAGAACGAGCGGTTCCTGCTATAGCCGATGGTTTTAAACCTGTGCAAAGACGTATCATGCAGTCTATGAAAGACCTGGATGATGGACGTTACAACAAGGTAGCCAATTTGGTAGGGCACACCATGCAGTACCATCCACATGGAGATGCTTCTATTTCTGATGCCATGGTGCAAATAGGGCAGAAGGAATTATTGATAGACATGCAGGGAAACTGGGGGAATATTCTTACAGGAGACCGTGCTGCTGCTGCTCGTTATATAGAAGCGCGTTTGACCAAATTTGCTTTAGAGGTAGTCTTCAATCCTAAAACAACAAAATGGCAATCTTCTTACGATGGTCGTAGAAAAGAACCTATCAACTTGCCCGTAAAATTTCCAATGTTGTTGGCTCAAGGAGGAGAAGGAATTGCTGTAGGATTGTCTACCAAAATATTGCCACACAATTTTAACGAGTTGATTGATGCTTCTATTAAAATATTAAAAGGACGTAGTTTTACGCTGTATCCTGATTTTTTAACAGGAGGAGAAGTTGATGTAACCAATTATAACGATGGTGCTCGTGGAGGAAAAGTACGTGTAAGAGCTAAGATTTCTCAACTGGATAAAAAAACGTTGGTGGTTACAGAAATTCCTTACGGAACTACAACGTCAACTTTGATAGAATCTATTATCAAAGCAAATGATAAAGGAAAAATTAAAGTAAAACAAATTGAAGACAATACAGCCAGAAATGTAGAAATCATCATCCATTTGCCACCAGGGATTTCTCCAGACAAAACCATTGATGGCTTGTATGCTTTTACCAGTTGTGAGGTCTCTATTTCACCATTGTGTTGTGTCATTCAAGATCACAAACCTGTATTTGTAGGGGTTTCGGATATCTTAAAAATATCTACGAATAATACGTTGAATTTGTTAAAACGTGAGTTGGAAATTCAGTTGGCAGAATTGTTAGAGCAATGGCATTTTGCATCGTTAGAACGTATTTTTATAGAGAATAGAATTTACCGCGATATAGAAGAAGAAAGCACTTGGGAAGGTGTGATTTCTGCAATTGATACTGGATTGAAACCTTACATTCAACATTTAAAACGTGCAGTTACAGAAGAGGATATCACGCGATTGACAGAAATTAGAATCAAAAGAATTTCTAAGTTTGATATTGACAAAGCCAAACAATTTATAGAAGGTTTGGAGGATAAAATGACCCAAGTTCAATATCATTTAGATAATTTGGTGGAGTATGCTATTGATTATTTCAAATCTTTGAAAGAAAAATACGGAAAAGAAAAACCTCGATTGACAGAAATCAAAACTTTTGATGATATAGAGGCAACCAAAGTGGTGATGCGTAACGAGAAATTGTACGTAAACAGAGAAGAAGGTTTTGTAGGAACATCGTTAAAAAGAGATGAGTTTGTTGCAGATTGTGCCGATATTGACGATGTAATTGTTTTTAGAAAAGACGGGGTGATGATGGTGAGCAAAGTGGCTCAAAAAACCTTTGTAGGAAAAGACATTATTCACGTTGCTATTTTTAAGAAAAACGATAGACGTACCATTTACAATATGATGTATAGAGATGGTCGTAGTGGTCCTAGTTATATGAAACGCTTTAATGTTTTGGGAATTACGAGAGATAGAGAATACGATTTGACTGCAGGAAATAAAGGTTCTGTGGTTTGGTATTTTACAGAAAACCCGAATGGAGAAGCTGAAACGGTAACGGTAGAATTAAAACCAATTGGTGGGTTAAAGAAATTAAAATGGGATATTGACTTTTCAGATTTAGCCATCAAAGGAAGGTCTGTAAGAGGAAATTTAATAACCAAACATACCATCAAAAAAATAGAATTCAAAGCTGCGGGGAATTCTACGCTAAAACCAAGAAAAATTTGGTTTGACGATGCTGTACAGCGTTTGAATGTGGATGGAAGAGGAGAGTTATTAGGTGAATTTACTGCGAAAGATAAGTTGTTGATTGCTAGCCAATCTGGTAAAATAAAAACAATTACTCCAGACTTGACCATGCATTTTGATAGTGACATGGTGGTGTTGGAAAAATGGAATCCTCAGAAACCTATTTCGGTAGTTTATTATGAAGGAGAAAAAGAACGTTATTATGTAAAACGTTTTGTAATTGAGCAACCAGACAAAGAGGAAACCTATGTAAGTGATCATGAAAAAACACAAGTACAGATAATTTTAACCGACTACAGACCAAATGTAGAAGTGGTGTTTAGCAAACGCTCTATGGACAACATGGTTGTAGACTTGGAAGATTTTATTGCTGTAAAAGGAATCAGAGCTTTAGGAAATGTATTTACGGATGAACGAATCAAAGAGGTAAATAGACTAGAACCTTTGCCTTATGAAGAGGAAATAGTAGAAGAAGATCAAGGTGAAGATGAGAAAGAAAATGATCAACCAACGTTATTCTAATTGTTTAAAAAAAGTGGTTTCATAGGCAGGTAATGTGTTAGGATGACAAATTTTAATCACGTCTTTTAAAACCAAATCAGGTCTAAGAGCACTGAGTTCAAAAAACAAAAAACCACCTGTGGCTCCTGTTGTGTTGGTATATGTAAATACTTTTTTATTTTGAAAAGGTTTGAGTTGAGCGTAGTGTTTGTTTTGGTTTTTTAAGGTTTCTAAATCAACAGCTACCCCAGGAGCTAACCAAAAATCAGACTGGTTGGCTTCTATAAAAACTTGTTCAAATTGCAAAGACAAACTACCTGTTCCTAATGTGTTTTTCCATAAGTAATCTGTTTGTGCATCGTTTAAAATTTTTGCTACGTAACTTTCTCCTGCAGGAGCATACCAAATTCCATTGAACATAGAGCCATAGAGTATTTTAGGCTTTGAATTGTCTTTTTGGATGGATTTTAAAGCAGTTGTATAACTAACTTCAATTTGTTGAAATACAGTATTTGCTTCCTTTTCCTTGTCTAAAAAAAGAGCGAAAAATTTAATCCATTCTGCTCTTCCTAAGGGAGATTCTTCTAACCAACTTGCATCTACCACCAATGGGATTCCTGCTTTTTTTAATGTGGTAAAATTCTTATTTAGTTGGTCTACTGCAAAAGCAAAAAGTACATCGGGCTGAAGTCCTAAAATCAATTCAGTATTCATGGCTTCATTTTGTCCAACGTCTACAATACCACCTTTGTCAATCAATGTTCTTGTTTTTTTAGAAGAAACAAAACGAGTGTTTGGAAATCCTTTTAGCAAAGATTCACTTTCAAGTGCTTCAAAAACTGGAATTTGCGTTGTTGATGTTGCGATTAAATTCTGAATAGGCAATTGGATTACAAACTGATTTGGTTGGGTAGGGGTTATAACCGTATCCCCTTTTACTAATAAATATTCGTATGGAGTTGTAGCATTTTTGTAAGGTGTATGGACTGTTATTTTGGTGTATTTAGAGTGTTTTTCATAACTAAAACCTTTAGCGTACGTCAAATTGATATTAGCGTTTGTTGAGATTTTGCTTTGTTTTTTAGGTTGACAAGCACAAAGAGCAAATGAGATTACAAACAAGTAAAAATAGTTCATGAAAAGAGGGATTAGAAATAAGTAAATTCTTTTTGCAAAGTAATCAAAAGAAAAACAGACTTTGCAAAATATTTTTAGTTCCGTGTTTTTTAATTAAAAAAACAATGTAGCTTTGCTTCGATTTTGGTTTTTAGCGTACTTCAGAAATGAAGCGTTAAAATTAAAAGGGAATCTTGTTAAAATCAAGAACTGTCCCCGCAACTGTAAGCTTTGCCGTAAAGGTGCTTGTTACATTCTTAAACCACTGTTTTGAAAAATAGTAAAAATGGGAAGGTAGTAACGAGACGCAAGTCAGGAGACCTGCCAGGTTCAAAACTATAAATTCTTTCGGGAGCAAAGGAAATTTAGAATGAAACTATGTATGTTGCTTTTTTTTGGATGCATGCTTTGTTGTGCTGTAGCTACTGCTCAAACTGATACTATTCATCGTTTGGATGAGGTTGTTGTGCTTGCAGATCGCTATGTGAAACAAGAAAATATTGGACAAAAAAAGATCTCTGTTTCAAAATTACAAATAGAACATAACAACAACAATCCTACAGAAACATTGCGTTTTAATTCTGCTATAGCTGTTAGAGACAATGGAAATGGTGGAGCCAGTTCTGCTCGTTTTAGAGGAACTTCAGCATCCAATACGGCTTTTTTGTGGAACGGTATCAATATCAACAGTTTTGGTTTGGGACAAACAGATTTGAATGGAATTTCTTTGGCTACTGCGGATGAGATTATTGTAAAAAGTGGTGGTGGTTCTATCAAATACGGTTCTGGTGCTATTGGTGGAACAGTACACATCAATGATTATTTAAAATTTAAAAAACATCAAACTGTTGAGTTAGTTTCTTCTTATGGAAGTTTTCAAACAACTTCCAATTATATAGCAGTCAATTTAGGAGAGCAAAAATGGTCTTTAAAATTGGCTTCAACCTATCACCAATCAAAAAATGATTATGAGTTGATAGACAAAAGATTCAAAGATTCTGAGGGGGAATTTTATAAAAACGAAAATGGAGCTTATAAAAATTACAGCATTAGTTTGAGTGCTGGTTATCAATTTTCTCAGAAAAACAATTTAAGATTTTACACAACAAGTTACAAAGGAGATCGCTTGTTTTCTGGTGCGTTGCCAAATCCGAGTGCTGCTGATGAGAAATACATAGATTTGAATCAAAGAAATTTATTGGTTTGGGATGTAGAAAATTACGCTTTGCATCATACATTAAAAGCTGCTTTTTTAACGCAAGAGTATCGATATTTTGAAGATAAGAACGAAGAAGATTATGATTTTGGAAATTCCAACACTTTTGTTTTTAATTATGATTTACGTTATCAATGGTCATCAAAAACAAGTTTTAACGCTTTTGTAGATCTACAAAATATTCAAGGAAAAACAAACAAAATTCCATCTCATAAAAGAGAACAATATTCTTTAGCATTAGGATTGCATTCAGAAATTAGAGCAAATTGGAAATACAATTTGGAGGTTAAAAAAGAATCGAACTCAGATTTTAAAGTACCAATAATTATTTCTTTAGGAAGTGAATACAAATGGGGTCATCATCAAAGTATTTTGATGAATATTTCGTCAAACTATAGAGTTCCCACTTTGAATGATTTGTATTGGCCAGGACAAGGAAATTTAGATTTGATTCCAGAAACATCCAAACAAGTAGATGTTGGTTATCAATATATAGGAAAGGAATTTACCTTAAAAAGCACATTCTTTTATATTCATGTGTTGGATAAAATTGTGTGGACTTCTAACGGAGATGAAAGTAGACCCAATGTTTGGGTGCCTATCAATTTAGAGGAATCTTTTCACAAAGGGTTAGAGTTGTTTGCTAGCTGGGAACATTCATTAGGAGATATTTCTAGTCTAGACGTTACAGCCAATTATATTTATACAGAAGCTGTAAACAATGAAACTCAAAAACAGTTAATTTTTGTGCCAAAACATTTATTCAATACAACAATCAATTATCGCTTAAAAAAAATGGCGGTGTATCTGCAAAACATGTTACAGAGTAAAGTTTATACTTCTGATGATAATATTGAGCAATTGAGTCTTTCAGGTTTTAAATTATTCAATTTAGGATGCAAGTTCAGTTTGTTGGAACAAAAAAAATCAAGTTTATATCTAGGCATGTCTGTAAAAAATGTTTTTAATGAATTGTATCAGTATTCCAATTTAAGACCAATGCCAGGTAGAAACTATAACATAAACATGAACTATAAATTTAATTAAAAATGAAAATTACAAAACAATTATGTAAACTTTTGATGATTGCCATATTGTTGGTTTCTTGTCAAGATGATAAAGTGGAGTTGGTTGAAAGAGACTATTCTAACGGAGTATTGATCAGCGGAGAAGGTTCTGGAGCAGGGACAGGTTCTATTTCTTACATTTCAAAGGATCAATCTTCTAAATTTCAATTTATCTATTTAAGTGCAAACGGAGTAGAGTTGGGTACTTTTTTACAGTCTATGGCTTTTTCGGAAGATAATGCTTTTGTTATTGTAGACAACGCAAATACAATTACCGTTGTAGACAAGGCTACTTTTATAAAAGTAGGAGAAATTACAACAAATCTGACAACACCAAGATATATGGCAGTTGTAGGAGATAAAGGGTATGTAACCAATTGGGGAAACCCAAATTCTGAGACAGATGATTTTATTGCTGTAGTAGATTTGACCACTTATACAGTAAGCAAAACCATAGCTGTAGGAAATGGTCCTGAACAAATTATTGAAAAAGATGGAAAATTGTATGTAAGCCACAAAGGAGCTTATTCTTACAACAACATTGTATCTGTAATTGATATTGCAACAGATGTAGTCACAGAAATTACCGTAGAAGACAATCCAGACGAGTTATTTTTTAACGATAATGGTGATTTGGTTGTACTGTCAGAAGGAAGAACTATTTACAATGCAGATTGGTCTGTTGGAGGTAACACAATTGGAGCTATACAGACAATTGATGTTTCTAGCAATATGGTAACTACTTCTTTAGAATTTGAAGAAGGAGAACACCCCAGTTTGATGGCATTCTCAGAAGAAAATATCTATTATTATCTTTCAGGAAAAGTATACAAAATTGCATCAAATGCAACAGCGTTGGCTACGGAGGAAGTGGTTTCACAATTTTTATCTGGAATGTCTGTGGCAAATGATGAGCTGCACGGAGTAAATGGAAACTATTCTGAACAAAGTGATTATTATGTATTTGACTTGACTTCTAGCGAGCAGTTATATACTACAAAAGTTGCTTTAGGAGCTGCTAAAATATACTTTTTAGAAGAATAAATAATTCTATATTGCCTTTAGAAAAATCCCCCAATTATTTACAATAGTTAGGGGATTTGTTTTTTAGAAAAGATTTTGTACTTCTTGTTGAATCATTTGTTGTGCAACCACGGTGGGTGATATGGATGCAATTGAAATTTGTTTTAAGACTTGTTTTAATTCTTGTCCGCTAGCAATGTTTTCTTTCATGCTCTCAGCTGTAATAATGTTCAAAAGTGTGTCTTTTGTGTTTTTAATAGCATTCCAGCATTCAGTACTCATATAGATTTGTTGCACCAAATTGTGTTCAAATTCTATGTTTATATTTGCTATTAAAGATTTGGCATATTCTATTTTATTAGCATCATAAGGATCTACACGATCGGTAATGTTTGCTAAGTGAATTCTCTCTAAAAACAAAGTCATTCTTTCATAAGCTTGCAATCTAATTGGTAAACTGTGTTTTTTCTTTTCTTGAAAGAGTTCAAACTTACGTTTGCTGTTTTCTAAAGCATTGTGTTGTTTTAAAAAATAAGCCGCCACACCTCCTGTAACAATAGAAGGAATGGTATATTTTAAGATTTCGATGATCTCATCCATATAAAAATATTTTTAGCGAATATAAATTTTAGTTTTTGCTTGTCAAAATAAGAGTTTCTGTAAAAATGATTACTTTTAGGCAACAATATATAATACAGGTCTGTGTTTGATTTTTTAGAATTTAGTTTCATCGATGTTTTAGACATTCTCTTGGTAGCTTTTTTGCTATTCAATGTTTACAAATTATTAAAAGGTACGGTTGCTATCAACATCTTTTTAGGGATTGCCATTGTTTTTTTAATTTATAGAATAACAGATGCTTTGCACATGGAAATGCTGAGTACTTTGTTGGGAAATTTGATTAGTGGAGGTGCCATTGCGTTGATTATTATTTTTCATCCAGAAATGCGAAAGTTTTTGTTGATGTTGGGTTCTACAAATTTTAAAACAAAAAAGAATTTTATCAAGCAACTAAAGTTTTTAAAAGCTGAAATTTCTATTGATTTGGATGTGGAAGTGTTGACACATGCTTGTGAAAAATTTGGAAAAAACAGAACTGGAGCGTTGATTGTCATCGAAAGAAATTCCAATTTAGACTTTTTAAGAGAACGAGGAGATACGATGAAAATTGAAATCAACAGTCCTATTTTAGAAAGTATTTTTTATAAAAATAGTCCTTTGCACGATGGTGCTGTTGTCATTAAAGAAAACAATATTATTGCTACAAGAGTAGTACTGCCCTTATCAGACAAAGTATTGCCTAGAAGGTTTGGATTGAGGCACAGAGCTGCTATTGGTATTACAGAAAAAACAGATGCAATGTGTTTGGTTGTGTCCGAAGAAACGGGAGAAGTCTCTTTTATAGTTGATGGAGAGTTTGAGTTGTACACTACATTTAATGAGTTGCAAGAAAAAATGAGAATGTATTTAAGTTAGAAATTTCGATTTACACCATGTTTATCCCATTTTAAATCACTCAACACCGAAGATTTTACCCCAATAAAAAAGTAATAAGAACTATTGTTTCCTAATGGAGTCCAATTAAAGCTCATATTCCAGCTACTTAAGTCTCTTGTAAACCTAAGGTTGGTAGAAGGAATTCCATTATTAACAAAGTCATAACCAGAAGAAACACCTACTTTCCATCCTGGACTCAATTCAACGTCACCAGAAATGTATAATGTGTTATGAGATATTCTACCATCACCAGTGGTATTGCTATAGGTGATAGTGTTAGTAAAACGAAGGTTCCATGGCATTGCCGAAATATATTGAGGAAGTGATTTGTTTTCGTCTTTTTTGTCATCTTCTTCTTTGGGTTGGTTTGCAAAATCATTTGTGTTTTGTTGATTTTGTCCAAACATATCTTGGTCGTAAGCGGTAGTCTCTTCATCTTCTTTAGAAGTTTCACCATTTCTTTTTTTGTCAAAATCTTTACTAGAAAATGAGTATACAGTACTAAAGTGAGCTGAGGTCAATCGGACTAGAGGGCCTCCATTTTTGTAGCTAAAGGCATTGATTCTTGTTCCTTCATCATTCAATGCGTAAGGATCTAAAGTACCACCAAAATTTAAGTTCATTTTTTTGAATAATGTTGTTCCTGCACTTAGATTAAAGTTAGAAAGTTTAAATTTTTCTGCTGCAAAGTTGTAATTAGTGCTCACGTTTAAGGAATTTAAGATGTTTACTTTTTTGTCTTCTCCTTCTAAATTGTCTTTGTCAGCAACTTTTGCTTCTATAGAGTTGGCCAAACTAAAACCAATAGCATTTGTAACCCCTGTAGAAGGGCCTCCGTAAATAGATCCTTCAAAAGGAGAATAGGTTGTGTATTCGCTGCCAGTTTCATCACTTTGTACTTCTTTGTAATAAGATCCAAAATCAGGTTTGTAGCTGTAACTTACCGAAGGTCTTATGGTATGTCTAATCGCTTTAATTTTACTGTTTTTAAACTTGAACATTCCATAGACAGTTGTACTTAATGAGGCAGAAGTGCTATAGTCTCTATAGGTAGTAAATCCTGAAATGGTATCGTTAACCACTTTGTTTTCTGTGGCATCGTAGTTCTTTTCAATTTCTTGAGAATACCAAACCTCACGGTAATTGATACTTGGTGATAAAGAAAAATATTTAAGTACTTTCATATTAGTACTTAAGCTTACATTGTGCTGGGCTCCATTTTTAGCATTTTTAAACATTTTTTTGCTAAAAAAATCGTCTTCATTTGCCGAGATTCTATTTTCGGTTTTAAAAGAATAGGTCAGACCAATTTTTTCAAGAGCATTTTTTGCAGTTCCGTTTTTGGGAGCAAAAGGCTGTAACCTGTCCATGTTTAATTGTATTGAAGGCAACGTTGCCGTTACAATTTCTGTGTTGGTATTTTGGCTGTGACTTGCAGTTACGTTAATGTTGAACGGAGTACCTACAAATTTTTTATAATAAGATATAGACGAATTTAAGGTGTTTTGCAATGACATACCTATATTGGATTCGTTTATAGATTGTTGAAAGTATTGACTACTTCCTAAGTTTACAGATGCAGAAAAACGATTGTTAGGTGAGGCTTTGCTGTCTTGGCTATGAGACCATCGTAAGTTAAAGTTTTTCCGTACATTATAGCTCTCAAAACCTTCTATTCCACTAATGAGGTTGTCGTAATTAAAACTGAAATTTCCACTAAACTTGTAGCGTACTTTATAGGTAGATGCCGCGTTAAACCCCCAACTACTATTGGAGTAAATGTCCCCTGTTAATTTCAAATCAAAATAATCACTAATAGCCAAATAGTAACCTCCATTTTGTAAAAAGAACCCTTGACTAAAAGATTCTCCGTAGGTAGGGAAAATAATTCCTGACGTCCTTTTTTTTGTCAATGGAAAATAGGCAAAAGGAAATATGGCAGGAGTAGGTACATCTGCCAATACCAAATTGGTAGGTCCTGTAATGATTTTTTTTCCAGGAACTATTTTGGCTTTTGTGGTTTTTAGATAATAATCAGGATTTCGAGGGTCAGAAGTTGTGAAAATAATATTACGAACAAAAATAGTTGAATCGTTAACTCTTTTGGTTTTCTCTCCCAAAGTATTTATTCCGTCTTGCTCCGTTTCTAAACCATAAATGATGGCCTTTTTAGTTTTGTAATTAAAAATTAATGAATCTTGAGTAGTTTCATTACCTGTTGATTTGAATATCGGCAACTGAGAATATTTGCCATTTTCATCAGGAATACCTTTGGCTTTTACGGTGTTGTTGTTGTAATCTATTAATATTTCTCCAGAAACAATATCGTATTCATCATAAATTACATGAGCTTGATTGTAAAGTTTTACTTTTTTATGGACTACATCTTCCAAAATATAATCCTCGGCAGTATGTTCAATAATATATTGTATGGCTTCTTTCTTTTTTACGGGAGCTATACTATCGTTTTGCACAATAGAATCATTTGCAACCGTTATAGTATTTAAGGTGCTTTCTTTCTCTTGTGTAAATGCAGTAAAATTGCACATGTACACAAAGAAAGCTGTCAAAAGAATAAGGTGTCTATTTGTTTGCAATGCTTTTAGTCCTATTTTTGTAAAGTCATAATTTTGGTTAACAAAATGAATGCCAACTTTAAGTGCCCAAAAATAATTAAATTTTATAGATGAAATTGATTCACATATCTAAATATCATAAGTTTTCTTTAAACCTAATAGCAATGTTGTGTTTATTGCTGTTAAGCTCAGTTTTTACTGAGGTTATAGCTCAGAAAAAACCATTTTTAGTCATTCTAGATGCTGGGCACGGAGGTAAAGATCCGGGTAAAATAGGGTATAAAGGAGCTAAAGAAAAAGATGTGGCATTGAATATTGTCTTAAAAACAGGAAAACTATTAGAAAGCGTTCCTGGAGTTAAGGTAGCGTATACTAGAAAAACAGATGTTTTTGTAGACTTATGGAAAAGAGGAGATATTGCAAACGAAGCAGATGCAGATTTGTTTGTTTCGGTGCATTGTAACGCACATACAAGTCAGGCAATAGGATCCGAAACTTGGGTCTTGGGTCTGAATGCAAATGAGCGTAATTTTAATGTAGCAAAAGCTGAGAATGAAGTGATTTTACAAGAGGAAAATCATGAAGATCGTTACCAAGGTTTTGATCCTAAATCTCCAACTTCTGTTATTGGATTGTCTTTGGAACAAGAGGAATACTTAGATCAGAGTTTACTTTTGGCAAGTTTGATTCAAGAAGAGTTTGAAAAAAAATTAAATCGTGTAAATAGAGGGGTAAAACAGGCGGGTTTTGTGGTTTTATATCAAACATACATGCCAAGTGTATTGATAGAAACTGGTTTTTTAACCAATAGAATTGAAGGTCAATATTTGTATTCTAAATTAGGTCAAGAACAAATGTCTAAATCTATTTCCAATTCTATTTTAGACTATTATAAAAGACAGCAATTAAACATAGCTGGAGCCGATTTTAGAGAACCTATGGTGGCTCCAATTCAAGAAACATCAGTGAAAAGTGCAGACAAACCTGTAGAAAAGGTAATGGAAGAACCTGTACTTTCTTCTGGTATGTATTACAAAGTTCAGTTGGCATCGGGTAAAAATAGAATCAGTACTTCATCATATAATTTTAAAGGTTTTAAAAATGTAGAAAGAGTAAAAGTAGATGGGGGATATAAATATTATTTGAGCGAATATAAAACTAGAAATCAAGCAGAATTGGCAATGCAGCTAGCTAAAAACAAAGGATATAAGTCTGCATTTTTAGTATTGTTTGATTCAGAGGGAAATATAGTGCCAAAAACAAGTGTTTTAAAACCTTCAGATGTTTCTGCTAAAAAATCAGATGTGTATTACAAGGTTCAAATTGCATCCTCAACAAAAAAAATTAGTACAGTCTCTTCTAATTTTAAAGGACTTTCTGATGTTGAAGCTGTTAAGGTTGGGAACTATTACAAGTATTATTTGGGGAAAACGAGTAGTTATGAAAAAGCCAAAGAATATTTACAAAAAGCCAAGGATAAAAAATACAAGTCAGCGTTTTTAGTAGCGTTTCTAAATAATGAAAGAATAACGTTAAAAGAAGCGTTGAGGGGGAAAACAAATTAAATAATTCGTATTTTCGTTTTATGAAAAAAATTTCTAAAGAATTTAAAGCAGGTATTGCTGCGTTGGTAATTCTAACGTTGTTTTACTGGGGGTTTAGTTACTTAAAGGGCAGAAACTTACTTAGTGGAAGCCTGAATAGTTATTATACAACTTATAAAAATGTAAACGGATTAAAAAAATCAAGTCCAGTAACCATGAATGGGTTTGCAGTGGGATCTGTTGTTGATATTTATTTTAGCTCAGATCCTGAACGTCAGGGAGAATTGATTGTTGAGTTTACTATTGAAGAGGATGTGAGTTTTTCTAAAAACAGTACAGCTAAAATTTACAGCGGTGGTTTGATGGGAGGAAGATCTTTAGGAATAGTTCCTTCTTTTGATGGAGAAACAGCCAAGCCAGGAGATTACTTAAAAGGAAAAGTAGAAAAAGATATGGTTGCTTCTATTACTGGAAGATTAGATCCATTGCAAGAAAAAGTTGAGAGTGCAATTACTCATATAGATTCCATAACGGTTCAAATGAGTCAAATGTTAGATGGGAAAACAATAGCAAATATTCAAGAAAGTTTTTCAACGTTGAATAGAACGTTAAAGAATTTAGAAAACACAACGGCTGTTGTAGATTCAGGAATACATAGCACCATGCAGAATGTAAATGAAACAACACAAAACTTAAAAGTATTTTCAGATTCGTTGTCTCAAGTAAAAATTGTAGACCTTTCTAACAAGTTAAATGCGACTATTGGTGATTTAAACACCATTACTACCGACATCAAAAATGGAAAAGGTACAATAGGATTGTTGACTCAAGATGAGGAATTATACAATAATTTAGAAGCTGCTAGTAAGGAGTTAGAAGAATTGTTAAGAAATGTAAAAGAGCATCCAAAGAGATTTGTTCACTTTTCATTGTTTGGAAAGAAAGAAAAATCATATCAAGAAACTAAAGAAGAGTAACATATGCAGTGGATTCCAAATATATTATTTGCGATTATCTTATTCGTAGGGATTTATTTTTTTGCTAAAAATGTGAGAAAATTGATTCGCAATATCAAGTTGGGAAAAGAGGTAGATCGATCGGACAATCCATCTGAACGATGGACAAATATGGCTCGTATCGCATTGGGACAGTCTAAAATGGTTAGAAGACCAGTTTCTGGGGTTTTACATATTGTGGTTTACCTTGGTTTTATCATCATTAATATTGAAGTTTTAGAAATTATTCTAGATGGTCTTTTAGGAACACATCGTGTGTTTTTGCCAGTTTTAGGTCAAAGTGTCTATGGTTTTTTAATCGGAACTTTTGAGGTTTTGGCTTTGTTGGTTTTGGTTTCGGTGACTGTTTTTTGGATTCGTAGAAATGTGATGCACATCAAAAGATTCTTGGGTAAAGAAATGAAAGGATGGCCAAAAAATGACGGAAACAATATTCTTTATTTTGAAATGGTTTTGATGTCTTTGTTTTTGTTGATGAATGCAACAGATGATCATTTTCAACATTTGGCAACAGGAAATACCATTAGCCAATACATAGCACCCTTTTTTGAAAATCTATCTTTTGGAGTGGTACACGCTATTGAAAGAACTGCTTGGTGGATACATATTGTAGGGATTTTAGTATTCTTAAACTATTTGTATTACTCCAAACATTTGCATATTCTGTTGGCTTTTCCAAACACGTTTTTTGCCAATTTAAAACCTAAGGGGGCTTTTAAAAACGATCCAAATGTAACCAAAGAGGTGATGATGATGATGGATCCAAATGCAGATCCTTATGCAGCACCAGCTGAAGGGGAAGATGAAGTGGTTGCTACCTTTGGAGCAAAAGATGTTACGGATTTGTCTTGGGTAAACTTGATGAATGCTTACACCTGTACAGAATGTGGTAGGTGTACAAGTAATTGTCCTGCAAACTTAACAGGAAAAGAGTTGTCTCCTAGAAAAATCATGATGGATACACGTGATCGTTTGGAGGAAGTTGGAAAAAATATAGACGCCAACAATGGAGTGTTTCAAGACGATGGTAAAAACTTATTTGATTATATTTCTAAAGAAGAAATATGGGCTTGTACCAGTTGCAATGCTTGTGTAGAAACTTGTCCTGTAAATATAGATCCACTGGAAATTATTATGGATATGAGACGTTATTTGGTAATGGAAGAGAGCAGTGCTCCAACAGAATTGAATAATATGATGCAGAATGTAGAGAACAATGGAGCTCCATGGCCTTACAGTCAAATGGACCGTTTAAATTGGGTCGATGAGGAGCAGTAGTCAATTAATCATTTACAATGAATCATTATGATTAGAGTACCAATAATGGCAGATTTATTTGCCGAAGGAAAAGAACCAGAAATTTTATTTTGGGTAGGTTCCGCAGGGAGTTTTGATGATAGAGCTAAAAAAATAACCAGAGCTTTTGTGAAAATCTTAAACAAGGCGAATGTGAATTTTGCTGTTTTAGGAACCGAAGAAAGTTCTAGTGGTGATGCCGCAAAAAGAGCAGGAAATGAATTTTTGTTTCAGATGCAAGCGGTTACCAATATAGAAGTAATGAATGCTTACAACGTAAAAAAAATAGTGACGGCTTGTCCTCATTCTTTCAATACGTTAAAAAATGAATACCCTAATTTAGGAGGGAATTATGAAGTTCTTCATCACACTCAATTTATACAACAACTGGTGGACGAAGGAAAATTAGATTTGAAAGATGCTCAGTTATCTGCAGATAGAATCACATTTCACGATCCATGTTATTTGGGTAGAGCAAATGATGAATACAATGCACCAAGAAATTTGATCAAATCTTTAGGAGCTAGTTTGGTGGAAATGAAAAGAACAAAAAAGAACTCTTTGTGTTGTGGAGCAGGTGGATCGCAAATGTTTAAAGAACCAGAAAAAGGTACTATGGATGTAAATGATTTACGTACTCAAGATGCTTTGGAAACCCAACCCAATGTAATTGCTACAGGTTGTCCTTTTTGCAATACCATGATGACAGATGGAGTAAAAAATGCAAACAAAGAAGAAACAGTTCAAGTAAAAGATGTTGCAGAGTTGATTGTAGAAGCGTTGAATTTGTAAAATAAGAATTTTGAAAAATACAAAGTGATTATGTAGCACTTAAAAAGTGTAGTAGTCACTTTTTTTATGTTTAAAAATAGATGAAACATTGGATTGAAGCAGCAAGATTAAGAACCTTGCCATTATCGTTATCAGGAATTATTGTGGGAAGTTTTTTGGCAGCTTCTAAAGGAATGTTTCGTTGGGACATTTGTATCTTGGCATTGTTCACAACAATTGGTTTTCAGGTATTGTCTAATTTTGCCAATGATTACGGAGATGGAGTAAAAGGAACAGATAATGAAAATAGAATAGGACCCAAAAGAGCTTTGCAAAGTGGAGCAATTACAGCAAGTCAAATGCTGAAAGGAATTTATATAACTATTGCAGTAACATTAGTTGTTGCGATAGCCCTAATTTATGTTTCTTTTGGAAGTGGAAATTTTGTATTGTCTCTTGTTTTCTTTTTGTTAGGTTTGGCATCTATAGCTGCAGCTATCAAATATACGGTTGGAAAAAAAGCTTATGGGTATTCTGGTTTAGGAGATCTATTTGTGTTCTTGTTTTTTGGTTTGTTAGGAGTGGTTGGTTCGGAATTTTTATACACACAAAAAGTAGATATACTTTCTTTTTTACCTGCAATTACTATTGGTTTGTTTAGTGCAGCAGTGCTAAATTTGAACAATATGCGTGATAGAGCTTCTGATATGTTGTCTCAGAAAAATACACTAGTGGTAAAATTGGGTGCTGAAAAAGCAAAAAAATACCATTATGTATTGCTTGTTGGTGGAATGCTTTGTGCTTTTATTTATAGCTTTTTTGGAGTGACTAGTACTTTTGAGTTTATATATATATTAGCTTTTTTTCCATTGATCAAACATTTTATTACGGTTGTTAAAAATAAAGAAGCTGTTTTGTTAGACCCTGAATTGAAAAAGGTTGCATTGAGTACCTTTTTGTTCTCCATTCTTTTTGGTTTGGGCTTGATTATTTAATATTTTTAACCATAAAATATAATTTTTTAAAAACATCATTATGAAAAAGTTTTTCTTGTACGGTTCCGCAGTTATTATAGTTGCTATTTTAATTACTGGAATCTTTGCTCCTAAAGGTATTGCGGTGGAGCGCTCTGTTGTGATAGAAAGACCTATGGAGTTGGTGTTTCCTTTTTTTGCTTCGTTAAAAAATCAAGAGCAATATTCTCCTTGGGCAGCAAAAGATCCCAAAACAATTCATACGTACACAGGTATCGATTGTATGGTGGGTTCTGCACATGCTTGGGAATCCAATCATCCAGAAGTGGGGAAAGGGACACAAGAAATATTAGAAATAAAAACAAATCAAGAAATAACGACTGAATTGAAGTTTATAGAGCCTTTTGAAGCTACTTCTAAAGCATATTATAAGTTCAATAGTTTGGATGATGCCACTCAAGTAATATGGGGATATGAACAAGATTATGGTTTTTTTCAAAGTATCTTTATGATGTTTTTTGATATGGATAAAATTTTAGGAGCTGATTTTGAAAAAGGCTTGACAAAAGCAAAAGTGATTTTAGAAGAATAAAAAATAAATAGTAATAAATTGAAAGCCTTTTGATCATCGTCAAAAGGTTTTTTAGCATATGAAAGCGACTTATAAAAAATACATTTTAGATTTTAAACAAGCTTCAGGAACTTCAAGAGGTGTTTTAAGAACCAAGGAAACCTATTTTATTATTCTTGAAAATAAAGGGAAATTGGGTTACGGAGAAACAGGCTTGTTTAGAGGTTTAAGTGCGGATGATAGGCCAGACTACGAAAAAAAACTGCAATGGACTTGCAACAATATCTCTTTAGGGTTAACGACTTTGTTAATAGAGTTGTTAGAATTTCCTTCTATCCAATTTGGACTGGAACAAGCGTTTTTGTCTTTGGAAAGTTCAACGGGATTTGATTTGTTTCCATCAGATTTTACACAAGGAAAAGATACTATTGACATCAATGGATTGATTTGGATGGGGGAACCGTCTTTTATGGAAGAGCAGATAGTAGCTAAATTAGAGGCTGGTTTTAACACCATTAAAATGAAAATTGGAGCCATAGATTTTGAGACAGAAATCAAATTACTAACTTCAATTCGTGAAAAGTACAGTTCAGAGCAAATAACTTTACGGGTAGATGCTAATGGAGCTTTTACTCCAGAAAATGCATTGGAAAAATTAGAGCGTTTGGCGGTTTTAGACATCCATTCCATAGAGCAACCAATACAACAAGGACAAACAAAAGCGATGCAAGAATTGTGTGTAAAAACACCCGTTCCTATTGCTTTGGATGAAGAATTGATAGGTGTTTTTCAGTACGAGAAGAAACAACAATTATTAGAAACTATTCAGCCACAATACATCATTTTAAAACCAAGTTTGGTTGGTGGAATTCATGGAAGTAATGAATGGATTGCATTGGCAAATCAACAAAACATTGCCTATTGGATTACTTCTGCTTTGGAGAGTAACATTGGGCTAAATGCAATTACACAATACACTTATACCTTAGATACAAATTTACCACAAGGTTTGGGAACAGGAAGTTTGTATACCAACAATATAGAAAGTCCTTTGGAGGTGGAAAAAGGCAAGATTCAATACAACACAAACAAAGAATGGAAAATAAATATTTAGCTCAAGCAGAAAAAGGGAAAGTTCAGTTTTGGAGATACATTCTAGGGATTTTCTTTGTTGTTTTAGGATGTGGACTTTTTTCTGCTCCTTACAATTTGGCTGTTCTAAAACAAGTGGAAGAAGGTGTTGCAGATGCTTCAAGAATAGATGATTTTAATTATTTAATGACCTTGTTTGACAGCAATCTTACATTGATTTATATAATATTGCCTTTTGTGGGTGGTTTGTTCAGCTTGTATTTTGTAATAAAAAAAGTTCATCAATTAAAATGGTTGCATTTTACGACGAGTAGATCTAAAATAGATTATAAAAGAGTTTTGTTTTCATTTTTATTGTGGGGAGGAGTCAATGCTTTTTTAATTTTATTGAATGTGATTTTAAATCCAGAGGAGACGGTTTGGAATTTTGACATTCAAAAATTTGCCTTACTTTTTGTGATAGCAATTGTAATGATTCCCATTCAAACTAGTTTTGAAGAATATTTATTTAGAGGTTATTTAATGCAAGGCTTTGGTGCCATAACCAAAACAAAATGGTTTCCTTTTGTAATTACCTCCATTGCTTTTGGGTTGATGCATTTGACAAATCCAGAAGTAAATAAATTAGGGAATGGAATTATGGTGTTTTACATTGGAACAGGTTTTTTATTAGGTTTGATGACATTGATGGATGAAGGAATGGAATTGTCTTTGGGGTTTCATGCGGGGAATAATTTAATTACTGCTTTGTTAGTTACCACAGATTGGACTGCTTTTCAGACCCATGCTATTTTTAAAGATTTTTCAGAACCTAATTTGACGATGCAATTGTTGTCAATGGCTATTTTGTACCCAATACTGATTTATATTTTGGCCAAAAAATACCAATGGAAAAATTGGAAAGAAAAGTTAATTTAGAAAATATAAGAAATTAGAGTGTTTTTAGAATCAATCAAGTTAGAGTTTATGAATCAAGATTATTTTGCACACGAAACAGCAGTTGTAGATATAGGAGCTAAAATTGGAAAAGGAACCAAAATTTGGCATTTCTCTCATATCATGCCCAATGCAATTATAGGAGAAAGATGCAATATAGGGCAAAATGTAGTGGTTTCTCCATCGGTTATTCTAGGTGAAAATGTAAAGGTGCAGAACAATGTTTCTATCTACACAGGGGTAATTTGCGAAGATGACGTTTTTTTAGGACCTTCTATGGTGTTTACCAATGTAATCAACCCTCGTAGTGCTGTCATTCGTAAAGATGAATACAAATCAACATTGGTGAAAAAAGGAGCGAGTATAGGAGCTAATGCAACGATTGTTTGTGGAAATACTATTGGAGCTTATGCTATGGTTGGTGCAGGAGCAGTGGTAACTAAAGAAGTGCTTCCTTATGCTTTGGTGGTAGGAAATCCTTCTAAACAAATTGGTTGGGTAAGTGAATATGGACATCGTTTGGAATTTGATGAAAATGGTGTTGCTACTTGTCCTGAAACAGCTCAGAAATATCACTTGCAAAATAATTATGTAATACAATTGTAATATGAAAATATCAGATTTAAAAAACATGCCAGAGTTTTACGATAGATACATCAATTTAGCACCTGAAAATTTATCTGTAATTGATGGATTGATACAAACTTTTACGGTTTTAGAAGAAATTAGAAACGAGTTGATACAACATCAAGATTACCAATACGAGCCTAACAAATGGACTCCTAAAGAAATGGTACAGCATATTATAGACAACGAAAGAATCATGTCTTATAGAGCGTTGGCATTGGCACGGGGTGAGCAAAAAAACTTACCGGGTTACGAACATAATGAGTATGTAGTCAATAGCTTTGCCAATCGACGAAGCATGAATAGCTTGTTAGAAGAGTTTGCAGCGGTCAGAAAATCTACGGTGTTATTATTTCATTCTTTAGAAAAAGAAACTTTGCTGAATTCAGGGTTGTGTTCTGAAATTGCAATGACACCTTTGGCTTTGGGCTTGGTTTGTATAGGTCATGTAGAGCACCATATAAATATTTTAAAAGAACGTTATTTTACAAAATAGAAAAAGCAACTCTATAGAGTTGCTTTTTTGTTAGTCTTTATAACCAAAACGTTTTAGTTGTCGGTCATTAGATCTCCAGTTTTTATTGACTTTTACATAAAGATCTAAGAATATTTTTTTGTCAAAAAAGATTTCCAAATCTTTTCTAGCCATCATTCCTGTTTTTTTCAACATAGATCCTTTGTGCCCAATAATAATTCCTTTTTGTGTTTCTCTTTCTACCATAATGATAGAACGAATACGGATAATATCGTCTTCTTCATAAAACTCTTCAGTCTCTATTTCTACAGCGTAAGGAATTTCTTTTTTGTAGTTTAATAATATTTTCTCACGAATTGCTTCGTTTACAAAAAATCGCTCGGGCTTGTCAGTCAGTTGATCTTTTGGATAGAATGCAGGAGATTCAGGCAGCAATTCTTTGATTTTATCAAACACGGGTTCGATGTTGAATTTTTCCAAAGCAGAAATCAAATAAATATTTGCATTGGGAACTTTTTCGTGCCAATATGCTACTTTCTCCTCTATTTGTTCTTGTGTAGAAGTATCAATTTTATTGATCAAAAGCATTACAGGAACCTTAGAGCTTTTTATTTTTTCAAAAAAAGCTTCGTCCTTCAATTCTTTTTCACCAATCTCAACCATATATATCAATACATCAGCATCGTCAAAAGCAGATTTTACAAAATCCATCATAGAAGCTTGCATCTCATATGCAGGTTTTATAATCCCTGGAGTATCAGAAAACATGATTTGATAGTCATCACCATTCACAATTCCTAGAATTCTATGTCTAGTGGTTTGTGCTTTACTAGTGATGATGGATAATTTTTCGCCAACAAAGGCATTCATCAAAGTCGATTTCCCTACGTTGGGGTTTCCGATGATATTTACAAAGCCTGCTTTATGTGTCATGTGTACTAATTGATTTGCAAAGTTAATCAAACCAATATAAAGAATGAAGATGTTGATGAGAAAGAATTGTATTGCTCTTTTTTAGAGAGTGTTTTCTTAAAACAATTTGTAAATTTGTAGGTATAAATTAAATTTTAGATCATGAGCCAATTCGACAATGAAAAAATTCAAGAATATTTAAAAAACGGAGCTGTAGTATTAGACGTTAGGACTGATGAAGAATATGCTGCTGGACATGTTGAAGGTTCTGAGCATATTGTTTTGCAAACTTTACCAGGAAAGGTAGAGGTCGTAAAAGCTTACGCAAAACCAGTTATAGCTGTGTGTAGAAGTGGAGCTAGAAGCCAACAAGCTACAGACTTTTTAAAACAACAAGGTGTAGACATTATGAATGGTGGGCCTTGGGAAAATGTAGATCAATACATAGGATAAACAAAATTCTGAATGCAAAATAAAAGCTCTTTGAACCAAATCAAAGAGCTTTTTTGAATATAAAACTAACTGATTACTCTCTCCAAGGCTTGTAGTTTTTAGCTGCAGGACCCTGTAGTTCATTTCTTTTGTAATTAGATGCTAATACAAGTTTTTTTGTTGTTACGTTTTTGCCTTTTTTCCAAGGTTTGTAATTTTTAACCTCTTTACTTCTTAATGCAGATTTGTCTACAGAGTATACTTCTACAGTTGCTGCAACTTTGTGTTGCCAAGGTTTGTAATTTTTGGCTTCAGGACCTTTTAGTTCGTTTTTCTTTTGAGCGTTTGCAGTACCCATTGCCATAATTGCTAAAATCAAAATAAAATTCTTCATAATTGCACTACTTTTTTAACGTTTTTACATGTATAAAATTACGTTCAAATAGTGTGCGAGTAAATATGAGAAAAAAGGTATTTTAGAATACGTGTTACTACGTATTTTCTAAATAATGTTTAAAGAACTTGCTTTGTTTATGAGTTCTACCGTGTTCTTAACTTCTAGTTTTTTCAACATATTAGACCTATGTGTTTCTACGGTTCGGGTACTGATGTAAAACTTGGTGGCAATTTCTTTTGTGGTCAATCCTTGCGCTAACAATTCTAGAATTTCAGATTCCTTTTTGGTTAATTTTTTAATGCTATTTACTTCTGCCATGCTATCTATCATCTTTTTAGATAGTTCTTGGTTGTAGTATTTAGCTCCATTATGCACTTGTTTTATAGCGTTTAATACTTCGTCTTCGTCAGTGTTTTTTAGCAAATATCCATGAGCTCCATATTGTGCACATCTAGCAATGTAATTTCCATCGTCGTGCATAGAAATGGCAATAGCTTTGATTTTTTTATATTTTTTGCTCAATATTTTAAGGGCTTCAAATCCGTTCATATTAGGCATGGATAAATCCAGTAAAATGATATCAGGAAGTGTTTTTAGAGTTTTTAGAGCATCAAACAAAGCAATTCCATCTTCTACATTTGTCAGTACATTTAAAAAGGGATGTTTGTTTAATAAAGAGGTCAAGCCATCTCTAAACAATTGATGGTCATCTGCTACAATAATATTAATTTTGTTCATCTGTCAAAGGGATTTCTATTTCAACGGTTGAATCGTGTTTTTGTGAATCAAAAGTAATCAAGCCGTTAAAAATTTCTACACGTTCTCTTATGTTGGTCAGTCCTGAACCAAGTTTTACGGTTTCTGGATTGTAACCAATTCCGTCGTCAAAATAAAAAATTGAAAGGTAATCGTCAAACTCTGTAATGGAAATTCTTATTTTTTCTGCCTGTGCGTATTTTACTGTATTGTTGATTAATTCTTGACAAATTCTAAAAATAGAAATACCAATATTGGTGTTAATTTTAGACTTCTTTTCTTTGATGGAATTGTTAAAGTCAATGTCAATATTGGTTGTATTGTGGATGAGTTTTACAAAAGTTTTCAATGTTTCTCCCACACCAAAATCAATCAAAGAAGGTGGCATAAGTGCATACGTCATTCTTCTAATTTCTGCAATCGTATGATCTATGATTGCTTTCATTTCGTTTTTCTGTTTTACGTCAATATTCATGTTTTCAACAAAAAAACGAATGCTCGTAAGAAGTGGACCTATACCGTCGTGTAATTCTTGAGCCAATCTTTTTCTTTCGGATTCTTGACCTTCGATTAAAATCCTCTTTTTATTGATGTTTATTTGCGTGATTTTATGTTGATATTCCGTCAATTTGTCTCTCATTTTTAGCAATGAATTTCCTAGAACATCTGCTTTTGTATTAGGGTGGTAGTCGGTGCTAAGGTTCATTTCTCCAATTTCATGCGAAAAATTGACTGCTCGGATCAAAGAATTTTTTAGGGATTTTAATGCGCTTAAAATATCATTAATTTCTTTAAAGTGTGTGTTTGGGGTAATGTCAATATTGTAATTACCCTCTGCCATATCTAAAATTTGTGAAGTCATTTTGTTCAGTGGTTTGGTAACAAATTGTGTAAAATAAATTCCAGAAATTAGAGCTATGATAAAAATAGAGCAGGCAATCATAGACAATTTTGTTTTCATTGTTTTTAGAGGAATCATAACCTCTTCAACATCCATTTCAGACAAAATAGCCCAATGAATATGGGAAACTTTTATATGATGGTAAGAGCTGTAGACATCAACGTTTCTGTAATCTCTGTATATACCATTGTCAAAAATTTGGTGAAACGCATTCTCAACACTTTTAGTCTTCGCAGATATTTGATAAGGTTGTTTGTTAGAAAAAAATCGGGAAGCAGATCTTAGTCGATAGTCTTTTCCTACCAAATAAGTTTCTCCGCTTTCTCCCATTCCGGTACGTTCTAATAAAATTTGCTGAATAAAATCGTCAGACAACGTTTTGATACTTTGTATTTTATCGCCTTTTATTTTGATCATTCCAATCAACAAAGTACCTTCTTCAGAAATAGGAGTAAAGTCGTAAATACCAGATTCATGAATTTGATAAGGAAGCTTTTTTAAGTTTTTCAAATCAAAATCAATTCCATCATCAATAGACTCGTCACGATTAAAATGTTTCCATTCAATGTCTAAATATTTTTCTATTTGAACTCTCTTTAAGCGCTCAATAGAACTTAGTTGAGACAATACTTTTTGATCTAATGTTTGTTCAAACTGATTGTAAAACAATACAGATAGAGAAATTACAACAATAAAAAGTAACGAATTGATGATTAAAATAATCCAGCTTCTGATATTCATTTTTAAGTATAAATTGATTAGAAAAGATACTAAATTAAAAAGAGAAAAGAGGAAAAATGTGTTTACCAGCCACCGCTAGCTCCACCACCACCAAAGCCTCCGCCTCCAAAGCTTCCGCCACCTGAAAATCCGCCACCGCTACCAAAACCACCAGATGAACCACCTCCGTAACCTCTGTTGCTTCCTAAACTGCTAAGCAGTATAGCGGTAAAAATATCAGATGAATCTAGACCTCTACGTTTGTTACCTCCTTTTCCATTGCCAGAATTGTTTTTTCTATTCATGAAAAAGATAACAAGTGCAACAATAAGAATTATAATAAAAATATTACCTTTTCCTTCGGTACTTTTTTTAGGATCTTCTTTATACTCACCAGCTAAAATTTGAATAATGCGTTCAGTAGCTTGATTCAATCCTTGATAATACTGTAATTGTTTAAAATTGGGTGTGATGATATCGTCAATAATCTGTTTGCTTAAATAGTCTGTAAGTAAATGTTCTACACCATAACCTGTAGCTATTTTTATTTTTCGATCATTCTTAGAAATCAAAATAAAAACACCATTGTCTTTTCCTTTTTGCCCAACTCCCCATTCGTGTGCTTTTTCAGTAGCCAGCATAGAAATATCGTTTCCATTCAAACTTTCAATTGTAGCAATTACTATTTGGGTAGAAGTAGTGTCTTTATAGCGTATCAGTTTCTGAGACAATTCATTAACTTCTTGTCTAGAAAGCATATTGGCATAATCATAAACTCCTTTGTATTGTGTTTCTTTTTTACTCAAAGGATCTTGAGCATGCGCAAATATTGTTGAAAAAAAAGCCAGTCCTAAGACTAGCTTTGTGATGTGTTGTATCATATTAATTTTATTTTCTGTCACCGAACAAACGTAACAAGTATAAAAACAAGTTGATGAAATCTAAATACAAAGTCAAAGCTCCCATAATAGCTCCTTTCTTTGCATTTTCTTCAGAATCCATCTGATCAGCCATTCTTTTTATTTTTTGAGTATCATAAGCGGTCAATCCAACAAAGACCAATACTCCTACATAGTTTAAGATGTAGTATAACATAGAAGACTGCAAAAACATATTGACAACGGTGGCAATAATCAAACCGATTAAGCCCATGAATAATAAGTTTCCCCAGCTTGTTAAATCTTTTTTGGTAGTATACCCATACAAACTCATGGCTCCAAAAGTACCTGCTGTAATAAAAAAGGTAGAGGCAATAGAACTTGAGGTATAGATGGTAAATAGAACCGACATAGTCAATCCATTTAAGATGGAGTATAGAACAAATAAGAGCCCTGCTCTTTCTGCGGTCATTTGTCTTATTCTAGAAGACAACCAGATTACCAAACCAAGTTCGGCACCAATCAATCCATAAAACAATAATTTGTTGACACCACCTGTTGCGGGAAATAACATTTCTAAAAAGGCAGGGGTTGTGGCTGCCCACCAAGCAACAAAACCGGTAATTAAAAGTGCTCCACTCATCCAAGAGTAGACTTTGTTCATAAATACAGCTTCTTTAACTGTAGCAGATTCAATAGAAAAAGGATTCATAATAATTAATTTTTTGATATTTCGTCAGGCAATTCGTTAATGTCGTCATCTTGGTATTGAAAGTAAATCTTTAATTGTTGACCTGCTTCTTGTATACCGTCTATCAGACCCTGTGCAAATTGACCTTTCTTAAATTGGTTGATTACTTTGTTTTTTGTGGATTCCCAGAAATTTACTGGAACTACATCGTTGATTCCATCATCTCCTAAAATCACAAATTGTTTTGCTTCTGTAGCCAAATAAAACAAAACACCATTTTTTGCTTTGGTTTCGTACATTTTTAAATCGTTAAAAATGTAGATAGCTCTATCCATTACATCTCCTTCAAAAGTAGCTTCTATATGCACTCTAATTTCTCCAGAAGTGTTTTTTTCGGCTTTTTGAATGGCTGTAACTATTTGCTGTTCTTCCTGTTCAGTAAAAAAAGGTTGTTTGCTCATTCGTTAAAATTTTACTTCAGGAGCTTTGCTTGCAGACGGATCTGCTTTGAAATACTCCATTTTTTCAAAAGAGAATATATTTGCCGTTATGTTTTTTGGAAACTTACGAATCATGGTGTTGTATTCAATAACCATATTGTTAAAACGGTTACGTTCTACATTAATTCTGTTTTCGGTTCCTTCTAATTGAGATTGTAATCCGATAAACTGCTGACTTGCTTTTAAATCAGGATATCTTTCTGCAACTACCATCAATTTGTTCAAGGCACCTGTCAATCCTTGCTGAGCTTCTTGAAATTTAGCAATGCTATTTGCGTCAAGTTTGCTAGCGTCTATGGTTACAGAAGTTGCTTTGGCTCTTGCATTGATAACTTCGGTAAGTGTTTCTTTTTCATGCCCAGCATATCCTTTTACAGTTGCCACTAGGTTTGGAATCAAATCTGCTCTACGTTGGTAAGAACTTTCTACGTTTGCCCATTGTCCTGTTGCAGCTTCTTGAGAAGTTACCATGCTGTTATATCCACAAGAACTCAATGAGATTGCAGCAATAAAAATAGCGATGTATTTGGTTAATTTTTTCATAATTCAATTAATAATAATAGTTACTAAATTACATAAACTATACCAATAATTGAATATGACAGAATGTCTTTACAGTTGATTTTTAATTTTAATCAATTCTGTTTTGATAGCTTCTAGTTTGTTGATGATAGAAACCTGTTGTGCTGTTTTTTTTGGCTGCTCTCTTAGCTTTTTACGAACACCTTCTAAAGAATATCCTTGTTCTTTAGCCAAATGATAGACCAATTTTAGTTTTTCAATATCTACATCGGTAAACATTCTGTCACCTTTGCTGTTTTTTTTAGGTTTGATCATGTCAAACTCTTGCTCCCAATAACGAATCATGGAGGTAGGAACACCAAAAGCATCGGCAACTTCTCCTATTCTATAATATCGTTTTTTAGGTAGCTCTATATGCATTAGTCTAAAGATTGATTTTCTTGTGATGAAAGCATTAGCATGGTTTCATATTCTTCTGGAGTCAAATCATTGTGATAGAAGTATACGGGATTCATTTTTTGATTTCCTTTTTTTACTTCATAGTGTAAGTGTGGAGCTGTAGAAGATCCTGTTGTTCCAACAAAACCTATCAAATCTCCACGTTTTACTTTTTGACCTTTGCGAACGTTGAATTTGCTCATGTGTGCATATGTGGTTTCGTAACCAAAACCATGGTCGATAACGATATGATTTCCAAATCCTTTTTTAGATTTTTTAACAACTTTAGTAACTCCATCTCCTGTCGCATAAATATGACTTCCTTGTGGAGCAGAAAAATCCATTCCCCAATGCATTCTTTTCGTTTTGTAAATTGGGTGTATTCGCATTCCGTATCCAGAAGCCATTCGTTTCAAATCCTTGTTGGCCACTGGCTGAATAGCCGGAATAGAGGCAAGCATTTCTGCTTTGTTTTTGGCTAGTTTTACAATTTCATCTAAAGATTTAGATTGAATTACCAAACGTTTGGCAAGAATGTCCATTTTTTGAGTAGCTTCGGTAATCAAATCACTGTTTTTGTAACCTTCAAGACTTTTGTATCTGTTTACACCCCCAAAACCAGCATTTCGTTCTTCGTTAGAAATAGGTTTTGCTTCAAAAATAATTCTATAAACATTGTTGTCACGTTGTTGTATTTCTTCTAAAATGGCTGTAGATTCAGTCATTTTCTTTTCTAGTAATTGGTAATTGAATTTTAAATTGTTCAATTCACGCAATGCAGCTCGCTCAGAAGGAGATTTTAAAATGGTACTAAAAGCAACAAAACCCAGCAATCCTATAAATAAAATAGCCAAACTATAAATACCAGCATTTTTTAAAATTTGCTTTGCATCTTTTTTAATGGGTTGATAAGAGAGCGTATCGGAATCGTAATAAAATTTTGCTTTCGCCATGAAACTAAATTAACTATTTTTGTGACCAATTAAATAAAAGGAATTTAATTGAAAGCTATTTAACGCACAAAATTAAAAAATGTTTTGTTAAATAGGTCATTAAATTACTTAATCCAATATATTATATGAAATCTCAGGATATTAGAAAGAAGTTTTTAGAATTTTTTGAATCAAAACAACATAAGATAGTACCATCTGCCTCAATGATATTAAAGGATGATCCTACATTGATGTTTGTAAATTCTGGAATGGCTCCCTTAAAAGAATATTTTTTAGGACAGCGCAAAGTTATCAACTCTAGAGTTACCGATTCACAAAAATGTTTAAGAGTTTCTGGAAAACACAACGATTTAGAAGAAGTTGGAATTGACACTTATCACCACACTTTGTTTGAAATGTTGGGGAATTGGTCTTTTGGAGATTACTTTAAAAAGGAAGCCATTGCTTGGGCTTGGGAATTGTTGACAGAGGTTTACAAAATGGACAAAGATAGTTTGTATGTAACTATTTTTGAAGGTGATGCGTCCGAAGGGTTGGTAAAAGATACGGAAGCTTACGATATGTGGACAGAACACATTGCCGAGGATCGTATTTTATTAGGAGATAAAAAAGACAATTTCTGGGAAATGGGAGCGCAAGGACCTTGTGGACCTTGTTCCGAAATTCACGTAGATATTCGTTCTGCTGAGGAAAAAGCAAAAGTTCCTGGAGCAGATTTGGTCAATATGGACCATCCACAAGTCGTGGAAATTTGGAATTTGGTATTTATGCAATTCAATAGAAAAGCTGATGGTTCTTTAGAGAACTTGCCAAATCAACATATTGATACAGGAATGGGGTTTGAGCGTTTGTGTATGGCTTTGCAAGGAGTTCAGTCTAATTACGATACAGACGTGTTTACACCGTTAATTCATGAATTGGAAACCAAAACAGGTTTTACGTATGGTAAATCTGAAGAAATAGATATTGCAATTCGTGTAATTTCAGATCACGTAAGAGCTGTCGCGTTTGCTATTGCAGATGGTCAATTGCCATCTAGCACAGGTGCAGGATATGTGATTCGTAGAATTTTAAGAAGAGCGATTCGTTACGGGTTTACCTTCTTAAATCAAAAAGAACCATTTATTTATCAGTTGGTAGATGTATTAAGCCATCAAATGGGAGATGCTTTTCCAGAAATCAACACACAAAAACAATTGGTTAGAAATGTAATGAAAGAAGAAGAGGCTTCTTTCTTAAGAACGTTAGGTCAAGGTTTAGGGTTGTTAGATGATGTAATTGCACAAACCAAAGGAAAAGAAGTTTCAGGAGATAAAGCGTTTGAATTGTACGATACTTTTGGATTTCCGATTGATTTAACTGGATTGATTTTAAGTGAAAAAGGGTATACTTTAAATGAAGCTGAGTTTGAAGCAGCGTTGCAAAAACAAAAGAACAGATCCAGAGCAGCTGCTGAAATGGATATGGACGATTGGGTGATTTTAAAAGAAGATTCTGATGAAGAGTTTATCGGTTATGATTATTTAGAAGCATCTGTAAAAATTACAAGATACAGAAAAGTAACCTCTAAAAAAGATGGGGAATTGTATCAATTGGTCTTTAATTTAACTCCATTTTATCCAGAAGGAGGTGGGCAAGTAGGAGACAGAGGTTTCTTAGAAGCCAATAATGGAAATGTGGTTCATATTGTTGACACCAAAAAGGAGAACAACTTGATCATGCATATTGTAAAGCATTTGCCTATCAATCCTACAGATAGTTTTAAGGCTGTGGTAGATGTTAAAAACAGAGAATCTTCTAACAACAATCATTCTGCAACACACTTGTTGCATCAGGCATTGAGAACTGTGTTAGGAACGCATGTAGAACAAAAAGGGTCTTTGGTAAACGCAAAACATTTACGTTTTGATTTTTCTCACTTTGCAAAAGTAACTGCTGATGAGTTGGTGGAAATAGAAGAGTTTGTGAATGCTCGTATTCGTGAAAAAATAGATTTGAAAGAGTTTAGAAACATTCCAATTCAAGAAGCAATTGACAAAGGAGCGATGGCATTGTTTGGAGAAAAATATGGAGATACAGTTCGTATGATTCAGTTTAAAAACTCCAAGGAATTGTGTGGAGGTACGCATGTAGCCAATACAGCAAATATTTGGCATTTTAAAATTACAGGAGAAAGTGCTGTTGCAGCGGGAGTTCGTAGAATTGAAGCAATTACAGGTAATGTAACCAAAGAATTTTTTAAGAAACAAGATAAAGAATTGGTTGCTGTAAAAGCATCTTTAAAAAATGTAAAAGATCCTGTAAAGGCAATTACATCTTTACAAGATGAAAATACAGCTTTAAAGAAAGAGATTGAAGCTTTGTTAAAAGAAAAAGCTAAAAATATCAAAGGAAGTTTAAAATCTAGTATTCAGGAAATCAACGGAATTAATTTCTTGGCTACAAGAATAGACATGAACGCAGGAGCTATTAAAGATATTGCACATGAATTGGGTGGTGAAGTAGAAAACTTGTTCTTTTTTGCAGGTGCAGAAAATGATGGAAAAGCAACGTTAACCTCTTACATTGCGAAAAACTTAGTTGAAGAAAAAGGATACGATGCAGGTAAAATTGTTCGCGAATTGGGTCGATTGATTCAAGGAGGTGGTGGAGGACAAAAATTCTTTGCTACTGCAGGAGGTAAAAATCCAGCAGGATTGTCTGAAGCTATTGAGAAAGTAAAAGAGTATTTATAAAATTTTGAAACTACAGAGCCAAAAGCTCGTGGTTTGAAGCTTAAATACAAATAATATTAGAATCCCAACAAGAGAACCCAATAGATAACAATTCTAAGGTGCTATTGTTGGGATTTTGTTTAATTAAAGTTGATCATTAATAACCATTATGCTTATAATTATTCAAATAATAGCTTTGTTACAAGGTGTATTTGTGCTTTCTGCTTTGTTAGTCAAAAGGAAAAAATACAAACAAAACACTTTCTGGTTGTTGTTTGGAAGTTTAGTATCCATTTTAATCTATATTACTTTTGATGATGAAAACAATATTTTTATAGAGAATTCAGACTGGTTTCTTTTTGATAGTTCTCTTTTTATAACTTTTTTATTTCTGTTTTTTAAATATTATAAAAATGGCAAAGAGGTGTTTTCTAAAACGGATTGTCTTTTTTTTATACCAAACCTTATTTATTTTATTATAGAAGCAATTGAAATAAAAATTGGAGAAGATTCTTTGATAGTAGAAGTGTTTGAAACTATTACAGAGCTAATTTTTGTGCTTTATTTGTTCTTGATTATTTATTCCATCATTACCACCAAAATAAAACATTGGGCTCTTTATTTCGCAATTCCAATTATGTTATTGTTTGTTTTTTCAATACTTAATGAAATTATAGGATTGATAGATCCAACTAAAGAATTATTCATTAACAATCAGTATTTTAATACCAGTCTTTTATTAATTGTTGCATTTCTATTTTATTTTATAGCCTTTAAATTGATAACCAAAGACAATCAATTACTGCCACAGGTAAAAATAAACAAATACAAAAACTCCAAACTTGATTTAAAATTTATTGAAAAACACAAAACAGAGATCGTTCATTTAATGGAAACCGAAAAGTTGTATTTGAATAATAAATTATCAATTCATGAAGTTTCCAAAAAAATGAATATTCCCAGTCAATATATTTCTGAAATTTTGAACATTCATATGAATACTAGTTTTCAAGATTTTGTAAATCAATACAGAGTTGATGAGTTTATAACTCGGTTGAAAAAAGACCAAGATAATCACTTTACACTATTAGCAATTGCCATGGATGTTGGTTTTAGCTCCAAATCATCCTTTAATTCTATATTTAAGAAAAACAAGGGTTTAACACCATCTGAGTACAAGAAAACACAATTGCATAATACTTAATTTAGTCCAATACAATTAGATTGGACTAAATTGAAAGTGCAAATAGATTAAATTCCTTTTTCTTTGTATCATTATATTCGGTAAAGTGAAGCGTAAGTATTTTACCTATAATTTTATATTGTAGTAATAGATTATAAAAAAATCAATTTTTGAAATTTAGAACAGAAATAAAAATAGAGCCTCAGCAAGGCAATCAAATAGATCATAAGTCTAAGTTTTTGTTGTTGGGATCTTGTTTTTCGGAACATATTGGAAATCAATTAACGTATTATAAGTTCAATGCTTTGGTAAATCCTTTTGGAATTTTATTTAGTCCCACAGCCATTGCCAAAGTAATAACTGATACCGTATCTCAGAAAAAACAGGAATTGAGTAATTTGGTACTGCAAAATGAAGTGTATCATTCTTTACATCACCATTCAGATTTGTCTGCTTTACAGGCTGATGAAGTTTTAAAAAATATTCATCAAGCTCAAGAGAGTTGCTTGAATCAATTAAAAGTAGCTACACATATAGTAATTACTTTAGGAACAAGTTGGGTGTATCAATACAATCAAACAAAAGAGTTTGTTGCCAATTGTCATAAAATTCCTCAAACCGAATTTGAGAAAAAAATGTTGTCTATTGATGAAATAGAAACAGCCTTAAAAAGTATACTTACCAATATTAGAAAAGTAAATCCATCAGCTCAAGTTATTTTTACTGTGAGTCCTGTAAGGCACACCAAAGATGGAATGATAGAAAACTCTCTAAGCAAAGCACATTTGTTATCTGCTGTTTCAAAAATCAAAGAAAGTCACAATGTTGCCTACTTTGGAAGTTATGAAATAATGATGGATGATTTGCGAGATTATCGTTTTTATGAAGCCGATTTAATTCATCCCAATACTACAGCTATCAATTATATTTGGGAACAATTTTCTAAGGTTTGGATTACGGAAAAAGCACAAAGTTATTTTAAAAGAATAGCATCGGTACAGCAAAGTAAGTTGCACAAGCCCTTTCATGAACATTCGGTAGCACATCAAGAATTTTTAGAGAAATTAGCGATCAAACAAAATCAACTAGAAAAAGAACTACATGTCAAATTTTAGTATTCATTCCTCATTTTTATTAAACGGAGAAGCTTTTGAAACTCCCTTAGAATTAATTTCTTATTCCGAAGGTATTTCTGATGATTTGTATTGGTTTTTACAAGAATGGTTTTCGGATTCTGAAACGTTAATTGTACAAACTTCTGGTTCTACAGGAACACCTAAATTGGTAGCTATTAAAAAAGAGTTTATGGAAAACTCAGCAAAAGCTACAAGTAGTTTTTTAAAGTTGGGAGCAGAAACTAAAGCCTTGTGTTGTTTGTCTACCCAATACATTGCAGGAAAAATGATGGTGATTAGAGCGTTGACTTTAGGTTGGGAACTGGATGTAATGGAGCCGAATGGAAATCCGCTAGAAGATATTTTTGAGTCATATGATTTTTGTGCCATGGTACCTATGCAGGTAAAAGCTAGTTTGTGGGATTTGCACTTGGTTAAAAAGTTGTTGATTGGTGGGGGAGTGGTTTCTGAAGGTTTGCAAGAAGCTTTGCAGAATGTATCTACCCAATGTTTTGCTTCTTATGGAATGACAGAAACAGTAAGCCATATTGCCGTTAAAAAATTGAATTGTTTTGCTGAAAGTACTTTAAGTTCATCAGAGCAACATATCTCGACTTCGCTCGATGACCAAGAGGTAGAAAAAATTCAACTAGAGGTCTTCGAGCGTAGTCGAGAAGCAGGTCTTACTAATAGTAATGAAAACAATAATATATTTACTCCGCTCGATGACCAAAGGATAAACAAAGCTCAAATTAAGGTCTTCGAGCGTAGTCGAGAAGCAGACCCTAAAAAAGAATCAACTTTCCGAAGAGAAGGATTAAATAGTCATTATGTTTTACTCCCCAACATTACTATTTCACAAGATAATAGAGATTGTTTAATCATAAATGCTCCTTTATTAAGTGAAGAAGAAGTGGTGACCAATGATATTGTAAAAATCCATTCTGAAACTGAATTTGAATGGTTGGGTAGGTTTGACAATGTAATCAATTCTGGAGGGGTAAAATTGCATCCGGAACAAATAGAAAAGGAATTGTCTAAAGTGATTGGGCAACGTTTTTTTGTAGCAGGCATTAAAGACGAAACTTTGGGAGAAAAATTAATTCTAATTGTTGAGGGAGAAAACACAGACTTAAATTTTACTCAACTTAACTTATCTAAGTACGAGTTGCCCAAAGAAATTTATTTTTTGCCTCAATTTATAGAAACAAAAACAAATAAAATACAAAGACAGCAAACTTTAGCTTTGTTAAACTAAACTATATGAAAAATCACTTTAAATTTTTATTCTTATTTCTGTGTACCACTGTTTTTGGTCAACAAAAATCATCAATATCTGGAATTATAACATCAGAAACAGAAAACGCATTGGCTTATATAACCATTACTTTAAAAGTTGCGGATGGCAAAGTTGTCAAACAAGGGTTTTCTAACGAAAAAGGTTTGTTTGTGTTTGAAGAAGTAGCCTCAGGAAAATATCAATTAATGTTTACTTCTTTAGGATATCAAACAGCAATTAAAAATGTGTTTGTCGGGGGGATCAATCCATACATAAATGTAGGGACAGTAGTTTTGAAAGAGGATGTTGCTCAATTGTCGACAGTGGAAATTAAAACTCAAAAATCGGAAATAAGTGCTGGTTTAGAGAAAAAAACGTTTGATTTAGATAAAGTGATTTCTCAAACAGGAGGTTCTGTGTTGGATGTTATGAAAGGAATGCCAGGGATTTCCGTAGATCAGGAAGGAAAAGTAATGTTAAGAGGAAGTGACAAAGTGTTGGTGTTGGTAGATGGACAACAATCTAGCTTAACGGGTTTTGGAAATCAAAAAGGGCTAGACAATATTCCGGCAAGCAATATTGAAAAGATAGAAATTATCAACAATCCTTCTGCTAAGTACGATGCTTCGGGAATGGCGGGTGCTATCAATATTATTTACAAAAAAGATAAGAAACAAGGCTTGAATGGTTCTGCGGGATTTACGTATGGATTGGGAGTTTTGTCTAAAAAGAAAGACGATTTGCCAACTGAATTGGGGAGTTATGATTTTACACCCAAATACATTCCTAGTTTGGATTTGAATTACAGCAAAAACAAAGTAGATTTCTTTTTGCAATCGGAAGTGTTGATGCAAGAAAAATTGCCGAACAATGAGTTTACAACTCGTAATTATGATGATGGAACCAATACTATTTCTCAAGTTCCAGAAAACAGAAAACAGATTCATTATATTTTTAAAGGAGGAGTAGATTTTAAATTAGATGATGCTAATAAAATAAAGCTTTCATCTATTTACGATTGGGAAAAACATACAGATACTGCTCAAGTTCCTTACATCAATATGGATACCAGCAAAAGATATCGTTATACCAATTGGAATGAAGAAGAAATTACAGGATATTTTAACATTGCTGCAGATTATGAACACAAGTTCTTAGAGCCAGGACACAACTTAAAAGCAAGATTGCAATATGTAAAAGGTTGGGAAGATGAAACATATTATGTAAACGATAGTTCTAACATTGCTCAAAGTAGAGATATTACCAATATTTTAGCTACAGAACATATTTATGTGGGGAATGTAGATTATGCAAAACCTTTTAGTAGTGGTCGTATGGAAACAGGAGCTAAAATTCAACATAGAAATTTACCTGTAGAATATCAGGTAACTCCGGATCCAAATAACTCAATTATTTATGAGGGAATGGGAAACAATTCTAACTGGAAAGAAACCATTTATGCTGCTTACGTAAATTTAGTATATGAAACTCCAACCTACGATATTGAAGGAGGAATTAGAGCTGAGCAAACTGCTGTAGTTTATGATGTGGATGAAAATAATATTTATTTTGATAAAAAAAGAGATGCTTATGATTATTTTGAATTGTTTCCAAATGTTAGATGGACGTATAAATTGACATCAAAACAAAAAGTATCGTTGTTTTACAATAGAAGAATAGACAGGCCAGGAGAACCAGAATTACGAATGTTTGCAAAGTCTGATGATCATGAATTGTTAAAAGTAGGAAATCCTTATTTAAGACCACAATTTACACAGTCTGGTGAGTTGGCATACAAAACTAGATGGAACAAGAGTTCTTTGTTTTTAGCAGCTTATTACAAGTATATAGACAATCCGTATACGCGTGTGTATGTAGATGCTCAGAATGCAAATTACAATGTAGTGATAAAAAGTTATGCCAATACTGGGAGTGCAACCAACGTTGGTTTGGAGTTGATTTACGATCAACAATTACTAGATGTTTGGAAAATATCGGGGAATGTAAATGTGTACCAAAACAAAATTAATGGATATACAGGAACGATTTTATTTCCATTAGAACAAAATTTTGTAGTTGAAAAAAGAGATGAGGTTACTTGGGATGCAAAAGTAAATTCTACATGGAGTTTGAAAAAAGATGTACAGTTACAATTGAGCTATTTGTACATGGCTCCTAAAAACATTGCACAAGGGACCCAGTTGTATAGAAGTTCTTTAGATTTTGGAGTAAAAAAGAAATTTTGGCAAGGTAAGGGAGAATTTTCTTTATCGTTTAGCGATATTTTAAACCAATATGCGCTGAGACAAAATATAAAAGGAGATGATTTTACAGCTTTGTATGAAAACTATTACGAAACACAAGTGATAAGAACAGGAGTAAAATATTATTTCTAATTCTACAGAAAACATAAAAAAGCCTTCCGATTTCGGAAGGCTTTTTTATGTTTTACCAATTAGCAACTCTATAAAAAAAACAGGAAACAATTTAGTTAGAATAGTTTGTGAATTTTTTTTATCTGTTGCAAAAGAATGTTTAAAACAATTATCTAAACAAGAACTCAACACTCTCATTGGTGTCTAAAGCGTTAAAACCTTTAAGGTTGTTTTTAATGATTAAAGTGTTGATTAATTTTCGTTTTACATTCTCGTAAAAACTAGTCTTAAATTTCTCAGGGTGTCTTCCTGCTAAAATTTCTTCTCCAATTTTTTCAGTCAACCAATCTACAGGAGTTTCCGATTTTAGTTTTTTATAGTCTAAAGTGGTTTGTAAAGTGTTTCGGTTGATGATTTCTAAACCAAATTCAATATTTTCAGGATGTGATTCATTAATCGAAAAATTTAATAAATACTTATTGTTAAATTCTTTAATTTCCATAGCGCACAATTTTTTAATTATTCAAATAAAAAGTCAATATTAGTATTTATATCCAAAACATCAAACTTTTCAATTTCTATTTTGTCAAAGAAAGCTAAAATTAGGTTTCTTTTTACAACTTCGGTAAAATATTCATCCAATTCAGAACGTTTACATTCGTGATGTTCTATTCCGTTGGGTAAAAAACTAAATCGGTCAATAGAGGTAAGTGTACATAAAGCTGTGTCTGTTGTTTTTAAATTTTTAATGTTAAACAACATCATATTTGCTTGATGGTATTCTTGTATTGTCATGACTTTGTTTTCATCCTCATGATCATGGTGGTGGAGGTTGTGATTACTCAAAATATTTATCAATTTCGTTTTCGGATAGGTTTACGTTGCTCACATTGTACAATTGTAGAATTTCTTCTAAAGTATCAATCTTAAATTTTAAAATGGCTTTGTTTAGGTCTTTTCCTTCTAAAAATTGTTGAAAACAGGTATTGTTTGGATTTTCTAAAACTTCATTTACCATGTGCATGTTGTTACGTTCTAAAACAATCAAACGGAACCTTTTGTTGGTTGAGTTTTTTTCGTAACCAAAACCTAAAATATATTTTTCTCTAAATGCTTGTACTGTCATACGTGTGTTATTTCCATTGAATATTTACTTCTAGACTAGCTTCTATATCATCGTTTAAAAAAGAAAAAAAATCGATTCCAGTCATATCTTCTACTTTATCTACAGATGTTTGGTACTTAAAATAAGGGTTTAATTTTTGAATGTGCGGTAGTATAAAAGCCGTCATTTTTTGTGGTGGAGTAATGTCGTAAATTACTTTGTAATAATAACCAGGAATAGTAACTTTTTCTTTTCCAATATACCCTAAATTATTTTTGAATATAGGACCTGTAACTATTAAAAGAGAATCTTCTTCTATTGCCCACTTTCTTACTTTACTTTCCAAACGTTTCCATTCTCCACGGTTTAAGCCTGGAAGTTGAGGAGACATGTTTGACATGTAGAACGTTTCAGACATGGATGTTTTGTTTAGCTTCATATCGCCAGCAGGGCACAAATGACCACGATCGTAACCGCTTTTTTTGTAATCAGACAAGGTAGCAGATTTTGTTGTAATGTTAGGATCTTCTCGAAAGTTGTCTTTTCTTTTTGCAGTACCGTTTATAAAATCTGAAGTTAATAAATAATACACCCAGCTTGCTTGTTCATGTTCTTCATTGTATTCTAAAGTAAAATAACGGTATTGATAGACCTTGTTTTTGGCAGAAGGTGCAAATGTTAAATAATTAAAATGATTGTTGTTTGCTTTTGTTGTATTTGTTGGTTGTTCTGTTTCGACAGGTTTTGCAACTTGAATTTTTCTATTTGTTTTTTTGTTTTGAACGAGTGTGCTGCAAGCAATAATGATACAAATAGCAAAAATTAGATACAGAACAATTTTTTGCCTTTTTGTCATAGTTTACTATTTTAGGTTAAATAAAAACCCTCTCAGTTGTATGTTAGAGAGGGTTTAAAGAATAACTAAGATTTTTTTGGTTATGCCATTGAATGATATACATTTTGTACATCATCATCATCTTCTAATTTTTCTAATAATTTTTCAACATCCGCTTGTTGCTCTTCTGTCAATTTAGTGGTGGTGGTTGGAATTCTTTCAAATCCAGAAGATAAAATTTCTAATTCGTTTTCTTCTAAATACGATTGAATAGCTCCGAATTGTGTAAAAGGACCGTAAATTAAAATTCCATCTTCATCCTGAAAAACTTCTTCTACTTCAAAATCCATCAAGTCCAATTCTAATTCCTCTAAATCTATCTCCTTAGTTTCAGAATTGATACGGAAGTTACAAGTGTGGTCAAACATAAAAACTACAGAACCTGAAGTTCCTAAATTTCCGTTACACTTGTTAAAAGCAGCACGTACGTTGGCAACTGTTCTATTGTTATTGTCTGTAGCAGTTTCTACAACCAAAGCAATACCGTGAGGAGCATACCCTTCAAACAATGTTTCCTTATAGTTGGCAGTATCTTTGTCAGTTGCTTTTTTAATAGCTCTTTCAACATTGTCTTTAGGCATGTTAGCTGCCTTAGCATTTTGAATTACTGCACGAAGTCTTGCGTTAGCATCAGGATTTGGTCCACCCTCTTTAACTGCCATTACAATATCCTTACCAATTCTTGTAAACGTTTTTGCCATTGCGGACCAACGTTTCATCTTTCTAGCTTTTCTAAATTCAAATGCTCTACCCATTTCTATGTAATATTATATAAAGTGTCGTAAAATTATTGTTTTTTCTATTCTGCTACAAGTTTTTGTCAAACTTGAATAACTCCCAAATTGAACGGTTTTTCTATAGGTGCATGGTTGGCAGCCTCTATTCCCATCCCAATCCAAGTTCTTGTTTCTAAAGGATCAATAACTGCATCTGTCCACAGGTGAGAAGCTGCGTAATAGGGAGAAGTTTGCTTGTCGTATTTTTCTTCTATATTTTTTAAAATTTCGGCATGCCTTTCGGGTGTTATTTCTTCTCCTTTACGTTGTAAGGTAGCTTCTTCTATTTGAGCCAATACTTTTGCTGCTTGAGATCCACCCATTACAGCCAATCTTGCAGATGGCCAAGCAAAAATTAATCTAGGATCAAATGCTTTTCCACACATAGCATAATTCCCTGCTCCGTAAGAGTTTCCTATGACTACGGTGAATTTAGGAACAACTGAATTAGCAACAGCATTCACCAATTTGGCACCATCTTTTATAATGCCACCATGTTCACTTTTGCTACCCACCATAAACCCTGTCACATCTTGTAAAAAGACCAACGGAATTTTCTTTTGATTGCAGTTGGCAATAAAACGAGTGGCTTTGTCTGCTGAGTCAGAATAAATGACCCCGCCAAATTGCATTTCTCCTTTTTTGTTTTTTATTACTTTTCGTTGATTGGCTACAATACCTACTGCCCAACCTTCTATACGAGCATATCCACAAATAATACTTTCTCCGTAACCCTCTTTGTAAGCTTCAAAATGGGAATCATCAACCAAACGTTTGATGATTTCATTCATGTCGTACTGTTCTGAACGGGATTTTGGTAAAATTCCGTAAATATCTTCAGGGTTTTCTTTAGGTGGTTTTGCTACTTTATGGCTGTACCCCGCTTTGTTATAATCTCCAATTTTATCTAAGATGTTTTTAATGGTATCCAAACAATCTTTGTCATCCTTAGACTTGTAATCGGTAACTCCAGAAATTTCACAATGTGTAGTTGCTCCTCCCAAAGTTTCATTATCAATATTTTCTCCAATAGCTGCTTTTACCAAGTAACTACCCGCTAAGAAAATACTTCCAGTTTTGTCTACAATTAAGGCTTCATCACTCATAATAGGTAAATAAGCTCCACCAGCAACACAACTTCCCATAACTGCAGAAATTTGTGTAATTCCCATACTACTCATTTTGGCGTTGTTTCTAAAAATTCTACCAAAATGTTCCTTGTCAGGAAAAACTTCATCTTGTAAAGGCAAATATACTCCAGCACTATCTACCAAGTAAATAATTGGAATTCTGTTTTCCATGGCAATTTCTTGCGCTCTTAAATTCTTTTTACTGGTAATAGGGAACCAAGAACCTGCTTTTACAGTGGCATCATTCGCAACTACAATACATTGTTTTCCGCTTACGTATCCAATTTTAACAACAACACCACCAGAAGGACAACCTCCATGTTCTTGGTACATATCTTCACCTACAAAAGCACCAATTTCTATGGATTTTTTGTTTTTATCAAATAAATATTCAATTCGCTCTCTAGCGGTAAGTTTTCCTTTTAGGTGTAGTTTTTCTATTTTTTTTAAACCACCTCCCAAGGCAACTTTAGCAAATCTAGATTTCAAATCTGATGTTGCTAATTTGTTATGGTCTTCGTTTTTGTTAAAATTGAGATTCATCGTCTGTTTTTTGCAATCCCAAATGTACAAAAATGACAAGATTTATAAAGCTTAACATTTGATTAATGTACTAATTGAAATTTATTAACCCTGTTTTTATTTACCATGGTATTTAGTTGAGAAATATTTATACCTTTGTCACAGTTAATAATTTATTATATAAAATGAAAACAATTAAAATTTTTTATTGGCTAACAACAGGTTTGTTAAGTGCTTTATTTTTATTCTCAGCAGGTATGTATTTTTTAAATTATGAACATGTATCCTCAGAGTTTGTGAAATTGGGGTATCCAGTTTATATTGTGTATCCTCTAGCAGTATTAAAAGTGATTGCAGTTATTGTGTTGATAACACAAAAACAATCAAGTATAAAAGATTGGGTGTACTCTGCATTATTTTTTGATGCTTTGTTGGCCTTTTCAGCGCATATGGTGGTTAAAGATGGTGAGCAAGGAGCAGCTATGATAGCTATGATTTTAATATTGAGTTCATTCTTTTTAGGGAAAAAATTATTCAAAAGTAGTACAGTGTTGTAATAAAATAGAAAATAACAGATTAAAAAAATTAATAAAAATGAAAAAAGTAATCGTATTTGGAGCTAGTAATAGTAAGAACTCTATCAACAAACAGTTGGCAATTTATGCTGGTAGTCAATTAGAAAATGTGGAGTTGAATGTGTTGGATTTGAATGATTTTGAAATGCCAATTTATAGCATAGATAAAGAAGAAGAAACAGGATTCCCTAAAGAGGCAACTGCTTTTAATTCTGAGTTGGAAACTGCTGATGGTTTTGTGATTTCGTTTGCAGAACATAATGGTTCTTATACTGCTGCTTTTAAAAATATTTTTGATTGGGTTTCTAGAATTGATCCAAAAGTATGGAGAGAGAAACCTGTTTTGTTTTTGGCAACATCTCCAGGAGCAAGGGGTGGGGCTTCGGTTCTTGAAACAGCAGTATCTAGAATGCCTTATCAAGGAGCTGTAGCTATAGGGAATTATTCTTTGCCTAGTTTTTACGATCATTTTAAAGATGGAAAAATTACAAATTCTGAGTTGGATGCACAGTTAAAAGAGTTGACCGTGAAACTTCAAAAAGCATTGTAATATAATATTAAAGACTGGGTATGGGTGAGTTTTCAAAAGAAGTAAATGCAACGTTTGATTCGGATTATGTAAAAGCCATGCTGAATTTAAAATATACTGCAAATTATATTAATACAGTTACAAATAAAGAATTAGAACCGTATCAAATTTCATCAGCACAATATAATATTCTTAGAATTTTAAGAGGAGCTAAAAAACCAATTACTATGAAATTGGTAAAAGAGCGCATGATAGAAAAATCTCCTAACACAACTAGATTAACAGACAAGTTATGTGAAAAAGAATTAATTGAACGTGTAAGATGTGAAAATGATAGAAGAGCGGTTTATGTGTCTATAACAGAAAAAGGGTTGCAGTTGTTGTCTCAGATTGTGTTTGCAGAAATTCCAAAATTGATGCAACAGTTAACAGAAGAAGAAGCTGTATTGTTAAATAATTTACTAGATAAAGTAAGAGGTTAAAAAATTTAATGAAATGAAAAAGAACAGTATTAAATATCTTAGCAATTCGCCTTTTACAATGATGGGTCCTATTGAGTTAAGACAACCAATTCCTAGTAGAAACATTCAAAGAGCAGATCCGTTTTTGTTGTTACATCATTATGGACCTTATTCAATTAGTAAAGAAAGTAATCCTTTTGATTTAGGAGCGCATCCACATAGAGGGTTTGAGCCCATTACTTTTTTAATTCAAGGAGAACAAAAACACAGAGATTCTTTAGGAAATGTACAAACTATTAAAAGTGGTGGAGTACAATGGATAACTTCTGGAAAAGGAATTTTTCATGCCGAAGGACCTACACCTGAGTTTGTAGAAAAAGGAGGAGAATTAGAAGGAATTCAACTTTGGTTAAATTTACCTAGGAGTAAAAAGATGATGGAACCTAATTACCAGCAAGCAGATGTGGAACAAATGGAAACTATTGTTTTTAATGGAGGTGTTTTAACCATTGTTGCAGGAGAACAAAAAGGGAAACAAGGAGTGATACAAACACAAACCTCTGTAAATGCTTTTTGGATAGATATAGAAAAAGAAGGAGAAATTGAGGTAGAGATTCCAACCAATCAAGATGCTTTGCTATACCTTATTAAAGGAGATGTGTTGGTAAATGCATCAGAGAATTTAAAATATGGAGAAACGGCCATGGTTACTTTTAACAATGATGGTGATGGATTTACATTAAAAGCTAATCAAGTTTCTAAATTATTGGTGTTGTCTGGTGAACCTATTGATGAACCTGTGGTGATGGAAGGACCTTTTGTAATGAATACTAGAAGAGAAACAACACAAGCTTTTATGGATTATCAACAAGGAGTGATGGGGAGTTTGACTTGATGTCTTTAGTTAGAAAATCACTATAAATTTAAAACCTCGATACAGTTTGTATTGAGGTTTTGTTTTTGATATATCTCATTATTGTGATTCTAATTTGTCTTTATAGAATGTTTTGCAATTAAATATAATTCGTATCATTTTGATTTATAATTGTTAATGAAATTTTTTTATATAAATGGTATTAAAAAGATAAAAAATATGTGACCTATTTATCAATTATGTGTCTTAATAGTAAGTGTTGGTATGACTTGATAATTTAGGGATATTTTGTCGGTCGTTTTATTACTAATCATTTATAACAAAAAATAGATTAGGGGTAGTCTATTTGAAAAGCCTTCTTGAGAAAGAAGGCTTTTTTAACTTAAAACACAATGTTAGTTATCGATCTTGTATAACTAATAAAATAAGGGAAATTGAACTTTGATTTTTGTAACAAAATTTAAGAGTCTATTATTCTAGAAAAAGAGTGAAAAATTTTTAGTAAATGATACATTTGCAGTCTCAAAAAATATATTCCAGTTGACGGACAATGAGTTAATAGAGAAGATTGTAAAAGGAAACAATACACATTTGTTTGCTGTGTTGTACGATAGATATTCGTCTGTTGTATATAGCAAATGTTTGTCGTTTGTTAAATCCAAAGAAATTGCAGAAGATCTAACACATGATTTGTTTGTAGAGTTGTTTGTTAAAATAAAAACATACAAAGGAGAGGCTAAGTTTTCTACTTGGTTGTATTCTTTTACTTATAATTTTTGTGTGAACTACATTCAGAGAGATAAGTATAAAAAAAATGAAAAGATTAGTGACGATTTAGAAGCTTCTTTTGCAGATATAGAGGAAATAGACGATGCTTTGATCTTTGAAATAAAAGCGACAAAACTAAAATTAATTTTAGATAAAATAGATCCTGAGTATAAAATGATTTTATTAATGAAATACCAGGATGACATGACTATAAAAGAACTGTCAATTCTTTTAGGGGTTAGTAAAAGTGCGGTTAAAATGCGTTTGAACAGGGCCAAGAAAAAAGCTTTAGAAATTTCTAATTTTCTTGATTTATGAGCAATCCTTTTAAAGAAATACAAGAAAATCACGAACCTTCAAAAGAACTAAGAAAGAAGGTTCTGAGTGATGTAGATATGCTAAAATTAACTTTGGATTTGGCGGATCTTTATTTGATAAAATACCCAAAAATACTATCAACCTTATTTAAAAATAAAAAATAATATCATGAATTTTCAAACCGGAAAAATGGGAGAGTTTTATATCGTTTTGCTCGATTTTTTAAAAGGAGCGGGTAAAATTATAGGTTTCCTAATACTTGCTTATATTGTATTAAAATTGACTCTTTATATTGTAGAAAAATTGCTAAAAAGAATCAACCCAGATAGAGTAATAAACAAGTTAAACGAATCTGAAGCGTTTGGAAAAAAGAAAATAGAAGTAGACTTGGTTAAATTTTGCATTCCTATTGTAAAATGGTTTGTAATTTTAATTTTTGTGATTATTGGTGCAGAAATGTTGCAATTAGAAATTGTTTCTAAAGGTATTTCTAATGTAATTAGCATGTTGCCAAAAGTATTTAGTGCAGTTGTAATTTTTATTATAGGTGTTTATTTGGCTAGCTTGATTAGAACAACAATCAAAACCGTCATGAAATCATTGGGTGATGGAGTTTCTAATATACTAGGAACAGTCGTTTTTTATGTAATTGTCATTTTTGTTTCCGTTACATCTTTGGAGCAAATAGGAGTGAATACAGCAATTATTACGAGCAATATTACATTGATATTTGGTTCGGTATTAATCACTTTTACGTTGTCTTTTGGTTTAGGATCTAAAGATGTTGTTACCAGATTGCTACTTGGTTTTTATACAAAAAAATCATTATATGTAGGAGATAAAGTGGAGATAGATGGAGTAGTTGGTGTTATAGAGTCTATTGACAATATATATGTAGTTGTTAAGTCTGAAAACGAAACAATGGTCTATCCTATTAAGTATATTTCAGAGAACAATATTAAAGTCTTAAGATAACTTGTACACTATTGTAGAATTTCGTAAATTGATAATGAATGTTGGTATAGTTTGATAATTTAGGGGTATTTTGTCATTCATTTAATATACTCAGCATTCATAACTATAAAATAGATTAGGGGTAGTCTATTTAAAAGCCTTCTTGAAAAAGAAGGCTTTTTTGGTTCATTTAAAAAAATAACGACAAACTATTTGGTTTTTTCTTTTACCGTTTCTACTGCTTCTTTAGATTTTTTCTCAATAAAATTTCCCGCATCTTTTAAAGCATCTTTTGTCTTATCTATAGCTCCGTTCGCATCAACTTTAATTACTTTTCTATCTTTCTTTTCACAACTTATAAAGGAGAACAATCCGACACTAACAAGGGTTAAAAAAATAAGTTTTTTCATAGGTATGTATATTAAGGTTTAATTTTAAAGATCTAAATTAAAAAAAAAGGAATGGTTTCCTTTAGAATACAGGAATATAGTATCTTGCAACTTGTTAAATAAATAGATATACATGTCAGACGATAAGAAAGTAATTTTTTCCATGTCTGGATTGAGCAAGACTTATCAATCTACTGGAAAACAAGTGTTAAAGAATATCCATTTGAGTTTCTTTTATGGAGCTAAAATCGGGATTTTAGGGTTAAATGGTTCTGGTAAATCAACTTTAATGAAGATTATTGCTGGAGTAGAAAAGAATTATCAAGGAGATATTACTTTTTTACCTGGGTATTCTGTAGGGTATTTAGAGCAAGAACCTAAGTTAGATGAAGACAAAACAGTGATGGATATTGTAAAAGAAGGAGCTGCTGAAACAGTTGCTATCTTGGACGAATACAATAAAATCAACGATATGTTTGGCTTGGAAGAAGTGTATTCTGATGCTGATAAAATGGATCAGTTGATGACTCGTCAGGCTGAGTTGCAAGATCAGATAGATGCCTCTAATGCTTGGGAATTGGATACCAAGTTGGAAATTGCAATGGATGCATTGCGCACACCAGAAGGAGATACACCTATCAAAAACTTATCTGGAGGAGAAAGAAGAAGAGTTGCTTTGTGTAGATTGTTATTGCAAGAACCAGATGTGTTGCTGTTAGATGAACCTACCAACCATTTAGATGCAGAGTCTGTACATTGGTTAGAACATCACTTGGCACAATACAAAGGAACTGTAATTGCAATTACGCACGATAGGTATTTCTTAGACAATGTTGCTGGTTGGATTTTAGAATTGGATAGAGGAGAAGGTATTCCTTGGAAAGGAAACTATTCTTCTTGGTTAGATCAAAAAGGACAACGTTTGGCAAAAGAAGAGAAAACAGCTTCTAAACGTCAAAAAACATTGGCAAGAGAATTAGAGTGGGTAAAGCAAGGAGCTAAAGGTCGTCAAGCCAAATCAAAAGCTCGTTTGAAGAACTACGACAAGTTGATGAACCAAGATCAGAAACAGGTTGAAGAAAAATTAGAAATCTATATTCCTAATGGACCACGTTTAGGAACCAATGTAATTGAGGCCAAAGGTGTAGCAAAAGCATTTGGAGAAAAATTATTGTATGATAATTTAGAATTCAATTTGCCACAAAACGGAATTGTTGGGGTTATTGGTCCTAACGGAGCTGGTAAGTCTACTATTTTTAGAATGATTATGGGAGAGCAAACCCCAGATTCAGGTGAGTTTGTAGTGGGTGACACTGCTAAAATTGCATATGTAGATCAAAATCATGCAGATATTGATCCTGAAAAGTCAATTTGGGAAAATTTTGCAGATAGCCAAGAGCTGGTCATGATGGGAGGTAAAATGGTGAATTCTAGAGCTTACTTATCTCGTTTCAACTTTAGTGGATCAGAACAAAATAAAAAAGTTTCTGCGTTGTCCGGTGGAGAACGTAACCGTTTGCACTTGGCAATGACTTTAAAAGAAGAAGGAAATGTACTCTTGTTAGATGAACCTACGAATGATTTAGATGTAAATACGCTAAGAGCTTTGGAAGAAGGTTTAGAAAACTTTGCGGGTTGTGGAGTTGTAATTTCTCACGATAGATGGTTTTTAGATAGAATTTGTACACATATCTTAGCTTTTGAAGGAGATTCTCAGGTTTATTTCTTTGAAGGTTCTTTCTCAGAGTATGAAGAAAATAAAATCAAGCGTTTGGGAGGAGATGGTATTCCGAAGCGAATTAAATATAAAAAGTTAATCAGATAATTTTAGTGCAATAGTATTGTATAAAAAAGACACCCATATTTAAGAATATAGGTGTCTTTTTTTTTAATGATAGTCCTTTTACCCTTTATAATATTTTAGCAGTTGGGTATTTTTCCTTGATAGCAATAACAATTCGTTCTGCTTCAATTTTAGAGCTACAAGAAGGAGTGATTACTTTCCAATCAGGACTTACATAGGTCAGTTTAATCTTAATATCTTGAAATTCAGTTTTAAAATTTTCAAAAGTTTCACGAGCTATTCCTTCGTTACCAGTATATAACACAACACTAAATCCATTTTTAGTTTTTTTGTTAAAGTTTCTCTTTTTTTCTACAAATCTTTCTAGTGGAGATTTTGTTGACTGTGAAAAAACAGATTCAGAGGTGATTACAGATAAAGAAAATAAAGCGGTAAAAAGCAGTTTGTTTGACATAATTGACACTCGTTTAATAGGATACAAACATAAGTAAATAATTAATAATAAAACTTTATTTAGAATACGTATAAATTAACTTTTAGGTCTTAATATCTGTTCATCAATTGGAAGCATAATGTTACTTTTGTTCCTACGTTCGAAAATGATTTAATTCTATTATTGAGTCTTTTTTGCGCGTTAGAACATATTTAAAACTTATTATACAACTGTATGAAAATTGTGAAATTACACAGAAAACTATCTAGTGTTTTAAAGTTAAGTCTAGCGCTTTTCTTCTCTTTTTCTTTGAGTTTATCAGCACAAGAACCTTCGGAAGAACAGGCTAAAGCAGGAAAAGCATTGTTTAACATGCATTGTGCATCATGTCACAAATTAAACAAGAAATCTACAGGTCCTGCCCTTTACAAAGTAGCAGAACGTCGTGAGATGGATTGGTTGAAAGCTTGGATTAAGAACAACAACAAGTTAAGAGCCTCTGGAGATGCAGATGCGAAAGCAATTTACGAAGAGTATGGAGGGGTTGCGATGAGTGTTTTTGAATTCTTGTCAGACAAGCAAATTGAAGACATTCTTGCTTACACTACTGTTGGAGATGCTAAAAAAGCAACTGGAAACGTAGCGGCTGCTCATGCAGTGGAAGTAGAATCTACACCAAGTGAAATTTTACCTAAAATAGCAACAATCGTGGTTGTTTTAGTATTACTTTCATTGATCGGATGGGTTTTCTTGAAAAGTAATAATGGATTTTTGAAAATATTTGCAGTCATTATATTGGTGTTCTTAGGGGTGTACTTTGGGTTTACTGCATTGATGTCTATAGGTGTGGATGAAGGGTATCAACCTGTTCAGCCAATAGCATTTTCACATAAAATTCATGCGGGAGATAATAAGATAGATTGTCAATACTGTCACTCATCAGCAAAACATTCTAAAACTTCAGGTATTCCTTCTGTAAATGTATGTATGAATTGTCATAAAAACATTTCTGAAGTAGCCGATGATACTAAGATTGATATAAAAGGAAAAGAGTATTTAGATAAAGAAATTCAGAAAGTATACGAGGCAGCTGGTTGGGATGCTGAAAACTTAAAGTATACAGGAGAAACAAAACCTATCAAGTGGGTTCGTATTCACAATTTACCAGATTTCGCTTATTTCAATCACTCTCAACACGTAACTGTGGCGGGTGTTAAATGTCAGAAGTGTCACGGTCCAGTAGAAGAAATGGATGAAATGTATCAATTCTCTCCGTTAACAATGGGATGGTGTATTGACTGTCACAAAGAAACAGAGGTGAATATTGAAGGGAATGGATACTATAAAAAAATACACGAACAATTGTCTCATAAGTACGGTGTTGAAAAAGTTACCATCGCACAATTAGGAGGTAAAGAGTGTGGTAAGTGTCATTACTAGGATTATAAGGAAATTTAAGCTAAGTTTTTAGGTTAGCATCAACTATAGAAAAACAAATTAACATGGCATCAAACAAAAAATACTGGAAAAGTGTTGAAGAGCTAAATGAAAATAGTTCAATTGTTGCTTCGCTTGAACAAAACGAATTTAATGAAGGACAAGCTCCTGAATCGTTTTTAGGTGATAAAGAAACGTTAGAAGCGTCAAGTACAACAAGACGTGATTTCTTAAAATATGTTGGATTTACAACAGTAGCAGCTTCGTTAGCAGCTTGTGAAGGACCGGTAATTAAATCGATCCCTTACGTTGTAAAACCAGAGGAGGTAACTCCAGGTATTGCAAATTATTATGCATCTACTATTGCAGATGGATTTGATTTTGCAAACGTATTGGTAAAAACAAAAGAGGGTAGACCTGTTTTTATTTTACCAAACAAAGAAGCTAAAGGGACTACAAATGCCCGCGTAAATGCTTCTGTATTGTCTTTATATGATAGTTTAAGATTGAGAGGTCCTAAAGTAAAAGGGAATACAGCTTCTTGGTCGGATGTAAATGGAAAAATTACAGCTCAATTAGAAACTCTTTCTAATGCAGGAGAAAAAATTGTGATTTTGACAGGAACATTAGCAAGTCCTTCTACAGATGCTTTGATTGCTGACTTTGCTAAAAAATACAACAATGTATCTCATGTAGTTTACGATGCTATTTCTGAGTCTGCTGCTTTAGATGCTTTCCAAGAGGTTTACGGAGAAAGAGCTTTAGCTAACTATAAATTAGAAGATGCTAAAACAATTGTTTCTATTGGTGCAGATTTCTTAGGAGATTGGCAAGGTGGAGGATTTGAAGCTGCTTATGCTGCAGGTAGAGATGTAAAAGCAGGAAAGTTTTCACGTCACATTCAGTTTGAAGGGAATTATTCTTTGACGGGAGCAAATGCAGACAAACGTGTGGTGTTAAAACCATCTGAACAAGCTTATGCTTTAATCAACTTATACAACGCAGTAACAGGACAAAACTTAGCTTCTAAGAAAACTCCTGGAGATGCTGCTATCAAACAAGCTGCTGCGCAATTAAAAAAATCAGGAAGTAAAGCTGTAGTTATTACAGGAATTCAAGATAAAAATGCTCAATTGATTGCTTTGGCAATCAATAACTATTTAAACTCAGAAATTTTAGATACTACGAATGTTAAGTACGTACGTGGAGGAAATGATGCTGAGGTTTCTACTTTGATTGCAGAATTGAAAGCAGGTAAAGTTGGAGCATTGATTACTTATAATACCAACCCAGTTTATACATTGGCAAAAAGTGCTGATTTTAAAGCTGGTTTGAAAAAAACAAAATTAACTGTAGGATTCTCTTCTAAGGAAGATGAAACATTGAATGAGATGCAATTTGCATTGCCAACACCTAGTTATTTAGAAGCTTGGGGAGATGTTAAAATGACTGCAAGTCAATACAGTTTGACACAACCAACCATCAAACCTTTGTTTGATTCAAAACAATTTCAAGATTGTTTGTTAGCTTGGTCAGGTCAAACAACTTCTTACTATGATTATTTATCAGCTTATGCAAAGTCTGATGTTTTAGGAGATAAATCTTGGAATACTACATTGCACGATGGTTTTGCACCATTATCTGCAACAGTATTAAGTGCAAGCGATATTGATGTAACTGCTGCTGCAAGTGCATTCAAATCAGGAATTAAATCTGGAGCTTTTGAATTGACATTGTATTCTTCAGTTGCAATGGGTGATGGTCAACAAGCAAACAACCCTTGGTTGCAAGAATTGCCAGATCCATTAACAAGAGCTTCTTGGGATAACTATTTGTTGATGTCTAAAGCAGATGCTGATGAATTAGGTTTTTCTAACCCAATCAAAGATAACGGAGCTATCAATGGTCAATATGCAACATTGACTGTAAATGGTGTAAAACTAGAAAATGTACCTGTTTTAATTCAACCAGGTCAAGCTAAAGGTTCTTTAGGATTATCTTACGGATATGGTAAAACAAAAGCATTAAAAGAAGAAATGTTAGTAGGTGTTAACGCTTACAGTATTGCTTTTGGAGGATCTCAAGTTGTTTCTGTAGAAAATACAGGAGGAGATCACTTATTTGCATGTGAACAATTACAACATACAATTGCTGGTCGTCACGATATTTTAAGAGAAACTAGCTTAGAGCAATACCAACACGGTCATGCAGAAGAGTGGAATCCAAGACCGGAAGTTTCTTTAAAGCACCAAGAAACAGATGTTAATAAGGTTGATTTGTGGGAAGATCATGATAGATCTATTGGACATCACTTTAACTTGTCTATAGATTTAACTTCTTGTACAGGTTGTGGATCTTGTGTAATTGCATGTCATGCAGAAAACAATGTTCCTGTTGTAGGGAAGCATGAAGTACGTGTAGGTAGAGATATGCACTGGTTGCGTATTGATAGATACTATACTTCAGAAGGTGATGCAATCACTGATAATAAGAAAACAAATTCAGCTTCTAGTGAAGATTCAGCTGAATTATACCAAAAATTAGAAACTCCTGAGGCAATAAATCCTCAAGTAGCTTTCCAACCGTTGATGTGTCAGCACTGTAACCATGCACCTTGTGAAACTGTTTGTCCTGTAGCGGCAACATCTCATGGTCGCCAAGGTCAGAATCAAATGGCATATAACAGATGTGTGGGTACTCGTTACTGTGCTAACAACTGTCCTTATAGAGTACGTCGTTTTAACTGGTTTAAATACAATAGCAACGATGAGTTTGATTTCCATATGAATGACGACTTTGGTAAAATGGTGTTGAACCCAGATGTAGTTGTACGTTCTCGTGGAGTGATGGAAAAATGTTCTATGTGTATTCAAATGACACAAGCAACTATTTTAAACGCTAAAAACGAGGGTAGAGCAATAGATGTTAATGAATTTACAACGGCTTGTTCTAGTGCTTGCGCTACAGGTTCTATCAAGTTTGGGGACATCAACAGTCCAGAAGATGAAGTAACTGAGTTGCGTAAAGATAAACGAGCATATAGATTGTTAGAGTTCATTGGAACAGATAACAATGTAGTTTATCAAACTAAAATCAGAAATACAAACGAAGCTTAAAAGGAATAACTAAAATTTAAAATTAATTATATGTCGTCTCATTACGAAGCACCCATCAGAGAACCTTTAGTTTTAGGGGAAAAGAGTTACCACGATATCACAATGGATATTGTAAAACCAATAGAGGGTAAGGCAAATAAAAACTGGTATGTAGCATTTACAATTGCATTGGTCGCATTTTTATGGGGTCTAGGTTGTATTGCTTATACCATTAGTACAGGTATTGGAGCTTGGGGATTGAACAAGAACATTGGATGGGCTTGGGATATTACCAACTTTGTATGGTGGGTAGGTATCGGTCACGCAGGTACTTTAATTTCTGCTGTACTTTTATTGTTCCGTCAAAAATGGAGAATGGCGATCAACCGTTCTGCAGAAGCAATGACGATTTTTGCAGTATTCCAAGCAGGTTTGTTCCCAATTATTCACATGGGACGTCCGTGGAATGGTTATTGGGTATTGCCTATTCCAAACCAATTTGGATCTTTATGGGTTAACTTTAACTCACCATTGTTATGGGATGTATTTGCAATTTCAACATACTTATCTGTATCATTGGTTTTCTGGTGGACAGGTTTGTTACCCGATTTTGCAATGATTCGTGATAGAGCTGTAAAGCCTTTCCAAAAAAAGATATACGCTTTGTTATCTTTTGGATGGTCTGGTAGAGCAAAAGACTGGCAACGTTTTGAAGAAGTATCTTTAGTATTAGCTGGTTTGGCAACTCCATTAGTACTTTCTGTACACACTATTGTATCTATGGATTTCGCTACTTCTATCAACCCAGGTTGGCACTCAACTATATTTCCTCCTTATTTCGTAGCTGGAGCAATCTTTTCTGGATTTGCAATGGTACAAACACTTTTAGGGGTGATGAGAAAAGTAACCAACTTAGAAAATTACATTACTCGTTTGCATATTGAATATATGAACATTGTAATTATGGTAACAGGAGGTATTGTTGCTGTAGCTTATGCATCTGAATTCTTTATTGCATGGTACACAGGTTCTCCTTATGAAAACTATACATACATGTCTATTGGAGCTGCAACAGGTCCTTACGGATGGGCATTCTGGTCGTTGATTTTATTTAACATTGCGATACCTCAATTGTTGTGGATTAAAAAGTTCAGAAGAAGTTTTATTGTATCTTTCTTAATCTCTATAGCCATCAACATTGGTATGTGGTTTGAGCGTTTTGACATTATTGCAATTGTATTAAGTAAAGGTCACTTGCCATCAACTTGGACACGTTTTGAGCCTACATTTGTAGATGTTGGTATTTTTGTAGGAACGATTGGATTCTTCTTTGTATTGTTCTTATTATATGCAAGAACATTCCCTGTAATTGCTCAGGCAGAAGTAAAAACAATTATGAAATCTTCAGGAGAACATTATAAACAATTAAGAGACGGAAAAAATGAGCACTAATAAAGTTATACACGCATTATACAATGATGATGATGTTTTAATGGATGCTGTTAAAACAGTCAAAGGAGCAAATCATCATATTGAAGAGGTTTTTACACCGTTTCCAGTTCACGGTTTAGATAAGCTATTAGGATTGCCACAAACACGATTAGCAATTTGTGCTTTCTTATATGGATTGTGTGGTTTGTCATTTGCTATTTGGATGACAAATTATATGATGATTGAAAATTGGCCTCAAGATATTGGTGGTAAACCCAATTTTTCTTGGTGGTTAAACATGCCAGCTTTTGTGCCAATTATGTTTGAATTGACAGTGTTTTTTGCTGCTCACTTAATGGTAATTACTTTTTACATGAGAAGTAGATTGTGGCCTTTTAAGGAAGCTGAAAATCCTGATCCAAGAACTACAGATGATATTTTCTTAATGGAAATTCCTGTACACGATAACGAAGAAGAATTAACAGCTTTGTTAAGCACTACCAATGCTGTTGAGATTAAAGTAATTGAAAAGCACTAATAACCATGAGTAGATTATTTAAAATTACAACAGTTTTAGCAGTAGTAACCTTAGTTTTTACTTCATGCGACAAGTCAAGACGTCAGTTACAATTTATGCCTGATATGTATCAGTCAGTTTCTGGTGAACCTTATGAAGAGAGTACTGTTTTTGAGAACGGATTAGAAGCTCAACAACCAGTATCAGGATCTATTTCTAGAGGACATATTCCTTATGAATATCCAGATACAAACGAAGGGTACGAGGATGCAAAGAAAAAATTAAAATCACCTTTGACAGCAGAAGACTTAGATAGTGAACAAGCAAAAAACTTATACACTATTTACTGTTCAGTATGTCACGGTAAAAAAGGAGATGGACAAGGAGACTTAGTGAAAAGAGAAAAATTCTTAGGAATTCCAAACTATAAGGATAGAGATGTAACCGAAGGAAGTATTTACCATGTTATAATGCACGGTAAAAACATGATGGGATCTCACGCTTCACAATTGAACGAAAAAGAACGTTGGTTGATTGTAAAGCATGTTCAAGAACTAAGAAATAACTTGTTAAAATAAATTACCAAACACTTAGATAAATTATGTATCAATTTTCAAGTAAATTAAAGATAACGGCTATTGCCTTAATGGTAATCGGTTTAATAGGTATCATTATCGGTTTTGTTTCTGCTCCAAGTACCCAAGCAGAAGTAGCTGAAATATTAGCACATCAAGAAGCGGGACATGGAGCTCATGGAGATGCACATGCTACAAAAGAGGTAGCTCATCACGATGCGCATGCGGAAACTACTCATAAAGAAGAAGCTCATGCACATGGTCACGATGCACACGCAGCAGCTGGTCATAAAGAAGAAACACATGCTGAAGGTCATGGAGACCATCATTTAGAACATGTTTTACATCAATTACAAAACAAACCTTGGGCAGCATTTTATGTAGCGTTGTTCTTTTTTACGTTTGTAACTATTGTTGTTTTTGCATTCTTAAACATTCAAAGAGTTGCTCAAGCGGGTTGGTCTATAGTTTTGTTTAGAGTTATGGAAGGTATCTCAGGATTTTTACCTTACGTATCTGCAATCTTCATCATTTTTGTCATTCTAACAGCATTTGGTGCGAATCATTTATTTGTGTGGATGGGAGAAGGTGTAACAGATCCAGAGTCAGCAAATTTTGATCAATTGATTGCAAATAAAGAAGGTTGGTTAAATGTACCTAGATGGTTAATTTGTAGTCTTGTTTATTTAGTAGGATGGAATGTTTTCCGTTTCTTAAATAGAAAATACTCTTTATTACAAGATACTGCTGGTAACTTAACAAACTATACAAAAAATTACAAATTAGGAGTTGCATTTTTAGGATTCTTTATTTTTACAGAATCTATGTCAGTTTGGGATTGGATTATGGGAATAGATCCACACTGGTTCTCTACCTTATTTGGATGGTATGTATTAGCAACATTCTTAGTGTGTGCTGTTACTATTATTGCAATGGTAACTGTATATTTAAAATCTAAAGGATATCTAGAGGTTGTAAATGATAGTCATTTACATGATTTAGGAAAATTTATGTTTGGATTCTCTATTTTCTGGACCTATTTATGGTTTGCTCAATTCATGTTAATATGGTACGCAGATATGCCGGAAGAAACTGTTTATTATATACAACGTTTTGAAGATTATAAGTGGATTTTCTTAGGAATGATTCCTTTGAACTTTATATTGCCTGTATTAATGTTGGTAAATAGTGACTTTAAACGTATACCACAAATTGTACTTGGAGTAGGAAGTATTATATTATTAGGACACTATATTGATGTGTTTATTATGATTATGCCTGGTACGGTAGGAGATCAATGGGGATTTGGAATTACTGAAATTGCAAGTATCTTATTTTTCTTAGGATTGTTTATTTATGCAGTATTTACAACTATTAGTAAAGCTCCATTAATTGCAAAAGGAAATCCTTTTTTACACGAAAGTGAACATTTCCATTATTAATATATATCACTACATTTGCAAAAAATTTAAAACAGAATTATGTTAGCTTTATTTTATTTTTTCGTAGCTGTTGCCATTGCCATTGGAATTTGGCAAGTGAACAAACTACTTACATACAGAGTAATTTTCAAGGAAATTAAAGACGGTAAAAAAATCATCACTTTCGAGAACGATGACAATCCTATCGCAACAGACAAAGACAATGATTTACAAGGTAAATTGTTGCTAGTTTTCTTAATAGGTTTTTACTTATTAATGGGATATTGTTTGATATTTCTACACGATATCATGTTGCCAGGTTCTGCTTCTGTAGAAGGTGAAGATTATGATAATTTATATACAATCACTTTTGTTTTAATTGGAGTAGTTCAGTTTATCACTCAAGGATTGTTATACTTCTTTGGATATAAGTACAAAGGTGTTGTTGGAAAGAAAGCAACTTTCTTTGCAGATTCTCATAAATTAGAATTGATTTGGACAACCATTCCAACTGTAGTTTTAGCAGTCTTGATTTTGTACGGTTTATCTATATGGAATGATGTTACAGATTTAGAAGGTGACGAAGCTATTGTAGTAGAAGTTTATGCAAAACAATTTGCATGGGAAGCTAGATATGCAGGTAGAGATAACGAATTAGGACGTGGTAACGTTCGTAATATTGAAGGAGCAAATACGATGGGTATCGATTTGACAGATGCAAATTCAGTTGATGACATTCCTGTACGTGAATTACACTTGCCTGTTGGAAAGAAAGTAGTTTTTAAGTTCCGTTCTCAAGATGTATTGCACTCTGCTTATATGCCTCACTTTACAGCTCAGATGAACTGTGTTCCTGGTATGGTAACAGAGTTTGGTTTTACACCAAAATACACTACTGAGGAAATGAGAGAAAGAAAAGATGTAATACGCAAGGTAGCTAGTGTTAATAAAGTAAGACAAGCTAAAGGAGATGATCCTTATGAATTTGATTACCTATTGCTATGTAACAAAATTTGTGGACCTTCTCACTACAACATGCAAATGAAAATTGTAGTTGAATCAGAAAAAGATTATTTAATCTGGTTGAACCAACAAAAGACTGCAAAAGAATTATTCAAGTTATAAGAAAACTGTTAGATAAAAAAAGAATTTATTATGTCAGAACATCATCATAAAGAAACTTTCGTAACTAAATATTTATTTAGTTTTGATCATAAAATGATTTCAAAACAGTTTTTAGTAACTGGTATGATCATGGGAGTTATAGGAGTATTAATGTCTTTGTTATTTAGACTTCAAATAGCTTGGCCAGAGCATTCATTTTCTATTATTGAAGCTTTCTTACCAGAACGTTTTCAATCAGAAGCGGGAGTGATGAAACCAGATATCTACTTAGCTTTAGTTACAATTCATGGTACCATCATGGTATTCTTTGTATTAACTGCAGGTTTGAGTGGTACTTTTTCAAATTTATTAATTCCATTGCAAATTGGAGCTCGTGATATGGCTTCAGGATTTATGAACTGCCTATCTTATTGGTTGTTTTTCATCTCAAGTGTTATCATGGTTATTTCATTGTTCGTACAAGCTGGACCAGCTTCTGCAGGATGGACTATCTATCCACCGTTGTCAGCATTGCCACAAGCAATTCCTGGTTCAGGATTAGGGATGACATTGTGGTTGGTTTCTATGGCTATATTTATTGCTCAGTCTTTGATTGGTTCTTTAAACTACATTGTTACCATCTTAAACTTAAGAACAAAAGGTATGACAATGACAAGATTACCATTAACTATGTGGGCATTGTTCATTACTGCAATTATTGGAGTTGTTTCTTTCCCAGTCTTATTATCTGCAGCATTGTTGTTGATTTTTGATAGAAGTTTTGGTACATCTTTTTACTTATCAGACATCTTTATTGGTGGAGAAGTTTTGAACTACCAAGGAGGATCACCAGTATTGTTTGAACACTTATTCTGGTTCTTGGGTCACCCAGAGGTATACATTGTATTGTTACCAGCATTAGGATTGACTTCTGAAATTATTTCTACAAATTCACGTAAACCAATTTTTGGATACCGTGCAATGATTGGATCTATCATGGCAATTGCTTTCTTATCAACAATTGTATGGGGTCACCATATGTTTGTGTCTGGAATGAACCCTTTCTTAGGATCTGTGTTTACATTCACAACTTTGTTGATTGCAATTCCATCTGCAGTAAAAGCGTTTAACTACATCACTACTTTATGGAAAGGTAATTTACAGTTTAACCCTGCAATGTTATTTTCTATCGGATTGGTTTCTACATTTATTACAGGAGGTTTAACCGGAATTGTCTTAGGAGATTCTGCTTTGGATATCAACGTTCACGATACTTATTTTGTTGTAGCTCACTTCCACTTGGTAATGGGTGTATCGGCAATTTATGGAATGTATGCAGGTATTTATCACTGGTTCCCTAAAATGTATGGGAAAATGATGAACAAAACATTAGGGTATGTTCACTTCTGGATTACGGCTATTGCAGCTTATGGAGTTTTCTTCCCAATGCACTTTATTGGATTGGCAGGTTTACCTCGTAGATATTATACAAATACAAACTTTCCATTGTTTGACGATTTAGCAAATGTAAACCAAGTAATGACAATCTTTGCATTGATTGGTGGTGCTGCTCAAGTTGTTTTCTTGGTAAACTTTTTTATGAGTATTTACAAAGGAAAAGTAGCAAGTCAAAACCCATGGAAAGCAAATACATTAGAGTGGACTACTCCAGTAGAACATGTTCATGGTAACTGGCCAGGAGAAATTCCTGAAGTTTACCGTTGGCCTTATGATTATAGTAAAGTTGACGAAAATGGAGAGTATATTTTTGGTGAAGATTACATCATGCAAACTGTTCCATTAAAAGCAGGAGAGCAAGAGTCTTAAGGCTTTAGTTATATATAAATTTAAAACTCGATTGGTGAAAACTAATCGAGTTTTTTTATGCTTAAATTCAAAGAATTATAGCATGTTTTAAGTATTCTATTGACTATGTGAATACCATTTTTGCTCTATAGATGGATCTAGGTTTGGAATAGTATAATTTTAAAATTCATTTGGTGGATTATACTTAAAAAATCAATAGTTGTTTTAATGAAAGTTAATTTGTTATCACTTAAATTAATAATAGTAAGTCTATTATTAACAGTTTCTTATAATCATTTTGCTCAAAGCAAAGGAGTCATCAATTTTAATGAAGATTGGCTATTTACATTATCAGATTCTAAAGATTATCCATTAACTACATACAATCCTAAAGATTGGAGAAAATTAGATTTACCACATGATTGGTCAATAGAATATGATTTTTCTAAAGATCTAGAAGGATGAACTGCATTTATGTCGGGTGGAATAGGATGGTATAGTAAATTATTTACAACAAAAATCAATAAGAATCAAAAGTGTCATATCATTTTTGATGGTGTCTATAACAACGCTGAATTTTTGATCAACTTCAAGTTTTGAAACAGGATATACTGATGTGCTAGATGTAGTAGGTTATAGTTATAAACCTCACAAATACGATTATTTTAAAAAAACATACCCTAACACAGCTATGATGGGGACAGAAAATGTTCCTCGTTGGTATGAGTGGAAAGCAGTAATTGAAAGAGAATTTATTCCTGGATTATTTTTATGGACAGGTGTAAATTATATGGGGGAATGTAGAGCTAATGACTGGCCAAGAAAAGTAACAAATCACGGTCCTTTAGATATTGCAGGTTTTCCTCGTGGATCTTACTACATGTTTAAAGCACTGTGGAGAGATGATATCCCTGTAATAAGTATGTACACACAAACGGAAAATAAGTCAATATACAAACAAGATGCTAAGAGTAATGTTGTAGAAAAGGAAAAAGATTATTGGAAGTTAGCACCTAGGGAATGGCAAAATGTAAATCCGCATTGGAATTACCAAAAAGAAACCAAAACTATAGTAGAAGTATATTCTAATTGTGAGTCTGTAGAATTGTTTCAAAATGGTAGATCATTAGGAGTTCAATATTTAAAAGATCAAGACGATTATACTTACAAATGGGCAGTAGACTATAAAAAAGGTAAACTAATAGCAAAAGGAGTAAAAGGAAGACAAACAGCAACAACAAGTTTGCAAACTGTAGGTAAACCAGTGGCTATTCGTTTAAAGGCAGATAAAATTAAAGTAAACGCTAATAATACAGATGTTATTCATGTCGTAGCTCAGCTAATTGATAATAAAGGAAGAGCTGTTAAGAATGTTGATGATGAAATTACATATGAAATACAGGGACAGCATAGATTTTTAGGTACAGATTGCGGAGATACTACAAAGCTGACAAATTTTAAAGGAAAAACAGTTCCTACTGCTTTTGGAAAGTGTTTGTTAGCTATTCAAGCAACAAAATCAGCATCAGAAGTAATAGTTATAGCCAAAGGAAAAGATGGAAAACTAATGTCTAAATCTCTTAAAATTACTATAGAGTAATTATTAAATACGTAAAAATAAATAGAATAAAATCAATGTTTTTTTTTAAAAAAGTAAGCCTTGTATTTTTCTCAGTAATTTTTATACTGTTGATAAATGCATGTAAAACAAGAAAGGTAAATCAAACTACAAAAGTATATCCAACATCAGATCCTGAAAACAAAGGAGCTTGGCTATACAATTCAGAAATTAGTGATGAGTTTAATACCAAAGAAATTGATGAAGAACGATGGTATATTGTAGGAAAGTTTAAAGATGGAAAACCTTTTTACAAACACCCAGACAATCCAAAGAAAAGAATATGGAAAGGTAGAGCTCCTTCTCAGTTTTCGGGACGTAACTATAGATTAGAAAATGGAATTTTAAAATTAGAGGCACGTTGGGAACCAGACTTTCCTTTTAGTGATGAAATTCGAAAACCCGTGTTTGGAGAAGCTCTGCCTTACGAAAACATAACAACAGCCTGCTTTATTCAACGTAAAGCATTTAAGTATGGATACATAGAAATTAGAAGTAAAGCAATTGATGCCGAGATTACAAGTGGTTTTTGGTCTATGGGAGAAGGATTAGAATTTGATTTTTTTGAAATGTTTGGAGATGGAAGAAAAAAGGGAAAAGAGCATCTAGATAAACAGCTTTGGTGGTCTATTCGTGATTGGAAAAAATTAAAAGGAAAACCATCATATACAGAAAGAAAAGATATGGGCTTCCGTGGAGCAAGTGATTTTCATATTTATGGAATTGAATGGGATGAAAAAGGAATTAAGTATTTTATTGATGGAAAATTATTTTCATCAGTTACAGCAGAACAAGCTACTGCTTGGGCAAAAAAAAACAGACCTGTTAAAGAAGATTACAATGGATACGTAGCAACCAATCCTATTAATTTATGGCTAGATATGGAAATATTTTCGTGGAACGGAATGCCTGAAAGTAAAGATGAATTAACTTTAAACGGGACCCCAGAACAAAAGAAAAAAGGAATAATGGATTTTGAAATTGATTATGTCCGAGTTTGGCAAAATAAATAATAGTTATTAATAACAAACATTGTACAAACAATGAATTGTTTTTCTATCACAATAAAGATGTGTATTTTTACAGTTCAACATAAAAAAAGAAATAGAATATGATTTCAGCAAACGAATATTTTGACGGAAACGTTAAGTCTTTAGGTTACGAATCAGCAACAGGAAAATCTACATTAGGAGTAATGGAAGCAGGCGAGTATGAATTCGCTACTTCTTTACACGAAACAATGAATGTTGTAGAAGGAGAAATGACAGTTAAATTACCAGGATCTACAGAATGGGTAACTTATAAAGCTGGTGAAGCATACCAAATTGAAGCAAATGAAAAGTTTCAGGTAAAAGTTTCAGGACAAACTTCTTACTTGTGTCAGTACAAATAAGAGTCAAACCTTATAAATTTTAAAGCCATCAATTATGTAATTGATGGCTTTTTTACTAATTAATAGTATTATTATCTACATAATAAGTAATAAATATTCTTGTCTTTGTGGGGTTCCTCCGTTTGGTCAAGAGATCTTACTGTCGTTACTAGCTTTTTCCACGCTCTTTCAAAGGGCTCACATATGTTATTCCATCACTAACGCTAGGCTTTGCGGGAGTATATCTTATAAGAATAGCGTATCAATGACTGTAGTTTATAAAAAACATGATATGCAATCTACATAAAATCAGCTAGTTAAGATTCGATGTGAAATAATTTAAAAAAAGGTTAAAAAAGATAGTTGTAGATAAGTAATAGTTGTGTATCTTTGCACCCGCAACAACGA
>NZ_JAUOSB010000060.1 GCF_030548295.1 Wenyingzhuangia sp. 2_MG-2023
CTAAAGGAAAGAAAGGTGCTTTAGTCGGCATATTCAACGGAACTAAAGTAGAGCCTATTATAGAACAGCTCCTGAAGGTTCCTAAGTCTAAAAAAAACAAAGTCAAAGAGATCACCTTAGACATGGCCAACTCTATGAAAACAATCTCTAGTAAATGCTTCCCTAAAGCCATACAAGTAACAGATCGGTTCCATGTACAGAAGCTAGCAATAGAGGCCTTACAAGATCTTCGTATCAAATACCGATGGAAAGCTTTGGATTATGAAAATGAACAGATAAAGTTAGCTAGAGCAGCTAACAAAGAATTTAAACCCCTGACCTTTTCTAATGGTGATAGCTCAAAACAACTCCTGGCTAGAAGTAGATATCTACTCTATAAATCCCCAGATAAATGGACCTCTAATCAGAAAGAAAGAGGACAGATATTATTTAATGAATACCCAGATCTAAAGAAAGCCTATGGTCTTGTTCAAGGACTCAGAACTATATTTAACCAAGCTATAGATATAAAAGTAGCTTATACCAAACTAGCTCACTGGTACAGAGATGTAGAGGAATCAGGATTTAAGTGCTTTCAAACAGTAGCTAATAGTATTACTTTAAATTACCGTTCTGTGCTCAATTATTTTTTAAATAGAAGCACCAATGCGTCTGCTGAATCTTTTAATGCCAAAATAAAGGCTTTTAGGTCACAATTTAGAGGGGTAAGAAATCTAGAATTCTTCCTCTTTAGATTAACCAATATTTTTGCCTAAACACAACAATTTGTCTTGATCCCAATTTGTCTTGATCCAATATTTTGGATCAAGCCCAAAAGTTGTGTGTGAATTAGGATAGCATTAATTTAGGAGTTTTTAAACTGACTTATATTGGAAT
>NZ_JAUOSB010000061.1 GCF_030548295.1 Wenyingzhuangia sp. 2_MG-2023
CTTTACAACACTTTCTGCATTCATATTATCACTTAGATGGTATCCCATTATTTTTCTACTATAAGCATCTGTTACTAATGACAAGTAATGTGTTCTTTCGTGAGATTTAATATAGGTAATATCACTAACGAAATACTGTTCTACTCGAGTGGCTCTTTTGTTTTTCATTAAGTTAGGGTATTTTCTTAGCCAATGTTTTGAGTTTGTAGTTTTTGTGTAATTTTTCTTGGGTTTGATCAACATTGATTCTCGTCGTAGGTAATCAAATAGCGCATCTCTACCAATTTTTATTCCTCTGGATTCAAACTCTTCTTTGAGTATATGATATAACTTTCTAGTGCCTAATCTAGGCATTGTCATACGAACTTTTCTTACTAGACTTTTAACAATTACTAGCTCTTGTTCTCTTAAAGTTACTCTTTGTTCCGATTGATAAATTGATTGTCTACTAATCCCAAACAATCGACAACAATGCGAAAGACTTAATCTTTGTTCTTGTTGGATGCATCTGATGGTTTGGGAGAAAACTTTTTTCTGATAGAAGTTCCATAGTGGCTGTCAGAGATATCAATCATAGTATTAAGAATCTTACTCTTTAGTTTTTCATCTTGAAGTTCTCTTTCTAAGCGTTTGATTTTTTGAGCGGGTGTTTCTTTCATCTTTGGTGTAGAAATTCTGGTTATGGGTTTACTCCAATCTAAGTTACCATGTTTTCGTAACCAAACCAAAACGGTACTTCTTCCTTGAATTCCATATGCCTTTTGGGCTTGTTTGTAG
>NZ_JAUOSB010000062.1 GCF_030548295.1 Wenyingzhuangia sp. 2_MG-2023
GTTGTAAACCATTGCTTTGAAATTGGAAAAAATATTGAACTATATTGCTTTCATTCTACTCTCAATAACTTCTTTTGTGAGTTGTAAGAACCAAAATCATGAAAAACAGCATGAAAATTTAAGTGTACTAAATATTGATACCCTTCAATCGAAAAAAGTTGAAACATACTTTGAAAAAAAAGCAGACACACTTAAAATAATGGTTCTCCCTTGTTGGAATCATTACACTTATGGAACTTATGGCTACGAAGTAACTCCTGTAATTGAAAGAGAATTGAAAAGATTTAAAAACCTGAAGGTAATTCCTCTACCACTGAAAAAATTAATGGATGTTCCGTATCAAGTTGTCTTTGATAAAAAATATTGCAAGCCTATAATCGAAAGAGTGAATACCGATATTTTAGTTCTAAGTCGTTTTGATAAAGAAATTGACCCAGTGAGAAGGAATGAAATGGTGTGGGGATATGAATTAAAGCTTGTTGAAACAAAAGGGATGAAACAGATTAATTCACTGAATGTACATAATCTGAAAAGATTTGAGGGTATTGAAAAATATATCACAAACAATATTGAAACTCTTGTAGCGGATATTGAAAGAGTGGCGAATTAAAACAGTTTACAACACTGTATAAAAACAATTTGGGTTTGTTTGCTAGCCCAATGTTCAGTACTTTTAAACCAAGTCAAATCAGCACGCTCGAAAAGGCTCTGCCCTTTTCTCCCAAACTGATTTTTATACAAACCCGTTA
>NZ_JAUOSB010000063.1 GCF_030548295.1 Wenyingzhuangia sp. 2_MG-2023
TACCTGAATTCTTAATTGATCACTTTGATTTAGTAAAACATCATAAAAAAGAAGAAACACTTCATTTATATTTTGAAGAAAAAAACAGCATTCCTTCTCAAGAAAATAGTAAAATTTTAATAGCTCATGGTTTTCATAAACAAGTAACCATACAAGATTTTCCATTACGCGGTAACACGGTCTATTTACATGTAAAACGTAGAAGATGGTTGGATAAAACTTCTAATGAAATAGTCCAAAGAGACTGGGAGCTAGTAGCACAGGGAACTCGTATGACAGCAGAGTTCGCTGCTTTTTTAAAAGAAATTAGTAGATACTAAAGCTAATGACTGTCACACTATAGGAAGTTTCTATAATGTCAATGGTAAAAAATTACAAAGGCAGTATCGAGACTATTTAAGTGAATTTAAGACCTGGAAACATAAATCTCATGCTAAAAAATGGCTTGTATTCCCTCAGAATATGGGGAGTTATTTATCTATTGATGAGACAGCTTTTTCTAAAGGAGAACTCTATACCATTATTACCAACAAAAAAGCAAAAGGTAAAAAAGGAGCTATTGTTGCCATTCTCTCTGGAACAAAGGTAGAGCCAATCATTGAACAACTCTTGAAAATCCCTAAATCTAAAAGAAACAAAGTCAAAGAAATAACTTTAGATATGGCGAATTCTATGAAATTTATTGCTAAAAAGTGTTTCCCTAAAGCCATGCAAGTAACCGATCGTTTTCACGTACA
>NZ_JAUOSB010000064.1 GCF_030548295.1 Wenyingzhuangia sp. 2_MG-2023
CCAAAAGTTCTGTACTCAAAACGTTGAAAGACTTCTTTTTTTAAGATGCCATGATAAGCTTCTACATGAGCATTTTCCTCAGGAGTAGCTACATGAGTAAATTCTTGACTTACCCCAATAAGCTTTAAATACTCACGAACATCTTTAGCAATAAACTGGCTTCCATTATCACTTCTAATCACAATGTTTTCAGGGTATTCAAACTCTTCAAACATCTGTGAAAGAAGATTTATCACTTGTTTTTTCTTGATATTAAAAGCAAAATAATCTTTTAATATTCTACGTGTATGTACATCAATTACAGAAAGTAAATAGGCATTTTTACCCATATTAGGGATCCAGACGACTTTTATATCCATTTCTAAGCATTCCATAGGTCTAGAAGTAATTACCTTTCTAAACTCAACAAACTTACGTCCTGAACCACTTCTGTTAATTCTATGCTCTAACTTCAATAAATTAGCCTGTTTCATGATTCTGTATAGTTTTTTATGATTAATGATATATCCTTTTTCTTTTAAATAAGAACACATCAATCGATATCCACAATCTATAAATTCATGGCTTAAAATCTCTTTTACTGCATTTACTAATGTTGCTTGGTCTACATATCCCTTTTCTTTATGATAGGTTAGCTTAGAGGCTCTATTGCCTTTGCGACCACCACTAGGAACTCTATAGTAACTACTTTCTACT
>NZ_JAUOSB010000065.1 GCF_030548295.1 Wenyingzhuangia sp. 2_MG-2023
CCAAAAGTTCTGTACTCAAAACGTTGAAAGACTTCTTTTTTTAAGATGCCATGATAAGCTTCTACATGAGCATTTTCTTCAGGAGTAGCTACATGAGTAAATTCTTGACTGACCCCTATAAGCTTTAAATATTCACGAACATCTTTAGCTATAAACTGACTTCCATTATCACTTCTAATCACAATGTTTTCAGGGTACTCAAACTCTTCAAACATCTCAGAAAGAAGATTTATTACTTGTTTTTTCTTGATATTAAAAGCAAAATAGTCTTTTAATATTCTACGTGTATGGACATCAATGACAGAAAGTAAATAAGCATTTTTACCCATATTTGGGATCCATACTACTTTTATATCCATTTCTAAGCATTCCATAGGTCTAGAAGTAATCACCTTTCTAAACTCAACAAACTTACGACCTGAACCACTTCTATTAATTCTATGTCCTAGCTTCAATAGATTGGCTTGTTTCATGATTCTGTATAGTTTTTTATGATTAATGATATATCCTTGTTCTTTTAAATAGGAACACATCAATCGATATCCACAATCTATAAATTCATGGCTTAAAATCTCTTTTACTGCTTTTACTACTGTTGCTTGGTCTACATATCCATTTACTTTATGATAGGTTAGCTTAGAGGCTCTATTGCCTTTGCGACCACCACTAGGAACTCTATAGTAACTACTTTCTACT
>NZ_JAUOSB010000066.1 GCF_030548295.1 Wenyingzhuangia sp. 2_MG-2023
AAATATTAGTCACTTATGGAAAGTAAACACAAACAACCCTGTCGAAAAAAAACGTATACGAAAGTAGGTTTTGAACTTAAATTATTCATCATTGACCAAATTCAAAATGGTCAAATTTCTACCAACTTTGCTGCTAAAAAATATAATGTTCCTAGATCTTCTATCGATTATTGGATTAAAAAATATAGTACTTTAGAGCAAAAGAAAAAAGCAATGAGTAAACAAGATCAAATCAAAAAATTGAAAGAGAAAATTGAAGAACTTGAATTTGTAAAAGATTTTCAACAAGACATCATAGCAGACATGGAACTAATCACTGGAGCTGAGTTGTCAAAAAAGTCGTTGCCCAAAACATTAGCAGACGAGATTCAGAAAAAGAAACAAAACCGTTTAAAAGAAAATGGTTAACTCAATGTTTTGGGATTAGTAAACAAGCTTTCTATAAACGCTTGAAAAATCATCAAAAGCAACTACTTAACGAACAGATTATCATCAAACTTGTAAAGGAGTGTCGTAACAAAATTGGACAGTTTTTAGGTGCTAAAAAGCTGTATCATGAACTGAAATATGAGTTTAAAAAACTTAGAATTAAAATTGGAAGAGATAAGTTTTTTACACTTCTTAAAAATCATAAACTACTGATTAA
>NZ_JAUOSB010000067.1 GCF_030548295.1 Wenyingzhuangia sp. 2_MG-2023
AACGGTTTTGGCTATGGAAAGTAGCGATGTAAACAAGCATGTTTTTTCGGAGCCGATTAATAAACTTAAAAATAAGCAAAAAACATTGAGAAAGGATAGAAGCAAGCTATTTTTTATAGCCGTTGTTCTCTATCTGCTTTTTTCAATCCGATATTAAAATTATCCGTTTGAAAAAAATCCTATTTTGTTTTCATTTTCAGCGTTTTTTTGCTTCAAAGCTCAATTATCAATTACTTTTCAGCTTATTAAATTTTTCTATTTTTTTATAATTTTCAAGGAATTTATTGAATTCATAAACCGCAAGAGTGTTTTAAGCGTTTCAAAGTTAAAAATACTTTCGTTTTGAGGTAATTCTTTCACTTTTGGTTTATTATTCAACAAATGGTTTGCTACTGCAATTCTTTCAACCTTTAAAATATTCTCGTTTAAAGATAGATTTTTCGAAGTTATTTTGAGCGTAAAAATATTTTCAGGAAGCTTACTTTTCAGAATTATCATAAACTACAATTTTTTCAGCTAGAGCAAATCTTTCAATTTCAATTTTTGCGAGTCAGCATTGGTTTCAAGCTATTAAGAAGCCGTTTCATTTCGATGACTGCGGTAAATCATGTGTGATTTTCGGAAGTTGTAGAGAACGG
>NZ_JAUOSB010000068.1 GCF_030548295.1 Wenyingzhuangia sp. 2_MG-2023
ATGAAGTTCTTTTCTTCTGTTTTTTATGATTTCTCCAAAATAATAAGAAAAAGCTTCTTCTCTAAATTGCTCACGCTTTTTAGTTCCTTCTTTTCCAAATCTTTCAGCCATTAATTTTTTTGCGTTTATTGATTTTCCCATGACTATTGCTCTTTTAAATATTCTACCAAAATTTTTTCAGCTTGTTTTATCGCTTTGTTGTAATCTTTCGTTGACTTTTTCTGAAAACCATAAAGACAAACAGCTTTACTACATTCAGCAAAATTCAAATGATCGATAGCAAATATTACAATTCTGTATTCGTTTCCAGCTTTAATTCTCAGTTCATAGAATTGTGTCGATTGGAGTTTTTTCAAAAAGTTTGAATTCACAACTTTCACTTCACCAATAACTTCTAAGAGTTGGAAAAATTTCAATGAAACTCTTTTGTCTTGTTTATCTATAAATTCAAGACATTCCTCTGTAATATCTATATCTCTCATATTACAAATGTAACTAATTCGTTACAATTATGTTTCGTTTTATGGAATTTTTTTATGAAGCCCAACGGTTTTGGCTAGGCTTTGTGCGGGAAGAAAATCGGCAAGATTTTCGAACACGTACTAAGCCGAAGCTTTTTGTT
>NZ_JAUOSB010000069.1 GCF_030548295.1 Wenyingzhuangia sp. 2_MG-2023
GATATAGTTGAACAAAACCAAGAAGCAATTTTTCAGAGTTCTCAGCAACGAAAATTTTAGAATCATTATTAGTTAATCTCTCAGATAAAAACTTCTGAGCGTTTTCTATATCAGACTCTTTCTTGTAAAAAACTCGGTAAGAATCAAATAATTTAGTTAATTTTTCTGAATCGTTAATATTAGCACTTCTATAATTTATTTTCAAACTCATAATCTCTTTCAACTTTAGCAATTCTTATTTTATAAAATTTATACCAGTCAGATTTCCCATATTTTTGAGCTATTAAATGTTCAGAATTTTCTTTCCAATTTTTGATAGCATTTAAATCTGTCCAGTATGATATTGTAATACCTATTTCATTTTCTTTTACATTTTCAATATCTAAAAAACCTTTTTGAGTTTCTGCTAATTCAACCATTTTATCAGACATAATAGAATAATTCTCATTATTTAATTCAGCTTTAATAGAGCTAAATATCACAGCATAATAAGGAGTCTTTAGATTTTTTTTAGATATCATTTCTCATTTTTTTCGCTTGCACCCAACGGTTTT
>NZ_JAUOSB010000007.1 GCF_030548295.1 Wenyingzhuangia sp. 2_MG-2023
TTATAAATAGAAGTACCAATGCTGCGGCTGAATCTTTCAATGCTAAAATTAAAGCTTTTAGAGCGCAATTTAGAGGCGTTAGAAATCTAGAATTCTTCCTTTTTAGATTAACCAATATTTTTGCGTAAACACAACAATTTGTCTTGATCCCTAATTATCTAATTCCAATACAAAATTTTGAGATTGGTGGTCAATTTTAATTAATAAACTCTACTTGTAACAAACAAAAAACGCTGTAAAACATAAGTTTTACAGCGTTTTGATTGAGTTTTTCAAACTCTTGGCGGAGAAAGAGGGATTCGAACCCCCGGACCTGTTACAGTCAACAGTTTTCAAGACTGCCGCATTCGACCACTCTGCCATTTCTCCCGAGCGTCTCACGATTTCTCGTTTGCGAGTGCAAATATATAATACTTCTTGTTATTTCACCAACTTTTTATTAATTTTTTTAACTAAAAATATAACATACTAAATTTAAATAAATTACAAGTTCAAAAAAGACACCTCATCTATAACGTAGTTGCTTTAGTACTCAAAATCATAATTCAAAAGGAATTTGATATTAATTCTTGTCCTTTTTTTAAACAACAAGTTTCGATAGTTAGTAACTATTCCATTAAGAAAGAGAGCGTTTTTATAAATTGCTTTTCATAGATAACTGTAGCCACCCTACTTGCAGAACTCTGTCTTATCTAAATTGTTACTAGATTCAAACAAGAATGTTGTAAAATTCCGTAAATTCGCACAAACTTATTTTTTATGGCAAATAAATTTGGAAAGCTGTTTACTATCACCACATTTGGTGAGTCTCACGGACCAGCTATTGGTGGTGTTATAGACGGATGTCCGGCTGGGGTTGAATTGGATTTTGAAGCAATTCAGAATGAATTAGACAGAAGAAAACCCGGGCAATCAAAAATTGTTACCCAACGTAAAGAACCTGATACAGTTGAATTTATGGCGGGTATTTTTGAAGGGAAAACAACAGGTGTCTCTATTGGTTTTAGAATTGTGAATACCAACCAAAAATCAAAAGATTATTCTCATATAAAAGACCAATATCGTCCTTCTCATGCAGATTATACGTACACAAAAAAGTACGGGCATAGAGATTATACTGGAGGAGGAAGAACTTCTGCAAGAGAAACTGCCAATTGGGTAGTGGGAGGTGCTGTTGCAAAACAAGCTATTCCAGATATTAAAATACATGCTTTTACATCTTCTGTAGGAAATATTCATTTGGATACTCCTTACCAAGAATTGGATTTCTCTAAAATAGAAAGCAACATCGCTCGTTGTCCTGATGCAAAAAAAGCTGAGGAAATGATTGATTATATTGGTGAAATTAAAAAACAAGGTGATACTGTTGGTGGTGTTGTTACTTGTGTGATTCAGAATGTTCCTGTAGGATTAGGAGAGCCTATTTTTGACAAACTACACGCTCAATTAGGAAAAGCTATGTTATCTATCAATGCTGTAAAAGGTTTTGAATTTGGAAGCGGTTTTGAAGGAGCTACCATGACAGGAAGTCAACACAACGACTTATTTAATACTGATGGCTCTACCAAAACCAATTATTCTGGAGGAATCCAAGGAGGAATTAGCAACGGAATGGATATCTATTTTAAAGTAGCTTTCAAGCCTGTAGCAACTCTGATCCAAGAACAAGAAACCATTGATAAAGATGGAAATATGGTTACCATGATGGGGAAAGGTCGTCATGATCCTTGTGTAGTACCTAGAGCGATTCCTATTGTAGAAGCTTTGGCTGCAATGGTTATTTTAGACAATATCATGTTAGATAAAGCAAGAAATATATAAAATATTTGGCTTTTAGCCATTTACTCTAAATTAAAAAGCGTGATTTTATAAATATAAAATCACGCTTTTTAATTTAGATTCTGTCAGTTCTTGCATCAAATAGCAAACAACTTCAAAAGGAAAACCTAGTCTATCCTCTCAATTTTAGCACCAACCGCTTGTAATCTTTCTACTATATTTTGATATCCTCTATCTATTTGTTCAACATTATGAATAGTACTGATTCCTTTGGCAGACAATGCAGCTATCAATAAGGAAACTCCTGCACGAATGTCTGGCGATGTCATTGTTGTTGCTTTTAAACTGTGCTCATGATCCATTCCTACCACAGTAGCTCTGTGTGGATCACACAAAATTACTTTGGCTCCCATATCTATCAATTTATCTACGAAGAACAAACGACTTTCAAACATTTTTTGATGAATCAATACCGTTCCTTTTGCTTGTGTAGCAATCACCAATACAATACTCAACAAATCTGGTGTAAATCCTGGCCAAGGAGCATCTGCTACAGTTAACAATGAACCATCTATGTAATTTTCAATTTCGTAAGAATCTTGTTTTGGAATAAAAATATCATCTCCTCTTTTTTCCAGCTGTATTCCTAATTTTCTAAAGACACGAGGAATCTGTCCTAAATCTTTCCAAGAAACATCTTTAATGGTCAATTCAGATCTTGTCATTGCTGCCATTCCTATCCACGATCCAATTTCAATCATATCTGGTAAGACTCTGTGTTCTGTTCCACCCAAACTATCTACACCTTCTATCGTCAATAAATTAGAACCTACTCCGCTAATTTTAGCTCCCATTCGGTTCAACATTTTGCACAACTGTTGTAGGTAAGGTTCACAAGCAGCATTGTAAACAGTAGTAACTCCTTCTGCCAAAACAGCCGCCATTACAATGTTTGCCGTTCCCGTTACAGAAGCTTCATCCAACAACATATCAGCTCCTTGCAATCTGTCACACTCTACACCGTAAAAATGCTCTTCTTTATTGTATCTAAATTTAGCACCTAAATTAATGAAGCCTTCAAAATGTGTATCCAATCTTCTACGACCAATTTTATCTCCTCCTGGCTTAGGAATGTATCCTTTACCAAAACGAGCCAACAATGGACCAACAATCATGATAGAGCCACGTAATTTTTTTCCATCTTCTTTAAATGCTTCTGAGCTTAAATAATCAATATTTATCTCGTCTGCTTGAAAAGTATACGTATGAGCATCTAACTGATTCACTTTGACTCCCATATCTCCTAAGATAGAGATCAACTTGTTTACGTCAATAATGTTAGGAATGTTAGAAATTGTTACTTTTTCTGGAGTTAATAATACTGCACACAAAATTTGTAACACTTCATTTTTAGCTCCTTGTGGTGTAATTTCTCCTTTTAATTCGTGTCCACCTTCTACTTTAAACGTTGCCATAACTTCTAATTATTTGCGATTCTTATGATTGTTGTTTGTGTGATTGTTGTTATGCTTGCGGTTGTTATTTCTTCCGTTGGAATTAGAATTGTTTTTAGTTTGTTGAGAATTCATTCTTCCTGAATTGCTCTTACGCAACAAGGTTGTACTCTGTGCCAGCTCCTCTTCAGAACCTCTCAAGTCTATTTTACCTTTAGAAAGCTCGTTTAAGTGATTGTAAATTACCTCATCATCTACATTGTCTTTGTTCCAGTTTAGGTAACATTTTTTCATGTGATTGGCAATATTCAAAATCAACGCTTCTCTCAACTCTCCTTCTTCCCAACTCAAGGCAACATCAATCATGGTTTGAATGTTGTGTCCATAAAAACGATATTTACTCGCTGCTTTCGGATATTCCAAACGTTCTGGTTTGGCATTTACTTCTTCAGGTGTTAATTTCTCGTAAGGAGACTCTACCTTTAATTGAAATTTAGAGATGATAAATAACTGATCCCAAAGCTTGTGCTTAAAATCAGGTACATCCCTCAAATGAGGCTGTAAATTCCCCATCACATCTATAATAGCGTGTGCCATTTTTTCTCTCTCTTCATCATCTTCCAAAGCCACACAATGATCCACTAATTTGTGTACATGTCTTCCATATTCAGGAATTATCAAAGTGCTTCTTTCAGAATTGTATTCTAAATCAAAACCCATAGTTTGTTTTATAAAATAAGTATTATTTGTTGGTTTTTGATATTTTCAGCCGAAAATAGCTCACCATCAATCAGTAACGCAATAAACAATTAATTCTTTTAATTGAAAAATATATTCCCTGTTAGTTTTGCAAAGTTTTATTCTAAGATGTTCAGTTTGGCAAATTTAGGTAAGATTTTTTTCTTTCCTTCCGTTTCAAAATTCACTTCAACTTTTACATTCACTCCATTTCCTTCAATAGCAACAACTTCTCCTTGCCCAAATTTGGCATGACTCACTTTGTTTCCTATTTTAAAATCTTGAGATGTAGTAGAACTGGTTTGTTCTGCCAACTTGGGAGTCAATTTTCTTAAATTCTGAGGTTGCTTAAATGGTGTGCTCTTTGCTGTTGGCTGCTCTTTGTTTCTGATAGAACGTGAAACAGGCTTACGAAAACGAATTTTATCTCTAGGAATGTCATCTTCATCAAACAATCCTTTGTCAACAAACCTATTGGCTACTACTTTATTTCGCTGTGGTGCCAAATGTTCTAAATAACGCTCGTCTATTTCTTCTAAAAAGCGACTAGATTCACAATCTACCAATTTCCCCCAACGATAACGTGTGTGGGCAAAACTTAAATAACATTGCTTTTCGGCTCTTGTCAATGCCACATAAAACAAACGTCTTTCTTCTTCAAGCTCACTACGAGTATTGATGCTCATGGCAGAAGGAAATAACGTTTCTTCCATTCCCACAATATATACGTATGGAAATTCCAAACCTTTGGCCAAGTGAATGGTCATTAGAGAAACCATAGGCTCATCATCTTCCTTAGTATCTTGAGACGTAGCCAAAGCAACATCTTCTAAAAAAGCAGTCAAACTTGCATCTAAATCCTCTTCTTTTCGTTCTTCAATAAAATCTTTAATTCCGTTTAACAATTCTTGAACATTCTCAACTCTACTCACTGCTTCTGGAGTCCCATCAGCTTGTAAATCTTTGATTAACCCTGCTCTTTTTACCACTTCGTCTGCTACTTCAAAAGCATTGTTTGCTTGAGAAGAAATTTGTAAACTTTCTATCAGCATGGCAAAATTGTTCAGTTTGGTTTTGGTTGCTCCCTGAATTTTGATATCCGTTTGATCTAAATCTTGAATGATTCCAAAAATAGATTTTCCGTAATGATTGGCTGCAACAGTCAACTTATCCATAGTTGTGTCTCCAATACCTCTTGCTGGATAATTGATGACTCTCTTTAAAGCTTCTTCATCATTGGGATTGATCAACAATCTTAAATAAGCCAGTAAATCTTTTATTTCTTTACGTTGGTAAAAAGACAATCCTCCAAAAATCTTGTATTTGATTCCTTTTTTTCGCAAGGCATCTTCCATAGCACGAGATTGTGCATTGGTACGGTACAAAATAGCAAAATCATCATAGGTCATTTGAAGATTCATGGCATTTTCAAAAATAGAATTGGCCACCCATCGTCCTTCTTCTCCATCAGAAAGTGTACGCATTATTTTTATTTTACCACCAGCTTCGTTAGCGGTAAAAATAGTTTTGTCTAAACGTGTTTTGTTTTTTTCTATCAAACTATTAGCAGCTTCTACAATATTGTTTGTAGAACGATAATTCTGCTCCAATTTGAATGTTTTTACATCTGGATAATCTTTCTGAAAATTCAGAATATTATTGATATTGGCTCCACGGAATGCATAAATGGATTGTGAATCATCTCCCACCACACATATATTCTGAAAACGATCTGCCAACGCTCGTACAATTAAATATTGTGAATGGTTGGTATCTTGGTACTCATCTACCATCACATAACGAAACTTGTCTTGATATTTAGACAACACATCTGGAAAACGAACCAACAATTCATTTGTTCTAAGCAACAAATCATCAAAATCCATAGCACCAGCCTTAAAACATCTATCTACATAAGCTTTGTAAATAGCTCCCATTTGTGGTCTCATGGCCATGGTATCTGCTTCAATCAATTCAGGATTGTTTCTATATGCTTTTACAGTGATTAAGTTATTTTTAAACTGAGAAATTCTACCTAAAATTGCCTTGGTTTTATATTGCTCTTTACTTAGTCCCATTTCTTTGATGATGGAATTCATCAAACGAAGAGTATCTTGGGAATCGTAAATGGTAAAACTAGAAGGATAGCCTAACTTGTCTGCTTCGGAACGTAAAATTCTAGCAAACACGGAGTGGAATGTTCCCATCCACAAATTTTTAGCTTCGCTTTTCCCTACAACATCTCCAATACGCTCTTTCATTTCTCGAGCGGCCTTGTTGGTAAAAGTTAATGACAATATCTGAAAAGAATCTACACCATTTTTTAACAAATGGGCAATTCTATACGTTAATACTCTTGTTTTTCCAGATCCTGCACCGGCAATAATAATCATAGGCCCTTCCATTTGCTCAACGGCTGCACGTTGTGGCGGGTTCAATCCTTCTAAATAATCTGACACTTGACTTGTTTTTTTTAAGTAGGCTAAAATTAAGAATTATTTAGGGAATGATGAGTGCATCTTTTTTGTTTTCTAATTTGATCTTTTAAACGTGTACTTAGAGTGCATTTAAACTTATATTCTTTCAAAAGCATAGAGGTTTCATCAAAAAACATAGAAACTACGATATCTCAGTTTATAAAAGTTACTCTATTGTTATATTTGAAAAAAAACCACCTCTTAAATATGAATCAAATAAAAATGACTGCTCTAGCAGCAAGTCTTTTGGCTATTTCTTGTCAAAACAAACAAGCTACAAAAGACCAATACGCTAATATCAACTTATCTTACGTAGATACTACGGTAAGTCCTAAACACGATTTTTTTCAATTTGTAAATGGTAAATGGATAGACAGTGTTCAAATTCCTGATGACAAAACCACGTGGGGAGGGTTTAATGAATTAAGAGAATTGACAGATAAAAATGTATTGAGTTTAATTGATAAAACTATTGAATCAAACGCTTTAGACCCAGAATCTGATGAAGCCAAAGCCATTAATTTATACAAAACAATTGTGGACACAGCATCTAGAAACAAATATGGAATGCTTCCTATTGTAGAAAATATTAAAAAAACCAATGACATTAAAGATTTAAGCAGTTTACAAAATTATATTGCTGAAACTCAAACAAAAGGTCAAGCTAACTTTTTTTATGTTAGCGTTGGTGCGGATGCCAAAGACAGTAATAAAAATGTACTGTATGTAGGGCCTGGGCAAATTGGACTCCCTGATAGAGATTATTACATTTCTGAAGAAAAAGATTCTAAAGAGAAAAAAGCAAAATACGAGACTCATATTGTTAAAATGCTTCAGTTTTTAGAGATTAAAGAAAATGAAGCTAAAAAAATGGCTACAAATATAGTAACGTTAGAAACGGAAATGGCAGCTGCAAGATTGGATAAAGTAGCTCGTAGAGACCCTAAAAAAAGATACAACCCAATGAGTGTTGCTGATCTTCAAAAATTATCTCCAGCTATACAATGGGAACAACATTTTAAAAATATTGGAATTCAACAACTAGATTCTGTGGTAGTATCAGATGTAGCTTATTTTAAAGATTTAAACACAATTCTAAACAAAAACAAAGTTGATAGCTGGACAGCATATTCACAATGGACAATTTTAAACAATGCTGCTTCTAAATTATCAGAAGCTATAGAAACAGAACATTGGAATTTTTATAGCAAAACACTTAGAGGTGCTGTAAAACAAGAACCTAAAGAAAAAATTGCTGTGAACGTTGTAAGCAATAGCATTGGTGAAGCTTTAGGGAAATTATATGTGAAAGAATATTTTCCTCCACAGGCAAAAGAAATCATGGAAGATATGGTAGCAACACTTATAGAAGCTTATAAAATTAGAATTGATGCTTTGACTTGGATGGATAATCAAACCAAAATAAAAGCAAAAGAAAAATTAGAAAAAGTAACCGTTAAAATCGGATATCCTAACGAATGGAAAGATTATAGTGCTATAGACATTAAATCCCCCGAACAAGAAGGAGATTACTACACAAATATTCAGAATATTAGCAAATGGAATTTTAAAGAAAAAATAGCAAAATTAAGCAAGCCTGTTGACAAAACCGAATGGCACATGTCTCCACAAACTGTAAACGCATATTACAATCCATCATACAATGAAATTGTATTCCCTGCCGCTATTTTGCAAAAACCTTTCTTTGATTTTAAGGCGGATCCTGCTATCAATTTTGGTGGAATTGGAGCTGTGATTGGTCATGAAATTTCTCATGGGTTTGATGACAGTGGAGCTGATTATGATGCTGACGGAAATTTAGTGAACTGGTGGACAGAAAAAGACTTAGAGCAATTTAATGTATTGGGTGAAGAATTGGCTGCACAATATAGTAGCATTGAAGTTTTACCAGAAACATTCATCAACGGAAAATTCACTTTAGGAGAAAACATTGGAGATTTAGGTGGTGTAAATGCTGCTTTTGATGCTTTACAGATTCATCTTGCAAAAAACGGAACAATTGCAGATATTGATGGATATACTCAAAATCAACGTTTTTTTATGAGTTGGTCTAATGTTTGGAGAACCAAAATGAGAGACGATGCTTTAAAAACTAGAGTAAAAACCGATCCACATTCTCCTGGAATGTATAGAGCTACACAGCCTTTACTAAATATTGATGCTTTTTACCAAGCATTTAATATTACAGAAAAAGACAGCATGTATTTACCGATGGAGAAAAGAGTTAAGATTTGGTAATATTTTAAAAACAAAAAGAATAAGGCTATTTTAAATTTAAAATAGTTTTATTCTTTTCTATACTCTAAAATGTCTGCTGGTTGACAATCTAAAGCTTCACAAACTGCATCTAGAGTAGAAAAACGAATGGCTTTGGCTTTGTTATTTTTTAAAATAGACAAGTTTGCTAGAGTTATTCCTACTTTTTCTGCAAGCTCAGACAAAGACATTTTTCTCTTTGCCATCATCACATCTAAGTTTACAATAATTGCCATGATTATACAGTTAGTTTATTTCCTTCCTCTAAATTATTTCCTTCTTTAAAAACCTCAGCCATAATATATGAGATTAAGGATAAAACTAAAATCTTATACGAAACTGAACATGAAATTCTTGCTCCATTTTTAAAAGTATAATAAGTAAACATCGTGATTACAGAAATAAACAATAAATATTTTCCTATTTTTCTAAACGATAACACATTGTTTTCTTGAAAAGTTTTTACTGCTTTAACAGATTCTATAATTGCTTGAAACTCTTTAACACATAAAAAAGTAAACCAAAATAACAACGAAGTCTTTATAAAATTAAAATACAAAGAACTAATTTTCATTTTATCTAATGTTAATTCTTGAGACTGACTAGAACCTTCTTTTTCTTTTATATAATCCGAATATTTATATTGTAAGAAAGTTCCATCATCCACCGTTTCAATATTAAACTTCACTTTTTCATAAGAAGATGGATTCATTTGTAGATGCACAAATACTCCTGTAAATATTAAAAAAATGACAATATACGATACGCGAATAATTTTACAAATAACGATAGCTACTTTAAGAAGTGTGTTTTTTTTCATAACAATTTAGTTTTTATCAGCACCACAAACATACTAATGAAAAACAACAAAACAATAAATTTTTATCGTTTTTCAATAAAAACAGATTTATTATCAACAAAAAAAACATCTCGACTCCGCTCGATGACCAAGGTGTTCGAGCGCAGTCGAGAATTTACACATTCTCTATCAACCTAAAAAGTTTAACTGCTTCTACAGCTTCTTTTACATCGTGAACACGTAAAATTTGAGTTCCTTTTTGCAAAGCAATAGTATTGGCAACTGTAGTAGCATTCAAAGCTTCTTGTGGAGAAATATTTAAGGGCTTGTACAGCATAGATTTTCTTGAGATTCCTGTCAACAGAGGCAATTCCATTTCTTGAAAATAATCTAAGTTTTTGAGCAACTCATAATTATGCTCTAAAGTTTTCCCAAAACCAAAACCTACGTCTAAAATCACATCATGCACATGTAAAGTATTTAATTTTTCAACTTTTTTAGACAATTCATAAAACACTTCTGTAACTACATTTTTATAAACTGGTGCTTCTTGCATATTTTGTGGGTTCCCTTGCATGTGCATTATTATATAAGGTACTTGCAAATTTGCAACTGTTGTAAACATTTCAGCATCCAAATCTCCACCAGAAATATCGTTTATCATACAAGCCCCTGCCTCAATACACTTTCTGGCTACTTGACTACGAAACGTATCTATAGAAATGAAAATCTCTGGAAAATGTTGTATTAACAATTGAACCACAGGAACAACACGATTGATTTCTTCATCAACAGAAATATGTTTGGCTCCTGGTCTAGAAGAATATGCACCAACATCAATAAAAGTAGCACCATCACTCAACATTTTTTCTACTTGATGTAAAATAGTTTTCTCATCTTTATACATTCCTCCATCAAAAAAAGAATCTGGAGTAATGTTTAAAATCCCCATCACTTTTGGTGTTGACAAATCGACTAATTTTCCTTTGCACTGAATTGTAGGGTTGATTTTCAAAATACTTTTGTCTTTAGTTAAGCGTTTGGTAATTGTTTATTAAATTCGTTTTCGATATCGAAAATACTCAAAAAAATACACCCGCAATGTCTAACACAGATAAAGAATACGATAAAATAATAGTGACCTCTCAAAGTTTATTTACCAAAAAAATGAGTGATTATGGTAGTGCATGGCGAATTTTGAGATTGCCTAGTTTAACAGATCAAATTTTTATCAAAGCTCAACGCATTAGACAATTACAAGAAAATGAAATTAGAAAAGTTGATGAAGGAGAAGTTTCTGAATTTATAGGTATTATCAACTACTGTGTCATGGCATTGATTCAGATAGAAAAAGGAATTGCAGATCAGCCCGATATGGAAACTAAAGAAGCAGTTGAACTGTATGAAAAACACATCAAAATCACCAAAGAATTGATGATGAATAAAAATCATGATTATGGAGAAGCTTGGAGAGATATGCGTGTGAGTTCTTTAACAGATTTAATTCTACAAAAATTATTACGCGTAAAACAAATAGAAAACAATCAGGGAAAAACATTGGTTTCCGAAGGAATTGATGCCAATTACCAAGACATGATCAATTATGCTGTTTTTGCTTTGATTCACCTAACTTTATAAGCCATGAAATACATCACTCAATTGTTTAGAATTTTTACAGGAGCTTTGTTTATTTTTTCGGGTTTTGTAAAATTGGTAGATCCACTTGGATCTGCATATAAATTTGAAGAATATTTTGGTGCCGATGTTCTAAATTTAGAATTTTTAATTCCCTACGCGTTGCCTTTTGCCATTTTATTGATTCTGGTTGAATTACTTTTGGGAATTTCTCTACTATTAGGGTTTAAAACTAAAACTACACTTTGGAGTTTGTTTGGAATTACCACCTTGTTTCTATTCCTAACCTGGTATTCTGCTTTTTATGACAAAGTAACGGATTGTGGTTGCTTTGGAGATGCTGTAACATTGAGTCCATGGGAAACTTTTTACAAAAATGTAATCTTCATTTTCTTAATAGCTTTCATGCTATTCCAACAAAAACACATTCAACCTATTGTTTCTAAAACAGCAAACAAATGGGTTTTATTCTTATCTTTATTTGCCTCTTTATACGTGGTTTACGATGCGTTGACGTATTTGCCTTTGATTGATTTTAGACCGTATGCTGTTGGAAAAAACATACGAGAAGGAATGGAATACAAAGACGATGGTGAATTGCCTCCTGTTCATGATTTTTATTTAGAATCTGACAACGGTGATGATTTGACAGAAATTATTTTAAACGCACCCAAAGTAATGTTGATTGTAGCCAATGAATTAGAGCATTCAGAAAAAGGAGCTTGGCAAGCCATTGTAACACATGCAAAACAAGCTAAAGAAAAAGGATATTTAGTTTATGGAGTTTCTAGCAGCAGTTCTAGTTTGATGAATGAAACCATTGCAAACAATAACTTACCTTTTGAAATTCTATTTTGCGATGCCACAACAATAAAAACAATGTGTAGAGCCAATCCTGGAATTCTAACCCTTAACAAATCACAAGTTATTTCTAAATATAATTGGAAAAAAATCAATAAAAATGGCCTTTGATTAAACTTTCACTCTTTTTTGGAGTCATAGTCTATATCAAAAACTAACCATGACACTAAAAACTAGAAAAATCCTGATAACAGGTCTACTGTTTCTTGGGAGCATCCTTAGTTATGCGCAACAAATTGAAGTTAAAGGAACTATTATTGATGAAGCAACCAAAACACCTATTGATTTTGCTACTATACAAATAGAAGAAACTAAAAACCATCGTTTGTTGGGTTATGGATTTTCAGATGAAAACGGTAAATTTCAAATAGAAACCGATTTAAAAGATCAAACCGAAATTTCTTTAGTAATTACTTACATTGGATTTACTACCTACAAAAAAGCCATTCCATTAAACAATTCTCATTTAGATATAGGCGAGATAATTCTACACGAATCTACCGAAAGTTTGGACGAAATTGTGATTACTGCCAAGCCTCCTATTTTAATGAAAAATGATACCATGCAATTCAACGCTGGATCTTTTACAACCAAAGAAGATGCTGTTGCAGAAGATTTGCTAAAAAAACTACCTGGAGTCTCTATAGACAATGATGATGGAACCATACAAGTAAACGGAATTGATGTTACTCGTATTTTAGTGAACGGAGAACCGTTTTTCAGCAACAATCCTAAAGTTGCTATGAAAATTATTTCAAAAGATATTATTGAAAAAATAGAAATCACCAATTCCAAAAGTGACGAAGAAGAGTTTACAGGAACCGAAAGTGAAGAGGAAGCAAAAACCATCAATATTATTCTAAAGAAAAAAGACAATGGAAATATTTTTGGAAATGCCACGGGTGGTTACGGAAGCAATAATAGATACGAAGCCAACGCTGTTGTAAACAGAATGCAAGAAAAATCTTTATTTACACTGCTTGCTTTTAGCAACAACGTAAACAAAAACAATTTTAGTTATGATGATGACTCAGATAGCAACTTAGACAAGTCTAAAGCTATTAAAACAGAAAACAATGTAGGACTTAACTATTCTGACAAATTAGACGGTGGAGATAAGGTAAACTTTAACTACATGTTTTCTAATACAGAATACGACAAGGGTACTAGAATAGATCAAAAAGGGTTGATTCCCAACTCAATCAACTACAGCATAGAGAATTCCGACGATATAACACAACAAAACACGCACAATGGTGAGCTAAAATTAACCAACAATGTTTTCAAAAACTTTAGATTGATCACCAATGCAAATATATTTTACAAAGACCGTGATTTTGACAGAAAAAGTGACAAAGAAACCAAAGACGAAGAAGGTGAACTAGTCAATCAAATTAACAGTTCTTACAACCAAAGTCAAACCACTCAAAACATAAAATCTAGCATCAATGCCGTTTATAAATTTGAAAAACTAAACTCATTTATTAGTTATCAAATTGCAACTTCTAACTATAGCTTTAATGCAAATTCTAACAACATATCTACAACCAATATTTTTGGAAACAACCCTAGAGATGTATTTAGAAATCAACAATTGTCACAAAAAAGATTTGACACTAACATCGGGAATACAATTAGATACAACCAACGATTTTTAAAAAGAAATACGATTTCTTACGAGTACTCTTACAAAACAGAAGACAAAGAAGAAAGTAAAGAAGTTTATGATTATGATACTGATGCAAACACACTTACTCTAAATGATGGTTTGACTTTTAACCAACTAATAGACGTAACCAAAAAAGAACATAAAATTTCTTACGACTACAGAAGTAAATCTATTTTTTACAATATAAAGGCTAGCAATTTAAAAACAAATCTTGAAAACAATGAACTGAATAGAGATCTTGGTTTGAAAAAAAGCTTTGATGATTTTCTGTTTTCTACAAAATTTCGCTATGCCATCAAAAGAGGTACCGCAATCAATGCTAGTTATAGAACAAAGAGCATCATTCCTAGAAACAACGAATTGATAACTATTACTGACAATTCAAACCCGCTAAAAATTAATATGGGGAACCCCGATTTAAAAAGAGAGCTAGAACATTTGTTAAGTATCAATTTTCGAACATTTAACCAAAAGAGTAAAATTTATTTCTTTAATAGATTTAGCTATACCAATGTTACTGACAAAATTATTGACAAAACAAGCGTAGACGAAGATTTGGTTACCACTAGAACCTACATTAATAATAGCGACAATAACAAATACAATCTGAATGGAAGTATTTCTAAAGATTATAAAAAATCGCCGTTGTTTTACAATTTCAAACTAAAATGGTATGCTAGTATGGGAGAAAACACACATTACATAAATGACGTGCTGTTTAAAAGTGATTTCGTTACCTTTTCTCCTTCTTTCTATTCTGAATTGAACTACAATGATATTTTAGAAATTTCTCCTAGTTATAGATTACTTTTAGACGAAACCAAATACGATACCGATGTTATACAAGATCAGTCTAACATACAGCATACTTTTGGGTTAGACATTACCACATTTGCTCCTAAAAGATTCACATTATTCAATCAAATGCAGTACAATTTAAACCCTAAATTTCAAGAAGGTTATGGAAAACAATCTTTGGTTTGGAACGTTACAGCTAACTACAGTTTGGTTCCAGAAAAAGCAAAACTAAAACTAACCGTTTTCAATATTCTAAACCAATACAACAACACCACCCGAAGATTGACAGAGAGTAGAAATTCTACCTACACATACGATGTTTTAAAACAATACGTAATGCTAAGTTTTAAATACATCTTTAAAAACACCTAATATTATAGTCTATTCCCAAATTTTAAAAACCACCATTTCTGGTGGTTTTTAGTTCTTAGGCATAACAACCACATGTATCTGCTTTTCTATTAACAAGCAATGCTAAACTAATTCTCAGTTCTGTTAACCAGAATTTATCATTTACAATTACACAAAAGTTTGAATCAAAAAAAAACACTTCAAAATTGAAGTGTTTTTTTAGTAGCGGGAACTGGACTCGAACCAGTGACCTTCGGGTTATGAGCCCGACGAGCTACCTACTGCTCTATCCCGCGATTTGGATTGCAAAGATAGGCAATAACAGTATTGTACGCAACATAAAATCTACCTTTTTTTCATCCTAATTTAACATTTAATTTAGTCTACTGTAGCTTAGATTGTTACCTGCTTATTTTTTTTACAAATTGTATTTAACACTAAGAACTAAATATCTTGGCTGAACATAATACTGGTTGGTACTTGAATAATTTTGATTGAAACTATCATTATTGATCGATTTTGTGTTCAGTAAATTGGTTACTCCTAATTTATATTCCCATTTTGTGTCTTTCTTTTGATAAGCTATGCTCGCATCTAAAAAAGAATATTTATTATCTATAGTATCGTCTTGGTTGGTGTAATTGTACCAATCATAATCTGCTTTTAAAGTAAAACTTTTAAACATCAACCATTCTAAATTTGCAAAAGGTTTGCTTGTATAAAAAGTATTTTCAGCATTTACATTGTTGTACTTGTTAACCGTGTACTGATACCCAACCTCAAAGTTTGGCCAGTTTTTAAAATTGGTTAGCAAACTACCTGTATAGTTTTGTGTAAAGGATTCAGATTTGCTTTGAGTTCCTTCAAAAATATTATACAACTTAGAAAAATTTAAATTCCCTTTAGCATTCGCTTTTATCTTTCCAAATGTTTTTTCCCAACGTGTATTGGCAGAAAAAGTTTCATCTGTTTGGCTAGAATTAATTGGAGTAGAAACTCTGTTGATCTGAGTAAAAATCACATCATTTTTAATAGCATCTTTCTTTTTAGAATAATTTAACGAAGCAAAAATATTGGTATGACTGTACAGACTAAAACTATAATAACTCAGTTTAAAATTTTCATACAATCCATTTTGAATTCCTCCATTTCCTTGAAATAAAGAATTATAATTGTTAAATACATAACCTTCTGCAATTGTATTTACATCCGCATACTCTGCTGTTCTAGAATATGTAAAACGAAGACTTTCTGATTTTTTTATTTGAAAGTTTGCATACAATCTAGGCAAAAGCAATGTTTCGTTGGTTGAATTTGTAACTCCCAACTGCTCGTTTGTCACACCATAATTATGCAATATCAATCCTGGAGTTAACGTAAATTTTCCTAAAGTTACTTTGTACTTCAATCCTAAAAACACGTCTGAAAATGTATATCTTACATCGTCATTATTAAATTCATTTGATGTAAATTCATTTTCAATACCGCTGTCTAAGACTTGAAATATAGAGGAATCAAAAATTTGATTGGTCCAAACATTCCCCACAGTAACATTTATATTACTCGAAGGACTTATTACATAATAATAATCCACTTTAGCATCTGCCTTCGTAGTCTCTATTGTTTTGTCTTGATTGATACTGTAATCTTCTTGTCCATTTTCATACGGAAACAAAGTAGAAAACGGCAAATTATCTGAAGATGGATCTGTTCCCAATCCTAGAAAAGTTGCATTGTAAAAAGGTTGTTCTTTAGACAATAAAAACTGAAGTTCACTAGAAAAAATATGATCTTCGTTTAATGTATAATTGATATTTGCATTTTGTTGAATAGAAAAGGGCTCATCATTTTTAAAACTATTGATGTTATTTTCTACGTTTGAAAAAGAAGATTTTAATTCCCCTTCTTCTTCTTGCTTAGATACTTTTAAAAACAAATCATAATCCAACTGAAAATTTTCATGCGGTTTGTACAGAGCACTAAATTTACCCAACCCAATATGATTGTTTTGATTGGTTGTATTGTCTCTACTCTCTACCAAACCATCATTGTAAGTCAACATTGTTTTTTGGAACATGTCTATATCCGTATTGGAATAGATAAAATAACCACTTACATCCAAACCTTCATTTACTTTGTAATCAAAATTTAAAGCTCCAAATTTGGTCAAAACATCATTGGCTCTGTTTCCCATTAACGATGAAAACCCTAAGTTATCAGACGTTAAATTTAGAGAAGTACCACTGTCTCTAGATGCATTTTTAAAACCTCCTGTAAAGCTAAAATAGTCTCTTCTGGTAAAAGGTATTTCACCAATGTTATTGATGTCTGTAATTACATTCAAACTCTTTTCTGGACTGTAGTAAAACAATTTAGGATGTGCAATGTACCTACTATCCAAACCACCACCTGCAGTGATTTCTCCAAACCAAAAATTCTTTTTCCCTGATTTTAACTTGATGTTAATTGCAATGTTATCCTCATTATTGGTTACATTTCTCAATTGACTGATTTCACTATAATTTTTCAGCACTTCAATTTTATCAATTGAATTAGATGGAATGTTTTCTACCGCCAATTTAGAATCTCCGTCAAAAAAGTCTTTTCCTTCAACCATTACCTTCTGCACCTGCTTTCCTTCTACCTCTATTTGGCCATCGTCATTTACCTCTACTCCTGGTAATTTTTTAAGAATATCTCCTAATTTTTTTTCTGTTCCGTTGCTAAAAGAATCGGCAGCATACATAATAGTGTCTCCTTGTACTTTTATTGGCATTTCATATGTTAACACCACTTTATCTAAAGTATTAATGTCTTTTGACAAACTAAAGTCTTTTACAAGATCATTAACTTCTGTTCTCAAATCCAATTCGTACGTAGTGGGAGCAAAACCCACAAAACTTACTTTTAAACTATACAAACTTCCTTGCTTTAAAGAAATACTGTATTTACCATGTGCACTTGTAATAGAATAAGCCTCTAATTTGTTAGTGTCCTTTGTAAGAGCAATTACACTTGCGGATTCTAAAACTTGTCCTTCATCATCTTTGATGACTCCGGTCACATCTATGGATTGTGCAAAACTGTTAAACGCAAACAAACAGAACAACCACGTTATTTTATATAATGTTTTCATATTTTTCTCTTAAATCTATTTTCTACCTCCTGGTCCGCCACCACCTCTTCTTCTACTCTCCATCATTTCTTTTACCTCTTGCGCTTTTTTTGCCAAAGTGATTTCGTACTTTTCTAAGCTTATCTTTTTTCCTTTGCTAGGTGCTTCTATTTCCAAGTCTTGTCCTCCCAATTCAATTTTAGAACAAGCCAAAACTCTATCTCCAGCCTGTACTTCTAAGATCAACCCTGGCAATCCCCAAAACATTTCTGGTCCATGGCTTACAGGTATTTCTATTGTGTACCAAGCCGTAATAGGTATGCTGATTTCCTTTTCCTCTTCATCACCTCTTGCTGGTAATGTTTTAGTAATGCTTGTGCTAGCTTTAAAACAAGTATAACTTCCAATCATTTTTACCTCATCTCCCTTTTCCCAAGCCCAATCTTGTAGTTTGTCTTTGATTAAAAATTGCTTGTCGTAAATTTCTTTTTGAGCTACCAACTCTTTTGTAGCTATATTTTTATATACAGTTCCGCTGTTCTGACTCATCATCAATTGCATCATTCCTCTTCTTGGATCTGAAGGCACTTCTTGACTATTATCTTGCAACTCTTCAAATAAAGAAATGTCTTTCTCAAAAGTCAGTACATAGTTTTTTACGGACAATTTATTTTGCATCTCTTTAATTCTCTCTTTAGCTCCTTCAGGTATTTTTCTACCTTTCATGAAGTCTGTATTCGGCTGATTTTTTATGATGTAAAAAGCTTTTCCTTGGCTATTCTGAGCAAACAATCCCGTGCTAAAAAGTAAAACACAGGTATAAATGAGGGTTTTCATAAAATCTATTTTTTAGTGACTATTAATTTACAAGCTCAAAGATGTATAAATCAAAAGCCTCACTAAAACAAAGTAGACCAACTGGCTTATTTTATAGATGTATTCCCCATTACTTTTCTTTAATGGGATAAATCGGAATTTAAATATTGCTGAAAATTGTCTTTGTATTTTTCTGAAACGGGAATGTACTTACTACCAAAAATAATGCGATTGCGTTCTACCGTAGTTATTTTGTCTAAATTCACAATAAAAGAACGATGAATTCTCATAAAATTTTTCTTAGTCAACTCTTCTTCTAATGACTTCATACTCATTAAAGACAGAATAGGTTTTTCTGAATTTACAGTATAAAACTTTACGTAATCTTTTAATCCTTCTATGTAAATCAAATCTTTTAATACAATTTTAACCAACTTGTAATCTGATTTTACAAACAGATAATCATCTTTATAAGAGACTCCACTATTTAGTATTTTAGAGCTAGCTCCCATAATTTCAGTTTTTGCTTTGTTTGCTGCTGAGAAAAACTCTGAATAATCAAAAGGTTTTAATAAATAATCCAAAGCATTTACCTTATAGCCCTCTAATGCATATTGTTCATAAGCAGTAGTAAATACTAATTTGATGTTTTTATGAATTAGCATTTTAGAGAAATCCATCCCATTTAAATTGGGCATTTGAATGTCTGAAAACACCAAATCTACCTCTTGTGTTTCCAACACCTGAATGGCCTCAATAGCACTATTACATCTGGCTACCAATTCTAAAAAGGGCGTTTTTTCTACATACCCTTCCAAAACATTTAAAGCCAAAGGCTCATCATCTACCAACAAACACTTTATCATTATTCCTTAAAATTAATGGTTAATTTGGCTGTGTACACGTTGTTCTTTTCCCCCTCAAACAACTCATATTTGTCTGTGTACAATAAACTCAATCTTTTTCTTAAATTGCTCAAACCTACCCCAGAATCTGTTGCACTATTTTTTTCTGGAAAAGATGAATTCTCTACTGTATAATGAATTTTATTTTCTTCTATTGTTAAGTTGATTTTGATAAAACTAGGTTGCGTAGCATTAATTCCGTGTTTGAAAGCATTTTCTACAAAAGACAATAACAATAACGGAGCAATTTGTATGGGTTGGTTGATGATTGGAAAATTAGTTTCTAAAGTTAAATGGTTGGCAACTCTTAATTTCATCAAATCTATAAAACGTTCTAAAAACTCAATTTCTTTGGTCAAAGACACTCTATTGTCATTAGAATCGTGCAATAAATACCGCATCATTTTACTCAAGCTATGAATGGATGTTTTGGCCATACCTGGAGCACTATCTACCAAAGAATAAATATTATTTAAGGTATTGAATAGAAAGTGTGGTTGTATTTGATGTCGTAAATATTTGATTTCAGAATCTAATTGAGATTTCTTTATTTTTTCTAAAATCAATTCCTTTTTTTTCCATTGATCGCTAAGCTTCACTCCTACACACATTCCAATAGTAAGAATCATCGGCACAAGCATTTGTATGCTAGAAATCATAATGCCTCTCTTTTTTTTAAACATCGCAACCTTTTCCGGAAAATCGTTATGAAACAAAGAGATTGTCTGTTCTAAAAAAACTAAAAAAGCCAACAACAAAAACACATTACAAGCTAAAAACCATCTTTTCTTTTTTTCAAAGAAAAAAGCATCTACCAACCACCAATAATTCACATAAAAAATGACCAACAAACTAAAAGATGGCAACCAATTTCTTACAATTACTCTATTGATATTTACTTTTTCTTGCACCATAATAAAAGGCCAAAAAAACACCAAACCCCATAGTGCAATATGGATCAATGGGGTTATGTAATTTTTATTTAAAATACGTTGCATCTTTACTGTTTTCTATGAACAACTAAAATTAAGTAATCAAGCATTAACAATCCTAACACAATAGACAATCTCTTCTTTTTTTAAGACCAATAGAAATATATTGTAGACTAGGCTATCTTTTATAAAGAGAAATCAACTCACTTCTAAAAACCTCATCAAAACAACTATTATTATCAAAAAAAAACCAAAAACAAAACACAATTAACAACAATAGACGCAACCCATTAAACTTTTACTAAATTAGACAGTCTAATTCTTGAAAACTAATTTATGCTATCTTATGAAACATCCACACCTTATTCATTTATATAACAGAGTTGGTTTTGGCATATTACCACAACAAGTAGCAATATTAAGCAAACATTCTACAGAAAAAAATGTTGCAATTCTTTTTGAAGAATCCGATAAAACAACCCCTCTAAAGGTTGATCCTATAAGAATAAAAGGGTTGGAAAAATTTGATTCTAAAAATAGAGAAGAACGAATGTTACTACAAAGAGAACATAGAAAATTAGTGATACAATTAAACATGGATTGGTACCAACAACTGTATAATACCAATAGTTTGTTACGAGAAAAAATGACCTTATTTTGGGCCAATCATTTTGTATGTTCAAGCAACAATGCTTTACAAACAGAACAATACATTGCTGTTCTAAAAAATTATGCCTTAGGTAATTTTAAAGATTTTGTGGTTGCTATTTCTAAGAACCCAATGATGATTCGCTATTTAAACAATCAACAAAACAAAAAGGCACACCCTAACGAAAACTATGCTCGTGAGTTGATGGAGTTGTTTACCCTTGGTGTAGGGCACTATACAGAAAAAGACATACAAGAATCTGCAAGAGCTTTTACAGGCTGGTCTTCTGACAAAACCAAGTTTGTTTTTAGAGAAAGACAACACGATGACGGTGAAAAAAACTTTATGGGAAAAACAGGTAATTTTGATGGAACAGATATCATCAATATTATTCTAGAAAACAAACAGTGTGCTTTATTTATTTCTGAAAAAATATACAAAGAATTTGTAAACCCAGAACCCAACAAAAAGCACATCAAAAAAATGGCAAGGGTATTCCGAAAAAATTATCAGATAGACGAACTGATGAGGTTTGTATTAACTTCGGATTGGTTTTATGATGACAGAAATAGAAATGTAAAAATAAAATCGCCTGTAGAACTTTTGGTTGGTATTCACAACGTAATTCCTTTTGAATTTAAAAAAGACAAATATTTCCAATATTTACAATACAATTTAGGTCAAAAATTACTTTATCCTCCCAATGTGGCTGGTTGGCCAGGAAATAAACAATGGATAGATGCCAACACAATTATGTTAAGACTCAAATTGGTTTCTACCATTGCGCAACAAAAAGCAATTGAACTAGAAGCGGAATCTGAATTTGAAGATGATTTTGAAATCATCAACAAACGCAAAAAAAACAAAGCTTACTATATTACCACAACTGTAGATTGGCAGCACTTTAACAAGGAGCATAAAAACACATCGCTAAAAGACTGGCAGCAAGTGTTGTTAGGAACTCAATTATCATCTAACACAGAACAAATCATTTCAACAATAAACAACCACACTGCTAGAGAATTCTGTATTACATTAATGTCTTTACCAGAATATCAAATGTGCTAAAAACTAAGAATCATGAAAAGAAGAGATTTTATCATCAACAGTTCCTTAGCTAGTGGAATGCTATTTGTTCCTAGTTTTGTAAGAGCTTTTGAAAATGTTCCCAAACACAAATTAGGACATAAAAAAATGGTGGTTATTCAACTTTCTGGTGGTAACGATGGATTGAATACTGTTGTTCCTTTTAGAAATGATTTGTATTACAAAAAACGACCTAAAATAGCCATCAATTATAAAAATTTGTTGCACTTAAATAATGAATTGGCCCTACCAGACTATATGTCTCCGCTAAAAAATCTATACGATAGCGGTTATTTAAGCATCATTAACAACGTAGGATATCCAAATCCTGTAAGATCTCATTTTAGATCTGCTGACATATGGCAAACTGCAACCGATGCCAACGAGTACAAATCTACAGGATGGTTGGGAAATTATTTAGATGCCTACAAACAGGAATCTCACATAGCTATAGATGTAGGTAACAAATTGTCTTTAGCTTTAAAAGGTGCTGATAAAAGTGGAATTGCTGCTTTTGATCCTAAAATGCTGTATAGAAATGCCAACGATCCATTTTTCAAAAAAGTACTAAACAAACATCATGAAGATGAACATTTGAGCGAAGACAACTTGGGCTATTTGTACAAACAAATGATTCAAGCAGAATCTTCTGCATCATACATTCACCAAACTTCAAAAACCTATACGTCAACCACTACCTATCCTAACAATATTTTAGGTAAACAATTGGCCACTACAGCAGATTTTATCAATGCCAATTTAGAAACCAAAGTTTATTATGTTTCTATGGGAGGTTTTGATACTCATGTAAATCAAACCACCAAACACGAAAAATTGATGACCATTCTCTCTGAAGGTTTAGAAGTTTTTGTAAACGATTTGAAAAAAAACGATACTTTTAAAGACACTTTAATTTTGGTATTTTCAGAATTTGGTAGACGTGTAGAAGAAAATGCAGGTGCAGGTACCGATCATGGAGCCGCAAACAACTTGTTTGTACTGACAGAAAACCTAAAAAAACCTGGAGCGTATAACAATGTAGCCGATTTGAGTAATTTAGACAACAACGGAGATATAAAATACGAAATTGATTTTAGACAAGTCTATGCCACCGTATTGGAAAAATGGCTAGAAGCTGACCCTAAAAAAGTAATGGGAAAATCTTTTGATTCTTTAAATTTTATATAAAAAATTTCATTCTTAATATTCTAAAAAGACACACATAAGGCTTGTGTCTTTTTAGAATATTTAAACAACTTTCCTTCTTTGATTTTTTCTTACTTTTCTTTCAGAAATTTTATCTTTAAATTTTGTAATAAGTTTAGTATCTTAAACTTATCATGAAAAAGAAAATTATTTTACAATCTGCCATACACAAAAAACAAGCAATTGTTTTGATTCAGTTTGTATATGATGAACAACTGAAAGCCCTCATCCAAAGTTTTGGAGCTAAATGGTCTAATTCTTTAAAATGTTGGTACGCAAAATCTGACGAGTTTTCTCTTTCTTCTTTTTACAATCAGTTAAGCCCTTATGCTTTTATTGATTATCAAAATTTGAAAAACAAAACCAATGCCATTACTCCTACAGTTCAAAAAACAAGTATCAAAGCACAATTAAACGAAGAACAAAAAACAGTCGCTAATAATTTTTACAAATATTTAAAAGGCAAACGTTTTAGTGAAAGTACACTAAGAACTTACAGTTTTATGGTCGCTGAATTTTTAGTTTACAACAAAAAAACAATTCTTAAAGATATTAGGGAGATTGAGCAATTTATAGAAGATGTACTTGTACCTAAAAAAAGTTCTATTAGTACTCACAGACAATTTGTATCTGCCATGAATCATTATTTGGATTTTATTAAGGCGGAATTTGTTTTAGATTTTAAAACGTTTGCTCCCAGAAAAGATAAAAAATTGCCAAATGTACTTTCTAAAAAAGAAGTTTTACGATTGATTCAAGTCGCAAAAAACCTAAAACATAGAGTTTGTATTACCTTATTGTATTCATCGGGTTTGAGAATAGGAGAATTGATCAACCTTAAATTACATGATTTAGACTTTGACAGAAATTTGCTAAAAATAACAATGAGCAAAGGTAGAAAAGACAGATATGTTCCCATAGCAAATAGTATTTTACCAATGTTGAACAACTATTTAAATACATATCAGCCCACAACTTATTTGATAGAAAATGAAACCCTCAACCAACAATATTCTGCTGGTAGTGTTAGAAAATTTTTGCATCGATACAAGTTGAATGCAAAAATTAATAAAAAAATTACTCCACATACATTAAGACACAGCTATGCCACTCATTTGTTAGAAAGCGGAACAGACATTAGATACATACAAACCTTATTAGGACATAGCAAACCAGAAACCACCATGATTTACACTCATGTACAAAGTGAAGCTTTCAAAAAAATAAACAACCCTCTAGACTTGATTGTAGAACACTATAAAAACTCACAAAAAAACAATAAGTTTATAACAAATAAAGATCTCTAGAAGCAGTGTTATCTATAAATATTTTCCAGTCTACCTCAACCTTTTAAGCTTAAATAAACCAAATGGATTGGATAAAAAACACAACTAGTAACACATCTTAATTATTTATATATTTTTTTGAAAAATCAAAGCAACAAATTCAATATCATCAGCAATAAACACAATATATTTTGTTTATTGTAGTTGTGTATGCTAACAGAAATAATACTATCCTATTTTTAAATTCTTTTTGAAAAAAAAATCATTAAATAGCTACTAACCGAAAAATATCTTCAAATGAATTTCAACCAATGGATTATTGCCATTTTCAGCCTTTTTATACTATCATGCAACACCAAACAATCATCAAAATCACAGCCAAAAACTGCTGAAATTTTTGAAAACAAAGGGCACGAATTGATATACAACATGGTAAATAAAGTGGGGGATTATTCTGCTCTTTTAAACAAAAAAGACGTTGTATATACTTACACGTATCAAACACCCAATGGAAATTCTGACATTTCTACTGAAAAATACATGTTTAACGGCGAATTGTCTTATGGATTGTATCAACATCATCAACGAACTTTTCCTGACCTTGAGGGTGAAATAGAACAAGGATTCGATGGTCATAAATATTGGCTAAAACACCAAGGTAAAATTATAAATGACCCAAAAAGATTGAAAAAAGTTGCTTTTAAAAGGCCTACCAACTTTTACTGGTTTGCTATGTTTCAAAAATTGCTAGACCCTGGTGTTAATTATAAATTTATAGGAAAAGAAACAATAAACGAAACAGAATACAATATTGTAAAAATTACGTTTACCGCTACCGATGGGAAACCTACAGATATTTACCAAGTATACATCAACAGCAAAACTTTGCTGGTAGATCAATTTCTTTTTACTGTTGCTGATTATGGTGTTCTAGACACTCCCAATTTAATGCAATTAAAATACGAACATGTAGATGGAATGTGGTTGCCAACCCAACGTCAATACAAAAAATCTACTTGGAATGCCAACGTTAGTAATGAACCTTGGATACATGTAACTTGGTCTAACATTAAATTTAACAACGGATTGACGAAAGAAGATTTTAAAAAATAGAGCTATAAGGCTGGCTGTTTGAGCACAACCATCAAACAGCCTTCTTATTTTTCATCAAAATTAATATATCTTCAAAAGTTGACAATATATTAAGAATATTATTGATTTAATTGCTTGGTTACATTGCATAAAAAAACATCGTATTCTTTTAACTCTTTAGGCACATCTGCATTTTTTTCCATATCATGAAAATGATGTGTTGCCAGCAATTTCATTCCTGTAAAAGCATTCATTTTATGAAAACCAAATAGAGCTCCCTCATCAACACTTTTCTGATCAAAAAACTCATTTTCTAAAGTAAATGCTGTTTTTGGAGCGTTCCAACTTGTGGTAAGAATGTATTTTTTTCCGTGCATTAGACCTCCCGTTCCATAATTGATAGCTGGATTTTTACTACTTCTACCATCATTTTTATAAATTCCATTTTCATGACCTTGTGTAAAAACTTCATCAATGTATTTTTTAAAACCGAATGGAATTTGAAACCACCAAACAGGTGTATGATACACAACTACATCTGCTTTCTTAAATTTCTTCACCTCCTCTTTTAAGTCATACACATCTCCTACTTGTGTTGCCTCAATTGTAAATCCTTCTAAGGATTCAAAATATGAAATAGTTTTCTTAAAAAGAGTTTCATTAAATTTTCCTCCAGAATGCCCAAAAGGATGCCCTCCGTTAATTACAAATATATTTTTCATTTGTCTTTGTTTTGATATGCTACAAAATTACATCTACCATGTGTATTTAAAAAATAATACATTTTATACATTTGTATTATAAAAATAATAGATATGGTGAATTTAGAGTGGTACAGAACGTTTAAAGAAATCTATGAAAATGGTACCCTTACTAAGGCTTCTATTGCATTATACTCTTCTCAACCAGGAGTTAGTGTACATTTAAATGCTTTAGAATCTTATGTTGGAAAAAAATTATTTGAGCGTACATCCAGAAAAATGATTCCTACCGAAGACGGAAAATTTTTATACGAATACATTATTGATGCCATTCACAAACTTGAAATAGCTGAACAACATTTTAAAAAAACAACATTAGAAAAAAATCCATCTATACACGTGGGTATGTGTTCAGAAATGTTTCAATCTGTTATTGAGCCTGAAATTTCAAAATTAACTTTTGACTTAGAAGCTAAATTTGGAAGTCATACAGATTTAATCAAAGATTTGAATAACGGAATTTTAGACTTAGTCATTACACCTAGAAAACAAACTGACAAAAAATCTCTAGTTACATACACTGCTTTCTCAAAAGAAAGAATTGTTCTAATTGCTGGTGCCAAAACAGATACTAGAGAAATAGAAAAAACCTTAAAAGTTAACAATTTAAAAGAATTAGAAGTTCTTTTTCAACAAAACATCTGGTACAGTTCATCCAATGAGATGGAGCACTTTAGACGTTTTTGGTTTGAAAACTTTAACAAAAGACCAGCTTTTAAACCCAATTACATTCTCCCAAATATTTCTTCAATTATCAGATGCCTAAGCAATGAAGTAGGTTTAGCTCTGACTCCTGATTTTTTATGCCATGATGCTATTTCAAAAAAAGAAATAAAATTAGTTTGGGAAGGAAAAGTAAAAACTGAAAACACGTTGTATTTCGCCTCAAGAACAGATTTAAAATACAAACAAGAACTAAACGTGCTCCAAAATATATTCAAATCAAAAATGAGTACTTTTATATAAATACTGTACTGCAAACTCAATCTAAACTACGGAGTATGTTTTGTGCTTTGTTAATTGTCACCAAAGAAAAAGTAAATCTTAACAAGTTTAACAACCATAACAATACTATATTGTTATGGTTGTTTTTTATTTGTAATATTACATTTAGAAATATGTATTATGGGAAAAAAGCTAGAAAGCCTTAACAACGAACTTATCACTTTTATAAAACAACAGCCTATCTTTTTTGTAGGAACTGCTGCTTCCACGGGTAATGTCAACGTATCACCTAAAGGGATGGATTCTTTTAGAGTCATTAATAACAATAAAATAGTTTGGTTAAACTTAACAGGAAGCGGAAATGAAACTGCTGCTCATTTGTTAAAACATAATAGAATGACGATTATGTTTTGTGCTTTTGAAGGGAAACCATTGATTTTAAGACTCTATGGAACTGCCAAAATACACCATCAAAGAGATGCTGAATACCATCAATTTATTGACTTGTTTCCTGAAACACCTGGTTCTAGACAAATTATAGAAATGGAAGTGGACTTGGTACAGACTTCTTGTGGTTATGCCGTACCATTTATGGATTACAAAGAAGACAGAACCGTACTAAAAGATTGGGCTCAAAAACAAGGAACAGAAAAAATTGAGACTTATTGGAAAGAGAAAAACACGAAAAGCATAGATGGTTTTGAAACCAAAATATTAGAACCTTAATAAGACACTTACTCTTTTACAAATAACATTTTAAAATATAAAACAATTTTCTTGTAGAAATCTAGATTTCAATCCCACAAATTTAGCAGAGCTAAAATCTTAGCAACTAGACACACATTAAAACTAATGATTATACGCTTCCAGCTTTTTTATCAACGCATCTCTATTTAGCACTGTAGTTGTGTAAGGTGTTAAATTAGCATTGATATTTGTATTTTCCAGCTCGTACATTGCTCCTGTTATTGGATCCGTTAACAACATCCCATAAAAGATTCCACCAGAAATCATATAAAAAAGCTCTAGTCCATTTGCTCCATCAGACCATTTCCCCCAGTACATTGGATCAATACTACTATCTACTACAAAAAAACTAGGAACAAACCCTTCCTTCTCTACTTTCACATAATACTTTGCTTTAGAAAAATAGCCTGAAGCTGCTTTTAAATTAAATTGATTAAGTTCACCTCTTGAACTTGCAATCTCTTTCATTTTTTTATTGTAAACAGTTACATTTGAATTTTCTTGACTTTTTACAACAACCGGATAAACACTTTTAGAATTTATTGTAGCACAGCTACTTAACAACATAAGCATAGTTAATACGATGTATATATTTCTCATCCTTTATTTTTTTATACTAGGACTCAATCCTTTATTATTTTTAATTGTTTCATCTGCTCCATAGTTCAACAAGGTCATATACATTCCCATATCAGAATTTTCCGCAGCAAAATGCAAAGCTGTCCAACCAGCATTATTCTGAGCATTTACATCTATTTTTTTTGTTGACAATAACTTATCAGCTACATAGACCCTATTAGGCTGATTTGAAAGTGCACAATAATGAAGTACAGACATCCCTCTAGAATCTAATTCATTTAAATTTATATTCATACTAATTAGATTGTTCAAAATTTTATCAGGACCGTATATTGCTATATACGAAGTAAAATCAAAACCTTTATCATCTGTAAGAGCTGTGTCAAACTCTTTGTTTAATAGTGACTTTAACAAGAAAACATCATCATTTTTCATAGCCACATGTAACAAACTTAATTCTTTAATTTTTGTTTTTTTATTGCTAATCTTTGAAACATAATAATTAGTAACTTCTTCTGAGTCTACATGCTTGTTGTTATCAAACAAAGTTGTTACGAAATAATTTTCTGAAACAGGAACAATTAAACTACCTGATGTTACCAGATCCAAACGACCGTAATCATATCCAGCATCCATTAAGTATTTTGCATATTTTATTTTTACACTTTCTTCATCACCAATCTCTTTCTCTAAATAAGTTCTTGGAGTATTTTTAGCAACTAAAAAATTAAAAATTTCTTTGTAATTTTTATTGAAAGCAATATTTAATGATTCTTTTAATGCCGGTGCTTGTAAAAAAACTTCTCCTTCCTTTTTAAGGATATATTCAACCACATAATTACTATTATTAGTAATAGCATATAAAAAATAATCATATTTATATTTGGCATACAACTCTGATTTTTGTTTTGATAAAATCTCAAATATTGCTGAATTATTTAATTCTATAGCAGATTGTATTGGACTGTAACCTTTAACATTTGGATATAAATTATAAGACGATGATTTTTTAATAAAGTCAATATTATTTTGTGTTATCGCTTTTTTATACTCAAGATTGAACTCTGCTTCTAAAGCATCTTTTATTGACTTTTCTTTAAACTTACTTCCTGCTAAATAATTAGAAAGCAAAATATCTCTATACTGATCAATAATATTATCGTTGTTAATTTTTGCTCTAAACAAATAAGCTGCTGCATTTTTATTGTCTAATTCTATTGATTTGTTGGCGTATAGTTTAGTTGCCTCTAAAAAACGATTATTATAATTATATTTTTTATAGAGATCATACTTTCTTTTAGAAGTCTCTAAATAATTTTCTGAACTCTTTTTTGTATTGGCTATTCTTGGTGCTGTTGGTTGCTTACATGAATTAGATGGCTTTGACCAAGAAGTACTGTTATAAGAAAAATTATTATTCGTTTCTTGAATTAAACATTGATAATAAAAATTTAAATCAGTAGCATACATTTCTGTTTCTTGATCTGGTGTAACAGCTATCATATCAAAACTTTTATTCAACCCCTCTGAATATGCTTCTAGCAATTGATTTTTAAAATCAAGCATCTTAGCTCTTGCATTTAACTTTGCTTGCTTTTTTTCCTTTTTTGCCTTGCTATTAGCCACTATAGTACCTATACCCGTTAACGCAACAGTTACTGCATTTGTATTTGCCTCTTCTTTTGTATTAGAAGGCATATTATTTACATAAGTCAGCGTATTATAAAAGATTTTGTTGTTTTGTGTTATCTTTTGATCTAATGATATTTCTATTTCTTTTAAATTCATCAAAACTTCTTCTGGAGAACCCGAGTTTTGAATAGAAGATAAATCGACTTTTATTTGAGTGCGATTATTTATTTGACTACTGATAAAATTTAAGTTTCTCATCGTATAATTTTCATACGACTTAATACTTTTCATGTTTTTTTCATGTCTTTTTTGTTGTTCTACAAACGAACGGTAAAACTTGGTGTTTTGAGTATTATCTGTACTTCCAGCAGTAGTAGTAGTAGTAGTAGTAGTAGTAGTATGACTGTTTCTATCCCCTAAATCTGTAGCGTTATTTTGTTTTGTATCTAATGATGAATTGGTATTACCTTTAAAAGAATTAGCTACTGAACTAGTACTAGCCTGATTTTTTTCTTCTTTAAAACTCTTATCGATTTGAGTTTTTAATTTTGATAAAGCTTCTATATAATCCTTCTTTAAACTCACATTAGAAACTGACAATCTAATATTTCTCATAGCTGAAGGATTGTCTTTTAAACCAAATATATTGACAATCTCCTTTACCTCGCTAGCTGTAAAATCAAAAAAATCGATCAAATCACCTGATCTCAATCCGTGAATTTTAAAATTTGTTGAAAATATTTTAGGACCTGAACTCAACTTAATCACTCCTGAAATATCTGCCTGAGGATTGCTCAATGATAAAGGAAGTGTATTGGTAATTTCTTTTGCTGATTTTGTTTTATATACGTAATCCTCAATCACATAAGAAGACATTGCCATCCTTACTCTTAAATCTCCCATTCCAGCATTTTGCATTTTAAATAAAATGTTAGAACTATAAGTATAACGACCCTGATTTATACTACCTTCCCCGGTGACCTTTTCTTTGTAAACGGATGTTTCTTGTCCACAGATATTAGACGTTGCGAGTAAACAAAAAAACGATATAAAAATTAGTAGTCTTTTAGACATAGTAAAATTCTTGAAAATTAAAAAAGCATAACAAATTATAAACTAATAATTTGCCACACTAAAATAATATTTTTCACCAAAAAAAGAAAAAAATTTTCAACCATCTGTTTCTATCATAGAACTGATAGAAACCAAAGCTACTTCTTAAAAAGAATCGTTTTTAAGAAACCAAATCCATAACCTGCCATTTGCACCAAAGTAGTAATGACGGATAAAAATGCAACTTCAATATTTTTATTCACCCAAAGAGAATTCATAAACAATAAAGTAAAGTAGAAGTAGTACAAGACAATGAATTGCCAAAAGCCAAAGACAAACAACAATGAAGACAAAATAAATCCTACAATAAAAACACTTGGAAACCAATATGTAATTTTTGACGTACCAGGATATTTTTTATTCAGCACAGGTCTTGCACTTCCAAATTTATATGTCTGTTTGTAAAATGCTACCAAAGATGTTCTTCGTTTGTGATAAACGTAAGCTTTCTCTATCAATTGAGTTTCAAAACCGTGACTCCACAGCCTAAAAGCCAAATCAATATCCTCACCTACTTTCATTTTAGAAAATCCTCCTGTTTCCTTAAAAGCATTTTTAGAAATTCCAAAATTAAAACTCCTTGGCTGAAATTTTCCAATTCCTTTTTTCTTTCCCCTAATTCCTCCAGTGGTCAACAATGAGGTCATTGAAAAATTAATTGCTTTTTGAAAAGTAGTAAAACTAGAATGTGCTGCATCTGGACCACCAAAAGCATCTGTATAATTCTTTTTTAAAGCTTTATGAACTTTTTTTAAATAATTAGAAGGAACCAAAACATCTGAATCTAACACAATAAAATATCTTCCTTCAGCTTGAGACATTCCATAGTTCCTAGCCATTCCAGCTCCTTGATTTTCAGTAATAAAATACTGAATGTTCAAGCTATCTTGGTAACGTTTTACTACATCTTTTGCAGGTTCTTCAGATCCATCTTCCACAATCACCACTTCAAAAGGTTTGTGAAATTCTTGCTTTGTCAAACTAAACAACAATTCATCTATTTCTTGTGATCTGTTATACACAGGAATAACAAAAGAATATACCATAATAGTTTAGGAAGCTTTTAGAATAGCCTTGTTTATTTTTTTGACCAACGCAGGTCCTTCATAAATAAACCCTGTATAAACTTGTACCAAATCTGCTCCCGCAGCTATTTTTTCTAAAGCATCTTCGGCAGTATGAATTCCTCCAACACCTATAATTGGAAACGCTTTGTTAGATTTTTCAGCCAAATATTTGATCACAGCTGTACTTCTATCTTTGACTGGTTTTCCACTCAAACCTCCATTTCCAATTGCATTTAATTGCGCTTCTGTAGCAATCAAACCATCTCTATTTACAGAAGTGTTAGATGCAATTACTCCGTCTAACTTTGTTTCTGCCACCAAATCTATAATTTCATCCAATTGAATGTTATTCAAATCTGGAGCTATTTTTAATAAAATTGGTCTTCTCTCTTTTTTAGATTTATTGATTTTTTGCACTGCTGCAATCAACTCTAACAAATAATCTTTATCTCCTAATTTGGCATGGCTGCTTACGTTTGGACAACTTACATTCAACACAAAATAATCTACATAAGCATGTAGTTCTTCAAACACATCACAATAATCTTGCGTGTATTGTTCTGTAGCAATGTTGGTGTTTTTACCAATATTTCCACCTACAATAACTTTTCCTTTGTTGCTTTTTAAATTCTCAACAATTTCTTTTACCCCCAAATTGTTAAACCCCATTCTATTGATAATGGCTTGGTCTTCTTTCAAGCGAAACAATCTTTTTTTAGGATTTCCTTCTTGTCCTTTTGGAGTTACAGTACCTATTTCTATAAAACCAAATCCAAAATCAGCCAGTTCGTTAAACAAAACAGCATTTTTATCAAATCCTGCCGCTAAACCTACGGGGTTTTCAAATCTAATACCAAATAATTCTCTATTCAACCTACCATCTTCTACTTTAAAAAGAGCTTTATTCAATAAAGAAACTCCAGGTATTTTTGAAAGAAACTTTACCATGTCAAACACAAAGTAATGTACTTTTTCTGGGTCAAATTGAAAGAAAATTGGACGAATAATTGCTTTGTATAGACTCATAGTCTTGGTTTTGTTGGTTGACACAAATTTACGAACTTTATTCTATCCTTTAGACAAAACAAACTTCAAAAAAAAGCCTTTACTTATTCAGTAAAGGCTTGGTTATTTATCTTAAAGTAGCTTCAAATTGCCTTTCAAAAGAATTTTGCAACTTGCTCATTATTTTCTCTATCTGTTTATCATCCAGAGTTTTATTTTCATCCTGAAGCACAAAACTTAAGGCATAAGATTTTTTCCCGTAAGGTAATTTATCTCCTTCGTAAACATCAAACAAATCTACCTCTTTTAACAATTGTTTCTCTGCTTGAAAAGCTGCATTGTACAAATCTTTAAAAGCAACACTATTGTTTAATAACAATGCCAAATCTCTTTTTACCAAAGGATATTTTGGTAGCGTATTTACTTTTAGTTTGTTGTTTTGTGAAACTTTTAGAATAGTATCCCAATTAAAATCGGCATAATAAACCGGTTGTTTTATTCCGAATTCTTTTAATATTTTAGGGCTAACTCTTCCTAAATCTACCAAAGCCATTCTTCCCAAGCTCAATGAAATCCCTTCAGAAAACACATCATTTTTAGTAGGTGTAACCTTTAATTTTGCGTGTCCTAATCTCTCTAAAACTCCCGTTACAACTGCTTTTAAATAGTAGAAATCTGTTTTTTGATTAGGCACATTCCACGCATCTTTATTTCTATTTCCAGAAACAAACAGTGTCAAATGTTTTAATTCCTCATATTTTTCACCGTATTTATGATATGTTTTTCCAAATTCATAAAACTTGATGTCGTTATTTTTTCTATTGATATTGTAAGCAACAGATTCCAAACCACTAAACAGCAAAGACTGACGCATCACAGCCAAATCTCCACTCAAAGGATTCAACATTTCTACGTTGTTCTCTGCATTTAAATTTTCAGAAAGATTTACATAAGACGGCTTTGTTAATGAATTTGCCATCGTTTCATTAAAACCTTGAACTCTTAATTGCTCTGCTATTGCATTTTCTGTTTTTACTCCATCAAACCTAGAAGGCTCAATAGATGTATTTAACTTGTGAGAAAATTCAATATTGTTATATCCATAAACTCGTAAAATTTCCTCTACAATATCTGCTTCTCTTTGTACATCTACTCTGTATGCCGGAACCACCAAACCTAAACCACCTTCGGTTTCACTATTGATTTTTATTTCTAACGAAGCTAAAATATTTTTAATCGTATCTTTTGGTAAAGTTTGACCAATAATTCTTGTGACATTTTCATAAGACACAAAAACTTCAAAATCTTCTATTTTATTAGGATATACCATATCTACATCAGAAACTGTTTTACCTCCAGTAACCTCTTCTATCAAAAGTGCTGCTCTGATCAATGCATATTTGGTAATATTAGGATCAATTCCTCTTTCAAAACGGAAAGAAGCATCGGTGTTTAGCCCATGTCTTTTGGCTGTTTTACGTATGGGAATAGGGTTGAAATAAGCTGCTTCTAAAAAGATAGAGCTGGTATGGTTTTTCACTCCAGAATCTAAACCTCCTAAAACTCCCGCCATACACAATGGTGTTTCATCCGCATCACAAATCATCAAGTCTTCTTCACTCAACTCACGCTCTACACCATCTAACGTTGTAAACTTTGTTCCTTCTGGCAATGTTGTTACCACTACTTTACCTCCTGTAATTTTATTTGCGTCAAAAGCATGTAATGGCTGTCCCAATTCGTGCAATACATAATTGGTAATATCTACTACATTGTTGATTGATTTAACCCCAATAGCTTTCAACCTATTTTGTAACCATTCCGGAGAATCTGCAACTTTTATATCTTTAATAGCAACACCTGCATATTTTGGAGCTAATTCAAAATTCTTTACGTGAATGTCAAATTTCATTGCTCTTTCGTACACATGAAAATCACTTACTGATGGAGAAATCAATTCTTTCTGAACACCATGTTGTAACAAACCTGCTTTTAAATCTCTAGCAACTCCTAAATGACTCATTGCATCTGCACGGTTAGGCGTCAATCCAATTTCAAAAACCTCATCTACTTCTATATTGAATACCTCAGCAACAGGAGTTCCTGGTACCAAATCTGCATCTAAGACTAAAATTCCATCATGACCTGAACCTAAACCTAATTCATCTTCGGCACATATCATTCCATGACTTTCTTCTCCTCTAATCTTTCCTTTCTTAATTTTAAACCCTTCTCCTTTTTCATCATACAACATGGTACCAACTGTTGCTACAGGCACTTTTTGTCCTGCCGCTACATTAGGAGCACCACACACTACTTGTATAGGAGCTTCTCCACCTATATTTACTGTAGTTATGCTTAATTTATCCGCATTAGGATGCTTCTCACAAGTCAAAACTGCACCAACAACCACACCTTCCAAACTACCTTTGATAGACTCTACTTTTTCTATCCCTTCAACCTCTAATCCAAGATCAGTCAACAATTCACCAGTCTTTTCTGCTTCCCAGTCAATCTTTATAAATTGTTTTAACCAATTGTATGATATCTTCATGTGTTCAAAAATTTATTTGAGTTCGCAAATTTACGATTTCAATTAGCAATGTGCAATATATAGATAGACAATTAGAAAACACTCTAATCATCAAATTATTAACACTAAAATCCGTCTTATTTCACAACGAATATTGTTCTTTAAAAACACAGTTAACTAATGTTTGCCCATATACTTGTTCTTTTATGTATCTGTTGGTATGTTTTTTTAATTGGTGTGTTTTTGGGCAAAAGCAAATTTGGGTCTTCTCTCAATACTTCTAACGCCATATTTCTTGCCATATGCAATTCTTTAGAATCTCTAACCAAATCTGCTATTTTTAAATTCAACACACCACTTTGTTGTGTTCCCATTAAATTACCTGGTCCTCTTAATTTCAAATCTACTTCTGCAATTTCAAAACCATCACTTGTTCTTACCATGGTTTCCAATCTTGTTTTTGAATCGTTAGAGAGTTTTACTCCTGACATTAAAATACAATAACTTTGATCTCCTCCACGTCCTACTCTTCCTCTTAATTGATGCAATTGTGACAAACCAAAACGTTCTGCACTTTCTATCACCATTACAGAAGCATTTGGTACGTTTACCCCCACTTCTATTACCGTGGTTGCTACCATAATTTGAGTTTCTCCTTTTACAAAGCGTTGCATTTCAAACTCTTTATCTGCGGGCTTCATCTTTCCATGCACAATACTTATTTTGTAGTCTGGCAACGGAAATTCCCTCTGAATACTCTCGTAACCATCTTGTAAATCTTTATAATCCATCGCTTCAGATTCTTCTATCAATGGATACACAACATATACTTGTCTGCCTTTGGATATTTCATCTCTCATAAACTTAAATACTCTCAAACGAGAACTATCAAATCGATGTACGGTTTGAACCTCTTTTCTGCCCGGAGGAAGTTCGTCTATAATAGATACATCCAAATCTCCATAAGCACTCATCGCCAATGTTCTAGGAATTGGTGTTGCTGTCATAATTAAAATGTGTGGAGGCAAATCATTTTTCATCCACATTTTAGAACGTTGTGCTACTCCAAAACGGTGTTGTTCATCTATAACAGCCAATCCCAAATTTTTAAAAACCACTTTATCTTCTAAAATAGCATGGGTACCAATCAAAATTTGCAAACTCCCATCTTCCAAACTTTCATGAATAACACGTCTTTCTTTGATTCGAGTAGCTCCTGTCAATAATTTTACAGAAATATCAAAAGGAGCCACCAATTCGGAAATAGCTTGGTAATGCTGACTTGCTAAAATAGCCGTTGGGGCCAAAATAGCCGTTTGAAAATCATTGTCCAAAGCCATCAACATGGTCAACAACGCAACAATAGTTTTTCCTGCACCCACATCTCCTTGTAACAACCTATTCATATGAGCACCACTTGCCATGTCTGCTCTAATTTCTTTCAACACTCTTTTTTGAGCATTGGTCAAATCAAATTTTAATCCTGATTTATAAAACGAATTAAAAATAGGACCTACTTTTTCAAAAACATAACCTTTTATCTTGTCTTTTCGAATCAACTTATTTCTAATCAATTGCATTTGAATGTAAAAAAACTCTTCAAACTTCAATCGTTTCTGAGCTTTAGCTAACTGTTCTTGATTTTTTGGAAAATGAATATTCAATAAAGCTTCTCTTTTTGTCAGCAACTCTAACTCTTGAACAATTTCATCTGATAAAGTTTCTTCAATAAAAGCATATGACTCCTTAAGCAAATGTTGCATTGCTCTGGACATTACTTTGTTATTAAAACCTTTGGCACTCATTTTTTCAGTAGATGGATAAACTGCTTGTAATCCCGAAACCAAACTTTTTTTATAATTAGCCTCCAATTCCATTTCTGGATGTGCCATGCTGAAATTGCCATTAAAAAAATTTATTTTTCCATAAATAACGTACGAATCGTTGATTTTGATGCTCGATTTTAGCCATTTTGATGCTCTAAACCACACCAATTCCATCGTTCCAGTGCCATCTTTAAAAATTCCGACCAATCTTGAACCTCTTTTTTGCTTGATTTCTTTTAGCTCTATGACCACTCCTTTTACCTGAACTTCAGTATTGCTAGGTAATAGTTCATTGATGGAGAATATTTTTGATTTATCTACGTATTTATTTGGAAATAAATTCAACAATTGATTGGCCGTAAATATCCCTAATTCTTTCTGGAGCATCGTAGCCTTAGAAGGTCCCATCCCTGATAAAAAGGAAATATTAACATCAAAATCAAACATATTTATCTATTTTTTTCATCTACAAATCTCATTTTACACAACACTTAATTGCTATTCAAGCATAATAAAAACCTCGTAAAAACATTCAGTACCAATACTTACAAATTTTAACCGTAAAAAGAGTAAAAACTCAAAAAAACCTACGTAAGCCTCACTAAAAACAACAATTATCAACTTTGATAACACAAGCAAATAACTAGATAAAAAAACACTCTTACTATGCTTGCATTACAATATTCTAGAGATAATTCTTTTTTTTATTGAATTTTTATTTAAATTTGCAATCATTAACATGCTTATTTTCAGCTTGTTTAATTCGACACATAAGCTACCCCTAAAGTTTAAACTCTAAACAAGGGTAAAGGTAATACTATCTACACCCTTGCTTTAGTCGGCTTAATTAAGGCACATATTTAATCAGTCTCGACCTTATTTTCTTCAAAAATAAATGAAAGAAATTATTCATGGTAATTTTAATGAATATGTTTACATAAGAGGCAATAAAAAACGCTTAACTTTGTCATCAAATAGTTTAAGATCATATGAGACTTCATAGAAATTTAGTATTCACCGTAATAGATTCATTACACGATATCTTTAACGAACAAGAATACGCTGATAAAGCAGTCCAAAAAGCTTTAAAAAAAGATGTGAGATGGGGAGCGAGAGACCGAAAATTTGTTGCAGAAACCATTTACGAAATAGTTAGATGGAAACGACTTTATAACGAAATAGCGGGTACAAAAAATCACTACACAAGAGATAATTTATGGAAACTGTTTGCAGTATGGGCAGTTTTGCGTGGTATAGATTTACCGGATTGGAAATATTTTACAGAAACACCTGTAAGAAGAATCAAAGGAAAATTTGATGAGTTGCAAGAGCACAGAGCCATTGCTCAATCTATTCCTGATTGGATGGATGAGTTGTGTGTAAAAGAATTGGGGGAGTCTAAATGGGAAAAAGAGTTGACAGCTCAAAACATTCCTGCTTCTGCCATTTTAAGAGTAAACTCACTCAGAGGTTCTAAAAAGCAATTGCAAGACTTGTTAGCAGCCGATGAGATTATAACCAAACCAATCAAAGGATATACCTACGCATTAGAACTAGAAGAACGCAAAAATGTTTTTAAAACCGCAGCTTTTCAAAGTGGTTTGTTTGAAATGCAAGATGCCTCTTCTCAATTAGTTGCTGAGTTTTTAGACGTTGCTCCCGGAATGCGAGTTGTAGATACTTGTGCTGGTGCTGGTGGAAAAACATTGCACATTGCTGCATTGATGGAAAATAAAGGAACTATTATTGCTACAGATATTTATGGTGGAAAATTGGTAGAATTGAAAAAACGTGCTAAAAGAGCAGGTGCATTTAATATTACTACTAGAAAAATAGAATCTTCTAAAACCATAAAAAAACTATACGACACAGCTGATAGAGTATTGATAGATGCTCCCTGTTCTGGTTTAGGTGTTTTGAAAAGAAATCCTGATAGCAAGTGGAAATTACAGCCTGAATTTATAGACAACATTAAAGTTATTCAGGCAGATATTTTAGAACGCTATACTAAAATTGTTAAAGTTGGAGGAAAAGTGGTCTACGCTACTTGTTCCATTTTACCATCGGAAAACCAAGAACAAGTTGCTAAGTTTTTAGCCAACAACGAAAACTTTAAACTTGTAAAAGACAAAAAAATATTGTCTTCAGAATCTGGATACGATGGATTCTACATGGCTCTTTTAGAAAGAATTAGCTAATATTTTATTTTATCAAATATCTAAAACGTCATCTTGCAAAAGATGGCGTTTTTATTTTTTATTGTATTTTCAGAAGTTTTTAACTCGTAAAGATTTATTTTAGAGTAAACTAAAGACTATGAAGGAAAATCTTGACTTTTACAATGAAATTTTTAAATCACACAAACAGTACGAAAAAACCGTTGTTGAAAAACACATTCAGAAGCTTAGAGAACTGGACGAGTATTTACCTCCAATACAATCTTTTTTTGCAATAACAAATACAACCAAACAAGCTTATGAATTTCTTAGCAAAAACTTTGACTACACTTTAGGCTTAGACAGAAAAAAAATAGCCGAATTAGGAGTTCCATTTATGCTATCTCATTTTCATCCTGATGATTTGTCTATTTGGTTACATGCTATAGAAGACTTAATGAAATTTACCATGTCCGAAGTTCCTTTTGAAGATAGAGTAAAGTTAAGTTATACATTGAATTTTAGAATTAAGAACGCTAAAGGAGAATATTTGAATGCTTTTGAGCACCAAACTCCTGCTTATTTTGATGACCAAGGAAAACCAGTTATTGGAATTACCCACTGTACTATTATTGGTAATGGAGAACCTAGACCCATTATTGGAAGTATTAAGATCTTAAATGACAATGATGAGTATGAAATGCTTTATCACAAAAATTATTCTCAGAAACTACTTACCAGTTCATTAACTAATAGAGAAATTGATGTTCTAAGATTGTTATCCATCAACAACACCAGCAAACAAATTGCCGAGAAATTGTTTATCAGCTCTCATACTGTAGACACTCATAGAAAAAACATTTACAAAAAACTAAATATCAATTCTACTGTAGACTTGGTCAAACAATGTTTGATCAACCAATTTTTATAATATACCCTAAGCAGGGTATTGTATAAAATCTAAAACAAAAGTATCTTAATATCAGGAAATATTTATATATCATTTTTATAACCTACTCCCTTTTGTTTTAACTTAAAAACAACATTTTTGAAAACTACCCAAATAGGAAAACTGTAAATACCCCTATTAGTTGTAAAACAGTTACCTAAAAGCTCCATAATTAAAAAAATTATGGAGCTTTTTTATTTCCTAACTCTAAAACCGTTTACATCTTGGTAATGCTTTACAACAAAATTAAAAGCTGTCTCTAGAATTTCTCCCATAGAGATACATTTCTTAAAATTTGAATCTTTGGTATAACCAAACAGATCTTTTTTAAGCTGTTCTATTTTAACATCCGAAGAAATTCTGTCTTGCAACATGCAATTTAACAACTCTCTAATTCTTTTCTTGCCTAGCAATATACGTTTGGCAATGGTAGAACGTTCTTCTTGCTTGTATTGCTCTATAGACTCTGGTCGTAAATTGTTATGTACCATTTCTACATAAAGCTTATTTTCTTTTAAAAATTGAGGCATGTATACTCTCAATCTACCTTCGTAACATTGCTGATCAAAATCAATAGCTCTAATTCTATAACGCACCTGATCAAAATCGTGTGTAGGTACAATCACATAATTGTAAGACCTCATATCTCCCAACAAACGCACAATGCATCGTTCGTTAAACTTTACATATTCTTTAGCAATCTGTTTTTGCGTTCTAATAGAATACGATTCCAAACCACCTTCCATAAATGTATCTCCAGGAATTCCTGAAATATGATCCTCTATCAGCGTGTCTTTATACACTAAAAAATTGATTCTATTTGGAGACAACAAATGCTCTAGTTCCAAACCGTAAACTCTAGATGCATCTGCTTTTTTGACATACATATATGTGTAATTGTCGTTCAAAACATTACGCACTTTAATTCTAAAAGGCTTTGAATTTCCAAAAGTACAGTAGTCTACAGCATCTACATTTAAAAACGGAACGGAAGTATCCGAACCGTCACCATGTAAAATAGAATATACTTTTTTTAGATCTTTATCAATAGTTGCACGTTCATGCTCGGGATAATAAACTCTCACCCAAAGAGTATCTTCACCATTTTCATCATACACCTCTATTGCTCCAGAAAAACGTAGCAAATCATCATAAAAAACAGGAATCAAAGCATCCCTGTTATAATTTGACAAATACTCGCTAAAAAAAGGTTGAATAGGATATGTCGGTTTTTTCTTTGATATTTTTTGATATTCAGACTCTCCCATATTTACACCTTTCTAGTCTTGTCATAAGGTATTCTAGACAATAAATATTTGATTGCGTTTATTCTTGCAAATGTTTTTCTATTGGCACGAATAATTTTCCAAGGAGCATAATCTGTATTAGTGTTCTCAAACATTACCGCTTTGTACCTTGTATATTCGTTCCACAATTCCTGAGCTTTTTCATCTACAGGAGTAATTTTCCATTGTTTTAAAGGATTGTTTTTAATCTCTTCAAAACGCTTGGATTGTTCTTCTTTGGAGATAGACATGTAAATCTTTACCAACTTGATTCCCGAAGAGGTAATCATGCGTTCAAAATCATTTACATTGTTCATAAAACGAACATATTCTTCTTGTGTACAAAATCCATTTACAGGCTCTACCACAGCTCGGTTGTACCAGCTACGGTCAAAAAAAACAATCTCACCAGCTTTTGGGAATTTTCTAATATATCGTTGAAAATACCATTGTGTACGCTCTTCTTCCGTAGGTTTTGGCAACGCAACAATTCTAAAGTGACGAGGGTTGATACGTTCTGTAATTCTACGAATTGCACCACCTTTACCCGCAGCATCTCTTCCTTCAAAAATAACAATTACACGTTCGTTTTTTTCAATTACTTCGGTGTGCATTTTAATCAACTCCTTTTGAAGTGATTTTAGACTCTTAACATAATTTGTACTTTTTAATGCTTTACCTACATTGACCTCTTCATCAGACAACAAAGCCTGCAACCCTTTTTTACTATTCAGGTTTTTAATATCTCTCTCTGTTAAATTTTCCATTTGCTTAATCTATTTGATAAGATGATCTAAAATAGTGCATTACCACGTTTGGATCTGGGAATAAATTCACCTTAGCCTCTTGTTTTCCTTCGTACTCAAACTTAGACAACACATATCGAATCCCTTCCAAACGAGCCTCTTGTTTGTCATTGGTCTTTACAATTACCCACGGACTATAACTGGTATGAGTCTTACTAAACATGTGTTCTTTGTATGTAGTATATTGCCTCCAAAGTTCTTGTCCTTTTTTATCAACGGGACTAAATTTCCATCTTTTTAATGGGTTTTCTTGTCTTGAATTGAAACGAGTCAATTGTTCTTCTTTTGAAATGGACAGCCAGAATTTAACAATGATCAAACCATCTTCATATAGCATGTGTTCAAACTCTGGAACTTGAGCCATAAACGTATGGTATTGCTCTTCTGTACAAAATCCCATTACAGGTTCTACCACTGCACGGTTGTACCAACTACGATCAAAAAAAACAATTTCTCCGGGGTTTGGTAATTCCTTTATATAGCGCATAAAATACCACTGTCCTTTTTCAATATCAGTGGGTTTATTCAATGCTACCAATCTTGTTGAACGAGGGTTCAAATGCTCCATAAACCTACGAATAGAACCTCCTTTACCCGCAGCATCTCTTCCTTCAAAAATAACGGCAACTCTTTTATTGGTCTTTTTTACCCATTGTTGAAGTTTTACCAATTCTATTTGTAAAAGTTTCAACTCTTCTTCATATTTAATTTTATTCAAAATATCAGAAACATCAATGCCTTTGTCATTTAATTTGTCTACCAATTCTGATCTTGAAGTTACCGAAGCCAATTCTTCGGCGGTTAGCATTTCTTTTTCATTCATGTTTATGGAATTTTATCTTTGCACCGAGTAAATATACATATTCCACTTCTTTTAACATAGTTTCGTTATGTTAATAATTGTACTTTTACTGCGTTAAAACATACAAATGAAATATTTAAAGTTTCTTTTTGCTCTATTTATATTGCTTAATACACAAGCTAGTCAGGCACAAAAAACAAATCAAGAATTTGGTTTTATCACAGACAATGACTTATATGTTTCTTTCTTTTTAGATAAATATTACACCAACGGATTAGAACTTTTTTATCAATTTTCTACTCCAATGAACTACGGTAATTTCACAAAAAAAATTCGAACCATTAGAGTCGGTCAAAAAATGTACAATCCCTATAGTTCCGATGTAGAATACATTTACAACCAAGACAGACCCTATGCAGGTTATTTGTATGCCAATTATACAGAAAACTTTATCAATGCCAGACACATTTTATCTATTGGTGTTGAAACAGGGGTTACAGGAGACAAAAGTTTGGCGAGAGAAGCTCAAAATTTTATTCATCAGTTTTATAAAATTGATGAATCTAATGGTTGGGATACACAGGTAAAACAAAAATATTCTTTTGGATTGCATGCTTCTTACATTAAAAATTTATGGTACAAATCTGAGCAAAAAACTCAAATTTCCTGGATCAATAAAGCTGTCTTTAACTCTATCTTTTCCACTATTTCTTCTGGACTGGGTATCAAATTCAATCTAAACAAGAATAATGCTATTGCTCCCATAGACAACACTACTTTCTACAATACTGCCTTACAAAACAAAGATGAAAATTGGGTAAGAGAATGTTATTTTGGTATTAAATCTCTGATTGTTTACCAGCTTCAAGATTATACTGTAACAGGTGAACTCAACAACAATTACAGTCAAAAAAGTTTTGACATTCTTCCTTGGGTTTGGACAAATGATCTTGGGATTTATTGGAATTTAAAACAATGGAATCTGAGTTACCACCAAATATTTCAAACTTCAAACGTAAAAAACTTAAAATCAAATTGGATTCGATACGGTAGTATAGAAGTTTCTTATAAATTTTAAATCTTATTTTTTTCGGCAATCCATTTAGACAAATACATGGTGCTTTTTAAAGTATGATGTTGCAGCATGGCTCCAATAAAATTTTGCTCTCTAGCAACATCTTTATATTCAAGCAATTGATCTACTTTCAAACCAAAGTTCTTGTTAAAAAGCTCTTTATCAAACCGTTCTTTCAATACTTGTTTTCCTTTCTTTTGAAAAAATATCCACTCTTCTTTGTTCTTGTATAAACTCACTGCTTTTTGAACCAATTCTTGATCTGTATTCCCTACACAAGCTGAAAAATCATGATCTCCAAACATACCTTCTCCACCAATAGGTGTTGTTACAAAAGGAGTTTCGTTTTGCATGGCATCAATCAATTTTCCTTTTAAACCTGCTCCAAATCTTACAGGAGCTAAGCATACCTTAGCTTGTTGCATTGTAGCATTTACATTTTCTGCTCTTCCTTGTATCAAAAATCGCTCATTTACATTCTGTAGCTGAAAAACTTTTTGACTAGGATAGCTTCCGTAAATATGCAAACTCGCCTTAGGCAGTTCTTTCCTTATCATAGGCCAAATTGTTTGTTTCAAATACAAAACTGCATCCCAATTAGGAGCATGTACAAAATTGCCTATAAATACAAAATCTTCTCGTTCTTCAAAACTAGGTGTCAAATTTTCATCAATCGTCACTAAAAAAGGCAAATACCACAACAACATTTCCGGAATTTGATATACTTTTTTCAAATAGTCCATTTCATATTCAGAAATGGTCAATGTTACATCACACCTATAAATACTTGCCAATTCTCTTTTGGCTTCATCCGTAGTGATAATTCCTGTAGGCAATTCCTTTCCTTTTTTAACAGACAACTCTCTTGCCTTTCTTAAAAAATGTAAGTCTTCAGAATCTAACATTCGTAACGATTGTGGACAATGCTGAGCCACTCTCCACCCAAACTGCTCTTCCATTAAAAATCGATCAAACAAAACAATCTCTGGACTTAAACTCAACAAAAAAGCATCAAAAGAGTCGTGATTCAATTCAATTGATTTTTCCAACACATTGATTGTTGACAAATCAAAAGCAGTCTCTGGTTTGATTGCAGGACTCACAAAAGTAACTTGAAACTGCAGATTTTGAAATTGTTCTATAATTTGTAACATTCTACTACCCGCAGCTGTTGCTGTAGGTTCTGGCCATACGTAACCGATAATTAGGAGTGATTGCATTTTACAAAAATATAGAAACGAAAGCATAGCTTTTTAATTTTGCTTTTTTTAAATTTATAGCACTATGGAACCACTTAAAAATGCATACACTAAAAGTTTTTTCAATGCCTTTTTAAACGCTTTAGAAGAAATAAAACCTGAGTTAGACAAAACCGCTTTTTTAAAAGCTATTTTTTCGACTAATTGGAAAACTTACGAACTAAAAGATCGTATGCATCACATAGCTGTGGTTTTACAACAATTTTTAAATCCAGACTTCCAAATTGCTATCGTAGAAATCAAAAAACTGATTCCTGTTTTACAAAAACATAAAATTTCTGGTGGATTTGAATACCTTTTTTTGCCAGATTATGTAGCAATGTTTGGTAAAGATTATTTGGTAGAAAGTATTGCTAGTTTTGAAACCATTACCCCTTATGTTAGTTGTGAATTTGCTATTAGACCTTTTATTACAACACATCCAAAGTACACAATGGCCAAAATAAATGAGTGGACTTTTCATTCCAATCAACATTTAAGAAGATTGGCTAGCGAAGGTTGTAGACCTCGTTTGCCATGGGCAATGGCATTACCAGTTTTCAAAAAAGATCCTACTATGATCTTGTCTATTTTAGAAAATTTACTGAATGACGACAGTCCTTACGTTCGAAAAAGTGTAGCCAACAATTTGAATGATATTTCTAAAGACAATCCTGAAGTTTTAATTGCATTTACAGAAAAGCATTATGGAGAAACTGAAAAAACAGATTGGATTTTAAAACATGCCAACAGAACACTTTTAAAACAAGCAGAACCAAGGATTATGCAAGTTTTTGGTTTTGGAAATACTTCTCAAATAGATGTTCAAAATCTTAAATTAAGTACTACAAAAATTCAATTAGGAGAGGAATTGCATTTCTCTTTTGATTTGGTCAACAATAACAAAAAAGCAATGTTGATTCGTTTGGAATACGCAGTATACTATTTAAAAAACAGTGGTCTTTTGTCTAAAAAAATATTTCAAATTAGCCAAAAAAAACATCCGCCCTATAGCATTAACAAAATAAGAAAGAAACAACATTTCAAACCTATTACTACCCGAAAATACTATTTTGGCATTCATAAAATCTCCATCGTAGCCAACGGAAAAGAATTTGATTCACAAGCTTTTGAACTACATGAATAACATTAATCTTGACTCAATTTTAACCAACAGACTGGACAAAGACTTTTTGATTCAGCTTTTTCAAGAACAAGCAGAAGTACATGCTTCCGCTATTCAAATCGCACTTTCTGACCAGCAACCACAAGCCTGGAGAGCTACTTGGATTTTAGGCCACTGCACTTCTAAAAACGATGTTCGTATACAACCTTTTGTAAATGATTTTATCAAAAGTATAGTTAAGAGAAAAGACGGACATCAGAGAGAAATCTTGAAAATTATAGACAAAATGAAACTAGATGATGAGCAAGAGGGTCGCTTGTTTGATATTTGTATGACTCTTTGGGAAAACACAACCAAAGCATCATCTGTTCGTTATTTGGCCTTCAAACATCTTTTCAAAACTTGTGAAAAATATCCTGAGTTGAATGGCGAATTAGAATTTATCCGTCAGGAACATTATTTAGAAAGTTTGTCTCCAGGAATCAAACGAATCATTCTAAAAATGAATCCTTAAAAATAAACAACTCATTCCAATTTTACATAAACTATAAAACAGAAAAAAAGTTCCACAATAAACATAGATTTATTTAGTTATGTACAATCAGAAATGAATCTCTAATTTTTCTAACTCAATTTATCACGTATCAAATAAAATCAACATGAAATTAAAAATTACACTTCTCTTTATCTTAACTACGCTTGCTGGTTTTTCTCAGGAAAACAATTCAAAATGGCTAGATCTTATGCTAAGCAATTACAAATATCCTTATGCGGTAGAATATTTGACTATAAACAGCCAACAACAAGAATTAAAAATGGCTTATATGGATGTTCATCCTAAACATAGCAACGGAAAAACAATTGTTCTTTTTCACGGAAAAAATTTTAACGGAGCTTATTGGAAAACCACTATAAAAAGCTTAACTGAAGCTGGTTATCGTGTCATTGCTCCAGATCAAATTGGTTTTGGAAAATCATCCAAACCTATGAATTTTCAATATTCATTTCAAGAATTGGCAAAAAACACAAAAACTATTTTAGACAAACTTAACGTATCTAAAACAGCCATTTTAGGTCACTCAATGGGAGGAATGCTTGCAACCCGATTTGCATTGATGTACCCTGAAGCTACCGAAAAATTAATCTTAGAAAATCCTATTGGTCTTGAAGATTGGAAACTTATAGTGCCATATCAAACCATCGACTGGTGGTATCAATCAGAACTATCAAAAACAGGTGATAAAATAAAAGCATATCAGTTAAAAAGTTATTACGATGGAAAATGGAAAAAAGAATACAATCAATGGGTGGATCTTTTGGCTGGTTGGACACTAAATTCTGAATACCCTAAAATTGCTTGGAACGCTGCATTAACCTATGATATGATTTTTAACCAACCCGTACTTTATGAATTTAAAAACTTAACTTGCCCTACACTATTAATCATTGGTACACGAGATAGAACCGCACTTGGAAAACCTTTGGTTTCTGAAAAAGTTAGAGAAACAATGGGCTTGTATAGCAAATTAGGAAAATTGACTCAACAAAAAATAAAAAACAGTGAATTGGTTGAAATAGAAAACATTGGCCACTTACCACATATTGAAAGTTTTGATGCTTTTATTGAACCTTTAAAATTATTTTTATCTAAATAAGGTTCTAAATTATTCTTAAATTCTAAACAATGAATTTCGTTGTTTATCACCACTACAAAGCACATCTATTCGCTTTTCACTATATTCGTTTAACAATTATTAGTAGACATATGAACAAAATACATTTTTTAATTATCACTATATTTCTTAGTTTTTTTAGCGTTCAATCTCAAAACAAGCTAAACGATTTTGGGTATATTTTAATTCCAAAACAACTTTCTTTTCAAAGAGAGCCGAACGAATATAACATCAATCAAGTCCTAAAAACGAGCTTAAACAAATACAATTTTACAGCGTTTACAAGCGGAGAAAACATTCCTGACGACATAGACCCTTGTGACATTTTACACCTTGAAGCAGAGAAAAAAGGCTTTTTGAGCGTTACCATGAACCTGACTTTTTCTGATTGCTACGGTAAAGTAATCTATACTAGTATTGAAGGAAAAAGTAGGATTAAAGAGTTTGGCCCTAGTTATTATGAGGCTATTGGATTGACGTTAAAAGATCCTAACATCAACAAACACCAATACATTCCTTCTAAAAAAACTCCCAAAAAAGCACCAATAGCAATTACACCTCCTACGGTTAAAAAACCTATAATTCCAGCACACATAGAACCTAAAGAAACTTTAGAAACTATTGTTTTAAAATTAAGAGGACAAACTTACCAATTGGTACAAAAGGAAATCAATCTGTATCAAGTATACAAAAACGATGAGTTGATTGGTAAATTACTAAAACAAGAAGATAACAAATACCAAATGAAAGCAGGTAACTTATCTGGTGCTGGTACTTTTGATGATTTTGGGAACTTTATTTTGACAAGAGTCAACCCAGCCAACCAAGCCATTATTACAGACACTATGGCTAGAGTTAACTAATAAATACCAAAACACAAAACGAGCTTATAATAAGCTCGTTTTGTGTTTTTAAGAATTCAAAATCTTCCAGACCAAGTCCTTTGTCAATTCCTTTCCTTTTGCTTTTTCTTTGATGTAAGCAAACTCCATTTTAAAATCACAACCTGATTTGTATTCTGAGCAACCGTAAGCAGCAGATCCTTTTAAAATTTTTCCTTTTTTACACTTAGGACAAGTCAAAACTTCTGGAACTACAATTGTCTTTTTTTCAGATTCCTTTTGTTTCAATTCCAACTGAAAATCGTTGTTAAAAACAACAGCTCCATCCACTTTTCCTCCTTCGTTTACAAAACCTTTTAAATTGACTGTACTTCCTTTAGTCAGCAACCTTATCCATTGATTTTCTGAAATTTTTTTCCCTAAAAACTCAAATGGCATTATAAAATCACAATTTTCGTTGTATTTGCTACAGCCATAAGCTTTGCTTCCTTTCAACAAATGTCCCTCTCCACATTTTGGACAATTTGTCCCTGCAACTCCTTTAGATTGCTTTTGCACAGGCGTGACTTCTTTTTTAGAAACTACATCTACCACAATAGGTCTATGATTTGACAAACGAACCTCTACTACCAAATCATCCACCATTTTTTTCATGTTGTTGATAAAGATTCCTGCATTGTATGTACCTCTTTCAATATCTTTTAGTTGTTTCTCCCACTCTCCAGTCAACCTTGCAGATTTTAACAATTTGTTTTGAATAGTAGCTATCAACTGAATTCCTGTAGAAGTTGGCAAAAGCTGCTTTTTATTACGTTCTATGTAATTTCGTTTGAACAAAGTTTCTATAATACTTGCTCTTGTAGATGGTCTACCAATTCCATTCTCCTTCATCAAATCCCGCAATTCATCATCTTTTACTTGCCTACCTGCGGTTTCCATTGCACGAAGTAACGTTGCTTCTGTATATTGTTTAGGAGGTTTGGTTTCTTTCTCTAAAAAGGAAGGATCATGCGGTCCTGATTCTCCTTTTACAAAAGTAGGCATGATTTGTTCTTCGTCCGTTTTTTTAGCTGCTGCTTGATTTTGTTCTGCGGTTTTGAATACCACTCTCCAACCTTCCGACAACACCTCTTTTCCTGTTGTTTTGAACCCGATTTTTTCTACTGCTGCCAAAACCGTAGTGTTAGATACATCACTATCTGGATAAAAAACAGCTATAAATCTACGAGTAATGATATCGTAAACTTTTTGTGCATTGGCATGCAAAGGAATTTCTACTCCTGTTGGAATAATGGCATGGTGATCCGTTACTTTCTTATCGTTAAAAACCTTGATTGATTTTTTAATTTTAGCTTCTGCCAACAAAGGAGCTGTTAATGTTGCATATTTTGTCAATTTGGATAAAATCCCTCTTACTTTTGGATACACGTCATTGGGTAAAAAGGTGGTATCTACACGAGGATAGGTCACAACTTTTTGTTCGTACAAACCTTGAGTCAACTTTAAAGTTTCATCAGCTGTAAATCCAAATTTTTGATTGCAATAAACCTGTAATCCTGTCAAATCAAACAATTTAGGAGCATACTCTTTTCCTTTTTTCTTTTCTACAGATACAATCTCTAAGGGCTTTTCCTTAATAAGTTGCATTGTTTTCTCTCCATCTTCCTTTTTTAAATAGCGTCCTTGTTCATTGTTAAAAACTGTATCTCTATAAGTAGTCTGAATTTCCCAATAAGGTTGTGGTTTAAAATTTTGAATTTCCAAGAATCGATTTACAACCATTGCTAAAGTTGGGGTTTGCACTCTACCTACTGACAATACCTGTCTATCTCTACCGTATTTTAAGGTATACAAACGTGTGGCATTCATACCCAACAGCCAATCTCCAATAGCTCTAGAACTACCTGCATAATATAGATTGTCGTATTTTTCTGCTGGAATTAATTTTTCAAAACCTTCTTTGATGGCTTCTGTCGTTAAGGAAGAAATCCACAAACGCTCCACTTTTCCTTTGTATCCTGCTTGATTGATCACCCAACGCTGAATCAATTCTCCTTCTTGTCCAGCATCTCCACAGTTGATTACCACAGCTGCTTTGTCAAATAAAAACTTGATAGTTCTAAATTGCTTTTGAACACCTTTATCCTCCATTACCTTAACTTCAAATCGTTCTGGCAACATGGGTAAAGTATCTAAATTCCAACTTTTCCAATGTGGTTTGTATTCATGTGGAGCATACAATCCGCACAAATGCCCAAATGTCCAAGTAACCTGATAACCATTTCCTTCAAAATAACCATCACAACGAAGATTAGCTCCTAATACAGAAGCAATTTCCTTGGCAACACTCGGTTTTTCGGCTATACAGACTTTCATGAATGAATTTTAAATTTGGATTTTGTATTTAAAGTACGGGAAAACAAATATAATAGAAAGTTTTCCTAGTTTAGGAGAAAGATATTCACAGTTTACCGACTGTAGTTTGATAACTTCTTTTTCATGAACAAAACTCTCATTTTATCACTCATCGTTCTTAGTCAATTTTTTGGAACTTCGCTTTGGTTTAGTAGCAATGCTGTTTTACCATCTATTGCAGAAGCTCATCATTTGACGAATTCAGATTTATTGGCAAATCTGACTATTGCTACGCAAATAGGATTTATTTTAGGGAGCTTATGTTACGCTATTTTTAATCTTGCTGATAGATACAAAGCAAACATCGTTTTTAGCATCAGTATTTTATTAGCTGCTGCTTCAAACGCTGCCATTACATTACCACACTTAAATTTTGAATTGGTTTTCCTATTTCGTTTTTTAACTGGTTTTTTCTTAGCTGGTGTGTATCCTGTAGGAATGAAAATTGCAGCTCATTTTTTTCCAAAAACAGTGAGCAAAGCACTAGGTGTCTTGGTAGGAGCATTGGTTTTAGGAACAGCTTTTCCACATTTCATTGCTAGTTTTAAAATCAACTTGCCTTGGAATATTGTAATTTTAACCAGTTCTATTTTAGCAGTTGTTGGAGGTATTCTTCTTTTCTTTTTAGACACTCCTTCTAAAAACAACATTCAAAAATTAGATTTTTCTATCCTACCAAAACTATTTACCAAAAGAGATTTTAACAAAGCTAGCATTGGTTATTTTGGACACATGTGGGAATTGTATACTTTTTGGACCTTTGTTCCTTTGTTGATTTCCACTTACACACAAGAAAATGAATTAGATATCAATAATTCTTTGCTCTCTTTTATTGTAATTGGCGTTGGAGCCTTTGGATGTGTTTTGGCAGGGAAAGTAGCCAATAGAAAAGGAAGTTTGTCCATTGCTCAATGGGCATTGTACGGCTCGTTATTCTGTTGTTTATTATGTCCTTTTAGTTTTTATTTATCTCCAATCTTTTTCTATATATTTTTAATTATATGGGGAATTACTGTGGTCGCAGACTCTCCTTTACTCTCTACACTTATCAACAACAGATGTCTTCAAAACTACAATGGAACTGCATTGACATTATCTACTAGTATTGGTTTTATCTTTACAATTATTAGCATCTCTTTTTTCAACTATCTATTACAATTTATCTCCATTCCTTCCGTTTTTTTATTACTTGCTATCGGACCGCTTGCTAGCATCTTGGCTTTGCGAAAAAATTAATGTAACTTAAGGACAATCTCATTAATTTTACAATAGAATATTTTACATGAAAAAGTGGTTGTTTTTTCTAATTTTAAAATCGTTTTTCTTAGTTGGGCAAGAAAAACAAGAAGACTGCATCCTAATTGTAAATCCAGAAAAAAAACAAGCTAATTTTTCAATGCCCATTAAAAAGAAAACAGAAATTGATGATTTTAAACTTATCGAAAAAGCCATCAATGCTTCTCCTTTTGTGCAAGGTTACAAATACAAAATCAACTTAAAAACAGTTGAAAACTTACTTCCCATACAAGCTTGGAATGATTTTTTAAAAAATCAAAATCAAAGTTTATTCAATGCCAATTTGCTAAAAAACTACAACTCTGACCTTAAGTTTAACAGTTCTGTAAACATTAATGGAATTACACAAGTAGTTACACTTAAGGGGATACTGAATGAATATCAAGGAAATTATTCACTTCAAATTAGTTATCATATCAGCACAAACAACACGGATTACATTCCAAAAATCGTCAACGAAAAATACCAAGAGGGAATTGGGCTAAAGCTTAAATTAAATTTAGAAAGAGGTAAGTAATTGAATTTTCTTTAAAAAAATCTATTCATCCAAATCAATGAATTAAAAAGACATACAGTAGCTAATTCATTATTTTAGAAATTCAATATTCTAAACGTTTCAATTCTAACAATTCATTAGATACCTATCTTAAATCACTGAATTACAAACCTAAAAAATCACCCAAAATGGATGATTTTCTAGAATTTGAGAAGATTATATATTATTTAAATTAATTTTTAACAAATTTCTTAGTGGTTTTACCTCCATTTTCTTCTACAGAAATCACATAAACACCACTAGGCAAGAAACTTAAACCAATAGAGTCTTCTGAATGATTTGAGGAAAACAACACGCTACCAGCCAAATTGATAACAGAAACTCCTGTTATATGTTCTACATCTGAGTAATGCAGTTTTAAGGTTTCTGAGCTTACGTCATAAACAACAAAAAAATCTATCGATTTTACTGTTGTAGAACTCAACACAGCAGGATCTGTAACCGTATTTATAAATGAATTCACAGAACCTATTACCGGCTCCCCAACACCACCGGCTGCTGGTGTGATAGTGCTATACACATAAGTATAACCACCTACTACTGTTGGAGACATATTGTCAAATGGAATCAACTCCAATCCCAACATTTCTATTGAAACTAGTTTTTCTTGAGTAAAATCACTCAATATCACTCCAGAAGGAGCATCTGTACATTCAATTTTAATTGTTACACCCGCCGACAGAGTACCAGGTGACACTCCAAAACTAAGAATATCTCCACTAGAAATAGAAAAATCTCCAGTAACGTCAACATTGATTGATTGTGCAAACATCGCTGCACTTCCTATTACTAACAATAGGAATAAAAGTATTTTTTTTCTCATAGCTTTTTTATTTTTTCTCAATTTCACCCTAAAGATAACCAACACATAAACAAGTACTTATAACTAACATCAAGGTTTATTAAAAAATATTTTCTATATTATAGTACTTTTACCCCACAAAAAAACCTCTTTAAGATTTTAATCCTAAAGAGGTTTTACTATTTATGAAAAATGAACTATTTCTTCAAGTACATCTTTCTTCTAGAATACAATTCGTAAAAAGTATCGTCTTTTAAGTTGTCTATAAACAAGATGGATTCCCCTGTAGATTTCATTTCAGGTCCTAATGTCTTGTCTACATTTGGGAACTTGTTGAAAGAGAAAACAGGTTGTTTTATTGCAAACCCTTCTAATTTAGGATTGAATGTAAAATCTGTTACCTTGTTTACTCCCAACATTACTTTGGTTGCATAATTCACATAAGGCTCTCCGTATGCTTTTGCAATAAAAGGTACCGTACGAGATGCTCTTGGGTTGGCTTCAATAATATACACGGTATCATCTTTAACAGCAAACTGAATATTTATCAATCCCACTGTTTTTAATGCTATTGCAATTTTTTTTGTATGTTCCTTGATTTGATCCATTACAAACTCACCCAAGTTGAATGGAGGCAATGTTGCGTTAGAATCTCCAGAGTGTACTCCACAAGGTTCAATGTGCTCCATAATACCGATGATGTATACATTTCCATCAGCATCACATATTGCATCTGCTTCTGCTTCTATAGCTCCTTCTAAATAATGATCTAACAACAATTTATTTCCAGGAATAGAACGTAATAAATCTACTACGTGAGATTCTAGTTCTTCTTTGTTGATGACAATCTTCATTCCTTGACCACCTAACACATAAGATGGACGAACTAAAATTGGAAAATCTAATGTATCTGCAATCTCTAAAGCTTCATCTGCGTTGGTTGCAGTTCCAAACTGAGGAAATGGAATTTCTAATTTTGTCAACATTTCAGAAAAACGCCCTCTGTCCTCTGCCAAGTCTAAAGCTTCAAAGCTCGTTCCGATAATTTTAATTCCGTTAGCTTCTAACTTTTCGGCTAGTTTTAAAGCTGTTTGTCCTCCTAACTGAACAATGACTCCTTCTGGATTTTCATGACGGATGATGTCATAAATATGCTCCCAGAACACAGGCTCAAAATACAATTTATCTGCCGTATCAAAGTCTGTAGAAACTGTTTCTGGATTACAGTTGATCATGATGGTTTCATATCCAGCCTCTTTAGCTGCTAAAACCCCGTGCACACAACAGTAATCAAACTCAATTCCTTGACCAATTCTGTTAGGTCCAGAACCCAATACTACTACTTTTTTCTTATCCGTAACTACAGATTCGTTTGCAGGTGCAGCAACTCCATCTTTAGAAATCTGAACGTTTTCAAAAGTTGAATAATAATAAGGAGTGTTTGCAGCAAATTCCGCAGCACAAGTATCTACTAATTTGTAAACTCTCTTAATTCCAAAATCTTCACGTTTTTTGTATACTTGAGATTCCAAACATTTTAACATGTGTGCAATCTGTCTATCTCCGTAACCTTTTTGTTTTGCTTCTAACAATAAGTCTTTTGCAATAGTATCTAGAGTATATTTAGAAATTTCTTTTTCCAAAGCAAACAACTCTTCGTATTGCTTAAGGTACCACATATCAATCTTAGTGATATCGTAAATTTTGCGTAGAGAAATTCCAGCTTTTATTGCATCGTAAATGGTAAAAACTCTATCCCAAGACGCATAGGTCAATTTAGAAATAATGGTATCGTAGTGCGTTTCCTCTTTTCCATCAGCTCCCAAACCGTTACGTTTTATTTCTAACGACTGAGTTGCTTTGTGCAATGCTTCCTGAAAACAACGTCCAATTCCCATTACTTCACCAACCGCTTTCATTTGCAAACCTAAAGTTCTATCTGCACCTTCAAATTTATCAAAGTTGAAACGTGGTATTTTTACAATTACGTAATCTAACGTAGGCTCAAACAAAGCAGACGTGTTACCTGTAATTTGATTGTTCAATTCATCCAAATTGTACCCTAAAGCCAATTTGGTTGCTATTTTTGCAATTGGATATCCTGTTGCTTTTGATGCCAATGCTGATGAACGAGATACACGAGGATTGATTTCAATGGCGATGATATCTTCATTCGCATCTGGAGAAACGGCAAACTGAACGTTACATCCTCCTTCAAAATCTCCAATAGAACGCATCATTAAGATGGCCAAATCTCGCATTTTCTGAAAAGTAGAATCACTCAACGTCATTGCAGGAGCTACAGTAATAGAATCTCCAGTATGAATACCCATCGGATCCATATTCTCAATAGAACACACAATTACTACGTTATCGTTTCCGTCACGTAACAATTCCAATTCGTATTCTTTCCACCCCATCATGGCTTTGTCAATCATCACTTCGTGAATAGGAGAAATCTCCAATCCTCTGCGTAACAATTCATCAAAATCATTTTCATCATACACAATTGCTGCTCCAGCTCCTCCTAATGTAAATGAAGAACGGATACAAAGAGGAAAACCAAATTCTTGAGCAATGGTTTTACCTTCTAAAAAAGAAGTTGCTGTTGCCTGAGGTGCCATGGCAACTCCAATCTTCCCCATCAACCCTCTAAACTGCTCTCTATCTTCTGTAATATTGATAGCATCAATATCAACACCAATCATTTTTACATTGTGATCTTCCCAAATTCCCTTTTCATCAGCCTCAATACATAAGTTCAATGCTGTTTGTCCTCCCATGGTAGGCAAAACTGCATCTATATCAGGATGAGCTACTAAGATTTCTCTAATTGATTTTGTAGTTAAAGGTTTTAAGTAAACGTTGTCTGCTAATGACGGATCTGTCATGATCGTAGCAGGATTCGAATTGATTAAAGTTACTTCAATCCCTTCTTCTTTTAATGAACGAATGGATTGTGACCCAGAATAATCAAACTCACAAGCTTGACCAATTACTATAGGACCAGAACCTATAATTAAAACCGATTTGATGTTAGGATTTTTAGGCATACGTTTAAATTTAATACAAATATAACAATCTGTTTATCTATAAATAAAATGGATTTTAAATAAAAATCTCAAAAAAAAGGTGTTACTTTTAAAAAGTAACACCCTGTATATTATAATGAAAGAAACATTATTTCTTATGTCTTGGAGACGAAGAAACTGTTGTACTAGCTCTACCTTTAGCTCTTCTTCTAGCTAAGACCTTACGTCCATTAGCTGAAGCCATTCTTTCCATGAAACCATGTTTGTTTCTTCTCTTTCTATTCGATGGTTGATACGTTCTTTTCATTGTATTATATCTTACGTCGTTTGTTTAATGTGATAATTAGCTGAACCACTGACAGGGTTTCTTAAAGCGTGTGCAAATATAAGTGATTATTTAAAAAACACAAATGTTTTTGTTTAAAATTTCATATTTTTATTTCACAACCATTTTGGCAGAAAATGTCAAGACAAAGATATTTAAAATATTACCTAGAAACAAACCATAAAAAAGAGAATCAAGCAGTTAACCTCTTTGTAAAAATGTGATTGTAAAAGATACTTGTATTTATACAGAAGTTTGTACTTTTGCACAAACAAAATACAATGGCAAATACGAAATATGTTTTTGTAACCGGTGGTGTTACTTCATCTTTAGGTAAAGGAATTATTGCTGCTTCTTTGGCTAAGCTTTTACAAGAAAGAGGTTACAGAGTTACAATACAAAAGTTCGATCCTTATATCAACATTGACCCCGGAACCTTAAACCCTTATGAACACGGTGAATGTTTTGTAACTGATGATGGTGCAGAAACTGACTTAGACTTAGGTCATTACGAACGTTTTTTAGATGTAAACACGTCTCAAGCAAACAACGTTACCACAGGTAGAGTATATCAATCTGTTATAGACAAAGAACGTAGAGGAGAGTTTTTAGGAAAAACGGTACAAGTAGTTCCTCATATAACCAATGAAATTAAAGAACGCATCCAAATCTTAGGAGAAACAGGTGATTATGACGTGATCATTACAGAACTTGGTGGAACGGTAGGTGATATTGAATCTTTGCCTTATGTAGAATCTGTTCGTCAGTTAACGTGGGAATTAGGTGATAACAATTCTGTAGTTGTCCACTTAACACTAATCCCATTCTTAGCAGCTGCTGGTGAGTTAAAAACAAAACCTACGCAACATTCTGTAAAAATGATGATGCAGAATGGTTTGAACCCCGATATTTTAGTTTGCCGTTCTGAGCATTTTATATCTGATGACATCAAACGTAAATTGGCTTTGTTTTGTAACGTTAAAAAAGAAGAGGTAATTTCTTCATTAGATGCTGAAACCATCTATGACGTTCCTAACTTAATGTTACACGAAGGTCTAGACAAAGTGGTGATGAGAAAACTAGCCATGACTAGTACCAAAGAACCAAAACTAATTGAGTGGAATAAATTTGTTGAAAAACACAAAAACCCATTACACAAAGTGAAAATTGGTGTAATTGGTAAATATGTAGAATTACAAGATGCTTACAAATCTATTGCCGAAGCATTTATACACGCAGGTTCTTCTCAAAGAATAAAAGTAAAAGTAGAATGGATTCACTCCGAAGACATCACCAAAGACAATGTAGCTAGAAAATTACATGGACTTAGCGGAATTATGGTGGCTCCAGGCTTTGGAAATCGTGGTACAGAAGGTAAAATAGAAACCATTCGCTATGCTAGAGAAAACAACATTCCTTTTATGGGAATCTGCTTAGGAATGCAAATGGCTGTGATAGAATTTGCCAGAAATGTACTAGGATTACAAAATGCCAACTCTACCGAAATGGATGAAAATGTAGAATATCCTGTAATTAACCTAATGGAAGACCAGAAAGAAGTTACCGACATGGGAGGTACAATGCGATTAGGAGCCTGGGACTGTCAATTAGAAAAAGACTCTAAAGCATACCATGCGTATGAAAAAGAATTGATTTCAGAAAGACACAGACATAGATACGAATTTAACAGCGATTTTAAAGAACAAATTGAAGCTGCAGGTATGAAAGCTACAGGTGTAAACCCTAAGACTGGCTTGGTAGAAGTAGTAGAAATCCCCTCACATCCTTGGTTTGTTGCTGTACAATACCATCCTGAATACAAAAGTACAGTATTAAACCCTCATCCTTTATTTAAAGATTTTATAAACGCAAGTTTAGACTACTTACAAACAAAATAAATTCACACAACAAATTAAGTCTGTTCTTTACAATTTAAAAGAACAGGCTTCTATTTTTATCACAATGGAAAAAAAGAAATTAGACATTAGCCAGCTTATTGGTTTTGCATTGATTGGTGCCGTATTTGTATGGTACTCTCTTACACAAAAAGACAATGCTCCCGTTGCCGAAGAAACACAAACGGAAATTGCCAATACCATTACTCAATCAGAAGACAATTCTATAGTACCTGATTCTTTACTAAATTTAGAAGCTGCTAAAAAGTATGGTGAATTTGCCTATTCTGTAGCAAAAGGAACTTCAGAAACAGGAACTACTGTTCTTGAAAACGACGTTTTAAAATTAGTCATCGCCAACAAAGGTGGACAAATTACACAAGCTCAATTAAAAAACTACACCACTTATCAACAAGCTCCTTTGTATTTAATTAACGATGCAAATGCTAGTTTTAATATTGAATTTGGAACGCTTGAAAACAAAATCATCAATACTAAAAACTTAATTTTTGAGCCAACAATCTCTAAAAACGGAAAAAATGATGTTGTTTCTTTAAAATTAAAAGTTTCCAATTCAAAATACCTTGAATATCGTTACGAATTAAAACCAAACAACTATATGCTTGATTTTTCTATTCGTTCTGTAGGATTAGAAAATGTAATTAGCAGCAATAACAAAATCAACCTAGAATGGGATTACGTTGCCAATAGACAAGAAAAAAGTATCAAGTACGAAAACCAAATGACCGCTTTGCATTATGAGAAAGAAGATGGAAAATTTGATGAATTATCAGCAGGTTCTAAAGACGATGAGCTAGAAGAAAATGTAGATTGGATTGCTTACAAGCAACACTTTTTCTCTACCATTTTATTAACAAAAACTCCTTTTGAAAAGGCAGAATTGACTTCTGAATCTTTAGTTCAAGATGTATTGGTAGACACTGTTGCTACCAAAAAATTTAGCACAACAGCTCCTTTAACATTGACGAACGGAGGATTGAATTACGATATGAATTTTTACATAGGACCAAACGTTCACGAACAATTGGCTTCTTATGACAAAGGAATTGAAAATGTAATGAACTTAGGTTGGGGAATTTTTGGATGGATCAACAAAGTTGTTTTCATTCCTATATTTCACTTATTAAGCAGCTTTATTGGAAACTACGGTCTAGTAATTATTTTAATGACTTTAGTAGTTCGTTTGTTAATGTCTCCGTTGGTTTACAAATCTTACGTATCTAGTGCTAAAATGAAAGTTTTAAAACCAGAAATGGATTTGATCAACGCAAAATTCCCTGGTAAAGAAAACCAAATGAAACGTCAGTCAGAGGTTATGGCACTACAAAGAAAATCTGGTGTCAATATGATGGCAGGATGTATACCCGCATTGTTACAAATGCCTGTATTCTTTGCTTTGTTCCGTTTTTTCCCATCAGAAATAGACTTAAGACAACAACCTTTTTTATGGGCTGATGATTTAGCTTCTTACGATAGCGTTTTTGAATGGTCTACAAACATTCCACTAGTTTCTAGTTTTTACGGAAATCACTTTAGTTTATTTCCTGTTTTGGCTTCTATTGCTATTTTCTTTTACATGAGAATGAACCAAAGTCAACAAATGAACATGCAACAACCTGCACAAGAAGGAATGCCAGATATGCAGAAAATGATGAAAATGATGATGTATTTCTCACCAATCATGATGTTGTTTTTCTTTAACAACTACGCTTCTGGTTTGAGTTTGTATTACTTCATTTCTAACTTATTAACTTTAACCATCATGTACGTAATTAAAACTTACGTGATTGACGAAGAAAAAATATTAGCTAAAATTCACGAAAACAGAAAAAAACCTAAGAAGGTTAGCAAGTTCAAACAGCGTTTAGACGATGCTATGAAACAAGCGCAAGTACAACAAGAAATTCAGAAAAAGAACAAAAAGAAATAAGTTATCACCAACTTCTTTCTATCATAAAAATCCCGTTAAGAATAAGTCTTAACGGGATTTTTATTTTTAAAACACCTATAAATTAATTACTTAAAAAAATTCTAAAACGATCTTCACTTTGGCTTTTTCAGCCCCCAACAAAACATGAGCTTTTCTTAAATTCTCTGCATTTATATTTCCGAAGTACTCAAAGACTGTTGTTTTGGCAAATCGTTTTCTGTTGAAAAACTTTCTTTAAAACCTATTACTTTCATCTTATTTTTTTATTTCTATTCTTTTTAAAACAAAGGTAAAACAAACAGAAACTCTAAAACAGTAACTTGAAAGGACAGTAATGTATCAAAAAAGGTTTTTAACACCTTAAAAATCTTTTTTAATTACTTTTGACAAACAAAAAAGCAAATAATGAAAGTATTAGACACCTATAAACCTTTTGAAATACAAGAAATAAACTTATCTGAATGGAAACAACGTCCTGTAAAAAATAATTTTTTTGAACTTGTTTTGATCAAAGAAGGAGAAGGAACTCAATGCATCAACTACAACCATCACCCCTACAACCAAGGAAGTATTTTTCTACTCCCGCCTTTAAAATGTCATTCCTTTAACATACGCACTCCTTCAAAATTTGTGTTTTTAAAATTCACAGATTCTTTTTTTAGAAATATTGAACGAATCTCAATTGACAGAAATGAATGGTTTAGAGAGGCTTCATACATTCTTTCTAACTACAATCAATTGCCTGGTGAAATCATCAAAAACAATTTAGACCATCAGCATATAGAAATGTTAATATCTATGATTTTACAAGAATCTAGAAACTATGACAAAGAATCCGTTACACTAATTAAGAGCTTAATGACAAGTATTCTAGAAATATTAATTAGAAACATTAAAAAAAGTAATTTTTTTGAAGTAGCAGAAAATCCAACTGACGAAAGAATCACTAAAATGCTAACATATATTAACGAGCATCTACATCAATCTGATCATCTAAAAATAGAACACTTGGCAGATGTTTTTTCTATGTCTCCAACCTATGTTAGTGAATTTTTTAGAAAACAAGTAAAAATGCCATTGAGAGGATACATTCTAAAAGCAAAACTAAAATTAGTAGAAATTCGCTTGTTAAATTCCGACTACACCTTAACAGAAATTGCAGATGAACTAGACTTTACAGATGTAAGTCACCTATCTAAAACCTTTAAAAAATATGCAGGAATCTCTATTCGAGAGTTTAAAAAAAACGGAGAATATCAAATTTTAAAGCGTAGCGCTTGTTGCTAATCTAAGAACTTAAATTATTTTAAATGAAGACATACAGCAGATCACCTTTAACAACGAACGCAACAAATATACATTTGATTTGATACAGTTAGACAAATTATTTCATCGTAAAAACCCGAAACATTCTATTTCTGATTTTCAAAAATAGATTTTTATTTGCTGTTGTTGTTCACAAAAAAAACTAGAATTCATGCTATAGATATCATGGAAAACAGCTACCAATAAGACAAGATTTTAAGCACAAGAAAAGATTAAATTCACAAATTTTAAAACAAGAAGTATTTAAGAGCCTGTAACTATTAAACGAACTCATTGCTTTGTCTGAAATCCATAACTTAATCAAAGAAATACCTCAAGAATTCTTTATTACCAGAGACTGAACACTCATCGGTATTATAAGAAGCTTATATTTCAACTCACAACAATCAAACCTACAAAGGCTACTCTTAATTCTTAGAGTGGCCTTTTTTATTCAGCCGTTAATTTGAACAATGAAAGGGCACTATAAAACCAATAAGATTTTAACTTCTATTTTCAACCACAAAAAAACTACTCAAAAAAAGGGAAAGAAACAGGTTAATACGAAGCTCAACCTGTTTCGATACCCAAAATCTCTATTTAACAGATATAATTCTTTTACACACATGTCTCTTCTATACAAGGTAAATACAATGAACTTAAACCCTTATTTTTTCACATATAGTCTACCCCTAAAATATAAATGAAAACGTTTCTACCTATTTAAAAAAGAACCTAATAGCATGCAAAAAGACATATCCGCTATAAAAACCGAAAGTACGTTTATCCAACAAGTCAATCATCATACTATAGTATTACTTTTATTGTGTTTTTTTTACCTAAGCATCAAAACAATTAACTAGAATTTAAATTGATAAGTGGGCAAAATTTACACTAGTCAATTCTCAACTAGAACAAAAAAACTCAAGAGACTGCAACATAACTCTCTTGAAAATTCATAATTCTAAAACACATCCATTTTTAAACAAAAAATTGCATTTTGAACATTTTTTTGTTTAAAAACTACAAAAGTTGTTGTTTTTCACAGTCTATTAGAAATAACACAATTTTACGATCCATCACTAACTAGTTTGTAAAATCCTTAAAAAAACACGACTTTTGCACAAGCGTATTTACTAATTTAACAGTAGCTATCTCAGTAATTTATATTATGTCTAAAAAGATTGTCATAAAAATAGGTTCTAATGTACTTACACTTTCATCAGGGGCTCCTAATGAAACACGTATCAAGCACATTGTAGAACAAATTGCATCGCTAAAAAGCCAAGGCTATCAAATTGTATTAGTTTCTTCTGGAGCTGTTGCAGCAGGGAGATCTTTGGTACAGTTACCCGCAAATTTAGATGCCGTTAGCAAAAGACAAGTTTTAGCCTCTATTGGTCAAATTGCATTGATGAATCTGTATAATCTTTTTTTTGCAGAACATCAACTAACTTGTTCTCAAGTATTAATAACCAAAGAATCTTTTAGCACTAGAGAACACTACTTAAACATGGTCAATTGCATAGAAGCTTTGTTAAAATGTAACATTACTCCTATCATTAATGAAAATGATGTTGTTTCCATTACAGAATTGATGTTTACTGACAACGATGAATTGTCTGGCTTAGTAGCAACAATGGTTCAAGCTGATGAATTGTTAATCTTAAGCAATGTAGATGGTATTTTTACAGACCACCCAAGCAAACCAAATGCTAAATTGATTCGAGATTTTTACAATGAAGAAATCAATCTAGACGAAGCTATCAGTATTGAAAAATCGGAGTTTGGACGTGGAGGAATGTTAACAAAAGTAAATACAGCAATTAAAATAGCTGCGCTAGGTGTGAATGTTACTATTGGAAATGGAACTGAATCTAACATTACCAACAAACTCTTAGCAAGAGAAACGGGTTCCTTTTTTAAAGCTCAATTTGACAAAAACAAGAGCGCAGTAAAAAAATGGATTAAAAATTCAGAAACTTTTTCAAAAGGAAAAGTATTCATCAACAATGGTGCTCACCAAGCACTATTGAACAATCAGGCCAATAGTTTATTGCCCATTGGCGTAGAAAAAATCGAAGGAGATTTTAAAAAAGGTGATATCATTGCTTTGTTAGATTTAGAAGGCAATGAAATAGGTTATGGAAAAGCTTCTTATAGTGCAGAGAAAGCTAAAGTGTTGCAAAAACAACACAACCAACCTGCATTAGTGCACTACAATTACTTAACAATAAAGTAAACATGGAATTAAAATTAGAACAAACATTTCTAAACGCTAGAAACGCAAGCAGATCTTTAATAGAATTAGACAACCAAACAATCAATGAAGTATTGGTGGAAATAGCAGACAAAGCTATTGCGAATACGAATACTATTTTAGAGGCAAACCAAAAAGATTTGGAACGCATGGATGAAAACGATCCAAAATACGATCGTTTGTTATTAAACGCAGAAAGAATAGAAGGAATTGCAGGAGACATAAAAAATGTAGCCAATTTAAAAAGTCCAGTAGGAAAAGTTTTAGAAAATAAAGTTTTAGAAAACGGATTGGACATTTCTAAAATTAGAGTACCAATTGGTGTTATTGGTGTTATCTACGAAGCTCGTCCAAATGTCTCTTTTGATGTATTCTCGTTGTGTTTTAAAACTAAAAATGCAAGTATCCTAAAAGGAGGTTCCGATGCAGAATTCTCTAACAAAGCCATTGTAGATTTGATTAAAGAAGTTTTAGAAAAACGCAATATCAATAGCAACATTGTAACACTTTTACCAGCAGACAGAAGTGCAACTACAGAAATGTTAAATGCTGTAGATTATGTTGACATTATTATTCCACGTGGTAGTCAAGGATTGATCAACTACGTTAGAGAAAACGCAAAAGTACCTGTAATAGAAACTGGAGCCGGAATTGTGCACGTATATTTTGACAAAGATGGAAATATTCAAAAAGGAACAGACATTATAACCAATGCAAAAACAAGAAGGGTAAGTGTTTGTAACGCCTTAGACTGTTTGTTACTTCATGAGTCACAATTAGAAAATTTAAACAAATTAACTTCTCAGTTAGCTAAAAAAGGAACTACTATTTATGCAGACGAAAGTTCTTACAAACAATTAACCGACTACCCAAAAGAATTGCTACATAAGGCAGACGAATCACATTTTGGTACAGAATTTTTAGCCAATACCATGGCAATCAAAACTGTTGCTGATATGGATACTGCATTAAATCACATAGCTAAATACAGTTCTAAACATAGTGAAGCTATTGTATCTGAAAATGCAGACACGGTTGCTAAATATTTAAATATTGTAGATGCTGCAGCTGTTTACGCCAATGCTTCTACAGCATACACTGATGGTGCACAATTTGGTTTGGGAGCTGAAATTGGTATTAGTACTCAAAAACTTCACGCCAGAGGACCTATGGCTTTGGATGAAATTACCTCTTACAAATGGGTTGTAAAAGGAAATGGACAAATCCGCTCTTAAATTAACATTTGTTTAGGTGTCGGGTGTAATAAAAAAATAGTATATTTGATTTGTATCAACAATTATTTAATTTATACTATTATTGTACTTAATCACGTAAAAAAATGCCCCAAAGAATTATAGACTTTCTATCTAAAACAAAAGAAATCCCTCCTAACGAGGTTGATTTACTAATACAATTGGTAAAACCAACAACTTTAGAAAAAGGAGCTTTTTTGTATCCAGAAGGTAAAACACCAAAACACGGTGCCTATGTTCTTTCAGGCATTTTAAGAGAATTTTATACAGATACAAAAGGTGTAGAATCCATCAGAAGATTTGCATACCAAGACTGGTGGATTGTAGACCTGTATGAATTGATTCACGAAAAACCTGCATTATATAGCGTTCAGGCCCTTGAATCGTCTGAATTACTAACTTTTGACAAAAAAGCTTGCGACATTTTAATTCAAAAATGCCCTGTTACTACAAGTATTTTACTTGAGATTTCTGCAGCTGAAAAATATTCCATTGCAAAAAAAGAAAAACAGAAAAGAAGTCTTTCCGCACAAGAAAACTATCTTTCTCTACTTTCTAATCACCCTGGAATTGACAAAAAAATCCCTCTTTTTCATATAGCCTCTTATTTAAATATTAAGCCTGAATCGCTTAGTAGAATTAGAAAACAAATAGGACTTTCGAAAATTAAACATTAAAATCTTGTCTAATATCTCAACCACATTTACTAGATTTGCAGCGTTTTCTATGAAAAAGTATTACAAATAACCCCTAAAAACAAATTAGTAATGCTTGATAAAATTATCGATTATTATAACAAACAAAATGTAACACTACCTAAAAAAGAGATTGAAATCATCTCTAAACTAATCTCTTACAGAACATTAGAGAAAAAAGAATTTTTATACAAAAGAGGTGAATCAGATACCCCTGGAGCATATATTCTAAAAGGTTGCCTACGAATTTTTATTGAAGACAAAAATAATAACGAATACAATCGTTTTTTTGCTTTTGAAGATTGGTGGGTAGGTGAATTTCATCAAATTATAAACAGTCTTCCTTCTAAAACAAGTGTTCAAGCGCTTGAAAAGACTGAAATTGTTGAAATCTCTAAGAATGCGTATGATGTGATTTTTTCAAAATGCCCTGTATTTACAAATAACACTTTAAAATTTTATTTGAAAAGTTATGCGCATATTTTAGAAAGAGAAGAAATGAAAAAAACAATGACAATTGAAGAATTGTATTCTGATTTGAGAACAAATTTTCCAGAAGTTATTGAAAGAGTTCCTTTGTATCATATAGCAAGCTATTTAGGAGTAAAGGCAGAATCTTTAAGTAGAGTTAAGAAAAAATTTAAAGAATAATCTCTTTAATTTAGCTTTCCGCTGATAACCATACATTTTGCGTATCTTTGCACAAAATTTATGTTTCATGAACAGCATTGTAGCCATTGTAGGAAGACCTAATGTAGGAAAATCAACATTATTTAACAGATTAATTCAACGTAGAGAAGCTATTGTTGATGATGTAAGTGGTGTGACTAGAGACCGTCACTACGGTAAAAGTGACTGGAATGGAAAAGAATTTTCTTTGATTGATACGGGAGGATATGTAGAAGGATCTGATGATGTTTTTGAAGAGGAGATTAGAAAACAAGTAATACTGGCTCTTGAAGAATGTGACATCATTGTATTTGTAGTAGATGTAACCTCTGGTATTTCTCCATTAGATGAAACTGTGGCTAGCTTATTGAGAAAGGCTAAAAAACCTGTTTTTGTAGCTATCAATAAAGTTGACAATGCAATGCGTGAAGCGGATGCTTATGAATTTTACAACTTAGGATTAGGTGACTACTATACCATCTCCTCTATAAATGGAGGTGGTACTGGTGAACTTTTGGATGCATTGGTTAAAGAAATGCCAGCAATTGAAAGCGATGAAGAAATTATTAATAAAGATGATGAATTACCAAGATTTGCTGTGGTTGGTAGACCCAATGCTGGAAAATCTTCTTTCATCAACGCGTTAATTGGTAAGGATAGAAATATTGTTACTGACATTGCTGGAACCACAAGAGACACCGTTGATACTGTGTATAATAAATTTGGTTTTGATTTTAAACTAGTAGATACTGCTGGAATTCGAAAAAAATCAAAAGTTAAAGAAGATATTGAGTTTTACTCTGTAATGAGAGCTGTTAGGGCTATTGAATATTGTGATGTTGCTATTCTTATGATTGATGCCTCTCGTGGTTTTGAAGGTCAAGACCAAAATATTTTTTGGCTGGCTCAAAAAAACAGAAAAGGTATTGTTATTTTGGTGAACAAGTGGGACTTACTAGACAAAGAGACCAACACCATGAAAAAATGCGAACAAATGATTCGTAAAGAAATAGAACCTTTTACAGATGTACCTATTGTCTTTACCTCTACAATCACCAAGCAAAGATTGTTAAAAGCTCTAGAAACTGCTGTAGAAGTACACAAAAACAGAACTAACAAAATTGCAACTAGTAAACTAAACGAAACAATGTTGGAAGTTATTCAAAACTATCCTCCTCCAGCTGTAAAAGGTAAGTACATTAAGGTTAAATATTGTATGCAACTACCAACACCAACACCACAGTTTGCATTTTTCGCCAATTTACCGCAATATATTAGAGAACCTTACAAACGATTTCTTGAAAATAAAATGAGAGAAATCTATAATTTTAATGGTGTTCCTATCACCATATATTTTAGACAAAAATAATTCACTCGTTAGGAAGATTTATTTTTAACGACAAATTATTTGTATATTCACTATAGAATATACACAATTGATGTATGTACATTTTAAAGACTCCTTTAGAAAATAAAGAATTACCTTTTAAGGTACTCATAAGTTTCGAAAAAATTTATGAGTACCTAGAAGAGCAAACAAAAAACACAGAAAATGTTTTTCACTCAACAGCAACAAACCTTTTAAAAGAATTAGAGGGATTTCCTGTACTGAGAGATGGTTTTACGGATTTTAATCTACTAAAAACCTATGAAAAACAAATAGAGAAATTACTCTCTATCCTTTTTCCTGATTTGTTACAAACCAACGAAATCAAAGCCGCTTCTATTCCTTTTGACATGACATCTTTTTTACTGTCAAAAAGATTCAAGTCAATTATAGACAACGCTGGTGAAGATTACGTTTTTGACATTCGTAATTTTGACAATCAAAACATTTATATTCTTTCTTGTGTTTATATATTAGGTTATCTATATGACATTCATATTGATTTTAAACGTCCTTTTTTTTATGACATTCCAGACATAAAAACAAATACGATTAAGAGCTACAGAGCTTTGTACAATGCTGATTTTGCTAACGTTATAAAAACAGAATCAGCTCCAGATATCACCGAAGAAGATCTTAAATTGTTGTTAAACAATTACGAAAACATTGATATTTGGAAAGAAAAATTTCCTCCCAACTCCTATATTTTTAAAGGATTTGGTATGATTAATCTTTTTGATGTTACACAAGACGAAACCATTTCAAACATTAAAAACACATTTATTCAGAGAAATATTGACAGTCTGACACAATTAGAAAAGTACATCCAAAAACTGTACAACATCAACCATCTTAAATTGGGGATTTCTATTTACAATAAAGATTTACAAAGCTCTGTAGATTTCATCAACTACAATCTTGACCATAGTTTAATTTCAAAAGACGTGTGTGGTGATCCTGAGAAACATTTTTGCAATGGAATTGTAAATAGAGTTTTTAAATCTACATTAATTACGGCCATTCCAGATTTAGAGATTTATGCAAAAAGTAGCGGAGAGAATAATTTTTACAAAACAACAACAAACAATCATTTAAAGAGTATAATTCTGGTTCCTATTGAACTGAATAATAATTTTTTAGCAATTTTAGAACTAGGTTCACCTAATATTTACGAGTTGAACTCTATCAATGCAAACAAGCTAAGAGATATTATACCTGTTTTGGCTATTACAGTTGAAAGATCAATTGAAGAAAGAAAAAATCTGATGGAATCTGTAATTCAAGAAAATTACACCACCATACACCCAAGTGTAAAATGGAAATTCTACAATGCAGCCGATGAGTACATTTCTAGCCTTGCCAGTGACAACAACTATAGATTAAAAAATATTTCTTTTAAAAATGTTTATCCACTTTACGGTCAATGCGATGTAAAAGGTTCTTCTACTGCTAGAAATATAGCTATTCAAGAAGATTTAACCAATCAATTAGAACAAACCATTTCTTTGTTTGAAATTATTTTCACAAAAGAACCGTTGATTGTTTACAAACAATTGTCTCATCGTTTAAAAGAAACTCTAATTTCTATCAAAGAAGGAATTAAAACTTCTGATGAATTACAGGTTACTGATTTTTTAAAAAATGAAATCTATCCTATTTTAGAGCACTTAAAATCTAGCAACAAAGACCTAAAAAAACACATAGAAACGTACGAAGAAGAAATAGATCCTGTTCTAAAAATTGTTTATAAAAAACGTAAAGCTTACGAAGATTTCATCACACATCTAAATTCTAATTTGGCTAAACATTTAGACAAAGCTCAAACTGAGGTTCAGAACTTCTATCCTCATTATTACGAGCGATTCAAAACTGACGGTTTGGATTACAATTTGTATGTTGGAGCTAGTATTACAAACGTAAAAAAATTCCACCCGTTATACATTCAAAACCTACGTTTGTGGCAATTGCAACAGCAATGTGAATTGGAATATATTGCAAAAAAAATTGACCATGATCATACCGATATCAATTTACAAGTAACCTCATTAATTTTAGTCCACTCTTTACCTCTAGACATTAAATTTAGAATGGATGAGAAAAAATTTGATGTAGATGGTGCTTACAACATGCGTTATGAAATTATCAAAAAAAGAATAGACAAATCCTATATAAAAGGTACGCAAAAACGTTTGACACAAGCTGGAAAAATAGCTATTGTTTATACACATGAACAAGATTTGCAGGAATACATAAGGTACATTGCCTATTTGAGCAAACTTGATTATTTTATTGGAGAAATTGAATATGTTGATATAGAAGACCTACAAGGTGTTTCTGGTTTGAAAGCATTGCTAGTTCAAATAAATTTCAAAAGAAAGAACAATGATGACCTTTCTTTTGAAAAACTTTTGCAAGCTGCAGAATTGACAACAAAATAAATTTTACAATCCTAAATTATAAAAAGCCCAACCAAAAGAAATAACAGATATTACAATTCCGAACATAAAAACGGAATACGTTAACCTCAACAATCTGTATTTTTTAGCGAGTACAACTCCTAAGAAATACAGATCTTTGTTTAGCGATTGGTACAAATATTCTTTATCCTCCATCAACATAAACATTCCTTTGTCAAAAACCTCTAAAGACATTTTATGAAAATTCCCAAAAAACAATAAGTTTACTTTTTTATTTTCAACATCTTCTTGTGTAAAAGTTCCAGAAGTTACTTTAGGCCTAGTAGAAAGTACTGCAAAAATAATAGACACAACCGCAGTTAATAAAAATATAATCGTAGGAATAATTAAATAATGATTGTCTTCTTTGTCTAACTTTGGAAACAAATTAGACAGAGCCAAAGACAAAATAATAGCATTTACACTTAACAAAATATTGGCTTTTGTATCTGCAATATCACTCAACTTAATGTGATTTTTCAGCGTAATTCTATACATAGTCTCAATAGTCTTTCCTGCTTTTTCTTTTTCAGGAGCCACTTCTTTATTAGACTTCATTCTCTTTTTCTCTCTTTTTAGCAAAGCATCATCTTCTTTTTGAATAGCATTCTTTAATTTTTTTTCATTACTAGCCAAATTTGAAGCTTTCATGGCACTCCAATGCCTAAAAGCAAAATCCGTAAAAAACTTATGTCCTTTTAAAAAATCTGAATTGCATTGATACCATTCTACATCTGTCAATGTTTTCCCTTCTAACAATTCCCACTCTGCTCTTAACAATTTGCTATTAGATTCAAAAGAAGTAGTTGCCACATGAAACAAATCAGCATCACACAAAATCTTTTCAATCTTATTTTTAGGATTTTGAGGCATTTCAGTTGCTTTTATACAACCTACTACCAAGTTTATTTTTGTTTTTGGATAATGATGTCCTTCTAAAAAGCTAACCACCTCTTCAATACTGGCTTTTTCATGTCCGTCTATTGTCTTAGCATAACCTACATCATGAAACCAAGCAGCAATAACTACACATTCTGCCTCTTTTTCAGAAATTCTCTCTTCTTTTATTAAGGTTTTCACTGCATCTACGACATCTTGTGTATGAGAGATACCATGATAAATAGTTCCTGTAGGTAAATTATGTTTTAAATAATTAACTACATACAGTTCTGCAGATTCAACAATTGAAGATTCCATATTTAACTTGTGGATTTAACCTAATTTATTAAAAATAAGTCTATTTTTAGTTTCCTATTATATGATGATAATAATGAAGTCAATTTATAAAAAAAAAATCTTTTTATTTCTTCCTATCCTACTTTTAATTAGCTGTGCTACTTACGAAAAGCAAATCTCTAATCAATTTAAGAATTGGAACTCAAAAAAGACCTCAACATCTCCAAAAAAACATACTGTTTATTTAATAGGTGATGCTGGTAATAGTCCAAAAGGCAACAAAACCTTACAAAATTTAAAGACGGAATTAGATAAAGAAGGTAAAAATAGTACCGTTCTTTTTTTAGGGGACAATGTATACCCAAAAGGGATTTCTCCCAAAAAAGGAGCTATTCAAGACGATGGAATTGATAGATTGAACTCTCAATTGAATATTTTGAATAATTTTAAAGGCAAAACTATTTTTATACCTGGTAATCACGACTGGTATTATGGACTGGATGGTTTAAAAAAACAAGAAAAACACATTGAGCAAGTACTTGGAAAAAATAGTTTTTTGCCAGAAAACGGTTGTCCTTTAGAGGTTGTATCTGTAAATGAACAAATTGACATTATCATTATAGACTCTCAATGGTTTATTACAGATTGGAACAAACATCCAAAAATGAACGACAAATGTGATGAAATAAAAACTCTCGAAAAATTCTTCGTAGAATTAGAAGGCCTTATCAACAAAAGTCAAGATAAAGTTACCTTAATTGCCATCCATCACCCGTTAGTTAGCAAAGGAACGCACGGAGGAGAAGCCTCTTTTAAACAGCATATTTTTCCTTTTTCCAACAACATTCCATTGCCTGTATTAGGAACACTTATTCATACTTTCAGAAAAACAAGTGGATTAAATCCACAAGATCTCCAGGGTAAAAGATACGAAGAATTGATTGCTAGAGTCAATACTTTGGCACAGGAGCACGATAGACTTTTATTAGTTTCAGGGCATGACCACAACATGCAATATTTATTTTCTAATGGAATTCCACAAATTATTAGCGGTTCAGGATCTAAAACATCTCCTACCTACTTGGGAAAAAATAATGGATTTACTTATGGAGAAAACGGATATGTAAAACTTAGTATTTTAGAAGACAAAGAAGTGATTGCTGATTTTAAAAGCAACAATCAAACAGTATTTAAGACCACTGTTTTTGAATCTAAAAAACAAATCAAACAAAAAAAATACGATACTTCTAACATTCCAAAAGAAGTAACTGCTCAGATTTATCCAAAAAGTTTGACTCAAAAAAATAAGTTTTACAAAAGTATTTGGGGAGATCATTATCGAGATATTTACAGCAAACAAATCTTAGCTCCCACTGTTTTATTAGACACTCTTTATGGAGGTTTAACGCTGGTTAAAAAAGGCGGTGGTCATCAATCCAAATCTTTACGTTTAAAAGATAAAAACGGAAAACAATATGTAATGAGAGCTCTAAAAAAGAGTGCCATTCGTTTTTTACAAACCGTAGCCTTTAAAAAAGATTACATTTCTGATAAAATGAAAGGAACTTATACAGAAAACTTATTGTATGATTTTTATACTTCTGCCCATCCTTACACTCCTTTTGTAGTAGGAGATTTGTCTGACCCTATTGGAGTTCTACATACCAACCCTAAGTTATTTTACGTACCTAAACAAAATACGTTAATTCCCTTTGATGATGAATTTGGAAATGCTTTGTACATGATAGAAGAACGTCCTGAAGATGGCCATAAAGATTTGTCTTCTTTTGGTTTTCCTGACGATATTATAAGTACAGATGATTTGTTTGCGGAACTTAGAGATAGTAAAAACAATAAACTAGACGAAAAAAATTACGTTACGGCTCGTTTGTTTGATATGATTTTAGGAGATTGGGACAGACACGTAGACCAATGGAGATGGGCTGTTTTTGAGGATGGAAAACACAAAACTTTTAAACCTATTCCTAGAGACAGAGATCAAGCTTTTTCTAATTACGATGGATTTATTTTAAAGTCTTTGACCACAATGGTAGATGCTATTAAATTGATGCAAACCTATGATAAGGAAATTCGTAATTTATTTAAATTTAACGATGAACCCTACCCTATTGATGTTTCTTTATTACAAGAAAGTGATTATAGTTTGTGGAATGAACAAGCGCTTTTTATCAAAGAAAATCTAACCGATGAAGTTATTGAAAATGCTTTTAGCAAACTACAAGATTGTTTACAAGACCCTCAATTAGAAAGAATTAAATCCGTTTTAAAATACAGAAGAGATCATGTAGTTAATATTGCAAAAGCTTACAGAAAAATTCTAGAAGAATTTGCTATTGTAAAAGGAACAGACAAAGATGAGTATTTTGAAATCTCCGCAACCAAAGAAAAAACAATCATAAAAGTTTTTAATATTAAAGATGGAGAAAAAGAAGACTTGCATTTTACACGTGAATTTGATAATAAAAAAACCAAAGAAATTTGGGTATATGGTTTGGATGATGACAATTTTTTCTGTGTTTTAAATACACATCCAAAAAGTCCTAAAATTCGTCTGATTGGTGGGCAGAACAAAGATACTTACCATGTAGAAAAATCGGCAAAAAGAATACGTATACACGATTTTATTAGCAAAAACAACATCTACAAAGGTCCTTTAAAGAAACACCTTTCGGATAGATACGATAACAATGTTTACGAATACCGCAAGGTAAAAGACCACACACAAACCTTTATACCTTTAATTGCTTACAACCCAGATGATGGATTTGCCATAGGTACAAGTTTAAATAGAACTTACTTTGGATACAATCGTCATCCATTTACCAACAAACATGATTTTAGTATTAAATATTTTACAGCTACACAAGGTTTTGATTTTTCGCATAAAAGTGAATTTGCAACTTATTTAAACCACTGGAATGCTTTTGTAAAAACAAGATTGACCAGTTCTAATTTTAGCAACAACTTTTTTGGTTATGGTAACAACACTGATAATAATGACAATAATTTGGGACTAAATTACAACCGAGTAAAATCTGAAATTAAAAGTATAGAACCAGGGATGACATGGAACAATTTAATGGGAACAGCTTTTAGCATTAGTATTCCACTTACTATTTATGAACTTGAAGAAACTGAAGGAAGGTATTTAAACTCGCTCCCTATTGAATTTGACGAACAAAATTATGTTGGACTAAAAACAAGTCTATATTTTGAAAATTACGACAGTAGTGCATTGCCTACTTTAGGATTTGATTTTAACATAGACACAGGTTGGGATTATAACCTTTCTAAAGAATCCTCTTTAACTTATTTAAAAACCAATTTAGGAATACTGTTGCCTATTTCATTAAACAAACAATGGATTTTATCCACTAAAATCCGTTCTCAGTTTAATTTTGGTAATGATTTTCAACTGTATCAATCTGCATTTATTGGTGGAAACAATGGATTGAGAGGTTTTAGAAACGAGCGTTTTTCTGGAAAACAAAGTTTTGTACAAAACACTAATTTAAGATATACTATTGACGAAATAAAAACCCCTATTCTACCTTTAACCTATGGTTTGTCTCTAGGTTATGATTATGGTAGAGTTTGGTTACCTAACGAAAATTCTGATCGCTGGCACACTTCTTACGGAACTACACTTTGGGCAAGTGCTCCGGGTGCTGCTAAAATCAATTTAAATTTTTTCAATAGTAAAGAAGGCTTACGATTTACTTTTGGGGTAGGAGTTAATTGGTAACACTGTTGATTCATCATCTAAAATAACAGTGAACATCCAATATTATTGATTCGTTTTGAGATCCTTCAACATCAATTGTAGAGATGTATATCCATTCCAGTTATTTTCTTCTAAAGTGAATGTAGCTTCAAATGTTTCGGCATTTTGGAGCTGTTCTAACTTGTCTCCCATTCCAAAACCAATAGCATTGTAGGTTTTATCATCGGCTCCATAAACAATGTTCAAACGCAAATGTTCTGGCAAATCTCCTTCCTTCTCTACCTTTCCTATTCGCTTTCCGTAACCATTATCTCTTAATGCAGTTGCTTTAAAAACAGGTTTCATGTTTGCAGGACCAAAAGGAGCAAATTGTGATAAAATTCTATAAAACTTAGAGTTTAAATCTATCAAATCAACTTCAGCATCTATAACTATTTCAGGAGTTTTTAATTTTTCTGGCAAGGTTTCTTTTACTACTTTTTCAAAAGCCGCTTTAAACGCTTGGTAATTTTCTGGTAATAAAGTCAACCCAGCTGCGTATTTATGACCTCCAAATTGTTCTATGTGTTCAGAGCAAGCCTCTAGAGCATTGTACACATCAAATCCTTTTACAGAACGAGCCGATGCCGCTAATTTATTTCCACTTTTGGTAAATACTAGCGTAGGTTTGTAATAGGTTTCTATGAGTCTTGAAGCCACAATACCAATAACACCTTTATGCCAAGTTTCGCAAAAAACAACATTCGTGCTGTTTTGCTCTTCCTTATTTTCTCTAATTTGTTGTAAAGCTTCATCCGTTATTTTTTTATCCAATTCTTTTCTATCTGCATTGTATTGATCTATTTCTCTAGCATACTTTTTTGCCAAATTAAAATCTTGCTCTGTCATTAACTCTACTGCATGAATCCCTTGTTTCATTCTACCCGCTGCATTAATTCTTGGTGCAATGATAAAAACCACATCTGTAATTGTCAACTCTTCTTTCTGAACTTGTTCTAAAATAGCCTTGATACCTGGTCTTGGATTGGAATTTATCACTTTTAATCCGTGATAAGCTAAAATTCTATTTTCTCCGTCCATAGGAACAATATCTGCAGCAATGCTGATAGCCAAAATATCTAAATAGGGAATCAACTCTGAAAAGGGCTGTTCTTGAATTTGAGCAATGGCTTGAATTAATTTAAACCCTACTCCACAGCCTGATAATTCATCGTAAGGATAATGGCAATCTTCTTGTTTAGGATCCAATACTGCAACAGCATTGGGAACGGTTGCACCTGGCCTGTGGTGATCGCAAATAATAAAATCGATGTTTTTTTCTTTGGCATACGCTACTTTGTCAATGGCTTTAATACCACAGTCCAAAGCGATAATTAGAGTGATATTATTGTCATCTGCAAAATCAATTCCTTGATATGAAATTCCATAACCCTCTGCATACCTATCAGGAATATAGGTAACCACATTGGAATACAAACTCAATAAATAAGTAGACATTAAAGCTACCGCTGTGGTTCCATCTACATCATAATCGCCATAAACCATGATATTTTCATCATTTTCAATCGCCTGAAAAATACGGTTTACAGCTTCTTCCATCCCTTTCATTAAAAAAGGATTGTGTAGTTCTTCTAAGTTGGGTCTAAAAAAGCTTTTGGCTTTTTCAAAAGTATCCACACCTCTCTGTACTAATAATTGAGATAATACTGCATCTACTCCTAAAGAGGTTGCTAAAGAATTAACAATTTTTGTATTTGGTGTAGGTTTTAAAATCCAACGCATAGCTTTTTCATGTAATTTAAAGAAAAAAAACAAACTTAAGAGAAAACTGTGCAACTGGGTAACATAAATAAAAGATTATTTTATGCTCTTATATTTTTAAAAAGTTCTAAAATCTTGTTACGAAAACACAAAAACCTTTGATTTTTTCATAAAAACTACATGTCGCTTCTCTAAAAAAATCAAAGGTTTTGTGTTTAATTCTAAAGTAATAATTTACTTCCGTATTGTTTATCTAATCTCCTAGATATGAATTTACCACCGAATTTCTTGTTGGACAAAAATCCTTAAGTTCTTCAACTTCATTTGTAAATCCACTTGTTCCTCCACTTAAACTTGTGTATCTAGAACTTTCTGTGGTCGCTTTAGCATAAATCAAACTATAAAAAGTATTGTAAATAGTATTCATATCAGCTGGGACATAATAATTATCATTAAAATCTTTTAAATACGTTTTGTAATCTTCTTTATAAGAATCTACATCTATCAAATAAGAGATCAAAGGCCAACTAGAACTCACCTCATTCATCCCTAAAGACACTGCACTTCTATCTCCTTGACCACTACCAAAAGCTTCGTTATTGTCCCAAACAATCCACTTGATCAAACCATCTGCTGGATCGTGGTATAGATAATAGTTATGACTCATATTTGCATAAGTATCCCAGTTTTGAATGGTATTGTTTACTGCTAAGTATTTTAAGAATCCTTGAACATCAAAAACACTTTCTAAATTACTTTTCCAAGTTTCTTCATCTGAAGTTCTTAAAGAGGAATGCAACACATCATATAATTCTTGAATATCAGACCAATCACCTTCATCTTCGTTTGTTTTTTTCTCAAAGTCATTTAACGTAAACCCACTAGATGCAAACTGAGCCCCATCACCATCGGGCTTGTAACAATTTCCTGTTTCACTACCGAATACCGAATTCAACATGGTATCAAAAACCACCTCGTCCATGGTGTATAAGCCATAATAAACAGGTGTTCCTGTTCCCTGATCTACATACACTTCATAAAACGCTGTTTTTACTGCCGGTACTCCAAAACTTCTAAACAAATCTGTTGCTGTTTTTTCTCTCATAAAAGAATTATCACTATAATTACTACTTAGAGACAAATCTTTGAATCCATAAAATCGTTGATTTTTAATTTCAGGATAATCATCTTCAAACTTATCAAACTTTAATCGTAAAGGTAATTTTCCATTTCCACTATTATAAGCGGAGTACAAACTTGAATTACCTTTATATCTAAGACCTACTTCATACCATTGAATTCCGTTAAAATAAAAATCACACGCAACATAATCTGGAGTTTCATCAGTAAAATCATTTCCCCTGTTTTGCGAAGCCAAGGATGCTAAATTAGATCGCATGCTAGAATACTCTGCAGAAGTTAAAACAATGTCTATCCTATTCACTTGGTCTTGAGGAAAAACAACAGAATAGTCAATTCCCAATTCATCTGTATGCGTTTCTGAACTCCAATCTGTCAATCCTTCTCCTTGCTCTACAATTACTTCTTCTATGTAAATAGTTTCTCTACACGAAACCATTACTAATGCTGTAATTGCAAAAATGATTGTATTTATATTTTTTATGTTCATAAAAATTTATTTTAAGTTATATGTATATTTTACACCTATAATATTGGTTGTTTGTGGATAAGTGGTGTTTAACTCTTTATCATATCTATAAAAAACACCTATTTTTGCAGATTTATGAACTTTAAAAGAAGTTCCTAACGTTAATCTATACCCCTCTAACTGTTTGTCTGAATCTGATCCTACAGAACGGAACAATTCTCCCGACAGCTCTGGATCTAGTTTCCATTTTTTAATATTGTAGTCTAGACCTGCTTTGAATCGGACATATTTTTTTGCAACATCATCCACACTCAATTCATTTTTACTTTGGTAACGAACTCTGTATTTAAAGTCAAAATTGTTTAGCTTGTGTTTGTATGTTCCGTCTAATTGATACCTAAAGTGATTTTCATACCCTTGTACATTTCCCGTATTGTCATTTTTCTTGATGTAACGGATAGCACCTGCTAACTCAAAATGTTTAAATGGAGAGTATTCTAAATCTACTTGACCAAAATATTGATTCACCTCTGAGCTATTGTTCTCTAGCCTCAATTGTCCTTGCAAAGCCATAGCCCATTTTTTATTGATCTTGTATTTTAAATTTAAACTTGACCAAGTTTCTAAATCTCTAACCACGATGGTTTCTTGTCCATAACTCCATGTAGAAACAAATAGGACCATTGCTAAAAAAAGTATTTTCTTCATTATTTTATTTATTTTCATAGTAAATTATCATGTTTGCACGCTTTCTTCTAAAATCAACTTCTTCAATTTTTATTTTTTCTATATCAAAACCCGTTTTATTTTTTAGATCTTCTTTTAAAATTTTATCGTTTTCTGGCTTTAAGTTTTCTATAACATCGTAAATAATTTTTCTAGATACCTGATGTTTCAAACTCCAAAATTTTTCAGTTAGTGATAGCACAAGAATGATTAATAAGTTTGCAGAAAACACTTCTATATAACTCATTTTTTTATTGGCTAAAGAGTTGATAACAGAAACTCCAATCACAACAAATAGATATGTCATTTCTTTGATTTCAATAGAATTTGTTCGATACCTTATAATTCCAAAAATGGCAAACAACCCTAATGCCATCCCTAAGTCTAACTCAAACTTTTTAAGAGTAAAGCATAAAAAGAAAACAATTACACTGATCATGTAATATGTAAAAAAGAACTCTTTATTTCTTGCATTTTTATAATACAAGCACCTTATGATAATTGTTAAAAAACCAGTATTGATACAAAACCTAAAAAGCATTTTGTAAAAATCATCATCAAAAATTGGGATTCCGTATATTTCCATTAAAAATTATTTTATTAGTTGTATTATCGTACACAACTCATTTCTAATATGAAACAAACAACTTATAAAACACCCTACTAAAACTTTACGATAAATTAACTTTAATTTTACGATAAAACCACAAAACACTATAATACAGACTAGTAAACCTCAAAAAAAATAAATTATTTAATGTATTAAACCAACAAGCCCCTCTACTGTACAGTAGAGGGGCTTGTTGGTTTAATATTATTTTATTTGAAATTCTATCCTATGACTCTAGTTATTGTCAACCCATCTCTAATGGGCAATAAAACCGTTTCTACACGAGGATCTTCGTTTATTTTTTTATTGTAAGCATCAATAGCATTGGTATCTACATCTTTAGGGTCTATTTCTTGAACTACTTTTCCACTCCACAAAACATTGTCTGATAAAATGACTCCTCCTGGATTCATTTTTTCAATAATCAAATCAAAATAATTGGCATAATTAGCTTTGTCTGCATCCACAAAAACCAAATCAAATTTTTCATCAATGTTTGGAATTATATCCATAGCGTTTCCTACATGCTGAGAAATTTGATCTCCATAACCAGATAAATTAAAGTATTTTCGTTGTAAATCGTACAGTTCTTCATTTTTATCAATAGTGTGCAAAACACCACTTGGTTGCAAACCTTCACACATACACAATGCAGAGTATCCTGTATATGTACCTATTTCTAAAATAGTTTTAGGCTGAATTAATTTTGCTATTATAGACAAAATTCTACCTTGATATGCACCACTTAACATTCTTGGATTGAGAACTGTTTGCCAAGTTTCTGTATTTAAGTCTTGTAAAATTTTAGGTTCTAATTGAGAATGTGCAACTGCATATTCATCAATTGTATTGGGTAAAAAATGCATTTTTAATCTTCTTTTTCCAATTGCTTTATTTTCTCTTTCCACAATGCCTTGTCTTGTTCAGAAAGACAACACTTGTGTTTCTCTTGGTATTTTTTTGCCAAAGCACAAACACTAGACAACTCAGAATTCTGCTTGCTAAACCTCCTACATACTTTGCACATTGCAAAGTGTAATTTTACTTTTATTTTGTCTATTAAAGTTGCTTCTCCGTACTGCGATTTTGTACAAATCGTAGTTGCCTCTTCACATGTAATTTTCATTTTTCCCATGGCCCTCTTACTTTTTAAACCAATTATCTTCCATACATTTTCTCAACTGAGTTCTAGCCCTATGGATAATAACCCAAAGGTTAGACGCTGTAATATCTAACTCATTACAAATATCCTCTGTTTCAAAGCCTTGTATGGTTTTCATTTCAAATACCATTCTGTATTTTTCGGGTAATTTATCAATGCATGATTTTAGCGTTTCAGCCAACTCATCAGATTCTATATCTGCATCTGCACCACCACTCCACTCTTGCGGAATTCGTTCTTCTATCCAATCTCCTTCTCTTTCTCCATCTTGGTAAAAATTCATACGAACTTCTGCCTTCCCTTTATTAGAATTTATTTTTCTATAATGATCAATTATTTTTCTTTTTAAAATTGAAATCAACCAAGTTCTTTCACTTGCTTTTCCTTCAAAATTTTTCATAGATTTTAGTCCTGCAAAAAAAGTTTCTTGCACCAAATCTTTTGCTTTTTCAGCATCATTCACCCTTGTAATGGTATAATTAAAAAGATAGTCTGCATAAGCGTCTATCCAATTATCGGGGTTTAAGGTATGTACTTTGGTTTCTTCTAACATATTCCAGTAGAGGTTTTACTCGGATAAAGATATGACTTTTTATGGACTAAAACGTAGAGCTCTTTTCTGATCTGACACTAGATTTTACAATGCTTTTGAATTCAATTTTATTTTTATGTAAAAAATTCGTTCTTATTAATCTTATTTATTCTAAATAAGAAGTATATTTGCCACACATTTTTATTTTACCGCTTTGACAAATATTTGTGACATAAATTTAGACGTTCAATTAAAAAGACATACTTTTTGTCGTTTTGAATTGCTTTTCTTTGATAGAAAAATACAATTGAATTTTCCTCAATTGTTACAACTTAGAGCACAAGTAATGAATCTGACAAATCCAAAAAATCTGACAGAAATCATTGATAACGAAAATTTTGCACTCCTTTTTGTTGCAGATAAAAAACATTTATTATTTGTTGAAATTCCAAATTTACTTTTATTAAAAGAAGAATTAGAATTCTTCTTTTCAATGTCTGCTTAAGCATAGACCATTAATTTAGACTGTTTACGAATCACTGACAATGTTGTTTTTAACTTTTTTATAACAGACCTATCTTATAACTTTGTGTACATAATTTAAAAAGAAATATGTATGAACACCGCTATAAGAACCCAAATGTCAATCCACACAGAAGTAATGGATTTGTTGAACAATCAGATTGCTATGGAAATGCATGCATCTGCATCGTATTTGGCAATGGCTTCATGGTGTGATCAACGTGAATTGCTTAATAGCAAAGCTTTATTTTACGAGCAAGCAGAAGAGGAAAGAGAACATGCAATGAAAATTTTTAAATTTATAAACGACAATGGTGGGTCTGCAATTTCTCCAACAGTTGTAAACGTAAATAATGAATTTGAGAGTTTATTAGCTATCTACGAAAAATCTTTAGAGCAAGAAATAGCCGTTTCTGATTCTATTAAAAAAATATTTAAAAAAGCAAGAACTGAAAATGATTTCGTTACAGAAATTATGTTGCAATGGTTTATTACTGAACAAGCCGAAGAAGAAGACAAATTTAGAAGTATAATTGATCTTTTTGACTTGATGGAAGGAATGCCTCTAAAAATGATTGACGAAAGAATTTCTAAGGATTAATTTTTTAAAATAATCTTATTCAAAAAACACACTTTGATTGTATTTCAAAGTGTGTTTTTTGTTCAATATCAAATAGAATTCTTTATTTCTAATAAATAAACAGTAGTTTTACACCCGATATTTTTAGATCAAATTAACTATGTCTACAGCAAAAAAACAATACAAAAGAGTTACTACAAATTCCTTAATTGAAATGAAAAGCAACGGAGAAAAAATCTCTATGCTTACAGCTTATGATTATACCATGGCTAAAATTATTGACAATGCCGGAATAGATGTTTTATTGGTTGGAGACTCTGCCTCTAACGTAATGGCAGGTCATGAAACTACTTTGCCTATCACCTTAGACCAAATGATTTACCACGCTAGCTCAGTGGTTAGAGCTTCTACCAGAAGCTTAATTGTGGTGGACATTCCTTTTGGTAGTTATCAATCTGACTCTAAAGAAGCTTTACGTTCTGCTATTAGAATTATGAAAGAATCTGGAGCTCATGCTGTTAAAGTTGAAGGAGGTATCGAAATTGAAAACGCTTTATCTAGAATTATTCAAGCGGGAATTCCTGTTATGGGCCATTTAGGATTGACACCTCAATCTATTTATCAATTTGGTACGTATACCGTTCGTGCTAAAGAAGAAGCTGAAGCTGAAAAACTATTAGCAGATGCCAAATTGTTAGAAGCCAAAGGATGTTTTGCTTTAGTTTTAGAAAAAATTCCAGCAAAGTTAGCTCAAAAAGTAGCAGAGAGTTTAACCATTCCTGTAATAGGTATTGGAGCGGGTCCGAATGTGGATGGTCAAGTATTGGTAGTACATGATATGTTAGGAATGACTCATGAATTCCACCCTCGTTTTTTACGTAGATATGCCAATTTATACGATGAAATGAGCAATGCTTTTACGCAATACAACACCGATGTAAAAGCCAAAGACTTTCCTAACGAAAAAGAACAATATTAATTAGTTATTAGACTTTAACTAAAATGAAAATACTTCACATAGATACTAACCATCCAGTATTGATGGAAGATTTGTCTTTATTTGGATGTAAAAATCACGAAGATTATACATCGTCCAAAACGGAAATAGAAGCTAAAATTGCTGACTATGATGGAATCGTAATCCGTAGTCGTTTTAAAATTGACAAAACTTTTCTAGATGCTGCCAAAAACTTAAAGTTTATTGCTCGTGTAGGTGCTGGCTTAGAAAGTATTGATTGTAATTATGCCGAAAGTAAAGGAATTTATTTGATTGCCGCTCCCGAAGGAAACAGAAATGCCGTTGGAGAACATGCTTTGGGAATGATTTTAAGTTTGTTTAACAACTTAAAACAAGCAGACTTACAAATACGACAAGGTCAATGGTTGCGAGAAGCCAATAGAGGTTTGGAATTGGAAGGTAAAACAGTAGGACTTATTGGGTACGGAAACATGGGAAAAGCCTTTGCTAAAAAGCTAAAAGGTTTTGATTGTAATGTAATATGTTACGACTTAAAAGCCAATGTAGGTGATGAAAATTGTATTCAAGTAAGCCTAGAAGAATTGCAAAAGAGAACCGATGTTTTAAGTTTGCATACACCACACAACGAGCAATCTTTTAAAATGATTGACGTAGATTTCATCAACAACTTTCAAAAACCTTTTTACCTCATCAATACAGCAAGGGGAACAGCAGTAGTTACAGATGATTTGGTTAAAGCTATGCAAACTAAAAAAGTTCTAGGAGCTTGTTTGGACGTGTTGGAATACGAAAAACTATCTTTTGAAAATCTTTTTGAGAACAACCAATTACCCACTGCTTTTCAATATTTAATAACTGCTGAGAATGTTTTGTTATCTCCTCATATTGCAGGTTGGACGGTGGAATCTAAGTACAAATTGGCAAAAACAATCACTCAAAAGATACAGCAACATTTTTTTAAATAAAAGATTGTAATGTTTACTTTTATGCTTAGACAATATTAGCATGAAAGAAATAATAAAACAATTACAAGACATCAAACAAAAGACAGATCTTAACTACAGTGTAAAAACAAGTGTAGAAGATTTTACTCAAAAAATATTTGGTGTATTATTTGACGACACGATTGATTTAGAACAGGGTTTCAAGGAATTAGAAGTGCTTTTTAAAAATGCTGCAAAAATATCATGCTTATCCACAAAAGAAGTTTGCAACAAAGCTTGGCTTATTTTTTCTGGAAAACTACCTTCTATTTTAGAAGATCTAAACAAAGATGCTTCTTATTTTATGGAGTCTGATCCTGCCGCTAGAAGAATAGAAGAAATTTATTTTGCTTATCCAGGATTTTACGCCATTTCTATTCATAGATTAAGTCACGAAATTTACAACCTAAAACTGTATTTGTTTGCTCGTTTGATGAGCGAATATGCACACAGTCAAACAGGAACAGACATCCACCCTGGAGCCACCATTCATGCACCTGTTTTTATAGATCACGCAACAGGAATTGTAATTGGTGAAACGTGTATTATAGAGCCTAAAGTAAAAATTTACCAAGGAGTCACTTTAGGAGCTTTGAGTGTTACTAAAGATAAGCAAGATAAAAAAAGACATCCTACCGTAAAATCTAATGTTTGCATTTATGCAAATGCTACCATTTTAGGAGGAGAAACTATTGTAGGAGAAAATTCAATTATTGGAGGAAATGTATGGGTTACCAAATCAATTCCTGAAAATTCGGTAGTGTACAACACTATTGAATCCCACGTAAAAACAAGATAAAATGTATCATAAATTATTAGAATATATAGGAAATACTCCTTTGGTAGAAAGCACTCATTTGGTAAACAATCCAAACGTAAAGTTGTTGTTAAAACTAGAAGGAAACAATCCCGGAGGAAGTGTAAAAGATCGTGCTGCTTATAGCATGATCAAAGGAGCATTGGACAGAGGAGAAATTAAAGACGAGGACAAACTAATTGAAGCAACAAGCGGAAATACAGGAATTGCTCTAGCTATGATTGCTCAATTGCTAAACATTGACATTGAATTGGTATTGCCAGAAAATTCTACCGTAGAACGAGTACAAACCATGAGAGCTTACGGGGCTAAAGTAACTTTGACTCCTGCAGCTACAGGAATTTTAGGTTCTAGAGATTATGCAGATGAAAAAGTGGCTCAAGGTGGCTACATCATGCTAAATCAGTTTGCAAACGACGACAACTGGAAAGCTCACTACAACACTACAGGTCCCGAAATATGGAGAGATTCCGAGGGAAAAATTACTCATTTTGTTTCTGCTATGGGAACTACAGGAACGATTATGGGAACCTCAACCTATTTAAAAGAACAAAATCCAAACATACAGATTGTAGGTGCACATCCTAGTGATGGTTCTCAAATTCCAGGAATCAGAAAATGGCCTGAAGAGTATTTACCTAAAATTTTTGACAAGTCTAAAGTAGACACTATTATGGAAGTTTCGGAAACAGACGCAAGAATCATGACCAAGCGTTTGGCTAATGAAGAAGGTATTTTTGCTGGTATGAGTTCTGGAGGCTCTGTTGCAACCGCAGTAAAATTGGCAAATGAATTAGAAAGTGGTGTAATTGTTGCAATTATTTGCGACAGAGGAGATAGGTATTTATCATCCGACTTATTCGATTAACAAAACTATTATGAAAATTACATCTTATTTTATTGTATCTACTATTTGTGTAGCTACATTGTTTACTGCTTGTAAAGAAGCACCCAAACAAGAAAAAAAACCAGAAATCACCAAGGTAAAAGACACTAGTATTCCACAAATTGATGCCATTCAGAATGCGCATCATAAAGATCATTTTTTATCCAAAGAAGCTATTCAATTTGACATAGCTATTGCTTTTGGTGGAAATGAAATTCTAAAAGGAAACATGACACTTACCACAGATTCATCTAAAGGATTGATTGCTTTGGAAGATGGAAGTAAAATATACACACTAAACAACAAAGTATATTATACTCCAAATATTAAAAATGAAAAAAGAGTTCGTTTTAACGCATACACTTGGTCTTATTTCTTTTTGCTGCCTTATAAACTTTCTGACCAAGGAACCCAATGGGATGAATTTGAAAAAACAACCTTAAATGGAGAAGAAAAAAACAGCCAACGTTTGACATTTGCTTCAGGTACAGGTGATGCTCCTGATGATTGGTATTACATTTATTCAGATCCTAAAACCAATTTGACATCAGCCGCTGCTTATATTGTAACTTTAGGAAAAACCAAAGAAGCTGCAGAAGCAGATCCACATGCAATAAAATACAGCAACTACCAATCTGTTGACGGAATTCCATTTGCTACTAATTGGACGTATTGGGGATGGAACAAAACAGAAGGGCTGACCAAACAAATTGGGGAAGCTACTTTAAGCAATATTCATTTTATAAATAACACTAACGATTTGTTTGTACCTCCAGCAGATTTTATTGAAAAATAGACTTTAAAGACAGCTCATATGTCTCACAACCACCACCATCACACAAATAGTAAAAATATTAGATTTGTTTTTTTTCTAAATCTAACTTTTACCATTTTTGAGATTGTTGGTGGTTTTTATGTTAATAGCATTGCCATTATCTCAGATGCCATTCATGATTTAGGTGATAGTATTTCTTTAGGATTTTCATGGTATTTACAAGAAAAATCCTCCAAACCAGCTACTAAAAAATTTAGTTACGGATACAAAAGGCTCTCCTTATTGGGAGCACTCATCAACAGTGTTGTATTGCTTGTGGGCTCTACATTTGTGGTTTATAATGCTATTAACCGAATTATGATTCCTCAATATTCCGATGCCAAAGGAATGTTCTTTTTTGCTTTGTTTGGAGTTCTTGTAAATGGTTATGCAGCATGGAAAATTAGCCATGGAAAAACGATGAATGAGAAAGTGTTGTCTTGGCATTTGATGGAGGATGTTTTAGGATGGTTGGCCGTACTTATTGTTTCTATTGTACTGCAGTTTGTAAACACTCCTTACCTAGACCCTGCCTTATCTTTGTTGATTACTGCTTATATCTTATGGAATATCGTCAAAAGACTTAAAGAAACTTTAGAATTGTTTTTACAAGCAAATCCTAAAGATATTGACATCAAAAATATTGAGGAACAGTTGTTAAAAATTCATCAAATAACATCTCTTCATCACACACATGTTTGGTCTTTGGACGGAGAACATCATGTGTTTAGCACACATGTTAAACTTCATAAAATAGACGATTTAAATGATGTGCTACTCCTTAAAAAAAACATCAAACAATGTTTAAAAACGTATCCTTTTGATCACGTTACCATAGAAACAGAACTAGAAAACGAACCTTGCCACTTTGAAAAAAACGAGTAAACTTAGTTCTTCTTTACGTTTTCATCAATCTTGAAACCTTACTCTATTTTCACTTTTTTTAATTTCAGTTTCATTTATCAACATTTTATGATATGTTCCTTTTAAATAATCTTCAGTTTGATTTTTGTAATACGGGCTCATAAAGTTTCCAGACTGTCCGGTTGGTAAAATAGCATAGGAATTTTCTATATCAGAAAAATCTACAATTCTGCGTGTAGAGGGTCCCGCATTCACTTTGTAAACTCCGGTATCTGTATAATCAAACATCAAATTATTAACGGTTTCATTTCCTCCAACAGCTTCAAGAGACCCTACATTAAATAATTTTCTAAGCAAATCCATTTTTGCCAAAGCATGTTCATGTGTTACTTGGTGTACTTTTTTCCATTGCCAATCTTCTACATTTTCTCCTAACTGAGTTTTCAATTCCCCAACTGATTCTTGAAAAGATTTCATCACTATGTCTTTAAACGTTTCTTTCTGAGGAGTTGTTACATCGTCCCACCAAATTGAATTTGGCAAATGCACATATTTATTCAATGTTCTTTTAGACAAATTGGTCAACACAAAATCATCAAAAAACAAAGGTTCCAACTCATCTAAAAAAGTATGTTTTATCAATCTAGACGTAAACTTATAATAAATTGTAGGCCCTACATTTTCTAGTCCATGATTTCCTTTCCATTGAATTAATTTTTCCAGAACGGTCAATTCATACGGTGACAATTTTTCCAAATCAACTCCTTTTAACAAAGCCACCACATTGCTCACTGCTGTTTTATTGGTGTGACTATTGGTCAAACTTTGTACATCGTTTACAGATAATTTGTCTTTGGCTTCAATTCCAGTTTTGATAGCTGTGGCTCTATCTCTAGGCAAATAATATCCTTGATACAACTCTCCATTTACGGCTTCTGGTTGCGTGTTAGAAGTAAGTACATAACCTTTGGAAGGATTGATTGCTTTTGGATTTTTATCAAAAGACAACCATTCTTTTTTTACTTGTGTGCTATCCATTCCATTCAAAACATACTTGGTATTTATTTTGTTCTGAAACTTGTACAACTGCGCTACAGACCACAAAGCAATGTTGTTTTGCGCATCTCCATAAACATAATTCAACCCAGGTGCTGTCAACCCTTTCAATTCTTTTTCAAAGCTAATAATATTTTTTGCGTGGTTCAATCCATAAGAAGTCTGCACCACTGTGCTTGGTTTTTCGTTGTATACCCATTGTACAGCAATAGGTTGCATACTGTCTAATGTTTTTTGTTGCTGATTGAAAACCGTTCCTAAAATTGTTTTTTTAACACTTATTTTTTTAGACTCTTCTCCTTTTATATGAATGTATTTTGTGATGTACTGGTAAGAATGTACCCCAGAACTAGTAATGTATTTTGAACTGTCTGAAGGATGGTTTTTAAAACTGTGAAAATTGATATCATCATTTTCAAACATAGTAATTCCAAACGCAAAATCTCTGTTATGTGCCAACAATGGAAAAGGCATCAAACCAAGGTAAAAACCATAATTCTCATAATTGGGTGTTTTTATATGAGCCTGATACCACACACAAGGTTGAGAAAATCCAATATGAGGATCGTTTTCAAACAATACATTTCCTGTTGTTGTTTTTTCTGGTCCCAACACATAACCATTGCTTCCAATAAATTGAGGAAATGGTAATTTTTTTAACACCTTAGCTATTTGCGTAATTGCCTGAACCTCTTCTCTATAATTCTCTTGATAAAATGTATGTTCATCAGCCTCAATAGCCAAATCATTCAAATATGCTGTTCCCAACTTATTTTTGATGTGGCTTAACAATGGATCTGTTTTAAAAGCATGAGCAAAACTAAATGCCATGTAAGCAGTTACGTAATAAATATCTTTAATCTGATACTCTTCTTTTTCAATTCCCAACAAAGTAAATTCAATTGGTGTTGTTCCTTCTTTTACAAACGTATTGATTCCTTGCAAATAAGCCTCTGTTAGTTTTTTCACTTTTGGATTTTTATCCAGAGCTAAAACTTGTTTGTCTACAGTTTCATCAATTCCCAAATGCGCAAAAAATTCATCTACCGCAATTAAATCTTTTCCTAAAATCTCAGACAATCTACTAGAAGCAATTCTTCTTAACAGTTCCATTTGCCACAAACGTTCTTGCGCATGTACATAGCCCAAAGCTTTCATCGCATCTGTTTCTGATTCTGAAAATATATGAGGTACTCCAATACTATCAAAATAAACCTCTGTATTCTGAATTCCTTGAACATGAATAGTACCTTGATACGTAGGTTTTAAATGTTCAAAATACAAATAAATTGCTAGTGTTATCAATACTAAAAGAGACAGAAGAGTGAATGCTATTCTTTTAAACCATTTCATTTTTTCAAGCTTTTTTTACTATGTTAAATATAAAGAATCCTTTTCCTTGATATAGGAATAGTTCCCATATTTTTGTTTATTTGTAACTCAATCTATCCTTAGATGAACAAATTGCAAATGGTTGACTTGAAAAGTCAATACCTAGATATAAAAAAAGAAATTGATGCTTCTATCCAAGAGGTTATTGGCAATTCTACTTTTATCAACGGGCCACAAGTAGCTTCTTTTAAAAATAATTTAGCACAGTATTTAAACGTTCAGCACGTAATTCCTTGTGCAAACGGAACCGATGCTTTGCAAATTGCTTTGATGGCTTTAAACTTGGCTCCTGGTGATGAAGTGATTACTGTTGATTTTACTTTTGCTGCTACCGTAGAAGTTATTAAACTATTACAATTAACACCTGTTTTGGTTGATGTAGAAGCAGATACTTTTAACCTAAGTTTTGCTGCTCTTAAAAAAGCCATCACTCCTAAAACCAAAGCTATTGTACCAGTTCATTTGTTTGGACAATGTGCGCACATGGAAGCTATTTTAGACATTGCCAAGCAATACAATTTATACGTGATTGAAGATACAGCGCAAGCACTCGGTGCCACCTATACTTTTATTGATGGAACTGTAAAAAAAGCTGGAACCATGGGAACTATTGGAACTACTTCTTTTTTCCCTTCTAAAAATTTGGGTTGTTACGGAGATGGTGGGGCTATTTTCACGAATGATGATGCTTTGGCACATGCTTTAAAAGGAATCACCAATCACGGAATGTATCAAAAATATTATTACGATGTGGTAGGTGTTAATTCTAGATTAGACAGTATTCAGGCTGCAATATTAGACATCAAACTTCCCTATTTGGACAGTTATAACAAAGCAAGACAGTCTGCAGCACAATTTTACAACAACGCTTTTAAAGGTTGTAAACACATTTTAACACCTGTAACTTCAGAGTTTTCAACACATGTATTTCACCAATATACATTGAGAATTACCAACGGAAAAAGAGACAAGTTGCATGCTTATTTAAAAGAAAACAATATTCCCAATGCTATTTATTATCCTGTAGCATTGCACAGTCAAAAAGCATACAAAACTGAAAACGTTATAGAAGAAAATTTTACCAATACCAATACGTTGATAGAACAAGTTATATCTTTACCAATGCATACTGCTTTGGAAACAGCACAATTAGAGTTGATCACCAAAATGATTCTTAATTATAAATAATATTTTTTAACATGGCTAAGCAAATACTAGTTACTGGAGGTTTAGGATTTATCGGATCTCACACCGTAGTAGAATTACAAAATGCAGGATTTGATGTAGTTGTTATTGATGATTTATCAAATACAACTATCAAAGTTTTAGATCAAATTACTGAGATTACTGGTACAAAACCAGCATTTGAACAAATCGATTTACGTATCAAACAAGATGTAAAAACATTCTTTGACAAATACCAAATTGATGGAATTATTCACTTTGCTGCTTTTAAAGCTGTGGGTGAAAGCATGAGCAAACCTCTTGACTATTACGAAAACAACTTAGGTGCTTTGGTTTACCTTTTACAAGAAATGAGAGATAGAAAATTAGACAACTTTATTTTCTCTTCTTCATGCACTGTATACGGACAAGCTGATGAGTTGCCTATTACCGAAAACGCTCCTGTAAAAAAAGCAGAATCTGTTTACGGAAATACAAAACAAATTGGTGAAGAAATTATTGAAGATGCTTCAAAAGCACACGGAATCAATGCAATTGCTTTGCGTTATTTCAATCCAGTAGGAGCACATCCTTCTGTAAAGATTGGAGAGTTGCCGTTAGGAGTTCCTCAAAACTTAATTCCTTTCATTACACAAACTGCTGCTGGAATTAGAGCTGAATTGTCTGTATTTGGTGACGATTATCCTACAACTGACGGAACAGCTGTAAGAGATTACATTCACGTTGTAGATTTGGCAAAAGCACACATTGCTGCCTTGAACCGTTTGATTGAAAAAAACAACAAAGCTGCTTACGAATTTTTTAATGTGGGAACAGGAACAGGAAGTTCTGTACTAGAAGTAATCAACGCGTTTGAAACGGCTAATGGAGTTAAATTGAACTACAAAATTGTAGATCGTAGAGCTGGAGATATTACAGCTGCTTATGCAGACACTACTATTGCCAACAAAGAATTGAACTGGAAAACAGAATTAGGGCTGCAAGAGGCTTTAAAATCTGCTTGGGAATGGCAATTGAAACAAAAATAATTGTTTTCTTTTAACATCATAAAAAAACCCTTTCTAACAATATTAGAAAGGGTTTTACTTTTTAGCAACTCATTTTTTGAGAGGTCATTTATAGAATCTTAGCTTTTTTAAACCAACTTCCATTAAAACTTAAGTTGATTGATATCTTGTGGTAATTTTCTTGAATCAAGTTGTGATTTACAGTTCCTTCTGTACCATATGAGTATGAAAAATTAAAACTGTCTTTACCTGTTCTGCTAATAGGAAATCCTAATCCTACAGAAACAAAACGACTTTCTATTTGTTCGTTAGAAACGTTTAACATTCCTGTATTGTAATTCACCCCAAACCTATATTTTAACAATCTAAAAAAGCTTGCATTTTTATTCTCTTTAACATATTCTAATCCAAAAGCATAAATACTTTGATCTGTATAACGTCCGTCATTTAATTTTTGGTCTGTATTGTTCCAAAATACTCTTTTATAATCAAGATTGGTGGTGAATTTTCTAAAAGCAGAACTAACCCCTACTCCAATAGACAATGGAAGTTCAAAATCATTCAAAGTTGTTGCTGTATTTTCTTCAATTTCTATTTGACCGCCAAGACTTGTTGTTTTGTAAGACGATCTATTTTGATCTCCACTAAGTACTGTTGGTAATTCTATGGTAGCTCCTAATGTAGTTCTATTCTTATCACTTTGAAAAACATCGTACTGAACACCTGTTGTCAACTTTAATCCATTGTAATGGTTTTGGTCATAAATATCTACTATATAGCTAGAAATCACCTGAGTTTCTTGAATCAAAGTTCCAAACAAAACTGCAAAATCAACTCCAACAGAAAGTCTTTTATTTATTTTATACCCACTAGATACAAAAAATTTATTAAGACCTCCACTACCTACATAACTTGTAGTATATGTTGCAGGATATCCTTCTACATTACCTTCTACATCTATTTCATAACCTGTGGTTGTATAAGGTAAAATTCCTAAGCTTACCCCCCATCCACGTGCTACTGGAAATGCAAATGCTAAGTGAGAAACATTTCCTTTGGTTGTTGACTGGTTAGTATCATTATTTTTTAAAACAGAATACAATCCATTCAATCCAAAATCTTGCAAAAAAGATTCAGGCATAATATTTCCTAAATTGGCAGGGTTGAAAAGGTTGATTTCATTATAGGTTCTTTGCGCAACTCCTGAATTACCCATACCAACTAAACCTCCTGTCGCTATCTGATTTTCTATTCCTAATCCAAATAAAGAATAAGGTGAGTTTATATTGTTTTGAGCAGACAAAATTTGAATTGCCCCTAAAAAAAAGAAGATTGAAATTTTTTTCAACATTGATTTAATAATTTAAATAATTTACTGTTAATTTTACATCTTCGTTCTTAAGAACAACATTCTTAACAGTCATATCATAGTCTGGAAACTGAATCATTAAGGCATAATTCAGGTTTTGTTCCGAAGATAAAATGGTTTCTACAAAACCTCCTAAATTAATACTGTAATATGTTTCATGGTTAAATTCATCTTCACTTTGGTTTAAAACAGCATAAGCTTCAGAACCATCAATAGTTGTTAGCTGACTTACAATTCTATTCTTGCTATCAACAATATAAACAACTAAGTAGCTTTCTAACGGTTTGTTATCGTCATAGGTTCCTTCTAAAGGAGCAAACGTTAATTCTGCACCTAACTGCGTACCTGTGTTAGAAATTTGATTTAAATTTCTAATGAATGGAATTTCTATTCTTGCAGATATTCCTGTTCCAGATTGTGCGTAAAACAAATCGTCTGTATCTTCACTAGATACAATACTTTCAATATCTTCAATAGTATTCAATTTTGTTGTGGTTAAATCAGAACTAATTGCATTGAACTGCTTTGCAGCTTGAGAAATGTAAAAATCTATATAATAATTATCTTCCGTTTCCTCATCTTCCTCATCTATACTGTAATACAACCTCATACTTGAGTTGTTTTCAGCATTTCCATAATTTAAAGCACTAAAACCTAATACATGACTATCTACAGTACTATTTGGCACAACAGTCATTCCCTTAAAATACTGTAAAAAGTCGTCCTCAGTGTTGATATCATTATCAGCAATCTTATCAAAAATTTCTTTTCCTAAAACATCATCTATCGCTATATAAATAGAATCCTCTTCTGTAGGTCTAGGAACAAAAGTTAATTCTCCCAATGTCTCCGTAGTATCGTAATCTAATTTAGATGTATTGTAAAAATAATCTGCATCTTCATAAGGTTCTACCGTTTCTGTAACTCTATGAATTTTGTATGTCTGAAGCTGAAGTGTATCTCCGTAGTAATAAGTATCGTAATGCAATACAAAACCTATAGAATCATAAACAGCATCTGAGCTTATAGAGTAAGAAGAACTTACCAACTGAAAATAAGATTGGGAGGTTAAATGTCCCAAATGTGATTCTTCTACACTTCCTAGTAAAATTCTACTTTTAGAAGATGTGATTAATGAATCTAACTTAAAGGTTCCGGTTTTTATAGAAAATGTATCTACTACTCTTAACTGAACACTACTATCTATAAAATCACTCCCAACGGAATAACTGCTTGTTTCGTCTGATGCACAAGAAACTAAAAAAACAGCCCATACAACCCCAATAATTATAAACCTCATTGTATTTTTTTACACAAATATAGGAGTATAACAACTCTAAACAGCTATAAAATATACAAACAGTATGATTTTATAGACAAGCACTACAAGTCCATAGAAATTCAACTATATCCCTATTCATCGATATTATGAACTTATAAAAAGACAGAAACCACCTGTTTGTCTATTTCGTATTGATTTAAAAGGAATACCATCTATTTTTGTCCTATATCTTTTTTTAAAAGAAATTAAAGGAGCATATTGCAACGTAGAAATATAATTAATGATTTATTATGAATTTAATACAAAAGGGTAACATTTTATTTTTAACAATATTAGCACTAATATTTACTGGATGTTCTAGTGATGACGACGATGACGAATACGGAAACTGGGTAGAAAGCTCTACTTTTGACGGAAATTCTAGATCTAACTCAGTAAGTTTCACTATAGGAGACAAAGGTTACTTAGTAGCTGGTTTTGATGGTGACGATTACTTAAATGATACTTGGGAGTACAACTCTAACGATGATTATTGGGTAAATCGTGCAGATTTTCCTGGAGAAGCAAGAACAGGTGCTGTAGCTTTTGCAATTGATGGAAAAGGATATGTAGGTACAGGTTACAACGGAGATAGCGGTACCAGATTGAAAGATTTTTGGGAATACGATCCTGCTACCGATACATGGACACAAAAAGCAGATTTTGGAGGAGATGCTAGATATGGAGCTATTGGATTTTCTATAAATAGTAACGGATACGTTGGAACAGGGTACACAGGAAGTGAACAAAAAGATTTCTGGAAATACGATCCTACAACAGATACTTGGGAAGAAGTTTACGGATATGGTGGTAGCAAACGTAGAGAAGGAACTGTATTTGTAATTGACAACGTTGCCTACATTGGTTTTGGACTTTACAACGGAGCATACGAAAATGATTTTTATTCTTTTGACGGAACTACTTGGACCAAATTAACAGATTTGGATGATGATGACAACGATGATGAAATTTTATTAAGCAACGCTGTTGGATTTGTATTAGATGGAAAAGGATATATTAGTACAGGAATTGCAGGAACTTTAACTACAGAAACTTGGGTTTACGATCCTACTTTAGATGTTTGGGAAGATGTTCCTAACTTTGAAGGTTCTGCAAGACAAGATGCTTGTGCATTTACTTTTGATACTAAAGCCTTTGTGATGATGGGAAGAAACGGAAGTTATTACTTTGATGATATTTGGGAATTTAGACCAGATGAATTAGAAGATGATGAAGACTAATTTTATTTTCACCAAATAAAAATTAAACATATTAGTTGAGAATTAATTCACTCGTTCATATTTTGAACTTAACGAGGTCTTAATTCTCAACTTTTTTTATTTTAAGTATATCCTAAATAAAAAGAATGAATCCTATTTCAAAAAAACTATCTACACTCATGATCCATATATTGGTGTGGATTTTGTTTATTGTTGTTGTTTCCATTCAGTTCTACTTTAAATTTGAGACCATCCCTCAAAACTTTTATACTAGGACTCTTATTTTTATTTTCGTTTTTTACCTAAACTACTCTATTCTTGTCCCAAATCTTTTACTAAACAACAAAATTTGGATGTACATTATTGTAGTTTTATCTTTCTTTTTATGCGTTTCATTAGTTATAGAACCCTTAATTTCTCCCATAGCTAATGGCATGGGTAAAATAGCAGAGATGCATCCAAGACCTCCAATGCATTCTCATTTCAGAGAACCTATGGGTTTTAAAAGACACTCCTTTCCTATATTTTTGTCACTTTCACTTTTTTTTGCTTTAAGCACAAGTATTAGACTAGCTGCAGAATGGTATAAAAAAGAAAAAGAAAGAAACTTGATAGAAGCACAAAAAGTAAATTCTGAATTGTCTTTTTTAAAAGCACAACTAAATCCACATTTCTTATTCAATACATTGAACAGCATTTATTCTTTGGCCAATAAAAAATCTGAATCTGTTACCGAAGCCATTGTTACGTTATCGGAACTGATGCGATACATGATTTATGAAGCCAATGAAAATATTGTTCCTTTAAAAAAAGAAATAGAACACATACAAAACTATATTTCTTTACAGCTGCTAAGAATTAAAGATTCTAGCGGTGTAAAAGTGAATATTCATGGTGATTTAAATTACAAAATAGAACCTTTATTATTGATTTCATTTATTGAGAATGCATTTAAATACGGAACCGATTTTAAAGGAAAAACCACTATTATTATAAAAATAACAATTCAAAATAACGAATTACACTTGTATATTTACAATAAGTCTTCTCTTCAAGACACTAAAAAAGAAAATTCAGGAATTGGTTTGCAAAACATTTACAATAGATTGAATTTACTATACCCAAATGCACATAAATTGGATATTTTAGACGGAGACAAATCTTACGAAGTAAATTTAAGAATCCAACTAAAAAACAACAATTCATGAGATGTATTATTATAGATGATGAGCCACTAGCTCTAGAGTTGTTAGAAGATTTTATTTCTAAGATTTCTTTTTTAGAACTGATTGCATCTTGCTCCAATGGCTTTGAAGCTACCAGTGTCTTACAAGAACATCAAGTAGATTTGATCTTTACAGACATTGAAATGCCTAATTTTTCAGGAATAGATATTTTAAAATCTATCGATCAAAAACCCTTATTTATTTTTACAACCGCCTATTCTCATTATGCTATTGAAGGTTTTAATCTAAATGCTGTAGATTATTTAGTCAAACCCATCCCATTCCATCGCTTTTTACAAGCTGCTACTAGAGCAAATGATTTGTTCAAGTTAAAAAAAGAAAAAATTACAATTCCCGAGCCTACAAAAAAATCATCTCATTTTATTTTTGTAAAATCCGAATATGAAAATTTAAAAATAAACCTAGAAGACATTAAATATATTGAATCTTTAAAAGATTATATTAAAATTTACACTGACAAACCCAAACCTATTTTAACACTAAGTAGTTTGAAAAGTTTTGAAGAAAAATTAGGAAATTCAGATTTTATTAGAGTCCACAAATCGTACATTGTATCTTTAAATCACATTTATTCTGTACAAAGAAACAGAGTTATTATTGATGACAAATGGATTCCCATAGGACTCAATTACAAAGACGATTTTCTAAAAAGAATAGAAGGAGCGTAGTTCTTTTCTACACTCTATCATCATTTAATTAATTGCACCCCTATTTCCTGTTTAAATATTTGGTTGGTTTTATAATCCCATTATATTCTCTTTAGCCGTTCTCTTTTTAGTATTTTAGTAGTAACCAAACTATTTTTATACTCAACATGAACAACTCTTTTAAAATTATCGAAACAGAACTTTTATCTGACGACTATTATACGTTGAACAAAGTTACTTATGAACTCTTAAATGCTAATGGAGTTTGGGAAACCACTTCTAGAGAATCCTATGATAAAGGTAATGGAGCTACCATTCTATTATACAATACCAACACCCAAAACATCATACTAACCAAACAATTACGCATACCCACCTATTTAAACGGTAATAAAAACGGTATGCTTATAGAAGCCTGTGCAGGGGGTGTTGAAAATAATGAAGATCCAAAAGATTCTATCATTAGAGAAACCGAAGAAGAAACGGGATACAAAATAAAAAATGTTCAAAAAATATTTGACTCTTATATGTCTCCTGGTTCGGTTACAGAAATTCTTTATTTTTTTATTGCAGAATACAATTCCGATATGAAAATAAGCGAAGGAGGAGGTTTGTTAGACGAACAAGAAAACATTGAAGTATTAGAGTTGAATTTTCATGAAGCTTATGAAATGATTTCAACAGGAAAAATTAAAGATGCCAAAACTATAATGTTCCTCCAATATGCAAAAATCAATATCTTTTAAGTTTATTTGTAATTCTTAGGCTAAACAAGAGACTCTATAAAGTATTTAAACAACTATTCATTTGTTCTAAATTTCTAAATTATGAAACTAAATTTTTTATTTCTTATCACCTCTTTCATCCTTTTCTCTTGTAGTTCTGGTGATGAAAATTCTTTGAGCGATAACTCTATATTAAGAACGGTGACTTATACAAATACTACAAAAAACGAAGCATACATTTATGACAATAGTGGTTTGCTTAAAACAACGCTTCTAAACGGTAGCATTAATGAGTCTTACGAGAGTGTAGATGGAAGAATTGTAAAAAAAACTAGAGGAAACAATAGTTACACCTACGAATACAATACAGATGGACAACTCATCAAAAGAAGTGACTTTGAAAATGACGAATACTTACAGTTTTATATAGAATTTACCTACGACAATAATAAAGTAACAGCCATCAGAAAAGATGAAACAGGTGGAGTTTTTGATCAAAAAACAGAATTTATTTTGGATAGTAACGGAAGAGTAACCAGCAAAAAAGAATTGGATAACAATGGAGATGCATTGTCTGAAGAAGTTTTCAACTACAATTCCAGTGGAAATATCGTAAAAGTAACCAACATAAATTCCGTTAGTTCAACTTCCACTACAACTACTTATGAATATTTATCCATCAAAAACCCATATTACACCTCTTTTAGAGAAACTTATAATTCTATTTATTTAGATGTTTTTTACTCAGGGCATAGTATTTTAAACAGTTCTGGATTTTCGGTTTATTTGCTAAAAAATGATTTTATCAGTTACAAAAGCAACAACAACTTTCCTACAGAAAGCACCAACTCTGAAAGCGAAGAGAAAATCAAATTCAACTATTATTAAACATCTCAAAATCAACAAATACAACTTGAGCAATTCGTTTGTTATTTCCTGCTTTATCACACTGCTCTAATAAGATATAAAATTTATATTTGTACCTAAAACCGCTAACAATTATCACTGTAAAATTATTCTAATCTAAGATGGTTGTACGTGTTTCTAATTCCAAAATAAAATTATGAGACATTTTAAAAAGATATCTTTTCTAGCTGTAGCTTTATCCTTACTTGTGGCTTGTTCTCCTGAGAATAGTACACTAAGCTCATCGGGGTCTGGTTCTGGTTCCGGATCGTCAAGCGGAATATTGTCTAAAAGCATCATGATTACAAATGCTGGAGATGGTGTTAACACCGGAAGCCTTACTTATATTGATACTGATGGAGAAGTAACCAACGACTATTTTCAGGCTCAAAATGATGGTGCCATCCTTGGAAAAGACATAAAAGCCATCTCTTTTGGTAGTGATGGTTATGACTATATTATAGTAGATCAATATATTGTAGCTGTTGACAAAGATTACATTTATCAAAATACTTACTACGGTGACCTTTCTGACCCCGCATATTTATTATCTGTAAAAGGTACAGCTGGATACATCATTGATTGGGGAACTGCGGCAGAAGCAGGAGAAACTCCATACATTACTTTGACAGGAATAGAAGAAGCTCCTTGGTTATATGTAAAAGGGGATTATATTCTTTTGAATACCTTAAAACCCGAAAAAATAGTTCAATACGAAGGTAGTGGATATAATAAATTTTTCATATCACATTACGAAAACAGCATTGTAAGTGTGGTTGATTTAGAGTCTTCAGGAGAAGTTACAGAAATTACTCTAAACGACAATGTAGATGACTTATTTGTTGTTGGTGATAAAATAGCCCTGTTGGCAAAAGGAAATCCTGGTCTTGCTGCCATACAAGAGATAGATGTAACAGACAACAGCTTTAGTACAAAATATACTTTTGCTACTGATGAATATCCAACCGCTTTGGTCTATGCTAACGAAAGCTATTATTATGCTCTAAACGATAAAATTTACAAAATGGGAATTAATTCTAACATTCCTACAGAAGTGTTGCAAACTACATTTACAGATTTTACCATTGATGGTAATTACATTTACGGAATCAACAGTTCTACTACTGGAGAAAATTCTACGTTTAGCGCATACAATCTTACTACGGGTTCTTTATTAGTAAGCTCTGAAATTGGTATCAATGCTAACAACATCTATATTATAGAATAAAAAACTAAAAACACAAAAACCCTAGCTTTGCTAGGGTTTTTGTGTTTTTTAAAGAATTTATTTTTCTTAAATTTCTGCACTACTTCTAGCCACAGATCTATCAATTTTAGCAAATAAACCTTGTAATACTTTACCTGGTCCAACTTCAATTACTTCCGTTGCTCCATCAGCAATCATCGCTTGTGCACATTGTGTCCACTTTACAGCTCCTGTTAACTGAGCTATTAAGTTTTCTTTAATTTCATTAGCATTCGTAACTGCTTTTGCTACTACATTTTGGTACACTGGGCAAGAAGGTTCATTAAACTGAGTTGCTTTAATAGCTGCTGCTAATTCTTCTTTAGCAGGTGCCATTAGCGGCGAATGGAATGCTCCACCCACAGGTAATAATAAAGCTCTACGTGCTCCTTTCTCTGTAGCTAATTCACAAGCTGCTTTTACTGCTTCTAATTCTCCAGAAATCACTAACTGTCCTGGACAGTTGTAATTTGCGGCTACCACAACTCCATCAATAGCAGCACAAATTTCTTCTACTACTGCATCTTCTAAGCCTAAAACAGCTGCCATGGTTCCTGGTATAGAATCACATGCTTTTTGCATTGCATCGGCACGTTTTGCTACTAACTTTAATCCATCTTCAAAAGACAAAGTTCCGTTAGCAACTAGAGCTGATAACTCTCCTAAAGAGTGTCCTGCTACCATATCTGCTTTAAAATCGTCTCCCAACACCTTAGCTAAAATTACAGAGTGTAAAAACACTGCTGGTTGGGTAACATTGGTTTGTTTTAAATCTTCTGCAGAACCTTCAAACATAATTTTAGTAATTTCAAATCCTAAAATTTGGTTTGCTTGCTCAAACAATTCCTTGGCCAATGGAGAGTTCTCATACAAATCTTTCCCCATCCCTGTAAACTGTGCTCCTTGTCCAGGAAATACAAATGCTTTCATAAAAAACTAGTTTTTCTAAATTTTGTGGGGCAAAAGTAGCAAAAAACACTCAAAAGAGTGTTTTTTAAATCAAAGAGTTCTATTTTTATAGGTCTCAAGACAAATAGTTTATGACATTACAAAAGAACAACCAAGCAACTGCTACCTATCTAATTTTAGCGACTCTGTTTATTACTTCCTTAGTGGTTTCTAATCTAATTTTTCAAAAGTTTTTTTATTGGAATCCTTTTGGTTGGTATCGCTTTGAGATTTCTGTTGGAATTCTTCCCTACCCTATTACTTTTTTAATTACAGACACAATCTCAGAAATTTATGGTAAAAAAAAGGCCAATCAAGTTGTGATTGCTGGAATTTTTGCTTCTGTTTTTTCCATGCTTATTATTTTAATTGCTAATGTAGCTCCTGCATTAGAAAACTCTCCCGTATCCAATTCTATTTTTTCTCAAGTTTTTGGTCTTTCTCCTTTAGGTGTTTTGGCCTCTATGTTAGCTTATTTAACAGCTCAATTTATAGACATTAGAATCTATCATTTTTGGAAAGAATATACCCAAGGAAAACACCTTTGGTTGCGCAACAATTTTTCTACTTTTACATCGCAACTGGTAGACACAACATTTGTAGTTGGATTGCTATGTTTTTTTGAAGTTTTATCATGGAACTCTTTTACCTCACTTGTATTAAGTGGATTTTTATTCAAAGCTATTATTGCAATTTTAGACACTCCTATTCTTTATACAATTGTTTTTTATTTAAAAAAGAAGTTTCATTTAAATGTAAACGATGAAATAAAATCGTTAAAGTTGTAATGTTTCTATTCAATTCTCAACTAAGGCCTAAAGATTATTGATCTCTAGTTTATGAAACATTTATTTTTTATTGGGGCACTTTTAATAAGCCTACATTCTTTTTCTCAAACTTCTGTTTGGAACAATTTATTACAAAAACACGTTGATGATAACGGTTGGGTTGATTATGATGCTTTTGCTAAAGACAAAACTCAACTTGACTCTTATTTAAAGTATTTAGAAAAAAAATCTCCTGATACATCTTGGTCAGCAAACAAAACAAAAGCTTTTTGGATCAATGCTTACAATGCTTATACTATCAAACTTATTTTAGAGAACTATCCTTTAACATCAATTACTGATATTAAAAAAAACGACCTAAATGCATGGGAAATTCCTTTTGCTAAAGTTGGTGGTAAAACCATAAGCCTAAATCATATTGAACACGATATATTGAGAAAAAAATTTAACGATCCTAGAATTCATGCTGGAGTTAATTGTGCTTCTATTTCTTGTCCTGCATTGCCTAACATAGCTTTTACAGAAAATAATATAGAAAAACTCTTAACCCAAAAAATGAAAACTTTTGTTAATGATACCAGTAGAAACCAAATAACTACTACAAAAATTAAATTATCACAAATATTCAATTGGTTCCAAGATGATTTTACTCAGCAGAGTGATTTGATTACTTTTATCAATCAGTATAGCCAAACAAAGGTTAATCCTTCAGCTACCATAAACTATATTGAATACAATTGGAATTTAAACAATCAATAAAAACAATCAAATGCAAAAAACATATTACGATCCAAAAGACTTAAAAGATTTTGGGAAAATTAGCCAATGGGATCAGGAATTAGGAGATAAATTTTTTGAATACTATGGAAAAGTTTTTGAAGAAGGAGCTCTAACAGCTCGCGAAAAATCTTTAATCGCCTTAGCTGTTTCGCATACCGTACAATGTGCATATTGTATTGATGCTTATACTAGTGATGGTTTAAAACGTGGGTTAGAAAGAGAAGAAATGATGGAAGCCGTACATGTAGCTGCTGCTATAAAATCGGGAGCTACTTTGGTTCATGGTGTTCAAATGATGAAGAAATACGACAAATTGTCCATGTAGAAATTAGTATCAAGTAGCTAGTCATGAGTCTCAAATTTTTTGGATACTCAATACCTAATACCTGATACCTGATACTGAAAAAATGAAATCACTCGCAAAAAGAAAAGATAGTTTAGCAGATCCTAAAAATCAATTGGCTTTATTTAATAATGGAATATTTGCCAACGGAGAACTACCAACTTTTAAACAAAAAGTTTCAGAAAGCAATCAATACCCTTTAAAACCTAATAAACTTGAGGTTTTCCAAGTAAATTTGGGTTATATGTGTAATCAAGTTTGTGCACATTGCCATGTAGATGCAGGTCCCGATAGAAAAGAAATCATGACTACCGAAACCATGCAGTTGTGTTTAGACAAACTAAAAGAATCTGGAGCTACTACTTTAGATTTAACTGGTGGTGCACCAGAAATGAATCCTAATTTTAGATGGTTTGTAGAAGAAGCTAGTAAAATTGGAATTCAAGATTTTATTGTACGTTCTAACCTTACCATTCTTAGGGCTAATAAAAAATATTACGACATGCCTGAGTTTTTTAAAAAACACAATGTACATGTTGTTTCTTCTTTGCCTTTTTACAAACGCGGAAAAACAGACAAACAACGTGGTAACGGAGTTTTTGATGCTTCTATTGAAGCTTTAAAAGAACTAAATAAAGTTGGATATGGAATAGAAGGAAGCGGTCTAAAATTAGATTTAGTTTACAATCCTTCTGGTGCTTTTTTACCTGGTAATCAAACAGAATTAGAGCAAGAATTTAAAACTGCTTTAAAAGAGGATTTTAACATTACTTTCAATCAACTATTTTCTATTACCAACTTACCTATTAGTAGATTTTTAGAATTTTTAGTTGCTTCTGAAAACTACGAAGATTACATGGATGAACTGGTAGACGCTTACAATCCTGCAGCTGTAGAAAACGTAATGTGTAAAAATACCATCTCTATAGACTGGAATGGAGATTTGTATGATTGTGATTTTAATCAACAATTAGATTTAAAAGTAGCTACCAAAGGAAAACATATTTCGGAATTTGATGTAGAAGCACTTAGTAAAAGACAAATTATAGTTTCACAACATTGTTATGGTTGTACTGCTGGAGCAGGTAGTAGTTGCCAGGGAACAGTAGTATAAACATCACTTTTAAAGAGGTAAAATTATTACCTCTTTAAAAGCTTATATTAATTGATAAGCTATTTTCAACAAATATTCTTTTTCTTTTAAATTTCTTTCTAAAGGCAATTGAGCTAACCCTATTATTCTTCGCATTATTTCTATACCTGTTACTTTTTTTAATAAGGTTGAGTTTATTGAATTTGGATATTTTTCAATTATCTTATCAATCATTTTTATCTCCATTGTAGCCATAGTAACATGTGCTGCCATTACACCTAAATCAAACTCTGCAAAACCTAAAAAGGTAAATTCCGGATCTAAAACATATATTTCATCCTCATTTTTCATCCAACTTCCAGGATAAAAATCTCCGTGTAGTAAAACATTTCCTTCTGATAAGTACAACGCTCCTATTTCTTTAATCTTTTGTTTTAAATCGGTATCTTTTTTATAAACTAAAGACAAAGCCTCTAATCCTTTTTGAATTGTATCTAAAGAAAAACCGTTTGTTTCCAAAAAAGGTAACTCAAAAATATGTTGATGATTTAAAATTCGTAATTCTTTATTTTTAGGATAATTAGATTTTACTTTGGTATTATGAATCTTTGTAATCATTGTAACTAAACTAGTTAACTGAGATTCAGTAAATTCTCTAGTTCTGTATATTTCAGAAAAATCAGTACAATGACCTAAATCATCAAACACTAATAAATTTTCATCCTCATAAAAACCTAAAAGCTTAGGCATATTTAATTTTACAGCATGATCATCAAGCGTTTTATAGAACTGATATTCACTCTTAATACGATTTACTGGAGCCGGTATCTCTTTATATTTTTGCACATAAGGTTTAGATTGCTTTAAAATAAAAGACCTATAATTGGTTTTTATACGCAATACAATATTCATATTTCCTTCTCCAGGAATTTCGCTCCAAATTACTTCTTCAGATAAATCTTTAAAAAAACCTATTCTCTGTAAAAAACCTTGAATTACTTTTGGCTGTATTTCTTTTTCTAACTGCATTTCTATTGTATATCTTTTAAGCTCAACCAAAAATTATTTTCCATTTTTTCTACATTTATGGCTGTATGAATTTTAATTTTTCTTTGAGTATTTTCTTTAGGTGTATAAAATTCTTGTTTTGTTGTCCATTCAGGATGAACTAAAGCTTCTATAATTGCAACATCCCACATAATCCACTGTTTTTTTTCTTTATCTTTTTGAGTCCACCATCTATTGTATGTTTCCCATCTATTCACCAAATAATTAGCTAAAGGCCCTTTTCCTTTTAATTTTTGATCAACTGTTATTTTGTTAAAAACTAAATACTGACAAGTGGTAGCAGACATTACTTGAAAATCTAAATTTCTTGTATTTAATAAAACCTCAACCGCTATAGAATCATTATTAGAATTAAACTCTTTTTTGTTATACTGATTTGTTGCTACCGTATGCCAAAAACCAATATAATGAACTTTTAATTTAGGAATAATTTCTGGTGCTTCTAAAATTGCAGAAGCCACATTTGTAGAAGATCCTAAAACGACTACATTTAATTTTTCGTTTTTCTTAAGCTTTAAAACTTGTTCTATAATAAACTTTGAGGCTGCAGATGGTGAAGCTTTGCTTGCAGATTTTAAAGGAATGTTACTTCCCAAAGGAGTAGGTACATCTGTTCTATCTGCCAATTTCACTATTTCTTCGTTTATTTTTTGGCTTTCTTTTACAGATTCTTTGGAGGCCAATGGTGAGGTGTGAAACTGAGCAGATGTGATTCCTAACAAATCAAATTTAGGTTCATTTAAAGCTCTTACTATCGCAAACAAATCATCTACTTCGTTAGCAGTATCTGCATCAATAATCAATTTTATTTTTTCTTGTGCAATTACATCATCATTGCCTAAAAACGCAAAAACAAATATAAATACCATTATTTTTATACTGAACCATCTTATTATCATAATAACTAAATATTTAATCACACTTTTAAGTCTTTTATACTTTAAAAACTTACAAAATAAACACCATTGTAAGCTTTTATTAGAAAATAAGACAGAAAACATAATAACATCAAAAATGGAAAGAACTAGCCCGCTTTCCCTAATATTCCATAATTTAGATTTTTTAAAATTTTACAAAAAAAATGAGCAATCAACTCTTAATTATATTTACTCGCAGACCTGAACTAGGTAAAGTAAAAACTCGATTAGCCAAAGAAACTTCTGATGAAGTAGCTTTAGCAGTTTATAATGATTTGCTAGTACACACACATCAAATCACCAAAGATTTAGAAGTAGATAAGTGGGTATTTTATACCGATGAAATTGAATTTGATGATTTATGGGACGATGGAGAATTCATGAAAATGATTCAAGCAGAAGGAGATTTAGGACAAAAAATGCAATCTGCCGTTTTTAAAGGTTTTGGTGCCGGATATTTAGAAATTGTAATTATTGGTAGTGATGTAGACACACTTTCTAAAGAAGTTATAGAAGATGCCTTTGAGCACGTAAAACAGCAAACTGTAATTGGTCCTGCCGAAGATGGAGGTTATTATTTATTAGGTTTAAACGAACCTAGAACCGATGTTTTCACTAACAAAGAATGGGGAACAGACACTGTGTTAAGAGACACTTTTTTAGATTTAGCAGACGAAGATGTAGCCATTTTAGATGAGTTAAATGACATCGACTATTTAGAAGATATTGAAGAAGATTCTGATTTATTTCATCACGTAAAAAACTACAAATAATATGACCTTAGAAAACATTCAAGAAAGTGTTGATTTTTTACAATCAAAAGGAATTAAAACACCACAAATTGGAATTATTTTAGGAACAGGGTTAGGACAATTGGTTAAGGAAATAAGTATTACTCATGAAATTGAATATACTGATATTCCTCATTTTGTTTCTGCTACATTAGAATCTCATGCAGGAAAACTTATTTTTGGAACACTTGCAGGCAAAGATGTTGTGGTAATGAATGGTCGTTTTCATGTCTATGAAGGTTATAATTTTAATGAAGTTACTTACGGAGTTAGAGTTATAAAAGCCTTGGGAGCAAAACAATTATTAATTTCTAATGCTGCCGGAGCTATTAACTTAAACTTTAATAAAGGAGAATTAATGTTAATTGATGATCATATAAATTTACAAGGAGGTTCCCCTTTAGCTTTTAAAAATGCAAAAGAATTTGGGAATATTTTTGTAGATATGTCTGCTCCTTATCATAAAACCATGAATCAGCAAATAGAAAACATTGCAAAAAACAACGGCATAAACTTGCACAAAGGAGTATATGCTTCTGTAGTTGGACCTCAGCTAGAAACTAGAGCAGAATACAAGTATTTAAAAATTATTGGTGCCGATGCTGTGGGAATGAGTACCGTTCCGGAGGTGATTGTAGCCAATCAAATTGGATTGCCTTGCGTAGCCATTTCTGTATTAACAGACGAATGTGATCCTGAGAATTTAAAACCAATTAACATTCCAGAAATTTTTGAAATGGCTGCCAAAGCAGAACCACAATTAACTATTCTTTTTAAAGAATTACTTAAAACCCTATAAAATGAGCTATTTAGAGACCACACATAATGTATATAAAGAAGCTGCCTTAACTCCTGATGTTGGTTTGTGTTGTACCACCAATCCTATTTGGGAATTGCCGGGGTTAACCATTCCTAAAATTATGCAAGAAATGAATTATGGTTGTGGATCTACGGTTCATGCTCGTGATTTATCTCGTAGTCCAAAAATATTATACGTTGGTGTTGGTGGCGGAATGGAGTTGTTACAATTCGCATATTTTTCTCGTCAAAAACAAGGAGTCATTGGAATTGATGTGGTGGATGAAATGTTAGAAGCATCTGCCAAAAACTTTATAGAAGCAGAAGAAAAAAATGATTGGTTTCAAAAAGAATTTGTGGATTTAAGAAAAGGAGATGCTCTTAACTTACCTGTAAAAGATAATTCTATTGATGTGGCTGCACAAAACTGTTTGTTTAATATTTTTAAAGCAGAAGATTTAAAAAAAGCTATTGATGAAATGTACCGAGTATTAAAGCCTCATGGGCGTTTGGTAATGAGTGATCCTACTTGCGAACAACCTATGAATGATACTTTACGTAATGATGAGCGTTTACGTGCTTTGTGTTTAAGTGGTAGTTTACCTATTGCTGACTATGTAAAAGCGTTAACAGATGCTGGTTTTGGAACTATTGAAATTAGAGCTAGGAAACCTTATAGAGTTTTAGATCCTAAAAATTACCCTACGGAAGAGTTGATTTATATTGAATCTATAGAAGTAGCAGCCATTAAAGATCCTATGCCAGAAGATGGTCCTTGTATTTTTACAGGAAAAGCTGCCATTTATTATGGTGAACAAGACTTTTTTGATGACGGAAAAGGACATACGTTGTTAAAAAATCAACCTTTAGCTATTTGCGATAAAACAGCACAAGCGTTGAAAGATTTAGGGCGAGACGATATTTATTTTTCAGAATCTACCTATCATTACGATGGTGGAGGATGTTGTTAATTAAACCCTTTTAAATCATGATTTACTTAACAGCATTGTTATTTGTAAAACAAGGAAAAGAAACTGTTTTTCAAGAATATGAAAACACTGTACTTCCTATTCTTAAAGAATACAAGGGAGTTTTAATGTATCGCTTAAGACCAACTAGCGAAAATTACATTGGTAATTCTACTGATGAGCAACCTTATGAGATTCATTTACTTTCTTTTCCATCTGACCATGATTTTAAAAACTATTTAGAAGATTCTAAAAGAATATCCTTTAATCATTTAAAAGATGAATCTATAAAATCTAGCTACCTCTATAAAGGAGAAAAATTATAAAACAAAACCTCGGTTAGTAACTGAGGTTTTGTTTGTTTTTGAAAACACTTATTAATTTCATAATTCAAACCTAATTCTCCTCACTAACACTAATAAACAATACAGTTTCATTCCTTTAACACCCTACTTATAACAATCCCAAAAAAGCGCTATCAAGTGTGATAAAAATCATAAGAAAGGAACTAACAATGGAGTAACTTGTATGTATTAATTAACTATTTAATATATACAAAAATGTTACAAAACCGAAGAATTTACTTACCCCCTTTAAGCTTAATAGGGCCCGGAGCATTAAATGATTTAGGAGAAGAATTAAGTACCCTACCATATAAAAAAGCACTTTTTGTTACAGACAAAGTTTTAGTAAAACTAGGTGTTGCACAAAAAGTATTAGATGTTATAAAAGCTGCTAATATAGAAGTAGTCGTATTTGACGATGTACACCCAAATCCAACAGTTAAAAATGTAAATGATGGTTTAGAATTATTGAAAGAAAATTCATGTGATTTTATTTTAACACTTGGAGGAGGATCTCCTCAAGATTGTGGAAAAGCTATTGGAATTCTTGCTACAAATGGTGGAAATATTGGAGACTATGAAGGAATTCATTTATCTAAAAAAGCTTCACTACCTATTGTTGCAATTAATACAACAGCAGGTACTGCAAGTGAAGTCACCATTAATTATGTTATTACAGATGAAGTAAGACATATAAAAATGGTAATGGTAGATAAAAACTGTTTGGTTTCTATTGCTGTAAACGATCCTGTTTTAATGTTAGGTAAACCAGCTTCATTAACAGCAGCTACAGGGATGGATGCCTTAACACATGCTATTGAAACTTACGTAACAAAAGGTGCCTTTGGTTGGTCTGATGCTTTGGCTTTAGAAGCGATCAAACTTATCTCACAAAGTCTTGAAATAGCAGTTGTGAATGGACAAGATTTAGAAGCTAGAAGTAAAATGGCTTGGGGACAATTTATAGCTGGACAAGCATTTTCTAACGCTGGTTTAGGTTATGTACACTCAATGGCACATCAACTAGGTGGAATGTATGATTTACCACATGGTGTTGCCAATGCAATTTTACTACCACACGTAGAACAATTTAACATTCCAGCATGTGCTCATAAAATGAAAAAAGTAGCAAGAGCTATGGGTATTTGTGTTTTAGAAATGAGTGATACCCAAGGGGCTAATGCAGCTATTGAAGCTATTAAAGCATTATCTAAATCGGTTGGTATTCCTTCTGGATTAAGAGAACTTGGTGTTAAGGAAGAAGATTTTGAAGAAATGGCTAAAAATGCCTTAGCTGATGTGTGTACTGGTGGAAACCCAAGAGAAGTAACTTTAGAAGATACCATTGCCATTTACAAAGCAGCTATGTAAGCTTAAAAAAAATTATACATTACTAGAATTCATTTTGAGATCTACATTATATCAATAAAAACCACCTTGTACAAATAGGTGGTTTTTTGTTTTGTATAAGAAGATATGTCTCTAAAAATTGCCCTACTTCAAAACAAATCTTTTTTATTAAAATGCTTCGGATATATTCTACACAAATAAAGACATTGCATTTTTTGATGTAGTATCTTATTTAAAGATGTTATAAATAGAATCTTTTTATTAAGTAGTTGGAGTTACTTGCGACAGAATGCTTGTAAATTGATACATAATTCAAATTTAATCCCATGAAAAACATTGTAATTATTGGAAATGGAATTGCAGGTGTCACAGCTGCTAGGCATATCCGTAAAAAATCAGATCATAAAATCACTATTATTTCTGGTGAAACTGATTATTTCTTTTCTAGAACTGCATTGATGTATGTTTTTATGGGACACATGAAATTTGAACACACCCAACCTTATGAAAATTGGTTTTGGAAAAAGAATCGAATTGAATTGGTAAAAGCTTTTGTAAACAAAGTAAACACCGAATCCAAAGAATTGGTTCTAAACAATGGGGAAACATTAATTTACGATGATTTAATTATTGCAACAGGTTCTAAACCCAACAAATTTGGATGGCCTGGACAAGATTTAAAAGCGGTAACCGGAATGTATTCTAAACAAGATTTAGACACGATTACCGAGTACTCTAAAGATTGTACCCGAGCAGTAATTGTAGGTGGTGGATTGATTGGAATTGAAATGACAGAAATGTTGGTTTCTAAAAACATCCCTGTAACTTTTTTAGTTCGTGAAGCTAGTTTTTGGAATGGAGTACTACCGCCAGGAGAATCTGAAATGATTAATAAACACATCAAAGAACATCATATAGATTTAAGATTGGCAACCAGCATGACGGAAATTCTTTCGGATGAAAATGGGAGAGCCAAAGCCATCATTACAGACAAAGGAGAAACTATAGCTTGTAATTTGGTAGGTTTAACGGCTGGAGTGAGTCCTAATGTAGATTTTTTAAAAGATTCTGGAATTGAATTAGGAAGAGGAGTAAAAGTGAATAGAAAACTAGAAACCAACATTCCTAATATTTATGCCATTGGAGACTGTGCAGAACAACACGAAGGTATCGGAGAACGTAGACCTATTGAAGCCGTGTGGTATACAGGTAGAATGATGGGTGAAACTGTAGCGAGAACCATTTGTGGAACACCTAGTGATTATCAACCTGGACATTGGTTTAATTCCGCTAAATTTTTAGATATAGAATACCAAACCTACGGATGGATTTGGGCAAAACCCAGAGAGAACGAAGCTCGTTTTTACTGGGAACACAAAGATGGTAAAAAATGTATCCACATTAATTACGATAAAAACACCAAAGCATTTATAGGAATCAACAACTTTGGAATTCGCATGAGACACAATGTGTTTGATAAGTGGTTAACTGAGAATAGAACTATTGAATATGTTTTGGAACATTTAAAAGATGCCAATTTTGATCCTGAATTTTACGTTCAACATGAACGTGAAATCATTCAAAAATTTAATACTGAAAACGGAACTAGTTTAGTTGCTAAAAAGAAAAGTTGGAAAAGGATTTTTCAAACAAGTTGAATTGTTTAGTCAATCATCAAAAATAAAATTCTACTCAGCAATTAAACAAATCAACCCTTCAACATCATCAAATGAAAACAATTAAAAATATAGGATACGTTCTAACCTTTTTAGGTTTTGCCTTTTTTATAGGAAGTATTTTTACGGGAACGTATAAAGTAACTCCAGAAGCTTATCAAAACTGGATTGAAAGCAAAGGAATTAAAAGTGAAGTGTTTATAGAAAACACTAAAAATGATCTTGTAAATCAAGAAATGAGTTCTTGGCAATTGTCTAACATTATTATAGAAAATGCCAAAGCATCAAACGAACAAATAAAGAGTGAAAAAGAAATAGCTTGGGATAAAATTATACATCTTAAATGGAACAAAACTTCTAAGGAATATATTTATCCGTTAATAAGAAACAGTGCTACAGGTTGGTTTGTAAACAATACTACACTTTGGTTTTTCATCACTTTTGGTTTTACTATTATTGGAGGTTTGCTTGTGTTTCTTCCTGATTACAAATTGTTAGGACCTGCAGGAATTAAAAACAATGGTATTTTTCAACACAGTGCTACCAATAGAGGGATTATTGGTTTCATCACTGCATTCTTCTTTATTGCTTTTTACTTTTTCTTATACTTTTTCCCTAATTATATCATCAACCCAATTTTGGCTGTAGATGGAGTTAGTGAAGGTTTAAATGAATTTGTTAAAACATTTTTTAATGTAGAACGAAAACCTAATGATGGAAGCCCTGCCAGTCAGTGGTTTTTATACGGATTTATGTACTGCTCGGTAATGACTGTTTTTGCAGTGAGAATGTTTATCAAATACCGTCATAACAAATACCAAATGATTAGAACAGCAGTGGTTTTGTTCTTTCAAATAGCCTTTGCTTTTTTAATTCCAGAAATATTAGTGGCTTTTAACAAACCTTGGTTTGATTTTAAAAATGCTTGGCCATTAAACTATACTTTCTTTTTTGATTGGAGTATTGATGGTTTGATAGAAAGTGGAAACCTAGGGATTTTTATGTTTGTTTGGGGAATTGTACTAACCCTAGTAGTGGTTCCTGTAATGGTCTATTTTTACGGAAAAAGATGGTATTGTTCATGGGTTTGTGGTTGTGGAGGATTGGCTGAAACTTTAGGAGATCCTTACCGTCAATTGTCAGATAAATCTTTGTTTTCTTGGAAAATAGAAAGATGGCTGATTCATGGTGTTTTGCTTTTTGCAATTGTGATGACAGGATTGACTTTATATTTATACTTGGCAGAAATCCCAAGCTGGAAAGAAGTTGCTTTTGGAATTTCAGGATATGACATTCAGACTTGGTACGGATTTTTTATAGGATCTATATTTGCGGGAGTAATTGGAACAGGTTTCTACCCTATTTTAGGAAATAGAACTTGGTGTCGTTTTGGATGTCCGTTAGCAGCTTATTTAGGATTGGTTCAACGTTTTAAATCTAGATTTAGAATTACCACCAATGGAGGTCAGTGTATTTCTTGCGGAAATTGTTCTACGTATTGTGAACAAGGTATTGATGTCCGTTCATATGCACAAAAAGGTCAAAACATTGTACGTTCCTCTTGCGTAGGTTGTGGAATTTGTTCTGCTGTTTGTCCTCGTGGAGTCTTAAAATTAGAAAATGGAGAAGATACAGGAAGCTCTAGAACAGAAATTAAAGAAGTACTTTTAGGAAATGATATCGATTTATTGAGCATGACAAAAAAGAATGATTAAACATTTTTTACATATGCTTTTACTGCTTCCTTTTATTGTAAATGCACAACAAAAGGAAGTTTTGCATCAAGAGTATTTTAAAGATGGATGTGTACAACATGAATGGTATACAAACAACAATCATCCTATTAAATATTGGAAAACTTTTACGCAAGATTCCCCTGATTATTATCAAAGAAATTACAATCAACAAGGAAATTTGATCGCAGAAGGTTGGATGTCTCATCAACAAAAAAAAGGATTCTGGATAGAATATTCTAAAAATCATTCAATTGGAAAAGGACATTATAAAAACAATATCAAAGAAGGTTTATGGGAATATACTAACAAAAATCATTTAGACTCCGTAGGAAATTACAAATCAAATCAAAAAATAGGTTCTTGGGAATATTACAAGAATGATCAACTAATCTATCAACGAGAATATCATAATCCTGCTAAATTTCATGAAAAGACTTACCATCTTAACGGCAAATTAAAAACTCAAGGTTGGTATGTAAATAACCTTAAACATGACTTTTGGGAGTTTTACACAAATCATAATATTATCATAGCATCTGGGAATTTTAAGAATGGAAAAAAAGACGGATATTGGCACCTGTTTTCAGATAAGGGAATACTTGTAGAAGAGGGAAATTTTAAAGATGGTAAAAAAAACAATTGGTGGATTTTTTTCAACAGTCTGGGAAAACTATCACACAAATGTGAATTTAAAGAAAATCTAAAAAACGGTTATTGTATCTATTACAAAAAAAATAAAATTATCAAAGGGCAATACTTTCAAAAAGGAGTTCAAAAAAACGAATGGAGCGATTGGAATTCCTATAGAAAAGATCATCTAAAAATACATGAATAAAGTAATTGTTATTATACCTGCTTTTAACGAAGATAAATCTATTGCCAATGTCATTAAGGACATTCCTTTATCTATTGTTAACAAAATCATTGTAGTTAACAATAATTCTACAGACAACACTGCTATAGTAGCTAAAAATGCAGGTGCTACAGTGTTACTAGAACCCAATATGGGGTATGGATATGCTTGCTTAAAAGGAATACAATACATTGCTGAGAATGAATTAAATCCTGACATTATTGTATTTTTAGACGGTGATTATTCTGATTATCCAGAACAAATAGCAGAACTTATTTCACCTATTACAACACAAAATTATGATTTTGTAGTTGGTTCTAGAAACAACAGTCAACTAGAAAAAGGAGCCATGACTCCTCAACAAATTTTTGGAAATGGATTGGCTACATTTTTAATGCGCTTGTTTTTTAAGGCAAAATTTACAGACCTTGGTCCCTTCAGAGCTATTAAATATTCCTGTTTGCTAGATTTACAAATGGAGGACAAGACCTACGGATGGACCATAGAAATGCAACTCAAAGCAATAAAAAAACATTTAAAATACATAGAAATTCCTGTCAGATATCGTAAAAGAATTGGTGTATCAAAGGTTTCAGGTACAGTAAAAGGGACTATCTTTGCAGGAATTAAAATATTAACTTGGATTTTTAAATACAGTTTTAAATAATAATGGGAGGTATATATTTGGCAATATTAAGTAATGAATTTGATTTCTGGTTCACGCTGAGTTGGTTTTTAATGATTGTCTATGTGATATCTTTGTTGATGGTTCTCTTTTATGCCTTGGCTCAATTAAATTTATTGTTCAATTATTTAAGAGCCGTTAAGAAAAACAACCAGGAAAAAGAATCTTGTCCACAATACGATTTAAAAAATCCTAATGAAATTCCTTACGTAACCATTCAGTTGCCTGTTTTTAACGAAAAATACGTAATGAAACGTTTGTTAAAAAACATAGCGCAAATTGAGTATCCTAGAGAGAAACTAGAAATTCAAGTTTTAGACGATTCTACTGATGAAACTGTCATCAAAACTAAAGAACGAATTGATAAATTGGCACAAACAGGATTGGACATTGTCCACATCACCAGAACCAATCGTGAAGGTTTTAAAGCTGGAGCACTAAAAGAAGGGCTGAAAACTGCCAAGGGAGAATTTATTGCTGTTTTTGATTCTGATTTTTTGCCAGAATCTAACTGGCTCTACAAAACAATTCCTTATTTTAAAAACGAAAAAATTGGAGTGGTACAAACTCGTTGGGGACACATCAACAGAGATTATTCGCTATTGACCAAAATACAAGCTTTTGCCTTGGATGCACACTTTACCTTAGAACAAATGGGTAGAAATGCCAAGGGACATTTTATCAACTTTAATGGAACTGCCGGAATTTGGCGTAAAGAATGCATTTACGATGCTGGAAACTGGGAAGGAGACACATTAACTGAAGATTTGGATTTGAGCTATCGTGCCCAACTAAAGGGTTGGATTTTTAAATATTTGGTAGATGTGGAAACACCTGCTGAATTGCCTATTGTAATTAGTGCTGCACGCTCACAACAATTTAGATGGAACAAAGGAGGTGCTGAAAACTTTCAAAAAATGTTCCGAAAAATCATAAATTCTGGACTTCCTTTTAAAACAAAAGCACACTGTGTTTTGCATTTGCTAAATAGTACCATGTTCTTAAACGTGTTTATAGTTGGTTTGTTAAGTGTACCTATGCTGTACATTAAAAACTATTATTCAGATTTTAGAGTCTATTTTATAGCCATGAGCTTTTTTGCTTTAAGTACTTTGATATTTTTTATCTGCTATTGGTATGTTTATAAAAATGTGAGACAGCAAAGTGGCTTCAAACTTTTTCTCAAATACACACGTACTTTTTTCACTTTTTTTAGTGTTGCCATGGGCTTGTCTCTAAACAACTCTGGAGCTGTAATTGAAGGGCACCGAAGAAAAAGAAGTGATTTTGTACGTACACCAAAGTTCAACATCAGTACATTTAAAGACAGTTGGAAAAAAAACAAATACCTTCTTAAAAAACCTTCAAAAAACGTAGTTTATGAAGGAATACTATGCTTGTACTTTTTGTTTGGAATTATGAGTGCTTGGTTGGTCCGTTATATTGGTACCAATAACAAAGACACTAATTATACTTTCAACTCCAAAACCTTGTTTAGTGCTAATGAATGGTATATGCCTTTTGACTCTGGAATGTTAATTTTCCACATCATGCTATTTTTAGGATTTGGATTTATTTTTCACAAATCTGTTTTTAAGAAAGTTTAATGTAAAAAAGCAACTATTCTATCGACAAAGAGCATACAAATCTCATTAAATGAAATTATTTTCAAATACATTTAAAATGACTAACAGATACACTTTGTTGGTCATTTTACTTTCTATTATAAGTTATTATTTATTTGCATATACTACCGTTAGAACCAATTTCCCTAAAGTTTTAAGCTACTACTCACTACTTTTTATTGGATTTGCTATTTTGTATCAGTACAGCAATCTCAGTAACAGAACGCTTCTCATTATAGGTGTTTTATTTCGATTTATTTTTTTAGTTGCAACCCCAAATCTTTCCGATGATTTTTATCGTTTTTTATGGGATGGTAGGGCTTTGTTAGATGGAATCAACCCATATTTAGTTCTTCCAGAAAACAATCCTAATCTAATAGCTGAAGGATCAACATTGTATCAAGGAATGGGAACGATGAACGGAAGTCATTATACTTGCTACCCACCATTAAATCAATTTGCATTTGGAATTCCAGCATTATTTGCTCCCAATCACTTATTAACAAGCACAATTGTTTTAAGAATTACTTTGATTTTGTCTGATTTGGTAACACTGTATTTTGGATTCAAACTATTGAAACATTTTAAACTAGATTCTAGAAAAATATTCTTGTACTTTCTAAATCCATTTATCATTATTGAATTGACAGGCAACTTGCATTATGAGGGAATGATGATTGCTTTCTTAGCTGCAAGTTTGTATTTTCTTTTCAGAGAGAAGAACAACTTGTCTGCCATTTTATTTGCAGCTGCTGTATCTATCAAATTGATTCCACTGATATTTCTTCCTGTTTTTTATAAAAAATTGGGATTTAAAAAATGGTTCATTTACGGTAGTATTGTTTGTAGTATCAATGTTCTTTTATTTCTTCCTTTTTTAAGTCAAGATTTGATTGATAATTTTATGTCTAGTATTGAATTGTACTTTCAAAATTTTGAATTCAATGCCAGTATTTATTACATCGTTAGAGAAATTGGTTATCGTATAAAGGGATACAATATCATTCACACAGTAGGTCGCATCACTCCATTGATCATTATTGCAATCACATTGTTAATTTCTTTTGTGAGAAAAAACGAAAAAAAAACAATCTTATTTACGAGTATGCTGTGGATCATTTGTAGTTATTATTTTTTATCTAGCATAGTTCACCCTTGGTACATTGCCATTCCTTTGTTTTTAAGTTTATTTACAAAATTCAACTTTCCTTTGGTTTGGTCTTATGCCATTGTATTAAGTTATAGCGCATATATTAGTAGTAAATATCATGAAAATTTATGGTTAGTAGGACTGGAATACATCCTAGTTTTAGGTTGGATGGTTGTGGAATTGACTCAATGGAAATTAATTTCTAAATTAAGATCATGAAACTAGTAAGCGCATGTTTGGCAGGAATTCCGTGTAGATTTGATGGAAAAGCAAAAAAACATCAAACCATAGCTCAATTGATTGAAGAAGGAAAAGCAATTGCTGTTTGTCCTGAAGAACTTGGAGGCTTACCCACACCTAGAATTCCTGCAGAAAAACAAGGAGAAAAAATCATCAACAAAAACGGAATAGATGTTACCAAGGCGTTTGAAAAAGGAGCTCAAAAAGCATTACAAATAGCTCTTAAAAACGATTGTACTGAAGCCATTCTAAAATCAAATTCACCTTCTTGTGGCTGTGGAAAAATATACGATGGTTCTTTTACAGGAAAGCTAACAAATGATGATGGTATTTTCTGTAAAGTCTTAAAAGAAAACAAGATAAAAATCTACACAGAAAACGAGATCTAAAAGAAATCCATATAAATTTCATTAAAAAAAATTAGTTAGTTATCTTTGATAACGAATCAATAAAAACAACAAGAAAATGGCTTTTGAATTACCAAAATTACCTTATGCAATTGATGCATTAGAACCAAATATTGATGCTAAAACTATGGAGATTCACCATGGAAAGCACCACGCTGCTTATACAGCAAAATTAAACGGAGCTGTAGAAGGAACAGACTTAGAAGGAAAATCTATTGAAGAGATCTTAGGAGGTTTAGACATGACTAACGGAGCTGTTCGTAACAACGGTGGAGGATTTTACAACCACAACTTATTCTGGTCTGTAATGTCTCCAAACGGAGGTGGTGTACCAACAGGAGCATTGGCTGAGGCTATTGATGCTGCTTTTGGATCTTTTGAAGCATTTAAAGATGCTTTTTCTAACGCTGCTGCTACTCAGTTTGGATCTGGATGGGCTTGGTTATGTGTTGCTAAAGGAGGTGTTGTGAACGTTTGTTCTACACCAAACCAAGACAATCCATTAATGCCAGGTGTAACTTGTGGTAACCAACCAATTTTAGGTTTGGATGTATGGGAACATGCTTACTACTTAAATTACCAAAACAGAAGACCAGATTATATCAATGCATTTTTTAATGTAATCAACTGGGATGCTGTATCGGCAAACTACGAAGCTGCTAAATAATTTTTAGTTTCTTTATAAAACTAAAAGCTCCTAGAATTTTGTTCTAGGAGCTTTTTTATGTTTACTTATTTACTTCTATATCCTGAGATTTATTCTTTAAGATTTTAACATTCAAATGAGACTTGAATAAATAATAAAAAACTAAAAGCAAAATCAAAAATGTTAGCTTAACAAACTTATTCGTGAATGATTTTTTTCGTCTACGCGCTTTCTTTCTTATTTCAAAGTGTTTCTTTCTTGTCTTAAAATATTCATTATTCAAATCAGTCATCACGCAGTATAACTGTAATTTATAGACGTTCTACATAAGTTTTCAACTGCTCTTGATCCATTTGTACAACTCTCCAGTCTTTAAAAACCACTGCTCCTGAATTTTCATAAAAATCTACTGCTGGAGTATTCCAATCCAACACTGCCCACTCAACTCTCCTTAGTTGTTGTTCTTGTGCATATTTTAAAACTTGGTTGTACAATAACTTTCCCATTCCTTTTCCTCTAGCAGCCTCTTTAACAATTAAATCTTCTAAATGAATAGTTGTTCCTTTCCAAGTAGAATATCTATAATAAAACAAAGCCATTCCAACCACAACATCATCAATTTCCCCTACAAAAACCTCAAATTTAGGAAATTTCCCAAATCCGTCTTCTTCAATATCTTTTAGAGTTACTTCTACTGCTTCTGGTTCTCTTTCAAACACAGCCAATTCTTCAATCAAAGAATAGATTGCTTTGGCATCTTTTAATTCTCCCTTTCTTACTAAACAATTCATTTCTAAAAATTTTATAGGTATAAATATAAACACTACTCATTACATCTACACAAGTCTAAGACATAAAAAAAGCATTCCGTAATACGGAATGCCTTTTTAAAATTTTATAAAAACAGTATATTAACTGTTGATTTTAAAAGCTTTAGTTTGAGGAAAATAAGCAACCTCTCCTAATTCTTCTTCTATTCTTAACAATTGATTGTATTTAGCCATACGGTCAGAACGTGAAGCGGAACCAGTTTTGATTTGACCTGTATTCAATGCTACTGCTAAATCAGCAATTGTAGTATCTTCAGTTTCTCCAGAACGGTGAGACATTACAGAAGTGTAACCAGCATTGTGTGCCATGTTTACAGCTGCAATAGTTTCAGTTAACGTACCAATTTGGTTTACTTTAATCAAGATAGAGTTTGCAATACCTTTTTCAATACCTGTAGACAAACGCTCAACGTTTGTTACAAATAAATCATCACCTACCAATTGAACTTTATCTCCAATCAATTCAGTTAAATATTTCCATCCTTCCCAGTCATTTTCATCCATACCATCTTCGATAGAGATAATTGGGTATTTAGCAGACAATTCAGCTAAATACTCAGCTTGTTCTTTAGAAGAACGTACAGCACCACCTTCTCCTTCAAATTTAGCATAGTTGTAGTTTCCACCTTCGTAGAATTCAGCAGAAGCACAATCTAAAGCCAACATAACTTCATCACCTGGCTTGTAACCTGCCTTTTCGATAGCTGACAATACAGTTTCGATAGCATCTTCTGTTCCGTCAAAAGTTGGAGCAAATCCACCTTCATCACCTACAGCCGTAGACAAATCACGATCGTGTAAAATTTTCTTTAAGTTGTGGAAAATTTCAGTACCCATTTTCAATGCTTCTGTAAAATTTTTCGCTTTTACTGGCATGATCATAAACTCTTGGAATGCGATAGGTGCATCAGAGTGAGAACCTCCATTTACAATGTTCATCATTGGAACTGGCAACGTGTTTGCAGAAACTCCACCAACATAACGATACAAAGGCATATCTAATTCATTAGCAGCAGCCTTAGCAACCGCTAAAGAAACTCCTAAAATAGCGTTAGCTCCTAATTTAGCTTTGTTTGGAGTTCCATCTAAATCGATCATTGCTTTATCAATAGCATTTTGTTCGAAAACAGAATATCCAATTAACTCTTCAGCAAGAGTTGTATTTACGTTTTTAACAGCGTTTAAAACACCTTTACCCATAAAACCAGATCCACCGTCTCTTAATTCTACTGCTTCATGCTCTCCTGTAGATGCTCCAGAAGGAACAATAGCTCTACCTAAAACACCATTTTCAGTGATTACATCTACTTCAACAGTAGGATTACCTCTCGAGTCAAAAATTTGTCTTGCGTGAATGTTAACTATAACGCTCATATGTATAGATTTTAATTATTATTTAAGTTTCTGTGCTGCAAGATACGCAACATCGTAAATTGATTGTAAATTTAAAAGAATAAGTTTCGAAAACCTATTCGTTGGAAGATTTTCACATAATAGCAAAAAAAAGCAGTGTTTTTAACACTGCTTTTTTTTTATTTAAAGTTATTAGAAACGTCTCCTGTACCGGATGAGTAACTAATCTTTAAGGCATTTATAGTTCTTAATTCATGTTTGATATCTGAAATAGTCCCCACGTTCGTTTTCAAATCTGCTTTGATAGAAGTTACCATTGCTTTTTGTTCTTCTGCATCGTGTTTATCTCTTTCAGAATAGATGAAATTTACAACGTCACTAACGGATGCAATCTTATCATTCAACTGAATTTTATCACCTTTTCCTTCAGATGTATTCTTTGCTTTACCTACATATATAGTACTTACTAAACTTTTATGCTCTAACTTTTTCACTTCTGTTGCACTAGGCAATTTTGGTGGTTTGATTAAAAGTGTTGTTTCACGCATAGTTGTAGCAACCATAAAGAAAAACAAAAGCATAAATACAATATCTGGTAACGCAGCAGTATTTACTGCTGGCACATCTTTTTTCTTTTTTCCAAATTTAGACATCTGCTTGTTATTTTATGGGTTCAGCATCAGATAAAATTTCTGGATAAGCTTCTTTAATTTTGGTCAAAGCCGCTTTTACATCTAGATTTTCTTTATCTGCTTTTTGAATATTTAAAAGGTCTGTATAAGACAATCCTTTGTACTTACCTGTTAAATATTTTTTTGCGTATCTATTTCTCAACTCAGTGTATGCAGCTAACAACTCATTCTGAACAGAAATATACATTCCGTAAGAAGTTGTTTGGGCAGTTTGAACAGCAATAATTGCCTTAGAAGGATGATCTGATGAATCATCAGCTCTGTTTCCTTCACAATAATCACATGCTTTACCATCTGCAGTTTTACCACCACCATTGTCAATAAAATCAATTGCCAATTGTCTAATATCTCCAATTTTAACTTCTTCGTCTTCCACTAAAAGTTGGTCAAAACGGTTGATGTTAACTTCAAAAATATTCTTTTGTTTAACTGGAGGAGGATTTAAATCTTCTGGTTGAATTTCAGGCAACTTTCTAAAAACACCTGAATCGGTATCCATAGTTGTTGTTACCAAGAAAAAGATAAGCAACAAGAAAGCAATATCTGCCATTGAACCTGCATTGATTTCTGGTATATCTCTTTTTGCCATATCCTTTTATTTATTTAATTGCTGTTTTTACAGCTCCTAAACCAACTACTGCAATTGCAATTGCTCCTAAGTATACACTATAGTTGATAATTGTACTAATTAATTTAGAAGTTGCACCTGCTTCACCACCTTCTAAGATTTGTCCTTGTACATCTAATACTGCTGCATCAGATGCAGTAACGTAAGCTACAACATAAACAAGTCCTAAAATAGCAACGTTGATTGCAATCTTTTTTAAATCTTCTGGGTTCTTGAAAATATTTACCACAGCAAATACAACTGTTATCGCTAATGTAGCGTACAACAACCATGCAGAAAACTCTACTAGAGGACTTACACTGCTGTAAACGCTATCTTCTTCAGATGTTAAAACTCCTGCATACAATACAGCACCAATAACAGCGATAACTAGAATTATGATGGTTAATATTTTTGATAATTTACTACTCATAATTGCTATTATTTTTTGTATTTAACTAATAAGTCAATCAAAGAGATAGAAGCATCTTCCATTTTGTTCACAATACTATCTACTTTAGCGATAATGATGTTATAAAAAACTTGTAAGATAATTGCTACTACCAATCCGAATACAGTTGTTAACAAGGCTACTTTAATACCTCCTGCAACTACTGCTGGGTTGATATCTCCTGCTACTTGAATTGCATCAAAAGCATCAATCATACCAATAACTGTCCCCATAAATCCTAACATCGGAGCTAAGGCGATAAATAATGATAACCAAGAAATGTTTTTCTCCAACAATCCCATTTGAACTCCTCCGTAACCAACTACAGCTTTTTCAGCAGCATCGATTCCTTCAGTAGATCTATCCAAACCTTGGTAGAAAATAGAAGCAATAGGTCCTTTTGTATCTCTACAAACATCTTTAGCAGCTTCAATTCCTCCAGAAGCTAATGCTTCGTCTACTTTTGCTACTAATTTCTTAGTATTTGTAGTAGCTAAGTTTAAATAAATAATTCTTTCAATAGCAATTGCCAATCCCAAGATTAAAGCAACCAATACAATACCCATAAATCCAGCACCCCCTTCAATAAAACGTTGTTTTAAAATTTGGTGGAAAGTTGCTTCTACTTCTGGTTTAGCTTCTTCACTAGAAGCAGTTTCTTGTGTTGGCTCTTCTTCCGCAACAGTTTCAGTTGCTGTTACGCTTGTTGAATCTACAGTAGCTCCTTCTTCTTGTGCAAATGCATTAGAAGTACCTAAAAACATTAATCCTGCAATAGCTAGGATACTAAAAACTTTTTTCATTTCTATTCTAAATTAATACTATTAATGATAATTGATAAACGTTGAGCAAGTAACAAAAAAATGTTTACTTTAAAAAATATTCTATTGTTAAATCTTCTTAACATTTTTAACTCTCACCTCTAAGAGATTCTCTAAAAAAACTTTGATATTCTTGAATATTCAGTTTTTTTGTAGACAAATACATCATTTTTGCAATTGCTGATTCCGTTGTTAACGCTCCTCCACTAATAAAACCTAGCTTTTCGCTTTCTAAGCTTGCTTCGTATTTTCCCATAACAACACCCCCTCTTAAACATTGAGTTACAATCACAACTTTTAATCCTTTGCTTATTTTATCAACAAATAATTGTTGTAATTCTTTGTCAAAATCGGGAAAATTACCCATTCCAAAAGCTTCTAACACGAGTCCTGTAATTGAATCGGAGGCTAAAACAAGCTTTAACAAATCATTATTATAAAATGGATTTAACTTAAAAACAACAATTTTACTTTCTATTTTTTTTTCGATGTGAAAACTATCTTGCGAAAAATCCACCATTAAATTCCCTGAATTTGGAACCATATAAGCATCATTATTTTGGGAATCTACTTTGGTAACTTCTACCGCCCGGAACCATTTTTCATTAAAATAAAGACCTACTTCTTTCGGAAATTCATCTTGTAACATTCCCAACAAAGCTCCTTTTAAATTTAATTTACTATCCGAATTATCTTCCATAAGTGGCAATTGCCCTCCTGTAAAAACAATCGATTTGTCCAACCCTGAAATGCAATAACTTAACAAGGAACTTACATAGGCCATCGTATCGGTTCCCATCAAAATTAAAAACGAATCATAATTAGAGTAATTTTGTTCCACAATTGTAGCCAACTCAAAATAATACTCCATTCCAAAATTGCAAGAATCTATTGGTTCTTTTGTTGATTTAAAGTCTATATTTTTCAAATCTAATTGACCTGTCACGTATTCTTTTATAGGCTCAACTCCTGCGGGTTTTAAAGATTCATTTACCTCATCTTTTACCATCCCGATAGTTCCTCCTGTATAAATAACTAAAATTTTCATAAGATGAATTTAACAAAAAAAACGAAAGCTAATTTTAGCTTTCGTTTTTTATTATATATTTTAAGGTTAATTTTAGATTGGTTTCTCAATCACAAAGTCTTCCATAAATTTAGTAGTATAATCTCCTGCAACATAATCAGGATGATCCATTAATTGTCTATGGAAAGGGATTGTTGTTTTGACACCTTCAATGATAAATTCATCCAAAGCACGTTTCATTTTGCTAATTGCTTCTTCTCTTGTTTGAGCCGTTGTAATTAATTTTGCAATCATTGAATCGTAATTAGGTGGAATTGTATAACCTGCATACACATGTGTGTCTAAACGAACCCCATGTCCTCCTGGTGCATGAAACGATGTAATTTTACCTGGAGCAGGTCTAAAACCTGCGAAAGGATCTTCAGCATTTATTCTGCACTCGATAGAATGTAATTTTGGAAAATAATTTTTTCCTGAAATTGGAATTCCTGCAGCTACAGAAATTTGTTCTCTAATCAAATCAAAATCCACAACTTCTTCTGTAATTGGGTGTTCAACTTGAATACGAGTATTCATTTCCATAAAGTAAAAATTTCTGTGCTTATCTACCAAGAATTCAACTGTACCAGCTCCTTCGTATTTGATATATTCAGCAGCAGAAACCGCAGCCTTTCCCATTGCTTCTCTTAGCTCATCTGTCATGAAAGGAGAAGGTGTTTCTTCTGTTAACTTTTGATGACGACGTTGTACAGAACAATCTCTTTCTGATAAATGACATGCTTTACCGTAAGCATCTCCTACAATTTGAATTTCAATGTGGCGAGGCTCCTCAATTAGCTTCTCCATGTACATGTCATCATTTCCAAAAGCAGCTTTAGATTCATGACGTGCAGAATCCCAAGCATCTCTTAAATCTTCTGCCTTCCAAACAGCACGCATACCTTTACCACCACCACCGGCTGATGCTTTTAACATTACAGGATATCCTGTTTCCAAAGCAACTTTTTCACATTGCTCAAAATCTTGAATCACACCTTCACTACCTGGTACACATGGTACTCCAGCAGCAATCATAGTAGACTTCGCATTTGCTTTGTCTCCCATTCTGTTGATCATTTCTGGTGATGCTCCAATAAATTTTATTTGATGATCATCACACAATTTAGAAAACTTAGCATTTTCTGATAAAAATCCATATCCTGGGTGAATTGCATCTGCATTGGTAATCTCAGCTGCTGCAATAATATTCACCATCTTTAAATAAGATTCTGAACTAGGAGCAGGTCCAATACAAACTGCTTCATCGGCAAAACGAACATGCAAACTATCCTGATCTGCTGTAGAATAGACAGCAACCGTTTTAATTCCCATTTCTCTACACGTTCTAATAACGCGTAAAGCAATTTCACCTCGATTGGCTATTAATATTTTTTTAAACATTGTTCTTTTTTTAGAAAAATTAGTATTCTACTATAAAATCCATCAAATAGTTTATGATGGGTCTACCAAGAATAATGGTTGTCCAAATTCTACTGGAGTACTATCTTCTACTAATATTTTTACGATTTTACCTGAAACCTCAGATTCAATTTCGTTAAACAATTTCATCGCTTCTATAACACATACAATAGAATCTGGTTGTACCGTGTCTCCAACTTCAACAAATAAAGCTTTGTCTGGTGATGGTTTTCTATAGAAAGTTCCAATCATTGGGGATGTGATTGTTACATATTTTGAATCTTCACTTTCAGAAGGTGCCGCAGAAGAAACCTCAACAACAGGCGTAGGAGTTTGTATAGGTGCCTGCTGTGCAACAGGAGCTCCCATTGTTATAGGTGAAGTGTGTTGTATAATGGTAGACTCCGTTTTACCCTCACCCGTTTTAATGGTGATTTTAATATCTTCCATTTCTAATTTCACTTCGTTTGCTCCAGATCTAGCTACGAATTTTATCAAATTCTGAATGTCCTTTAATTCCATAATAAATTATATTAAGTAAGTTGCTTTATAAAATAAATAATTATTAATGCTTATGAGTTATAAGCCCATTTTAAGTATATAGCCCCCCATGTAAAACCTCCTCCAAAAGCAGCAAACACAATATTGTCTCCTTTTTTCAATTGTTTTTCATAGTCTGCTAATAATAAAGGTAATGTACCAGATGTTGTATTTCCATAATTTTGGATATTCATCATTACCTTTTCTTTATTCAATTCTATTCTGTTTGCTGTAGCTTCAATAATTCTCTTATTTGCCTGATGTGCAGCCAACCAATCTACATCTTCATTGGTTAAATTATTTCTTTCTAAAATTTTAACAGCAGCATTTGCCATGTTAGAAACAGCATATTTAAACACTGTACGACCTTCTTGTCTAATAAAGTGTTGCTTATTGTCTATTGTTTCATGAGTAGCAGGGTTTAAAGAACCTCCTGCTTCCATTAACAAAAACTCTCTACCAACTCCATCACTTCTTAAGTATTCGTCTTGCAATCCTAATCCTTCTTGATTTGGTTCCATCAACGCAGCTCCTGCCCCATCACCAAAAATGATACAGGTAGCTCTGTCTTTATAATCTATAATAGAAGACATTTTGTCTGCTCCAATTATCAATACTTTTTTGTACCTACCAGACTCAACATAAGCAGCTGCAGTAGACATTGCATACAAAAAACTAGAACAGGCCGCTTGCAAATCATAACCAAAGGCATTTACAGCACCAATTTTTGTAGCTACAAACACTGCAGTAGATGCAACGTTCATGTCTGGAGTTACTGTTCCTACAATCACCAAGTCTATTTCTTTAGGATCTAATCCTTTTTTTTGAATTAAATCTTCGGCAGCTTTGATGGCTAAGTACGATGTTGGCTTGTCTTTATCTTTTAATATTCTACGTTCTTTAATACCTGTACGCGTTGTAATCCACTCGTCATTTGTATCTACTATGGTTTCTAATTCTTGATTAGTCAATACATAATCAGGTACATATTTTCCAACAGCTGTAATCGCAGCGTTTATTTTTGCCATAAAATGATTGTTAAGAAATCTTTAAACAATATTGAGAGCCAAAGTAATAAAATTTATTTCTAAAAGTTCATTAAAAAAACTCCTTTTTTTGCTCAGTTTGGTTGAATTTAACAAAGAAACCCTCATAAAATGAGGGTTTAATATCAAAAGTTATAGAAAGACTATATTATGCTTCTGCTTCTGTAGCATCGATTACAACTTGTCCTCTATAATATAATTTTCCTTCGTTCCAGTGAGCTCTGTGATACAAGTGTGCTTCTCCAGTAGTTGGATCTACAGCAACTTGAGGAGCTACAGCTTTGTAATGAGTTCTTCTTTTATCTCTTCTTGTTTTTGAGATTTTTCTCTTTGGATGTGCCATTGCTATAAATTTTTATTTTTTATCTAATAATTGTTTTAATTGATCCCATCTTGGATCAGAACTTTCTTTTTTCTTTGATTCCTTTTTCAGTTTTTTTTCTAATTCTTCTACCCCTTTAATTTCTTTTGAAGAAACTCCAGGCTTTACTCTCTTCTGAGGTACGGACAACACTATCAATTCATAAATATATTGTTGTACTTCTACTTGATAAGCTCCCTGAGGAAGAATTAACAAATCCTCTAATTCGTTGTTAAAAGTTTCTCCAAACTTAACCACCAACGATAAAGAACCGTTTACTTCCATATCAAAGTCTTCTCCTGTAACATCGCATGGAACTCTTACAGTACCATTCGCTACAAATTCCAACTCCATAAAAGTGATTTTTTTAGTTAGCTCTAAACCTACTTTAAAATCCACTTCTCCATACTCATCAAATTCAAAAGCATCAAAGAACTTTTTATCTATCTGAAAATCAAAATGGTGTTTTCCTTCTTTCAATCCTACAAAAGGAATCTTATATTCTTTAAAAGGTTTCATCTTAAAACATCAATTTGAGCCCGCGAAGATATAAAAACATTTTATTGATTCAAAACCTAAAGTGTTAATTTATTACTTTTTAACTTTTAAACTGTTTTCAGTTAGTCCTAGATACTCTTTTCTTTTATTTGCGATAAAAATACCCTTTTCTAAAGCCTCCTTAAAAGAAGACTCATTTGCCATTCCTTTTCCAGCCAAATCAAATGCGGTTCCATGATCTGGAGATACTCTTACTTTTTTTAACCCAGCAGTAAAATTGACTCCTTTCCCAAACGAAACGGCTTTAAAACCTACCAATCCTTGATCGTGATACATAGAAATCACTCCATCAAATTTTAAATAAGTTTGATTTCCAAAAAAACCATCCGCAGCATAAGGTCCATACACCAACTTTCCTTTTTCTTGATATTCTTCTAATAATGGACGAATCAACTCATCATCTTCTTTTCCAATCACACCATGATCTCCACAATGAGGATTCAATCCCAAAACTGCTATTTTAGGTTTTGAAACACCAAAATCTTGCAATAATGATTGGTACATAATATCAATTTTCTTACTAATCAATTCTTTTGACAAACTACTTGAGACTTCCGATACAGGAATATGTCCCGTTACCAATCCTATTTTAATTTCATCAGACATTAAAATCATCAAACTCTCTCCTTCTATTTTAGACTCTAAATACTCTGTGTGTCCTGGAAAATTAAATTCTTCTGACTGAATATTTTCTTTACTAATAGGTGCAGTTAACAATACATCTACATCTCCACTCACCAAAGCATTGGTTGCCGCCTCTAAAGACTCAAATGCTTTTTTTCCAGAATCTTCTGTAGGAACTCCTGGTTTTAGCTCCACAAAATCGTTCCATACGTTTACGACATTTAGCTTTCCTTTTTGAACTTTTGAAACATCTGAAATGTTATAAACAGGATAATTGTATTTCAACTCTTTTTTATAATAAGCAATAGATTTGTCTGAAGCAAAAACCACAGGAGTACACAACTCATACATTCTCTTGTCTTCAAATGTTTTTAAAATCAATTCTATGCCTATTCCATTCAAATCTCCAACGGAAATTCCAACTTTTATCGTATAATTATCTTCCATTATGTAGTACTTTTGGGGTACGAAATTAGTCATTTAAAACAATATATATAATGTTTACAGGAATTATTGAAACCAAGGGTGTTGTTAAAAACTTAACCACTGAAAACACTAATTTGCACATTACCGTATCCTCAGATATTACAAACCAATTAAAAATAGACCAAAGTGTAGCGCACAATGGAGTCTGTTTAACGGTTGTAAACATAGACCAAAACGAATATACTGTTACGGCTATTGCTGAAACTCTTGAAAAAACAAATCTAAACACATTACAACTAGACGAAGAGGTTAATTTAGAAAGAGCCATGAAGTTAGGTGATCGGTTGGATGGACATATGGTACAAGGACATGTAGACCAGGTAGGAACTTGTACAAATATTGAGAACAAAGACGGAAGTTATATTTTCAGCTTTGAATACAATCAAAATTCAGGAAACATTACCATTGAAAAAGGTTCTATAACTATAGATGGTACAAGTTTAACGGTAGTAAATTCTGGTACAAATACTTTTAGCGTTGCTATTATTCCCTACACATTAGAACACACTCGTTTTAAAAACTACAAAGTTGGCACCATTGTAAACCTTGAGTTTGATGTTATTGGAAAATACGTAAAGAAAATATCCAACTTGTAACCTTTTTTAAACACCACATCAAAAAAGGGTCGCTTTATCTAAAAGCGACCCTTTTCTATTATTTTATACCCTTTTATCTTAACTAGCTGATAAGTTTAAAACACTATATGAAAACCAGATTGACAATAATTTGTAAGGAATTTGGATTGCATCTTTCATACCCAATTTAGAATCGTCAACATGAACCCATCTTGTTAATGGTTGTTCATAAATTTTAGTCATTACTTCTTTAGATCCGTAGTATTCTTTCAGTCTAATAAAAATCTCCACATCAAACAACCAACGTGTTAAGAAAGTTCTTCCGTATGCAATGTTGATAATTTCTTTTTTGAATACTTTTGCTCCACATTGAGTATCTTCAATTGGCAATCCTAAGATTAAAAACACAATTGATTTGATAATTTTAGAAAAAACATTTCTAAAAAAGTTTCTTTCTATTTCTCCCTCACCTTTTCCTCTAGATCCATAAACAAAAGTCAAATCTTCATTTGATTTTAATGTTTTTACCAAGTTTTTAAAATCTTCAAAATCTGTAGACAAATCTGCATCAATAAAACCTACATAAGAAACATCCTCAAATTGTTGTAAGTATTTTACTCCCGATCTTACGGCTGCAGCTTTTCCTGCGTTTATTTTTACATCTATTACACTAATGTTTTCTGGAGAACATTTTTCAACACTCTCTAAAACCTCTAAGGTATTATCTGAGCTTCCATCGTTTACAAAACAAATATGAAAATCGTTATGGTTATTTGCAAATTCAGCAAATGCTTTTGTATTTAATCTTTTAGCTTCGTTGTAACATGGTATGATAATTCCCGTTTTCATGACTGATAGTTTTTAATTATACCCCAAAATTACTTCACTAACGAGTCTGTTTTTTAGCATTTTAGATTAGACGGGGACTCCTTCCGTTGAATGTCAGAAAACCTCCGATAAAACCTTTTATCGATACAAAACAATATTATATCTTTAGATGAACGGAGAGACGACTGACAGTACATGAAACAAAGCACAAACAAATACCTTATTACCGCCCTTTTAATTGGGTTGATTTTTCATGGATCCGCTATGTTCTTTACATTAGAGAACACGTACGATGCACTTATTCATTTGTTTTTTGCAGAGCATTACTCACAAAGTTGGTTTGAACCGTGGAACTTTAAATGGTACACTGGATTCACCGTTATGAGTTATCCGCCATTGGTACATCAAACCATTGCCTTGTTATCTTTTATAGGAGGCTTAAAATTTGGGCTGTTCTCACTAGCTTTAGTTGCTGTTGTGTTGTACATCACGGGAGTATATCGTTTTTCTTTGCTGATTACCTCCAACAGATCTTCCGCAGGTTTTGCTGCAATTGTTGCTACCTTGTCATCTACCTTTATAGAAACTCTGCATCTGTTCGGTCAATTACCCAGCATTATAGGAGTCTCTATACTTTTACACGCTTTGCCCGAAATCTATACTTGGCTTAAAAAAGGAGAACTCAAACATTTTTTTACTTCCATCTCTTTAATATCCGTTACAGTAACCTCTCATCATGTAACTCCTATTTTTGGAATGGTGTTTTTTATCTTTCCACTTATCGGAACCACTGTGATTGATCATGCTACTGAAAAAGCTGGAGGTATTAAAAACGTAACTTTTTTAAACTTCTTAACAGGGTTGAAAGATTTACTACCAAGAATACTAGCCTTTGGTTTTTCTGCTCTGGCAATCATCATTGGTTGTTTGCTACCTTATTGGATCAATTCTAAAAACAATCCCATCACACAAGTTCCAATTCCACACGGATCTAGAGATAGTTTTATAGAAGTTACTTCATCCGGCTTGGTTTTCTTTTTAATTCCATGGGGAGCTGTTTTATTTCTGCTACCATATATCTTTTACAGATACCACAGCAAACGTTTTATTTGTTTTGGAATTTCTTTATTCATGCTTACTTTGTTAGGTACTGGTGGAACAACTCCACTGCCTAAAATTATTTTGGGAGAAAATGCCTTCAACATCTTAACCCTTGACAGATTTACACTTTGGGCAGCCATCATGTCGCTACCCATGGTGGGAGAATTTATTTATAGATTTGCACAAACCGACTTAAAAGAACGAGTTCAGAAATCTTTTGGATCTTTATTTCACAGAATTAGCGGTGCATTTTTAGCCATTGCTTTTCTTTTCATGGCCATTTTCACAATTAGTCTTGGATATTTTAGACCTTCTCAGCCTCAAAAAATAAAAATTCTTCCTATTGTCAATTTCCTAAACCAAGATCAACATGATCAATGGAGATATTTGACTTTGGGCTTTGGAGATCAAATGGCTTGGCTGTCTGCAAACACAAAAGCCTTAACGGTTGATGGAAATTATCACTCTGCCAGAAGACTGCCTGAATTAACAACAAGAGCTATTGAACGACTGGAAAATTCAAAATTTAAAGGAATTGAGGGAATTGGCTCTTTGCAACAATTTTTAACCGTTCCGGAAAAATACAATTTGAAATATATTTTTTCCAACGATAAATTCTACGATCCTATTTTGTATTTCTGTGGATGGCAACGACTAAGACAATTAGAAAACGGAATCATGGTCTGGGAAAAACTGAACATTCCTCCCATTAGTGTTATATTACCTAGGATTGATGTAGCCACTTGGCAAAAAATTCATTGGGGAACAGTTCCGCTACTCACTGTTATTTTTGCTTTTCTAATCAACATAAGAAGTGTACTGACCAGAACTCTAAAAACAAAAAAATCCACAAACCTTGTTTACATCAAAAACTCCTACATTGCCCATAAAATACCCCGTGGATTGCTTTATATTTTACAAGGATGGGCTGTACTAATTCTAATTATTGTTGGGATTACTTGTTATTCTTTTTACATTAAAAATGATTCTCAAAAAACTCCAGAAAACGCAATATTATCTTATTATGATGCACTAGATTTTAAACGTTTTGAAAAAGCCCACAAACTCATCAATCCTAATTCTAAAATTTCTATTGCACAATACATGTTGCAAATAGCGGTTACAGATGGACTTTTAAGCTCTTATGCTAAAATGGATGAAATTGATATTGACTTTATAAACAGAACAGACAGTACTGCTACCATTAAAGTAAAAACCAAATGGATTACTGCTCTAGAAAAAATTCAAGACAGTACTTTTAAAAAACTCGTTAAAATCGATAACAAATGGTATGTAGACCCTGAAAAAACCAACACAGACTTACCTCCAGATCAATTATTTGTAGAGAATATTCCTAAATTTTTCAACCAAGGAAGACGACGAATAACAACTGAGCAAACGTATCATGAAGATATTTTGAAACAACCTGTTTTGGAAGTTCTAAATGCAAAATTGATCAAACACAATGGCAAATACTCCATTATTGGAGAAATTCAGAACATAGACAATGTACCCGCTGACGTAGTATTAAAAGGAACTCTGTACAATGAAAATAGTATTCAACTGGCTAGCTACAATGCCAAAGATCAAATAAAACACAAGTTACTACCCAAAGAAACCACTTCTTTTAAAATAGATTTTGAGGGAATTGCTTGGCTAAATCCTAAAGAGAATGCTCCAAAAACTTTCAACCCTGATGAGTTTACAGAAATAAATTTTAAAGAACAACCTTCTAAATTCAACTTGCAAGCTGCTGGAAATGTATCTGGTTCTGATTTGTATAAAAAAGTTGCGCTATCAGATTTAAAATTTGAGAAAGATGCTATCTCAGGTTCTTTATTTAACAGTGGGATTAGGCAATCTACCATACCTCAACTTATCATTACTTATTATGATGAAAATAGACGACCTGTTTTTGTAGACGATATTTATGTAATTGAAGGAGTTAGACAACAACGCAAACATTTTTTTAAGTATCCTATTTCTCAAAAACCGACAGAAGTGATCAATGAAAGTATGGAAAATTGTTTTGTAAACGGATTGCCCAACAAAGCTATTTCAAGTGTTATTAGCAAGCAACGTTTGAATCAAACCAATTTCAACTTGCAAAAAATACAACACCCAAACTATTCTTTTGTCAAAATAGAAATCAACAATTACACAGGAGTTCCCTACTAAATGAAACAATTTATCCTACATATCGTCTTTTTACTATTCTTTATTCAGGGCACCACAGCTCAAAATAAAAAGATGTCTTTATTAACCGACCAAACAGAATATTTTGCAGGACAAAACATTGTGCTTCAATTTAAGAACATGCCTAAACCTGAAACCGCTTTGTACTGCAACAATAGTTACACCAACACACTTGTTTATCCAACAACCAAAAACAACATAACTAGTTATACTTTCCCTGATTTTATCATTCAAAAATCAGGATCAGTTCACTGGCAACTCACTCAGCAACTTTCCAATACAAAAGGAGCCATTTTAATACAGCCAAACCCACAAACTTCTGCCATAGAAACCTATTTAGGACCTCCAAGCATTCAAGTAGGAAATGAAGAAGTAGCCATGCTGGTCACTATTCCAACAGACAGCCTAAACAATCCTGTTGCTAAAAATACTCCTATTCTAATTCACAAAAAACACAACAACCAAAACACAACAACTAAATTGCTGTTTGACGGAATGTTCGCGTATCAATACATTACTGGAGGTATAAAAACAGGAAGAGCTCTTATCAGCTCTGAATGCATGACGTTAAACTCCAAAGAATATAGCCTGGAAATTGTTCCTGCTGCTCCTGATAATTTCACGATTTCTGCTAGTAGAATCCACAATTACGGAGACGGAAATCAAATCACCAACTTTAAAACAGCCGTTATTCAAGACCTATACCAAAACACAATTGCTGATGGAACTTTGGTAAAATTTAACATCTTAAATAGATCTGGAAGTTTGTTGCAAACACAAGGAACTACTATCAATGGGGTGGCAACAGCTCAAATGATTCACCCTGACCACAGCGATGTATGGAAAGTACATGCTTTTGTTGATGGATTTTCTGAAAGTGATGTTATTGAATTAACTTTTCTAAGCGCTGTTAAAGATTACAACATTCGTTTTTCTAAAAAAGAAAAATCTATTGTAGTAGGTCCTTTTCAAAGTTTTATGAATCAAATATTACCCGATGGACTTATAGTAAAACTAGAATTGTATCAAAAAAATAATCCTCTAAAAATCCATCAAAAGACCACTCAGACAGAAAATGGTTTTGCTGTTTTTGATGTATCAACACTTTTAGAACCCAACACAAGCTATAGTGTAACTGTACAAGCGGCAGAAATTGACAAAACCTTACAAATTAACAACAAATGATGAGTATCAGCATACACAAAAACGCCATAAAAACAACATTGATTGTTATTTACGCAACCGTTACTGCTCTAATTTTATATGGACTGAGCGCTGTTTTTGCTTATTTAAATACAGGAGCAGATAGAAATTTAATGCTACACAATAAAATTCATGAAACTGTTCATTATCAACCAGAAATTGTTTGGAAAACAAATCAAAACCCTGGAAGAGCAATGGATGAAAACACCTTGCAAAGAATTGAAAAAGATTATTTAAATGCTTGGTATGTTAAACATGTAGCTTTTGAAAAAAACACCACAAAAGGACTCAAAGATTATTACACTAAGAGCGCACTAAAAACTATTTCAAAAGCTTTAGCAACCAACAAAAAAAACAACACAAGTATCAAGTCTACTACTTTAGCACATGATATTTCTCTTGAATTTTTTAGCGAAGATGGACAACTTGTAGTCTTGACAGATTCTAATGTAAAAGAGCACAAACAAATTTACCATCAACAAGAATTACAACTAGAAACAACGGAAACAAATACCTATCGTATTTTACTTTTGTTAGAAGATGGTTTTTGGAGAATTAGACATATTTTAAAAAATAACCCTACACAAAACCCTAACCAAAACCTTGTAAATAAAACATTAACTCAAACCATCAAAGGAATCAATTATTACCCACAAGACACTCCTTGGGACATGTTTGGTGATGAATTTGATCCTAAAATTATTGCTGCTGATTTTGAAATTTTGAAAAATGTAGGACTGAATACAATTCGAATATTTATTCAATATGAAGATTTTGGAAAATCTGATGTAAAACCAGAAAAATTAATCAAGCTACAAAAGGTTTTAGACATAGCTCAAAATAAAAACCTAGGAGTCATCATCACACTTTTTGATTTTTATGGAAATTACGATGTATTGGATTGGACACTAAACAACAAACACGCAACCACAATTGTAAATGCTTGTAAAAATCATCCTGCATTGTTAGCTTGGGATGTAAAAAACGAACCTAATTTAGACTTTGAATCTAGAGGAAAAGAAAATGTACTCTCTTGGTTGGATCAAATTATTTTCACTGTAAAATCCGCAGATACTACACACCCTGTAACCATTGGTTGGTCTGATATTACTAGTGCTACTTTACTGCAAGAAAATGTTGATTTTGTATCTTTTCATTACTACGAAGATCTAAATCTATTATCAGAAAAGTATCAAAAATTACAATTAGAAATCCCCAACAAAAAGATTGTTTTAGGAGAATATGGAATTTCATCCTATAAAGGTTTTTGGAATCCATTTGGACACAACGAAGATGAGCAAGCAAGGTATTACAAACATTTTCAAGAAATAGCGATTGAAAATAATATTGAATATATTTCTTGGACACTCTATGACTTTACAAAAATCCCCAAAGCTGTTGTGGGTAAACTGCCTTGGAGAAAAAATAATCAAAAACATTTTGGTTTTATTGACAGTAAAGGGAAAAGAAAAAAGTCTTTTCAATACATTACTGCATATTAGGAGTGCACATATGCATTTCTCTACTTACTGGTAAAATAGCCTCAAAGTTCATTAAATACAATTCGGTTATCATTGACATTGGAAAAGCAGTTGCAGCTTTGTAATTTGTTTTTCCTAACCTTTTTCTGTACGACTCATCTTCAGCAATTTTCTGTATAGCATCTGCCAAACTTTCAACGCTCGTAGGGTCAAAAAACTCCCCTTCATATCCTTCTTCTTGTACCAATAAAGCTAAATCTCCTAAATCTGGCATTACTACTGCTTTACCGTAACTACCTGCCTGGTGTAAAACTCCTGAACTTCCTGTTGTCGAAGTGTAAGGAAACACAACCATAGCACTTTCTTGAAACAATTTTTCTACTTGATTTTCTTCTACATATCCTGTAAAACGAATGTTAGACAAATTCTTGTATTTTTCTTCTACTCCTTTTAAATATCCTGGTACATTAGGGTTGTCTGTTCCCGCAATTACAACCTCTAAATCTAATTTTGTTCTGTTTTTAATAAGTTCCACAGCTTCTATCATCATCTCTACTTTTTTGTAAGTACCAAACTTACCAAAAGTCATAATTTGCAAAGGACCTTCTGGAGTTTCAAAATTAGGTGTTTCTGGAATCTCAAAAGTCCCGTGAGGAATTACTACAATATTGTCTTTTTTATACTTAGCTTCTAATATTTTCACATATTTTTCCATCGTTACAATTACAGTATCTGCCTGTAAAATCAATTTCGTAAGTGTAGTTCCAATAAAACCGTAAAGTTTTTGCATCATTTTATTAGATGTAAAACCTGCTGTTCCTAAATCTACCTCTTCTAATATATTGTGTAACAAAACAAGTGTTGGTACTTTTTTAAGTTTTAGCAATAAAGGCAGCATCAACCCTAAAGCTGCTGCTAATTTTTTATCTCCAAACTTCATAAATTGCAAGTTGAACATCACCACATCTGGCTTGGTCTGACTCACGGCTTTAGATACGCTCAAAATATTTTTATAACTGTTGAACTCCCAACATTCTTTGACTGTGATGGTACATCCTTGTTCTTCAAAAGTGATGTCTTTTGCTTCGGGAGTTTTATCCGTTAACAACACAATTTCTGTTATTTGTTCTTTTTGTCTAAAATGCTTTACTAAATGATAAGCATATTCGTTTAACGTTACTTTACTTGGGGGGTAAGAAGTTACAATAGCTAGTTTCATCGTGAGTGTGTTTTTATTTTTATGTAAAATTACTTCTTAAATTCAGTTTTTATTTCAGTTTATAGACCAACTGCATTTTAGTGTCGGTGAACTGTTATTAAACTAAGGTTTTCCTGTATTTAGAAACAAAGCCATCCCAAAAGAAAAAGACCAATTGGAAAGAAAACAAGGATAACATTGCTATAATTTGCATGTGCACAACCTGTTCTAAAGATTCATGATACAATACAATTAAAACGACTTGCATTCCTCCAAATATAGCGGAGACAATAACTGGTACATATTTGTCCAACGAAAGAAAATAGTAAGCAAATATATTGGCTACTGCAAAAACTCCCGTTGCAAGAGCATATTTCCACATTAACGGAGCAATAGAAACATATGCATTACCAAAAAGCAACTGTACAATAAGCACAGGAAAAAATTTACATATTAAAACAATCGCTAAAGCAATCATTCCTATATACAACACATATTTAGACAATACCTGCGTGGTATCTTTTCCTTCTTTTTTTAATTGAACCACAGTTGGCAGCAACAACATTACAAACATCCAAGCAATAAAATAAACAATGCGTCCTATTAAGGCTAAAGAAGCATACAATCCTGCTTGGTATGCATCAAAAAAATGTTTTACCAAAAGAATATCACTATTGTTAATAATGATCTGAGACAGTTCGTAAAAAGCTGTAATAGCAAAAAAACGTTTCATCAAAGTCAACTCCTTAGACGGTAACAGAACATCACTCTTCAAAAAGTTTGGATCAAATTTGAACGGAAACAAACCAACAAACAAAGAAACCAATACTCCAATGGCAATCATTACAGAAGCATGAGAGGGAAACAATATAACTAATAGCAATGTAATTACAAGTCTTGTTGCCATTTCCGCTTGATATGTAATAGATAACAACTTGAATTCTTTTTTTCCTTGGTACAAACCTCTATTGACACTCATCAAAAAATACAATGGAATTCCTATTCCAAAAATGGTAAACATGGACCAAGATGTTGTATGAAACACCTGTTGCAATTCTTTAGAAAAAATAACGACTAGCGCTCCAAAAACCAGCCCTACAATTGTTGCGCTTTTATAAACCTTATTTACAAAAACATTGTAAAACTCCTCTTCTATAGTTACCGAAAACTTTGCAACCACCAATTGAAAAGTCATTGCTACAAAAGATAGTATTAATAATGAGGTAATTAAGATCGCCGCATCCGAAAATTGCTCTGGCCCTAAAATTCTACCCAATAACAAATTATATAAGTAATTACCAGCATTTACTACCAATACACTTAGCATAAATAAATTTTCTTGAGTCAAAACTCTTTTCTTAGCAATAGACATTGTTTCCATTTTTCCGTTCGATTAAGTTACAATTTAATCCAAAAGTCTTTCATTTCTGTCTCAAATTCGTTTCTATTTCGTTCAACAACCATTTCATATCGATGAGTGAATGGATTATAATCCTTAAATTGTATTCCATAAAAATGTTACCTATGAAAAACCTAAAAGAGCTTATTTGCCTTGTATTCTTTATTTATTCTAGTTTTGGATTTGCACAACAAATGCAAGAAGGATTCACCTTATTAGAAACTGGGAAATACGCAAGTTCCGAAGTTTTTTTTAACAACGTGTTAAAAGACTATCCAAACAACAAAACTGCCAAACTCTGCTACGGAAGAGCAGTGGGGCTGAATGGAAAATCTGACAAAGCTGTTAAAATATTTACCGATTTGCTGGAAACTTATCCTAGTGATTTTGAAATAAAATTGAATTACGCAGAATCTCTATTGTGGAACAAACAATATAACAAAGCCAAAGACTTTTATCAAAAACTGGTAAAAACAAACGACAAAAGTTTTCCTGCATTATTGGGCTATGCCAACACCTTATCTAATTTAAAAGAATACAATGATGCTCTTAATTATGTAAACTTAGCCTTAGATGTTTTGCCCAAAAATCCAAATGCAATGGTTTCTAAAAAGTACATTTATTTAGGATTGGCAAATCAACAGGTCCAGAATCAAAAATACGCTGAAGCTATTGAAACATTAACTACAGATTTGCAATTGTTTCCAAAAGACAAAGACATTCTGCTTAATTTAGGAAACACTTATGTCATTGCAAAAAAATATACCCAAGCAGAAACGGTATATTCAGAAATGACCAAAGACACTACCTTATATTTTACCGCAAAAAACAACTTATCATTACTTGCACACTTGCAAGAGAAAGACAAAAAAGCGTTAGAAATTAGCACCAAAACACTTTCGGAACTAACCCAAAACACCAAAGCAAAAGATACACAAAACACACAAGAACGATATACACAGTCTTTAATTTGGAATAGAAAATTTAAGCAAGCTAAAAATTACATTGACGAAATTTCAAAAGACAAAGAAAGTGAAAGTTGGATATTAGCCCTTAAAGCTACTTTGTATACATATACTGGAGATTTTAGCAAAAGTCTAAAAGCATACGATCTTATTTTGGAAAACGACCAAGCTTCATTTGATGGGAATTTGGGAAAAGCCAATGCTTTAAAAGCAAATAACAAAATACGTGAAGCTTATTTGGCTGCTGAAAAAACACTTAGTTTTTTTCCAAAACAAAAAGATGCCACCAACTTTATAAAACAATTAGATCTTAGTTACATTCCATCATTTGAAACCAAAGCAAGTTATAGCTATGACAATGGAGATAGTGAGAGTTACACCTCTGCCTCCAATATAACATTGCCTATAAACATCAAAACTAAACTTTTGGCAAACTATCAATACAAAAATGCGGTGAACGATGTTACAGACAATCAAAGCACGTCCAACTCATTTGGGTTAGGAGTGGATTATTCACTACATCCTAAAATTAATTTTATAGGTACTGTGGGTATTGACAATGTGAGTGGTGATGCTACAGAATACAATCAGTTTTCCACACATTTACAGTTCAAAACCAAACCTTTCAAACTTCAAAATTTAGATTTTGGTTACTTAAGAGAGTTGCAAAACTTTAATGCCGAGTTGTTAAACCGAGAATTGATTCAAAATCATTTTTATGCAAATTACAATTTAAGCACCAACTTTAATTTTGGATGGTTTACTCAATATTATTATACATCTCAGAATGATGATAATGTTAGAAATTTACTTTTTACATCTTTATATTACAACCTACTGCAAAAACCTGCTTTAAAAACAGGAATCAATTTCCAGTCGTTAGGTTTTAAGAACCAAGTACCAACTATTTATTTTAGTCCTTCTAAATTTAAAGCTGTTGAACTTTTTGTAAATCTAATCAAAGACAAAGCGATTGCGACAAACAAAGATTGGTTTTACGGGTTGACTACTGCTGTTGGATACCAATACATAGAAGATGATCCAAAACAAGGTACCTATAGAATACAGAGCAATGTAGGTTATAAATTTAACGAGTACTGGTCTGTTGAAGGTTACGGAAACCACAGTAACATTGCATCGGCAGCTGCTAGTGGATTTACATATACCGAGTTCGGAATCAGGTTGATTGGTAAGTTTTTAAAGAAACCTATTTTTAAAACCTTATAATAGGTTCAATTTCTCATCAATTCTGGTCTGTTGGAACCAACTTAATTTAGATCTTTTTTACAACAGCCATTAAAAACGAAATTAAAGAATTAAACAAATTAAAATAAAGCCAGTGTTGACCACTGGCTTTATTTTAACGCGTACTTGTTGTTAATTTGTATTTTAATCTATTTCAGTCAAAAAAACTAAAACCAGGTTATTTTAGCTTCTTTTTTTTCAGTATCAACCCACACCTTGGCATGCTCAAACTCTCTAGTAAATTCCCAACTATCTTTATTCAGTCTACTAAAAGCTCCTTTTGGTGCTCCTAAAGGTTTAAGTAATTCTGGATACTCTACCAATGGTCCTGTACTTAAACGCCACCCCCAACCATATTGAAAGTAAGAATAAGGCTGTGCACCAATTAAAAAACATGCTTGATAATATTCTAACCTTTCCTTAGACAATTCTTCAAGAGATTCTCCCCTTGAACCTTTTATTAATGTTTGACTTGCCTCTTCTATTTCAGCCTCCACACCAATTCTAAAAATTGACATTTTTCCTGCTTTAGCGTTTGCTAACATATACCCCCACTCTTTTAATAAATTTTCTTTTGCTAAAGCTTTTTCATTGTAATGCTCAAACATAGCAGCATCTATTGCTGGAAAAACCTCTTCAACATGAGATGCGTTGTTTCCTAAAAGAATTCTATCTGGTCCTAATCCAATTTTTAAATTCATCATCATTTCTCCCATTGCAGCCTCTACCTCTTTTGTTTGTGAATTACGTAGCCAAACAAAAGCATGCATTTGATCTATAAAAACACCATCAGCATCAGAGTCCTTCACTCCTTGAACAACTGTTTTTACCCACCACGCTCTAAATTCTGGATTTAAAACATCAAAATAAAAGGTGTTATTTCTATGCTCTAATTCACCTGTTTCTTTGTTATGAATTAAAAACTTCTCTAACTCTGGATAATTCTTAATTTTATTTTTTGTAAAATTTTGATTGTATGAAGTAAATGGCCATGCATAAGCTGAATTAAAATAGTAAAGTGCTTTTATACTTGGTTTAATAGCCTTAAAATTAGCTATTTCCTGTTTGGCTCCTATTTCTGCAAATTTTAATGATTTACAAGCATGATTTTTTTCGATACAGATAAAATCTGCTTTATTAGCAATCGTCTTTACTTCTTTAGATGTTAACAATCTTGTCCCATCACCAAACATAAAATATTGTGGTGTTACCTCCCAACTAAATTTAGGATAAAACTCCTGAGCTTTAAACTCCGTACCATCTGTCACATAAAATGTTTTATGTTCTTGTTGGGTTGTCCCCTCAGCATTCTTATTGATTTTTGACACACTACAAGCTCCACAAAGTAGCAGCAACAATAAAACGGTTATATTATTCTTTATATTCTGAATCATCATTTCTTATATATTAGACAAACACTTCATTAAAAAAATTGGATCATTTGATGAGCTACGACTATCTCTCACTTGAAAAACAGCTTTCTGGTGCCGATATAGGCAATGTATTTTTAAATGATTTTAATTTATCTTTTAATTCTTTTACTATTTGTGGGTTTTGATTTGAAACATCTACCTTTTCTCTCCAATCTGAATCAATATTATACAACGCTGTTTTCCCTATTTTTTCATTCGTCAACAATTTCCAAGAACCTTTTTGAACCCCACCCGATGGCCAAAAATATTTTCGATTACTAGAAAATCTCCAGTCCCAAAAAATTTCACTATCACGTTCCATAACCTCTCCTTTTAAAGCTCTTACAATACTAACTCCATCTGGTTTATACCCTTTTGGTAGATCTAATTTTGCTAACTCTAAAAAAGTAGGCAGTAAATCTATGGTAGCCAACTTTGTTGTTTTATTAACCACTCCAGCAGGTACCGTTCCTGGCCACCTAACAATAAACGGAATACGAACACCACCCGCAAATAAAGAACGTTTTCTTCCTTTTAACCCACCCGTAGTACCTACAGAATAGTAAATTCCATAGCCTGGTCCTGTAGAATTATCTTCGGTTATTTTATGACTCTCATTCCCTGTAAATTCAGGTCCATTATCTGAAGAGAAAAGAACCAGTGTATTATTATCTATACCTAATTCTTTTAAGGTTTTAAAAAGTTCCCCTATACGATCATCATACTCTGCCACAACAGCAGCATAAACTTGTTGCTGCTCATTTAAATGAGCAAATTTATCCATGTATTTTTTCTTAGGATAGTGTGGTGTGTGCGTTGCATGAATCCATGCATTTACAAAAAAAGGTTTGTTTTTATTACGTTTTGCAAACTCAATAGTTTTATACAAAGTAGAATCTACCTGCATTTGATGTAAATCACTTGGTAAATTAAAAGCACCATACTCATCGTAACCATATGCTAAAGGAGAAGGTGCGTCTTTAATATGTGTATTAGACAAATGCCACTTACCAAAATGTGCTGTTGTATACCCTGCTTCTTTTAACATACGAGGCAACATTGGAGCTTTTGGATTTAACCAATCTGGCATATTTCTTTTAACATGAGATTCTACAGACGCAAAATGACCATGCACACTATGACGTGCGGGGTACTGACCTGTAATAACCGCAACTCTACTTGGAGAACAAACTGGGTTTACTACTGAAAAATTTTGAAAATCTATTCCTTCTGCACTCATTTTATCTAAACTTGGTGTTTCGCAAAAAGAACTTCCATGAATTCCTAAATCTCCATACCCCCAATCATCTGCATAAATAAAAATGATGTTAGGTTGTCTTTTATCTTGTGCCGTTAAGGTTAAATTATTGATAGAGATTAAAAGAAGAACTAAAAACTTTATGAAAATTGTATTATAGTATTTCATTATTATGTGTTGAGTTTTTTAACTGTTACAAATTTATCATCAAATACGCTATCATAATTTCTCATATCTAGCATTGTTTTGCTTTAAATCATCAAAACAGCAAATACCAATTCTTGAGTTGGAGATAGTTATCAATTTATTCTTTAGTAAAACATTAATTGCATAAGACAAATAGCCACACACACGTTTAACTTAAACAACAAAGAACTGTGACACTTGAGGGAACTGCTTTAAACCAAATTATCTTCTATTTAATATTATTGATGTTTTTTAACCCAATCTAAGACAAAGTTATTGCCACTAACAAAGACTGGTTTTATGGGTTGACTACTGCTCTTGGACACCAATGCATAGAAGATGATCCAAAACAAGGTACATATAGAATACAGAGCAATGTAGGTTATAAATTTAACGAGTATCGGTCTGTTAAAGGTTACGGAAACCACAGTAACATTGCATCGGCAATTGCTAGTGTGTTTAACTATATCGAATTGAAATTATGTTAAAATGGGAAGCTTTTAAAAACAATCTTTCTTAAAACTTATAATAGATTCAATCTTTTCATCAATTCTGGTCTATTGGAACGACTTACCGGAACTACATCTTTTTTGATCAATACACTGTTGTCTTCTATATCAATAATCATTTTGGTATTGATGACATAAGATCTGTGTACTTTTAAAAATAAGTCTTTGGGTAATTTTTCTTCGATTTTTTTAAGCGTAGAATGCACTATGTGATTTTTCGCATCCGTTTTTATCTGAATATAGTCTCCTTTAGCTTCAATCAAATAAATACTAGGAATGTCTATTTTTACCAATCTACGATCAATATTCACATACAAATCATTTCCTGAAGACGATGGTTCTTCTTTGTTTGTTTTTGTGTCTTCTACAACTTCGGAAGTTATATTTGTAGCAACGGATGCCGAAGCTACTGGAGCAACCGAATTCTCTAGCTGAATGGCTTTGGTTACTTTTTGAACCGCTTTTAAAAAACGTGGCAGCAACAAAGGTTTTACAATATAATCGCAAATACATTCGTATTCAAAAGCATCAATAGCAAAATTGCTATCTGAAGTAATCAAAACAACTTTGGGAGGATTTTTAATGGTTTGAATAAAGTCAAAACCTGTAAAATCTGGCATATGAATATCTAAAAAAATCAAATCAATTTTATTTTGATTCAAAAACTTTATCGCTTGAATAGCATTAGAGAATTCTTCTACCACATTCAAATCATCTACATGGCTACATAACTGACCAATAACCAATCGAGAAGTTGCCTCATCGTCAATAATAATACAATTCATAAGTGTGCGTTTAGAGCGATGCCAAAAAAGAAGTCATAATCGTTAATATGTCTTCAAATTCTTTCTGATATTCAAACTCTCCTTCATTGAGACTTTCTTCATACAGAATCGCGGTTTCATAACTTTTTTCTAAACCTAAAATACTAATTTTATGTTTAAGTTTGTGCACTATTTCTGCAATTGCTTTTGTTTCTCCTTTTTCTACACTATTGTAGTAAGTTTCTTTTTCTTTAGGAAACTCATCTTGAATAACGTTTAACAACTGATTTTCAAAACTTAAGTCGCCACCAGACAGTTGTTTGATGTAGTTAAAATTTGGAGTTTCCATATTATTCTTTTTGTAAAGTAAAATAAAAAGTAGTCCCTTTGTCCAATTCTGAGTTGACCCAAATTTTTCCGTTATAGAGCTCTACTATTTTCTTGACGATTGACAATCCAATTCCTATTGACTGAGGATTGTTTTCTAATTTAAAAAAGGCTTTGAATATTTTTTCTAGATAATCTTCTGCAATTCCTTTACCATTGTCTCTAACATAAAACTGATAAAATGCTCCCATAGAATCAAAACCTACCTCTATCACTCCCTCCTCTTTGTCATTGTAAGAAATTGCATTTACAATAAGGTTTAAAAACAATTGCTGCAAACGATGTTTGTCTCCTTGTACAACTGGCAATTTGTTTACAATAGCAATTTGAATATGATTAGGAACATTTATAAACCCTAACATTTCAGCTAGCATCAAATCCAAATCAACAGGATATTTTTTATAATTATTTTTATCTATGGTTGAATATTCTAAAATCCCTGTAATCAACGAATCCATTTTTTCAACATTGGTTCGAATTAAAGTCAATGTATCCAAACCATTTTCATCAAAAACAGTATTATAATCTTCTTTAAGCCAAGCAGTCAATGCATCAATACTACGCAAGGGAGATTTTAAATCATGAGAAACCATGTGGGCATATTCACTCAATTCATTGTTTTGATAAGCCAATTCCTCTAATAATTTTTCTCTTTGTTTGTTGATTTCTACAATTTCCTGAGCTTGTTGCTCCATCAGATCTACCAACTTAAAACTTTTGTTATTAGAAGGTAATTCAGACACATTTACAACATCTCCTGATTTTTTTAAAACGGTAACAACATTTTTTAACTGGTCTATAATCAACTGTTGTTGCTCAGCATCTTTCTTTAAAAGTTGATTCGCCTCATAAAGTTCATCCGAACTTAGCACCATTGCTCTTTGAAGCATCTTAAATTGATCTTCATAGTTTTGGTATGATTTACCTACACTTTCTAAAAACCCTTTAAAACTAGGGTCTTCCGCAAGTTTTTCTAAATCAAACTTTTTCAACTGTCTCTTTAGCAACACATTCATTATTCACTTATTAAGGTAATTGTTATGGTTTGATTGTGCAATTTACAAGTAGATTCCCCATCAAAAGGAACAATTTCTCCATAAGAATAAAATCCACAAATTGTTGGTTTATCGCCTATTGTTCCCGCTAAATTTTCTACTTCCTCTTCCACTCTTTGATCTAACACCAACTTACGCCCAATACAGCTAATTAAAATTGCCAACTCTACCTCTTTTTCTCTTCCAGAATTGGCTTGTTGTACTGCTTTTTCGGATGCATAAACCAAATTATCAATATTACTCATCATCAAAAAAACCTTACAACCTTCACTAATATCACCTGCTAAAATCATGGCGTTTTTCTCTTCATCAATTCCCAATACAGTTCTTACAATAGATTGTTCTTCTCCCTCTAACTGTACATCCAACGGATATAACAAAGCAGCACTTGGCAATTCTTTTGACTTGTCTCCTAAATACATTTTGTACAAATCTAGTGCTGGTTTTCCATCCAGCTCATACAATATATTTCCGTCTGATTTGGTTACTGTTCTCTGTGGTCCAAAACGCGTCCATCCTCCATAACTAGAAAACGAGACCTCAATATCATTTCCGTAAAAACCAACCGCAATAATTTCTCCTTCTTTAGGCTCTTCGTTGTAAGAGGCTATCGTTTTTTCAAACCTTTCTGAATCTCCACACAAACCTCCTGTAATCAAGACCTCTGGTGGTGATGAACTTACCATACCTTGAGTCAATCTACTTCCGTTTACAAAACTACCTTCTGAAAGCACAAAAACATACTTCAATCCCTCTACAGGAAACTGTTCAATCAATTCTTTACCGGCTTTAAAACTATCTTGTCCAGATTTTAAAAGATTGCTTCTTTTTACAATGTATTTACTTTTTTCAAACTCAATAGCCGTAGCTACTACTTTTTCTTCTTCTATAGAATGATTGGTTATTTCTCCACAAGAAGAACCAATGACAACATGAGCATTTTCAAAAATTTCACTAACTTCTTCATAAATAGCAATAGATTCTAAAACCAATCTATCTCCAAAGACAAGTACCAAAGGATTTACCAATGCTTGTTTTTCTCCTAAAAACTCCCAATCTCCTTTTCCATTTCTTCTCAGTTGTACCTTTTTCATTCTATATGTCTTTTTTAATTGTAAAATAAAATGTAGTTCCTTTTCCTAATTCGCTTTCTAACCAAATTTTCCCGTTATGCAGTTCTACTATTTTTTTTACAATAGACAAGCCCAATCCTGAAGAGTCTTTTCGTTTGTTTAACGAATGAAAAGTTTGAAAGATTTTATCAAAATAAACCTTATCAATTCCAATTCCGTTATCTGATACGGAAAATTCATAATCCGTATCTGTTTCTCTGCAAGAAACCTCTACAGTCCCTTTTTCTTTGTCAGAAAATTTAATTGCATTGCTTAATAAATTCTGAAACAGTTGTTGCAACTTTATTTTATCTCCTGTAACTATTGGCAATTCTTGTTTGCAAGTAATTTTTATATTTTCAGGAATGTACATTACCTCTAATAGCTGATAAACCATGTCGTTAGTACTCACATTTCCTTTTTTCTCAAAATCTGCACCTACACTAGAATACAACAATACATCCGAAATTAAACTTTCCATAACTTCCAATGTTTTTTCAATCATTTGAAAATTCTGAAGAGTCATTTCATCCAACTTTCCTGCATTGTCTTCTTTGATCCAAGAAACCAAAGCATCTATACTTCTTAATGGAGATTTTAAATCATGAGAAACAACGTGTGCGTATTCTTGTAAACCTTCATTACTCTTGGCCAATTCAACAAGCAATTGTTCTTTTTGTTTTTCTAATTTCTTTATATCTGTAATGTCAAAATTGATTCCTATAGACCCCGTGTATTCCCCATTTAAATTGTAATTAGGAGCACCACTTACCAACCAATATCTCTTTTCTCCTTCTTTATTTTTTATCTCTATTTCATATGAATCTGAAACACCTTTTTCTCGTTTGTCTGTTGCTTCAGTCATTTTATCTTTCGAACTTTTACTCAATATAAGCTCTCCTACTAAGTTCCCTAGCAATTCTTCTTTGGCATACCCAGACATGTCTACAAATCCTTGATTTGCAAAAATAACTTCTCCTTTTTTGTTCAATTCTATCAAGCCCAAATTCATATTAGCAATAATGTTGCTATACTTTTGTTTTTCTGCTTCTAGACTTTTTTGATATCTTTTTCTTAGGGAAATATCTTTAAAGCTCCACAAATGTCCTTTGTAGTTTTCTCCTTTAAAAATTGGGATGTAGTCTCTTTTTAGTACTTTTCCATCTTTCAATTTAATTTCCTCCCCTATAACCGTTTCTTTATTATTTAAAATTTCTTGAGTTCTAAGTACAAAACCTCCTTCTACTTTAGCTGCAAAATTAGATTCTTTTAAAATGTCAATATAACTTTTCCCTTTCAAGCTTTCAGGTGGACAGTTGATTTCGAACAAATCACAAAAATTTTGATTGGTCAGCATCACATCATCGTGTTCATCTTCTAAAATAACACTGCTGTCTAGACTTAAAATAAGTGTTGTCAATCTATTTCTAGACTCTATCAACTCTTGTTCTGCTGCATTTTGTTTTGTAATATCTCTTAAAATTCCTTGAGCAGCAATAGGATTGTTGTGTTCATCATAGATAACACTAGCATTTACGTGCACCAATTTTAAAGTTTTGTTTTTTGTAATTAACTTTGTTCTAAAATCAGTAATTCGTCCTGTAGTGTGTAATATTTTAAAGGAATTTGCAATATGCTCATATTCTTCTGGCTGGGTTATTTTCATCAAATTCAGAGTCTCTTCATCCAACCTATAACCTAATAAGTCTTCTGCCGCTTGGTTCATTTTGATAGCGTTCCCAGACAAATCCATCATTATGTATGGATCTACAATATTGATATAAAACCCTTTTAACTCAGAGTTTTTAACCTTTAATAAAGATTCTAATTTTTCTTTGGATTTTTTATTTTCTAGGTTTAAGTCAAACAATTCTGCCGATTTTTTTTCTAAAATATCTTCAGCTTGTTTTCTTGCAGAGCGCTCCCTAGCCAACGCTCTTTTCAATATTTCTACCTGATCGCTACTCATAAGGTTTTTAGAATGGTAAATTTCACTTCAGTTCCATCTTCCTTCAATTTTTCAAAATCTATGGTTGCTTTTTCTCCAAACAATTTAAATGTTTCATTCATCAATCCTTTTCCTAACATATACAACCCTTTATCGGACTTGTAAATCATGACCATTTTGTTGTCAGATTTTTCTATCAAATCGAACGTTGGAAGCTGAGCATCTGGGTAAATTTTTTGTACCTCTACATGGATATGATTTTCTATGGATGCCAGTAAATTCATAGGATCTTTATAATGTGCAACCAAATTTGGGTGACCTTTGACCAATGCTTGGAAAAGATGTTCCGAAAACACCAACAAGAGATCATCTGTAGAAACAGATATGTTCTTACTCAGATTTGTAATTAGCTGTAACATTTCGGAAAACTCATACGTTCCTATGGCTGTATAAGCACCTCCTGAATCTAATTCTGATTGATTTATAATTTGATCTACCATTTCTAGACCAAATTTCTCTTCTACTAATTCTAAAAACTCTGTAAAGATGATTCCTTTCACTTATATCATTATTAATTGATTAACACTCCAATAAGCTAGAAGTTTTTCAATTTTAGAAACGTACTCTTCGTATTTTAAAGGTTTTAGCACATAGCCTGCTATTCCTATTTTGTAACATTCTAGCAAATCTTTTTTATTGTTTGATGTGCTCAAGATTATTGTAGGAATGTATCTTAGAACCTCATCATTTTTGAGTATTGTTAAAAACTCAATACCATTTATTTTAGGCATATTTAAATCTAATAAAATAATGTCAGGTAATCTATCTTTTTGCTCCAATATTTTTAATGCTTCTTCTCCATTAGTAGCATTTTGTAGTTTATGATTTAATTTTAAAGCTGATAACGCTCTATTGAATTTCATCACCTCTATGGTATCGTCTTCAATCAATAATATTTTTAATGAGTTGTCCATCACTTTAATTTAATATTCAAAAATAAAATTACTACCTTAATCAAAATAAAAGCAGTTTAATTCGATATGTCATGGTTTAGTATCGGTGAAACGTAGTTATCTATCGGTAAACGGGAAAACGTTTTTAAGAGTAGATGCAATTCAACTTATCGTTACAAGATACCCACATAACTAACAAGAGTTTATGCTTGACGAAATACCTAAATTTTAAAACTCTTAACAAACTAATTTTGAAGCACACAACTAACTAAAACTTTACACTTATGAAAAACTTGACCTACTCTCAGTATTCAACATTATTACAAAAAGTAAAAGGAAATCCTTATTTGTATGTTTCTACCTACACAGAAGCAAAAAGAAATTTAATTCCAGAACAATTCAATTTATTTCAACAAGAAATTAACAATATAGCCGTGTAGTTGCAAACAACCACATAAAAAGAAGAGGAAGTAATGATATATCATTACTTCCTCTTCTTTTTTGTTTTAAGCACAAAAAAACCATCTCGGACTGAGATGGTTTTAGGCTTTAAGTAGTGGTCCCACATGGCATGTACTAAATAAAAATAATACACTAACTACCAATTACTTAACTACTCAAATCAAAATGATATTTTTAACAGCATCAATATTAGTTTTTATATTCCTCCTTTGTTACGAGTAGAAGTGTTTGAAAATTAATTTTAAAGCTAGGGCTATCTTTATAGTGTAACGATTATTAAACAATAATTATAATAAATCTTCTATCACACCTCTAGTTGCTTTCATAAGGCCCAAAAAACTGTGTCACTTTATAATTTTGATTACTGTCATCTAATATATAAATCGAATATTTTCCTCCACCTGGTTCCACTCGAACAACTATATGCCCCTGTGTACTTTTTATTTTAGATAGATAGGCTCCTAACCTTTGCCTATTATCAAATGTCAGATTTGTAGTAAATACTTTAGAAGAACTTTGCGCATTATATATTCTGCCAAGAGTTTCTGGATTAGGATGTATATCTCGCCATGTGTGAGTAACGACAACATTGGGCTTTAAGCTTTGCAAAAGTTCATCACCATTACAATTGGCAGTACCATGATGGTTAGCTTTCATGACATCTACGGATGCTACGACCTTAGCAACCGGAGCCTCCATATCTTTCCAGTAATCTGTGGATCTACCATTGTACTGTAAATCGCCAGCCGTGAAATAATCAAATTTACCATATGACAATACAAGCCCTATACTAAAAATATTCTCTGGTGGGTTTGCGCTCAACAAATCCTCCCCCTCAGGTAATGTATTTCTTATTTCCGTTCCGGTTCCTGTCCACACTTTTCCGTTTGCTGCAATATTTCGAATTTGGAAATTAGAATATTTCAACGGATTTTGTTTCAGAACTATTTGACCAACCTCACCAACGTTAAATCTCTCTGCTGTAGCACCATAGCTATCTTTGGCCCACTCAATGAATTTAATATAATTCGCCATCATGGGATCCGAGGTCATATCTGTTGGAAAATCATAATCAGGATATCCCCTATCGATAATTTTATCAAAAGCAATGTTTGCTCCTACTTCTGTAACCCCTCCAATGCGAAAGCCACCGGAAGGATTCAAAGGCAAGTCAGTATCATAGCTTCCCATATGATCAGGATGAAAATGGCTTAGCATAATATAATTCAACTTGTTGCTTGCTGTCTTAATAAATTTTTTGATATAATTGGTTATTGTTAAACCAGGAGATACATTTACATTTGGCTTTTGTGGAGGAGGTGGTATTTCGGCTGTAGGAGAAATTAATGAGCCTGCTGCATCAATTAACATCGTAGTTCCATCGGGAAGAATAAGTAATGCACTCTCACCACGCCCTGTATTTATAGCGTGTATATCCAAGTATCCATCCTCCCATGCAGGCAAAGTTTTGCCTATTATCGACTCGTTCTGATCGCCATCTTCATTTTTATTATTTCCAGTTGAATCTTGCTTTTCATTCTCAGTACATGATAGAAGAGATATAAAAATAATAAAACCAATCCACTTACTCTTATTTATCATAATTCATTTATTTTATTAATGAAGTTTGTATTTTTCTTGTTTTTAGATTTCATATATCTATAAAGTCTAAATAATTTTTATTTATAATCAAGTAATCAATTTTTGTCTTTAAATTTTTTAATAAAATCTAATAATACAGCAGAATACGTTTCACCCAATGAAGTTCCTGACCCCTCTACATGCACCCCCTTTGTTATAGAGTCTCCAAAACAAATTATCTTTAGATTTTTTTTGTCCAAATAATTATTATTTAAAAGATATTCAAACAATAGTGAGCTAAGTAAAATGTAGCCTTTTGGTGTCAAATGAACACCATCCTCAGAACCTGAATTATATAAATTTCTAATAAATTCATCTTGATTATGCTTTGGGAGTCCTCTTTTTTCAAACTCTGAAAAAACATCTACAAATCCTACATTAAATTGTAAAGAGGTTTCTTTGAGAATATTCCTTACAGAATCCAACTTCTGGTTGGGAGGGTTATTTAGGAACACTTCCTCAGAATGTCTAGTGTAAAGAAATTCCGAATCGACTGGTGGTGGGCTCATTAAAATTACATCAATTGATTCCTGCTTTAGATCCTTTACAATTTTGGTTATATTGTTTTTATAGGTACTATATGGCACAAGTTTTTTCGAATTAACCATATCATTTGTTCCAACCATAACAATAACTATATCTGGACTAAGATTTATAACATCTTCCTCAATGCGATTAATTAAGTCATCGGAAGTATTACCCGAAACGCCAGCATTAAAAACTTGAATATTCGATTTCGAAATTACAGATTCAGTCTGATTGTCAGCATCATCATAATTATCTTCTGTTAAACCATTCTTCTGATTCTCAGTACACGAAAGAAGAAATATAAAAAATATAATTCCAATCCATTTCCTCTTATTTATCATAATTTATTTTATTAATGAAATTTTTAGTTTTTGATTTAGATTAAATATTTTAATGAAGTCCAAATAATTTTTATTAATAATCAATTTAGAATCTATTATTACCCCGTTGCACATTTTTTAGAGTTTAAGAATTCAGATTAAATTATATTCAAAACACATTCAATCTTGAAAATTGAATGTGTTTGTTCAAAATGTATAACGGGGTATTATTCCATATTAAAACATATTATTAATAGCCTGGATTCTGTTTTATATTGGGGTTAATTTGAGTTTCTTTAAAAGGTATAGGCCATAAATATTGCCTTTCTGGATTAAAATTACGTTCAACATGTTTACTAATTAACCCCTTATTGTATAGAGAAGAAAAATCAACAAGTCCATTTTCATCGACTTCAGGAGCTTCTGGTAAAAACCACAGCCCTTCATCAACAATTTTTTCTAGTAAATCACTAGAATCCAACAATCCATACACAGGTCTTCTTAAAGCCACTTCAGCTAACCTCCATCTTATAAGATCAGCTAACCTACGATTTTCCCAAGCCAACTCTACTCTTCTTTCCGTCCTTAAAATGGTACGAAGTTCAGATTGAGAACTGACCTGAACACTTGGATATTCTGAGACTTCGCTTTCATTAACTCCATAAGCTCTAGCTCTTACCTGGTTAATAGCTTTAAGTGTTGATTCGTCTATTTCATTTAATTCAATGTCAGCTTCAGCTTTCATTAACAACACATCAGCATATCGCATTAAAATAATATCATTATCTACCTTTTGTGTAAGCCAAACATCACTTACTCCTTTATTCAGAGTCAGTCCGTTATAAGAAGCATATATATCCACACTACGTGTATCTCTATTTCTTACCATCTTTCCTGTACTAACATTTAATACAGTCTTAGAATTTGGATGTGGATCATATACAACACCTAAATGAACACTACCAAATGGAACAATTGTTTCAGCTAATCTTGGGTCACGATTTTTAAATGGTTCTTTAGGATCAAATAAGGGTGATTCATCCACAGGCAATCCATCCGTACATAGAAATGAATAAAACAACTCCCATGAAGGTTGAGCTGTAGAAGTTCCTCCTACTGTTCTGGGCATCCAACTTTTCGGACTCCAAAAAGAATTAAGCTGTTGTGATCTAGGAATTGCAAAAATTGTTTCATCTGAATTTTTAGTACTTGAAAGAAAGTATTCTCCAAAATCGGGATGTAAGCTATAAACACCTAAATTGATACAATCTTCTGCTGCATTTTTTACTACTTCCCAATCTGAAAAATAAAGAGCTATTCTAGCTTTCATTGCATATGCAGCACCTTTAGTAGCTCTTTTTAGCTCACCACTACCATACTTTTCTGGCAAATGCTCAGCGGCAAAATCAAAATCTTCATAAATATTATTAAGTATTTCATCCTTATCAGTCCTCCCAATATTAAATGCTTGATCAATATCAAGATATTCAGTAAAGTATGGAACATCTCCATAAAGAAAGATTAAGGTTCCATAGAAAGTTGCTCGCATAAATCGAGCTTCTGCTTCATAACGATTTCTAAATTCTTCAGCTACGACATTATTCTCTTCCTGTAGATTATAAACAATGCTATTGGCTCTGGAAATACCTTTGTAAAAATTAACCCAATTACTTCCAGCGTCACTCCAGTCACTTGAAATCGTACCTCCTGGATACGAATATAATGAGAGTCTTTGATTCCAATTATCAGAATATCTTTCAGTTCGATAGCTAACTTCTATGGCCCAAGGGTAGTCCCTATATAAATCATTGAGGGCCAAATTAAACTCAATCTGATTAGAATACCAGTTTTCACTTGAACCTGATGATAATGGATTCAAATCTAGTTCTGAACAAGAGATTATAGAGATAATTCCAAATAAAAATATAAACTTTTTCATGAAATAAAATTTTAAAATTTAACTGATATACCAAGATTAATAGTTGTGTTGATCAAACTGTTGTAAGCTGATTCCGGATCCCATCCTTTAGGAAAATGACTAATTGTAAATAAATCATTTACAGAACCATAAACACGAATGTTTTTCAGCTTTACCTGACTAAGAGTAGTCTCTGGAAATGTATATCCTAGAACAATGTTTTTTAACCTAAAATAGGCTCCATTTATCAACCAAAAATCGGAAGTTGAATAATTAGCAGATTCACTAGTGTATGAAAGCCTCGGATATCTAACTTTTAAATTTTGTTCAGGAGTATTATAATGGCTCCAATAATTACCATCAATAATTTTGGACACATTTCCCCATTGTGTTACAAAAGGTTTTGTTAAATTAGAATTTAAATAACTATTCTGCATTCCAACCCCTTGAACTGCTAATGAAAAATCGAATCCCTTATAATTAAGATCAATAGATCCCCCATATAAATAGCGAGGTAAAGAACCTCCCAATAAAACTCTATCATAATCTGGTGAAATAATACCATCCGGCTCACCATCTGGACCACTTATATCTTGATACTTTATATCACCAGGTTGAACAGAAGAGTTTAATACTGCAGAGTTATCTACTTCTTCCTGTGTTTGAAATATCCCATTTGATTTATATCCGTACCACTCGTTAAATTCGCTGCCTTCACGAATTATATTTGCTCCATCAAAAACAATTCCACTTAAATTTCCCATTTTAGTCTTTGAATCTGATAGATTCAAAGAAATAGTATAACTTAAATCATTGACTGTTTCTTTCCAGGAGATGTTAAAATCCCATCCATTAGTGTACATCTCTCCTGCATTTTGCGTAGGGTTTGAGAATCCAATGTAATCCGGAATCTCTAAATCAAGCAACATACCTTTCGTGTTTTTTTTATAGTAATCTGCATTAAGAGTGAATTTATTCTTAAAGAGCTGCAAGTCCAAACCAATATCAAAAGTTTCAGTAGTCTCCCAGGAAATATCGTGAATAGCATAATCTACTTGAGCAGCAGTAGTTGCAGAAACAACTTCATTACCCTGGTAAAATAATCCATTTGAAAAATTAATATTAGACTGGTATGGATAGTTACCTATTCTTTCGTTCCCCATATTTCCCCAAGACCCTCTTATTTTTAAAAAAGAAATTGATGATAGGTTTTGCATAAAAGATTCTTCAGAAATAGCCCATCCCGCAGAAACAGAAGGAAAAGACCCCCACCTGTAATCCTCATGAAACCTAGATGACCCATCTAAACGAAGGTTTCCTTGTATAAAATATTTACTCTTATAATCATATGTAGCTCTACCAAAAAATGAACGGTAAGAGTTTTCATTAGCGTAACCTGTGGCCGTTATAAAATCAACAGGTGCTAAATCAAGATAGGGGTAACTATTTAATTCAAAATTTCTACCAATAGCTCCCACACTTTCGTTAAAGGCATAAAAATCTTCGTAACCAATCATTGCATTAACATTATGTTCTTTAAAAGAATTTTTATAATCAACGAGAAACTGTTTTGTTAAATTATAATTATCAACTCTTCTTTCAGAAAGATTGGTTGCATTAAATCCTGATATAAATCCTTCAAATTGTGTAGGATCATCCGCAGAATAATACTCTATTTGCTTACGAAACGTTTTATATTTTACTGATTTAAGATTCGGTGCTACTCTTGCGGTAAGAGATAAATTTTTTGTTGGTTTAAACGTTAAACCAAAACGGCCATTAATATTATTAACCCAATAATCATCATTTCCACCATAGTTCAGCATAGCATATGCATTATCTCCATTTTTTCCTCCAGCAATCCTACCATCATCCCACTTAGCAGCATAAATTGGAGCATAGGAAAGTGCATTCCATACTGGACTGTATTATGTATATAATTATGAGATAAATCAACATCTGCAGATAGCTTATCTGTTATTTCTATTGAATTATTAATTCGGGTAAGAACACGTGTAAATGACCTATGATTATATAAAGCTCCTACGTCCTCATATCATACTTTACACTAGCACGTGTTTTTACCTTTTCACCCCCTGCACTTATCACCAATTCATGTGACTGTCTGGTAGTCTGCCTCTTAAGCAATAATGATTTCCAGTCTGTAATTGGATATTGATTAGGATTGCTTTGATTGTTTAAAAGCCAATTATCAACTTCATCTTGAGTATATAAAGCATATTCCTGCCCTGGGGTATTACCAGCATCATTCCACACCCACTCATTAATCATTTCTAGATAACGCTGAGGACCTACTTTCTCAATAAATGCGGTGGGCTTATCAAAACCTATATTAGAGGTATATTCAAGATTAATTTGACCTTTTTTAGCTCTTTTTGTCGTAATCAATATTACTCCTGCTGCTGCTCTGGCTCCATAAATTGAAGCTGACGCAGCATCTTTCAAGACAGTGACACTTTCAATGTTACTTGGATTAACATAATTGATATTGCCTATCGGCACCCCATCTACAATAAACAAGGGACTGTTGTCACCAATTGTTGTAATCCCTCTTATTCTGACACTAGCGGATTCTCCTGGTTCATCGCTTGATCGAGTAACCATTATCCCGGGCATAGTTCCTTGTAATGCTTGTGAAAGTTGAGTAACATTTCTTTTAGACAACACCTCACCATCCACAGTTGTAATTGAACCTGTTAAATCTTTCTTTTTTTGCTTTCCGTAACCAATAACAACAACCTCTTCAAGTTCTCCAACTTCAGGTTGAAGTTCAATTGTGATATAATTTCTATTATTTACTTGTATCTCCTGTGTTAAAAAACCTATATATGATATTATTAGTGTTGTTTCTTTATCAGAAATATTCATGATAAAGTTACCTTCAAAGTCAGAAACAACTCCTTTAAAGCTTTTTTTATCAATAATATTTACCCCAAGAAGAGGTTGACCTAAATGATCTGTTACTTTTCCTTTTATGGTAATTTTCTGTATTTCGACGGGGTTATTGTCTGGTTTAATTATCACCGTATTATCCTTACCAAAACTAAATGTATAATTAGCGTGTGATAAACTTTTAGACAATAAATCATTTGCAAGAACAATCCCTTTATTAATTTTTATTTTCGGAGAGTCTTTAAAAATTCCCTCCTGATAAAGAAATTTATAATCAGTGTGATTCATGATTAAATACTTCATCTACGGTTAAAGATTCGTTTTTATCAATTTTAATTTTATGGTTTTGTGAAATCATAGTGCTAGGAGACAAGCTAAATACAGCTGTAAAGCACAAAAAAATAAAAGTTCTCATTGTAATAAGAAGTGTTTTTTTTATGACATAAAAAAAGACACATTTTTGTTTAATTTTCATAAGTTTGTTAATGTTATTAATTCTAAGTAGTTAATAATTACATGTAGGGGGGATAGTTTTTACTTTGGACGGTCTAAAACTAGGTCCCCTTTTTTATTTTAATTTTATTATTTTTTCTTCTATTTCATAGGCTTTGATTATACTTAAGTTTTTAATTGTTTCTAATATTTCATTAAGATCTTGATGCTTTCCTAAAACACCTTTAAAAGGAATAGATTCTAAGGTTTTGTTTTCAAAAATTATATCCACATCATACCATCTTGAAATTACTATCATAATTTCTTTTAAAGTTGAGCCTCTAAATGTAAAAACACCATTCATCCATGAAGTAACATCTACTACATTGACTTCTTTAACTTTTATATTATTGGTTAGCAAGTCTATACTTGATTGTTGATTAGGGACTAAATTTTTAGAAATACCATTAAAATTAACAGCAACCTTACCTTCTACTAGTGTAGTATGTATTGTGTTTTCTCCTTTATAAGCACTAATATTAAATTCAGTTCCTAATACTTCTATATTTTGAGAAGCACTATGTACTCTAAATTTACCCCCTTTGTGTTCTGTACTAGGTGATACATCAAAATAAGCTTCTCCATAAATAAGTTCTACTTCACGAGTTACCCCTTCAATAAAAGTAACAGGATATTTTATTTGTGATTCTGAGTTTAAAGTTACTACGGTATTATCAGATAATGTAATAGAGAATTGTCCTCCTCTTGGTACAGTTAAGTAGTTGTAATCTATTTCTTTTGGCGATTCTACTAATGACTTGTAAACAATATCATTGCCTTTACTACTAACATTTTTTGCTTGGTATACATGATCTTTTTCTAGTAGAACTAACGAACCATCTTGTAATGTTAAGGTTGCCTTAATAGTTCCTGGTTCGATCTTATTTGTGCTTGTACTTGCAACATCATTATTAAACTCAATTATATAATTAAATTTAGACGGATTCTTTTTAAACATATATGCTATTCCTAGAATACCTATTAGTACAGCTGCTACTGAAGAATATTTAACCCATTTGAAACGTTGTGATATAACATTTTTAGAAATGTTTTTACTAGGCCTTACAACTTTAAGTGATTTTGTATTCTTATTTTCTTGAATCCCATTAAAAATATCTTCTTTTATTTCATTTTTAACTTCTTCTGAATCAAATACTTTACCCGTAGTACTATTCTCTGAAAAAAGTTCAAGAGATCTAATCACATCCATATCTTCTGATGTCGCCTCTCCTTTAAGGTATTTCTCAATGATTTTATCTATATCTTTATGCCTCATATATTAGGTTTATATAGTTATATACCATCAAAGCATTAACACACGTAAAAAAAAATAAAAAACTTTACTCAGATGTTTTTTACAATTCTATACTGATAATAAAACAGATTAGAACTAGTATTAATTTGTCTTTAAAACAAAAAACTCATATGAAAATTATTTATAGTTTCATATGAGTTTTTTTATAACTTCATTTTATACTTAATGTAGACTCCAAATCTAGTTTAATTTCAAGAGAAGTATATATTAATAATCAAAGCAGAAATGATATATAAATATCATTAAGTAATACTAGTATAAAATAATATAGCTTAAAACGACTACTATACTATTTTTTAATACTTTTAAAGCATTCGATATATGAGTTTCCACTGTTCTCTGTGAGACATCCATTTTATTAGCTATCTCACTGTTATTTAGCCCATCAACCCTGCTAAGTTTAAAAACTTTTTGACATTTCTCAGGAAGTCTTTCTATAGTGTTGTTGATTTTTTATTAGTATCTTTAAAATCCACCAACTCTTCAATATTATTTGACTGCACATCTTTATTATATACATCTAAGAACTCCTCAACCAGTAGATGCTTTTTTTTAGAATATCTTAAATAATTAAACGTTTTAAATCTAACGGCATTAATCAAATAACCTTTAATATTACTATTATCAATTACCATTCTACGTTCCCATACACTAATCCATACTTCCTGAACAACATCTTTTGCCTGACCTTCGTCTTTTAAAATAGAAAATGCTTTACTATACATTTGCTCCCAAAACCTTCCATATAATAAACTAAATGCTTTCTCATCAGACTTTTTTATCTGATCCATCAGCTTCTTGTTTATTATATCTCGAGAGTTTTCCATACCGTAAAACTATATAATAATATTAATCTATTTCTCCCCCTCCTAATCCTTAATAATTACTTAACCTAATTCATTACTACTTGCTTTTTTATTAACACTAAAAAAATTGTTTTTTCATAAAAAACTAACAAACTGATGACAAAACAAACATTTATCACAAAGAAATTAAGCACGTGTAGACTTCCCCTCTATTTGTACACGCTAAAATTTGATAAATTATTATTTAGGTTAGATTTGATTAAGGATTTAAATTCTTAATCAAATCTAGACACATATTTTTTTCGATGATTTATTTCTTAATGATTTATGTGGGTGGTTATAATTATAGTCTTCTCTCCAATTATCTCTCACTTCCCTAAACCGACATTTGTTATTAAATCAACAAATATCTATTATATCTTCTCTAAAGAAACGATTAAAACGTTCTATTTATCCGTTTTACATTGGTTTTCCAGGTTATATATATTTAATTTCTATATAGTTTCTTGACACCAGTTTATAAAACTCTTAGAGATAAATTCTGATCCATTACCACACCTTATATTTTAGTTTTTAAACATTCTAGTGTTTCTAACACAGCTCTATCTGGATATGAGAATCCTATCTCAATAGCTAATGCTTCTCGATTACAATCGTCTAAAACGTTAAACACACACGTTTCTACCATCAAAAAGAGCATCACTCATAAAATTAATACTTCAACATTCTATTATCTAGACTGATCTCAGTTTGAGTCTATTATTCTCTTCTTCAAGCTCTTTGAACTGTTACTATTCCATACTTTTTACGCCAGTAATAAAATATGCACACCTAAATTCATTTCTCTAACTAATATAAAGTTCACTTTTTTGGCAATAATATTTGAAAGTAAATAATGGATCAAGCCCAAAAGTTGTGTGTGAATTAGGATAGCATTAATTTAGGAGTTTTTAAACTGACTTATATTGGAAT
>NZ_JAUOSB010000070.1 GCF_030548295.1 Wenyingzhuangia sp. 2_MG-2023
CTTTATGATAGGTTAGCTTAGAGGCTCTATTGCCTTTGCGACCACCACTAGGAACTCTATAGTAACTACTTTCTACTAGACCTACCATTTTTATAATCTTAGTCTTGCTACATGGATGTTTATGATAGATCCTGTCTACTAAATCTTTCTTGGATCGGACGTCCCAAACTTTTTTTTTAAAAGTTCTCGTTGTACTTCTAACTCTATTTCTCTATCGCTAAGTAACTTACGTAAAACTCGATTCTCCTCTTCGGCGGCTTTAAGTTCTTTACTCTTAGTATCATAAGTTATTTTTAAACCAGATTCTCCTTGATGCTCAAACTTCTTTTTCCAACTATAAAAAGTTCCAGTACTAACTCCAAACTTACGACAAGCTTCTACGATCCCTATTTCCTCTGAACTTGATAGAATTTCTAACTTTTGTTCTAAGCTCCATTTCTTGTATTTCATATCTCAAATTTATCTATTTGAAATTTAAAATATCACTCCGAATTTATTGGGGGCTAAAATA
>NZ_JAUOSB010000071.1 GCF_030548295.1 Wenyingzhuangia sp. 2_MG-2023
GCTTCACAATCTTTTAATTTGTAATCTACAATGTCTGCACAAGTTGCCATAAAATCTGTAGTACAAATTGTTGCTTCAGAAATACTGTTAGCTTTGATTTTGTTAGGCCATTTTACAATAAACGGCACTCTATGTCCTCCTTCTAAATAACTTCCTTTGTATCCACTATAAATATAACTAGGATTATGTCCCTTGGCTTTTAACACCCCAAAATTAGCATTGGCTGCACAGCCATTATCACTGGTAAAAATGACAATTGTATTGTCTTCTTCTCCACTTTCTTTTACTGCTTTGAATATTTCTCCCATTAAATCATCTATCATCAACACAAAGTCTGCATAAGGATTTATATTACTTTTTCCTTTCCAAGGCTCAATAGGCAAAATAGGATTGTGTGGTGCTGGTAAAGGCATATAAACAAAAAAAGGCTGGTCATCTTTTGCCTTTTCTTTGATATAAGAAACTGTTTTATCTACAAAAACTGGCAATACTTCTTCATGAACAAAATCA
>NZ_JAUOSB010000072.1 GCF_030548295.1 Wenyingzhuangia sp. 2_MG-2023
GCATCTTCCTGATTTGGGTTCTCTGTGTTCACACAGTTGTCTACATCATCAGTAATTCCGTCGTTGTCTGCATCGTCATCACAAGCATCTCCAATTCCGTCATTATCAGCATCTTCCTGATTTGGGTTCGCTGTGTTCACACAGTTGTCTACGTCATCAGTAATTCCGTCGTTATCTGCATCGTCGTCACAAGCATCTCCAATCCCGTCATTATCAGCATCTTCTTGATTTGGATTCGCTGTATTCACACAGTTGTCTACGTCATCAGTAATTCCATCGTTGTCTGCATCGTCGTCACAAGCATCTCCAATCCCGTCATTATCAGCATCTTCCTGATTTGGATTCGCTGTATTTACACAGTTGTCTACGTCATCAGTAATTCCGTCGTTATCTGCATCGTCGTCACAAGCATCTCCAATTCCGTCATTATCTGCATCTTCTTGTCCTGGGTTTGCAACATCTATACAGTTATCTATATCATCAATGATTCCATCTCCATCTGTATCAGC
>NZ_JAUOSB010000073.1 GCF_030548295.1 Wenyingzhuangia sp. 2_MG-2023
TTTCATAGTTTAGTTTAGTTAGTACAGAAACCTTCAGCCTCCCTCGCTGAAGGTTTTTGTTTTTTTACAGATAAATCTAACGTGGCACGGTACTTGAAATACTTAATTTGAAAATAATTTTTTCATAGTTTAGTTTAGTTAGTACAGAAACCTTCAGCCTCCCTCGCTGAAGGTTTTTATTTTTTTACAGATAAATCTAACGTGGCACGGTACTTGAAGTACTTAATTTGAAAATAATTTTTCATTTCATAGTTTAGTTTAGTTAGTACAGAAACCTTCAGCTTCCCTCGCTGAAGGTTTTTGTTTTTTTACAGATAAATCTAACGTGGCACGGTACTTGAAATACTTAATTTGAAAATAATTTTTCATTTCATAGTTTAGTTAGTACAGAAACCTTCAGCCTCCCTCGCTGAAGGTTTTTATTTTTTTACAGATAAATCTAACGTGGCACGGTACTTGAAATACTTAATTTGAAAATAATTTTTCATTTCATAGTTTAGTT
>NZ_JAUOSB010000074.1 GCF_030548295.1 Wenyingzhuangia sp. 2_MG-2023
TTCTTGTATTTCATATCTCAAATTTATCTATTTGAAATTTAAAATATCACTCCGAATTTATTGGGGGCTAAAATATCTTCAAGCATGAATGAAAAAAATCTAAAGAATAACATTGAAAACCTATTCAAAAAAGGGAACTCAAATCTTATAGGAAAATTTACTAATAGAAATGAATTTACAGCTTATGATAAATGGACTGTTATAGGATGGGCAATGCCTAATTTAAAAAGGAAATCAGCATATTTAAAAGGAAAAATAGTAAAATCAGAAAAAGGTATCTCATTGAGTTTAGATTTTAAACCAAATACTATTTTATCAGTTTTTGCAATCATTTCTATATTAATGGGAATAACTTCTACAATAATTGCGAAAACGAATAATCAATATTTAATAGTTGGATTAATTTTAATAGCAGTAGTATTTTAGCCCCCAATAAATTCGGAGTGATATTTTAAATTTCAAATAGATAAATTTGAGATATGAAATACAAGAAA
>NZ_JAUOSB010000075.1 GCF_030548295.1 Wenyingzhuangia sp. 2_MG-2023
ATGTTATTGATACTGGAATCATCTAAGACGTCAACCCTATCTTCCTATGTGTCATTTCAGATGTAAACACCTCATTTTGGAACACTGCTGGACCTAGACATCTTCAGGCGAACACCACGATTTCAACGAAACAAACGGTGCGTTTTGGTGGCCTATCATAAGAAATTTTTAGAAAAATCCCTAGAGAATACTTTTGAAAATCCAGGTTCTGCGTCGGGATTCATGTGATTCTGCACCCGTGAAAAAAAGCCTAGCTCGATTCCATGTCCGGAAGACAGAGTTCTCAAGTATTAAGCTTGCCCTGAAATCTGCATCGGTAGTCCCCGGTTTCGGAGCCAGCAGGTGGCCTTAATGAGGTGGTTAGGCAACGTAATTGATACTGGAATCATCTAAGACGTCCACCCTATCTTCCTCTGTGTCATTTCGGATGTAACCACCTCATTTCGGAACACTGCTGGACCTAGACATCTTCAGGCGAACACCACGAT
>NZ_JAUOSB010000076.1 GCF_030548295.1 Wenyingzhuangia sp. 2_MG-2023
TTTTTTGGTTTTAATTTTCTTATTACAAAGCCAAATCAAAAAGGATTTGGCGACCTAGTAAATATACACAAAACTTTGAGTAAGAACCAAAACCCGTATTAATTTTAGCCGGTGTTAGCTTATGCAACTTTTCAAAGTGAAAAGTCCAAGTAGAATGGAAGAATTTTCAAAATCTTCATTACAGCCTTTAAATTACGAAACTCTGATAATTTCAATATTTCACATATAAATAAATTATCAATGAATCAATTTTGACTTCCAGTTCAGAACGTAACTCTATAAAAATTACGATATTTCAAAATTTGATAAATTTAAACCTTTCTCAAAATTTTTACGGAGTCTGTTTCTTAAAAATGTCCCTATCAAATAATATAAAACTCCTACTTGTTTTGACCCCTATAAAACAAGAGTAATCTTTTAAATTTCGGATTATTAATTAAGCTGCTTTATTTTTAGTTAA
>NZ_JAUOSB010000077.1 GCF_030548295.1 Wenyingzhuangia sp. 2_MG-2023
AGAACGGGTTTGGCTAGGATTAGTACGGGAAGAAAAGAAGCATAGCCTTTTCGAACACGGACTAAGCCGAAGCCTTTTTTTTGGTTTTAATTTTCTTTTACAAAGCCAAATCAAAAAGGATTTGGCGACCCAGTAAATATACACAAAACTTTGAGAAAGCACTCAAACCCGTATTAATTTTAGCCGTTGTTGGGTGCTGGCTTTTTCGTTATTGGTTATTGTTCCATTCGTAGAAGTTTGATCCTTCGTTTAAAACAAAATCTGTTTTCGGGTATAAATTATTTCCAATTAAGTTTGATTTTTCAGTTTCTAAAAACATTCCACAAGCTTTAGTTTCTTTTACTAAATCTTTAGATTTTTCAATTAAACCAATAGAAATTCCTTTACTTCTAAATTCAGGGTTTACGAATAAGTCATTTAAAAGCCATAATTTTTCCATTCTTGTGGAGGAGAAAAGT
>NZ_JAUOSB010000078.1 GCF_030548295.1 Wenyingzhuangia sp. 2_MG-2023
TTATCCAAATGAAGCTGTCTAAAATAAAGACCGACAAGAGTGATTCTAAACAGATCTGTGAGTATGCAAAACAAGTAAAATTAAAGTTATGGCAAGGTAGTTCTAAACACCAAATAGAATGCTTACAAATGACAAGACTCCTTTCTGTGTACACAAAACAGAGTACAATGTTAAAAAACAAGTTGCACGGAGAAGCTGTTTTAGGAACCCCAAGTAAAGCAGTTGTGAGTTCAATAAAACGAAGTTTAAAACAGCTAGAAAAAGAAATAGACAAGTTAGAAGTTAAATTATTGTCGTTGGTAAAAGAAGCTCACCAAGATGTTTTAACACGATTAAAAACGATACCAGGGATAGGAAATAAAACTGCCTTAATGTTAGTAGTATTAACAGACGGTTTTAAACGATTTAATAGTGGTGGTGAATTATGCAGTTATGCTGGATTAACACCTATAATAAG
>NZ_JAUOSB010000079.1 GCF_030548295.1 Wenyingzhuangia sp. 2_MG-2023
AAGGAGATGGGACGTTTTACAAGATGAAAAGTGGATTAAAGTAAGTCGTGAATGGGATGAATTTATAGCACAGGGAACTCGAGTATCAAAAGAGTTTGCTGCTTTTTTAAAAGAAATCCACTAATAATACTCCGCTGAGTAGCCAGCAGCTAGGACAGCTGTATGGTATGCCTGGAAAAAGACTTCAAAGACTTTATAAAGATCACTTAAGTGACTTTAAACAATGGCAATGTAAAAACCATGCTAAACAGTGGCTTATTTATCCTGAAAACATAGGTTCCTATTTATCCATTGATGAAACAGTTCTTTCTAAAGGAGAACTCTACACCATCATTACCAATAAGCGGGCTAAAGGAAAGAAAGGTGCTTTAGTCGGCATATTCAACGGAACTAAAGTAGAGCCTATTATAGAACAGCTCCTGAAG
>NZ_JAUOSB010000008.1 GCF_030548295.1 Wenyingzhuangia sp. 2_MG-2023
GATAACTCAATGTCTTTTTTCATCTAGGTAATTTAAAACACAAAGAAAGTTAATTTTCAATTTAGACCCAACTTTTGTTCTTGATCCTAAATAGTTGATTTGACTTTCGTCCCAATGTTTAACCACAAAAGACGACACTATGAAAACATCTAACACATTATCTATTCTTGTCTGGATCAATGCGCATCGTGCAAAAAATAATTTAGCAGAATTATTTTTAAGAATTACAATCAATTCACAACTGATATGAAAAAGAACAAAGTTTCATAACACACAAGAGGAAATACATTTTTTGAAATCCAATAGTTTCCATAGATAAATAAATATTTTAGCTCTCAATAAGTTCGGGGTAATCTTTTAAATTATATATAAGATATTGATCTATTGAAACTACAATCAGGTTTATACATGCTGAAAAGTATTGTAAAAATAATGACAAAACATTAGTCTATTTTTTTATGAAAGACTTTGTTGTTTTCGCTCCGTCAATAGTAGTGATTTCTATAAAATAAGTTCCATTTGAAAGCTGACTAATATCAAAAGTATTCGCATTTGTTGTGAATACTTTTTGACCAGTCGCATTATACAACACAATATTTTTTATTTCTAAATTGATACTTACCATTTCTGAGGAAGGATTAGGATATAGTTTAACTTTTGTTAGATCTACGTTATCAATTTTTAAAGAAGCTGAATCTACTACTTCTTGAATTTTGAAAACGGTATTGACTTGAGTTCCGTCTAAAGCCTCAATTTTTGAATTTACAAGTGCTACATTATTTTCATCAACTCCAGTTACTCCAATATAACTATAATCATTTACAGTGGGTTCATTATTTATGTTGTCATCTGCATAAGCTATAATTGAAGCCAATGAAATAGAAGGGGTAACTACTGAGAAATCACTAAAAACATCTGCAGGTAAATGACTAACTCCTTCTGCAGTATTTCCTGTGGTACTGTCTGTTAATACAGCTTTTCCTTCTGCTGTATTGTCTTTCGCATACGTTACGGTAAGTATACTGGAAGTAGGAGCCTGTGCTAAAGTTAAAGTAACCTTGTCTGTTGCGCTTACAACTGCAGAATTTACGGGTATTTCAGTTCCATTGTCGTAAACAAACCAAATATCTGTAGCCAAATCAGAAGCTGGTAGTAATGATGAACTTGTTATAAACGTAAGTACTATTTCCGTTTCATTCGAAAGCAATTCTGCATTATAAACAATAGGTCCTCTACCTGTTGTTCCTGAATAATAATGTTCTTCTAGTGCTTTCCACCATCTAAATCCTAATGTTTGTATTTCATCATCACTTTTGAAATGTAGATTGTCTCCTATACCATCATTGCTAATTTTGATATCATACATTTGTGGACCATGTAAAATATTTTCGTTATCATTCCATGCATCAATGATTCCTAATCGAATTTGTGTAGAATTTACTTCAGCAGGAATCCATGGACCAATAACTCCAGGGATTAAATCAGGTGATCCAGGAAGATCCGTATGAATATCTATTAGTAGTTGGTCTAAGCCTGCATTGTAGTCGGCTCTAGAAATACCATTACTTGAATCTTTTTCTCCTTGAAACCAAAGCACAGCTTTTATATTATTGGGGTTGGCTTCTGTGACCTGATTTGTCATAATATTATAAACACTTTCTCCTCTTTGCCAATTTCCTGTTACTGTTTCAGTACTTACCAATGAAGTCCCTCCAGATGCTGTTGTAATAAAACATACAGGAATTCCTGTGTTCTCTGCAATATATCCTCCTAAAATGGGCCAAGCCGAACCTAAATCTCCATGAGGATCTGTACTGTCGTTTCCTATATTCCAAACATCACCTTGTGTATAAACAGTTGGAAAAACTGTTGCAGTAGGTGCTACCGAGGTATAATATTGTTTTGCAAGCGCATAACCTTCAGCGTTTGATTGACCTGCAACAACATAAATATCACCTATTCCAATATCGTCTACACCATCTTCAATAGCTGTATTATTTGAAAACCTAACTGAAATACGACCTTGTCCTATTCCTTGATTAGACAAAGTACCCGACCAAGTTCCATCGTTTGGATCTGCATCAATAACAGTGTAATCAGATCCATTAAAAGAAGCTTCTACGGTGGTTATATCACCCGTATAAGATCCCGATAGTGTAAAATCATATTGATCAGAATGGTCTCTTTGAAAAATTTTGTATTGTGGATATGCAGTTTTTGTTAAACTGATAGTACTCTCTTCAATACAAGAATTGGCAACACTAGAAACTGCAATTCCCCATTTAGAACTTAAATACGCTTCCATGCAGTCAATTTCCGTATCTGATAGTCCACGGTTAAATACCAGTACTTCAGCAATGTTTCCATCTAAAGAAGCCCCTCCATTATGCCCTCCTATTGTAATCGCTTTTGCTTGATGCGTTTGAACAGTGTTATCAGTATCTGCTTGTTGCGTTCCATCAATATTGATAATACTTAATTGACTGTCATTAGCGATGTTATCATAACGAATTACGGCAATATGATAAGATGTAGTAAAGTCATTTGCAGCATCGGAAGTCATATAACCTGGATTGTTTGAACCACCTCCAATGTGCCATGCATTAACTTTGTTGGTTGTAGCTCCCCAAAAAACAGTTCCTAAATTTTCAGAAGAAATAATATGGTTTGAACCTGTTGCAGTATTGTATGTAAATACAGCTAATTTGGTATAAGAACCGTTTGCTGTAATTTGACCCTGATTGGAGGTTGCTAAATATTTGTAACCAGAAAAATCAACTGTTGGTTTGTTGTTTAATTGATTTTCTAATAGTGTTGGTAGAGCTGTACCTGTAACATCATTATTTTCGCCTGATTTGTCTTTCCAAATAGTTACCTTAGATTCTGATAGCCCATCTTCAGAAAGGCCTTCAGTTATGTTGTCACCATCCACATCTTCTGCATCTAGCCACAATACAAGATCTTTGAAATCTGTTGGTAAAGCTGTGTTTTGAGATGAGATAGAAATACTAGTAAAACTTATTAGAATACAGCTAATGTTTCTGATAATGAGTTTTTTATATTTTGAATTCATGTGATGTAATTTATAGAAAGACATTCTTAAAGGTTTTAGTTTTAAGATTTAATTATTGATAGGTTTTAGAACTAAGGATTTTAAGCTAGATGTTTTTCCATTTCCTTCGATTAAGGATGTAGATATAACATGTTTTCCTGCGGTTTTAAATTCTAGAATTCCCATATTGTAGAATATGTATTTTTCAGTTGCTGCTTGTTGATTCTGAACAGAAATACCTTCGTCCGTTTCTGTTTTCCAAACAAGTCTATCTTCGCCTCTGTAGCAGAGTTCTAAATAATAATACCCTGGTTTTTGAACATTTACTTCCCAAGAGATAGAGCCATTCTCTTCCCAATTATTTACTTGTTTTACATGTTTCCATTCCCCAAACTTTTCCATCCATTGTACAGAGCCTTGTTCAGCGTTTTTAACTTGCCCAGATTCACTTAATAAAACATTGTCTGTGTTAGGGAAAATACCAAGTGGAGATTCTATTTTTACTTTGCTAGATTCTTTTTTTAGTTTTACCTCAATAACGGATACGAGTTTGTCTGGGGCTGTGGTTGGTATATCTAGAATAAGCCAACCATTTGTTTTTTGATAATCAATGCGCTTACTTTTACGATCACCCAATATAGATATCGATTTAATCTTGTCTTCTAATCCAGGTAAATATAATTTACCATCTGTTGGCCAATCAAAAACAGATAAATATAATGAGTTTCCTTTGGTAGTAACATCTCCCCAAGGCAATTTATGTCCCCATGGTGAAGCTCCAGCTCCATAAATTACTTGAGGGTATTTGTTAATCCACGCTCCAGTTTGTTCTAAAAAAGTGACACCAATTTCTGGAATAACTCCTTCTCCGTTTGGTCCCACATTAAATAAATAAGAACCACCTCGTCCAATAGTTTGTATAAGTCGATCCAATATTTTTTTAGGACTCTTAAAATTATTGTCATACCAAGCATAAGACCATGAATCATTATTTGTATCACATGTTTCCCAAAGGCCTTCTATGTTTTGTGTAGGAACATCCATATCTCCTTTACTGGCATAATCTCCCATACCATATCCTACACGACTACACATCATTGCTTTTGGTTGAAGTGTTCTAACAGTTTCTGCTAACTCCACTACATATTCCTTAGGCATATCTCCAGGTGTATCAAACCAAACAAAATCAATTTGTCCATAATTTGTACATATTTCTTCTACCTGAGGTTTGCATTTGCTATAGAAATAATCTTTAAAATTTACTTTGTTTCCCTTTTCGTCAGTTGTGGGACCATATCCACCACCAGGTGTTGTCCAGTCTTGATTGTGTGAATAATAAAACCCAAAGCCTAAACCAAGTTCATGACAAGCATCTGCAAGTTCATGCATAAGATCTCTACCAAAAGGAGTTGCATCAACAATATCAAAATCACTTACTTTGGTGTCAAACATAGCAAATCCTTCATGATGCTTACTTGTGATCACAATGTATTTCATACCGGCATCCTTGGCCAGTTTTGCTATTTTTTTTGCATCAAAATTTATAGGATTAAAATCATTTGCAATTTTTTTGTATTCAGGAATTGGTATTCCTGCCATTCTCGGATTCATAATCCATTCGCCAATACCGTAGTATGTTTTATCTTTCCAAACGCCTCCTAAATTTGAAAATAATCCCCAATGGATAAACATCCCAAAATTACTTTCGTCAAAAAACTTCCCTTTTCCGTCTTTTAATGCATCTGTTGAGACATTTGTTTCTCCCCAAAGTTTGTCCATTTCTTTTCCTTTGGGAGTATTTTTTTTGTCTTGTGAACTAAGTGTTATAGTTAGTAAAATAAATACTCCTAAAAGCCAATTTTTTTTTGTAATATTTTTTATATTCATCAGTAAATGTATTTAATCCTTATATAATTGTTGTATCGAAAAGGGGAGGAGACCTCTTACTAAAATGTCCGAAGAGATGAAAAACTCCTTATTTATTTCAATCAATAGCTTCTTCAAAACAAGAATTACCGCTATTTTTTGTACGCATGCATATATTTTATGTGAAAACATTAGTTTTCTGACACAAATCGCATTTTAGAACTACTTATCAACCCTTCTGTACTAATGGTATTCACAAAATATACTTTAGTGTTGTTAGGTAAGGTTGCTTTTATTGTGTTTTCGGTCGCATTGAATGAAACAGGTATTTCCGTCCACTTGTAATTGGTATCTCCCCAATCAGCAACATCAGTTGTGTAATATAAATAGACCTCTTTTACTTCACCTGTATACCGATATAAAACACTTTTCTTTTTACTTATACTCACATATGAAATTTCTACAGGCTTTAAACCATCTTTAAGTACATAGTCTGCAAAGTTGTAGATTTCTTTTGGATCCCATCCTTGACTATGTCCATGTTTCATTTCCAACTCAATACGCAAATACTTTTCATTAGTAGATGCAGCAAATGTTTTGGTAAAACTATTCATTGTAAAATGCATGTCGTTGGTTCCATTGACAAACAAAGTAGGTTGTTTGTGCAACGGGACATACAATGAAGGTTCCCAGTTTTCCATATAAAAAATTTGTTGCGAGGGTTTTAGGTGGTCTATTATTTTTTTATACAAAGGCGTCTCATGTAAATAACCACATCCATATACTGGAATAGCAAAGGCGTAGCGATTGTCAATTCCCGTTACAACGTTTGTTAAAATACCTCCCCAAGAAATTCCTGTAATTCCAATTTTTTCAGCATCTACTTCAGGAAAACTTGTCAAAAGACTGGTTGCTTTCATAATATCTGCAACCGCATGATAAAACCATTGGTCCTGTAAATTATGATCATTGACGTCATTGAAAAAACCAATTCTAGAGGGACCTGAAAACTCAAAACTTGGATGTTTATTTTGTCCATTTTTATCCAAAATCATATCACCAGGAACTTGACCTTCTAAAGCGATAGATATTGCAATATAACCACGGTTATTCCACTTTTGAACCCATTGGTGGAAAGCTGTTCCTCCTCCTCCATGAACCAAAACTACTGCAGGTGCTTTTTCACCTTGTTTTAGTGTTTTAGGAACACCGTACCAGCAAAACACTTTGGTTTCTTTTTCTTTATAGGGCAAACCTTCAAAAAACATTCCTCGAATACTAGAGGAATGTTTGTATTGATCATACTTTTTTGTAAATCTGTGGCTTGGAGCTGACAAAACGCCGTCATTAATTAACATTTTTTGTATCCATTCAGGCCCCACATGCTTTCCTTTTTCAGTGTCATTTTGACCATAGGAATAGACTTCTGAAAACAGAAAAATGAGAATAAGAATAATACTTAAGTTATAATACTTCATATAAATATATTATTTAGGTATTCTAAATACTTTTAGTAACCTTCGTTCTGTACCCAACCATTTTTTATGTTTCTTTCCATTTCTAGTTGTGGAATAGGGTATAACCACTCGTGGTCTGGAAATGGTATTGTTCCGTATCCTGGTTGTACGTTTGTATAATCTCTAGCGGAACCCATTTCTGTTGTAAATTCAGTTTTGATATCTGTTGTTTCGCTCACCAAACGATTTGTTCTAATTAAATCAAATTTACGTTTGCATTCTGCAGCGAATTCATGCCTTCTTTCTAACCAAACGGCTTTTCTAAAGTCTTCTTTACTCAAACCTGTTAAATCATATGAATTATCTGTAACATCAAATGCTCTTCTTCTAATTTCATTAATCGCATTGTAAGCTAAAAGGCTTGGGTTGTTTTCTGCTTCATTTGCTGCTTCTGCATAAATAAGTAAAGCATCAGCATAACGATAAATGATAGTATTATTAGTCGTATTTTGATTACTTGTATTTGGTAAGCCCAAATAGTAATTGATATCTACATATTTTCTAAAGGTAGGCTGACAGAGATAATTTTCACCATCTGAAGTAGTGTATCTGGTCATTAAGTTAAAATCTCTTCTTTGATCTCCTTCTTCATAAGAATCCCATAAATCTGGAGTAGGGATGTACCAACCTGTTCCAGGTGGGTTTCCAGGAAATTTCATATCATTAATTGTCTTTGTAATTCCTTCATCAGATAATGGTGTATTAACACCATTACCTCCCCAAAACTGTAAACCACCATTATTTGGGTTAGAACCTACGCTTAGCCAATTACCAAAATTAGCTTCGTTAATTGATCCAATTTCAAACATGGCTTCAGCAGAATAGGGGCTAGATTCGTACCATGGAACTCCACAGGCAAATGTGGTATGTTCTCCATCTTTAATTTCATCTGTTATTAAATAGTGTGGAGAATTGTCTATAATTTCTTTGGCTTTATCTCTTGCTAATTCCCAATTACTTGCATCTCCTTGAACAAATTCTCCAGCTGAAGTTCTTCTCCATCCAGCTCTTGTTAAATAGACATCAGCTAAGATTATTTTTGCGGTCCACTTTGTAACACGTCCATAATGTAAGTCATCTACACAATTGTTTTCTGCAAATACCAAATCAGGAATGATAACTTGGTCGTATATTTCATCTACAGGGGATCTAGGTAAATCAAAGTCTAATTCTGTTTCGATAGAATTTGTGATTATGGGTAGATCTCCCCAAGTTTTTACTAAATGTAAATAAGATAAAGCTCTTAAAGCTCTAGCTTCACCAATAATTGCATTTTTTGAATTTTCATCATCAAAGTCAATTTCAGTTATATATTTGAGTACATCATTTGCTCTAGCAACTCCTTTCCACCAACCTTGATATTGATTCCATGATGCAAAAAATTTATGATCTGGTACTATTGTGTGTTGTACCCAATCTGTGGTATTTGTTTGTCCAGTTCTACCTACTACATCGTCTGTACCAACATCAAGAATTGGCCAGTTTCTACCATATATAGAATTAGAGCTACCATCATTAAATACTTTGTAAATAGCATCTGTTGAATTTCGAATATTGGTTTCGTTATTGTAATAATTTTCAGCTGAGATTGTTGTCTTAGGGTTTTCTTCTAATAAATCCTCACATGAATAAATTAGCAAAAGAAAAGGTAAGATTACTAGTATGTATATAGTTTTCATAATTTTTTTTTAAATTTTAATATTTACACCAATTCTATAAGTTGTTGAAGCAGGGTAACCTGCGTTATCATGACCTAATAATAAACTGTTAGATCCACTAAGAGATACATCAGGATTGAAACCAGAATATTTTGTAGACATTATTAAATTTGTTCCCATTATATAAAACCTAAGAGAGCTGATATTTAAATAATCTAACCCTCTCTTAGGTAAATTATATCCAAAATTCACACTCTTTAGTCTGATAAACGATGCATCTTCAACATATCTGTCACTATAAGTAGTTTCATTATTTTGTGTATCTAATCTAGGATGTGTAGTACTTTGGTTTTCGGGAGTCCATGCTGAATTGGCAACCTCTGCTAATTGTTGATTTCCATTGAAACTGAAAAGTCTTGTGTTTGCTAAATTTGTAACCTCTTGTCCTAATTGAGAATCTATAAACACACTTAAATCAAAAGCTCCTATTTTAAATGTATTGTTGATCCCAAATGTGATATCAGGTTGTGCATTCCCTAAAATTTGTTTGTCATTTTCATCAATTACATTGTCTTCATTGTCATAATTTTCATACAATTGTTCACCTGGTCTTTCTGAACCTGTCATAGTAATTCCACCACTATAGTCTTCTTTATAAGTATAGGTAGCTATTCTATTTTGATTGTATAAACTTACTCTCTCATCATGAGACAATCCATCAAACTCTACAAAATCATCAAACTGTGCAATACCTGCTCTTTTTAACCCATAAAAAGTACCTAGAGCTTCTCCAACAATTAATCTTTGTGTACCTCCTGTTATGTTCGCATTTAGATATCCACTAGAAACATAATCACTTGTCATTTCAGTAATTTTTGTTTTACCAACAGACATGGTTCCATTTAAAGTCCAACTAAATTCATTTTTGGTAATTACGTGGTAATTTATTCCCAAATCAAATCCATTGGTTTCTAAGGAACCAAAATTGATGACATTGCTTGTAAAACCAGATTGACTTGCCACAGGGTTTTTGGGAACTAAAAAATCAGTTGTTTTTTTTCTGAAATAATCTGCGGTAATATTTATTTTATTTTTAAATAAGCCAACATCCAAACCACTATTAAATTGTGCAGTGTTTTCCCATCTTAAATCGGCATTTGGCAATTGACTTCTGAAAAACACAGTTGCTAAACTCTCTCCACTTCCTGTTCCAAAAGTATGCTGACTAGATGCCATTCTGTCTAATGAAGAGTAGGCTGCTAAACCTTGATTTCCAGTAATACCATATGATATTCTTAATTTTAGATTTGAGATGGCATTTATGTCTTGTATAAATTGTTCTTGATGGATTTTGTATGCAAATGCACCAGAAGGAAAGAAGCCCCATTTATTATTTGCTGCAAATTTTGAAGAACCATCAAACCTACCTGTGAAAGTAAATAAAAACTTGTTGTCAAATGTTAGGTTCAATCTTCCAAAAAATGAAAGCATTACGGTTTCTATATATGTTGCTGTGTCTTTCTCAGAAAACTCTGCTGAACCCGGATCAAAGTAAGTTAAAAAGTCATTTTCAAATCCATAATTAGAGGAACCGAAACTTTTTTGTTCTCTTGTTTCATAAGACTGTCCCAAAACTCCATTGATTTGAAATTTTCTATTTAATCTTAAGTTGTAATTCAATGCGTTTGTAATACTAAAACTTGTATATGTTGAGTTTTTTATTTTTGCCCAACCATTTTTAAATGTTGAATAGTATTTTTGTAAACTGTTCTGATAAAATCCTTGTTCTGAAAAACGTTTTTGTTGAGAAACTCTTGTATCCCAATTAAGATTTTTATTTATTTTATAATTTAAAGAAACACTTCCTAAAAATTGAGTAATCTCAGTATTCCAACTATTAGCATCAATAAATGTAAGAGGAGAAGGAGTATTGATTCCTGAGTTTTCATTATCTGAAATATCGTCTAGTGTTGTAGAGGGTGCGAATGTTAACGCTCTCATAATGACACTATTTGTACCGTTGTTTTCATTAAAATTTGTATTGGTACTTTGTTTCTCTGTACTAACAGAAGAATAGTTTATACTTGTAGAAACTTTGAATTTTTCAGAAATATTTGCACTTAAATTTATACGTGAAGTAAAACGATTGAAATTAGTTTTTTGAACAAGACCGTTAGCATTTAGTCCATTTGTACTGATTAAGTATTTCATGTTTTTGTCTCCTCCACTAAAAGAAACATTTACATTTTTAGAATGTGCAGGACTAATCAATTCTTTTTGCCAATTTTGCGTTTCATATAAACCAGACATGGCAGAATCTCTTTTAGTACTTGTTTCTGTGTAAACACCTGTACCATTTCTTTGAGCTTCCATTCGTGTCAATACAAATTGGTTGGCATCCATAACATCTATGTATTTTTGAATAACAGAGACTCCGTATTCAGTAGTAACTTGAACGGTACCTTTTCCTATTTCTCCTGATTTGGTAGTTATTAGTATAACTCCATTAGAACCTCTTGATCCATAAATAGCTGTTGCAGATGCATCTTTTAATACTTCTAGTGAGAGTATGTCTGCTGGGTTTATAAGGGAAAGTGGACTAATTTGTGAACTTTGCTCATCCCCATCGTTTATACTAGGTGAAGATGCGTTATCCATGGGTACACCATCAATAATATATAATGGATCACTATTTTGCATGGAACTTAATCCTCTAATTTTTATAGTTGCTCCAGCTCCCAACATTCCTGAAGACTGATTCACCACAACCCCTGAAACTCTACCTGCTAATGCTTGATCAACGGAAATAGCTCCTGATTCTGATATTTCTTTTGCTTTCACAGAAGCAACAGCTCCCGTTAAATCACTTTTTTTAACAGACCCATATCCGATCAAAACTACTTCGTCTAAATTTTGTATATCTTCTATTAGTTGTATGATAAAATTATTTTTTTTATCAACAACAATTAGTTGTTGTTTGTATCCTGTATAGCTAGCGAGCAATACTTGTCCAACAGTTGCATTTAATGTGAAATTACCATCAAAATCGGCAATGGTTGCAGTAGCTACATCTTTTATTTGAATTGTGGCTCCGGGTAAAGGATTTCCGTCTTTATCAGTTATTGTTCCTGTGATCTCCTTATTTTGAGCAATCATAGAAGTTGATAATAACATAAGGAGTATTACGAATATTTTATTCATATTTAGTTTGTTTAGATAGTTAGATGCTACAAATAAATTGATAAGTTGTCTGTTTTAAGGACTCTTTTCATTCATAAGATTGTTTTTTAAATACCTGATTGTTAGTTGTTTACAGGTGTTTCTGTCTTTTTTGAAAATAATAAAGTCAGTATTTTATAGGAAAAATAGAGAGGGACTTATATTTGTCAATTTATACTCATATTGAGGTTATAAACGAGCTAGTAAGTTTTCAATATTAGTATAATAATGAATGCTTGTGTTAAGTTTTTTGATAAGTAGTATGTTATGAATAATCTTTAAAAACAAAAACCACCAATAATATTATTATTGGCGGTTTTTGTTTTTAAGTATCTTATTTTTTGATAAATCGTAGGTATTTAGAACTACCATTTTCAAAATTAGTTTTTAGAATATAAACTCCTTCTGGAAATACTGAAACATCAAATTGTTTTCTCAATCCTTTAAAAGACATTAATTTTTTTCCTAAGAAATTGTAGATCTCAGCAGAAACAGTTTCTTTATTTAAATAAAGAGTATTTGAAACAGGATTTGGGAATAATTTTAAATCATGATTTTCAATATTATTGTCATCTACTGATAAAGATATTCCAATGTTCATATTGGCAACGATATCGTCTAAGTAATAATCAAAATCGGCTACTGGTTTAGTTCCAGAAAAAGTCATTACTAAAGTGTTGTATTCATCCTCATCAGCTAATACTGTACCTGACGAATTGTAAAAATTAAATGTATATTCTACCCAGTCAGCGCTATCTGTTAATGTAGCTGTTGAAGTAATTTGATTTGTTTGAGAATTGTTTTTTCTTAAAATAGCACTTATTAGTGTTCCAGGAACGTTGTCAAAATCACCCACATACATTTTTAGCTTTATAATAAGTGGATCTGAACTTCCATTTTTTACATTAGCGCCAAGTACTGATCCACCAAATGTTGTAAAACGAAGTGTAGTACCATTTTTAGCATCTGCGGCATTAGCACCTCCGCTACCATATCTTGTTAACTTTGAAGCTGTATTTTCAGTATAGATACCTGTTTTAGCAGGGTTGTTTTGCCCAGAAACAAAGCCAACTCCAAATTCTCCACCACTCGCAAGATCAATAACAGAAGTAGATGCTCCTGAATTGTACCAAGTATAATAAGTGACTTCCGGAGTTGAAATATTAACATTAGCTTTAATATCATCTAAGAAGTATTCAAAATCCTGTTCAGGTTTAGCACCTTCAAAAGTCAATACTAAAGTATTGTATTCGTCTTCAAGTGTTCCTACATGTGTTGAGGTAGAGTAATCAAATGTATATTCAACCCAATCAGCACTATCTGTTAATGTAGCTTGAACAGTTACTTGGTTGCTAGCATTATTGTTTTTTCTTAAATGCATTTTTACGTTTGTGTTAGGAACATTTGCAAAATCGGAGACATACACTTTTATTTTTACAATTAGAGGATCTACACTTCCATTCTCTACTTTTGATGCATCGATCACTTCTTCAAAAGTTGTAAAACGTAATGTGTTTCCATTTTTAGCAAGTGCTGAGTTTGCACCTCCACTACCATATCTTGTTAATTTTGATGCTGTTGTTTCTGTATAGATACCTGTGTTAACAGGGTTTGTTTGTCCTGAAACAAATCCAACTCCAAATTCTCCACCACTCGCAATATCAATGATAGAAGTAGCTGCACCTGAATTGTACCAGTCATAAGATTGAGAAAAAGATGATAATGTTCCCATTATCAAAGCTGTAAGTATTAGTAACTTTGTTTTCATAATAAATATTTGTTTAGTTATCGTTTTAACTTCTGTAGTTTTTAAGAATACAATTCTAGATTGCTACAAGTTTATTTTTTGTTAGACTTAGTGATGTCAAAGTTGGCTGTAATGTCATCAAGATAGTATTCAAAATCTTCAGTAGGTTTGTTTCTTGAAGTAAGAACAATTACTAACGAATTGTAAGAATCAGCATAACCATCAGGACTTGTTTGTGCATTTGTAAAATCAAATTCTATTTCTTGCCAATCGTTAGCCGTAGTTGAAGGAATTACTTTCGTTACTTGAAGTTGTGTGTTTGTTTTGTTTTTAGTTCTTAATATTAAAGAAATACTATTGCTAGGGATGTTTTCAAAATTAGGCACATATAATTTTAATTTTACAGTTAGATCTGCATTTTCTCCTACTATTTTTGATTTAGGAACTGCAACTTTAAAAGTTTTAAATCTAACGGTACTTCCGTTTCTAGACATATCTGCATTTTTTCCTTCACTACCATATCTAACATATTTTGAAGCTGTTTTTTCTGTATAGATTCCTGTTGTTTTTGGATTTACATGTTCTGGAGTGTAAGATGCTCCGTGAAAATTAAAAGGTTCAAGATGTATTTCTCCAGATCCAGTATTATACCAAGTGTTTTGTGAAAATGATGACATTACTGAAAAAATCATTGCTGTTAAGAATAAGATTGTTTTTTTCATTATTAATAGTTTTTAGTGTTTATTTTTTATGAATTGTATTGTTTATTTGGTGAAATTATATTAAAAATATAATTGTTAGGTGCTCGTATTTATCATATAGTTGATTTATTAGATGTTGTTTACTTTGATTATCAATGTGATAGGTTTTTGTTTTTTATTTTACGGATTCGTTTAAGAATTTGACGTATTTCTTATTAAGTCCAAAAATATTAGCTTCGTCATCTGCCGATTTTACAATAGAGAGTTCCTTTGTTTTTTTAGTTTTTACTTGTAATGACTGCCCTTTCTTTAAATTTAATTTATAGAATCCATTAGCTTGCAATTTTAATTTGATGCGATCTTCTTTACCATTGCTGTCAATAATTGTAAATTTTGGAGACTTTATATCAATTGAAAATTCTATATTTTTGTCCTTTTCAGGGGTTTTTATAGTTAGCAAAGTAGGTTTGCTGTTAGAAAGATTTGCAGTAACCAAAAGTCCACCTTGCGTTCTAAATTCTTTAAAATAAATATCTTTCCATTTAGAGGGAACCGCAGGAAAAACACGAATTTTTCCATCCCAACTTTGTAACAACATATCATGTATACTTGTTGCTGCAGAAAACGGACTTTCAATTACGGGATTGTTACCTTCAGAATACATAGTGGTTGATGAAACATTTGTAAAAGGTAATTTTTGTAGATATGAAAGTGCTGTATTTCCGTCTTTTAAAGAGGCATACATAGAGGCAGCTCCAGAACAAGTGTATCCAGTTACAGACATTGCCTTGTCTTTCTTTTTACTTGAATCAAAACTTGTTTTTAGCCAATGATCTAAGGATGTCTTTAATAATTCATAATCTGAATCTGGTGTTAACAGGTATAGTGGATAAAAAGCTAATAAATGAGAATAATGTCTATGCGCTTTGTCAAAAGGAATATCAGCTCCAATTTTTAACCCATTTTCATCTTTTTGGTAATCCACTAAGTTGTCTAACATATTTTGCCAGTCAGCTTCTTTAGGATCATTTAAATGATGCTCTTTTGAGATGTCTAATAATGTTTGACAAGACCATTTGATTAATGATAAGGTATAATTTACATCTTTGCCTGTTCCGCCAGGATATTCTGGAGACCAACTACTTTTGATATGGATTTTACCATCAGTTTCATTAGGTATTGGGTTGTCTTTGATATACTGAAAATATACATTAGTCGCTTTTTTAAGCAATGGAAATAAGCCGTCTTTCATTCTAGTTCTATCATCTGCATACTCGCACCATAACCAATAGTCATGCAGCATCCAAACAATGTGATCACTTACTCCTTTGCCTACTTTGGCTTTCATATCAGCAGGAAAAACGGTTCCTGCATTTAAACAATCATCACACCAACCTTCAGGAAGATTGTTGATTAGATTTTGTTCATACAAATCCATTTGATTAGGTAAAGATTCTCCTACGTTCAATCTGTTTGCTACCAAAGGAGTCCAATAGGTAAGTTGCACATTTAAATCGGTCCATATTAGAGGCCAGAAACCTGGTTGATACCATGGTCCCATAACATCTAATAGCATTCCATTTGATCTTGTAGAAGAAGCAAATTTGTACATTTGAATCCAATAAAACTGTTCCCAAAACGCATCAGAAATTGATAAGAAGCTTTGAGGATAATAGTTACTCCACCATTTTTTATGATTTGCTTCGTAAGTACCATCGCTTATTTCTGAAGTTGCTTTATCTAGTATTTCTTTAGATTTAATGAAAGAAGCACCTACATTTTTAGAGAAGTTTACTGTTCCCAAAACAGTCAGGCTATTTTTTTCATGAATTTCCTTCCATGCATTTACTAATTGTCCAGAATCAGCATGTAATGTTTGCAAACTAAAAGTAATGTCATTTTCTTTTGTGATATGTGGATTTGGAGCTTTAGGGTAGGGGGCTTTTACAAAGTTTTTAGTGTAAGCAGGAGCATCATCTCCTTTTCTAGAAATTGTTTCTTCACTAACTTTTCTCGGATGTGAATATGCTTCGTCCGAAAACCACTCTAAGCTAACGTTTTCACCATTTTCATTAAAAGTTTTAAAATAATAGGAATCGTAATTGCTTTGCACATAAGATTGTATTTGATACGTTCCTTTTTTTGTGATGACGGTTCCCGACAATTCTGCACGATACAAATCTAATTTCCAGTCTACTCCAACAATATCTCCTTTAGATTTTATTTTAAAATGTCCAATAGGCAAACGACCTCTATAAATCCAAGTATTTTCGTTGCCTTCGTGAGGGGGTCTGTTGTCATAATAATCACCTCTTCCAACATGAAGCTCTAAAATATTTTTAGCAGTACCATTAGGTTGAAACAACATCAACCCAACCATACCATTTCCTAAGTAAGGAGCTTCTTGCCATTTCTTTGGTGTTTTGTCCCAAACCATGTCTTGTTTGGCCATAAAACTAGACCAATTAATAGTTTGTTTTTCTTGAGCATTTATACTGTATACGAACAGTAATATTGCTATTGCAAAATTTATTTTTTTCATATTTTATTGCTTAAAGTCTTCTGTAGCTAAATCTGTAACAAGTTCATTACATCTTTCTCTAAGTTCTTTTAAAATGGCTTTATTAGATTGCTCTCCAGCTAAATTGATTTGTTCTTTGCTGTCGTCTTTTAGATAGAATAACTCTTCATATATTGGCTGTTCTCCTTTTACTGAAGCCATTGGTAAATATTGATCTCTATCATTATCTTTAGAAAAATATCGGATATATTTCCATTCTTTAGTTCTTACAGCCTCTATTCTTGGATAACCTTGTTGTGTAAATAAATTTTCAAAAAATACATCTTTACGCCAGTTTTTTGTTTTTCCTTGAATCAATGGTAAAACACTTTTTCCTTGGTAAGTGTTAGGAGTTTCTAAACCACACATATCTAAAATTGTTGGAGGCACATCTTGTCCAACAACCATTTCTTCTATTACTCTTTCACCTCCTTTTAAAAATGGAGAATAAATTAAAAAAGGAACTCTGATAGATTCTTCATATAAAAATGTTTTTCCACCTAAGCCATGTTCTCCCAAAAGCAATCCATGGTCTGAAATAAATACTAGAATGGTGTTTTCTGCAACTCCCATTTCTTGTAATTGCTTACGAAGATTTCCTACAAAATTATCAATACCCGTAACAGCTCTTGCCATTTTCATTTTTTTGTCACGTAAAAAGTTTTCACTGGTAACATTGTAATATCCCATTAAATCTTCTTGTTTAAATACATTATCTGGTAGCGAAGATTTTTTAATTGGATAGCCTTCAGGCATAGGAAAGTCGTTTAGTTGATCTTGATACAGACTTTTATACATTTCAGGATCTGTAGGTTTTTTACCCATCCCTCCAATACTTGCAGCATGAGGTAAATTAAAGTTTATAGACAAACAAAATGGTTTTGATTTATCTCTTCTGTTTAAAAAATGTTTTACAGAAGATCCTGCATTGTCAAAGAAATAATCTTTCTCTTTTGTTGGCTCTAAAAAAGTTTCTGTAGCTTCATACAGACCTTCTATTTGTGTTTCGTTTTTTAAATTTGAAAATTCTTGGCTATGACTTTGTGTAAGATGAAAACCTAAATGACCTGATGCCATATAGCAAAAATCTAAATTATCTTTCATGTATTGGTTACGCTCTCCTATAGGACCAATATTGGTATGATGTTTACCCAAATAACCTGTAAAATATCCGTTCTTTTTTAATTGCATTAAATAACTGTTATCAAATATTTTTTTTGGAACAAAGTTTTTAGAAACATGTGTAAAACCAACTTTATTGGTACGCTCCCATTGGCTTGTGAAAAAATTAGCTCTACTTGGTCCACAAATAGGACTTGTAATAAAGGCATTTTTAAAGTAGACTGCTTCTGTAGCTAATTGATCAATATTAGGTGTTTTGGTAATTGGGTGTCCGGTGAATCCCATAGAGTTGTATCTCTGATCATCTGTTTTGATGAAGATAACATTAGGTTTCATGGTTTTACTTATGGATGTTTTTGTTGTTGCCGTACTTTGTTTTAAGATTTTATTTCCACAGCTTAATAGTACTAAACTGATTAAAACGATGATTCTGTTTTTCATTTTTAATTGGTGATTTACTAGGTGAGTTTTTAGTTTTGTTAAAATTATGATGGATATTTTTTAACAAAACTATAATCGAATTGTATAATTTGATAGCTCTTTTCTTTCGGATTGTTGTTTGGATACGACTTATTACTTATTAATTATCATTATTTTGACCTGATTTTTAAATATTTAATAGAAAGAGGTGGGGTTTAAAAGAGTTCAAAAAAAAACCTCGGAGTTTCTTCCGAGGTTTTTCATTTTCTAAATTGTAAGTGTATAATTTAACTAGAAAATTAATTTTTCTTAATGAGTTCTGAAGGAGATATACCATGTAATTGCTTAAAAATCTTAGAAAAATAAGATTTGGATTCTATTCCTATTTGATATCTTACTTCTGATACATTGTAGCCTTCATTACTTTTTAACATTTCAGCCGCTCTTTGAAGTCTATAATTTCTAATATAAACATTAGGTACTTGCCCGGTAAGTTTTTTTAAACGTCTGTAAAATTGTACAGAGCTCAAACCTATTTCTCTAGATAATTCTTCTACTCCAAATTCTGAATTGGATAAGTTTTTTTCAATTATTTCTACGATTTGAGATATAAAAAGTTCATCTCTTTTTGACAATTGAAATTCATTTTTTGAAAGGTCACTTTTCTTAGAGAAATGTTCTTTTATTTTATAATTGTTTTCAATAAATCGATCTATTCTTAATTCTAAATGTTTTATAGAAAAAGGTTTGCTTAAGTATTCATCAGCACCATACTCTAATCCCTTGATAGTGTCTTCTATAGTTCCCAAAGCTGTAAGCATTAATACGGGTATGTGCCAAGTTTCTGGATTTTTCTTTAGGTTTTCACAAAGTTCATACCCGTTCATTTCAGGCATCATAACATCGCTCACAATAAGAAGCGGTTCTTTAATTTTTAGTATTTCAAGGGCTTCAATACCATTGTTAGCTATGGTTACGTTGTATTTTAAAGACAATTCATTGTTCAAGAAATTTTGAATATCCTTTTCATCCTCTACTACTAAAATAGAGGGTTTTTCTTTGTTTTGCTGCTCATCAGAAGGGACTAATTTTTCTTCTATCTTTGATGAAACAGGTTTCCATTCATTCACCAATGGTTTGTTATTTTTTTTCACAGGAGATACTTCAAGATCTTCATTGTTTTTTGATGGTATTTTTACTGTAAAACAAGTTTCAACTCCGGGATTACTTTTTGCGAAAATCTCTCCTTCCATCAAATCTACTAGTGATTTACAAAAAGACAAGCCAATACCTCCTCCTTTTATATCACCATCGGCACTACCTAATTGATAAAAACGTTCAAAAATATTGTCTATATCTTTAGGTTCTATTCCTTTACCATTATCAATTACATCAATTTTAATCCATTTTTTATTTGCAATAATTTCTATTTCTGCTTTAATTTTTATGATACCTTGTGAAGATGTATGTTTAAAAGAATTTGATAGTAGGTTAAAAACAATTCTTTCAATATTTTCAAGATCTACAATAATTTCTTCATTGGGATTGTTTATTTGATGAGAAAAATCTAAATCTTTTTCTATTGCGTATCCTTCAAATGCTTCCGTAGCTGGATAGATAATATCTCCTAAAGATACTTTACTATAATGCAATCTAACTTGTCCTTTTTCAGCTTGTCGGAAAGTAATTAACTGATCTACTAGTTGAATTAGTCTTGTGGTATTTTTTTTAATAATTGTTAGATATTCGTTATTGGCTTGGTCTGTATTGTTAGCAATAATACGTTCTAATGGCCCAGATATTAAGGTAAGTGGTGTTCTAAATTCATGTGATAAATTTGTGAAATAACGAATTTTACCATCATTAATGGTTTCTAATTTTTCTTTTACAATTTCATCGTATTTAATAATTTGTTTTAACTTTTCATGGTGAATAGAGTAATATACAACTCCAACAGCTATTGATATGAATAGTATTAAAAGAAGAGAATAGCTCCACCAAGTCTTATACCAAGGGGGGATTACTTTTAAAAATAATTTTCTTTCTGAAGTACTCCAGATACCGTCTGAATTGGCTGCTTTTGTTTTAAAAATATACGCTCCACTAGAAAGGTTTGTATAGGTTACGATTGCCTTCCCTTTTTCTACCTTAATCCAATCTTTATTAAACCCTTCTAATGTGTATGATAACTGATTTTTAGAAGGAGTAGAGGTTTGGTCAACAGTTAAATTAAAGGAAATTATTCTTTCTTTTTCGTTTATTGTGATAGAGTCTGTTTTTGTAATGGATTTTTTGAGTATTGTTTCTCCACTAACTTCTTCTCCTATTTTTACGGGCTTGTTGTTTATTAAAAATTCAGATATTAAGACATTTGGAGTCTGCTTGTTTACTTTGATATTTTCGGGTTTAAAAATAGTTAAGCCCTTTAAGCCTCCGTAATAAAAATAACCTGATTTTCCTTTACAATAAGCAGCTTCTCTAAAATTATTTTGTTGAAGACCGTCTCTAACATCGTAAGAGTTTGTTCTGTGGTTTTCAGTATTAAATTTAACCAAGCCTTTGTCTGTGCTTATCCAAATGATTGAATCCGTATCTTTTAAGATGCTATAAATTACGTCATTTGATAAAATATCGTTTTCTCTTAAATCTTTTATTTCTGTTGGATTTTCTTCTGAATCAAAAGAAAGTTGATACAAGCCATCTCCGTAGGTTCCTATCCATAAGGATTTTTTTTCTCTATGTAATGAAAAAATATCTTCAGTACTTAGTTTAAATCCATTATTCTCTTTGTTTGTTATATTTATTTGTTCTCCATCAAAAGATGTTTGAAGCAATCCTTTATTGGTTCCAATCCAAATATTATGATTGTCTTTTAGTATGGTTTGAACTCTTATTGGGCTTAAATCAATTAAAGATTTTACGTTTAGAATAGAATTGTTGTTGCTATTTAATTGAGACCATGGATTTTTTACCACTAAAATTCTATTACCTCCAAAAAGAATATTGTCATCATCTAATTCAATAATTTTTCTGGTTAAATTTGTTTTTAGGATTGTTTTTTGATGCTTTAATGTTACTTTTTTGAATTTTTTTAAAGTTGGATTGTATACTATTAAAGAGAAATCTGTTCCAATCCAAACAAAACCTTTTTTGTCTTCATAGAGGCATCTGACAACATCATTTTTTTCAATGGGAATTTGAATGTTTTTAAATTCAAGTTTGTCAATCGTTTCTTTGTTTATGATTTGATTACTGATAACCAGTGGGTTGTGGTATGCGGAAATCCATAGTTTTCCATTTCTATCCTCTAGTATCGAGTTGATTAAATTATCTGGAATTGAGTTTGAATCGTAAGGATTGTTCGTGTAATTAAAGAATGGTTTTTGGTTCAAATCTAATTTATTGAGGCCTCCTTGTGCAGTTCCAATCCATAAAACATTATAATTATCTTTGAAAATAGTTTTTATATAATTGCTACTAATTCCTTTTCTTTTCTTCGAATTATAACTGTATTGAGTAGTCTCTTTTTTATCAGTATTGTATTTAAATAATCCGTGACCTCTGGTACCAAACCAAATATGACCTATGTTATCTTCATAAATAGTTTCAATATATAGTTCTTGTTTTTGTTTTGTTCCAAGTGTTTCTAAAATATAACTGACATTACTTTCTAAAGTGGTTTTATACCCTCCAGTATTCGTACCAATCCAAAAAACACTTTCTTTTTTAAAAATACTAGTAACATTTAGAGGTTCAAAATTTTTGTATCGAATCAATGATTCAATAGATAATTCTTTAATGTCACGTTTACTACCAAGCGTAATTTTTTCCAATCCATAGGTGGTGGCTAATAATATATTGTCAGCATCTTTAAAAATAAAATCATTGATGATATGTGTTCTTGAAAATTGACTTAACAAATTTTTTGAGATGTTAAAACTTGCTGTTTCTATGTTTATGGGAGTACAACAATAAATACTTTTTTCTCCAGAGAACCATATTCTACCTTCAGAATCTTCTCTTACTTTAGTTATTGAAATTTCTTTTTCTAACGGAATGGTCACAAATTTTTCTAGTGAAGGTAGGTAAGCATTCAACCCTTTATTTGTTGCAATCCATAAGATGTTATTTGAATCATTATAAAGATACTTGATAGAATTACTGATAATTTTCCCATTGGTCTTAGATTTTGAAGTAAACGTTCTAAACTGATAACCATCGTGTTTTATAAGTCCATTTGGAGTTCCATACCATAAAAAACCATAAGAATCTTTCGTAATACTACTAATAGTATTTTGACTAAACCCTTCTTTATTAGTGAATTTCTCAAAATTTTGAGCATTTATTGAAAGTGTAAATAGGATAAAACTAAAATATTCTATTAGTCGAAATTTCTTCATAGTTGTAAAATATTTATTTTTCTTAGATAAAACCAAAATTAATTGTTTTTATTACGGTTTTTCTATCGTCTTCTATTTGTATCACTATTACTCCAATAGAGTTGTATGCGTCTATTTTAAGAATAGTTGAGGATTACAAATTCCTTTAAGCGGAATAGTTTATCAGTTAAATTTTATAAAGTAAACTAATTTTTTAGTATCGTTTTATAGGCTATAGATCCATCTGTAAATACAAATCGGAGAAAAAAGGTTCCGTTTGATAAATGACTCATGTCGATCGTATCGGTTAATGTGTCTATCGTTAATAATAGTCTCCCTGAGATATCAAAAACTTCTGTTTTTAAACTTTTTTTAGATAAAAATAATTGAGCGTTTACGGGAATTGGACTTGCAGTAAAATTAAACTTCTCAATTTTAGCATTACTTAGATGATTCACTTCTGAAATTGTATAAGTATGAGTAATTGGGCAGCCAAATTGATCATAAGTAACGATATAATTTCCTAAACTACTCTCTGTAATTGGAGTTATCTCAAGAACTCTACCTGTTTTAGAGAGATTGTTAGGGCCTGTCCATTGCCAGTTTTCTTGTGTACCTGTAGAAATAATTCCGTTTTCTATAACTACGGGTCCGAAAGTTATCTTATTCACTGAGTTTACATCTATTTCTAGATCGGAGTTAGATGTCCAAGCAGCAGCATCAATTTTTGATTGTACTCCAATACTTGATTCAGGTGGAGTAGTACCTAAATAGTATTTAATGACTGCAGTTCCATCTCCAGTAATGTCTTGATTGACATTGTATACCAAATCAAATAGTTCAGTTTCGGTATTGTAATTAACTTGCCAAAAATCTTTTCCATGCAGAGATTGGTCTACAAGTTCCCAACAATTATCGTAAGATTTCCATAAAACAGGGTTTGTAATAGCACTCAATCCTGAAAACACGATTGGAACATAACCTCTACCTCCTGTAATAGTTACTTGAGCTGTGTTGTTAGAGGTTTCTACCGTAAGAGGATATGTTGTGTGTACTGTATTTGTTGAAGATGTTGCCGTTATTTTATTCCCAAGAGATTCTCTATAAAGTAATTCGTACGAGTTAGCATAAGTTGTTAATGCATTTGAGAAATTTTCATTAGGACCATAATAGTCTGTTTTTTGTTTGGGTAATACCGCAACTTCCACTAACAATTCTATTTTATCACCTTTTGTAAATGATGTTATTTCAGGGGGTGTTACCAAACAATAGGAGGTTGGATTGGTTCCTACACTTGCTGAAAATCCTTTAGAACTTGATCTTTCCATTAGATAAGGTGTGTTGTTTTCAGTTCCATTAAAAGTTGCTGAATAATCTCTGATAATCATTCCATTATTGGTGTCAATTTCAATATCACTATCCGCTCCTTCATAGTACAACCCGTCTCCTGCCCATACCCATGGGTTTTCTCCTGTTAATGCAGTTTCACTTGTAGTATAGTCGTTAGATCCATCATTTGTTGGCGTAAATTGACCAACCATTCCAGTATCATCTCCATACACAATGCTTTGAGCATTGTATACATTGTAGTTATCACCTCCTAATTGGAAAATATCAAACCGATCAAATGTGGTGTTTTCTAGTGCTTCAACAGTTATTTTATAATAAAGTCTGGTAAAATCATCAGACCTATTTAGGTAAAAGGTATAATCAAATTTTAACTTTTCGTCTTCAGAAATAGCAGAAATAGCGGTTTCCGTTAAATTAGGTGAATAGGCTTTAAATTGTGTTTTTACCTGTGCATGATGATTTCTAGTTCCATTACCATCTTCATAGATCAGCATATCTATTCCACCCACATTCCCCGTCCATCCACATTCTATAGATGTACCACCATAGGCTTCATTAGTCACTAAAAATGGACGAAGATCTGCTCCAATAGCATTTCCAAATTCATAATCAGGAGAGTGTGTCATGTTTTCTCCAAAGCTTCCTAAGGCAGCTTCTAACCATCCACCTCTTGGAACTCCAGAACCAACCACTGATAATTGATGGGATGATGCAGTATAGGTTTCTCCCCATTTTGCACCAGTTCTTTTGTAAACTAAGCTAAGTGTTGTGTTTGCAGGAATCACTATTTCTGTATATTCTTTAATCCATGCCCCTGAATAGAATTGTGAGGTACCATCGTGCCAATTTTTAGAAACTTGTAAGGGCAAACCTGAAGGGTCTCCATTCGCGTTGCAAATAATAGAGTTAAAACCAACTACATTCACTGCGGGAAGTTGTCTGAAACATACTTTAGTAATTTTATCTTCAGAGGTAGTGTTCGTAAATGCCAAATCAATACTCTGTAGCCTATCTGTTGTTGCACAATTATTATATCCCATACCATATCTAGGAATATCAATATAGTGTATCGCATCATTGTCATCATAAGAAATAGCTGTTATTTCTTGAGTGGCAGGGGCTGTTTGTGAAGCAGTAATTGTTATTTCTTGTTCCTCTTCAAAAGCCTCAGTAAATTGTGTGGAGAGATTTTCTGTAATAGCAAAACAGATGATACTTATTTGATAAGCTGTGTCAGTTACTAAATCTTGTTGTTTTGTCGTTACGGTAATTTCATTTCCATTAATACTTACAGTTTCTGCATTTATTCCTCCTTTTAGTACAAACCCTTTGTTGTCTAATGCGTATGCATGTAGTTGTCCTGAATTATAATAGTGTATGTATTCTGAAGGAATCTCAATTACTAGTTGTAGCTGACCATTGCTAATATCTTCAGTTGGTTTTACGTGAAATGTGATTTTAAATCTGTTATGCCAGTTCGTAAAATCTATACCCGTGTGGTAAGTATTTACAGGAGCATCTCCATTAAAGTTGGTGCTAACAAATCGTCGATTTGACCATACTCCATATTCAGCCATTTGACTATCTCGAGCACCTATGCCTGTTGGACTGTTGTTTTTATTATAAATAACAACACCACTTTGAAGAATTGCATAGTCAATATCTCCAGTGTAATTGTTGGGGAAAATAGCGGAGTTTAAAAGTGAAAACCCTTCTTTTTGCGAAGAATGATCATTATTTACAAGCAGGCTATTTATTGATAAGTTTGTGTAGTCGATGTTTAACGCATAGCTACTCGTGTAGTTTGTAAAACTTCGATCACCAGAGATAGAAGTTTTCCAGTTGTTGTTCCAATAAGTATAGTTATAGGAATTGGTGAAATTGTCAAAAGAAGCTTGGTTAACGGAGGTTAAATTATTTTGAGAAAAACAGAAACTCAAACTTAAAAAGATAAGTGTTTGTAATGCTTTTGTAATGGAATGGTTACCTCTTAAGTTTTTGTTCATTTTCAGTTTGATAGTTATTCATTAAGGTACTAGAAGTTATAACTAAACAAATTAACTGATAATTAAGGGATGTTAGTAGCTTGAATCTTTCGATATGTTGTACGAGTAAATTCTAATATGCATAAAAAGAGATCTTTAACTATTCTGTAATTCATAATGGTTTTTTGTCCATATTAGCTCTCTTTTATCTAGGGAAGTAGTATCGACAAAAACTTCAATTAGATATTCTGTTCTTCTGTCTTTGATTTCGTTCATAAATATTTTCTATTGATTGAGAAAATGAAGTGAGAAATTTTAAGGTTTCTTAGGGCTTGTTTTTGGGGTAGGGGTAGGGCCTAAATAATAACTTATAATAGCTGTTTTGTCTTTTTTAATATCTTGGTTGACATTGTATACTAGGTCAAATAAATTAGTTTCTGTATTGTAGTTTACTTGCCAAAAATATTTGCCATGTACAGATTGATCTACAATTTCCCATCGAGACGAATTTCCAGAAGATTTCCATAAAACAGGATCAGTAACAGAGCTCAATCCTGAAAATACAATTGGGACATAACCTCTACCTCCTGTAATAGTTACATGTGCTGTATTGTTTGAAGTTTCAACGGTTAAGGGGTATGTCGTGCTAACTCGATTTGTAGAAGATGTTGCATTAATTCTGTTTCCAAGAGATTCTCTAAATAACAATTCATAAGAATTTCCATAAGTTGCCAAAGCATTTGAGAAATTTTTATTTGGACCATAATAGTCAGCTTCTTGTTTGGGCAATACCACAATTTCTACCAATAATTCTATTTTATCTCCTTTTGTGAATGAAGTTATCTGGGGAGGTGTTACCAAACAATAGGAAGTTGGGTTTGTTCTTACGCTAGATGAAAAACCTCTAGAGCTTGATCTTTCCATCATATAAGGTGTATTGTTTTCAACTCCTCCAAAATTAGCGGTATACTCTCTAATAATAATTCCGTTGTTAGTGTCTATTTCAATACCTGCTTTTGCTCCGTTTTGATACAGTCCATCTCCTGCCCATATCCATGGGTTTTCTCCTGTTAAGGCAATTTCACTTGTCGTATATTTATTGGATCCATCATTTGTAGGAGTAAATTGGCCAATCATTCCAGTGTCGTTTCCGTAAATGATTTTTTGAGCATTGTAATAATTATAACTGTCACCTCCTAATTGAAAAATATCAAATCGATTAAAAGTCGTGTTTTCTAGTGCTTCAACAGTTATTTTGTAATAAACTCTTGTGAAATCATCAGATCTATTTAGGTAAAAAGTGTTATCAAATTTTAATTTCTTGTCTTCAGATATTGACGAAATATGGGTTTCTGTTAGATTGGGTGAATAGGCTTTAAAACGTGTTTTTACCTGTGCATGATGATTTCTTTTTCCATTTCCATCTTCGTAGATGAGCATATCAAATCCACCAACATTACCGGTCCAACTACATTGTTTTGAAGAGCCACCATAAGCTTCATTAGTCACTAAAAAAGGACGAAGATCTGCTCCAATACTAGCTCCGAATTCGTAATCAGGAGAATGTGTGACTGTTTCTCCAAAACTTCCTAAAGCAGCCTGAAGCCAACTTCCTCTAGGAACACCTGATCCTACAACAGATAGCTGATGGGAAGAAGCCGTATAGGTTTTACCCCATTTAGCTCCTGTTCTTTTGTATTTTAAGTGAAGTGTAGTGTTTGCTGGAATTACGATTTCTGTATATTCTTTAATCCATGAGCCTGAGTAGAATTGTGAGGTAACCTCGTGCCAATTTTTAGAAACTTGTATAGGTAATCCGGACGGAGAGCCATTGTTGTTACATATCATAGAATTAAAACCAACTGTATTGATTGCGGGAAATTGTCTGAAACATAACCTTGAGGTTTTGTTTTTAGCTGTTTTATTGGTTAGCTTTAAATCAATACTTTGAATTTCATCAACGGTGGCACAATTGGTATATCCCATATTGTACCTAGGAATATCAATATAATGTATCGCTTCATTGGCATCATAAGAAATAGCTGTTATTTCTTGTGAGACAGGATTTGTTTGTGATGCTGTGATAACTGTTTTTTGTTCCTCTTCAAAAGCCTCTGTAAATTGTGTAGAGAGATTTTCTGTAATTACAGAACAGATGATACTTATTTGGTAGGCTCTGTCTTTTATTAAATTTTGTTGTTTGGTGGTTACGGTAATTTTATTTCCACTAATATTTATAGACTTTGCATTCATTCCTCCTTTTAGAACAAATCCTTTGTTATCTACTGCATAGGCATGTAGTTGTTCATAATTGTAATATTGTGTGTATTCTGAAGGGATTTCAATAGCTAATTGTAGCTGACCATTGTTGAAATCTTTTGTTGGTTTTACGTGAAATGTGATTTTAAATCGGTTATGCCAATTCGTGAAATCAATACCTGTGTAGTATTTGTTTATAGGAGGATTTCCATTAAAGTTGGTACTTATAAATCGTCTATTAGACCAAACTCCATATTCTGCCATTTGACTATCATGAACACCTACATTAGTAGGGGAGTTACTTTTTTCATAAATAACAACACCGTTTTGAAGAATTGCATAGTCAATATCTCCTGTATAATTTGTGGGGAAAATAGCTGAGTCTAAAAGTGAAAATCCTTTTTTTTGAGAAAAATTGTCATTGTTGATAAGTAGACTGTTTATCGATAATTTCGTGTAGTTGATGTTTAGTGAGTAGCTACTCGTATAGTTGGTAAAACTTCTGTCTGTAGAAATTGGAGAAAGCCAATTATGATTCCAATATGTGTAGTTATAGGAGTTGGTAAAATTGTCAAAAGAAGTTTGATTAACAGAGGTTGTTTGATTTTGAGAAAAACAAAAACTCAAACTTAAGAAGATAAATATTTTGGATAATCTTGTAATAATGGGATTCGAATTTAATTTTTTGTTCATCTTTTAATATAATATGCCTTGATCAATAGAGTGAGGTTTCTTTTTAAGCAAATATAATTGATATTTTAGGGCTAATAGTAGCTTGAATCTTTCGAGATGTTGTACAAAAATGGAAGGGTTAGGGTGATCACAAATTCTATTTAGCTTCTTCTATATCTAAACAATTATTTGTTCCTTTAGCGGAATTATACAATCTATAAAATTCAAATTTAGGAGTTCTAGGGGTGTTTTTATAATCGTAATTTCTAATGAATTAATAACCACCAACACGAAAGGTGATTTGGTATGATGAATGTAGAAAGTGCCACATCCTATTGGTTCTTCTGTTTCCATTTTTTCTGTTACCAATTTAGAGTTGATGAGATTTTTTAATAGTAGTATTGAAATTTAAGAGATATATTGAAAAGAAATAATAGGTCAGACTCAGAAGAACTATTTGTATGTTGAAATAATTGTTTTGATCGTTTGAGCAGTCAATTCGTGACCTTTCAATAAAGGATAGCCTTCCCAACGAACAATTCCTTTAGGGTCTATTAAAATACAATGGGGGATAGCATTTACTTCAAGTTCATTGTATATGTTTTTTTGCGTGTCAATTGCACTGTAATAATTTATTTTTGGATGTGTCATTCTTGTTACCTTATATTCAGGTTCGTCACTAATTCCAATAACAACTAGATCATTTTTAAATTCTTTTTGATATGAATTCAAATCAGGAATGGCTTTTTTACATGGTCCACACCAGGTAGCCCAAAAATCAATTAAGACAAATTTTCCTTTAGTTTCAGGTTTTTCAGACAACCATTTTTCTACTACCAATTTTGGAGCTTTTTGGTTGATAACTGATTTTGCCCACAGTTTTTTTTCTTGAGCTTGTGTGTTTAAAAAGAAGATACTTAGAAGTAGAAAAAATATTCTTTGCATGTTTCGGTGTGTTTTTATAAGTATTTGATTGTTGATTTATTTTACAACCAATTCAATCTTGTTGTTTTGCAGTCTTGTTTGTAGCCAATTTTTTAATTGTGTGTTTTGTTTAAGGTTTGGAAGGAGGTCTTTTTTCCAAGTAGCCTCAAAAACAATAAGCGTATCTATAGTACTAAAATTGGTTTCTAGTTTATTGGCATAACTTAGTTTTTCTAAGTTTTCGTAAATGGTTTTTGCTTCTTGACTTATTTGTACAAACGGAATTTGTTTTTTATAAATTTTTTGAAGTTCTAAATCTTTTTCTATTAGTAAGGCTTCTTTGTGTTGAATGATTTCGTCTTTGGTAGCAATCAAGTTTTGATTTTTTAAATACGAATTTTTTATAGTGTTGATTTCGTCTTCTAGATAGGCAGATTTGTCATCTTGCTGAATGGTTAAAGAAGAGTTTAAAAGTCCAAATTTAGGCATTTCATTTTCCCAAATATTTTTTTGAGAGTTGTCTATATTGTTACCTAAAACAACTATTTTAATATTTTTTGTGTCATAATCTATACGAGTATCTATAATTCCAGCTCCTGTTTTTTCTTGCATTTGACTGATAAAAGTTTCAGCATTTCGTTTGTATTCATTCGCTTTAAACAACAAATAGAATTGATATACACTAAAACCAATAATTAAAGTAGCGATAAAACCTGCAATTTGTGCAATTCTTTTTCTTTTAGCTTGGTTGATGTATTTAACCACAGGAAAGCGTAAAAATTTTACGACAACAAATGTGGCCAAAGCAATAAAAATAGCATTGATGATGAACAAAAACATGGCTCCTAAAAAATAATCCAGATTCCAAGTTCCCAGTCCATAACCTGCAGTACACAGAGGTGGCATTAAAGCTGTAGCAATTGCAATTCCGGCAATAGTGTTGGTCATTTCAGATCTCCTACTCAAAGCAATAATCAGTGCCAATCCCCCAGCCAAAGCAATCAATACATCTCTAATATCGGGAGCAGTACGAGCAATAATTTCTGGAGTAGCTTCCTGAAATATAGGAAAACTAAAAAAGATAAAAGAAGTTGTTATACTAAGTCCAACCATCACTCCTAAATTGATCAAAGAGCGTTTAAGAGTATCGATATCATTAATAGCGATAGATAATCCCAATCCTAAAATAGGCCCCATTAGCGGTGAAACCAACATGGCTCCAATCACTACTGCGGGAGAACTTACATTCAACCCAATAGAAGCTATAAAAATGGAGAAAATCAATACCCAAGCGGTGTGACTTTTTACTGCAATTCCAGATTTTATTTTGGCAATTGTAAGTTCCTTATCAGTATCTTCTCTAATGTTTAATAGGTTCAGAATAAAATCTTTAGTGGCAGAAAAGAAACCGTTAAATCCTTCCTGTACTTCCTTTTTCTTTTGATCTAAATCTTCTTCGTTGGTATTTGACTTTTCCATAAGTTTCTTTTTTTAAATCACTTGTACAGAGGCGGATCCGTTGATTAAAAATCGTTTTTTTGTCTTTACTTCCAAACATTCATAACGAGTTCTTCTTTTGTTAAGAATTTTGAAAACACGTTGGTTGAATTGAAACAAAGTTCCGGGCTCTAAATCAAATATAAAACATTTATCCATGTCTAAAGGATTCTTTTTTAACTGTAATTGTACGGCCAGTTTTGGGTCAGAATCTGTAGTTGCTTTTGGATTTTTAAAATGTTGTGCAAGTAATTTTAAAAGAGAATCTTCAAAAATTTGTGTGTTTAAAAAAGGGAGCATCAACTTTTGAAAACAATGTTTCCATTCTTTTCCATGAGGTTTTGCTTTTGGATATTCATGATATGTATACAAATGTGCAATTTCATGTACCAATGTAATTAAAAACTGCTCTTTGGATAAGTTATTATTGATTGTGATGCTTGGAATTGGTTTGGTAGCTCTAAAATCACCTCTTTTGGTTTTTCTACCTCGTGTTATTTTTAGATGAAAAGGGTATTCTTTTAGCAAATGATCTAAAGACTCTTTTGCAGCATCGGGAATGTATGAAATCAGTTGGTTTATCATAGAGAATTAAGGAGTAGTGCTAGAAACCTCTAATACTTTACCGTTATAAAATTGATGTCCATTAACGGTGAAATCATAAATGTATTGAGCTATTTGTTCAGGAGTAACAGGTGCTTGGTAGCCTGGGAAAGCTTCTTCTAACATTTCTGTTTGTACAGATCCTAATGCCAAAACATTGAAAGATATTTGTTGTTCTTTGTATTCTTCAGCCAACAATTCTGACAAAGTGATGACTGCTCCTTTGGAGGAGCTGTATGCTGCCAATCCTGGGAATTTTAGACTTCCTCGGACACCTCCCATGCTACTAATGGTCACAACGTGACTTTTTGGAGTTAAAAACGGAATTACTTTTTGAGTCAACAAAGCGACAGAAAAAACATTGACTTGATATACTTCATGAAATTCTTGTTGAGAAATTTCTTGAAAAGGTTTGTTGATTAATTTTCCTGCATTGTGAATCAATCCACAAAGTTGTATGTTGTTTTTTTGAAGGTAATCTGCTACAAGATCTACGTCTTTTTCAAGGCTTAAGTCTACTCCAAAAGTTGTAATATATGGATGATTGATGGCTTTTAATGTACTTGTGTTTCTTGAAAGGGCTAAAACTGAATAGTTGTTGTTGGCAAATAATTGTGCCAATTCAAAACCAATTCCTCTACTGGTTCCGGTAATAATTATGGTTTTATTCATCTTCTTTTGTAGGTTCTAAAGTTTTAAAATCAATGTGTTGATAAGCTCCAATATCGGGAGCAACGGTTCTGTCTGTTCCAAGAATATCTGTAGGTGTTGCCTGTGCTATTGTAGTCTCTGCTTGGTCAATTCCTTCGTTTTCTAACCCAATTCTCAAATCATTGATACTTGTATTTCTAAAATCTTTGTTTTTGTTTAGTAAAACATCTGTGTAGATGTTTGTGTCATCTGTATTGTAAAAATCATCATCTTTTTCTAGGTCTAGCAAACAGTTTTTAAAATGTACATTAAAAATAGAAAAATCTTCTTTTTTGTCCATCAAAATTTCAGTAGTTCTGTTTCCTGAGATGATACAATTGTTGAAATTAGCTTGATTCAAAGGGGTTTCAATCACCTCATTTGTTTCATTTGTTTTGTAGTTGGATACAACTACATTTTCTTGAAATCTTACACCTTTGCTCCAATAATTCGCTAGTGTTGCATGGTTAAAAGTATAGGTTCCTCCTTGCAAAATTAAATTAGATTTTCCTGCTTGCCCCAAAACCAAATTGCTAGCGGTTAAATTTGCATTTTCGGCAGCTATGCTATAGGTAGCAGCATTGTAGATTTCAGTATTTTGAATATCAATAGTATTATTGTTTACAATTTCAACTCCTGTAGTTGGGTTGAGGATTTTTAAATAGTGAATGTTGGCGGTTGAGTTTTCTTTTAATTTTATTCCGTCCCATTGCCCTGGTACCTGATCGTAAATATAACTCAGATTGTCACCTTTAAAAACAATTGAATCTGTTAGTGTTCCTTCAATATTTAAAGTTGCTCCTTTAGAAATGGTCAAACTAGCATTTTCATGAAAATGGAGTGTACTTCCTGCTTCAATAGTCAAACTTCCGTTTTCGGGAACAATGGCGTTTCCGTAAATTACATAAGGTTTGGTGTTGGTAAAAAGGGAGGTTGTCAATTCAAAATCGGTTCCAGAAGTAGAAAACAAAAACGTAGCATCTTTTACAACTGTTATCAAATCTACATCTTGTTGATTTCCGTTAGGGTCAAATAAGATTTGATCTTGGTATAGCATTTCATCGTTTGTATCAGGAGCATCAACCGTAGCTTCTACAAAAATAAAAATACTGTCTTTTTGTAATAGTAAAACATCCTCAAACGTTGTTCCTGAAACTCCATCTACATTCATTCTATATTTAGAATCTGATTTAGAAAATTGTATTTTAGGAATAAGAATATCGTTGTTGCTTTGGTTGTAGACCGTTAAAATATTGGTTCTAGTACTTAAGTTGTTAAATACGGTATCTAAAAAAAGCGTATCTACAGAAAAGCTTAAATTTCCGTTACTCACTATGGTATCAAAGTCCTTTCTACAAGAAAATTGAGCAATCAACAAACAGATAATTCCTAGTTTTGATAAGATAGACAACAACTTCATAAAGCTTATTTTACAATTTCTATTTCAAATAATTTGTCCCAGTTTTTACCAGTTACATACAGTTTTTTGGTGTTCGGGTTGTAAGCAATTCCGTTCAAAACTTTGTCGGTAGATTCTGCAATAGTTTTATTATCTAATTCAGAAGTAAGACCGTTTAAGTCAATAATAGCATCAATAGCACCATTTTTTGCATCGATAATTAAAATAGCATTTTTTGTCCAAACATTGGCATATATTTTACCATTTATGTATTCTAATTCATTGATTTTTTCTACACGTCTTTCATTGGTATATGCTTCTATATAGTATTCTTCTTTACCCGTAGTAGGGTTTAAAAACCATATTTTTTCGGTACCGTCAGATTTGATCAAATGTGTGTCGTTATGAGCCAATCCCCATCCTTCGCTACTTTGTTGGTAGTTAAAGGTATTGGTAGTTTTAAAAGTTTCTACATCATAAATAAACCCCATTTTAGCTTGCCAAGTTAACTGATAGACGTGATTGTTAAAAATGGTAATTCCTTCTCCAAAAAACTTAGAAGCCAATTCTTGTTCTTTAAGAACTTTACCCGTTGTCAGTTCTACTTTTCGCAAAACAGATTTTCCGTACTGTCCTGTTCCTTCGTACAGTTCGTTGTTGTTAAACTCCAATCCTTGCGTAAAAGCTTCTCTGTCGTGAGGGTAGGAGTTGATGACTTTGTAATTTAGTATTTCTGGTTTTTTAGATGCTAAAAAGGTGATTGTTTTTTGTTTGAAAATGGTATCTTGTTCTTCAATCACTGCAACTTTTAAAATGTGTTTTCCTAAACGATATGCATGAATGTCTAGAGATAAATTTTCTTGAGAACCAACGTTCTTATCGTCTAAAAAATAAATAATATTGCTCTCTGCATCTAGAGGCATAGAGATAGATGCTTCTAGTTTTTGATGAATTTGGAGCTTTTGTGGAGCATTCAAATCAAAGTCAATGTCTTTTTGACAGGCATATAAACAGCTAATACCAGTCAGAATTATGATAAATCTATTAAAATTCATAGGTTTTGTAAAAAATAGATGGTTTATTTAAAATTATTTCTTTTATATTTTTTGATTATTCAAAAATATGCTTAAATTTGCAGTCTCAAAAATAAACACAGTTAAAACATACATATAATTATGAAAAAAGGAATACATCCCGAAAATTATAGAATGGTAGCTTTTAAAGATATGTCTAACGATGATGTATTTTTAACTCGTTCAACAGCAAATACAAAAGAAACTATCGAAGTTGATGGTGTTGAGTATCCAGTTGTAAAAATGGAAATCTCTAGAACATCTCATCCTTTCTATACAGGTAAATCTAAATTGGTTGATACTGCAGGACGTATCGATAAGTTCAAGACAAAATACGCAAAATTCAAAAAGTAATTTTTATTTTTTGTTACTATATTTAAAAGCTGTTGAATTTTACTTCAACAGCTTTTTCATGCTTTATAAAAGATCGTTGGCTAAATTTGCCAATTCAGAACGTTCTCCTTTTTCTAGTTTGATGTGTGCAAACAAGGCATGTCCTTTTAGTTTGTCTATCAAATAGGTCAGTCCGTTACTGTGTTCATCCATATAAGGAGAGTCTATTTGGTTGATATCTCCTGTAAATATAATTTTGGTTCCTTCACCAGCTCTGGTAATAATAGTTTTTACTTCGTGCGGTGTTAAATTCTGAGATTCATCAATAATCATAATTACATTGGCCAAACTTCTACCTCTAATAAAAGCCAAAGCAGTTAAAACCAATTCTTCATTTTCTTCCATTTCATCCAATGCTTTTCTTTTTCTAGAATCAGCCTTGTATTGCGACTTGATAAATTTTAAATTATCAAACAAAGGTTGCATGTATGGAGATATTTTTTCTTCTGCTCCTCCAGGCAAAAATCCAATGTCTCTATTGCTCAGTGGAATGATAGGTCTTGCTAAAATAATTTGATTGTAAATTGTTTTTTGTTCCAAAGCTGTAGCCAGTGCTAACAAGGTTTTTCCTGTACCTGCAACACCCTGTAAAGCTACTAGCTTGATTTCTTCATTTAACAAAGCATCTATGGCAAAAGTTTGTTCTGCATTTTTAGGTTTTATTCCGTAAGCATAACTTTTTTCTACACGCTCAATACTATTGTTTGTTGGGTTGAAACGTGCCAACACAGAATCTTGGTTGTTGTTGATGATATAATAACCATTAGCCATTTTTTGATCTCCTAAAATTCCGTTCTCTGGAATGGAATTGTTTTGATACAATTCTCGGATTACATCTGATTCTAAATCGTCTAAATTGATAGATCCCTTTGAGACTTTTTTAATGTCTACAACCTTTCCTGTTTTGTAGTCTTCTGCTTTTAATTCTAATGCTTTAGCCTTTATTCTTAGATTGATGTCTTTGGTAACTAATGTCACTTTGGTGTTAGGGTACGACTCTTTCATTAACAAAGCAGTGTCAATAATTTTATGGTCATTTTTACTAGAACCATAAGTGTCTTTTGCATTGATACCAGAAACATTGTCGTGCATAGAAATGAACAACTCACCCAAACCATTGCCTAGACTAATCCATTCGTTTAGATTTTGATGTTCTGAAATTTTATCTAAAAAACGAATGACCGACCTAGCTTCAAAATTTTTAGTGTCATTACCTATTTTAAAATTGTCCAATTCTTCTAGAACGGTGATGGGAATCACTACATTATTGTCTTCAAAGTTTTTGATGGAGTTGTGATCAAAAAGTAACACAGAAGTATCTAAAACAAATATTTTTTTTGGTTGTTTTTTAGCCATGTGGAAGTGATTTAATTTACTTAAATGTAGGAATCTTTTTTGGTGAAATCAATCATCAAATAGTGGCTTTTAAGTTAGCTTATGGTTGATATGTTTTTTGTATTGACTTTAACGTGTTTTAAATAGCTCATTATAAGGTTTGTAAAATGAAAATATTGAGAGAGCTATTTGTGAATAAAATCAAAAAATACATTTTGAGATTAGAATTAATGATAAGATAATGATGTAAGAAAAAAATGCTTCTAAAAACATGTGTTTCTTAGAAGCATTTTTTATTGTATGGTTATAAATTCACATTCCACTCTGTTAGTTCAATAGCATTTAGCCAAATTCCTTTGTTTCCTGTACCATTGTAATTGATGATTATTTCCTTTTTTCCGTCTGAACTAATGATGATTTCGGAAGTTCCTGGCAAATCCCATTGCATGTTTTTTCCTTCTGTTATTTTAGAAGTTATAGGGTGTTTTTCTAGTGATTGTGTACTAGTCACCAAGACCTTTTTTTCATAAGGCAATTTGTAAATAGATTTGGCTTTCATTTGTTCTTGGTTTGGATCCATCAAATCGGAATTGGTTCTAGGTGCATGGTGCCATGTTGTCAATTTGTAAGTTCCTTTTGGTAGATTTCTGAGCACCAAATTAAGCCCTTTTTTATGAATAGAAATAACACCATCACCATAAGCAAACCCATATTTACCAATAACGTTCATTTCTCCTAACCAGCGTAAAATGCCATCATCTGATGAGTTTTTAAGCTCCGCAACAGTTCCTTTAAAAGATTTGAAAGAATAGCTATTGATGTTATTTTCGTTGCCATTCCAAGGATTCCATCCGAATTGTGTAAGTTGTCCTTCAGCTCCTATATCTACTCTTTCTTTTTTGTAATCGTATATAGTTGCTGCGTTTTTTAATATTTCATCGTTTATTTTAGCTATCAATCGGACAGTATCTTTGGCTGATTTTAAGCCTTTTGATTTTGCTTTTAAAGTAATCAAACCGGTTTGTTCACCAGCGCGAATCAAAACAGGTGCAACACCGTATTCTGGAAACATTGGGTTGGAATTGATGTTTTTTTGATCACCAACAATGGTTGCATCTTTGTTTACCGTAAATGTAATTTTGTTTTCTGCATCAGTAATAATAGTTCCGTTTTTGTCTACAATAGTTGCATACGCTACTATAATGTCATTTCCGTCTGCAGTAAAAGTTCTGTTATTGGTATCTATTTTTAGTTGAATTGCAGTGGGTTTTTCAGGTGTTCTTTTTTCTGTAATTAATGTTTTTCCATTTTTAAAATAAGCTTTTGCTGTTAGTTTCCCTTTTTGATAGTAGATGTTTTTAAATATAAAAGGAGCGTGGTCTAAACCGTTGTATACCGTATCTTTACTCGCTTTACTTTTGACAAGACTACTTCCGTTTACAAACAATTCAACTTCATCGGCATTGCTATATACGGTTATGTCTTTGGTGGTTTCTTTCCAGTCTTCCAAAATTTTCACAAAAGGCTCTGATCTCAATTCGGCTTTGTACCAATCCAATTCAGGTCTTGGGTATCTAAAAATAGTCATCATACCGCTTCTGGTTCTATCAATAGCGCTTTTAGCTTTTGCATGCGTAGGATGAAAAGTGTAATAAGCATGAGCTGTCCAAGAAATCAATCCTGTCATTAAAGGATCTCTTTTGTAAGGAGCTACAGCCGCTGCACCATGTCTACCTTCCATAGCAAACATAGGTTCAGTACGATCCCAAATAAATGGTCCGTAAAGCATATTTGCATTGATGTCTGTCAAACCAGAAGTTTGCCATCCTGTCCAACGGGCACCTTGAGAAGCTGTTAATCTTGTTGGGTCTTCTTGTTTGATGGTGTTGTGAATTCTTGGAACATAACCTCTGTGATTTACACCTGCTCCCCACATAACAATTGAAGGGTGATTTCTGTGATTTCTGACTAAAGTACGTGCGGCTTTTTCTAAATTATTCCACCAAGCATCATTTTGAGAAATAGAGACCCAAGTAGGAGCTTCTTCGTAAACTAAAACACCCAACTCATCGCAAGCTTCAATTAAAGAATTGTCTTGTGGATAGTGAGCAGTACGAATAATGTTAAATCCATATTCTTTAAATTGCAAAATATCTTTTTTGTGTAATTGGTTTGGAACTGCATCTCCAATGTACGGAAATTGTTGATGTCTGTTGGCTCCAATCAATTTGATAGGTTTGTTGTTTAATAAAAAACCTCTTATTGGATCTAATTCAAACTTTCTCAAACCTATTTTGTTTTCAACAAAATCTATATTTTTATTGTTTACAGATATAATGCTATTTACACGATATAAATAAGGGTTTTCAATATTCCAAAAGTGTACATTATCTTCTAGACTACCTATTTGATTGAATTGAAATTCTTGTCCTTCTGTTATTTTTATTTCATCTTCTAATTTCAAAACCACCAGTCCTCTGTGGTCTATAATCAAAGTTTTTATTTGACAATCAACTTCTTGCTTACTTTCATTTTTTATTGAGGTTTTTATGTTAATTGTTGCGTTTTTGTTGACAACATCAATAGTAGGAGTGGTAATATTAACACCCGAGTTTAAACTCTCCCAGTTAAAAGTAACATGTACAGAATTGGTTTCTACTAGGTATACATCTCTATACAAACCACTAAACTTTACATAGTCAAAAGGTCCTGGATCAGGAGGAATGGTTTCATTTCTTCTGTTGTCTACCATCAAGGTGATTTGATTGTTTGTTCCTTTTTGTACATAGTCTGTAATGTCAAAATGAAAAGGAGTGTAACCACCAACAGCATGTTGACCCACATGAATTCCATTTACCCATAAATCAGTAACCTGATGGGCTCCTTCAAACTCTAAGAATACTTTTTTTTGAGATTTTTTTACTGATATGTTTTTACGATACCAACCAACATTTCTATGAAAAATTAGTTGTGTTTTGTCATCATCTAGACCGTCTAGAGTTAAAGAAGTTAGCTTTAGAGTGTGAGGTACATTTACAATTTCCCAATTGGAATCATCAATGGTTTTTAAATAGTTTTTAGCTTTGGAGTCTCCTAAATGAAATTTCCAACCGTGATTTAAGTTCAATTTGGTTCTGTCTGTTGTAGGAAAACCTACAGGTAAATTTTGAGCGCTAAAATTTAGTGATAAAAGTAAAAAAAGCGAAAAGAGTTGTTTCATGATAGCCTTATGTTTTCTTTATTTAAAAGCTAAAAATAAAACAAGAAAAAGATGATAAAGGCAACGTATGATTCAATAAGAGCAAATATGGTTCAAATAATAAAAAGCTTAATTTTTAACATCCCATCGATCTCTCAAAAGATTTCCGATAATCATAAAAGAAAGTACAAGCATAACAATCAAAGCTCCTGGAATTACAGCCAAATAGGCTTTACCTGTAACAATGTAATTGTAATGATTTTTAATAATAATTCCCCAAGATGGAGTAGGTGGTTGTGCTCCAAGACCTAAAAAACTCAAACCACTTTCTACCAAAATAGAAGCAGCAAAATTTGAGGCAGAGATAACAATAACGGGACCGATAATGTTAGGCAAAATATGTTTGATGATGATTTGTAAATCAGACAATCCAAGTACTTTGGCAGCTTCTATGTATTGCAAGTTTTTAATGCTTTTGGTTTGTCCTCTTACCACTCTAGCAACTTCTACCCACATCGTTAATCCTACCGCTAAATATATTTGCCACAATCCTTTTCCCAAACTTACAGTAATCGCAATGACTAATAAAATGGTAGGGATAGACCAAGTAACGTTGATAAACCACATGATGATGCTGTCTACAATTCCACCAAAATATCCAGCCATAGCCCCTAAAAGCAAACCGATAAGTAAAGAAATACTAACAGCAACAATTCCAATAGAAAAGGAAATACGAGCACCTACAATCAATCTACTTAGCAAATCTCTCCCATATTTATCTGTCCCTAACCAAAATGTTTTTTTGACAATATTTAAGTTTTCTTTTTTGGAAACAGATAGAAACTCTTCTTGTAGTTGAGGCTTGTATTGAATCTTTTTTTTACCGATGATAAAATCGTCTTGTATAGGAGTTTCTTTTACAAAGGTGTTTTTACCATTTAAAAAACGATCCCACAAAGTTTGATCGTTAGTTGGTTGTATTTCTTGCAAAACATAGGTAGTAAAACCAGGTGGTTTGGTTTGTATGGTTACATGCATCGTATTTGCATTGGCAGTAGCATCTGGTGCTATAAAATAAGCAAACAAAGCAATCAAACTCCCCAAACATATAAAGCCAACACAAAGGTTGGCTAATATATTTTTAGAAAATGTTTTGATAGAAATACTCAATTATTTTACAACTTTTAGTTTGCTTAACGTTTCTATAGCTTCGTTGATGTAAATATCTTCTTGTAAATTTTTGTGCCAAGCAACTCTTTTATCTCTTAAAATACTATCATTTTTTACCAATAATTTCTCGTAACTAGGAAAAGAGAATTCATATGGAGAATTGTATTTTAAAATGTCTTTGTATTGTTTTGCCTCAGAATTCAATTTGTCTTGATCTTCTTGGTAATTTTTTAAATTTAAAGAATAAGTTACATTGTCTTGATTGTTTTTCAACCATTTGGCATAAGCATCTATTTTGTTAAACTGTGGATTGCTGTTGATTTGTTTTTGCATATCTATAACTACTTGAGAAAAATTAGAATAATATTCTTTTGGATTGTAGTTTGCTTTTGCAATTTGATCCCAGTTTAGAGGAGCATCTAATTCACTTTCGGCAATATTCAAATAATGATAACGATCTGGCATTACAATATCCGAACTAACTCCTTTTAATTGAGTAGAACCACCATTAATTCTATAAAACTTCTGGATGGTTAGTTTTAAAGCACCTAAATCTTCACTGTAATTTATGTATTGATTGATAGGGAGAATGTTTTGTACGGTTCCTTTTCCATAAGTTTGTTTACTACCTATAATAATTGCTCTGTGGTAATCTTGCATAGCTGCAGCTAAAATCTCAGAAGCAGAAGCAGACAATTCGTTTACCATAATAACCAAAGGACCATCCCAAACTATTTTGCTGTCTGTATCTTCTCTAATATCAGGATCATTATCTTTGTATTTTACTTGTACCACAGGTCCTTTGTCTATAAACAATCCAGCAATATCTATGGCAGTACTTAATGATCCACCTCCATTGTTACGCAAATCAATAGCCAGTCCTTTAATTCCTTCTTTTTTCAGTGCTTCAATTTCTTTTCGCATGTCAATTCCAGAATTTCTCTGCTTTTGTTTGCTAAAATCGATATAAAATTTAGGCAAGTGAATAATTCCGTATTTTTTTCCATCTTTTATAGTGATAGAAGATTTAACAAACGTGTCTTCAAACTCAACAATATCTCTTACAATAGAAATTTTCTTGTAGGTATTGTCTACTTTTTTTACGGTTAATACTACAGTTGTTCCCTTTTTTCCTTTGATCAATTCAATGGCATCAGACAAACGCATTCCTACAATATCCGTAGGTTCATCTTTTTCTCCTTGTGCTACTTTTACAATAAAATCTCCTACCTCTAAATCACCTTGCTTGTATGCAGGTCCTCCAGGAATCAATTCTACAATTTTTGTGTATCCTCTTTCGTCAGATAGTCTAGCACCAATTCCTTCTATAGAACCCGCCATGCTAGAGTCAAATCTCTTTTTCATGTCTGGAGCAAAATAACTGGTATGTGGGTCAAATTGTGCTGTAATACAATTTAAGAAAATAGCAAATCGGTCATCATCTGGAGTTTGGTTTTCATAATAAAACAAATCTTTGATACTTTCTAAAGTTTTGTTTCTCGCTTTTTTCTCCAATTCGTCAAAACTGATAGACTTGTAGTTTTTGTCGTCTTTTACTTTGTCTTCCTCTTCTTTTAAGTAATCGTTCAACTTGTTAATGGTAGAAAACTTTAAATGTTTTCTCCATACATCTTTTCTCGCATTTTCATTGATTGGAAATTCTGATGATTTTTCATCTAAAGAGATAGATTCTTTTACAGAATAATTGAATTTTTTATTCAAAATTTCTTGATAGTAAGATTCAGACTCTTTCAATCGCTGTGCAAAAATAGTCGTAGCTTCTTTGTAAAAGTCAAACTTTGCACGTATAATTTGATTGTCAATATCGTGGTAATATTTTTTAAGATGTGCAATATCTGGAGCTAAAAAATATCTTTTGTAAGGATCTAAGTTTTCAATAAAATTATCAAAAATAGCTTCCGAAAAAGTATCGTTGATCAATTTGGGTTCGTAATGACCTTTTTCTAAAATCACTCTTAGAGCTTCAATTAGAATTTGATCTTTTGGAGGGATTTGTTCTCCTTTGTTTGTTTTAAAGCTGTAAAATATTGATACTCCTGCAATTAATGCTAAGATGTAAAATTGATTGAGTTTTTTTTTCATAAAAACGAGTGATTCTGTATATAAAGACTACTAAAGTAAGTTTTTAAAGGCAATTAAATTAATTATCAAACTGAATTTTTCTAGATGTTATTTCCTGAACATATTATGTTAAATTTGTATTACAATTGACCAATTATGACAAAAAACAGGCCAAAAATTTTAGTTACGAATGATGATGGGATTACTGCTCTTGGAATTAGAGTTTTAATTGCCGAAATGTGCAAATTAGGAGATGTGTATGTTGTAGCACCAGACAAACCTCAAAGTGGTAAAGGGCACGCAATTACAATTGATGCTATTTTAGAGTTAAAACCACAGAAGATAGACGGAGATGCAATTGCAGAAATTGCTTGTACAGGAACTCCTGCAGATTGTGTAAAGCTGGCTATTAATGAAGTATTAGACACCAAACCAGATATGTGTGTTTCGGGAATCAATCATGGAAGCAATTCCTCTATCAGTGTTATTTATTCAGGAACTATGAGTGCTGCCATAGAAGCAGGTATTGAGGGGATTCCTTCTATAGGGTTTTCTTTGTGTGATTTTTCTAAAGATGTAGATTTTAGCGAAGCTCAAGATTATGTTTACAAAATAGCGAAAGAAGTTTTAGAAAAAGGATTGCCAGATGGAGTGGTGCTGAATGTAAATTTTCCTAAAAAATCTGAAAATCCATACAAAGGAGTAAAGGTTTGTAGACAAGCAAGAGCCAATTGGAAAGAAAAGTTTGACAAAAGAATGAGTCCAATGGGACGTGAATATTTTTGGCTGACCGGGGAGTTTGAAAATTTGGATGCAGGAGAAGATACAGATGAATATTGGCTTGAACAAAATTACATATCTTTGGTGCCCATTCAATTTGATTTAACAGCTCATCACATGATACAAAAACTGAATACTTGGAAATTAAATGAATAATATTTACAAACAAATACTAATAGGAACCGTTCTCGGTTTGGTTGTAAGTGCTATAGGAGCTGTTTTATACGTTACAATTATGTTTCCTAAACAATCTATAGAAAATGTTTTTGTGAAATTATTTGAAAGTGGCTTGATTACCAAAGTGATTACACTAGGAACGTTGCCCAACGTATTGGTTTTTCATTTGTTGATCAAAAGAAATCAAATTTACAAAGCAAGAGGTGTTTTAATGGCGGTTGTGCTATTGGCCTTGTTTTTTGCTTTTTTAAAAATAGCTTAAATGAAATATTATTTGATAGCAGGAGAGGCTTCTGGAGACTTGCATGCATCCAATTTGATGAAATCATTGTTGGAAAAAGACCCTCAAGCTGAGTTTCGTTTTTTTGGAGGTGATTTGATGCAAAGTGTAGGAGGAACTTTGGTAAAACATTACCGAGAGTTGGCCTTTATGGGGGTTTTAGAGGTGTTGAAAAATATCAGAACCATTTTTAAGAACATCGATTTTTGTAAAAAAGACTTGATTGCTTTTCAGCCAGATATGTTGATTTTGATTGATTATCCTGGGTTTAATCTAAGAATAGCTGAGTTTGCTAAAAAGAACGGAATCAAAGTTCATTATTATATTTCACCTAAAATATGGGCTTGGAAAGAAAGTAGAATTCATAAAATAAAAAGGGATGTAGATCAAATGCATGTTATCTTTCCTTTTGAGATTGATTATTATGAAAACAAACATCATTTTCCTGTAAACTACGTTGGGAATCCATTGTTAGATGCCATTCACCAAAGAGCAAAAGTTGTTGAGTCAGATTTTAGGAAAGAACACCATTTGGGCATCAAACCGATTATAGCTTTATTACCAGGAAGTAGAACGCAAGAAATCACAAAAATTTTGAGTGTAATGTTGTCTGTGGTAGATGTTTTTAAAGAATATCAGTTTGTTATTGCGGGTGCTCCAAGTAAAAGTGATGAATTCTATGAACAATTTATAGGAAGTTCTAATGTAAAGTTTATCAACAATAAAACGTACGATTTGTTGTCAATTTCTACAGCTGCATTGGTTACTTCTGGAACGGCAACTTTAGAAACTGCATTGTTTAAAGTGCCACAAGTTGTCTGTTACAAAACCAGTGGTTTAACGTATTATATTGCCAGTAAGTTGGTAAAGTTGAACTATATTTCTTTGGTCAATTTGGTTATGGATCGAGAAGTGGTTAAAGAATTGATTCAGCAGGAATGCAATCAACAACAATTGACAAAAGAATTACAACTTATTTTATCAGAAAAAGGAAGAGTTAAAATGCTATCTGACTATAAAGAATTGCATGAAAAATTGGGTGGAGTAGGAGCTTCAGAAAAGTTGGCAAACAGTATTTTAGGACACTAAATTATTTTTTCATAGCTTTAGAATGCTATGAAATTGATTTACACATACATACCTTTTCAGGTACTGCTAGGTGTGTTGTTTGGGATTTTATTCCCTATTAATAACACGCTTGTTTTGGGACTTTCCTTTGGTTTGTTAATGCTACTTTTTGTTGTGTTGATAGTGCTAAACAAAAAGAAAAGTAGGTTTGGCAACACAAGTTTGTTTTTTGTATTCATTGTTTTATTTGGCTGTTGTGCTTCTTGGTGTTCTCAGTTTTTAAACAATGATTTGAATGTTAAAAATCATTACCGTCACCAAAACTTTGGCAAAGAAAATATAGAGCTAACGCTTAGCCAAAAAATAAAATCAAGTAAGAAGTACTTTCGATTTTATGCAAATGTCAATGCGATTCATCATCAAAAAAGTTATGGAAAAATTCTCGTTGAAATCCCCAAAAACGCAAAAGACTCTCTTCAAATAGGAGATCAATTGTTGTGTAAAAGTAACATCAATAATATTAATTTACCTACATCTCCTTATGATTTTAATTATCGATCTTACTTAGAGAATAAAGATGTTTATGGAAAAATAAGACTTGAAAATTACCTTTTAAAAGGGACTTCAATTTCAGTTTTAATGAGAATTCAGCGATTCAGAAATCGGATTGTTGAGCAGCTTCAAAAAGCAAAAATTTCTGAGAATACCAAGGGGCTAATGATGGCGATGTTGTTAGGAGATAGAGAGTCTATTTCTGATGAAATGCAAACCTCTTTTACCGATGCTGGTGTGGTGCATTTGATCGCTATTTCTGGAATGCATGTTGGGGTTTTGTATTTATTGTTGCTATTTACTTTTGGTTTTTTAAAAAGAATAAAATATGGGAATTATGTGTATGTTTTTCTTGTTTTAACTTGTTTGTGGTGTTTTGCAATTTTCTCAGGACTGTCTAGTTCCGTGGTTCGTTGTGTTACCATGTTTAGCTTTATTTCGGTATCTAAATTAGTGTATAGAAAGAACTTGTTATTAGAGCCAATCATTAGTTCCATGCTAGTTTTATTGCTTGTAAAACCGAATTTTTTATTGGATGTTGGTTTTCAATTGAGCTATGCGGCAGTGATTAGTATTGTGGTTTTTTATCCTTTGTTGGCTAAAAGAATAAACTTGAAAAACAAGATAGCTAAATATTTTATGGATGTTTTGTTGGTCTCCATCATTGCTCAATTAGGAGTTTTACCCTTGAGTTTGTATTATTTTCATCAATTTCCTTTTCAGTTTTTAATCGCCAACTTCTTTGCTGTTTCTCTGTTGCCACTTGTGCTCTATGGAGGATTGATTGTGTTGTTAAAATTACTATTTGTGAACTCCTTATTTTGGGTAGAGAAAGCATTTGATACATTTATAATCTTTTATCTAAACATTATTCAGCAATTATCTGCAATTGACACATTGATTGTTAGAGAAGTGTTTTTTAGTGTTTCTTACATAATGTGTTATTATCTGGTAGCTCTAGGTTTGTGGTTATGGATGTCTACAAGTAAGAGTAGAAATTTTGCATTGTTTTTAGGGACTATTGTTATTTTTCAGTTGACATGTTTGTATCAAAATTATCAAGCAGTACAAAAAGAAGAACTGTTGATTTATAATAATTACACCTCCTTGATTACACTCAGAAAAGGAACAAAACTGTATGTAATAGGAAAAGATTCCTTGACTGCAAGAGATTGTTTTAACCTGACGTCAAACAAAGTAAGAAACCAAACAAAGGATACAAAAATTATAGAAAACAAGATTTTTAAATACCGTGAAAATCGTTATTTAGTGGTTTCTCAAAAAAACTTAAAGAGCGTTGTAAAGGAGTCAAATATGATTTTAATTATTACGGAAAATCCTAAAGTTAATTTTGAACGATTGTTAAAGGAAATACAACCTAAAAAAGTAGTGATTGATGCATCTAACTACGCAAACAATGTATTGAAATGGAAAAGCACCTGTAAAAAATTACAAGTGCCTTCGTATGTGATAGCTGAAAAAGGAGCTTTTATTATTCCTTAAAATTTGCTTTTAGACTCTTTTCCATTTGAGTTGGTTGTAAAAAACCAGGAACAACTTCTATATAGTTTGTGTTTTTATCTAAGAAAACCGTAGAAGGATATCCTAAATTTCCTCTCAAAAGAACATATGCCAGTTCGTGAACACCGTTACGACCATCGTCTATAAAGTTAAAAGTTTCACCTTTGTATTCAATAACTTCTTTTTGTTCAGCATTAAATTTTACAGCATAATAATTGTCATTAATGTAATCTACAATTTTCTCATTACTATATGTTGTTGCATCCATTCTATGGCACCAACCACACCAATCTGTATACACATCAATAATTATGGGTTTTGGATTGATTTTGGCCAATTCTATAGCTTTTTCAAAACTAATCCAATTTACCTTTTTGGGTTCAGGATTGTTTGCAAAAAGGAATGCCGGTATGATAAGTAGTGTAAATAATAATTGTTTCATTGCTCTCTTTGTTTTGGTATTAAGTCGATGTTTTTACAATCTACTTACAGTGTTGCTAATTTATACCGTGCATTTTTCGTACCAAAGTTTTGTTTAAAAAAGCAATAATCACTCCAGCAATAATAGGAACAAAAGTAAAGATTAAGAAGAACGTAGAAAGATCGTATTTTTCTGTAATCGCTTCAATTTGTCCACCTAAAGAACCCGCAACTTTGTTACCTATAGCAATGGCTAAATACCACATTCCGTACATAAAACCAATCATTCTTGCTGGTACAAGCTTACTTACTTGTGACAAACCAACAGGAGACAAACAGAGTTCACCCATAGTGTGGAATAAATAAGCAAAAATCAACCAAATCATACTAACTCGGAAAGTTCCTGCAACAGTATCAGAAGGAATTGTATTGGCTCCAAATGCTAAAAATGCAAAGCCTATTCCTAATAAAATTAGACCTAAACTATATTTTTGAGCAGAACTTGGATTGTATTTACTTTCCCACCATTTAGAGAAGAAAGAGGCAAATGCAATAATGAAAAAGGAGTTTAAGGTACTAAACCAAGAAACAGTTACGATGGTTGTTTCAGATTTAAATTGACCATAAATCATTCCTCCAACAATTACCCAGATTGCTAAGAAACTAACAATTAAAATAATATTTGAAACTTTAATAAGTTTGTGAGTTTGTTTGTATAACAAGAACAATACCCATGAAATAATAGCCAAAGGAATTACGGTTAATAACGTATTGATAATATTATAGGCAATGGCATAATTTCCAATCAATTCACGCTGAGTATAATCTCTTGCAAAAATAATCAATGAGGTAGCACCTTGTTCAAAAGACATCCAAAAGAAAATGGTAAAAACAGCAAAAATGATCAATGCAACCATTCTGTCTTTTACAATATTTTCATATCTAAGAATTCTACTAATAATTAAGAAAAGGAAAAGTCCTAATCCTATTAAAACACATTGTGTTGCACCAGATAAATTTGTGGAATCTCCAATAAGAGTTGTTGGTAATAAATGAAAATTTGCAATTTTAGAACTAGGATCGTCTAACAAATACAAAAGTCCTATAACCGAACAAATAACAATTAAAATTTTATCTAAAGTAGTAAATGGATTTGTTTTTTCATTAGGTTTTTGTTTCTCTTCGGTACTAATGATTGGCTTTATTTCTTTTTTAGGAACTTCGCCTATTTTACCAAATAGAGGAGAAGAAAGCCAAAATTGTATGGTACCAAAAAGCATGAATATACCTGCCAAACCAAAACCATAAGCCCAACCTTGAGTTTCTGCTAAATATCCACAAAGCATCATTCCAAAAAAGGCTCCAGCGTTTACTCCCATATAATAAATAGTGTATGCACCATCCTTTTTCTGAGGAGCTTTTTTATACATTTCGGAAATAATAGAAGTCATATTGGGTTTGAAAAAACCTGTACCTAATACCAAAAGTGTCAATCCGATATATAAAGAAGCCTCTGTTTCTAAAGCCATAGAAGCATGACCCAAGGTCATGATACCTGCTCCAATAACTACAGCCCATTTGTATCCGGTAAGTTTGTCTGCAACAATACCACCAATCAAAGGGGTTAGGTAAAGCAAACCAGCATAAGTACCAAATAGCGCACCTGCTTGTTCTGCACTCCATCCCCAACCTGGATTATCTACTCCTGTAATCGCCATTGTTAAAAAATTAACCAATAGCACTCTCATACCATAAAATGAAAAACGCTCCCACATTTCAGTAAAGAACAATACAAATAAACCAGAAGGGTGTCCTAATACTTCTTTTTGGTTGGTTTTACTACCACCATATACAAATTCCATACATTTAAATTTAAAAGTTCAAAAGTACATTTTTTTGTTTAGTGCTTGACTTGTTTAAAAGCATAAAAAAAACTGCTCTATTAAAGAACCGTTTTTAATTAAGTTTTGAATAGGGAATTTAAGTTGTAACCATATATAAGGTTGACTTCAAATTTAGCATTGATGTTTTAGCTTCCTCAAGTTTTTCTAATATGTCATTATGAGTTTTTAAACCTACTCCATCAAGAATTATATTTTTGCTGCTTTTTGGAGTTAACAAAATGTTTTGAGCTTAAAAAGGGTGAAGAGACAGATAGTCGTAAAATATGAATGTATAAATGTATATTTGTTTCTTGAATCAATTGATAAAATAAATGGCAGAATTAGTCTCAGGTTTTTCCAAATTAACCAAGGAAGAAAAAATTGAATGGATAGCATTTAATTTTTTAAAAGAAAATACAAATGCAAGAGAAATTTTAAGTTTGTATTGGAACTCTGACGAACAACTGCAACAGTTGCACGATGATTTTATAGAGAACACAATTTCTAACTATTACATGCCTTTTGGTGTGGCTCCTAATTTTGTAATCAACGGACGTTTGTATACCATTCCTATGGCTATTGAAGAAAGTTCTGTAGTAGCAGCAGCTTCTTTGGTTGCTAAATTTTGGTCTGACAAAGGAGGTTTTAAAACGGAAGTTATCAATACAGTAAAAGTAGGGCAAGTTCATTTTATGTACGAAGGAAATACGTCGGACCTGCAATCTTACTTTAAGTTTAAAAAAGAGGATCTAATTGCTGCAACACAAGATATAACTAAAAACATGCGAAAGCGTGGAGGGGGAATATTAAACATTGAATTGAGGGATAAAACAGATGATTTGGAGAATTATTACCAACTTCATGTCACTTTTGAAACCAAAGATTCTATGGGAGCTAATTTTATCAATTCTTGTTTGGAGGTGATGGCCGAAGAATTTAAGAAAGATGATATTCAGATTGTGATGAGTATTTTGTCTAATTATGTTCCTAATTGTTTGGTAAAAGCTTCTGTAAGTTGTGAAGTAGAAAAATTGCATCCTACTGATGGTGCTTTGTTTGCCAAAAAAATGAAACAAGCAGTGGAAATTGCAAATGTAGAACCTCACAGAGCGGTAACGCATAACAAAGGAGTGATGAACGGAATAGATGCAGTAGTAATTGCTACCGGTAATGATTTTAGAGCCGTAGAAGCTGGAGTGCATGCCTATGCTGCAAAATCTGGAACGTATAAAAGTTTGACTTCTTGTAAAATAGAAGATGGTGTTTTTACTTTTTCTATAGAAATTCCTTTGGCTTTAGGAACGGTTGGAGGGTTGACAAGTACACATCCTTTGTCTAAGTTATCATTAGAAATGTTGCACAATCCATCCGCTAAAGAATTGATGCAAATTGTAGCTGTGGCTGGTTTGGCTCAAAATTATGCGGCTTTGAGAGCTTTGACAACAACGGGAATTCAAGAAGGACATATGAAAATGCATTTGGTGAATATTTTAAATCAGTTAGAGGCAAGTGCAGAAGAGAAAGAAAAAGTAACAGTAGCCTTGAAAGGACAGATTGTGAGTTATAGTGGAGTTGCAGAAGTTTTAGAAAAAATAAGGGCATAATGGAGCAGTTTTATAGCAACGGAAAGTTGTTGGTTTCAGGAGAATATTTGGTGTTAGATGGTGCTGTTTCCTTGGCTCTGCCTACGAAATATGGACAATCTTTAGAGGTTCAATCGACGAATTCTAATCAATTAATTTGGAAAAGTTTTAATGTTTTAAATGAATGTTGGTTTCAAGCTACGTTTGATTTGGAAACATTTCTTATTTTAAATCACACTTCAATAGATTTAAACAGTGAAAAAATTGCAAAAACACTTCAAGAAATTTTAAGAACAGCCAAAATTTTGAATCCAGATTTCTTAAGAAATAGTAACGGATTACAAGTGGTTACACAATTGTCTTTTCCTAATAAATGGGGACTAGGAACTTCGTCTACTTTGATTAATAACGTTGCGCAATGGGCTAAAATCAATGCTTTTGAGTTGTTGGAAAAATCATTTGGAGGTAGCGGTTATGACATTGCCTGTGCTCAAAATAAATTTCCGATTACCTACAAACGAAATGGGATTGCTCCAATGGTTGAAAAAGTGAGGTTCAATCCCGTTTTTAAAGATCAGTTATTTTTTGTGTATTTGAATCATAAGCAAGATAGTAAGGAAGGTATTCAAATGTATCGTTCTTTGTCTGTAGATAAAAAAGAGCTTATTACCAAGGTAGATAAAATTACACAAAAGCTTTTGACAACTCAAAATATAGAAGATTTTGAGTTGTTGCTAAACGAACATGAAAAGTTGATAGGAGAATTACTACAACTTATACCTGTAAAGGAAAAATTGTTTTCCGATTACACAGGTGCAATCAAAAGTTTGGGAGCATGGGGAGGTGATTTTGTTTTGGTAACAGGACAAAAATTGTATGTAGAATCTTATTTTACAAATAAAGGGTTTGATACCATTGTATTGTATACAGATATGATTTTAACTTAATAATTGTCTAAATCTAAATCGTCTAAGCTGTCAAATTCATCAAAATGAGTGTCAAAATCATCATCATCTAAGTCAAAATCGTCTGATTTATCGGCTTTGAATTCTTTTTCAGGAGCTTTTTCAGGAGTGTCACCAATAGATAAAATAAGTTTTGGGATTTCGTTTTCAGTCGTTTTAGTAACCTCAATCAATTCACAGTAAAAAGTCCACATATTCATATAATCATACAAATAGATCAATTTTTCTTCGGGATCTTCTATATTTTTTTCTAAGGTAGTGGTTGACATGCACAAAGCATCTGGAGCATCGTCCATAGAGCATAACGGAATTTCCTCACCTTGATTCCATTCGTCATCAGATCTAAAAAAAGAGGCCATTTCTTGACCGTTGAAACCAAAAACTTTGGCTATTAATTTATGAAATTCTTCTAAAGTAGTAGAAGAATCAACTAGTAGGGTTCTGATAACGTCTTCCTTAGTGTCTAAAACAACTCTTATTTTATATATCATCTAAATAGGTACTTTATGTGGCAAAAATAGTTATAAAAGTCAATAAATACGTAATTTTACAGGAATTAAAATACAAATAATGGATTTTAAAAAAGCGTTAGAACAAGTCAATAAATTTTCTAAAAATACCTTAATGGAAACATTAGGAATTGAATATACTGAGATTGGTTCAGATTATTTAGTAGCTACAATGCCTGTAACGAGTAAAGTACACCAACCCATGGGATTGTTACACGGAGGTGCAACGGTGGCCTTAGCAGAAAGTGTAGGAAGTGCTGCCTCTTTTTTATTTATAGATCCTGAAAAATTTATAGTAAAAGGAATAGAAATTTCTGCAAATCACCTAAAAAGCAAAAGACAAGGTTTGGTTACTGCCAAAGCAACATGCGTGCACAGAGGAAAAACAACTCATTTATGGCAAGTTGCCATAACCGATGAAGAAGGAGTTCTAATCTCTTTGTGCAAAATCACAAATATTGTATTATCTAAGTAGTTGTTTTAAATTGAAAATATTAAAAGAAATTAAGAAAGCTTTAGGGCATAATTTGCCGTTTGTTGCTTTTAGAAATCCAAACGAAACACTTGTAACTCTTTTTGTTCAGCAATCAGTTGACTTGCATCTTTTTGATGATTTTAGTTTAAGTGGTTATGTTTTTGCTCCTTTTGACGATATAGAAACTGCTTATTTGTTGCAGCCAGATATTGTTTTTACAGATAAAATGGAGGAGGGGATAAACCTTAAAACACAGAAGATTTCAGAAGTTGAAATTATAGATGCAATCTCCAAAGTTAAGCACATATCTTTGGTGGAGAATGCAATTAAAACTATCAAGAATACATCAATTTCTAAAGTTGTTATTTCTAGAAAAGAACAGGTAGTGTTGAAAGATTTTGATAGTGTATTGGCTTTTGAAAAATTGTTGTACCAATACCCTAATGCATATGGATATATTTGGTTTCATCCTGCTGTTGGTTTGTGGATGGGTGCTACTCCAGAAACGTTGTTAAAAGTTAAGGGAGATACTTTTCATACCATGGCATTGGCAGGAACACAATCTTACAAAGGAACCACAGATGTTACGTGGGGGAACAAAGAGTTGGAAGAACAGAAAATGGTAGCAGATTTTATAAAAATCAACTTACAGAATAGTGTAGATAAATTACTGTTGTCTGATGTAGAAACCGTAAACGCAGGGAATCTGTTGCATTTAAAAACTACTATTACAGGAACGTTAAAAAATGTTAAGGATGTGAAAAAAATTGTTGAATTGTTGCATCCAACTCCAGCAGTTTGCGGATTGCCAAAACAAGAAAGCAAACAGTATATTTTAAAAAATGAGGATTACCACAGATCTTTTTACACAGGCTACTTAGGTGAGGTAAACAGAGAAGGAAAAACTTCTTTATTTGTAAATCTTAGGTGTTTTACAATTGAAAACAATCACATCGCAAATTTATATATAGGCGGAGGTATTACATCTGAAAGTAATCCTGAAAACGAATGGTTAGAAACAGTTGCAAAAAGTAAAGTGATGAAAAAAATTTTAATTTAATTTTTCTTTTTTTGAATGTGTTCTAGTAATTTTTTCTTGAAATTAGTTTCAGCATTTCTTAATTTTAAAATTTGTTTATAATCAATAACCTTGGTTATGTCTTGATGAAATTCTTGAGCTCTGTCATAAATTTGCTGTTCTTTATCTATAATTACACGAAACAGTTGCTCTGCTTGTTGTTCTGACAAAGAGTTGAAATTGATGTTTTTTTGAAGTTCATTTTTAGCCTTAATCAAAGCATAAGTTTCGTTTTTGTACGTGTTGTATACAGGCCAAAATTTTTCTGCTTGATTGGGTCTTAGAGATAATTTTTCGGTAATGAAGCTTATTCTAGCGGCTCTAATATCATTTTTGTCAGTTTTGTTCTTTTGTTGTGCGTAAAAACAAAATCCAATTAAAAAGAATGCTATAAATGTGATGTTTTTTTTCATAATTAAAATTCTACAATATCATATTCGTTTAACTCTAAAGATAATTGATCTATGTTAACAAGAGTGTTGTCTAGGTTAGAGTCTAAAAAAGCACTTATATTGATATCTATGTTGTTGATAATTTCGTTGTACTCAATATCATCTTGATATGTTAAATACTGAATAACCTCTTCATCACTTAGTTGAAGATTTTGGCTGTTGTTGTTGAAAATAAAAAATCCAACGAGTATAGCAGCAGCAATGCTTATGTATGGAATTAATTGAATAATTCTAGATGGTTTGGTATTAACTTTAAACTCTTTAAAGTAATTAGTAGGAACTGAAAACCCAGTTTGTGTAGGAAATTGTTCTTCTATAATAGATGTGTGAATGTCCTCTGAAAAAGTCTTAAAATAATTTTCAGGAGTTTTAAAGGGGTTTTTACCGTTGGTAATTCCTTTTAAAAAATCTTCGTTATGTATGTTTTCTGTATCCATGTTAAACGTTAGATGCTATTTTGTAAAAAAGGTTTAATATTTTTTTATAAATGCTTCTATTTTTTTTACTGCATGATGATACGAAGATTTTAGAGCTCCTACAGATGTTTCAAGTATTTCTGACATCTCTTCGTATTTTAATTCATCAAAATATTTCATGTTAAAAACCAATTGTTGTTTATGAGGCAATTCTGCAATGGCTTTTTGTAGAATGACTTGAATGGTATCTCCATCAAACAATTCATCATCTTGAACAGAGCTTCTAAGTTCCTTTTGATATTCTTCAATAGGAATGTTTGATTTTTTAGCCTTTTGATTCAAGAAAGTAATGGCTTCATTGGTGGCAATTCGATACATCCAAGAAAATAATTTACTTTCCTCTTTAAAACCACTAATGTTTTTATAAACTTTTATAAACGTATTTTGCAGAACATCATCTGTATCATCGTGATTGATTACGATTTTACGAATGTGCCAGTACAACCTTTCCTTGTATAGTTTTACTAATTGGTCAAAAGCTTTTTTGAGCTTTTTAGGATCTTTAAGATCTCTAATGAGTTGTTCTTCTTCAGTCAAATTACTTTACGCGTTATATTTGTTTTTTATAACCAAATAAGCCTTTAAATTTTATGGTTTCTGCAATTCCTTCCGGCAGCATAGCTTCCCATCCTTTCTCATTCGTTCGTATTTTCTTAAATACATCAGGAGCTTGAATTTTCATATGCTCTATATGATAGTTTGTAATATCTATAATTTTATGAGAAGATTTAAAATAAGCATACAATTCTTTAATTCTATGGTTTATTTTTAAATTATTACTATCAATAATAGTATGTTCTTTGTCGCATAGAATAGGGTAAAGGTATATTTTTAAATTATGAGAAAACAATTTTCCTACACCTTCTAAAATACTACCTTTTAAATTGTTGTAATATTTAATGTCAAAAATATTCATAATACTATCAGCACCCATGGCAAAGCCAATTTGTTCATTGGTAAACTCACCAAAGTACTCTGCTAATTTGTAATATTCCTGAAAGTTGGTAATCATTACTATTTGTCCTAAAGAGCATAGCAAATCTGCTCTGTCTAAAAAGTCCCTCTCGTTAATTTCTCCTTCATTTTTTAAATTAGATAAAGTAATTTCAAAGATGGTTTTGGTTCTTGCAGGATCTACTCTTTTGTCTGCAAAAAATAATTTTTGAGATTCTTCGTACACATCCATATTTACTTTGGTTACAGGTCTAAATCTCCCGCGTAAAGCCAAAATGTTTTTTTTGTATAATTCTTGAGCAGGTAATAAGTTCTTTCCAGTATCGTTAAACATAACAGCATTGGTCATACCGTTTTTCACCAATTGCAAGCTCATCAATCTATTGTCTACATAGGTAAAACGAGGACCCGAAAAGTTGATCATGTCTATTTCTAGCTCATCAATTTCAATATTATCGTATAAAGAACTAATCAAATCTTTAGGATTGTCATTGTGATAAAAAGCTCCATAAATTAAATTCACACCTAATCTACCCAAAGTTTCTTGTTGTAATGTAGCATCATTTTGCTTGAACCTTAGATGCAATACAATTTCATTATGAGGTTCGTGTGGAGATAATTGAAAATGAATACCAACCCAACCATGACCTTTAAATTGTTTTGCAAAATCTATAGTAGCAACCGTGTTGGCATAACTAAAAAACATTTTACTAGGATGTTTACTTCTATCCAATCTGTTTTCAATCAACTGTATCTCATGATTCAGCATTTTTTTCAAACGACTTTCAGTCACATACCTTTTGTCATCTTCAATTCCATAAATAGCATCAGAAAAATCTTTGTCATAAGCACTCATCGCTTTCGCAATTGTTCCAGAAGATCCACCTGCTCTAAAAAAATGACGAACTGTTTCTTGTCCTGCACCAATTTCTGAAAATGTTCCGTAAATATTCTTATTAAGGTTGATTTTTAGCGCTTTGGTTTTACTTGTTAAGATGTTTTCTACTATAATATCTCCTTTGTGTGATACTGGCATATTGATTATTTCTATATTACCTACCAAATATACCAAATTTAGAGTTTTAACTAGCTGTGTTTTCGTATTTTTGATATAAGATTTTAAACCATGAGAGTTACGTTTTTAGGCACAGGAACTTCGCAAGGTATTCCGATGTTATTATCGGACGAACCCGTTAATTTTTCTACAGATATTAAAGATAAGAGAATGCGTTCTTCAGTTTTTATAGAATGGGAAAGTGGGAGCGTTTTGGTAGATTGTGGAGCAGATTTTAGAATGCAAATGTTGCAGAATAATATTAGAGACATTGATGCAATTTTATTTACTCACGAACATTCAGATCACATAGCGGGACTGGATGATATAAGACCTTATTGCTATAAAAAAGGACCAATGCCTGTGTATGCAATACAAAGGGTGATGGAAAGTTTGGCAAAAAGATATGATTATATTTTTACTACCGAAAATAGATATCCTGGAGCTGCTGCTGTTATTCCTAATATTATTGATGATCAGCCCTTCCTTTTAGAAACTAAAAGAGTTATACCGATTCATATTGGGCATGGATGGTTGCCTATTTTAGGTTACAGGATAGACAATTTTGCATATTTAACAGACGTAAAAACTATTGAAGATTCCGAAATGGAAAAACTCAAAGGGTTGGATGTTTTGGTTTTGAGTGCGTTGAGAATAGAAGAACATCCAACACATTTAAACCTGGAGCAAGCGTTAGAAATGGTAAAAGTATTACAACCCAAGCAAGCTTATTTTACACACATCAGTCACAGATTGGGGTTTCATGAAGAAGTTAGTAAAAACTTGCCAGAAAATGTGTTTTTGGCTTATGATGGGTTGACTATTGAAATTATTTAAAGTTATAAAAAATTAGAAGTCACTTTTAAAACAAGAAATTATGAATAAAATTTTACTGATTATTTTATCTTTTTTTCTGCCTCCATTGGCAGTATACCTAAAAAGAGGAGCAGACAAACACATTGTAATTAATATTATTTTATGTTTTGTTTTTTGGGTTCCTGCTGTGTTTCACTCTCTTTGGGTTGTGGTACAGGATTAGTATTTTTTGTAAATTTCAATATTTAATAAAATATAACGAAAAGACAATAGTTCACATATTCAATCAAAAAAAAACGCTCAACTTATGTTGAGCGTTTTTAGTTATATACTTATTGTATTTAATTTTTTAATTTAGAAAGAATATTTTGCTCCTATTTGAAGTTTCCAAGTATTACCATAATAACTGTCATAATCATAAGTACTTTCAGGGTACTCACCATCAACCTTATTAAATGAATAAGAAGGAGTGTTATTTGAATCTTTTCCTTCGTATCTTAGAACTTGTCCATTGTTAGAAATACTATTGTTTTTCTCCACTCCCCATTTAGAATTTAACATGTTTCCTACATTTATAATATCAAACGTAAATTGTAAAGTGTTTTTAGTTTCTCCAACGTTGATATAGTACTCACGTGCTAGTCTTAAATCAAAACTATGCACCCAAGGGCTGCGTGCTGCATTAGCTTCGGCATACTTACCTTTATTGGCTTTTAAGTAACTATCTTGCTCCATAAAATCAAAGAAAGCATCTTCATCTGCAACACTAATAAAATTGATGTCTCCTTTTTCTTTCGGAATGTAAATTAAATCTGTAGAAATTCCATCACCATTCATGTCATTAGAATAGGTAAAGCTATATCCTTCAGGTGAGTGTCCAGAATAGAATAAGTTAAAAAATGTAGCAGATTTTAAGCTATTACTAGTCCAAGGCAGTTTGTAAGAGATTGATGATATAACTTTATTAGGAACTACATATTGAGAACGTTGAAGTTCTGGTAAATGTGGTCCGTTTACAGCATCTAAACCAGAATAGGCAGAATATGCATTACTACCTGGCATACCTGAAATCTCTTTTGATTCTGTGTAAGTATAAGCTGCCATTAGGTTTAAATCTTTTACTGGTTGTGCTTTTAAGGTAATGTTACCAATAGCTCCCCAACCTTCATTAGTGTTTGATAAAACAAATGCATCTTTTGAAGTGTAAGTAATATCTGCAGGATAGATATACCTGTTATCAGAACCAGAAAAACGTTCCCAAGTAGCATCTGGCTGCATTAGGTTATAGTTTTTAAGCATTACACCATTCAATGTTTTTGTATAAATTCCTTCTAAAGTAACTTGCATAGGAAAAGATGTTGGTACTTGGTAGTCAAACGCTAAAGATGTTTTCCATACTTGTGGCATCTTAAAGTCTGTAGCAACTGCATTTACAGCACTTGGTAAAACACCATCTTCTGGAGTGATGGTATTTGGTAGATTTAATCTATCAATCATTTCATCTACATCTGTAATCATTGGACCTGCTAAGCCAGCTAAAGCAGGATCAACAGAGCTAACAGAACCATCTGCATTATATCTTGTATTAGCTTGATAACTTCCTTGTACCATTCCTGAATTGGTTGGCATGTTTGTAAAGAATACCAATGGTAATCTTCCTGAGAAAACACCTGTTCCTCCACGAAGTTTAAAAGAGTTATCTCCTTTAACATCCCAAGAAAAACCAACTCTTGGAGAAAATAATACATTCGCATCTGGCCATTTACCTGTATCTATATTTGTACCATTATAGTCTAAATCTAAAATAGCGTTGTTTGTGATTAAATTGTCATCATATTTTAAATAATCTGCACGAATTCCGTATGATAATTTAAAGTTTTTATTGATGTTCCAATCATCTTGTGCATAAATTCCATATTGAGAAAAAGCAACTTCAGCATTTGGATTTTCTTCACCATCGTAACCATAAGTTAAAGCAAAATCTCTTGGTGCAGCTTGATTAAGAAAATCATCAAGACTTGCATAACGGTAATAACCAGTACCGTTTCTCATGTAAGAATTGTTTGCCAATTGGTGTTCATAACTAACTCCTCCAGTAATGGTATGATTGTCTAAATAATAAGTTAAATTATTAATAGCTGTAAATGTGTTGTTGTTTACTGCATTGTTCCAAGTAAATAATTCGTAACCAGCAGAAATATAAGGTTCGTCAATTTGATTTCCAGACCCATCAAGACCATTCATAATATCAATAAACGGGAATGGAGAAGAGTTGGTACCACGAGCATCTTGTATTTTAGAATACGTTGTTAAAAATTGATTTGATAATTTATCTGAAATTCTACTGTTTAAATCCAATGAAAATGAACTAACAATGTTATCCATTGAATAAGTTGAGTTAGAGAAAGCCATCGAATTTGCTGAAATACGATCCATAGCTCTGTTACGAGATCCTGCGTTATTAGAGTTTCCGTTGGTAGCGTTCCATCCTTGATTCTTAACGTAGTTGTATCTAAAACTTAATTTATGATCATCGTTAATGTTCCAGTCTATACGAGCAAGTAATTTTTTGTTGGTTTCATCTGCAGGATAATTTGTGTAAGAACCTGGATTGTAACCATAATTGTCTATTAAATGTTGTTTCACTAACTCCATATCAGCAATACTAGTACGAGAAAGATATTGATCCAAATTGGCAACACCGTCTTGAGAAGGTCTCCAGTTTACCACTTGTCCGGGTTCTACTACAGATTCAGCATTTACAAAAAAGAATAATTTATTCTTAATAATAGGACCTCCTAAAGTTACCCCAAAAGTTTTTGTAGACTCCTCATTACGTTCTCCAAGATCCATTTTGTTGATTCTGTTTCCACGCATTTCTTGGTTATTGAAAAAACCGTACACAGAACCTTTAAATTTATTTGTTCCTGATTTGGTAATGGCATTTATTCCCCCACCAATAAAATTGGTTTGTCTAACATCAAAAGGAGAAACTACTACTTGAATTTCTTCAATAGCATTTATAGAAATAGGATTACCTCCCCCTGGTAAGCTAGAGCTTAACCCAAAGTTATTGTTAAAGTTAGCCCCATCAACAGTAAAGTTTGTAGAACGACCATCTCCACCAGCCATACTCATTCCATCTGCATATGGAGAAATACGTGCAATGTCAGAAATACTTCTATTAATAGTTGGCATAGAAGATATCTGTTGGTTAGAAATATTTGTTGTTGCTCCTGTTTTATCTGCCGAAAACTTGGATCTTCTAGCAGAAAGAACAACTTCATCTAGAGAAACATTTTCTTCTGTTAAAACAACGTTATGAAGATAAGCTGCACCTAAACCAATGGTGATGTTGTTAGTCGTGTTTTTTCCATATCCAATATAAGATATTTCTACCGTATAGGGTCCCCCAACACGCATACCTGGTAGATTATAACGTCCTTCGTCATTTGTAACTCCACCGTAAACTGTACCAGAAGGTGTGTGAGTTGCAATAACAGTTGCTCCCATAATAGTTTCTTGCTTGTCTGTAACTCTACCACTTATACTGGAAGTGGTTACTTGAGCCATCATTTCTGAAGTGCATAAAATCACAAGAGAAATGAATAAAAATTGTAATGTTTTAGTCATAATTAATAGTTGAAATTGTTATACAATCTTACATCTTTTTTCAACGATTAATAATAAATAATTGTTAATAAAAACCTAATTTACAGATAGATAAGTGTGTTTCAGGTCTGTTGTGGATTTAATGAAATTATGAGTCTAAATTTATCAGGTTGATTGTTTTTTTGAAATTAAATTGAGAATAATAGTGTTAAAAACGAAGTTGTTTTAGTGAAAAATAGATTTTAGACTCAAATATCAAACTGAAAATTCATTTTAAGATGCTATTTTGGACTCCAAACGTAAAGCAGATATATGTAGTAATGATTTCCAAATTTTTAAATTAAAATTTAATGGCTTTTGATTTTTTGTTTGGAATTAGAAGCTTGTTAAAAAGACTTATTATTTCTTTTAAAATAAAAACGCTCAACTTAAGTTGAGCGTTTTTTTATTATATACGTTTGGCAATCCAGTTTTTAAAATCATAAAAGTTATTGGGATGAACTCCGTGTCCTACAGGATATTCTTTATAGATGTTTTTAATTCCTAAACTGTTTAACAATTCGGGACCTTTTTTAGCCCAACCTATAGGGATTACTTGATCTACAGTTCCGTGAGATACAAAATAATCAATATTGTTTTTTGTAGGAGGTTGTATTAAAAAATCGTGATTAAAATGACCACTCAATGCAACAACGTGTTGTATTTTTTCTGGAAATGTAAAAGAAAAGGCATAACTTAAAATAGCACCTTGACTGAACCCTGTAAAAAAGATATTGTTAGTGTCTACAGGATACTTTTCAATAATTTCATCTAGAAAAATACGTAATTTCTGTACGGAAGCTTTTCCTTCTACTGGATCAGAAAATTTGTTTTCATCAGCATCAAAAGTAATACTATACCAAGCATTACCTCCAAAAGGTAATGGAGTAGGAGCTTGTACACTTACAACCAAAGCCTGCTCTGGTAATTCTGGTGCAAATGAAAACAAGTCATCCATGTTGCTACCATAACCATGAATCAATAAGATTAAGGGAGCTTTTTTAGAAGCTACTTTGGGTTCTCTAATTAAGTATTCTAAAGATAAATCTGTCATTAGGCAAGTGTTAAAATTCCATTATTATAAGTTCCGTAAACTTTTCCCAAAGTCTTTTTTCCTAAGTATGCACTGTTTGTAGAAGCTGAAAAAATGTGTTCTTTGCTAAAAATACCCTTTCCAGAAGTTGTAAATAAACTTAAATTGGCTTTTTCTCCTTTTTGAATAGTTGTTACAGGCAATCCAAAAATCTCTAAAGGTTTATTTGTGATTTTTTCAATCAATAGATCTAAAGGTAAAATTTCTAGCAAGCTGCTGAAAAAACTTTCCAAACCAATACTTCCATCCATTGCATTGCTAAATTCTATTTTCTTATTTTCAATATCTATAGGGTCGTGGTCGGAAGTGATAAAATCAATCGTTCCATCTTTTACACCCTCAATCAATGCTTTCACATCTGTAGGGGTTCTTAACGGAGGTGTAATTTTATAGTTGGCATCAAAAGCTGCTAATTCAGCATCGGTAAGTGTCAAATGATCGGCACTTACGCTACAGGTTACGTTGAGACCTTTTGCTTTTGCTTCTCGGATTAACGCTACAGATTTTGCAGAACTTATTGTAGGTATATGCAATCTGCCTCCTGCATAGGCTACTAAAAATAAATCTCTACTTACTTGTAATTCTTCTGCTAGCGCTGGAATTCCTTTCAGTCCTAAATGTGTGCTGTTGATTCCTTCATTTACCACACCTTCACCAGCAATATTAGAGTTGTTAGGGTAACTCATCACCAAACCATTAAAACTTTGTGTGTATTGCAAAGCTATTTTGATAAGATTATCGTTTTTGAGCCCTTTTTTATAATCGTTAAAAGCAATGGCACCTGCTTGTTGCATGTCGTACAATTCGGCAATATCTTGTCCTTTGCTTTCTTTGGTCAAACTACCAATAGGGTGAATGTTAACCGGAGAGCCCAATCCTTTTGTTTTTAAGTAATTTACCATAGATTTAGAATCTGTAAGTGGGTAACAATTAGAGTTCAAACCTATTTGAGTAAATCCACTTTTAGCTGCTACTTCTATTCCGTTGGCAATAGTTTCTCTGTCTTCATAACCAGGTTCTCCAAAACTTACACTTGCATCAAACCAACCGTTGGAAACAGTTAGATCGTCAAGTTCAATTTCTGTATGATTTTCTGGACATACAATAGATTTGTTGATTTCAGAGATGTATCCGTTGGTGATTAAAATATCATTTTTTTGAGAATGATGGTCGCTTTTAGGGTCAAAAACAGTAGCTGATTTTAATAGTACATTCATGCTTTTAAATTCGTCAATTTATATGGAAAAGGAAAAGGAAAAATGGTTGTTGTAAGGAAATAAACAATTGTGCTCAATTGAGCAGAAAGTAGCATCGCGAAAGGTTGTTTTGCGTTTCTTGTCATTGTTTAAATGTTGGTCAAAGATACAGAAACTAAAATTAACTGCAATAATTTTGAAGGATGCCTTTTGCGTATTTGCTAGCAATCTTCTTTGTAAACAAAGGAAAGTCAATTGGGGAACTAGCATCTGCTTTGTCAGAAATAATTCTGAGTATGCTAAAAGGTATTTGATATTCTTCGCAAACTTGAGCTACGGAAGCTCCTTCCATTTCTACACATTGCAAGTTGGGTAAGTTTTTTTTCAAGATTTCAATAGACTGAACATCACTGATAAATTCGTCTCCGCTAGCAATCAATCCAGAAACTAGTTTTGGCTTAGATATATTAAAGTCATTGGCTTCTTGTTCGGAAATGTGAGTAAAATAATGCTCGTTAAAATCAACAATACATTGATGTAATTTTAGGTTTTCAGAGGTTTTGAAAAAAGATTTTCCTAACAATGGAATCTCAAATTTTGGAAATAAAGGACTTGCATCCATGTCGTGTTGTACCAATTGTGTTCCATACACAAGATCTCCAATATTTAAATCAGCATCAATACCACCTGCAACACCTGTAAAAATAATTTCAGAAGGTTGAAAAGTAGCAATCAACTGAGTGGTTGTAATGGCAGCAGCAACTTTTCCCCATTTAGAAAACACAATAGTTACGGGAGTGTTGTTAATGTTACCAGTGTAGTATTCTCGGTTCCCTAAAATGGTTGTTTTTTTATCTTTTAAAACATGTAAAAGTTCAGCTAGTTCATCGTGCATGGCACTAATAATTCCAATCATCTGTTTAGTTTACTATATTTCCGTCTTTTAGTACTAGCTTTCGGTCTGCCATATTTGCCAATTTTTCATTGTGAGTTACAATTACAAATGTTTGGTTGAATTGATCTCGTAGTTGAAAAAACAAATCGTGTAAGTTGGTTGCACTTTCAGTATCTAAATTACCACTAGGTTCGTCAGCAAAAACAATAGCAGGTTGGTTGATCAATGCTCTGGCTACGGCTACACGTTGCTGTTCTCCTCCAGAAAGTTGACTAGGTTTGTTGTTTGCCTTGTTTTTAATTCCTAAAAAGTCTAATAATTCCAGAGCTCTTTTTTGTGTTTTGTTGTTGTTTTTATGCCCAATATATGCGGGGATGCAAACATTTTCCAATGCTGTAAATTCAGGTAACAATTGATGAAATTGAAAAACAAATCCAATATGTTGATTTCTAAAGTCAGATATTTTTCTATCGTTTAAATGTATAGGTGAGGTGTTGTTGATGCTTAATTCGCTTTCAGAATTAAGATCGGGTTTGTCCAAAGTGCTTAAAATTTGTAACAATGTGGTTTTTCCTGCCCCAGATGGACCTACAATGGCCACTACTTCTCCCTTTTTAATATGGAGGTCAATTCCCTTTAATACAGTAGTTTGATTAAAGGTTTTTTGGATGTTTTTTGCAATTATCATAGGTGAAATCTAACCGAACGAAAATACTAAAAAAGATATGAATTTTGCTTTTTTGTTAAATACTTATCATTTTTAAATATTGTTAGGGGTTATTTATACTTTTGAGATGAACATAATATTTTAAGACAGATTTTTATGAATTTACATGAATACCAAGGGAAAGAGATTTTAAAAAGTTTTGGAGTTAAAGTACCTATGGAGCTTGTTGCTACAACTCCAGAAGAAGCATTGGAGGCTGCAAACAAAATCCATGCGGAAAAAGGATGTACTGTTTTTGCAGTAAAAGCACAAATACACGCTGGTGGACGTGGTAAAGGAGGTGGTGTAAAAATCGCTAAATCTATAGAGGAAGTTAAAATGTATGCTGAACAAATCATAGGAATGATGTTGGTAACTCCTCAAACTTCGGCAGAAGGGAAAGAAGTACATCAAGTATTGATTTCTGAAAATGTATATTATGATGGACCTTCTAAGCCTGAGGAATATTATATGTCTGTGTTGCTAAACAGAGCTACAGGTAAAAATATGATTATGTACTCTCCAGAAGGAGGGATGGATATTGAAGCGGTTGCTCAAGCAACTCCTGAGTTAATTTTTACAGAAGAAATAGATCCTGCAACTGGAATTTTACCATTCCAAGCACGTAAAATTGCTTTTAATTTAGGATTGTCTGGAGCAGCTTTTAAAGACATGACCAAGTTTGCAATGGCTTTGTACAAAGCGTACGAAGGTTCAGATTCTTCTTTGTTTGAAATCAACCCAGTATTTAAAACTGCAGATGATCAAATATTAGCAGTGGACGCTAAAGTTTCTTTAGATGAAAACGCATTGTACCGCCATAAAGATTATATTGATTATAGAGATGTTCGTGAAGAACATCCAACAGAAGTCGAGGCAAAAGCGGCAGGCTTAAACTATGTTGCCTTAGATGGAAATGTAGGATGTATGGTAAACGGAGCAGGATTGGCAATGGGAACTATGGATTTGATCAAGCAAGCAGGAGGAGAGCCGGCTAACTTTTTAGATGTTGGAGGAACTGCCGATGCAGAAAGAGTAGAGATTGCTTTTGGAATTATCTTAAAAGATCCTAATGTAAAAGCTATTTTGGTAAACATTTTTGGAGGTATTGTTCGTTGTGATCGTGTAGCACAGGGAGTTGTAGATGCTTACAAGAATATGGGAGACAAAATAAACGTTCCAATTATTGTTCGTTTGCAAGGAACCAATGCAGTAGAAGCAAAAGCGTTGATTGATGCTGAAGAAGGATTGAATGTGATTTCTGCTACAGAGTTTCAAGAAGCTGCTGAAAAAGTACAAGAAGTATTGGCTTAAGGAATTAAGTTAATTTATAAAAAATAGAAAAGCCTTTTCATGAAAATGAGAAGGCTTTTCTATGCAGATAGTCGATTCAATTTTAAGATAAGTTTAAATTGTAATTAAAAACTAGTAGAAGTGTTGTTTCGTTTTCAAATGCACACAATTCAACACTTCATTTTTTTTGACAAATACCAAAAATAAGTTAAAATTTTTAGTTGTTAAAAAAAATATAATTTTCTGCCTTTTTTTTTGATAAAGTCTTTGCTAGAATTGTTATTATTGCTCTGTGATTCTCATAAATACAAAACAACAACAATAATGAACTTACACGAATATCAAGGGAAGGAAATCTTGAATAGTTTTGGAGTTAGAATTCAACGAGGAATTGTTGCATCTACACCAGAAGAAGCTGTTACAGCAGCCCAGAAATTAACAGAAGAAACAGGTACAAGTTGGTACGTTGTTAAAGCTCAGGTTCACGCTGGTGGACGTGGTAAAGGAGGTGGAGTTAAGTTGGCTAAAAACTTAGACGAGGTTAAATCAATTTCTAATGATATTATTGGAATGATGTTGGTAACACCTCAAACTTCGGCAGAAGGAAAGTTGGTAAATCAAGTTTTAATAGCAGAAGATGTTTATTATCCTGGTGAGAGTGAAACAGAAGAGTATTATGTTTCTGTGTTGTTAAACAGAGCTACAGGTAAAAATATGGTGATGTATTCTCCAGAAGGAGGTATGGATATTGAAGAAGTTGCTGAAAAAACACCTGAGTTGATTTTTACTGAGGAAATTGATCCTGCTACAGGAATCTTACCATTTCAAGCACGTAAAATTGCATTTAATTTAGGATTGTCAGGAACTGCTTTTAAAGAAATGACCAAATTTATTTCTGCTTTGGTTACAGCTTATGAAAAATCAGATGCTGCAATGTTTGAAATCAATCCAGTGTTAAAAACATCAGATGATAAAATTTTAGCAGTAGATGCAAAAGTTTCTTTAGATGAAAACGCATTGTACCGTCATAAAGATTTTATCGAATTGCGTGACATTCGTGAAGAACACCCAACAGAAGTAGAAGCAAAAGCAGCAGGGTTGAACTATGTTGCCTTAGATGGAAATGTAGGATGTATGGTAAACGGAGCAGGATTGGCAATGGGAACTATGGATTTGATCAAGCAAGCAGGAGGAGAGCCAGCTAACTTTTTAGATGTTGGAGGAACTGCAGATGCAGAAAGAGTAGAGATTGCTTTTGGAATTATCTTAAAAGATCCTAATGTAAAAGCTATTTTGGTAAACATTTTTGGAGGTATTGTTCGTTGTGATCGTGTAGCACAAGGGGTTGTAGATGCTTACAAGAATATGGGAGACAAAATAAACGTTCCAATTATTGTTCGTTTGCAAGGAACCAATGCAGTAGAAGCAAAAGCGTTGATTGATGCTGAAGAAGGATTGAATGTAATTTCTGCTACAGAGTTTCAAGAAGCTGCTGAAAAAGTACAAGAAGTATTGGCTTAAGAATCCAAGAATTTATATAAATAAAAAGCTCTCTATTATAGAGAGCTTTTTTTATGGTCTGAATTTTTCTAAAATCAAATCTATAATTTTTTCCGTTTCGTCAGGGTAAAAAACGTCAATATATTGTTCTTCTTCTAGCCATTCGTGCACTATTTGAATGTTAGAAGGTTTTAATTTTTTGATGATCGGAATTCCTAATTCCATCAAAGCAGCAGCATTGCATTGTTGCTCGTATTGATTTTTCATTGGAACTACCAATAGTTTTTTTTCTAGAAACAAAGCTTCTGCAGGAGTTTCAAATCCAGCTCCACAAATAACACCTTTACAAGTTTCAAAACTTTTTAAAAATCGCTCGTTGTTGATGGGTTCAATAAAAATAGAACCTACAGAATATGCCTTTTGGGTATGCTTAGAAAATATTTGCCAAGTTGTTTGTTTAAAATTACTGAAAAAATCAATAAGCTTATTATCTCCATAAGCAGGCAAATAAACGGTGTAATGATTGTTTTTAGAAGGTTGTAATTTCCTAATTTCATTACGAATAACAGGTGTGTAAATATGTTGGTTGTATTTCTTAAAATGAAAACCATAATAAGAATCGGTAGGAGCGTAACGCTTTAAAATTCGTTCTCCTACAAAATCTCTCTTTTTGGGTTTGGGGCTTTCTTTGGCATTTACGGCAGCTTGGTGGCTCATAGATACGCAAGGAATTTTGTGTAGTTTGGCAGCCCATGCAGAAACAGGTTCAAAATCATTGATCACCAAATCGTATTGTTCAATATTGATTTGATTTATTTCTTTTCTGAATTTTTTTATATCAGAATTTTTATAAGTTTTTCTTAAGTCAACACCTCCTTTTTTTCCAAAGATAAAACTCATACCATGTAGTTGATACTTTATTTCAAAAGGAAGACTTACATCGGCTTGTACACCACTTACCAATATGTCTAAATCTACTTTTCTTTGTAGAATGGGTACAATATCTCTAGATCTACTTAAATGTCCGTTACCTGTACCTTGTATTGCGTAGAGTACCTTCATAGTTATCGGATGTTTTTTTCATCAATAACGTTAATTTCTTTGATCAATGCTTGAAAAAGGTCTTTGTTTTTTAAATCCGCTTTTCCTAAATCATTTTCATTGTCGTGATCTGTTGGGTTTAATTTCTGAGCTTCTATATCTTCTTGATATTGATAGATCGTCCATTTTTTGTTTTTGTATTCTAAAGCAGTTAGGTTTTCAATCCAATCTCCTGAGTTTAAGTACATCAAAGATTCGTTTTGGCTGTTGGTTATGATTCGTTGTTGCGGTTGGTGAATGTGACCACAAACCACGTAATCGTATCCATTTAAAAAAGCAATTTCTGCTGCGGTGTCTTCAAAACTATTGATGTGCTTAACAGCAGATTTTACACTGTTTTTTATTTTTTTGGAAAAAGAAATTCTACCTCTGCCTAACACTTTTTCACTTATCCAGTTGGCAAGTGTGTTGATCATAATTAGTAAATCGTATCCAATACCTCCTAGCTTTGCCAACCATTTGGAATGCTGCATAGTAACGTCAAAAACGTCACCGTGAAAAAACCAAGCCTTTTTACCATCTAGTTCTAATACCAATTTGTTAACCAACTGAAAGTTTCCAATTTCAAAACCAACAAATTTGCGTAACATTTCGTCATGATTTCCTGTGATATAATATACTTCAGTTCCTTTAGAAACTAAGGAAGTGATGTATTTTATCACTTTCATATGTGGTTTAGGAAAGTATCGTTTCTTAAATTGCCATATATCTATGATATCACCATTTAGAATGAGTTTTTTAGGCTCAATAGTTTTTAGGTAGTTTAGTAATTCTTTAGCTCTAGAGCCATAGGTACCTAAGTGTATGTCAGAAACAACAACGACATCTACTTTTCTTTTTTGTTTCTTTTTTGTTGAAGGCATAGTAATGTAAATACTTTAGCGTACAAACCTATGCCAAAACTGTTAAAAGGAACTTAACTAAAAGTTAAATAATTGATTTTAAAGAATAAGTCCTGCCAAACAAGCCGTAATCCATGAGGCAATTGCACCACCTACCATAGCTTTTAAGACTAGTTTAGAAATGTCTTTTTTTCTATTTGGAGCAATAGCGCTAATTCCTCCCATTTGAATTCCGATAGAAGCAAAGTTGGCAAAACCACACAAAGCATAACTAGCAATAGTAGCAGAACGATCTGAAATTTCATTGTTGCTTCTAAGAATTGCTAAATCTTTATATGCAATCAACTCTGTCAATACAATTTTTTCACCTAACAACGTACCAAATACATGTGATTCGCTCCAAGGGATTCCCATCAAAAAGGCCAAAGGTTGAAACATATAACCAAAAATTTCAGACAAAGAAGTGTTGATAAAGTGTAACATTCCGTTAATCAAAGCCACCATTCCAACAATGGCAATTAACATTGCAGCAATATTAGCAGCAAGTTTCAATCCATCTATAGCTCCGTCTCCAATAGCTTCAATACTATTGTTGGCTGTTTTTTCTATGTTTGTGTTTAGAGTTCCTTCTGTTTCTGATTTTTCAGTTTCAGGATACATGATTTTAGCAACTACGATAGCTGCGGGAGCACTCATAATGGAAGCAGCCATTAAATGACCTGCAATGTTGGGTATTTGATGTAGCATTTTTACATAAATAGCCATAACACCACCAGCAACTGTTGCAAAACCACCTACCATTATAGTCATCAACTCAGATTTGGTCATGTTTTTTACGTAAGGTTTTACAAGCAAAGGAGCTTCAGTTTGCCCTACAAAAATACTTCCTACAACACTTAAAGTTTCACTACCACTCGTTTTCATTGTTTTTTGAAAAACTTTAGCAATTAACTTAACAATCCACTGCATAATTCCAATATGATAGAAAAAAGCCATCAAAGCAGAGAAGAAAACGATTGTAGGTAAGACTCTAACAGCAAAATTTATGATGGGAGCTTCTACTTGTCCAGTAATAAAAGATGAAAATAGAAAATCACCACCTTTGTCAGCATATTCTAGTAGTTTTTTTATAGAACTATCAAAAAATTTAAAAAATGGAAGACCTACTCTAGTTTTTAGTATTAATAATGCAAAAGCAAGTTGTAAACCTAGTCCCCATAGAATTGTTTTGATAGAAATTGCTAGTCTGTTGTTGCTCAGAAGATAAGCGACAAGTAGTAAAAATAGGATTCCGATGACCCCAATGTAATGCTCCATAAATGTGTACTTTTAGACATGATAAAAATAGATTTTTTTAACATGCGAGCCAGTATCTTTCAGAGTTTATTTTCTATATTTGGTTAATAAAACCTTATAAATCTTGAAAAATTATATCATTATTCCCAGCGAGTTGGTGAAACAATTAAAAATTCAAGGTTGTTCTTCGGATGCTTGGGATAGTTTGTATATTAAACCAACTACGAATATCTCTAAAATTAAGAATGTAGTTTTTTCTGGAGAAAACTATATTGGTAATATTGAGGGAGAAAGAACTTTTTATGGTGGTGTTCGTAGTCACAATGTTATTGAGAACGTACATCTTCACAATTGTCGTATTGGAGACAATCCGTTTATTAAAAATGTGGAATCTTATATTGCGAATTATCATATAGGAGACAATGTCTTAATTTTTAATGTTGGAATAATTGCCGTTGAAGGAGATTGTACTTTTGGAAACGGTGTTTTGGTAGATGTTATCAATGAAGGAGGAGGAAGAAGAATTCCTATTTACAATCATTTATCTGCCCAAGTAGCTTATTTCTTGGCATTGTATCGTCATAAAACGTTGTTGGTAGAACAATTGTTGTCCATGATAGATGGGTATATAGAATCTGTTGTTTCTAATGTAGGAATTATAGAAGACGATGTTATGATTCTGAATACAGAAACCATCAAAGGGGTTTTTATAGGGAGCAATACAAAAATAAGATCTGTTTCTAAGTTGATCAACGGAAGTATCAACTCCAAGCCAGATGCCCCTATATATATAGGAACAGATGTGAAAATAATGAATTTTATCATTTCTAGTGATTCCGTTATAGACAATGCTTCTATATTGTCTAATTGTTTTGTAGGACAAGGATGTAAAATAGACAAACATTATTCTGTAGATCATTCTGTCTTTTTTGCAAATTCTCAAGGTTATAACGGAGAAGCATGCTCTATTTTTGCAGGTCCATATACCGTAACACATCATAAATCTACATTGCTAATAGCTGGTTTGTTTTCTTTTATGAATGCTGGTAGTGGTTCTAATCAGAGCAATCATATGTATAAGTTAGGTCCAGTGCATCAGGGAATTATGGAGCGTGGAGCTAAAACAACTAGTAATTCTTACGTAATTTGGCCATCTAAAATAGGTCCTTTTACTTTGGTGATGGGACGACATTATCAAAATGTAGATTCTTCTGATTTTCCATTTTCTTATTTGATAGAAAGTAAGAACAAATCATATTTAGCACCTGGAGCCAATTTAAAAAGCGTTGGAATTATACGTGATGCTCAAAAATGGCCGAAAAGAGATAGCAGGTCTGAAAAAAATAGATTGGACATTGTGAATTTTAATACGGTTAGTCCTTACACAATGCTAAAAGTTACCAAAGGATTAAAGCACTTACAAGATATTTTAGTGTTTTCTGGAGATAAACTAGATGAATATACATATCAAGATATGGCTATTAAAAAGTCTAGTTTGCATAAAGGAATAGGCCTGTACACTAAGTTGATTCATAATTTTATTGGAAATATTATAGTCAGTACATTAAGAAAGAAGAATATTACGACTATTGAAGAGTTGAGAAATGCGTTGCAACCCACTTCGGAAATTGGAAAAGGAAAATGGATTGATGTTGCTGGAATGTTGTGTCCTATTTCTAAAATGGATGAGTTTATCCAAAAAGTAGAAAATAAAGAAATTACATCGTCTGAGGTAATTAATGAAGAACTGCATAAAATCCATAAAAAATATAGAGAGTACGAGCGAAATTGGGCTTTGGATTTGTTAGAAAGATTTTATAAAGTTAATCTTAAAGAAATCACGGGAGATCAATTTATTGAAATTATAGAAAAATGGGAAAGCTCAGTTATTGAGTTGGGAGATTTTCTATACAAAGATGCAAGTAAAGAGTTTGATTTGCACACGCATGTAGGTTTTGGTGCCGATGGAAATCAAGAAGAAAAATTAGCAGATTTTAAAAGTGTTAGAGGTGTTTTTGAAACCAATATAACGGTTGTAGATATTCTAGAGCATATAGAAGATAAAAAGAATAGAGCTCACAAATTAATTACTTTAGTTAAAGGAATAAAATAGAAAAATATGTGTGGAATTGTAGGGTATATTGGGAATAAGGAGGCTTCACCAATTTTAGTTGATGGATTAAAAAAATTAGAGTATAGAGGATACGATAGTGCAGGGATTGCTGTTTTAAATGGTGATTTTCTAATTTACAAACAACCAGGAAAAGTAATTAATTTAGAAGAAAGTATAGACGAGCGTGTGAAGGGTTTGTCTATGGGAATTGCACATACTCGTTGGGCAACTCATGGAGAGCCTACAGAACAAAATGCACATCCTCATAAATCTAACAATGGAGAAATTGTTATTGTTCACAATGGAATTATTGAAAACTATAAGTTTTTAAAAGACGAGTTGATCAAGCATGGATATACATTTATAGGTCAAACGGATACAGAAGTCCTGGTGAATTATATTCAATTTGTGCAAGAGAAAAATCATTTGAATATAGAAGATGCTCTAAAAAAAACATTGCAAGGTATTAATGGAGCGTATGCTTTAGCGGTAATGGATAAAAAAGAGCCTAATAAAATGGTGGTTACTCGTAAAGGAAGTCCATTGGCAATTGGGGTTACAGAAACTAATGAAGAATTTTACGTAGCATCAGATGCAATTCCTATTGTAGAACACACACAATCGTTGGTTTATTTGAATGACGATGAGGTGGTGGTTTTAGAAAGAGGAAAAAAGTTGAAGATTACAGACATATATGGTGTTCAAAAACCTTATAGAGTTAAAAATATTGACTTGAACTTAAACAAAGTCAGCAAAGGTAAGTATGAGCATTACATGCTTAAAGAGATTTTTGAACAACCAGAAACCATAAAAAATACGTTATACAGTCATTTAAATACGGAAAATACAAATATCAATTTTGAAAACTTAGACGTTTTAAAAGATAAATTGATCAAAGCCAATAGAATTATCATTGTTTCTTGTGGTACTTCATGGCACGCAGGTATTGTTGGAGAATATATTATAGAAGAATTGGCTAGAATTCCTGTAGAGGTAGAGTATGCTTCGGAATTTAGATATAGAAATCCTATCATTACCGAAGGTGATATTGTAATGGCAATTTCTCAGTCTGGTGAAACTGCCGATACCTTGGCAGCTTTGCGTTATTCCAAATCTAAAGGAGCTACTACTTTCTGTATTTGCAATGTTTTTGGATCATCTATGGCTAGGGAATGTGATTTTACAGCTTATACTTATGCGGGTTCTGAGGTTGGTGTAGCTTCTACAAAAGCATTCACGGCTCAGGTAGCTGTTGTCTCACTTTTAGCAATTCAATTAGGTGTGGAAAGAAATACCATTTCTCAGGAAAAAGCAAGTGCATTGGTAGAGGAAATCAAAACACTACCCTTAGAGGTAAATAAGATTTTTTCTACGAACGAGCATATAAAATCCATCGCTAAGAATTATACACAAACTACCAGTTTTTTGTTCTTGGGAAGAGGAATCAATTTTCCGATAGCTTTAGAAGGTGCTTTAAAGTTGAAAGAAATATCATACATACACGCAGAAGGATATCCGGCAGCAGAAATGAAACACGGACCTATTGCCATGATTGAAGAATCTTTACCAACAGTTATTGTGGCGACAAATAATGAATACTACGATAAATTGGTGTCCAATGCACAAGAAATTAAAGCGCGTAAGGGACCTATTTTGGCAGTAATTAATGAAGATGATAGTGATATGATTCACGTGGCAGATTTTGTTTTTAAAGTGCCAAGAGTTTCAGACATGTTACAGCCTATTGTGTCTGTAATTCCGTTGCAATTGTTTTCATATCATGTAGCGGTTTTTAAAGGATGTAATGTAGATCAACCACGAAATTTGGCAAAGTCGGTAACAGTAGAATAAGTATCAGATCAATATATAGAAAAATAAAAGCTACCTAATTAGGTAGCTTTTATTTTTAGAATAGGTTTATTTTTTAGAAACGTTTCCTCCAGAAGATGTTTTTTTGTTCACTATTTCAGGATTTCCTTTGTAATGAATACTAGATCCACTACTGGCTTTTGCTATCAATTCTTGAGATGAATAAAGATCAATGTTTGAACCACTACTGGCAATAGCTGTTGTTTTTTTACTTTTTAAATCGGAAACTTGAATAGAACTACCACTGCTAGATTCTACCATAGAAATTATTGTTTTTCCTTTAATATTTATGGAACTACCGCTACTTGCTGTGGTTTGTATGTTTTCTGTATCCACATCCAATTGTATTTCAGAACCGCTAGAACTTTTAATGTTTAAATCATCACTCATCAATAAGTTTTCAGAAATTACAGAACTTCCGCTACTTGCTTTTATAGAAGATAGATTTGGCAAAGTAACATAAACATTTTTAGTGCTAGAATAGATAGAAAAACCTTTGATGTAAATATTTAATAAACCGTCAGAAATTTCAGTTTTAATGTGTTCTATAACATTTTCATCGGCTTCTACACTAATGGTAGCTTCTGAATCCATTCCTACAAAAAGATTGATTCCTTGAGCAACTTTTAAATTGTCAAACGTTTCTGTTACTTCTCTAAGTTCTTTGATAACATTTTTGTTACCTTTTAGTTTTTCTCTAGTATCAAAAGCACAACTTGATAGCGAGGCTACAAGTACTAAAATAAGTGTTAGTTTTGTTAAAATAGTTTTCATAGTTTGTTGATTTTTAAATATTTTCATGTTGGTCTAATTCACAATCGGTACAGTTTAGCCCTTTTTGAGTCATGGTAAAATGGTGGTTGATCAATTGCCAAAATTTCAACCTTTTTGTGGTTTTGTAGTTGTGAATAAAATTTTTAGAAGATTCGTTTAAAACTAGAGTCATTCCTTCGGGTAGATACAAATCAACAGAAACCATTTCGTCTTTAAATTTACTATCCATCGGACTTAAAAAGTAGCTATCAAACATCACTTGATTGTCTGTAAACTGATAACCGTAACTTATTTTTTCTGCATTTTCTAGAGCACTAGTCAAACTATTTCCTTCAGATTTTTTTCTAATTTTTAAATAAGGTTCATCTGACTCACTCTTTTTAATGTTGATGTAAATATTACTACTGTAAATTTTTTGAACATTATTGTCAGAAATTATCTCTTGATTGGAATTTCTCATCAATTGACTTTTAAAAATAAAATTGTCGTTATTCATCGTTTTTACATACAATGTGTCACTAGGTAGCATTTCTATCGTATCTGTTTTTACTTTAGAACCTTCAACAGCATTTAACGAATAATTTTCAAGACCAGAGAATACCAAGCTTAAAATGGCACAAATCCACAAAATAAATAATGATGTAAATGCAATTTTATTAAGAGGTTTTGTTTTACTAGACACAATGTTAATTCCTAAAAAGAAGAGTAGCAAACATGGAATTACGAAGGAGATAAGCATAGCGATAGACAATAGCCAACTAGGAATGCTTGATTGGTATAGGAAAGGAAGAGATTCTCTTAAATCGTGATTGATTCCTAACATTTCTAAAGAACTAAATGAAAAAGCACTTAGAACCAAGGAGACCATTAAAATAGAAGAAATAATAATTAAAAATACACCTATAATTTTAGTACAAATTTTAAACAAACGAATAAGAATGATCCCTACATTGTCTAAAAAAGCTTGAAAACCAATTTTTGCTCCGCTGTAATCTGTGTTTTTAATTTTATTACTAACGTTTTCAAATTCAGTTCTAATTTTCTTTTCAATATTGTTGATGTTTACATGCTCACCTTGCATTTGTAATTTTTCTGCTGTAGTTTTTGCTTCAGGAAGTAAAATCCATAAAATAATATAGGTATAGACTCCAAAACCACCTGCGGCTAATAATAGAATCAAGGCAATTCGAATCCATATCGGATCGGTGTTAAAATAATGTGCAATTCCTGAAGCAACACCTCCTAAAAATTTATCTTCTCCATCTCTGAATAATTTTTTTACAGGATTTCCTTTTGTTCGGTACGAAGAATTATGTTCAGTATAGGCATCTTCGGTATCTGCATAATCTTCGGGTTCTCCCATAATTTTGATAATGCTCTGAATGTCTTGTTCATTAACAACCTGTCTTTTGTCTTGAATTTTTTCAGATAAAAGTTCACTAATTCTTGCTTCTATATCGGCTAAAATTTCGTCTTTCCCTTGTGGGTCATCACTTAGAGAGTTAGAAATGGCTTCTAAATAGCGTTTTAAAATTTGGTAGGCAGATTCGTCTATGTGAAAAAAGAACCCTCCTAAGTTTATATTGATAGTTTTGTTCATGTTGTTAGTTTTTTTGACTTGTAATTAGGTTGACAGCGTTGATTAAATTAGACCAGGTAGTATCTAGTTCTTTTAAAAACAGGACCCCATTTTCTGTTAGTACATAGTATTTTCTTGGAGGTCCAGAAGTAGATTCTTCCCAACGGTAACTGAGCAAACCTGCATTTTTTAGTCGTGTTAATAGAGGGTATATAGTTCCTTCTACTACAATCATTTCTGCACTTTTTAAGGTTGATAGAATTTCTGAAGTATAGGCATCTCCATTTTGTAAGATGGAAAGAATGCAATATTCCAAAACTCCTTTTCGCATTTGTGCTTTTGTGTTTTCAATCTTCATAGAGAGTTATTTGTTGTTATTTGATAAAAGAGATGGTAAAAGGATAGGCATATTTTTCTCCTTTGTGTGCTTTTAATGCTCCAGTAATGATGAGTATAAATTTTAAGGTTGCAAAAAATCCACAAATTGAAAAAATAAATAAGGGAATTATAAAATGACGTTCTTCAATGAAAGCTTCAAAATTAATGGAATCTAGATGTTCTAAATGTTCTAAAAAAGGAATGTGTTTAAAAAAAGAAAAAATAACAATCAGAACACTTATTGTAGCAAATACAAACTGGTACAGCAAGTAACTGATGTTAAAATTAACGACTTCTTTTCCTTGTTCATCTAAATAATTGCTTTCACTTTTTTTTGTTTGCCACAAAATCAAGGGAACAATGATTCCTCCAAAGGGAAAGATGTAGTTGGCAAATGCGCTTAAGTGAATTAAAAAAGCGCTGGTGTTTTCACTATTTTTTTTCATGGTTTACAATTTTGATTTGTTTTGATGTGACAAATCTATGTAATAATTTAGTACTATGCAAAACAAAGTACTGTTTGGTTTTTGTTTCGGTTGTTTTTTGAAGCCTAAAAAAGCGTTATCTCTCTAGGTTTTATAAGGGTTTGATTCACAGTTAAATATTCTGAAAAAAAATAAAAAAAGATTGTTTCTTTTTTGAATACAATGAGAAAATGGATTTTAAGAAGGTTAATATCAGAAGTTTTAAACCAACTTAAAGTAGGAGAGGATCGTTTATGAAGTAAAAAAAGTCTTCTAAAATAGAAGACTTAATGAAAACGTTTAAAAATAAGAAATGGTTATTTCAGTAACTTTTCAAGAGTAGATTTAATCTGTTGAATTTCTGTTTGAAAATCAAACCACAATGTATTTTCATCTTTTTTAAACCAAGTCAATTGTCTTTTTGCAAATCGTCTAGAGTTTTTCTTGATTTCAGAAATAGCAAAATCTAGAGTTATTTTATGATCAAAAAAATCAAACAATTCTCTATATCCAACCGTTTGTAAAGCGTTTAAGTGTTTTAAGGAATGTAGTTCTTGAGCTTCTTTTAGCAATCCTTTTTCCATCATAATATCTACTCTACGGTTGATGCGTTCGTAAATAATTTCTCTATCTGCGGTTAGACCTATTTTGATAGGTGTAAAATTTCTAGGAGATTTGGGTTTGTTTTTAAAAGAACTGTATGTCTGTCCACTACCAATACAAATTTCCAAAGCTCTAATAACTCTATGTGGATTGTCTATAGCAATTTGATCATAGGTTTCAGGATCCAATATTTTTAGTTGAGATTGTAAATCATCTAACCCTTTTGTTTCTAGTCTAGTGTTAAGTTCTTCTCTAATTTTGGGATCTACATTAGGAAAATCATCCAATCCATTTAATACAGCATCTACGTACAAACCACTTCCGCCCACCATTACAACCACGTTGTGTTGAGTAAATAACTCGTTCAGTTTTTCTATAGCTTCACGCTCAAAATGTCCTACGCTGTATGTTTCTTTTATGCTTTTATTTTGGATAAAGTGGTGTGTTGCAGCAGCTAGTTCTTCGGGTTCTGGAACTGCGGTACCAATGGTCATTTCTTTAAAAAATTGTCTAGAATCACAAGAAATGATTTCTGCCTTAAAATGATTGGCCAATTGAATGCTCAATGCTGTTTTTCCAATGGCTGTTGGACCTACAACTGTGATTAAATAATTCATAAGGTCTTATAATATGTATCCACATTGGTGGCAATATTTTGCATTGTCACCGTGTTTAGATTCGTTACAATTGCTACAAACTTTTGTATTTGTAGGTGTTTTTTTAAGATCGCTAAATTCAGAAGAAACAATTCCTGTAGGAACAGCTATAATTCCGTATCCCATAATCATTACAATAGAAGCAAAAAATTGTCCTAAAGCCGTTACAGGAGCAATGTCTCCATAACCTACGGTAGTCATGGTTACAATAATCCAATAAATACTTCTTGGAATACTTGTAAAACCACTGTTTGCATTCCCTTCTATCAAATACATAATAGTTCCTAAAACGATAGAAAGAATTAAAACAGCAAACACAAACACACCAATTTTAGCCCTACTCGCTTTGATTGCCTTGAGCAAATCATTAGAAGCTCCTACATATCTCACCAATTTTAAAATGGTAAAAACGCGTAGCAATCTTAGTGCTCTAAGAATTAAAAGTGCTTCTGTGTTTAAAATAAAAAGACCTAAATATTTGGGCAATGTTGCGGCCAAATCAATCAATCCATACACACTAAAAATATAGTTTAATGGAGATTTAACTGTAGCAACTCTCAACAAATATTCAATGGTAAAAAGAATGGTGATGATCCATTCAATGATATGAAAATAAGTTCCATACGTTGTTTGTAAAGAGCCTACACTCTCTAGCATTACAACCAAAACACTGATGAAAATTAAAATTAGCAATACAACATCAAACAATTTACCTGCGGGAGTATCCGCCTCGTAAATTATTTCATGCAAACGTTCTTTCCAGTGTTGCTGTTTTTTTTTAGGATTCAAAACGAATTATTTTTTTGAATTTGCCTTTGTCTAAATATTTTTTGAATTGATCTCTGTTGAATAAATTATCTTCAATAGGAGTAATCAGATTCTTTACAATGTCTATATGCGTAATTTGATGTGCCAATTCTACATAACCATAACCTTTCAATTGTCCATTTTCTAACAAGAAAATAGATTTTTCGGCAGTATTTCTTCCCAAATCAATAAAAAGAGCATTCTCAATATTAAACACAACTGTTGGGATGTTTTGAGATGTGCTAGTGTTGAACCTAGGTTTGTTTTCTCTAACAGTTTGTAAACTTTTAATGGCAGCAATAAGCAAACTTCCTGTTTCTTCGTAGCTAATGTCAAAAATCTTTTTCTGTAAACTTTTAGCTCTGTTAGATTTTCGTAACAACAATTGATTTACACCATTGCGAATATTTTTATTCTTACTAGTATATAAAATATCTCCCTCTTTGTTATGAACGTAGTAAACTCCAGTTTTTCTTGGAGCTTTCTCTAACAATTTTTGAAAATGACTATTCACATTGCTTTTAACTTTTACTTTACCTTCAACCTTTACATTGGCTTTGATAATTTCTTTACCAATATCTTTGTTCAAAAGCATTTTAAAAAGTTTGACCGTTGCAATAGTGTCTCCATTAGCTCTGTGGCGATCACTCATGGGAATTCCTAAACTCTTGCAGAGCTTGCCCAAGCTGTAAGAATCTTGATCTGGAATTAATTTTCTGCTAAGTTCAACGGTACACAAAGTATCTTTCACAAAATTGTAACCCAAACGACTGAATTCCAATCGTAAAATTCTATAATCAAAATTGGCATTGTGGGCTACTAAAATACAATCTTCGGTAATGTTTACAATCTGCTTGGCTATTTCGTGAAACTTAGGTGCATTACGCAACATATTGTTGTTAATTCCCGTTAATTGTACTACAAAAGGTTGGATAGGGATTTCAGGATTGACCAAAGTAATAAATTTGTCTACAACTTTTTTTCCGTCAAATTTATGTATGGCAATTTCTGTCATTCCTTCTTCGTTGAATTTTCCTCCGGTAGTTTCTATGTCCAAAATTGCGTACATTGTTGAAATCATTTTAAGAACAAGTCTTTTTAGTGTTGCTGTTCACCACAAATATAGCATATCCTTGTCAAATCAAAGAAACGACCTCTGTAACATTTAATTATACAAAAATAACGTTTTGATAAGAGTTTGTATCTGTGGATTAAATTGATAGAACAGAAATACAAATTTTAGTTTTGCTATTTTTGTAAATATCAAAAATTGAAAAGTGAAAATATTTGAAACAATAGAGGAATTGTTGCCTGAATTGGACTTGGCAAAAAAAATGATTTCTCCTTATTTTTATATTCTTAGGCTTGATGAATTGAACTATGCCAAAAGAATTGAGAGTTTTCCTCACTACAAACGTTTTTTTGAAATTTCTTTTTATGAAGAAAATAAAAACAAAATTCAAATAGGGCACACCACTTTTCAGGGAATTAAAGACACACTTACGTTTACTTCTCCCATGCAGTCACTTTCCATTCATCGGGTTGAAAGACCTATTGGATATATTATTTTCTTTTCTCCAAAGTTTTTTACACCCGCCAAACATCAATACAATTTTCAGTATGATTTTCCTTTTTTCAAATTGAGTTCCTATCCATATTATAAAATCAGTAAAGAAGAACAAGTTTTTATCAAGCAGATTTTAGAAGTTATTCATAGAGAACACAAGAATAACGAAGCTCATTGCTTAGAAATTATTCAGTCGTATTTAACTATTTTATTAAATTATGTTAAAAGGATTTTAAAAGGAGAATCCGGAAATGTAAAGTTGAAGCGTTACGAAGAAATTACGAGTAAGTTTGAAGAAATGATTTTGAAAGAAACGGTGAGTTATCAAAGTATTTCTGATTATGCAAGCCAATTAAACATCACTCCAATTTACTTGTCAGAATGTGTGAAAAGAGCTACAGGTTTGACCGCTAAGAAAGTACTGATGAATTACCAAGTGTTAAGAGCCAAATCACTTTTGGTACAAACAAATTTACCTGTAGAAGAAATAGCACATCAGATGGGATTTGAAGAAGCAACAAATTTCATCAAATTCTTTAAGAATAACCAAGGAATTACTCCGTTGGCTTTTAGAAAACTACCTTAAAAAGTATCATTTTTTCGAAATTTTGTATTGCTTAGTTGTTCTCTTTAGAGTCTAAATTTGCACACTTTAAAATGCAACTATAAAAATGAAAAGCTTTAAAATAAATACAAATAACCATACGGTTATCACCATTTTAATGGCTGCATTAATTGCATTGTCTCCATTTGCAATAGATTCTTTTTTATCAGCAATGCCTTTGATGGCTACTTTCTTTGGAGTAGAAATCAATATAATTGAGTTGACAATAACTTTATATTTTTTAGGTTTTGCTATTGGTAACTTTTTTGGAGGTCCTTTGTCTGATGCTTTTGGAAGAAAACCCATTGCTTTGATAGGAATAGGACTTTACGGATTTTCTGCTTTGTTGATTACTTTTTGTCATCATATAGAAGTTGTGCTGCTTTTAAGAATTGTTCAGGCTTTTGGAGGAGGTTTTGCTACCGTAACTTCTAATTTGTTTATCCGAGATTGGTACAAAGGAAAAGAAGTTGCTAGACTGATTACAATCACCTCTATGATTATGATGTTGGCTCCTTTATTTGCCCCAGTTATAGGTGCGTTTATCACCCATTATCATGGATGGCATGGTGTTTTTTACTTCTTGTTTTTGTTTGCTATTGTTTTGTTTAGCATCTTTTATATTGGGGTGCCTGAATCTAAAAAGAAAGAATCAATAACAAAAAAAATTACCGGAAAGCAGTTGATAGAAAAGTACAAAGTGTTTTTATCTGATAAAAAATCAGTAATTTTTTTAATGACGATTTCTTTCCCAATTTCAGGATTGTACGTTTTTATTACAAGTGCTTCTTTTGTTTACATAGAATATCTACATGTATCTGTTGAGAATTTTCCACTTGTTTTTGGCTCTAATATTTTACTAAATATTGTTTTGTCATTAGTAAATACCTACCTCTTAAAATTTTATGAACCTCAAAAACTATTGAGAGTTGGATTGATAATGCAGTTAGTAACCGCTTTATTATTGGTAACAACACTTGTGTTTGGTTTTGATACGTTTTGGAATGTATTTGTGTTGATTGTCTTTTTTATAGGAAGCTTGGGATTGATTTTTGGAAATGGATCTGCCATTTTGCTAAATATCAACCCAGAAACAAGCGGATCTGCAAATGCTACATTGGGAATATTTAGATTCTTACTAGGTTTTAGTATTGGTACATTGATAGCCGTTTTTCATTCAGATAATTTAATTCCGATAGGTTTGGCAATGTTTTGCTGTTCTTTAATTGGAAATTTGTTCTTCATCAAATACAAAAAGATGATGGAGTCTTAGAAGTAAGTTTTTATAGTAATTAGTTCTAGTTTCGAAAAGCTTAATGAAAACATGCCTAAAAACATGTTTTTAATTAAGCTTTTCTTTTGATTACTTTGCATGAATGCGTTAATTTTATTCGCTTTAATAAAAATATATATCCCAATTTATGAAACGAATTTTTAAATGGTCTATATTCAGTCTGCTTACTTTTCAGATGTTTACAGTATCGGCTCAAGAGGTAATACCTAACAACCAAAGTGATTTCAATCCAGTATTGTACCGTCAAAGCTCTCCTTATAGATCTGCTTTAGGAGAACCTGGTGACCAATATTGGCAAAATCAGGCAGATTATAGCATTGAAGCAACTTTAGATGACGAAAAAAATACGATTACAGGGCATGTAACCTTGACGTATCATAACACGAGTCCCTACGATTTAAATTATATTTGGATGTATGTGGAACAGAATCGTTTTAAAGAAACATCTAGAGGAACGTTAACAACTCCAATCAATGGAAATCGTTATTCAGGAGATGTAGATGGAGGTTGTACCATTACCAATTTAGAAGCTAAATCAACCAAAAGAGGAGGAGTGTCTTCAAAACACATTATTTCTGATACCAGAATGCAGGTGTTTTTTAAAGAGCCTATTCCTGCCAAAAAAGGTGTAGCAACGGTAAGTATGGACTTTACTTTTGCAATTCCTAAAGCAGGAATGGACAGAATGGGAAGATTGGATACAGAAAACGGAACTGTATATTCTATAGCGCAATGGTACCCAAGAGTTGCCGTGTTTGACGATGTAAAAGGATGGAATACAGAACCTTATTTAGGAGCTGGAGAGTTTTATGTAGATTATGGTAATTACGATTACAAAATTACAGTTCCTTACGATCATATTGTAGTAGGTTCTGGAGCGTTGTTAAACAGTAAAGAAGTGTTGACATCTACAGAAAGAAATCGTTTGGAAGAAGCTTCTAAAAGTGATGATCGAGTTTACATCATTACACCCGAAGAAGTAAACGATGTTGCTAAAACTAGACCAACAAATAAAGGAACACTTACTTGGCATTTTACTATGAAAAATACAAGAGATGTTGCATTTGCTACTTCCAAAGCTTTTGTTTGGGATGCTGCAAAAATCAACTTGCCTAGTGGTAAAAAAAGTTTAGCGCAATCTGTATATCCTAAAGAAGTAGGAGGAAACGAAGCTTGGGGACGTTCTACAGAATATACCAAAGCTTCTGTAGAAAATTATTCAAACCAATGGTTTGAGTATCCTTATCCTAATGCTGTAAATGTAGCTTCTAATGTTGGAGGAATGGAATATCCAGGAGTAAGTTTTTGTAGTTCTAAAAGCAAAGGAGCACGTTTGTGGGGAGTTACGGATCATGAATTTGGACACAATTGGTTTCCTATGATTGTTGGTTCTAATGAGCGTTTGTACCCTTGGATGGATGAAGGTTTTAATACATTTATCAACTACTACAGTGCAAAAGCTTTTAACAATGAAGAGTACCCAAATACATTGAATAGAGGAAGAAAAAGTATGAGTTTTTACAATTCAAAAAATAGAGAAGGAATTGATACGTATCCAGATATTGTAAATACTCGTAATTTAGGAAATACTGCATACAGAAAACCAGGACTAGGATTGGTAATGTTGCGTGAGTATATTTTAGGTCCAGAACGTTTTGATTATGCATTCAAGCAATACATTAAAAATTGGTCTTACAAACATCCACAACCTTCAGATTTTTTCAATGCGATGGAAAATGGTGCAGGAGAAAACCTAAACTGGTTCTGGAAAGGTTGGTTTTATGGAACTGGAAATGTAGATTTGGCCATCAACTACGTACAAGGCTATAAAGGAGATTATATTATTGTTTTAGAGAATAGAGGAGATGTTCCTATGCCAGTTAAATTAAAAGTGACTTATGAAGATGGCACTTCTGAAGTTAAAGACATTCCCGTAGAAATTTGGCAAAGAGGTGATAGTTGGAATTATTTATTGAAAACAGATAAAAAGTTGAAATCTGCAGAAATTGATCCTGATAAAGTTTTACCAGATTTAAATGGTTCAAATGATAAGTGGCCAAGTGACGTTTACAAAGATTAAATATCACAAATACAAATAATAATAAAAAGTTCCAGAATTTTCTGGAACTTTTTTTATTTGGTATAATTTCTATTTCCAAAAATGGCACTTCCTACACGAATCATATTGCTTCCTTCTTGAATGGCTAACGGGTAATCTCCGCTCATTCCCATAGAAATAGTGCTAAATTGTGTGTGTTGATCTTTTAATTGATCGTAAAAGATTTTTAAGGACTTAAATTCTTCTCTAATTTGAATTTCATCGTCCACAAAACTCGCCATTCCCATCAAACCAACAATTTTTATGTTCTCCATATTTTTATAGTCGTAGGAGTTTAAAATATTATTGATTTCTTCTTGAGACAATCCAAATTTAGAATCTTCTTGAGCAATTTTATATTGCAACAAACAGTTGATAATTCTATTGTGTTTCTTGGCTTGTTTGTTGATTTCTTGCAAAGTAGAGAAACTGTCTATTCCATGAATCAAATCCACAAAATGAGCCATGTATTTTACTTTGTTACTTTGTAAATGTCCAATCATGTGCCAAGAAATATCTTTGGGAAGTTCATCATACTTAGCAACCATTTCTTGAATCTTATTTTCACCAAAAACACGTTGACCAGCATCATACGCTTCTTGAATATCAGAAACAGGTTTGGTTTTAGAAACAGCTACTAAAGTTACTCCTTTAGGGATTGTTTTCTGAATGTTTGTTAAGTTTTGAGAAATTGTCATAATGTCTAGTTGTTCTACAAAGATATAAGAATTCATTTTTAATCATTACCATAAAATTGTACAATTTATATGCAAAATAGTTCAAGCTTTGACTAGTTGTTTTTTAGAATTTTACAAAATTGTAAGTTTAGTTCGTAAACTATGTGTGGTGTTGTATTCTAAGCTTACTGTACTTTAACAATTTTAACATATTATACCAAAATGAAAAAAAATAAACTACTAATTGTACTGAGTGTATTCGTAATTACTACAGGTTTTTCACAAACCAAACCAAAAGAAAAATTTACAAATCAAATTGATTTTTCTAAGGCACCCAAAAGAACAAACAATGAATATCCTTTATTTGATCAGGAGAATAAAAATAAGTGGGTATTGTCAGCATTGATGAGTGATGAATTTGATAAAAAAAGTTTAGATACTAAAAAATGGCATCCTAACAATCCAGGATGGAAAGGAAGGCAACCTACTTATTTTCATGGATCTAATGTAAGTTTAAGAGGTGGTGAATTGGTGTTTAAAATCAATCAACATAATAAAGAAGAAGTTTTACCAGAAGGATATACCCATACTGCTGGCTTTATAAAAAGCAAACAAAAAGTGTTGTATGGCTATTTTGAGGCGGAAATGAAATTAATGAACGACACTTGGGTATCTGGTTTTTGGGCTTCTTTAGGAACTAAAGATTGGTGGACAGAGCTAGATTTTTGTGAAAACTCTCCAGTTACTAGAAATCAACAAAATGATTTGAATTCTAACATTCATGTTTTTAGATCTCCAGAAAAATATGGTGGTGTTAAAGAGCACTTTAGTAGAAATAAAAAATACAAAGTCCCTTTTAGTCTACAAGATGATTATCATGTTTGGGGAATTGAGTGGGATGAAGAATTTATCCGTTTTTATATTGATGGAGTTTTATTTAGAGAGGCAGAAAACACACATTGGTACCAACCTTTAGAAATTAATTTTAACAATGAGTCTAACAAGTGGTTTGGTGCTTTACCATCTGAAAAAAGTAAATTAAATGAGGAATTTAAAGTAAAATATTTTCGTTATTGGAGTAAAGGAAAACCGTTGGAAAAAAGAAGTAAAGAGTATGCAGAATCGTATTATGGAGTAAGTAAATAAAACTTTATAAATCAAAAAACCCTTATTAAAATTAATAAGGGCTTTTTTATGTTTATGCGATATCTAATTACTTCAATATAGAAATAATTTGAGAAGCTAATTCAGTTCCAATACGGTCTTGAGCTTCTAAAGTAGCTGCACCAATATGTGGAGTTAATGAAATGTTAGGATTCATTAATACTTTCATAGATGGTTTAGGTTCGCTTTCAAAAACATCCAATGCTGCTTTTGAAATTTCACCAGCCTCTAAAGCTTCAATCAAAGCAACTTCATCAATTACACCACCACGAGCAGCGTTGATAATGATTGCTGTATTTTTCATGATTTTAAATTCAGGAGCACCAATAACGTAACCATCTTGAGCAGGTACGTGTAAAGTAACAAAATCAGCATTCTTTAATACTTCTTCTTTAGAAGTTGTATTAATGGTAAAGCTTACTTTTTGTCCATCAAAGAATTCTAAATCTAAATCTACTTTTTCAAAGAAAGGATCAAAAGCAATTACTTTCATACCTAATCCTAAAGCAATTTTAGCAGTAGCTTGACCAATACGACCAAAACCAATCACTCCTAAAGTTTGACCTTTCAACTCAACTCCCTTAGCGTAAGATTTCTTTAAAGCACCAAACTTAGTATCACCTTCTAAAGGCATGTTTCTGTTTGAATCTTGTAAGAAACGTACCAAACCAAATAAGTGAGCAAATACCAATTCTCCAACAGAGTGAGAAGAAGCAGCTGGAGTATTGATTACGTGTAATCCTTTATCTTTTGCATATTGTACATCAATGTTATCCATTCCTACACCACCACGACCGATGATTTTTAAAGAAGGACAAGCATCAATTAATTCTTGTCTTACAGTAGTTGCAGATCTTACTAAGATTACATCAACGTTGTTTTCGTTAATGTAGTTTTCTAATTGATCTTGAGCAACTGTGTTTAAAATTACTTCAAATCCTGCTTTTTCTAAGGCATCAACACCAGATTGTGCTAAACCGTCGTTTGCTAAAACTTTCATTTAATTATTGTTTTTTGCTTAAAATAAGCGTTAAAATTTCTTCATTACGTCAATTAAAACTTGTACGCTTTCAATAGGCATGGCATTGTAAATAGAAGCTCTAAATCCTCCTACAGAACGGTGTCCTTTTACGTTGCTAATTCCAGCTTCTGTACAAGCAGCTAAAAATTCAGCATCTTTAGAAGCATCGTTTAATAAGAAAACTACATTCATTAAAGAACGATCTTCTTTAGCCACGTTGTTTACAAAAGAAGGATTGTTGTCAATCTCGTTGTAAAGCAAAGCTGCTTTTTCTTCATTCTTCTTAGCAATAGCCTCTAAACCACCAATTGATTTCATGTATTCTAAGTTTAACATAGAAACATAAATAGCAAAAACAGGAGGCGTGTTGAACATGCTTTCTCCTTTGATATGAATTTGATAATCCAACATTGAAGGAATCGTTCTACCTGTGTTACCTAGAATGTCTTTTTTAATAATTACCAAAGTAGCACCTGCTGGACCTAAGTTTTTTTGAGCACCCGCATAGATAATTCCAAATTTAGAAACATCAACAGGTTTAGAAAAAATATCAGAAGACATATCTGCAACTAAAACAGCATCTGTTTTTGGAGTTTCTTTAAACTGAGTTCCAAAAATTGTGTTGTTAGATGTGTAGTGTACATAATCTACATCGCTAGGAATGTTAAATCCTTTAGGAATGTAATTATGGTTGGTATCTGCAGAAGAAGCAACTTCTACAACCTCTCCAAAGTTTTTAGCTTCTTTTAACGCCTTGTTACTCCATGCACCTGTATTGATGTATGCAGATTTTCCTCCATCAACTTTCATTAAGTTGATAGCAGTCATTAAGAATTGCATACTAGCTCCACCTTGTAAAAACAATACTTCGTGAGTTGCTGGTACATTTAAAATTTCTTTAACCAAAGCTACTGCTTTATCATAAACAGCTACAAACTCTTTACTACGGTGTGAAATTTCAATTAATGACAGTCCTGTGTTTTCAAAATCTAAAATTGCTTGACTTGCTTTTTCAAATACTTCTTGAGGTAGTATTGAAGGACCTGCACTAAAATTATGTTTTTTCATTCTATGTTTCATTTTTGGAAAGGACAAATTTAAAAATTCTAAGGTCTCTAGCTCTAAGTTTAACAATTTATTTTTATTGATTTTTTATGATATTAACAAAAATTCAATAGTATCTATGTTATCTGCGTAATTCCATAATTTAGGTCTTTGTGTGGTACCTAATTTTACAGAATCCTCAATAGAAAGCTCGGTTGCAATACATTGAATTTTTTCAGAATCTGCTTTTAGCTTCTTTTTTAGGCTAGATAAATCATCATAAGTTTCATAAAACAAGCAAGCAATAGGAGATGCATAACTTTCATCTTCTTTGAGCATTAAAAAACCATTTTCTTGAATTTTAAAAAGACTCATTAAGAAGACTGCTTTGTTGTAATCGTAATTGTTTGCGTATTTGGTATAGTTGATGATTTCTTTGTGTTTGTAAACCGCTTTAAATAGGTTGTCAAAATCATACCCTTTAGGAACAAAAACTTTAGAAATACTTCTGCACCCTAATCCGTAATATCTAAAAATATCATCACTCAAAGCTTCTAATTGTTCGTGCGTTTCATTTCCGTCTAAAATGGCAACAGCATTTCTGCTTTTTCTTATAATATTTGGATATTTTCCAAAATAATAATCAAAATACCTGGCAGTGTTGTTGCTACCTGTGGCAATTACAGCATCGTAATTTTGTAATTTTTCTTCGGTAAACGTAAAAGATCCTTTAAAACTAGGAGTTACATATTCCAAATATTTGGCTATTAGAGGAATAAAATATTTATCGTTAGAAGATAGTTTGGCTAAAACTTTGTTTCCTGTGATGGCTACACATAAAAAATCGTGAAAACCTACCAACGGAATATTACCAGCCATAATAACGGCAATGGTTTTGTTAGCTGTATCTGGAATTTTATAAGATTCAAGCCACTTTTCTATATTGGATTCTGTCAAAGCATTGCTCCAGCTTTCTATAGAAAACAAAACGTTTTCTTGGGTAAACCAACTGTTGTATTCTTCGGCTCTTTTTATTTGCAATGCAAAAGCATCAAAAAACAAATCGTTGTGTGGAACGTTGTCTTTTTTTACAATTTGATCTTTTTTAAATTGTTGTAAAAATTTCCCTAAAGTTACAAATGCTTTTTTTCTCTTATCTAAACTCATTATAAGTTAGTTTGTGGTTTTTGAATGAATGCAAAAAGTATTATTTTTGTGGCACAAATTTAAAGAAAAAAGAACGATGGCAATTATAATAACGGATGAATGTATTAATTGTGGGGCTTGTGAACCAGAGTGTCCAAATAATGCAATATATGAAGGAGCTGAGGAATGGAAATATTCTGAAGGTACTTCTTTGGAAGGAGATTTTGTGCTACCTAACGGAAACTCTGGAAATGCGGATGAAGAACAAGAGCCTATTTCTGATGAAGTATACTATATAGTACCAGATAAATGTACAGAATGTAAAGGTTTTCATGATGAGCCACAATGTGCTGCTGTTTGTCCAGTAGATTGTTGTGTGCCTGATGAAGAAGTAGTAGAGTCTGAAGATGAATTGTTGGCAAAACAATCATTTTTACACAAAGACTAACTTTAAAATTTTAAGCTTACAAAACTCCAAATATTTTTATTTGGAGTTTTTTTTGTGCCAGATGTAAATGTTTTTATTCAATCTAAATACTATTTGATTGGTGGTTAACATGGCTAAAGTATTGCTCAATTTGAGTTTATAACAATTGTAAATTTGTTAGGGTAAGGTTTCGTTAACAAACTTTACATTCAACTAACAATAAGAGTAGGATTTGTTAAATGTGAGCTTACATGGTTTGTTTTGATGTGTAATTAAGTTTGTGGTATCAAAAACAAAACAAACTTTTTTAAAATGAAAAAATTATTAAAATTATCATCATTAGCTTTAATTGCTGCCATGGCAATTTCTTGTGGAGAAGATGGAATTGACGGAATTAACGGAGAAAATGGAGTAGACGGTACCAACGGAACCGATGGTCAGGATTTTACACCTCCAACTACTGAAACCATTTTTGAAAACAAATCTAATTTAAAGCCATTAGTGGCTATGGATTCTCAGTTTAACTTTGTTGAGACTTATTCTTTGGTAAGTTCTAGCGATGTATTAAATTTTGGAGGAGAAGATTTTAGAATTGGTGGTGGTGCAGATGGTGCAGGTTTATTAAAGACGGATACTGGGTATGAGTATGTAGTAAACTTTGAAGATCATTTTGCTGTAGGAAGACTAACATTAGATCAAAATTTTAATATAACAGATGCTACTTATTTATTGAATTCTAGCGTTGCAGATTATGCTCGTCAGTGTTCTGGTACTATGTGGGAAAAAGACATTCACGGTGGAGATAAAGATTTATTCTTATCTGCTTCTGAAGCTTTTCACTTTAAAGTAAAAGGAATTGATCCTTTGGTAGAAACTGCAACTCCAACGGCTGATTTTAATTTACCAGCATTGGGAGAGTTTGAATGGGAAAATGCAGTTCCATTGCCTAAAAACACATATGCAGGTAAAACAGTTATTATTGGAGGAGATGATGATTCTTCTAATTCTGAAGGTCAAGTAATTATGTATTATTCAGAAAATGGAGATGCAGATTTAACGGGTGGTAAAATTTATGTATTGCGTGTAAAACAAGTTTCTGATGGAGCTGGTAATGTAATAGATGCTGCTGCAAGTACAACTTATGATGAATCTGATTTTGATTTTCAAGAGACTTACGATGCAGAATTTGTAGAAATTGTAAACGGAGCTTCTTTAACTCAAGTAGAAATGGAAACAGCTTGTGAGGATGTAAATGCTTCTCATTTTATGAGAGTAGAAGATGTAGATTACCAAAAAGGTGCTGAAGCAAATGCATCTAATGTGTTTTTTGCTGTAACAGGACGTGGACCAGGTAAAGGTACTTACAATGACTGGGGAACAGTTTATAAATTAGAATTAGATGCTACCAACCCATTAGAAGGTAAGTTAACACAAGTAATTAGTGGTAACACTTCAGGAATTAACAATGGAGACGGTAATTTAGATTTGTTACAAAGCCCTGATAACATTTGTGTAACAGAAAACTATATTTATACTCAAGAAGATCCTAACTCTTTTGATAGAAACCATGCAGCATACATTTATCAATCTGATTTAAATGGAAACAATCCTAAAAAAGTATTAGAATTGGTAGTACGTCAAGATTTAGCAATTGATAAATCAACTGGAGTAAGTGGTGAATTTGGTTCTTTAATAGATATTTCTGACAAAGTAGGTGAACCAGATACATTTATGTTAGCATTACAACCTCACTACTGGCAGAGTACTGAATTTGCAGGTGTTGATGGAGGTACTCAATCTTTAGAGCACCCATGGATTGGTTCAGGAGAACCTTACTTAGAAGGATCTCAAATTGTCATCATCAAAGGATTGCCTAGATAGTTTTTAGAACATACTTAATAATATAAAGTCTTTGTCGGTGTTAAAGCTGACAAAGACTCTTTTTGTCTTTATCAATATTAATTTTCATGAAATTTATTTATCATCCATTCATCTACATTTTAATGTTATCTGTATTTGTTTCTTGTAAAAAGAATTCAAATCAAAAAACAGTAGAATCCTCAAGACCTTACCATCAGTTATGGGAAAAAGCAGATGCGTATTATTTGCAAAACATAGATGAAGCATTAGTTTGGTTAGATTCTTTACACAAAGTAGGATTAGGAACACAACAAACAAAGACACTTTTTCAAAACGTAAGAAATTCGTTTAAAAAAGCAGAAGCTTATGCAGGAGTCTTAAATCCAGAAACCACACATAGAGCTAATGGACCCGCATTGCCTTTTTATAAGGATGATAGTGGTAAGGTTATTCAAGCGATGGGTTTGCAAAAATTAGAAGAAACGATTTATGCAGATGAAATTCATAAAGCTGATTTTGAAAGAGAAATTTATTTTCAAAAAGGATTTTTTGAGAATTTAAGATATAGTATAAATGAAAGAGAATTAAATGCGCAACGTTTTTTTATAGGAACGCATCAACAAATTATGCGTTTGGTTAGTTTGGCTATGGTTGGGTTTGATACTCCTACCACAGGAACAAGTATTCAAGAATCTGTTTTGTCTCTTAAAAGTTTAGAAGATGTTTATGTGTTGTCTATTCAATCCATCATTCAACAAAAAGACAAAAAATTAGACAGTATTTTTGTAGAGAACATAAAAGATGCGATTGACTTTATTCATCAAGATTCAGACTTTGAAACTTTTGATCGTTATACATTTATAAAAGACTATTTAAATCCTATTACCCGAAATTGGGTAGCTATTAGACAAACAAGTGAGTTGTGGGAAAGTAATTCTAAATATTATCCGTACAATTTTAATGCTCCTACTTTTTTTGAAGAAGATAGCTTTAACGTGAATCATTTTTTGGCAGCAAATGATAAAAATCCAACCAAAGAAAGAATTGCTTTGGGACAAAAATTATTTTTTGATAAAAATTTATCTAGCAAAGGAAATATGGCTTGTGCTACCTGTCATTTACCATCAAAAGCATATTCTGATGGTTTGGCTTTAGGAAAAGACAATATGGGACATGAATTAGAGCGTAATTCTCCAACATTAATCAATAGTATTTATCAAAAAGCATTCTTTTGGGATGGTAGAGCCACCAATATAGAAAGTCAAATAAATTCCGTGTTTACCAACAAAAAAGAGTTTGACTCTCAAGTACATCAATTTTCAGGAAATATTTTAAAAGACACTACCTATTATAGTTTGTTTAAAGAAGCCTACGGAGTGGTTCCTAAAAAGAACAAAGAAGTAGTAAGAGCACTTTCGGTATATGTTTCTACTTTAAAAGGGTTTAGTTCTAAGTTTGATAAAAACATTAGAGGAGAAGAAAACACATTTACCCCCTCAGAAAAAAAAGGATTCAACCTGTTTATGGGAAAAGCCTTATGTGCTACATGTCATTTTATGCCTTTAACCAACGGAACGGTACCTCCGTTTTTTAGTGAAACAGAAAAAGAAATTATAGGAGTTCCTAAAACAGGAAAAAATAAAGAGTTAGATGAAGATAAAGGTTTTTACTGGGTGTTTGAAGAAGAGATTCATAATGGAATGTTTAAAACGCCAACCCTTAGAAACATTGCTTTAACCGCTCCATACATGCACAACGGTGTGTACAATACCTTAGAAGAGGTGATGGATTTTTACAACAAAGGAGGTGGAGCTGGTTTAGGCTTTGATGTGCCACACCAAACCTTGCCTTTTGACAACTTAGATTTGTCTGAACAAGAAATAAAAGACATTATTACTTTTATGAAGACCTTAACCGATGTACCCCAAGAAATGTATTAATTACAATATAAAAGGATACTTAAAAGAGAAATGGGTTTAAAAACTGATTTCTCTTTTTTGTTTTGTATTGTTTTTTTAAAAACTACTTTGTAAATATAAAACTACCTGAATGTTAGCTTAGTGTTAATGTATGTATAGTACTATTTTTTGTATAATAAGAACGATAAATTGAAGCAATAGTACACTTAATGATACTATTTTACCCCTTTTAGCATTTGTTGAAAATTAGATTTGCCACCAAACTTTAAAAAACAACAAATAATGAAAATTTTAAAATTACCCTTATTACTAGCGTGTATATCACTAGCTACATTAACTACTAGCTGTTCAGAAGATGGATTAGATGGTTTAAATGGAGAAAACGGAATAGACGGTCAAGATGGAAAAGACGGACAAGATGGACAAGATTTAACTCCAACTCTAGAAGACAATGAAATGTTTTACAACAAATCTCTTATTGAGCCGTTGGTAAACATTTATCCAGAATTTTCTTCTTCAGTAAAAGCTTATTCTTTGTTAACTTCTGTAGATGTTATCGGAGAATCAAACTTTCAAATTGCGAGTACAGTTGATGGTGCAGGATTGATTCATGAAGCATCTGGTGATGGATTTATTTATGTAGTAAACTGTGAAGATGCAAAAGCCACAGCTCGTTTGCGTTTAGACAATAATTTAAATCCTCTTTCGGGTGATTATTTGTTAAACTCTGGGGTGGCAGATTATTCTAGACAATGTTCTGGAACCATGTGGGAAAAAGAGATTCACGGTGGAGATAAAGACGTGTTTTTGTCTGCTTCTGAAGAATCTATTAGTAATGTGGTAAAAGAGTTGGATCCAAGAGTAGAAACTCCAAACCCAACAGGAGATTACGGAAACAAAGCATTAGGACATTTCTTATGGGAAAATGCTGTGCCATTACCTAAAAATACTTACCCAGGAAAAACAGTAATTTTAGGAGGAAATGATTTAGATGGTGGACAACCAATCTTGTATTTTTCAGAAAATGGAGATGCAGACAGAACCAATGGAAAAGTGTATGTGTTAAGAACAAAACAAATTTCTGATGGTACTGGTGGAGTAATTAGTGCTCCTGATGCAGAAAGACATGATGAAAGTGATTTTGATTTGAAACAATCATACGATATTGAATTTTTAGAAATTCCAAATGCTAAAAATTTAAGCACTAACGAAACATCTAACTATTACAAAAACACGTTGTTTGCTACTTCTTTTGTAAGAATGGAAGATTTAGATTACCAAAAAGGAAGCGATGCCAATGCTCGTAATATTTATTTTGCTGTAACAGGTAAAGGAGCAGGTAGAGGAACCGTAAACGATCAAGGAACTGTATACAAATTAGAGTTGGATGAAGATTCTCCGTTAACAGGTAAATTAACCAAACTTATTAGTGGTAACGATAGCGATTTAGGAAAAGAAGGATATTTAAGACCTTTGCAAAGTCCTGATAATATTTGTGTTACAGAAAACTACGTGTACATTCAAGAAGATCCTAATGGAGGAACTTGGAACAGAGGACACTCTGCGGCTATTTATCAAGCAGATTTAGCGGGTGATAATGTAAAAACGGTATTAGATCTAAAAGTTAAATCTTTAGGAAATAATAGTTTAAGTATTGTAGAAAGCGGAGAGTTTGGTGCGTTAACAGACGTGTCTGAAAAAGTAGGTGTACCAGGAACTTTCTTATTAAATATTCAGGTAAAATACTGGCAAGACAATGCTTTTAAAGCGTTAGACGGTCATGATGGACCTGGTGAGGCTGATAGAGCTTCTCAAATTCTAATTTTAAGAGGATTGCCTCAGTAATTAAATAATTTTAAATAGACAATAGTTCCCAAAATTCTCTTTTGGGAACTATTTTTTTAACCCCTTTACATGATGAAATTAAAATTATTTGGACTTTTAAGTATGTTGCTTTTTACGTTTACAGCATGTTCATACAAACAAAAAAAACAGCCTAAACAGGGTGTAGATTGGAGCATGGTTCAACAATATTATCTAAATAATTTAGACAGTACACTTGTATTGCTAGCTAATTTAGATAGTATTGACAGAACCTCTAAACACAACGTTACTGTTTTTAAAAACATACGAACAGCGTTTAAAAAAAGTGAGCCTTATTTGTCTTATCTAAATCCCAAATCAGGACATCGGGTAAATGGTCCTGCTTTGCCTGTTTTTAGAGAAAATAGTGGAAAAATATTGCCTCCCGTAGGATTGCAAACATTAGAAGAATCTATTTTTTTAGGAGAAACAACATCTCAAGAATGGAAGGATAATATAAACTTTATCAAAGGAACGTTAGAAAAAGTAAGAAAAGAAATGGTGTACTATCAGTTAGATGCCAAGCGTTTTTTTCTGTCCACACATCAGCAATTGCTTAGAATTGTAAGTTTTTCTATGGCGGGTTTTGATACTCCTGTAAGTCAGTGGGGTGTTACAGAGGCAAAAACGTCTTTACAAAGTTTGTTGTTTGTTTATCAAAAAAGCATTCAAACAATTATACGAAGTAAAGATCAAAATTTAGATACAACCTTTGTAAAATCGATACATCAAGCTATTCAAACCATAGATTATCATAAGAATATTGCTACTTTTAACAAGTTCGATTTTATCAAAAATCATCTAAATCCTATCACAAGACTTTGGGTAACTATTAGAAAAAAGAGCGATTTGTGGCAACCCAATGGTGTATATCCTTTTAATTTAGATGCTCCTACTTTTTTTGAAGAAAATAGTTGGGATGTCAATCATTTTGCCTCTCCAAAAAATCAAAATGCTACTTTCAATCAAATTGCTTTGGGAAAAAAATTGTTCAACGATGCTAACATTTCAAAAACAAGAGATCTGTCTTGTGTTAGCTGTCACAATCCTAAAAAAGGCTATGCGGATGGACTTCAGTTTTCTTTAGACAACTCAGGAAAACCATTGACTCGAAATTCGCCAACATTGATCAATTCTATTTTTCAAAAAGCATTTTTCTGGGATGGAAAGTCAGGAAATTTAAACGAGCAAATTAGCAATGTTTTTCAAAACGATAAAGAATTTAATAGTACAGTTCATCAGTTTTCTGATCAAATATTGGTAGATACTACTTATGTAAACTTGTTTAAAAAAGCCTATGGAAAAGTACCTGAAAGCAACCACGATATTGTAAGAGCTATTGCTTCTTACGTAGCTACTTTAAACGGTTTTAGTTCTAAATTTGATAAAAACATTAGAGGAGAAGAAAACACATTTACAGTTTCCGAAAAAAGAGGATTTAATCTATTTATGGGGAAAGCTTTGTGTGCAACTTGTCACTTTATTCCGCTAACCAACGGAACGGTGCCTCCTTTTTATAGCGATACGGAAAAAGAAGCCATTGGTGTTCCTAAAACAAAAAACAATCAAGAATTAGATCCCGATTTAGGATTTTACCACATGTACCAACAAGAATATCATAAAACAATGTTTAAAACTCCCACACTTAGAAATATTGAGTTGACAGCTCCTTATATGCACAATGGTGTGTACAATACTTTAGAAGAAGTGCTAGATTTTTACAACAAAGGAGGAGGAGCAGGTTTAGGTTTTCACGTTCCCAACCAAACCTTGCCTTTTGACAATTTAGACTTGTCAGCACAAGAAATAAAAGATTTGATTGCTTTTATGAAAACGTTAACGGATGTGCAAGAAGAGATAGTTTATTAAGTAAACAGTTTTGCCATATAGGAAAAGGAATAGAAGGAAACTTCTGTTCCTTTTTTTGTTTGTAAGTATTGTTTTAACAATTGTTATTTAGGAGTGGATTTGTGTTATTTTAGTAGAGAAATGATACTTGTAAATTCTATAAGATATCATGTTTTGTATTTAAAAAAAATGTTAAATGGAAAAAGAAGTAATACTAAAACAAATCCAATCTTGGACAAATAACATTCCTCTTATAATTCTTGGTAGTGGAGCTTCTGTTCCTTTTAAACTTCCTTCAATGTGGGTTTTAGGAGATTATATAAAAAAATCAATTAGTTTTTCTGATTCTAATGACCGAAGTCAGTTCACCGAATTTATTGACGAATTTGACAAAACAGGTGACTTAGAGACAACACTAACAAAACTTCAATTAGGAGAAAATGTACTTTCAGAAATTGTAAATAAAACTTGGGAGTTAGTAAATAAAGCTGACTTAGAAGCTTATGAAAATTTTATAACTAATCACACTAATTTTCCGTTGGCTAATCTAATTAAACATTTTTTAGATACAGCAGGTAAAAAAGTTAGTATTATTACGACAAACTATGACCGACTTGCTGAATACGCTTCAAGTCTAGCTAAAGCTGTTATTTGTACTGGCTATTCTCAAAACCCTATTGGGCATTTTTCTAACAGTATTCAATCAAATAATTTAGGATCTTTAAAAGGTTATAAAGGACAAGTGAATATCTGGAAAGTTCACGGTTCTTTAGATTGGTTTAAATCTAAAGAAGATGAAAATATTCAATTACCAAATAGGCGAAATATTCCTCAAGATTACAGACCACTGATAGTTACCCCAGGTTTGAGCAAATACTCTGAAACACATAACGAACCTTACAGAACTATTTTAACACAAGCGGATACTGAAATTGAACAAGCTAATGGTTTCATTTGTATTGGTTATGGTTTTAATGACATTCACGTTCAGCCTAAACTTATTACACAAATAAAGAACAATAAACCTATCATAGTAATAACTAAAGAACTTACCCCAAAAACTAAGCAAGCAATTATTGATAATAATTGTAAAAACTATATGCTTATTGAAGAAGTCAATTTAAAAGATACAAGAATTTTTTCTTCCAAATTTGGAGAAGTAACAATTAAAGATACTAGTTATTGGGAATTGGGAGAATATATAAAACTAATAATTTCATAAAATATCACTATGGCAATATTTACATTTGAAGAATCTGCAACCATCGGGACTGTTTTTAGTGTTGATACTGCAACAATTATTGTAAAAGTTGATGAATTGGATAAACTTCGTAAACTTCAAGTAAATCATTTAATTGCAGTTAAAAGTTCAAAAGCTGGACAACATTTAATTGGTATAATCAGTCGGATTACTCGCAAAGTTTCAGATGATGAAAACCCAGTAAACGAGGATTTAGGAATGACAAATTTCTTACTTACCGAAAACATCCTGAAAGTAAATTTAATTGGAACATTAATCGATAAACATGGAGAAAAAGAAAATGTATTTAAAAGGACTTTAGACACAGTGCCTGAAATTGAAGCAAATTGTTTTCCCATTGATGGGGAAAATATCACCAAATTTATGAGAACAATATCTTCACAAGAAAACTATGATGTACCCCTATCTTTGGGTAAATACTCAATTGATGAAAATGCAGAAGCATTTTTAGATGGAGATAAACTTTTTCAAAGGCACGCAGTAATTGTTGGAAGCACAGGTTCCGGGAAATCTTGGTGTGTAGCCAAATTAGTAGAACAAATTGCAAAGCTTCCAATGGCTAATTCTCTTTTATTTGATATACACGGAGAATATAGTGGTGAAGGTTTTAAATCTGATGGAATTCAACATTTAAAAATTGCAAATCCAGCCGATTTAGGTAAGACAGGAAACCTTGAAAATAATGTACTTATGCTTCCCTACTGGCTTTTAACATATGAAGAGATGTTAGCTATGTTGTTAGATAGAAGTGATAGTAATGCCCCTAATCAAGCTATGGTTTTTTCAAAAACAGTTTTTAACGAAAAAATTAAGTTTTTAGAAAGTATTGGAGATACAACTTTTAAAGATAGCATCACAATTGATAGTCCTATTCCATACAAAATGGAAAATGTATTGAATGAAATAAAAAGATTAGATACAGAAAGAGTTCCCGGAGCAAGAGCAAATACAGAAAAAGATGGCCCTTTTAATGGAAAACTAACCAGATTTATTCAACGGTTAGAGGCTAAAAGTCAAGATAAAAGACTTGGTTTTATGTTTCAAATTTCAAATGACGAACTTGAAATTGATTGGTTAAATAAATTGTGTAATTTATTAATGCAAGGTTCAAATAACAATGACAAAAAAGCAGGAGTAAAAGTTATTGATTTCTCAGAAGTTCCTTCAGATGTTTTACCATTAGTTATAGGATTAGTTGCCAGAATCGTATTTACAGTTCAACAATGGACAACTAATGATAAAAGACATCCAATTTGTTTATTATGTGATGAGGCTCATTTATACATTCCAGAACGAACTAGTCAAGATTCCGCTTCTGAATTAGGTTTAAAGAATTTTGAAAGAATTGCTAAAGAAGGTAGAAAATACGGAGTTAGTTTAACTGTTATTAGTCAACGTCCAGCAGAAGTAAACAGAACTGTTTTAAGTCAATGTAATAACTTTATTTCATTAAGGCTATCAAATGCAGAAGACCAAGCTGTTATAAAAAGGCTTCTTCCTGATAATCTTTCTGGTTTAACCGATGTTTTACCAATTCTTGATATTGGAGAAGCATTAATAGTTGGAGATTCTTCGCTTCTACCAACAAGAGTAATAATAGATGAGCCAACAATTAAACCGCAAAGTGCAACAATTAAATTTTGGGAAGAATGGAGTAATGAAAAGGCAGAACAAGATATTTCAAGTGCAGTAATTGGATTAAGAAAGCAATCGAAATAACAATAACCATAGGAGGTATACTTGGCATAGAAATCATCATTTGTCACATGTTGAAAACGGACTCACATCATAAGGACAATACAATTAAAAAAACAAAGAAACTCTGTCCTATTTTAAAAACCTCAATCGTTATAAAAGTATAAACCAAAACACAATAGTAATTATGACAGAATTTATGATGATTTTTAGAAACGAGCAAAGCAATCAGCCAAAACCATCACCAGAACAAATGCAAGCCATGATACAGCAATGGCAAGATTGGATTGGAGGTATTGCAGCACAAGGAAAATTTGTTAGCACCAATGCTTTGGGGTACGAAGGTCAAACGGTAAATGCCAACGGAGTGGTAAGCGATGGACCTTATGCTGAGGTAAAAGAAATTGTAGGCGGGTATATTATTGTAAAAGCAGAGGATTTGTCTGGTGCTGTACAACTTTCCGAAGGTTGTCCAACGCTCTTGATGGGAGGAAAAGTTGAGGTTAGAGATGTAATGGTAATCAATTAAATAAAAAACAAGATGGCTTTACCCAATATATTTACCAAAGAAGTTTCAGAACAAGTAATTGAAAGAATCAACCATTTACAACCAGAAACAAAAGTGCTATGGGGAAAAATGAACGTTTCACAAATGTTGGCACACTGTAATGTTACTTACGAAATGGTGTATGAGGACAAACATGAACAACCTAATTTTTTTATGAAGTTTATTTTAAAATCGTTCATCAAAAAAATAGTAACCAACGAAGTTCCTTATAAAAAGAACGGACAAACAGCTCCTGCTTTTGTCATCAAAGAAACTAAAAATTTTGAAGCAGAAAAAATACGTTTGGTGGATTACATTAGAAAAACTCAAGAATTGGGAGCTTCTTATTTTGATAACAAAGAATCTCATTCTTTTGGAATATTAAGTGTTAGTGAATGGAACAATATGTTTTACAAACATTTAGACCATCATTTACAGCAGTTTGGAGCGTAACCTTTATGCAAGAAAAAGAACTCATACCACAATTATTTAAAACAGAGTACAGAAAAATAATTTCTGTACTCTGTAAATTGTTTGGACTGGTTCATATAGAAGTTGCAGAAGACATTGCAACCGATACTTTTTTATTGGCTTCGGAAACTTGGGGACTCAAAGGAATTCCAGAAAATCCAACCGCTTGGTTGTATGTAGTCGCCAAAAATAAAACCAAAGACTATTTAAAAAGAACTCAATTATTTACAGACAAAATTGCTGTAGAGCTCCAAAATACACAAGAAAACAGTACAGAATGGGAGTTAGATTTGTCTGAAGAAAACATACAAGACAGTCAACTACAAATGTTGTTTGCGGTGTGCAATCCTATCAATAGTAATGAATCTCAAATAGCATTGGCTTTAAGAATTCTTTGTGGTTTTGGTATTGATGAAATCGCCAATGCACTTTTAAGCAGCAAAGATACCATCAACAAAAGATTGTATAGAGCAAAAGCTGTGTTACGAGAAAATAAGATTGACTTGTCTTTTCCATCTCATGTAAATTTGGAAACCAGACTAGATAATGTATTGTCTATTTTATACTTGCTTTTTAACGAAGGGTATTATTCATCTACCGCTAAAAACACGTTTAGCAAAGAGTTATGTGTAGAAGCCATGCGTTTGCTGTACATTTTATCAGAAAATAAAAGCACCAATTTGCCCAAAGTAAATGCTTTAATGGGATTGTTTTGTTTTCATTCCTCTCGTTTTAATGCGAGGTTTGATGGAGTAGGAGTACAGATTGTTTACGAGAAACAAGATCAAACAAAGTGGGATCATCAACTGATAGAAAAAGGAGAATTCTATTTGAATCTTTCTTCTAAAGGAGCTCAAATATCAAAATATCATTTAGAAGCAGGTATTGCCTTTTGGCATACTAGAACAAAGGTAGATCAGGTAGAAAAATGGAATGGTATTTTACAATTGTACAATAGACTTTTGCAAATAGAATATTCACCTATCATTGCTTTGAACAGAACCTATGCCTTAGCGATGGCTACGGATAAAATAACTGCTTTAAAAGAAGCCATCAAAATTGATTTGAAAGGAAATCCACTGTATCAAGCTCTTTTGGCAGAATTGTATAGAGGGCTAGACAATCAAAAAGAAAGATTTCATTTACAATTGGCTATAAAATTGACCAAAAATGAACAGGAAAAAATGTTATTGCAAGAAAAGTTAAAACAAGCAACCGTTTAATTAGGCAATTTTCTTTTGATGTTGGCAATCACAAAAAGACCTAACATTCCCGAAACAATAGAAATAAATAGATTGACTCCCAACAAAAAATAATTTACTTTTTGATGGATCATAATATCATTGGGCGTAAAGCCAAGCCTACCAAAACTTTTGATGACAAAAATACTGGCAAAAACTCCAATAATAATATTGGCTGTAATACCCAAAGAGAGGTTGGATTTTAGAAAGCCTAAAAAAACGGCTCCTAAAATTCCAACCAATATGCTTAATAAAGAAATAGATGTTTCTGTCATAACTAGTGTCCGTAATCCATATCGTCTATCTTACCTGCATTTAATTTCTTTTGAACCAAAAAATAAATAATAATCAGTACAATTCCCACAATCATCCAAGGAATAGCAACAGACATTCCGTATTGACTTGTAGCTGTATTGTAAATAGTTAACCCAGGATTGGTGTCGTTGGTAGAAGGTAATAAAACAGGAAACATTGTTGCTAGGGTAGAGGTAATTCCACCTACAATCATAATGCTAGAACAAGCAAAACCATAAACTTCTTTTTTGAATTTTTTGATAAAAAAAGTCCCAATCAACCCAATAAAATAAACCATAGGAAATATTAAAAAAGCAGGATATTCTAAATAATTAGCTAAAGGATGAGGTTCAATAATATGCCAAATACTGACAGAAAAAATAGTCAATACAGCCAAGGCAATGTTCAAATTAAAAATCACCGATTTTAGTTTGTTGTTGATGCTTGCATTTGTTTTTAGAATAATCCAATTGGCACCATGAATAGCCAACGTAACCACAGCAATAATTCCAATCACAATGGTAAACCAATCAATCACTCCAGGGTGAGTGGTAGAAGGACTAAAACTAGGGTTCCAAAGTGGTAAAAAGAAATAATGAGCTTCGTAAGCAGAAACACCATTTTCTACACCACCTAGATTTACTCCTCTGGCAACATTACCAAGCGCAACACCAAAGAAAAGTGCTAGTAATAAACTAGAAACTCCAAAAGCTTTGTCCCAAATAGTTCTCCAAATAGGATGATCTATTTGACTTCTTAACTCCAAACCAATGGCTCTAAAAATAATCAACCAAAGCACAATAATTAACGGTAAATAAAAACCACTAAAAGCTGAAGCGTATAAAGTAGGAAAAGCCATAAAAAGCAATCCACCAGCAGCTACCAACCAGACTTCATTAGAATCCCAAAATAAACCAGCAGCTTTAGAAATTACTTCTTTGTCCTTGTCTGTTTTTGCAAAAAATAAATGAATAATTCCTGTTCCAAAATCATAACCATCCAAAATAAAAAAGATGGCTAGAAATAATGCTATAATAATAAACCAAAAGATTTCCATAGTTTAGTGTTTTTGATGTTGAGGTCCGTGGTAAATGGTTTTTCCTACCAAGACTAAAAATAATAATCCTAAAAGCATGTAAAGTGCTACAAAACCTAACAAGGTAAATAAAGTGTTTCCTGAAGATACGGTAGGAGAAACTCCATCAACCGTTTTTAACAATCCATAAACTAAGTAAGGTTGTCTCCCCAATTCTGCAACATACCAACCTGTTAAATTGGCAATAAAAGGAAACGGGACTAAGAATAAGATAGTCCACAACAAAGGTTTAAAACTGTACAATTTTTTTCGGTATAAGAATAACATGGAAATTCCCATAATTCCAATAAAAATAGTTCCCAGTCCTACCATAATGTGATAAGAATAATACAGCGCAGGGATGTTGTCTGGTAATTCACTTTTGTCAAAATGATCCATTCCTATAATTTGCTTGTCCCATTCTTGATAGGTTAAAAAACTTAAGATGTTAGGAACCGCTATTTTATTGTCTAGTTTTTTTTCTACCATATTAGGTTGTCCAATCAATACAATTTCAGCACCTGCTTCTTCGGTTTCAAAAATTCCTTCCATGGCAGCAAAAGCTGCAGGTTGGTATTTGGCAACGTTTTTAGCATTTAAATCTCCCGTAGGAAAAGCGACCAAAAGACTTGAAATTAATCCGATAATTACTCCTGTTTTTAAAAATAATTTTCCGTGAGCTTCGTGTTTTTTAATCAACAAATAAAATGCACCAATACTACCAACTACAAAAGAAGAAGTAACTAAAGAAGCCATTTGATTGTGCAAAAAAGCAGGCAACAACCAAGGATTGCTAAAAAGTTCTGAAAAATGAGTCAAGACAAATTTTCCGTTTGCTAAAACTTCATATCCTACAGGATGTTGCATCCATGCGTTGGTGGCTAAAATTAAATATCCACTTGCCCAAGAACCTAAAAAGACAAAAAATCCGGTTAAAAAATGCAGTTTTTGTCCCATTAACTTTTCACCAAAAATAAAAAGTGCCAAGAAAGACGATTCTAAGAAAAAAGAAAACGTTCCTTCCATAGCCAAAGTCTGACCGATAATACCTCCTGTCAATTCAGAAAACTTTGCCCAGTTGGTTCCAAACTGAAACTCCATAGGAATTCCGGTAACCACTCCCATGGTAAAATTGATGGCAAAAATTTTCATGAAAAATTTAGCAGCATCGTTGTAAATTTCGTTGTTGGATTTTAGATAATACCCTTTGAATAAAATAATAATCAAAGAAAGTCCCATGGTAAGCTGTGGGAAAATGTAGTGGAATGTAATCGTAAAGGCAAATTGCAGTCGATCGTAAAAAATCATGTCTTCCATGTGGAAATAGACTTAGAGTGTTAAAAATTAAATTTATTTTAGACAGAAAAGGTTTATAAAACAAGGGATTTCTTGTTTAAAATAATATCAATAAATTTACGGGTTTTGGTTTTTTTAAATGCTACTTTGGTTACATAAAATCAACTTTTTTTATAAGATTTTGTACTTTTATAAAAATCTAAATCACAATACTATGTCGATACAAATAGATGCTTCCATTTTTAAGTTTTTAAACTCGTTAAAAGAAAACAATACTCGTGAATGGTTTGCAGAAAATAAAGCTTGGTTTGATCGGGAAGATGCGCATATGAAATCTTTTTTTGCACAAGTAATGGACGGGTTGAAAGAAAATGATGATATAGAAGAAATGAAAGCATACCGTATTTATAGAGATGTACGTTTTTCTAAAGACAAATCACCGTATAAGATTTATAGGAGTTGTAGTTACAAAAGAGCTACAGAAATGTTAAGAGGTGCATATCACGTAGAGGTAGCACCAGGAGCTTCTTTTATAGCTTGTGGTTTTTGGCAGCCAAACAAAGAGGATTTGTATAGAATTAGAAAGGAAATCGAAACAGATGCCAGTGAATTAAATAGCATTATTAATACAGTTGAGATTCAAAAAATATTTAGTGGTTTTCATAATGGTGAAACTCTAAAAACAGCTCCCAAAGGATTTGATAAAGAACATGAAGCGATAGAGTTACTAAGAAAAAAAGATTTCTTATTGCTAAAAAAATTCACAGACGAAGAAGTTTTGTCTGTGAATTTTTATGATGATGTTCTGTATGCATTTAGAGCTGTAAGACCCTTTTTAGATTATATGAGCGATGTGTTGACCACTGATTTAAACGGAGAATCTATTTTTTAGTTTCTTGTTTAGAGGTGTTTCCTTCTCTTACCGCTTTGTGATTTTCGTAACATTCCAAAACAGCTTCTATCAATTGTAAATCTGTAGCTTTGCTAATAAAATAAGCAGAATAATTGCATTCAGAAAGTGTTTCGGTAAGTTCTGTAGTGTCCATTTGCAAATAATCTAAGATTATTTCTCTATCAAATCTGTTGGTTAAAATTTCTCGGGTTGCATCTTTCTCTTTCAACTCTTTTAAATCTCTCAATTTTTTAGGCTTTTTTCCAAATAGATTGTACACAAAATCTACAGGATTTGTAAGCGCTTGTCCAACACTAAGACCGGAAACAGAATTGTTGTTTTTTCGAATTTCATAAGTTTGGGGAAGTCCGTTAATATGAATCCTATTGTATTTGTCTTTAGGTACATTTTTAATGTCTATTTCTAAAACTCCTATCAATTTGTGAATTCGCACTTCTTCTAGGTTTTCTATTTTAGGATGTAGTTCAATATTCAACTCTGTCCCTTTAGACAAATCACGAGTAATTTTTAATTTGATAGACTCAAATCCAATATGAGAGATCAATAAAGTATCACTTTCTTGAAGGTCAATTTCAAACAATCCATTTTTGTTAGATATGGTTCCATCTACCTTAGTTATATTCAAAAGGGTGGTTCCTTCTATTGCGGTACTATCAATAGCGTTTGATATTTTTCCTTTCAAGGTGAATTTCATTAAGTCTTGAGAAAAACCAAACGAGATGGATAAGATGCAAATTATAAAAGTGATGTAAAATTTTTTCATTATAGGGTGTTTATGAAATTTTTATTCTGTTTCTGGTGAGTCAAAATACTGAAGGTCTTCTTTTTGACATTTCCCTACTGCAGGTGTAATGTTTACAAATTCTGAACCTTTTGTTCTGTTGTCACCTTTGTTAAAATACCAAAGTGTCAATCGTATTCTTTTTTTGTCTCTGCATCTAAATGCATACATCTCAGGATCTGTTTTCCATCCATCGTATCTCAAATCCGATTCCACAACATTTTCTCTGATGGGTATTCTAAAATCTGTAAATATGGATTTCTTTGAAGGCTCTTCTAAAGTCTCTTCTTGAGAAAACAAAAATGAGCTGTACATACAAATTAATGCACAAAAAATATGTTTATTCATACTCTCAAATATACTAATTATTCAAATTTATTCTAGCCATTATCGGATAATGATCAGAAAGTTTCACATTGTAGTTGGCAAAAGAACCAACTTCCATGTTGTTATCGGGCAAAATAAAATCAATTCTTAAAGGAAATATATAATTAAAGGTTTTCCCAAAACCTGAACCAGCTTCAACAAACGCATCTTTTCGGTTTTCCATCAAATAGTGGTAATTCCAAGAAAAAGCAGTGTTGTTAAAATCTCCTGCAATGATGGTTTTGTAAGGACAATTGTCAATATGGTTTTTTAATAATTTTATTTGTTCAGATTGTTTTACAAATACATTTCTAAAATGTTTCAATAGTGCTGTATTGTCTTCGTCTCCGTAATATTTTTTTTCGGTTTTCAAGCCAAAAGACTCCATATGTACATTATAAATTCGGACTATTTGATCTCTAACTTGCAAGTCTACATAAAGTACATTATTGGCGGTGTTCTTAAAATCTAAAGATCCAGTGTGTATGGGTTTGTATTTAGAATAAATAGCCAATTCATTTTGACCTGTTTTTTTTTGACCTACTTTTGGGAGTTTTATTTTAGGGTTTTGTGTGTGGTCGTGTTCTTGAATACAAACGATGTCTGCCTGTTGTTTGTTGATGAAATCATAAATTTTTGGTTGAATACTTGGAGAAGGAATCCATTGTGCTCTATTAAAATAACGAACGTTGTATGACAATAGTTTTACATCAGTCTGTTTTAGTTCTTCTTTTTTATGGAATGAAAAGAAAGAGTTGATCTGTTTGTAACCAATACCAATTACTAATAAGGAAAGTAAGAATTGTGGTTTTAGTTTGATGAGCCATAAAATTGCAAAAAAGAAATTCAACCCTAAAAATACAGGATACAGCAGACTTAAAAGATTAATAATAGGAAATCTTTCTGGATCTAAATTTGGTATTGCGTAGGTAAGAAGCAATAAAAGTGCAGTGATAGTGTTGAAAAAAAAAAGAATTTTTTCTACAATATTTAAACGTTTCATCAATGTTATTTTTTTCCTTGTTGAAATAGAAAATCTTTTTCGTCTTTAGATAAAGATTCGTATCCAGACTTACTGATCTTATCTAATATTACATTTATTTTTTGTTGAGTGTCATGCGTTGTGTCAGCTTTCTTGTTGGTTTTAGACTTGTAAGCTGTTTTTAAAGGACTTTTCTTTTGAAATAATTTTTTAAATGGATTGCTGATTTTAAAACTGGTTCCATAATAAATAGCAAGAAAACCATAAAGAGCTCCACCCAAATGTGCCAAATGCCCACCAGTATTATTGTCAGAAAGACTGATCAAATCAATTCCAATAAAGATAAGTGTAACAATCCAAAGTTTTACAAAACCAATAAATCGAAACTTCAATTCATAATTAGGCATATACGTTGTCAATCCTACCAAAATAGCCATAATTCCAGAAGAAGCTCCTACCAAGGTTGCACGTGTGTTTTGCAGAGCAGGAAAATAATTGTAAGAAACTAAAAATAAGACCCCTCCAAAAATAGTTCCCATCAAATAGAAATTTAATAGTTTTTTTGGTGTAAAGTAATCCAAAAACAAATTTCCTATAAAAAACAAGTAAATCAGATTGAACAGCAAGTGAAAAAAATCTCCATGTAAAAATCCATATGTTACCACTGTCCATGGTCTTTCTATAAAGTAAGACAAATTAGCGGGCAAAGAAAACCAATCTAAAAAGAAGTTGTTCTGGTTGTAAAAAAAACTACCCACACCTCCAATAAAATAGGTGAGTATAAAAACTATAATATTCACAAAAATAAGCTTCTCAACAAGGCTTCCTGTCTGATACTTTTGTTTGAGTTGTGAAAAAATTTGGTTCATGTTAATAAATTCTATGTTGATTCTTTTTCCAAACAATGGCAATAATCAGACCAATAAGAGCACCACCAACATGTGCAAAATAGGCAGTGTTTACAGGGCTTAAAATAGGTTGACCTGTCAGTCCAGAAATTAAATCTGCAATAATAATGATAGGAATAAAATACTTTACCGTTACAGGAATAAAGAAATACAGATAAATTTTAGCATTTGGAAAATACCATGCATAAGCAGCTAACAATCCAAAAATAGCTCCAGAAGCTCCTAACAGTCTTGTTCCGTATATAGAGTTTGCAGTTTGTAATGCGGTGTCTTTATAAATTTTGGTTTCGTTAAACAAACTGTAGATTTCTTCTTTACTAGCTCCCATATTCATCAAAGAACTTAAAGTGTTGTTAAATTCAAGTTTTCTTTCTAGTAAAAAAATCAAACTAGCTCCAATTCCTGCGGAGAAATAGAAGAATAAAAACTTTTTTTCTCCCCAAAGTTGAATCATAGGAGTACCAAAAAAATACAATCCCAACATGTTAAAAAACAAATGGCCAATACCCGCATGCATAAAAATACCAGTTACAAATTGCCAGTATCTAAACTTAGGATGGTCAAAATAATGTAGGGTAAAAAGTTCAAACAAATCAAATTTTTGAATCAATGCGGTTGCTGCAAAAAACAGAACATTGACAATAATGAGGTGTTTTATGGTTTCTTGAATTTTAATCATGTTGTTAATCTAAGTTAAAAATTGCATCCAATTTTTTGGTGTCAATTTTAGTGTATATTTTTTTTCTAAAAGGGGAGATGTTTGCTTCTTTACAGGCAAACAAATCCTGAATTAGATTTTCTTGTTCGGTGTCAGATAATTTGGTTCCAGTTCTAATTGCCAGAGTTTTTGATAAAGATTTTGCAATCATATCCAACTGGCTAAAACTGTTTTCTTGTATGTCTTGTTGAAAATCTTCTATCAGTTGTTCAAAAACCATGCTAATCTGACTTTCTGTAATAGTTGTTGGTATTCCAGAAACCACAACAGCATCTTTGGTGATACTTTCAAATAAAAAACCAGTACTTTCTAATTCTTCTTTGATGTTTTTTAGAATGTGAATTTCTTGAGCACTGTAATTAATATTTATAGGAAACAACAATTGTTGACTAGAAGCTTCTTTAACGGTGATATTGGCTAAAAAATTTTCATACAAAACTCTTTGGTGTGCCAAATGTTGGTGAACCAAATAAGTACCTGTGTTTAAATTGGATAAAATGTATTTGTTCTGAATTTGAAAAGTGTCTCTAACAAGATTGCTTTCTTTTGTTTCAAACAATTGTGGAGCCAGTTTTTGAGTATCAATTTCTGTATTGGCTATGGATTCTATTCCGTGATACAAAGCTTCCCAATTCCCTTCTTTCTTTTTAGAAGAAGCATGATTTTCTCTAAAATTGGTTTTAGTATTGTTTGATGAAGCCAATGGTTTGTTTTTAGTTTCTTCAAAAGGATTGAAATAATTCTCTGTTTTGAAAGGATTAAAATCAGGATCAACTTCTATTTTGGGTGCTTTTATAGGAGCATCTTTGTATTCGTAAGGTGTTTCTAGATTTTTGTCCTTGGTAAAATCTAAAGAGGGCATCATGTTAAATTGTCCCAAACTATGTTTTACAGCCGCTCTAATAATTTCGTACAATACTTTTTCATTGTCAAATTTTACTTCTGTTTTGGTAGGGTGAATGTTGATGTCTATAGTATGTGTAGGGACTTTTAAATATAAAAAATAACCTGGATGATTTCCTCTTTCTAACAATCCGTCAAAAGCAGCGTTGATGGCATGGTGTAAATAAGGACTTTTGATAAAACGATCGTTGACAAAAAAGAATTGTTCTCCTCTTTTTTTCTTAGAAAATTCAGGTTTCATAATAAAACCATGCACACTAATAAGGTCTGTTTCCTCATCAATAGGAATCAAACGTTCGTTGGTTTTATGACCAAAAATATTGACGATACGTTGTTTTAAATTTCCTGAAGGAAGGTTGAAAATTTCTGAATTGTTATGATTCAAAACAAAAGCAACGTCAAAATGAACCAAGGCTACTCTTTGAAATTCATCAATAATATGACGTGTTTCTACTGCATCAGACTTTAAAAAGTTTCTACGAGCAGGAATGTTGAAAAATAAGTTTTTTACCGCTGTATTGGTTCCTGCTGGAATGGTAACCAGTTCTTGGTTGGTAATTTTACTAGCCTCAATATTGATACAAGTTCCCAACTCCTTATCCGCTAATTTGGTTTTCATTTCTATTTGAGCAATGGCAGCTATAGAAGCCATCGCTTCACCTCTAAAACCTTTGGTGGTTAGGTTGAACAAATCTTCGGCTTCTCTAATTTTAGAAGTTGCATGTCTTTCAAAACAAAGACGAGCGTCTGTTTCAGACATACCACTACCGTCATCAATAACTTGAATAATGGTTTTACCAGCATCTTTCAAAATTAGATGAATATTTTTTGCACCAGCATCTATAGCATTCTCTAAAAGTTCTTTAACTACGGATGCAGGTCTTTGAACCACCTCACCAGCTGCTATTTGATTGGCTACATGGTCAGGCAATAATTGTATAATGTCAGGCATTAAAAATTTGGGGTTATTTTAGTAAATAGAGCGCAATACCTGCGAGTATTGTAATGATCAAAGCAAGTCTAAAGTTAGATTTTTGATCTGCTTTTACGTTAGATCGGGTTCTAGACCATTCACCTTTTAAATTGTTTTTGGACAATGTAACTTGATACTCATCGTCGTTATTGTCTTTGGATCTTTCGTTTTTATAACGTTGTTCCAAAGCTTCCAAACGCTCTTTACGCTCGTCGTAATAACGAGGTTTGTAATCAAAAACGTAATGACCTGTTGGCTTAAAGGGAGTTTTGAACATAGTGTAAAATAAAAAACATTATTGTCAAATTTACGAAAAATTCGACAATAATGTTTTGATATTTAAAAGGGAATTATCGTTTGTTTAGCTCTGCCATTTTAATTGCTGCCACTGCACATTCAATACCTTTGTTTCCTAGTTTTCCTCCAGATCTGTCAATAGATTGTTGTTTGTTATTGTCTGTCAATACACAAAAAATAACGGGAGTATCATATTTAATATTCAAGTCTTTGATTCCTTGAGTAACTCCATCACAAACAAAGTCAAAATGTTTGGTTTCACCTTGAATCACGTTTCCAATAGCAATGATAGCATCTACATTTCTGCTTTCTAACATTTTTTTGCAACCGTAAATCAATTCAAAGCTACCAGGAACTTTCCAGGTAATAATATCTTCTTCTGCCACACCATTGTCTAACAAAGTGTCTATAGCTCCTAAAGTTAAGTTTTCTGTTATTTCAGGATTCCATTCAGAAGTAACAATTCCAAATCTAAACCCTTTTACATTTGGTAAACTTTCTTTATCGTATGCAGATAAATCTGTTGTAGCCATTAGTTAGCGTATTTAGCTTGGTTTAAATATTTTTCTATGTCTTTAGCTTCAGTAGAAGTAGGGTATTCTTTTTGAATTTTCTCAAAGTTCTTTTCAGCTTTGCTATAGTCTTTCAAACTCAAAGCTAATTTTCCTGCTTTCATCAAATAAACAGGAGCAACTGCTTTGTTTTCTGTGTTTTGAGCAGCATCAGAGTAATAGTTCAACGCTTCGTTGCTATCACCATTTGCTAAATAAGCATCTCCAAGACTTCCTGTAATTACCGTATTTAATACTGGGTCTTTAGTACTTACTTCTTTTAAAAAATCAATTGCTTTGGTGTAATCTTTCAATTGCATGTAAGAAATTCCAGCATAGTATTTAGCCAAATTTCCAGCATCTGTACCTCCGTAGTTACTTGCAATATCTAACAATCCGTACTTACCTTCGGCACCTTCTAATGCAACGTTAAACAAAGAAGTATCTTCACTGTCAGATGCTTTTTTAAATTCTTGTTTTGCAAAAACCAAAGCATTTGCTGCTTCTTTTTCTTTTGGAGCTTGTACAAATTGTGTGTAACCCATGTATCCAAAAATAAGGACAACAATAGCAATCAACCCAATAAATAACGGTTTGCTGTTGGTTTCAATCCATTTTTCTGATTTATTTGCAGTTTCGTCTAATGTGTTAAATACTTCTGCAGTAGTACTGTGCTCTGAGTTTCCTTCGTTGTCTACGATTACTTCTGCATCTTCAACTTCAACCGTCTTCTTGTAACCTCTTTTTTGATATGTAGCCATGAAATATATGGTGTTTTTAATAATTAGTTTTAAATCTGAGTTGGACAAAAATAGTTTTTTTAATCGAATATCAAAACAGAGGAATCATCAAAAAAAATGATAAATTGCGAATCCTTTTTTAATGGATTCAAATTAGCATGCATCTTCAGAAATTATCCTTAGTAAATTATAAAAATATATCCTCAGAATTGTTTGATTTCGATGTGAAAATCAACTGTTTTATTGGGAATAATGGTGTGGGGAAAACCAATGTGTTAGATGCTATTTATTACCTTTCGTATACTAAAAGTTATTTCAATGCTGTTGCCACGCAAAATATAAAACACGGTGAAGAGTTTTTTATGGTAGAAGGTGATTATCTGATGGAAGATGAACGCGTGGAAAAAATAGTGTGTAGTCTTAAAAAAGGAACCAAGAAAATTGTCAAGAGAAACGGAAAGGCTTATGAAAAGTTTTCCGATCACATAGGAAGTTTTCCTTTGGTGATGATTTCTCCTTCAGACAGAGATTTGATTTTGGAAGGAAGCGAAACCCGTCGAAAGTTTATGGATGGAGTAATTTCGCAACAAGATCGTAATTATTTACAAAAGTTGCTGAATTACGGTAAAGTGTTAACGCAACGAAATGCATTGTTAAAATATTTTGCTGCCAACAGAACTTTTGATGCGTTGAATTTAAGTGTGTACAACGAGCAGTTAGACGATTTGAGTCAATATATTTACGAAAAACGTGTTTGGTTTTTAAAAGAATTTGCTCCTATTTTTAATCAATGTTATCAAGAAATTAGCAATTCTAAAGAAGAGGTTCAATTGTTGTACAAAACACAATTAGATGAAAAACCTTTGTTGGCATTGTTTGAGGAGCATTTGGCTAAAGATAGAGTGCTGCAATACACATCGGTAGGAATTCACAAAGATGATTTGCAATTTGAACTGAATCAATATCCCATCAAAAAGTTTGGTTCGCAAGGGCAACAGAAATCGTATTTGATAGCCTTAAAATTAGCTCAGTTTGAATTCATGAAACAATTGACAGGCAAAAAACCCATTTTATTGTTTGATGATATTTTTGACAAATTAGATGAAAATAGAGTAACACAAGTAATTAATTTGGTGAACAAAGATCATTTTGGACAGATTTTTATCAGTGATACACACGGAGAAAGAACAGAAAATGTGGTGAAGAAAACCCAACAAACCTATAAAATATTTCACTTGTAATGGCTAAAAAATCGGTAGATCAAAGAAAAGTTAGAAGAAATGAGGCCAATCCAATGAGTGCTTTAATGAAACATTTTATCAAAGCTAACAACTTGGAAAAAGGATTTCAAAAAATTTCTATAGAAGAAGAATGGGCAAATCTAATGGGGCCTGGAGTTAAATCCTACACAGAAAGAATTAGCTTAAAAGGAGGTGTTTTGATGGTTAAAATATCTTCGGCAGCTTTGCGTAGCGAATTGGAATATGGTAAAGAAAAAATTCAAAACATGATGAATGAGGCTTTGGGTGAAGATCTCATTAAAAAAGTGATTTTGTCTTAAAACATCAATTCAGCTTAAAAAAACGACAGTTCGGTCACCTACAATTTTGCAAACCTCTTATTTGCGGCACTTTTGATGAAAATTAAATCAAAGTGTTATGAAAACATATATCTTATCTATTCTACTTGGAAGTTCTTTTTTGTTCACCTACGGACAAACAAAAATCAGTGGTAGGGTTGTAGACGAATACCAACAAGCTATTCCCAATGCTAATATTTATCTAAAAGAGAGTTATGATGGAACAGCCACCAATGAAAAAGGAGAGTTTGATTTTACAACTTCCAAAGTAGCAGAACAAACCTTATTGGTTAGTTATTTAGGTTACGAAACCAAAACCATTGTAAAAGATGTTGCTAAAATGCAGCATTTAAAAATTCAACTAAAAGAAAACATCAATTCTTTAAACGCAGTAGTAATCAGTGCTGGAACTTTTAGTTCTGGAGAAAAAAGCAAAACAACAACCTTAAAACCTTTAGATATTGTAACCACTGCGGGTTCTTTGGCAGATCCTATTGCAGCTTTTCAAACCATGCCTGGAACTAGTACTGTTGCTGATGATGGTAGGCTGTTTGTAAGAGGAGGTAGAGCAGAAGAAACGCAGATTTTTATAGACGGTATTCGTGTGTTTACTCCATACACGGCAAGTGTGAACAACGCTCCAACCCGAGGTAGATATTCTCCTTTTTTGTTCAAAGGAATGACCTTTTCCACAGGGGGATATTCAGCAGAATACGGACAAGCTTTGTCAGGAGTTTTGTTGATGAATACCATAGATGAACCTACAAATGAACGCACAGATATTAGTGTGATGAGTTTAGGAGTTGGTGTAGGAAATACTCAAATTTGGGATAAAAGTTCACTGACTATCAATACTTCTTATATAAATTTAGGGCCTTATATTTCTTTGTATCCAGATCGAAATCAATGGAATAAACCCTACCAATCTTTTGCTGGTGAGTCTGTTTATAGAAGACATTTTAAGAAAGGATTGTGGAAATTGTATGCAGCTTTTGATGCTGCTAGTTTTGATATTACACAAGTGGATATCAACAATTTTGATGGAATGAATTTTAAGACAGATGCCAAGAATGGGTATTTAAATACTTCTTACAAGCACAAATTTAACAAAAGATGGTCTACATTTTATGGATTGAGTTATACGTTGGCTCATACAGAAACATTTATAAACTCTGACAAATTAGAGAATAGGCAGCAAGCAGTACATGTTAAAGCCAAGGCGAATTACAAACTAGGAAGTTTTATGGGGCTGAATTTTGGAGCAGAAACTTTTTTTCAGGATATTAGTGAAAGCTATAGAGAAACTTCTCAAAATCAATTTGATTATGGGTTTGACAATAGTCTTTCTTCGGTTTATGGAGAAACTCAATTTCAGTTTTCAAAGAATTTTGCAACCCGAACAGGTCTCAGGCTGTCTTACAACAATTTGACTGAGAAACTTTATTTTGCTAGACGTTTATCTTTGGCTTATAAAGTAGGTAAACAAGGTCAGTTGTCTTTAGCAGTAGGGAATTTCCATCAAAATCCGGCACAAGAGGTTTTGAAATTTAATGGGAATGTTGCTCCAGAAGAATCCAAACAATACATTTTTAATTACCAATTGAATAAGAATGGAAAGATTTTTAGGGCAGAAGCCTACTACAAAAAATACAGCGACTTGGTAAAATACAATACCGATTTACCTGAGTTTGATAGTGATTTTAACAACCATGGAAAAGGCTATGCAAAAGGTGTGGATTTGTTTTGGAGAGACAACAAAGGAATTAAAAATTTAGATTATTGGTTTAGTTATTCTTTTTTGGATACACGAAGAGATTTTAGAAATTACCCAAGCAGTTTGCAACCTAATTTTGCGAATAAACACAATGCATCTGTGGTAACTAAATATTGGATGGATGCATGGAAAAGTCAAATAGGGTTGACCTATCGTTTTGCTTCTGGTAGAACCTATACCGATAAAAATACCACTGGTTTTTTAAATAAAAAAACAAAAGCTTACAACTCCTTAAACTTCAATTGGGCTTATTTACTCAGTCCGCAAAAAATCATCTTTTTTTCAGCCACCAATGTATTAGGAACTAAAAATGTAAATGGTTATCAATATGCAAACACAGCAGATGAACACGGTTTTTTTGAAAGACAAACCATCAAACCTACAGCCGATCGTTTCTTTTTTGTGGGCTTCTTTTGGACATTGAGCAAGAAACAAACAGACAATCAATTGGATCAATTATAAAAACACAATTCAGTTATAAATAATGACAGTTGGGTAGCAAGTTTTTTCTAAACCCTTCATTCTTGCAGACCTTTACAGTATCAAAACAAACAATTTAAATACTTTTATTATGAAAAAAATTACAATCGCTTTATTTTTAATTTTAGGAATGGCAACTCAAGCACAAGATCAATATTCACAAAAAATGGGGGAAGCTTTCGGTCTTTGGAAACAAAACAAAGCAACTGAATCGTCACAATTATTTGAGAGAATTGCCAATGCAGAACCTCAAAAATGGTTGCCGATGTATTATGCAGCACAAATTAATATTTTAACAAGTTTTGGAATTAAAGACGAAGAGTTTTTGACTGAAAAATTGAACAAAGCACAACTTTTTTTAGACAAAGCAAAGGAAATTAGTCCTAAAAACGAAGAGTTGTTGGTTTTACAGGCTTTCTGGTACACTGTCTGGATAGCTTACGATGGTGCAACATACGGACCAATGTATGCCGGAAAAGTTTCGAAAATATATAAAAATGCTTACAACATAGCTCCAAAAAATCCAAGAGTTGTGTTGGCAAAAGCAGAGTGGGATATGGGATCTGCGCGTTATTTTAACAAAGACATAACCCCTTATTGTAAAGATATTGAAAAAGCCATCGAACTTTTTGATATTTTTGAACAAAAGACACCTTTTTATCCTAGTTGGGGAAAGCAAAGAGCTGAACAAGTGTTAAATCAATGCAAATAATATAGAAAATGCAAAAAGTCTTTAGGTACACAATTTTATACGTTCTCATTGGATTGTTGATTTTTATTATTTCAAACAGTTTGTTTGGTAGTTGGAGTTTTGTTCCTAAAAATCCACTTCTTTTAATTTTGGGATTTAATGTTCTTTATTCGTTTGTTATTGGAGGATTGAACATGATTTATTTTAAATTATTGGCAAAAATAAAATGGGATGAAAACAAATATGCAAAACGAATTGTAATTGGAGTTTTAGGATCAATACCTGTATCCTTTTTAGGATTGTTTTTGATGGGAATGATTGAAGTAATCTATTTAGAGGGATTTAGTTTTCAGTACTTCATAAGCCATCAAAATGTTGGAGATTATGTGTTTGGCCTGTTGATTTCTTTGATTATTGTGGTTGCTTTTAATGCTTTTTACTTTTTTAAGAAGTTTCAAGAAGGAAGAGTCAAAGATTCTCAAATAATTGCCAAAACGGAAACAGCAAAGTTTGAATCTCTTAAAAACCAACTAGATCCTCATTTTTTATTCAATAGTTTGAATGTGTTGACCAGTTTGATAGATGAAAATCCGATGGCAGCTCAAAAATTTACCACAGGATTGTCCAAAGTATATCGATATATTTTAGAACAAAAAGACAAAGATTTGGTATTGGTAAGAGATGAAATAAAGTTTGCCAAAAGCTACATGCAATTATTGAAAACTAGGTTTGAAGAAGGAGTGGAATTTGAAATTTCTGAGGAATTAGAAACTATGGAGCTTAAAATTGTTCCGTTGTCACTACAGCTACTGTTAGAAAACGCTGTAAAACACAATTCCATCACTCCCAAAAAGCCTTTGAATATTAAAATTTATAAAGAAAATAACCAGTTGGTCGTTCAAAACAGTTACCATCCTAAACAAGTATTGGAAAAAAGCACCAAAGTAGGATTGGAAAACATCAAACAGCGATATGCTTTGATCACCAACGAAAAAATGGAAGTAATTCAAGAAGACAATCTGTTTATAGTAAAACTTCCTTTTTTAACCAAAAACATCAAACTTATGAAAACACCTTATTTAAACGATTCAGAAAAATATTTAAAAGCACAAAAACGAGTAGAAGAGTTGACTAAATTTTATTGGGGGTTAGGTACTTACTTGGTTGTTATTCCTTTTCTAATTTTTATCAATTATAAAACATTTTGGGGGTATCAATGGTTCTGGTTTCCTATGTTTGGTTGGGGAATGGGAATTTCTATTCACGCATTAAAACTTTTTGTAGTTAGTACTTCTTGGCAGGATAGAAAAATAAAAGAACTAATGAATAAAGAATCCTAAAATATAGTTGCATGAGAGTTGTTATTATAGAAGATGAAAAACCATCGGCAAGAAGATTAGAGCGAATGTTGAATTTACTAACTATTGAAGTAGAAGTAAAATTGCATTCCGTGGCGGAATCTGTTGAATGGCTGAGCCAGCATCCACATCCAGATTTATTGATGTTAGACATTCAACTTTCGGATGGATTGAGTTTTGAAATTTTTGAACACATAAAATTATCTAGTGCTATTATTTTTACCACAGCTTATGATGAATATGCTTTGAGAGCTTTCAAACAAAATAGCATTGATTATTTGTTAAAACCTATTGATAGTGATGAATTAGAAGCTGCTATAGAAAAATTTAAAATGGTTCAGCCTACAAAAATCGATTTGCCATTAGATGTAAATCAGCTTAGACAAATGCTGGTGAATCCATTAGAAAACAATTACAAAACAAGGTTTACATCCAAAGTAGGACAACATTTAAAGTTGATTGCCACAGACGAAATAGAATGTGTTTATAGCGAAAATAAAGGAACGTATTTGTATACAGAACAGAAACGTAGCTATTTGATAGATGAGAGTTTGGAAGCGTTGGAAGAAAAATTAGATCCTAAGGATTTTTTTAGAGTAAACAGAACTTTTTATGTGCATGTAAATGCAATCAAAAATATGGTTTCTTATACCAACAGTAGATTACAAATTGTGTTAAATAATTACGATCAAAACGAAATTATTGTGAGTAGAGAAAAGGTGAAAAGTTTTAAAAATTGGATAGAATAGGGACTATCCAATTTTAAAGTTATGTGATTTTAGATGGAATGTTCTTAAAATAAAGTAGTAGACAAGACAAAGCCACTTACAAATTTTTTGTTGATGGCTTGAAAATCTGTAGTTAACAAATAACTTCCTCTATAACCTAAGCCTATTTGAGCTGCTTTGATGTTGAAAAAAGTATTGTCGAACATAATTTCAAAACCAACAGAATTTTGCTTGGTTTTAGAATTGTCAAACAATTGAACATTGGTGAAATCTGCAAACAAATTGGCTCTAATTCTTTTGAAATAAGTAATTCCAAAAACTCCAAAATCAGGATAAGCTAAAGGTAATTGATATGTAAAAGAAAGCTTGTCAACTTCTTTAGCCAAAACATCTTTAAAACCTCTAGCATACATAAAACTGTCAGATTGTTGAATCTCATTTTTCTGATAGGCAAAAGTTACAAAACTATTGTGTGTTTTAAATAATCCAGGAAGGTACAATCGGTTTAGGGTTCCAAAAAAATGGCCTTCTAAACTAGTACTCAAACCTCGGTTGTATTCGGTAACTGTATAAAAACCAGCATGAGTGTTGATGTGTTGCAAAGCAGTTCTTCGTTGACTAGAAAATCCTAATTGAGATCTAAACAAGTTATAGCTAATATCTTCAATAGATGAAATTTGACTTGTTTCTAATTCCTGAAAAGAGTTGTTGAATCTTTTGTTATATTCATACCCTATATTCATAGCAACACTGTTGCTGTAGTTTCCGTGTACTTGTGCAAAAGGAAGTGTAATATTTGGAAATATTGATACTTCTTGAAAGGTATAAACCCCATTGTAACTAGTATCATCTCTGTCTTTGGCAATTCCGTTAAAATCTCGGTGTGTGTATTCTACAGACATGTTTAAAATAGGATACCACTTTTTATAAGAAGCACTTAAAGACGTTCCAAAAGAATTGTTTTCATTCAAATAAATGTCTGTTCCAGCAGTTAAGCTAAAATCATTTAGCAAATTGGTTGCAATTACGTCTGCAGAAATAATTTGATTGTTTAGGCTGTAATACCAGTCGTGAAATTTTAAATCTTCAAAAACTGAGGTGTAGCTTTTACTTGTATATTGTAGATTTGGAACTTTTTCTAAAATGCTTCCTCCTTCAAATGTCTTGGTTTTTTGATTGTTCCAATTCATCAAAACAGGTTCTTTAAAATCAAAAGGAATGGGTTCAATTTTAGCAGAAGAAATTTTAGTCCCTTTGCTAATCGTTTCTGTAAAATAGATTTTATCGTTCTTTACAAATGGTTGATAAGCTCCAATAGTTGCATTGGTAATTTGATTTATTTTCAAACTTCCTTCTAAATCTGTTTGATAAATATTGTCTATTCCATTAAAAGAAGAACTGAAATACACTTTATTTTGACTGATGTTGATATTGTCTATAGAGTGGCTTGTCCATGGAGTTAACTGAATTTCTTTTTCAGAAGCATCTATCTTAAAAATTGCCACTCGGTGTTTTTCTTGTTTGATGTAAACATAAGAATCATTCTCTGCAAATTTTGGTCTAGTTAGAAAACCAGAAACGTTCATTCGTTTCAATTCTTTTCCGTTGGTGTCTAAAAGCACCAAATTGTATTGTCCATTTTTTGTTTCTACAGCAATAATTAAAGAATTATCAGCATTAAATGAAGGTGAAAAATATCTTTTTTTAGAAGTAATTTTTCTACGTTTTTTTGAGTTCAAATCGTAAAGATACACATCGTTATAATCCGTGTAGTTGTACCTTGGATGGTATGATATTCCCGTATATAAAATTTGATGATTTTGGTAGTGAAAATAATCATCAATATTTGTTACTGCTGGGGTGATTTTAGTTTCTTTTCCGTCAGTATCTATTTGATAAAACGTAGAAATTTCATCCAATTGATTTTTTAATACAATAATGTGTCCGTTTTCCATCAATTGAGGATAACTATACAAGGCAACTTTGTCTTTTTTGTTGGTGATTTGTGTATAATCAACTACTTGTAAACTGTCTCTTTGTTGTTGCCAAATTTTCTGATTTTCCTCAACAGATTTTTTATAAAGTTGGGAAGTGCTGAGACCTGTAACTTTTTTAAGTTGATGAGAAAAAGGATAAAAAGGAAATTGATAACTAGCGGCTTTTCTAGCAATGTCATCTAATTTGGAAGCATCGTAATGATTTCTATAAGTATTTAGCATTTGATACCCTGTAACATAATGATTAGGTACCAAATCTTGGTAAGAACCGTTACGAACTTTTTGATAGCTGTACAAAAGTTGATCTTGGTACAAAGCACGTTGCAAAGCCATAAACTTTGGCAAACGACCACGACCACTTTCGCTTAGTGCCGTTTCCATAACTACAGCATCTCCTTCAAAATACCAATCTGGTACAGCCAATACACTTGCTGCACCCCAACCTGATTCACCAAACAAATAATACAAAACGTTGGTGACTCCTGTTTTGTGATTTAAAAATTGTTGTACATGTCGGTACTCATGAATGGCCAAAGTGCTAATCCAATTGGTGGTTCCTATGGAGTTAAACACAGGGGGAGAAGTGTTGAAAAACTCACTTCTAAAAGGACTTATGGTCACAAAACCATTAGAATCTACGGTATTAGATCGTAGTATAATATCTATAGGTTTTAAATGATAACCGATAGATTTTGTGTTGTTTTTGTGAATGTAATTAATGGTGTTGGCTATTTTCTGAGCTTCATTTTCTTGTCCCATTTTGTAAATTACATTCACATTGCTGCTTTGTAACTTTTTCCATGTTTGTGGTTCGTGTTGGTTTTGAGACCATACATTTGTCAAAATAAAATAACATAAAAAAAGGATTTGTTTCATTATTTTTTTCTTTTAGCAGCTACAACCAATTCAATTTTGTCTAAGGTAGTGTTAGTGGTAAACAATCCGTAATTGATGGTAACTTTTTTCTTGTCTATTTTTTCTATTGTTCCACAAGCCCTACCATCAATCAGTCTTACTTTGTCGTCTATCTTAAAAACATAATTTGCTTTTTTCTCAATAGCAATTTGTTCTTCTTTTTGTTTTTCTTTTCGTACCTCAACAACTTTGGTTAACACCTCTGCTTCTGTCTTTTTCAATACTTTTTCAGCAGCTATTTTTTTCTGTTGCTCTTGTATTTTCTGAGGTTTTGTTTTTCTTATTTTTGGATGTGCTTCGTTGTATTTTGTTTTTTCAATCAACACCCATTTGTCCAATTCAAATCTAAATTCTTTTTTATTATTTGTCTGAAAGTATTTGTTTAGCAACTCATTAAACCTTCTTCCAACATGCAATGCTTTTTGATTGGTGTCATACAAAGTCTGAAAGCTTTCTAGTTTTTCTTGAATTTTTCCTTCCTTTTCGGCAAGCATATCTGCATGTTCTTTGGCTTTGGAACTTTGTTGCTCCATATCTAACGTATTTCGTTGCAGATTAGTACGTTCTTGTTGCAATTTAGAGATGGTTTTATCAAAGCGTATTTTGGAATGGTCTATCTTCTTTTTTGCTCTGTTGATCAAACTAAAAGGAATTCCGTTTTTTTGAGCTACTTCAAACGTAAAAGAACTACCTGGTTGACCGATTAACAATGTAAATAGAGGTTCTAGTGTTTTGCTATCAAAAGCCATATTTGCATTGGATACATTTTCCAATTCATCTGCCAAAATCTTCAGATTGGTATAATGTGTTGTGATGACACCAAAAGCACCACGTTCGTAAAATTCTTCTAAAAAGATCTCTGCCAAAGCACCACCAAGTTCAGGGTCAGAACCTGTTCCAAATTCATCAATTAGAAACAAGGTGTTGTTGGTGCATTTTCTTAAAAAACCACGCATGTTTTTCAGTCGATAACTGTACGTACTCAACTGATTTTCTATGGATTGATTGTCACCAATGTCTGTTAAAATATGATCAAAAAAGTGAGTGGTACTGCTTTCGTGAACGGGAATTAAAATTCCACTCTGAATCATTACTTGTAACAATCCAATGGTTTTTAAGGTGATACTTTTTCCTCCCGCATTGGGTCCTGAAATCACAATAATTTGCTGTTCCTTATTTAGATTTAAGGATTGGGGAACCACAGATTTTTTTAAACTTTTGTTTTTTTCTAATAAAATAGGGTGATATGCCTTTACATAATTGATTTCTTGAGTTTTTGAAAAATCAGGTTTGATACCGTTGATTTCTTTTGCGTAAAAAGCTTTGGCTTTTAGAATATCTAAGGCTGTCAGTAGTTTTAAATAGTCTTCAATTAAAGGAGTAAAAGGTCGAATATCGTGGGTTAAAATTCTTAGAATTCTATCTATTTCTTGTTTTTCTTCTAACAACAATTCCTGTAATTGTCGGTGATAATTTAGTGTGTTTTGTGGGGCAATAAATACAATGCTTCCTGTTTTAGAAGTTCCTAAAATACTTCCTTTTACTTTTTTTCGGTGAATGGCTTGTACGGCCAATACAGGTTGATTTTCAATAACAGATTCTCTAATATCATCTAAAAAACCAGCTTTGTTGTATTTTGCCAATTCTTGGTTAAAAGAACCACTGATTTGACTACGAACTTCTGTTAAATTTTTTCGAATTCGGTTCAACATCTCCGAAGCTTTGTTGTGTACTTCACCATAATTGGTGATGATTTTAAAAATAGCTTCTACAATACTTTTGGTAAACTCAATATTCTCTGTTAACAATGATAGTGTAGGGTAGTAGTCTTTAAATTTTCTAAAATATAGAATCAGTTCGTTGCTGGTGTTAGAAATGTTGGCAATTTTTAAAAACGCTTCAGGTAAAAGTTTACTGTTTTCAATTTTTAAAAGCTTTGTTTCTTTTTCGATATCATCAAAATAATGATGAGGAATTCTATTCTCCGCCACTAGTGAACCCAAATATTCATGAACTTGAGCCAGAGCAATTTCTAAGTCGGGTTTGTTGGCATAGGGAACTAAGGCTAAAACTTGTTCTTTTCCTTTTTCTGAGGTACAGTGTTTAGAGACACTTTCTAATATGGTTGAAAATTCTAAATCTTGTAATGTCTTATGATGTATTTGGCTCATGCTTTTTATTGTGTACTTACGCTGGATATTGTTATTTTGTAAGTGAAACAAAAATACACATTCATTCACAATTATGCAGAACCTAGTCCCAAATGATTGGCAATTGATCTTACAAGATGAATTTGAAAAAGAATATTGGTCCGTTTTGGAACAAAAAGTAGAAGCTTCTTATGCCAATACGACCTGTTATCCTCATAAAAAAAAGTTGTTTAGTGCTTTTGATTATTGTTCTTTTAAAGAATTGAAAGTAGTGATTTTAGGACAAGATCCGTACCATGGTGCTGGACAAGCTCATGGTTTGTGTTTTTCTTATTTGGAAGAAAACAAATTTCCGCCTTCTTTAAAAAATATTTACAAGGAAATAAGTACTGATTTAAACGTGCAAATGCCTGTAAATAATGGTGATTTGTCTCCGTGGGCAAAACAAGGAGTATTGTTGTTAAATACTACGTTAACGGTAGAAGAAAGCAAACCCAATAGCCATAAAAGTTTTGGGTGGTCTCAGTTTACAGACGAGGTGATTCGTAAAATTTCTGAAAAAAAAGAAAATGTAGTGTTTTTATTATGGGGAGGTTTTGCACAAAAAAAAGAAAGTTTGATTGATACTAATAAACATTATGTGTTAAAAGCTACGCATCCTTCTCCGTTGGGTGCCAACAAAGGAGGTTGGTTTGGTTGTCAGCATTTTTCTAAAACCAATGCGTATTTGAAACAAAAGGGAATGAAAGAAATTTATTGGCAAGTGCAAGAAGCAAACCAACAACCTGATTTGTTTAATTGGCTTTAGGGAGACTTTTTTGCCTCTTTTAGAACTAGAGATAAATAATGTTAAAATTTAATAGTTGAGTTTAATCTCAAATTATATCAATCAAATTTACTAGATTAAACGGTATTAGAAAGTGTTATTGAACTAAAAGAGTTGGCTACAATTTTAATTAACTTTCTTTATTTTTTTGAGTATTCTTACCTATTACAAAAACAGAAACTAAACTAACAACAGTACCTCCAGCAATAATACCTCCTACTGTTGTAGCCCCTATTGAAGCTAAATACGTACCACTCGCGATACCGACAATTCCTATAATTAATCCGAAAACTTGACCTAATCCACTTTGCTGAGATTGACTACTGATAACTCTTTTCTCTATAGACATTCTATGTTCTTGTTGTCTTTCTGCCATTTTCATAATTCTATCAGCTCCTTCAGGAATTACGGAATTATATTGAATTAATGATTCTGAATCAGGTAATGGACCAGAATGAGATTTCTCTTGAATCATTGTAACTGAAAAACTTCGAAGAATTTCTAATTTTTTCTTTGGATTTACACCTTTAAATACTTCTGGATTAAATTCAGTAAGTTCTTGTTCTAACTCCAAAAGTTCATTTGGAGTTTCAGATTTTATAGGACTATTCTGCTTTGCCAACTCAATTCTATTTAGAAGTTAATTCTTTCTTATACTTCTTTTCAAATTTCTTTTTGGAAACATTTAAATCTTCACCAACATTTAACCAATCTGAAAATAATGCTTTTAAATCAGCCTCGTTTCCTGTTTTTGAAGAATTATACTCAAAATAAGAACCCGCAATATTAAGCACTGAACCAAATCCTACTAAGAAATTATTCTTAGGCAAAAGAAAGTCTGTTTTAGATATTTTGTCTTTATTGAACATAATGGTTTTTGATATTTAATTTTAAATATACTTAAAAAAAATGATTTTCAAATATTTTGCCAAAGTAATTAAAAATAAACTACAGCTGACACCGTATATGAAAAATGGCTAAATCTGTGCCAACTTCAATTTTTATTGTTTGTTAATTAATTTTATTAGTCGGAGAAGTTTGTATTTACTTACACGCTACTTTTCATATGTATATTATACCTGTTGGCATCAACCACCAACTCTTTTTACTTTGTAACCATCTTTGGTTAGTATTTCCATTATTTTATCGCGGTGTTTTCCTTGAATGATAATCTCACCGTCTTTGATGCTACCTCCCACACCACATTTATTTTTCAGGAGTTTTCCTAAATTTTTTAAGTCTTCTTCAGTACCTACAAATCCACGAATAATGGTTACTGTTTTTCCGCCACGTCCTTTGTTAGAAAATATGGCTTCTAACTGTTGTTTGTTGTTAGGCAGAGTTTCTTGCTCTTCCTCACCATTGTCAAATTCAAAATCTTTGTTGGTGGAATATGCAAAGGCTCCCAAAGCGGATAAGTCGTTTAATTTCTTTGCCATAATTTTATGCTTTTATCAATCCTAGTTCTATCAATCTTTCTGTTAAATAATCTCCAGCAGTAATGTCCTCAAACTGTTTTGGGTTTTCATCAGACACACAATTATCCAAACAGGTCAAATTCATAGTAGGAACAGGATGCATAAAAAATGGAATGGAATATCTAGATGTTCCCCATAATTCTTTAGGAGGGTTTACCACTTGGTGGATGGTAGATTTTAACTGATTGTTGGTCAATCTAGATAGCATATCTCCTACATTGATCATCAATTCATCGTCTTGGGCAATGGCATCTATCCAGTTTCCCTCCAAATTTTGCACTTGCAATCCTTTTCCTTGTGCCCCCATCAGTAATGTAATTAAATTGATGTCTCCATGTGCAGCAGCTCTAACTGCTCCTTTAGGTTCTGTATGAATAGGAGGGTAGTGTATAGGTCTTAAAATACTGTTTCCGTTGTGGATAAATTCGTCAAAATAGATTTCATCAATCTCTAAATACAAAGCCAACGCTCTTAACACATATTTAGCTGTTTTTTCCAATTGTTGATAAACTTCTTTTCCTACACGATTGAAATTTGGTAATTCTTCTACCAAAATATTTGGAATCAATACTTTTTTTAAGATTTCTGAAAGTTCTTCATAATTGTCTACATATTGACCAAAATGCCAGAATTCCTTTAGATCTCCTTCTTTTTTTCCTTTGGCACTTTCTTTTCCAAAAGAAGTATATCCTCGTTGTCCACCTATTCCTTCTACTTCATATTTGCTTTTAATTTCTTGTGGCAAATTGAAAAAGTTTTGAATTTCTTGGTACAATTCAGTAACCAAAGCATCTGATAAAAAATGCCCTTTTAAGGCTACAAATCCTATAGTACTAAACGCAGTTCCAATTTGATTGACAAATTGTTCTTTTTGTTCTGCTTTGTTGGATAAAAAAAGTTGTAAATCTACGGAAGGAATTTTTTGCATGGTTATTTTTTATAAAGAGGAATTCTATAAGTAATTGTATAATTAATATTGGCACCTGATCCATTTTTGCTGATGCCTCCAAATCCTGGACTGTATGTGTTTCCAAAGTTTGAAGGTTCTTTTGTTGTGATAAGTTTGTTAAGACTTGCCATAAAACCAAAATAAATATTTTTAAAAACCTCTACTTTGATTCCCGCAACAAATTCAAACCAATGTGCATTCAAACCATCATACGTAACAGGAGTGTTTACTTCTTTCTCATCAAAGAAATTTCCTTCCTGAAATATCGTATAATTGTTTAGTGTGTTTGTAAAAGTACTAAAACCATATCTAGCACCAAGATACAATTCATTATCCATGTCTAACCAGTTGGTATACAGGTTGTAATTTATTCCTAATTTTAGATAGGAACCGTCTACGGAATGATTGAATTCGTCTTCTTGAATGGTTTTGTCTGTATATCCCATTTCTCCAGCAATGAACAAATTGGTTTTTATTCTGTAATCCGCAGCAATTTCAAATCCACTAAAATGATCTTTGGTAAAGCTATAGATAGGCTTAATAATGTCCAAACCAATTCTTAGTCCATACGTTTTAGGATTGTAGAATGGATTGATACTGTCTTTGATAGTTTCGACAGCTTTTGTAATTTCTGCTTTATTTTCAATATCTTTTATAGGTTGATTTTCTATCTCTTTTTGTGCATAAAGAGAATGTTGAATAGAGAGTGTTAAACAAAGAATACTAATGAAATATTTTAACATGGGCTTCAGTTTCGTTAGTAATTTCGGTTGATAATTGTTCGCTTTTAGAAAGCCATTCACTATTAGTGGTATTTGTAAATGTAACATCGTGAAAAATACTTTTAAACCCACAGGCTTTTGATACGTATACATCTTCTGTTGAATATGTAATAGAAATTTCTTCTTGACTACCTACACTATCTAAAATAGCAAAATGATAGTCTACAAATGTATTTTGCGTGTCCAAAGGAAGTGAAAGGGAGTCTATAGAGGTTCCAACATAATCTGGTAAGGCTACTGAATCTGTTCCGCTTCCAATCCATACAATTAAATTAAGAGCTTTGGTATTTTCAACGGTGTCTTTGTCGTAAAAACGGACAGTCAAATTTGGAGTAGTAGGTTCCAAACAAAACTCATCTTGACAACTGAATAACGTTGCTAAGAAGCCTACAGATAAGATTAGAAAGAATGTTTTTTTCATGGATTCAAAGATAAAATATTTCATTAGAATGTTAACGCTGACATTGAGAACTTCGTACAAAAAAAGAGAGCTAATTTGCATTAGCTCTCTTTTGTGTTTTATTGATATAAAAAAGACTAGTCTCTTTTTCGTCCCCAAGATTTATTTTGAACACGTCCCGAAGCACCACTACGGTTAGAAGAACTGTCTCCATCTCTTCTTCTTCCTTTAAAGTCACCAGATCCAGAATCTCTACGTGGTCTGTCTCCTCCACGGAAATTTCCACCATCTCTACGTGGTCTTCTGTCACTACGACCTCCACCGCCACCAGTACGACGTTTTTTGGTGATTTCTACATTTACATTTCTACCCTCAAATTCTGGAGTGTTTGCTAAAAAGGCATCAATAGTCTCTTTTTCAAAGTTTTTATCCAATTCAAAGAAAGAGAATGTATCTAATATTTCAATTTGTCCAATTTCTACGTTGTTGGTAATGTTTTGATCGTTGATCAATCCCATCAAACGAGGAGGTGTTAAATTATCCTTTCTACCAATGTTGATAAAGAAACGAGACATGTTTTCGTCATCTCTTCTTCTTCCTCTGTCATCAGTTTCTCTTGCAGGTCTGTTATCGTTAATATCATTTGCTTTAGAATAGTATTCTAAGAAAGCATTGAATTCAACAGAAATAAATTTTTGAATCAATTCTTCTCTTGACAATCCATCAAATTGTTCGTAAATATTATCTAAATAACCAGAAATTTCTTTGGTATTGATTTCAGTGTTTTTAACTTTTTCAACCAATTTAAACAATTGAATTTCACAAATTTCTTTTCCGCTAGGAACTTCTCTTTTGATGAATTTCTTTTGAATTTTACGTTCAATAGGTCTTAATTTCCCAACCTCTCTAGAAGTAACCAATACAATAGAAGTACCTTTGTTACCCGCTCTACCTGTACGACCACTACGGTGTGTATAAGCTTCGTTTTGATCTGGTAATTTGTGGTTGATTACATGTGTTAAGTTGTTCACATCTAATCCACGAGCAGCAACATCTGTAGCTACTAACATTTGAACTGTTTTGTTACGGAATTTTTGCATTACATTGTCACGTTGAGCTTGAGACAAGTCTCCGTGTAATGAATCTGCATTGTATCCATCAGCAATTAATTTTTCTGAGACTTCTTGACATTCACGTCTAGTTCTACAGAAAATAATTCCATAAATATCAGGATTTACATCCGCAATACGTTTGATGGCTGCGTAACGATTTCTTTCTGTTACAACATAATATTCGTTACTAACATCATCAGAACCAGTATTTTTAGTTCCCGCAGAAATTTCTACAGGTTCATGCATGTAGTTACGTGCAATTGCTTCAACTTCTCTAGGAAAAGTTGCAGAGAATAATAAAGTTTGTTTTGTGTCTGGAGTAGATTCTAAAACAGCATCCAAATCATCTTTGAATCCCATGTTTAACATTTCATCAGCTTCGTCTAAAACTAACCATTGTAGGTTTTCTAATTTTAATCTTCTTCTGTTGATTAAATCTACAGTTCTACCAGGAGTACCTACTACTATTTGAGCTCCTCTATTCAGTTTTCTAGACTGGTCTTCAATACTTGCACCTCCGTATACGGTAACAACTTTTAAACCTCTAATGTTTTTAGAAAACTTTTCAATTTGATCTCCAATTTGAACAGCCAATTCACGAGTTGGCGATAAAATAATCGCTTGTACGTTGTTGTTGTTTACATCAATTTGTTGAATGATTGGCAAACTAAAAGCAGCTGTTTTTCCTGTTCCTGTTTGTGCAAAAGCCTTTAAATCATCAGTGGATGAGATTACTTGTGGAATTGCTTTTTCTTGAATTTCTGACGGAGTTTCATACCCCATCTCTATCAAAGCTGAAAGAATTTCTTCCTTCAACCCTAATTCGCTAAATGTCGACATATAAGTTTGTTTAATGATCCACAAACCTATACGACTAGTTTGCAAATCTGATTATGAAAGTGCAAAGGTAGTCTATTTTATTGAATTGACCTATTTTTAATTAAAACCACAGTAAATGATAGGGGGTGGGGTTATTATTTTGAGTATCAGTTATCAAAATGATATAATTGTTTAGTCATTTTTTGTCGTCAATTTTTTAGAATAATCCATCGGATAAAAATTACGCAAGTATTGGGTTTTATCTCTGATCAATCTGCCTTATTTTAGCAATGCAAATCAAATGGAGATGAACAAACAGGGGGACATAAATTATGGTAGAGTTGCAGAAGCGATTCGTTACATTCAACAAGATTTTAAAACACAACCTACGTTGGAAGAAATTGCTGCAAAAGTTCATATGAGCCCATATCATTTTCAACGATTGTTTACGGATTGGGTTGGAGTAAGTCCTAAAAAGTTTTTACAGTATATAAGCCTTCAATACGCTAAAAGAATGTTAAGTAACGGTGAGCCTACGTTGTTTGATATTGCAGAGCAAACCGGATTTTCAGGCACTGGAAGATTGCATGATTTGTTTGTGAAAATAGAAGGAATGACCCCAGGAGAATACAAAAACCAAGGTGAGAGTCTGATCATTCATTATAGTTATTTTCATAGTTTGTTTGGTCAGGTTTTAATAGCTTCCACGTCCAAAGGAATCTGTTATATGGGGTTTGTTGATGACAATAACGATGTCTTTTCTGAATTGTTTCAACGATTTCCAAAGGCTAATTTTATTGAAAAAATGGACGAATTACAACAAAATGCGTTGAAGATTTACCGTCAAGATTGGAATGATTTACGTCAAATTAAGTTGCATTTGAAAGGAACTGATTTTCAACTAAAAGTTTGGGAAGCACTTTTGAAAATTCCAATGGGAAATAGAATTACTTATGGAGCTATTGCTAAAGAAATAGAAAAACCCAAAGCTTCTAGAGCAGTAGGAACTGCTATTGGTAGCAATCCAATTGCTTTTTTAATTCCTTGCCATAGAGTCATTCAAACTACAGGGTCTTTGGGCGGTTATAGATGGGGAACCATACGAAAAACAGCAATGTTGGGGTGGGAAACAGCACAAAATGACATTTTAGATTTATAAACTATGGATTTGTTCAATACAGATATTACCACAAATAGATTGCCATACGATGGAGAAGTTCATTATTATGGTAAAATTATGGACACACAGCAAGCACAATTTTTTTTTAATAAATTGTTAGAAACCATTGTTTGGAAAAATGACGAAGCTGTAATGTTTGGCAAATTGATTGTAACCCCCAGAAAAGTGGCTTGGTATGGTCAAGAATTGTTTAAATACACTTATTCTAATACAACCAAAACTGCATTTCGTTGGACTCCAGCGTTGTTGGAATTAAAAACTTTGGTAGAAGAAAAAACAGGAGAAACATTCAATGCCTGTTTGCTCAACTTGTACCATTCAGGAACTGAGGGAATGGGATGGCATAGTGATGGAGAAACTGATTTGAAAAAAAATGGAGCTATTGCTTCTTTAAGTTTTGGAGCAGAACGTCTTTTTGCATTCAAACACAAAGAAACCAAGCAAACAATTTCTTTGATTTTGGAAAGAGGAAGCCTTTTGGTGATGAAAGGCAATACGCAGAAACATTGGTTACACAGGTTACCGCCTACTAAAAAAATAAATACAGCAAGAGTCAATCTTACTTTTCGAACCATTGTAAAAAAAGAAAACCTTCCAGAAAACTGAAAGGTTTGTTTGTGTTGTAAAATAAGCAACTTAATAAGTTACAATTTCATCATCGTTAAAATGAAAAGCTGCTTCAATAGCTGCGTTTTCATCGCTATCAGAACCATGAACAGCGTTTTCTTGTATGTTGCTGGCAAATAAATTACGGATAGTACCTTCCAAAGCTTCTTCAGGGTTTGTAGATCCAATCAAAGCTCTAAAATCTTCAACAGCATTCTTTTTTTCTAAAATAGCCGCTATAATAGGACCACTGGTCATAAAGTCTACCAAACCTTCAAAAAATCCTTTATCTTCATGAACGGCATAAAAAGCTTGTGCTTTCTCACGAGACAGTCGAGTCATTTTTAGAGCTAGAATTTTAAATCCAGAGTTTGTGATTTTTTGAATGATAGCACCTTCATTACCTTGTGCAATAGCATCTGGCTTGATCATAGTGAATGTTCTGTTGTTCGCCATAATAATTTTTTAGTTTTGTTTCGTTTCGTTTTGCTAATATAGTTTTTTCAAAAAAAATATCCCTGCTTTGCATCCTCATTTTTAATTGTATTTTAGCAGGTAATGAAAGCACACGATATTGACGTTTTAAAAACGTATTTTAAAGAACCAAAAAAAATTGTTTTTGTTTCTCACAAAAACCCAGATGGAGATGCTGTAGGATCTACTTTGGCATTGTCTAAATTTTATAAAAAACTAGGACATCAAGTTCAAGTAATATTGCCTAATGGAATTCCGGATTTTATAAGTTGGATGCCAGGGGTAGAAGAAGTTTATAGATATGATTTACAAAATCATCAATCTAAAAAAGCTTTAGATGAAGCCGATGTGGTTTTTTTATTAGATTTTAATGCATTACATAGAGTTGGTGACGACATGCAGAATGGCTTAGAATCTTTTACAGGAGACTTTATCATGATAGATCATCATCAGCAACCAGATGATATTGCCATTGTTACTTATTCCGATACTTCAATTTGCTCTACTTGCCAGATGGTGTATCATTATATTGATGCATTGGATGCTTTGGATAAGGTAGATGCGGAAATAGGAACTTGTATTTATACGGGAATTATGACGGACACAGGATCTTTTCGTTTTCCGTCTACCACAAGTACCACTCATAGAGTTATAGCAGATTTAATTGATAAGGGAGTTCAGAATTCAGATATACACAATCAAGTTTTTGGTAATAATTCGTATAGTAGATTGCAGCTGCTAGGAAAAGCATTGACCAATTTGAGAGTAATTGAAGATTGTAAAACAGCTTATATTACGTTGACACAAGAGGAGTTGAAAATGTACAATTATCAAAAAGGAGATACCGAAGGAATTGTGAATTATGCGCTGTCTTTAAAAGGAATTGTTATGGCTGCTATTTTTATAGAAGATACAGATCAAGGAATTGTAAAAATATCGTTCCGATCTAAAGGAACTTTTTCTGTAAATCAATTTGCGAGAACCTATTTTGATGGAGGAGGACATGACAATGCTGCGGGAGCAAGATCTTTATTGTCTTTGAGTGAAACCGTAGATAAATTTGTAGCATTGATACCCAATTACAAACAACAACTATTGGTCTCTTATGAAATATAGTTGGATTATTTTTTTCGGAATACTTTTTGTGAGTTGTAACAATTCAGAAGCAAGAAGGCCTATTAATAAGCAAAAGTCTTCTAAAAAAGATTTTTCAATAGAATTGAACAAGCAAATCCGAGCGGCAGAAGAACAAAGAATTCAGAAATATATAGAAAGAGATACAGTACTAAATTATGAGTATTCTCCTTTTGGTTTTGCATATGCAATTACAAAAACATCAACAAAACCTCAACAAGAAATTTTGAAAACTTCAGTGTTAAGTTTTGAAAAAACAGTTTATACGCTTGACAATCAAATGGTTTATCCTAAAGAAGTCATAAAGAGTCGTTTGGAGGGTTCTAATTTGATAACAGGGATCCGAGAAGGAGTGAAATTAATGAGAGAAGATGAGGAAATTAAATTTATTTTTAGTTCATTTGTAGCCCATGGATTTCATGGAGATGAATCAAAAATTGGAGCAAACACTCCTATTGTAGTCAAAATAAAACTTTTAAATATAAATAATTAATAATAGAAAAATGAATATCATTAAAGGATTAGCTTTAGGATTAGTTGTTACAGGAATGGTTTCTTGTAACCAGAAAGTAGCAAGAAAAACAGCTTTAGCAACAGAACAAGATTCAGTAAGTTATGCTTTGGGTGCGTATATCAATTTAAACTTTAAAGTAAGTGATGATTTTAAAGATTTAAATTATGAAGTATTTAATCAAGCAATGAAAGAAGCTCAAGATTCTTCTAAAACATTGTTGTCACAAAAAGAAATAGCTCCAATTTTAATTGCTTACACTAAAAAGAAAGCTGAAAAAGTTGGTGAATCAGCTAAAAAAGAAGGAGAAGCTTTCTTGGCAGAAAATAAAAAGAAAGAAGGAGTTACTGTAACAGAAAGTGGATTACAGTACGAAGTAATTACTGAAGGTACAGGTGAAAAACCAACAGCAACTCAAACAGTAAAAGTACATTATCATGGTACAACTCCAGAAGGAGAAGTTTTTGATAGTTCTGTAGACAGAGGAACACCAGCTGAATTTCCTTTAAACAGAGTTATTCCAGGATGGACTGAAGGAGTACAGTTGATGTCTGTAGGTTCTAAATACAAGTTTTATGTGCCTCAAGAATTGGCTTATGGAGCTAACGCACCTCAAGGTGGAAGTGGACCAATTAAAGCGTACATGCCTTTAGTATTTGAAGTTGAATTATTAGAAATTGTTAAGTAATTAACAAAACTTAATATACTTACAAAAAGCCCAATTAGGAATTTCTTAATTGGGCTTTTTCTTGTTGTTGTAATACAAGTAGAAAGTTTATCTTTACGCTTTTAAAATAAATAAAATTCCATGAGCTTATTCCAAGATCAGCCTTTAAAAATATACAATTCAATATCAAAAAATAAAGAACTATTTACTCCAGTTACTGCAGGTAATGTGGGTATGTATGTTTGTGGACCTACGGTATATAGCAATGTGCATTTGGGGAACGTACGTACATTTATGAGTTTTGATATGGTATTTCGTTATTTACAACATTTGGATTATAAAGTCCGTTATGTTCGTAACATTACCGATGCGGGTCATATGGAAGATGATGCAGATGAAGGAGAAGATAAAATTGCCAAAAAAGCAAGGGTAGAAAAAATTGAACCGATGGAAGTAGTACAACGCTACACGGTAGACTTTCATACTATTTTGACAAAAATGAATAATTTGCCACCAAGTATAGAGCCAACGGCTACTGGGCATATTATTGAGCAGATAGAAATCATCAAAGATATTTTGGAAAAAGGATTGGCTTATGAGGTCAATGGATCTGTATATTTTGATGTATTGAAATACAATGAAGATAAAATATATGGAGTTTTATCTGGTAGAAAAATTGAAGATGCTATTCACAATACACGTGTATTAGATGGACAATCGGAAAAGAAAAACCCGCAAGATTTTGCTTTGTGGAAAAAAGCAAGTCCACAACATATAATGCGTTGGCCGTCTCCTTGGGGAATCGGTTTTCCAGGTTGGCATTTGGAATGTACCGCAATGAGTACAAAATATTTGGGTGAAAAGTTTGATATTCACGGAGGAGGAATGGATTTGAAATTTCCTCATCATGAATGTGAAATTGCGCAAGCTGAAGTTTGCAATGGACAAAATCCTGTAAATTATTGGATGCATGCAAACATGTTGACCATGAACGGACAGAAGATGTCTAAATCTACAGGAAATAATATTCTACCAGGAGAAATATTTACAGGAGAAAATACCATTTTGTCAAAACCATTTTCGCCTACGGTCGTACGTTTCTTTATGATGCAAGCCCACTATCGTAGTATTTTGGATTTTTCGTCAGAGGCATTGGAAGCTTCTGAAAAAGGATACAATAAGTTGATGGAAGCAATCAAAGTATTGAAAAACATAAGTGTTGGAGCAAGTTCTTCTTTTGATGTAGCTGCATGGAAACAAATGTGTTATGATGCTATGAATGATGATTTTAACACACCAATATTGATTGCTCAACTGTTTGAAGCTGTAAAACAAATCAACTTGTTGAAAGAAGGAAAAGCTACCTTGATACAAGAAGATTTAGATTTGTTTACAAACACTTTACATGCATTTGTTTTTGATGTGTTAGGTTTGGTATCCGAAGCGACAGAGCAAGAAGGGAATAAGTTGGAATCTGTGGTGAATATGTTGATCAATATGAGAAAACAAGCACGAGACAATAAAGATTGGGCAATGTCTGATCAGATTCGTGATGAGTTGAAAGCCATGGGGATTCAATTGAAAGATGGAAAAGGAGAAACTACATTTATTGTAGAATAAGAAAAAGAGGAATGGGAACGTTAAAAAAAATATTGATATTTCCATTTATTGTATTGATACGATTTTATCAAGGAGCAATTTCTCCGTTTATGCCTGCTACTTGTCGGTATCAGCCAACTTGTTCTCATTACAGTATTGAAGCCTTGCAGAAACATGGCATTATTTATGGTGGTTGGTTGGCAATCAAAAGAATTTTTAGTTGCCATCCTTGGGGGGGGAGTGGTTATGATCCTGTACCAGAAAAACAAAAAAATAAAGAAATATGAATCTATTAGCAATCAATTGGAATCCATCATTAGGGCTAGACTTGGGCTTTTTTATCATTCGATATTACAGTTTGATGTTTGTCATTGCATTTGTGTTGGGGTATCAAATCATGAAGCATATTTTCAATCATGAAAAAGTTGCTCTAGAAAAATTAGACAAATTATTGATGTATGTAGTGTTTGCTACTATTTTAGGTGCTAGATTGGGACATGTTTTTTTCTACGATTGGGCTTATTTTAGTCAACATCCAGAAGAAATATTATTGCCGTTTAGATTTAGACCAACATTTGAATTTACTGGTTTTGCAGGTTTGGCTAGTCATGGTGCTGCCATTGGAATTATTACTTCTTTGTGGTATTTTTCTAAAAAAATTATGGAAAAACCCTTGTTGTATATTTTAGATAGGGTGGGGATTACTGTTGCTTTGGCAGGATTGTTTATACGTTTGGGAAATTTTATCAATTCAGAAATTGTAGGAAAAGTAGTAGACAAATCTTTTGTGTTTGCGACTCGTTTTGTTCGGAATTCAGATGATTTACCAGCTTATCAGGCAATGCAAATTACCAAAGCAGAAAGTGTAGACAAAGCGTATGATATGATTGTGTATAAGTCACAATTTCTAAATGTTTTAGAAGCTATTCCTTACAGACATCCAAGTCAATTGTACGAAGGATTGGGGTATTTAGGAGTGTTTGCATTGTTGTTTTATATGTATTGGAAAACAGATGCAGCTCAAAAGCAAGGATTGTTGTTCGGTACTTTTTTTGCCTTGTTATGGTCGGTGCGTTTTGCCGTTGAGTTTTGTAAAGAAGCACAGGTAAAAGAGAGAGCGGAATGGGCTTTAAATACAGGACAGTGGTTGTCTATTCCGTTAGTTTTGATAGGGATTTACTTTATAGTAAAAGCAAAAAAGAAAATTGTATAAATATGAAATTATATTAAAATACAAAAAATCCAATCTGAGAAGATTGGATTTTTTTGATATCTAGATGAGATTAAATACTCGCTTACGTGATTATTTTACCAACGATAGTTGATATGTATAAGTTCCTTTTTTAGAAATTTTATCATCTAACTTAAGAACTTTGGTGTTGTTACCAAAACCAGCCAATACTTTACAAGTTGCTTTGGATACTGTTTTGTTTTCGGAATCTAATACTTTAATCAATACTTTGCTGTTTTGATTGGCTTTATAAGTAAAGGAGACTTCAATTTTTTTCTTACTAATAATTTGGGGATTCTCTGTTAATTGAATCTCTTCTTTAAAAATAGGAGCGTAGTTACTGCTGTAATTCTCATCTGCAGGAATTAATGTATAAGCTCTAATCCAATTGTAATAAGAAGTGTTGATCTTGTCGTTGTTTAACTCATCCACGGTAGGAACAGGTTTTACCCAGTTATAAGTTTCTGTAACCATGTTAATTTTCATAGGTCTGTCAAAGGGATGATCTACTACATCTGTTTTTACTTTTACGTTTCCTACAAAACGATTGTCTGCATAAAAAGATACTTCATTAGAATTTTGCCAATAAGCTCCATAAGTATGAAAATCTTGCCAAGATTCTGAACTTAATTTGGCATTGCTTTTCTGTCCATTTCCTTCAATAGCATTGTTTCCTGCGGAATAGAATTTTTCTTTACCTCCATTACAATCAACATATCTGTAATGCGTGTTAAAGTTCATTTGAGTTCTAAACTTATCAGTTCTATTAAACGTACCTCCAATACTCTCTACAATATCTAATTCTTGACTGTATTTGTCTTTTGTGCAATTTTCTCCATCACTTTTTCTAGTTACAAAATCTACGGGCTGTTTGCTGTTAGACATCCAAAATGTAGTAGACATGTTAATTTTTGATGCTTTAAAATTTACTTCATAATACCCAAAATGAGCTGTTTCTTGTTTGCTTTGCACAGCACCACCTGCAATGCTATATCCGTTAATTTCTTTGTCTAAAATACCATTCTTAATTTGCATAGTTCCATTGTTTACAGAAACAGTATTAGGATGAAACATTGCTGGCTTTCTACCTTTCCATCCTTGAAAGGTATCATTCCATTTGGTTTTGTCTAAAGTAGTTCCATTAAACTCATCAGAATATTGTTCATTAATCACCCAACGATATCCTGGCTTAGGTGTAGGAGGGTCAAAAGAAGTGCTGATGAAACTGCTAATTGCTGCTGCAAAAGATAAAAACGAAATCGTCATATTTTTTATAATTTGGTTTGAAGTTTAAAATTATCTCATAGAAACGAATTTTTTAGTCACCCTAGTTTTAAATACTAGGACAAATGTTTAGTATAGCGCAATGATGTTTTAAAAATTAAGTTAATCGTTAATATGTTGTTTGTTATTAATGATTTTGTAATCATTTTTATTTTAATAAGGAGATAATTCAATCACCATACTGAAGTAATATTATCTGATGAGTTGTCTTAAAATTTATAGTTATAAATCCAGACGAAGTCTTTATAAAAAAATGATATTTTTGAAATAAATAAGAGAATGGAAAATCCAATATGAACTTACTCTTTATTTTTTATGAAAAACAATCAAGATTATGTTAACTGAGAGTGGAGAGACAGATTGGACCGTTTGTGATAAGTGTAAGGGACGTGGTAAAAAAAGCAGAGGGCTTAGTAAAAAAATAAAAAATCGTTATCTTGAAGAGCTTCATCAATATGAAAAAAATAATAAACAAGGTGTTCCTCCAGTTGTACCCAAAGGTCATTTATATTCTTGCTTAAAATGTAATGGATCTGGGTTGGTTCACTCTTATACTCATCCAGTAGCAGACGCAAAAAAACACCCACATGTTGCTATTGTTGGAGGTGGAATAGGAGGAGTGGCTTTGGCAGTGGCTTGTTTGCATCGTGGGATTCCTTTTACACTTTATGAGCGTGATGCTAGTTTTGATGCTCGCTCACAAGGTTATGGACTTACTTTACAGCAGGCCAGTAAAGCAATTGAAGGATTGGGGATTTTATCACTAAAAGAGGGAGTAGTTTCTACAAGACATGTAGTTCATACCACAGAGGGAAAAGTGATTGGAGAATGGGGGATGAGAAAATGGATGCAGGTAGATAAAAACACGTTTCCAAAAAGAACAAACGTACATATTGCAAGACAGTCTTTGCGTTTGGAGTTGCTTGAACAACTTGGAGATACGGCTGTGCAATGGGGACATCAATTGGTTGATTTTAAAAGCTGTGAAGATAAAAGTTTAGTATTGAGTTTTCTGGTAGAAGGAAATATAATAAAATCAAAAGCAGACCTTGTGGTGGGAGCTGATGGCATTCGCAGTTCTGTAAGAAAACTATTGATTGGTGATGATCTTAGTCCTTTGCGTTATTTAAATTGTATGGTAATATTAGGAATTTGTCCTTTGGTTGCTTTGGGAGATTTGAAGAGTTTTTTGTTGGACTCTGCTACGGTATTTCAAACTGCTAACGGTAAGGAGCGAATTTATATGATGCCATATTCCACGGAATCTGTAATGTGGCAACTTAGTTTTCCTATATCAGAAAGTGAGGCTAAGGCACTAAGTGCTAAAGGACCAGAGGCATTAAAAAACGAAGCTTGTCGTAGAACCCAATGGCACCACCCCATTCCACAAATTTTAGAAGCTACATCAGTAGCTGAAATTTCGGGTTACCCAGTGTATGATCGAGAATTGCTTACAGCAGAATTATTAGGAAAAGAAGAAGCTGTAACCTTAATAGGTGATGCTGCTCATCCTATGAGCCCATTTAAAGGACAGGGTGCAAATCAAGCATTGTTAGATGCATTAGCACTCGCTCGTGAAATTTCAAAAGGATGTAGTTTGTCATTTCCATGGAGAGAATTAGGATTGAGAAAAAATGTATTAGCAAATTTTGAATCTGAAATGTTAGAACGTAGTGCAATTAAAGTAAAAGAATCAGCAGAAGCAGCACAATTTCTACATTCTAAAATTGTACTTCACAAAGGTGACGAACCAAGAGGGAGGTGTTTGAAAAATGAAGAAAAACCTAATTAATTTAATAGTTACTGTATCCAATATGTCTATCATATTCAAAAGAGTTTCTAGCTTAAGAAGGAGATGTTATCCCGTATTAAAAAACTCTAAACTATATAGATAGGTGGTGTGGTTTTTGATGGATAACTTCTTTAAATTTAAAAAAATTAATTGAATGTATTATTTATTCAATTTGGAGTTATTTTAAATACTAACAGGACTTTTACCAAAATGCGCAACGGGTTATGAAATACATTTTATTTATCATTACTATTTTATTTCTACAACAAGTAAATGCACAGTCTATCGGGTTTGAAATTAAGGGAACTTTGGTCTCTAATGATGATGATAAGTTGCCTTTAGAGTCTGCAACAGTCTATTTAGAACGAAAAAAAGACAGTACAGTAGTAAGTTACACTATTACAGATGAAAAAGGAGCATTTTTTCTAGAAGGAAAAACGAAAGATAAAGAGTTGAATTTTAATATTACTTATATAGGATTTAAATCACTTCGCAAAAGTTTAGACTTGACAAAAGGAGGGATTATTGATATGAAGGAGATTTTATTAAAACCTGATGCGAATGAATTAAATGAAGTGGTTATAAGATTAACACCTCCTATTGTTGTTAAAAAAGACACCTTAGAATTTAATGTAAGGTCTTTTAAAACAAAAAAAGATGCCAATGTAGAAGATCTTATAAAAGTTTTGCCTGGAGCAGAGGTAGATGCAGAAGGAAATATAACGGTGAATGGTAAGCCTGTTAACAAGGTATTGATTAATGGAAAACCATTTTTTGGTAGTGATCCAACCATTGCAACAAGAAACTTTCCTAAAGACATTATTGAAAAAGTTCAAGTATTGGATAGCAAAACAAAATCACAAGCTTTTACAGGTGAAGATAGTGATGGTGAAAACAAAACGATAAATCTTGTTATTAAAAAAGAAAATAATAAAGGGGTTTTTGGTAGAGCTGCTGCAGGAATAGGTACAAATGGTAAATATGAATATGCAGGAATGTATAACCACTTTGATAACGATCAAAAAATTAGTGTTTTGTTGGGAGGTAACAATGTAAATTCTCCAGGGTTTAGTTTTGGTGAAATTAGAGAAATGTTTATAGGAGGTGATGGTAATAGGGCTTTTAGTGGTGGACAGGGAATTGTAACATCGGACAACGCTGGATTAAATTATGCCGATAATTACGGTAAAAATGTTGAATTTAGTTCTAATTATTTTTACGCAGGAAGTGATTCTGAGAATAAATCTTCTAGAGAGAGAGAAAATATTTTGTCTGATGGTAGGTTTTATACCGACTCTAATTCAAGTTCTTTTTCTAGTAATGACAATCATTCTGTCAATTTTGAAATTGATATTAAAAAAGATACCATGTGGTTGTTTAATATTTCTCCATCTTTTAAGTTTTCAAAAAGTACAACAACATCTAATAGCAACGAAAATTCTTTTAATGGAGATAGAGAATTAATCAACGAATCTACTTCTAGTTCCGATGTAGCTAATGATAGTAAAAATATGTCAACAGGTATTGATATAACTAGACGTTATGGTTCCAAAGGTGGTTTTGTTAGATTGGGAACGGATGTAAGGATAAGTACTTTAGATACAGAAGATTTTTTATTATCTCAAACGAATATTACCAGCGATAGTTCTAAAAATACATCTAGAAATCAATATGCTACCAAAGAAAATTCTTCGCAAACTCTAGGAGCTTCGTTTACCTATAGAATGCCTATAATTTCAAAAGAGTTGTTTTTAGATTTAGGGTATTCTTACAATAGAAACAAAAATAATTCTGATAAAAGAACCTACGATTATAATGAGAGTTCCCAGGAGTTTGATACAGAAAATTTAGATTTAAGTACAGATTATACCAATATAGACGAAAGTCATGTGCCTAAAATAGGAGTCAATTACACTGCAGGTAAAATAAGATTGAGATTGACTAGTTCTTACCGTTTTAGAACATTGGAAAATGAGGATGACTTAAGACCTATTTATAGTTTAAAAAGACAGTTTAACAATTTGGAGCAAAATGTAGATTTTAGGTACCGTTTTAGTCAGAAATCATCTTTTAATCTTCGTTATAATTTAAGAAACAATCCACCAAATTTATCGTATTTACAAGCATTTGAAGATGTAAGTGATCCGCTAAATACCGTTATTGGTAATCCTAATTTGAGTCCTGAAAAAAATCATAACATCAATATTTCCTTTAATAATTTTAATTTTCAAAAACGAACAGGTTTATACGGTTTTATAAGTGGAGAAATTATCAAAAATCAAACTATCTCTAAAACTTCTATTGATTCTGTTTTGATTAAACAAACTACTTTTACCAATGTAGATGGGAATTATAGAATATTGGCAAGAATAGGAGCAAGTAAAAAAATTCAATTTACAGATTTAACTTCTTTAGATGTAAGGTTAAGAGCAGGTCCAGGTTTTAATAGAATTGTAAATTATAACAATGATGTGTTTTATGTAAGTAAAGTACTGTCTTTTAGTCCTAGTTTAGGTTTGAGATATGAGTGGAGAGATGTAATGGATTTAGAAACGATGTATATTGTTTCTTATACAAACAATCAATACGATCTTAGTTCGTTAGAAAATCAAAACTTTACCTATCACAAAGTAAGCGTTAGCACAACTTCTAGAATACCCAAAGGAGTTGAATGGAGTAATTCTATAGATTATAATTACAATCCTAATGTATCTGATGGGTTTCAAAAGAGTTCATGGTTTTGGAATATGTCACTTTCTTACTCAGTATTAAAAGACAAAGGATTGATTTCTCTAAAAGCATACGATTTATTAAATCAAAACACCAATGCGAGAAGAGTTGCTACGCAGAATTACATAGAAGATTCACAAAGTACTGTATTAAAGCAATATTTTATTGTTGGGTTCAGTTGGAAGTTCAATACCCTAGGTGATAGAGGAAAAGGTGGTAGAAGAGGTAGAGGAGGATTTAGAGTAGGAGGAGGTCGTGGTAGACATTAATATAGCAATGTTTTATAGTCTTCAGATTTTAAATTTAGTTCGTTTTATTTTTGAAGAAAAAAAGACACAACTAAGTGTTTGACAAAACAGGTTTGGTTTTTAGAACTGAACCTGTTTTTCATACACTGTCAAATGTTTTTTTAAGACTCCAGAAGGTGAGTTTTTTGTTTCGTCAAATACTCGTGTATCTCCAAATAAAATAAAGCTATCTTTTGCTCTAGATACGGCTACATTTAACATGTTCGGTTTGTCGTCTCTGTCAAAAAACAACGTTCCTTCATCGGTATTGCTATATACGGAGCTAAACAATACAATGTCTCGTTCAGCACCTTGCAATGCATGTACAGTTCCTAATTTAATGTCATTTATATTGTAACCAGCTTCTATCAAAGCTTTAGATAATTCTGTTTTTTGACTAGCAAAAGGAGTAATAATTCCCAAAACACTTTCTATAGATGTTACATTGTATGCTTTTTGAATCGCATCTTCGTGCAAACGTAACCATTCAATAATAGAAGAAACTTCGGTAATGTTGCAGCGACTGTTGTATTTTCGTTCGCTAACACCTTCTACATGATAAGCCATCATAGAAGGAAAAATTTGATCTTCTTTAGCTATTCCTTTCATAGGCTTTAGAATACCTCCATAGGCTAACTCATTGCAAAATCCAATAATTTCATCGTTGCATCGTCTGTGTTCTAACAACATCAATCCAGGTTGATTCCCAAGTGTTAAAGGGGTTTGAAACTCACAAGCATTTTGAGCCATTTTCATGATGCTTCCGCTAGAAGCTAAAAAACCAAGTTCTTGTAAAAAGGTTACTTGTTCTTCATTGCTAGTGATATTTTCATTGACCAAATTTCCTTGATCAATCTGTGTAGGTATAGACCAAATAGGCTCTATTTGTTGCAAATCTCCAACCACAATTGCTTTTTGAGCCAAAGAAAATAGGGGAATGCTTACTTCGGGAGTTACTTGGCCTGCTTCATCAATAATTAATAAATCGATAAAATTAAACAAAGGCAGGTATTCAAAAATAGGTTTTCCTTCTTCATTTTCTCCTTGAAATTGACTGTAAACAAAATGAGGAGGAGCCATATAGAACGTAGCTACAAAACAAGGGGTTAGCATAGCTCGTCGTCTCCATTTGGCAGCAATTACTTTTTCTCCAGTTCCTTTTTCGGTATTGTTTTCTATTACATCGTGGGTTTCTAGCAGCCATCTAGCTTCCCAATAATGTGTGGCTAGCAAAAAAGCTTGGTGTCGTAAAGTGACGTCTATTTCATCGTAAAAATATTGATGTGAAGGATTTTCTGATTGAAGCTTTTGGTATTCAAAATGCCACATTTGTTCTTCAGAAACAAAAGGATATCCTTGAATGTTATTTTGTAATTTCCAGTTGTTCAATTTTATATTTGCCTGTAAAGCTGTGTTTAGGGTGGCAAAGCAATTGTTGATGTATTCCAATGTTTTGGTATCGTCTAAAAACACCTCTGTTTCAATTTTAAAGAGGCAATCATTAGAGGTAGTATCATCGCTAAAATCTGCTTTAAAAACACGTAGTACTTCTTCTTTAAAATTTACATTTTTGGCACAAAGTTTTAGCGAATTTACTCGGTCTCTCCATGTTTTTAACGTTGTAATTTGTATTTTGTCTTTTTGAATGTGGTTTGTTTCATCCAATAAAATTTGGTTGATTTTGTCAATAGAATTGATGTAATCACTACAAATACGTGTTCCGTCTGCGAGTGTATCTTGAATCAATAAAATTTCATTTTGTAAATGCTCACAAACATCTTCTAAAGAAGTAAGTTCTACATCAAAATAATGCTGAAATTTGTTGAAGAAATAAGTTTCTGCTTCAAAAATATATTTTTCATTTTCCAAATCACAAAGTGTACCTTCATGTCCAAATAAATTTCCTTTTAAGTAATTTATTTTTTTCAATGATTTTTCACTTTTTGAGTTGGAAGGCAAGTAGGTTGCGTAGCCATTAAAATTTGGAATCCAACGCTCGGAAAGTCCCTCCATACTGCTTTCTGAATTGATGAAACTATCAATAATATTGGTAACGGCTTGATTGTTACTAGAGCAAGCCAAAATAACGGGAGCTTTTTCTCCTTGCAGGGCAGCTTTTACAAATTCTGTAGCTACCAAACTTTGTAATAAAGTAGTTTTTCCTGTTCCTGGAGGTCCATTTACGGCTGTAATTGCATTGTTTTCAGAGGTTAAATGTGATAATAATGTTTTTCGTTGACTTATAGATAACGGAAATTTATTAGACATTTGCCCTAAGTGATAATGGTTGTAACTTAAAAAACCATTGTCTGTAATGGCACTTTTTCGTTCTCTATTTGTGGGATTGATGATTTTAGATAACAAAGGAAGTTCGTCTATTTCATTCAATATATTTTGATACAAAAATGAAATACTTTTGGCTGTTGCTATTTTAGAACTGGTTGCAAAATACATTACTTCATGTATGGTGTTGTAACTTTCTACTCGGTAATTGCTAATATTTCTGTAGGTGATTTCTTTAAACAATTCGTTAACATATTCCCAATAGTCATTCCATAAAACGGGTTCATCTTCTTGTAGAGGAACCGGTTGTTCTAGATCTCTAACAGCAATCATCTTGTCTATGGATGAAAAAATAAAATCGTTTTTAAGATCTGCAATAGGAGTCAAATAGTTTCTAACAATTAACGGAAATAATTCTTTAGAAGTAGTCAACTGTCCTGAACGGTTTACTTTGGCAGGAATCCAAAAAGGTTGTGTTTTTTTATTTTTATAAAAAGCGTTTTCTGATTGATACTCCAAATAAAAAGGAGCAATTAAAATTTCTATTTCGTTAATCTCTCGCCAATTCGGATGGTCTTTTTTGCTAATTCCTTTCAGTCTATTTATTCTGCGTTCCTCAGCATTTAGCATTTCGGTAGCATTTTTAGTATTAAGCATTCCGTTTCCTAAAAAACATGTTTTTTCATGAAACAGATTTTTAATTCTTTCTGTATCAATAGCTAAGTTTTCACTGTCTAGTAGACTGTTTTTGTAATAATTCAACCAGTTTTTTTCGTTAGTCATAGGAATACAGTTGGTAATTTTTAAAGGGGGGCTAAAATAGTTTTTTCAGGTTTGCTATTGAATAGATTTTGATGCTAAAAAAAGGAATTTATGAACAATGATTATTGATGAGTATTTTATAAATTAGAGTTGTAAGTATTCTTTCTAATAATTTTTTTATAGATTTTATAAGATGGAAGAAAGCTAATAGCAAACTGTTTTTGAGATTTTTATAATTGATATGAAAAATATAAGTAACATGGATCCAAAAGTTGAGGTGTTTTTAGAAAAGACCAAAAAATGGCAAGAAGAAATGAAGTTATTAAGAGAATTTGTTCTTGATTGTGGCTTGACAGAAAGTTTCAAATGGATGCATCCTTGTTACCAACATCAGCATAAAAATGTGGTGCTAATTCATGGTTTTAAAGACTATTGTGCATTGTTGTTTTTCAAAGGAGTTTTGTTGCAAGATTCAGAGGGTATTTTGATTCAGCAAACAGAAAATGTACAAGCAGCAAGACAAATTCGTTTTGAAAATAGGCAACAAATTCAGGAACTAAAACAATGTATAAAAAGCTATGTTTTTGAAGCTGTTGAACTAGAAAAATTAGGATTGGAAGTGCCTTTGAAAAAGACTAAAGAATTTGATGTTCCAGCAGAATTTGAACTTTTTTTGAAAGAAAATACAGAATTAAAAACAGCATTTGAAGCTTTAACTCCTGGTAGACAAAGAGGTTATTTGCTATATTTTTCTCAAGCAAAACAATCCAAAACACGTATTTCTAGAATTGAAAAATTCATTCCAGTTATTTTAAACGGCAAAGGGTTGAAAGATAAGTGATACAAGTGTGTTTTTTAAACAGAAAAAGATTTGAAAACAGTATATTAATCAATATTCATATGTATTCTAACAAGAGAAAAACAAAGAAGTGATTATCTTTATCTTTTGATAAGTTTACGCAATATTTATGAAATCCCCAAAGCATAGAATTACATTTAAAGTTTTAACAGGTTACATCATTCTTGGAGTTTTGGCTACCATTTGTGGAGTGCTGCTGTTTTCAGAAATTAAAACGTTTACACAAATTCAGAAACAAGATATTTCTGATCGAAGTAAGATTGTAAAAGTGGGAAGTTTAATTGCAGATATCTATGAAAATGAGAGCATGTCTAGGGTTGCTATTCAATTGAATTCAGTAAAAAAATTCAATGAATACGTTGCTGAAAACGAACAATTGTTGTTAAAAATAGACTCCCTAAATTTTATAGTTGATAATGAGTTTCAGGCAGTAATATTAGATAGTGTCAAACTAATTATAGATGACAAACTAAAAAATATCATTGGGTTAAAAAAATTAAAAGGTGCTGATAATTCAGACGAATCAATTGATACTGCGATTGAAAAATTAAGCTCAATAGATTCCATTTTAGGAAAAATGTTCCAAACAGATTTTACTAAAAACTTAAAAGCATTAGATAGAAAAACACGTCAGAATATAGAGGAGTATATGAAGATTTTAGATGGATACAATCCTGAGAAATCTAATGAAAATTTAGATCAGAGCCAGGTAGATTCTTTACTTACAGTTTCTAAAAACATGTTAAAAGAAGCTCAAAGAGGTATTGACATACAGCGTAGATCTTTACAGAGAAAAGAACGAGAATTGGTTGAAAATGATATTGTGATTTCTAGAAAATTACGAGAATTGTTAAATGCTTTGGAGCGAGACATTGTTGAGCACACTCATACAATCAACATACAAAGAGAAAAAACACTCAACCATAGTAGAAACATTATTTTGTTTGCGGCAGCCGTAGGGTTTATCATCATGATTGTTTTTTCGATTATTTTTTTAAATGATTTCTGGAAAGGACAACGTTACCGTAAACAATTGGAAGAGGCTCATGAAACCACTTCTTCACTTTTAAAGAGTAGAGAACAAATCATTTCTATGGTAAGTCATGATTTACGAACGCCACTAAACACCATTTCGGGCTACAGTGAATTGTTGCAAAAATCAACAGAAAGCACCAAAGAAATCAATTATATTGAACACATACAAAGCGCATCCGCATACATGGCACAGTTGGTTGACGATCTTTTAGAGTTTTCAAAACTAGAAAATAACAACATATCTATTGCAGCTGCTCCTTTTGATTTGGAGAAATTAATTCATGAGATTGTGAAAAATTCAGAAAGTCTTGTGCAGAATAAATCAATAAATTTTGTAGTTGATGTAGAGGAATCTATAGATAGTTTTGTGGTGAGTGATTCTTTTAGGATCAAACAAATTTTGTACAATTTAATCATCAATGCTTACAAGTTCACCAATCAAGGAACCATAACTGTTAAAAGTTTTATAGAAAAAGATAAGAATAAAAACATGTTGTGTATTGCTGTAAAGGATACGGGAACAGGGATAGGCAAAGACCAACAAAAAAATATTTTCAAAGCATTTACGCAAGGAAACAATGCCAAAGAAAACAAACAACATGGTTTTGGTTTGGGATTGACGATTTCTAAAAAATTGTCAGAATTGTTAGGAGGAACCATCATTTTAGAAAGTGAGATGGGAAAGGGAAGTACTTTTACTTTAAAAATTCCAGTTGTTTTTTCTGAAAAAGTAGTGAAAACAGAAAAGTTCGTCAAAACAGAATTGCTTTTTGATATCAAAATTTTAGTGGTTGAGGACGATGTTTCTATGCGACAACTTTTAAAAGATTTGTTAGCACAATACGGTATAGTATCTCACATTTTTGAAAATGCTCAAAAAGCGCTAGAGGTGATAGATACACTTAGTTATGATTTGGTTTTGACAGACATTCAACTCCCAAAAATGAATGGTATCCATTTTATGGAGGTTCTTAAAAAAAGAGAATCCTATCAACAGCAACCTATTGTGGCAATGACAGGAAGGTCAAATTTGTCAGTGGAGGATTATAAAGATAGTGGTTTTTCCGAAGTGTTGTTAAAACCTTTTAGTACTGAAAGATTAGAGCATGTATTGTCACAGTTTTTTGAATCTAATTTGTCTAAAGAAAAACATCAAATTAACAAAGAAATACTCAAAAAAGCAGAAGGGTTTAATTTAGACTCTCTAAGTTCTTTTTTAGGGAATGATACCGATGCTATAAAAAATACCTTATCAGTTTTTTTAGAAGATACTCAAAAAAACAGGTTGTTATTGATACAAGCAGAAAAGGAAAATGATATTTCAACAATCAATGAAACTAGTCATAAAATGTTGAGTATGTTTAAGCAATTAGAGGTTGCCGCTGTTATTCCTTATTTGGAAATTTTTGAAACCACAACAAATGTAAAATCATCTCATTTTAAGGAATTTGAAAAGGCTTTAGATGTTTTTATAAGCTCTTTAAAATCAGTTGTAGATTAAGATAAATTGTACTGTTTCATTTTATTGTACAATGTTTTTCGGGTAATGTTTAGTAATTTTGAAGCTTGAGTTTTATTGTTGTCAGCTTCTTCTAAAGCACTTAAAATAAGTTCTTTTTCATTTTCTTTAGTAGAAAATTTTTGGGTGTTTGTGCTGGTTTTTTGAGGTTGCAACAACTCAGAAGGTAAGGTGTTTTTATCTATTACATCTGTTTGTGTTAGCAACGTAGCTCTTTTGACAATGTTAGACAATTCGCGTAAATTACCTGGCCATTGGTAGTTTTGAAACAGGGTCAATACTTCTTTTGAAAATCCTACAATGGATTTGTTCAATTGTGCATTTGCTTTTTCTAAAAAGAAATCTGCATAAAGAATCAAGTCGTCATTTCTTTCTTTTAAGTTGGGTACTTTGATAGAAAATTCATTCAAACGATGATATAAATCTTCACGAAAATCACCTTCTTCTACTGCGTTTAATAGATCTTCATTTGTTGCGGTAATCAATCGGATGTCTACCAATATTTCATCACTGCTTCCTATTGGTTTGACTTTTCTTTCTTGCAAGGCTCTTAACAATTGAATTTGATTTTCATAGGTTAAATTTCCTACTTCATCCAAAAAAAGAGTACCTCCATTGGCAGCTTCAAAATGTCCTATTTTATCGTTAATGGCTCCTGTAAAAGAACCTTTTTTGTGTCCAAAAAATTCACTTGAAGCAATTTCTTTTGGAATAGCACCACAATCAACAGCTACAAAAGGTTGGTCACTTCTTAAGCTCTTTAAATGAATGTTTTTTGCAACAACTTCTTTTCCGGTACCACTTTCACCTGTAATCAATACCGACATACTTGTGGGAGCTACCAAATTGATATACTCATTTAATGTTTTGGAAGCTGCACTAATTCCTTCTACAAAATCTTTTTTTGAGGAATTTTTAGTGGTTTTTATTTTTGTTTTAGGAGTGGCAATTTCTGTTTGCTGAACTTCCAGAGCATTGCTAATCACTTCCAATACTTCATTAGGATTGAAAGGTTTAGAAATATAATCAAAAGCTCCTTGCTTCATGGCTTTTACAGCTGTAGAAACCTCTGCATAACTAGTCATTAAAACCACAGGAGTTAAATTTTGTTGATCTTTTATTTGTTTCAATAAAGCAATTCCATCACCATCGGGGAGTCGTAGGTCTGTAAAAATCAAATCGTAATCTTGCTTTTTCAAACATTGTGTAGCATTTTGAAGCGTGTAACTAACATCAACCACATACTGATGACGTTCCAAAAAATGCTTTAACATTTTAGAAAACGTAACATCATCTTCTACTAATAGTATCTGTTTCATAAAATAGTGCTTATTGTTACAAAAATATTAAGTTCTCAGGACTTATGTGTTTAAATAATATAAAAAAGGACGTTTTGAATAAAACGTCCTTTTTTAATAGCGTTGATGATGTTTATTGACATCTATCTAATTGCTGAAATTATTTGATAGTCCCTTCTTCTAACCAGTTTCCGTCTTTATCTACATAAGCAATGTTTGTAGTTCCGTCAACGGTCAATTCTAATTTGTATTGCTCGCTACCGTTTGTGTAAGCTTT
>NZ_JAUOSB010000080.1 GCF_030548295.1 Wenyingzhuangia sp. 2_MG-2023
TTCATACTTTCTCTAGAAAGGAGGTGTTCCAGCCGCACCTTCCGGTACGGCTACCTTGTTACGACTTAGCCCTAGTTACCAGTTTTACCCTAGGCGGCTCCTTGCGGTGACCGACTTCAGGCACCCCCAGCTTCCATGGCTTGACGGGCGGTGTGTACAAGGCCCGGGAACGTATTCACCGGATCATGGCTGATATCCGATTACTAGCGATTCCAGCTTCATGGAGTCGAGTTGCAGACTCCAATCCGAACTGTGATAATGTTTAAAGATTCGCATCTAGTCGCCTAGTAGCTGCCCTCTGTCATTACCATTGTAGCACGTGTGTAGCCCAGGACGTAAGGGCCGTGATGATTTGACGTCATCCCCACCTTCCTCGCGGTTTGCACCGGCAGTCTCTTTAGAGTCCTCAGCTTAA
>NZ_JAUOSB010000081.1 GCF_030548295.1 Wenyingzhuangia sp. 2_MG-2023
AATTCAAGTTCTTCAATTTTCTCTTTCAATTTTTTGATTTCATCTTGTTTGCTCATTGCTTTTTTCTTTTGGTCTAAGGTAGCATATTTTTTAATCCAATAATCGATAGACGATCTTGGTACACCATATTTTTTAGCAGCAAAATTGGTAGATATTTGACCATTTTGGATTTGGTCAATGATTAGTAATTTGAGTTCAAAACCGACTTTAGTGTATGATTTTTTTCGGCAGTGTTGTTTTTGTTTACTTTCCATAAGTGACTAATTATTGATGAATTTTTAGTCAACCTATTTCAGGATTTTACAATTTTTAAATATTGCCCAACGGTTTTGGCTATGGAAAGTAGCGATGTAAACAAGCATGTTTTTTCGGAGCCGATTAATAAACTTAAAAATAAGC
>NZ_JAUOSB010000082.1 GCF_030548295.1 Wenyingzhuangia sp. 2_MG-2023
TTTTTTTGTGCTTTACTTTTTGCAATCAGAAAGACCTTAAAAATAATCCATTTAGAAAATAGAGGGAAAAGAAAAAGTGGGCTACTGAAGAATCTTAAATCTTACCTCTCAACTTTTATAAAAATCATCAGCGGTATATAAAATACCTTACTGAAATCCATCCCGAATTTACTTCGACTAGGTTCAGTACAAACTGCTGGATGAGTTGTTGTATAGATATGTAGTATGTGCTTGGAATTATTGTCACCAACTAATTATGGTGTTCTTAATTTTTACAAATGCGTTAGTGATTGAACGGTCTGTTTGAGCTCTTTTGTTTTAGGTTTAGAGTCTTTGAATTGCCTAAAACAAAAAGCGAGTAGTGATAGCACGACCCCGAATCAAAGGGGAAACGCCCA
>NZ_JAUOSB010000083.1 GCF_030548295.1 Wenyingzhuangia sp. 2_MG-2023
TACTTGTTTTGCATACTCACAGATCTGTTTAGAATCACTCTTGTCGGTCTTTATTTTAGACAGCTTCATTTGGATAAATCGCTTGACAGATAATGGGTTTTCTACAGATAATTTAATACCTGATTCTAGCAAAAAATAAGCTAATTGATAGTGATAATATCCGGTAGCTTCCATGACACAATGGCTCCTTAAATCTAATAATTTTTCAAACTTTTTAAAACCTGAAATAGTATTCTTAAACTGATAGTATTTACCATCTGAATCCGTAACATCAAAAACCAAATGGCTAATGTCTATTCCATAATATTTAATATCTTTATTCATAAAAAAATGTTTTTGAAAGGACAAACTACGCGAGTTTCAACGACTTAAAATCGAGGTCT
>NZ_JAUOSB010000084.1 GCF_030548295.1 Wenyingzhuangia sp. 2_MG-2023
ATATGGCTATTAAAAAGAGAAAAACGAATTTTGATTTAATACATCACTCTGATAGAGGGTTACAATATTGTGCTGAAGTTTACCAAGAGAAACTTAAAAATAGTAATGTTCAGCCTTCAATGACTGACGGTTATGATTGTTATCAAAATGCTTTAGCTGAGAGGATTAATGGAATAATCAAGCAAGAGTTCTTGTACCATAAAGCAAAGAATAAACAAGAGTTACAAAAGCTAATTGAACAAGCTGTAGAAATATATAACAACAAAAGACCTCACTTGAGTTTAAACTATAAAACTCCTAATTTTATACACAACAAAAATGCAGAGCTTTTAAAAGCTCTGCATTAAAGATTTTTTAATCGTCAACTTATTTTAG
>NZ_JAUOSB010000085.1 GCF_030548295.1 Wenyingzhuangia sp. 2_MG-2023
GTGCTTTCTCAAAGTTTTGTGTATATTTACTAAGTCGCCAAATCTTGTTGATTTGGCTTAGTAAAACTAAAAGAAACCAAACAAAACAAAAAGCTTCGGCTTAGTACGTGTTCGTAAATCTTGGCGATTTTCAACCCCGTACTAATCCTAGCCAAAACCGTTGGGCTTCATAAAAAAATTCCATAAAACGAATGATAATTGTAACGAATTAGTTACATTTGTAATATGAGAGATATAGATATTACAGAGGAATGTCTTGAGTTTATAGATAAACAAGACAAAAGAGTTTCACTGAAATTTTTCCAACTCTTAGAAGTTATTGGTGAAGTGAAAGTTGTGAATTCAAACTTTTTGAAAAAACTCCAATCG
>NZ_JAUOSB010000086.1 GCF_030548295.1 Wenyingzhuangia sp. 2_MG-2023
GCGTTCATCCTGAGCCAGGATCAAACTCTTCATCGTTATTTTTTAATAATATTTGATGAATCTTAAAAATCTCATGTCACTTAAAACATGTAATTTACTCTCTAATTTTACGCTGTCAATTTTTCTATATCTTCAATGAACTTCAGTCACTTACGCGACTCTTTCAATACCAGTTAGCTAATTCGCTAACGGGTGGCAAATGTAAGAATTTTATTCTGTTCTAAACAAATAAAAATTAAAAAATTTTAATCTTTTTTTATCCTAAAAACCAATGATTTTAACATCTAATAAAACACCTAATCTGTATCTGAACTTTGCTACTAAACTAGTTACCTAGTCGTTGTTGCGGGTG
>NZ_JAUOSB010000087.1 GCF_030548295.1 Wenyingzhuangia sp. 2_MG-2023
TTTTTTTTATAATATAAATACAATCACATATTGAGTCTCGTAGCTCAGCTGGTTAGAGCGCTACACTGATAATGTAGAGGTCGGCAGTTCGAGTCTGCCCGAGACTACCAAGCCAAGCTTGTTAGTTAGGCAGAATAAAGACACAATAGATTGTATAAAGGAAATTCTAGAAGATGAGTAGTAGTTATTAGTCTAACTACTAACTACCAGATACTAATTTACTAGTAATGGGGGATTAGCTCAGCTGGCTAGAGCGCTTGCCTTGCACGCAAGAGGTCATCGGTTCGACTCCGATATTCTCCACAATTTAGTACAAAGTACTAAGTAAAGAGTACAAAGTTAATACTAA
>NZ_JAUOSB010000088.1 GCF_030548295.1 Wenyingzhuangia sp. 2_MG-2023
ATAGAAGCACTCCAAAATATTCGTATTAAATACAGATGGGAAGCTATAGATTTAGAAAACAAGCATATGAATAAGGCTCGAAAAACAGATAAAACATACAATCCTAAAGTGTTTCATAATGGAGATACTTTAAAACAATTATTAGCTAGAAGTAGATACTTACTCTATAAAGCACAAAATAACTGGACAAACTCACAAGGCATAAGAGCTAAAATACTATTTAAACAATACCCGGAGATCCAAAAAGCATATCAACTAGTCCAAGGGCTAAGAGAGATATTCAACCTAAAAACAACCCTACAAATTGCTTATACAAAACTAGCGCATTGGTATAAACAAGTAGAAAA
>NZ_JAUOSB010000089.1 GCF_030548295.1 Wenyingzhuangia sp. 2_MG-2023
TCGCTACCGTTTGTGTAAGCTTTGGCAATGGTTGCAGTTTCAAAGTCTTTTTTAACAGCGGCTTTTACAGCTTCAGGCAATTCTTCAACAGATATTTCAGTGAATTCTTCGTTCATTACAATGTTTATTGTTTGAACAGGTAAAACGTTGTTAGCGAATGCAAAAGTTGAAACTCCACTTGCTAAGATTGCTATAGATAAGATGATTTTTTTCATGATATAAATATTTTAATGTTTGTAATTGTTTGTTTTGATTTGTTAATTTTTCTTGGAAATATTATTTGATAGCATCTTCTTTCAACCAGTTTCCGTCTTTGTCTACATAAGCAATGTTTG
>NZ_JAUOSB010000009.1 GCF_030548295.1 Wenyingzhuangia sp. 2_MG-2023
AGAGAGATATTCAACCTAAAAACAACCCTACAAATTGCTTATACAAAACTAGCGCATTGGTATAAACAAGTAGAAAACTCAGGGTTTAATCAATTTAAATCTATAGTAAATACAATTACTCTAAACTACAGATCAATCCTAAATTACTTTATAAATAGAAGTACCAATGCTGCGGCTGAATCTTTCAATGCTAAAATTAAAGCTTTTAGAGCGCAATTTAGAGGCGTTAGAAATCTAGAATTCTTCCTTTTTAGATTAACCAATATTTTTGCCTAAAAACAACAATTTGTCTTGATCCGTAATAATAGAGACCCCAGTAAACACAAAGCACAAAAAAACCATCTCGGACTGAGATGGTTTTAGGCTTTAAGTAGTGGTCCCACTTGGGCTCGAACCAAGGACCCTCTGATTATGAGTCAGATGCTCTAACCAGCTGAGCTATGGGACCTAAAGCGGTGGCAAATTTAGGATTTTTTTGCTATCTGACAAATATTTTTTGATTTTAAACTTATACAGTTCTTCCCATTAAATAATTACCAAAATCAACCAACTGATTTTTAGACAATTCAGACATTTCTATTTGCTCTAAAATTTTAAAAGCTTTATCTGTATAAGACTTAATTTCTTCTTTTATTTTGGATACAGCACCACTTTTTTCAAAAAAAGCTTTCACCTCTTCTATTTTTTTCGCTTCCTCAAAAGTTTCGTTGGTGTAATACTTTTCAAATTCAACCAAGTCATCTCCTTTTAGCAATTCTTTTGCTTTTAAAACCAAAAACGTTTTTTTATTTTCTATAATATCTCCTCCTATTTGCTTTCCAAACGTTTCTGGATTTCCAAAAGCATCCAAATAATCGTCTTGCAACTGAAATGCTAAACCTAAATTCAACCCAAATTGATAGAAAGCATCGGCATCTTTTTCGGTGGCTTTGGCTATAATCGCTCCCATTTTTAAGGCTGCAGCAACCAAAACAGAAGTTTTTAAACGAATCATTTCTATGTATTCTGGCACGGTAACATCCATTCTTATCTCAAAATCCATATCATATTGCTGACCTTCGCAAACTTCTATGGCTGTTTGTTGAAATAATTGCATTAATTTTTTATAAATAGTTCCTTCATAAACCTCCAATGCCTGATTTGCTAGAATCATCATGGCATCACCAGAAAGAATTGCTGTGCTTACACCCCATTTTTCATGTACGGTTTGTTGTCCTCTTCTCAGAGGTGCATCGTCCATAATATCATCGTGCAATAAAGTAAAATTATGAAAAACCTCAATAGCCAAAGCCGCATGCATACCTTGATGAAAATCTTTTTCCAACGCATCTATACTCATCAACACTAATAAAGGTCTCATTCTCTTTCCACCCAAATTTAAAATGTAATCAATAGGTTGATACAAATTAATAGGCTCTTTAATCTCTACTTCTTTTTCTAAAAAAGACAGAAAAGAATCTCTGTAAACTGATAAATCCAATGAATTGTTTTTTTAGTAAAAATAGAACAATACTAGACTTTACAAAAACCTAACTTAAAATTTATACAAAACCAAGGAAACTTTTTTTGTTTCTTTAGTTTCCATTCTTATATTTGCACAAAAAAAGTAACGATGTTAAAATGTAAAATCCTGGAAAAAGCTACAGAGATGTTTTTAAATCTCGGTTTTAAAAGTGTTACGATGGATGACATCTCTAAAGATTTAGGAATCTCTAAAAAAACCATCTATACGCATTTTAGAAATAAAACAGAATTGGTTAATGAGTCTACTTGCTATGTATTTGAACGTATCCAAAGTGGAATTGAAAAAATATGTGCTAACAAATTAAACGCTATTGAAGAGCTATTTGAAATTAAACAATTTGTTTTGACTGTATTAAGAAACGAAGACAGTTCTCCTCAACATCAATTGCAAAAATTTTTCCCAGATATTCATGCCCGTTTTAAAAACAAGCATTTAACCACTGTAAATAATTCTATTGTTAAAAATATTGAAAAGGGAATAGCTTCGGGAATTTATAGAGAAAATATCGACAAGCACTTTGTTTCAAGAATGTATTTTATTGGAATTACTGGTATTAAAGATGAAGAAACTTTCCCAAAAGAAATGTACACCAAACAACAATTAATGGAGTATGTTTTAGATTATCACATTAGAGCCATTGCAACAGAAGAAGGAATTCAAATATTAAAACAACTAACAAACCATAAAAATTAACTATGAAAAAAACACTCCTACTTGTTTGTATCATCCTAGGAATTGGTGCCAATGCACAAGATTCCAAGACCTACAAACTATCACTAAAAGAAGCCGTAGACTACGCACTCAAAAACAATAGAACCGTAAAAAATGCAGCACTAAGCATTCAAGCTGCCAAACAGCAAAAATGGGAAACTACTGCTATTGGTTTGCCACAAATCAACGCTAAAGCAGAATATAAAAACTATGTAAAATATCCACTTACAGGAGTTGAAGGTGGTGAAGATTCTTTTATCAATTTTATATTTCCAAAACAAAGTTTAACCCCAAGTGTAACTTTAACTCAATTGCTTTTTGATGGATCTTACATTGTAGGTTTACAATCTGCCAAAGTGTTTTTAGACATTACTAAAAATGCCAAAGCAAAAACAGACAATGAAATCACAAAAGGAGTTACTAGCGCATATAACAATGTTTTATTAACCCAAGAAAGCATAAATCTGATTCAAAAAAACATTGCAAGTATAAAAAGTAATTTATTTGAATCTAAAGCAATGCTAACCAATGGTTTTATTGAAGAAGAAGATATAGAACAACTTCAAATTACATTAAACAACCTAGAAAACAACTTAAATAGCTTAGAAAGAATGCATACTATTTCTTTAAAACTTTTAAGATTGACTTTAGGTTTTACAGATGATGTAGCCATTACACTTACAGAAGATTTGCAAACGTTGATAAGCCAAACCAAACAACAAGCAACTTCTTTTACTGATTTTTCTGTGTTTAAAAACATAGATTATCAAATTGCAGAGAACGAGGTAAACTCAAAAAAGCTGCTTTACAAATTAGAACAAGCTAAACTGCTCCCTACAGTTAGCAGTTTTTTAACAGGTAACTATATTGGTAACAGTAGCGAATTTACTTTTTTCGATAAATCTCAAAACTGGATTGGTACTGCAATGCTTGGAGTTACTATAGACATTCCTATTTTTTCATCGTTTGCAAGTAATGCAAAACGTAAAAGAGCTAAAATAGATTGGCAAATATCTCAAAACAAATTGATAGATACCGAGGAACAGATAGAAATAAACTATCAAACCATAAAATCTGACCTAGAATTGGCTATCAATACTTTAGATAATAAAAAAAGAAATTTAGAATTGGCAGAACGTATAGAGCATAAAAACAACATTAAATACAAGGAAGGAATTTCTAGTAGTTTTGACTTAAGACAAGCTCAAATGCAACTATACAGTAGTCAACAAGAATATTTACAAGCCATGGTAAATGTTATCAACAAAAAAGCAGAATTAAACGTATTACAAAATTAAATCGCTCTCAAAAACAGAATTATGAAAAAAATAGTATTAACCATTTCTGCAATTACCATGATTGCGTGTGGATCAAAAAATGAACAAACCGTTGCTGATATTATTGCAAACAAAAATATAAAAGAAATCAAAGCTAAAAGAAACAGCTTACTAAGTGATGTGAAGGAATTAGAAAATGCCATAGCAACACTAGATACTATTAAAAGAGCTGCTTTGGTGTCTACTTTAACTACAGAAGTTTCAGATTTTTATCATTATGTAGAAATTCAAGGAAATGTAGAAACCAAACAAAACCTTATTCTTTATCCAGAAATTGGAGGAGCTTTAAAATCTATTTTGGTAAAAGAAGGACAAAAAGTAAGCAAAGGACAAACCATTGCTATTATAGATGATTCTGGTTTGAGCGATCAATTGGCACAATTGGAAGCAGATGCTGGTTTGGCAAAAACAACTTTTGAAAGACAGGAGCGTTTGTGGAATCAGAAAATTGGGTCTGAAATTCAGTTTTTACAAGCTAAAACTGCTTATGCTGCAAAATCTAAGGCGGTTGATAATCTAAAAAAACAAATAGCTAAAACACAATTAAAAGCTCCGTATGGCGGAATTGTTGACGATATTATTACCGACCAAGGTTCATATGTAATGCCAGGACAATCTCCAATTATTCGTTTGGTCAACTTAAGTGATATGACCATTAGTGCAGAAATCCCAGAAACATTCATTAAATATGTTAAAAAAGGAAAAAAAGTAGATTTATACATTCCAGTATTAGATGCCAAAGCTGAAACTATCATCACTCAAACAGGAAATTACATCAACCCAAACAACAGAAAGTTTAAGGTAGAAATGAACGTTCCAAATAACATAGAAGCCAAACCAAACATGTCTGTTCGTTTAAGTATTAATGATTACCATAACGAAACAGCTATTTTAATTCCTCAAAGCATTATTTCTGAAAACGAATACAACGAAGAGTATGTATTTACTGCCGTTAAGAAAGGAAGTGCATATGTAGCTAAAAAAACTTTTGTGGAATTGGGTAAAACCAGTAAAAATGATATTGAAGTTACCAAAGGTTTAACTCCAAACACACATGTAATTGTAGAAGGTGCAAGATCTGTAAAAGAAGGTCAAGAAGTAACTATTTTAAACTAAGCTTATCATGTCCGAAAAGAAAAAAAATACCATTAAAGAATTTGCATGGTCATCGTGGGCTATTAACAATAGAACCACCATGTATGTATTGGCAGGTTTAATGCTGATATTGGGTGTCTCTGCCTACAATAATTTGCCTAGAGAAAGTTTTCCTGAAGTTAAGGAAACTAAAATATATATCAACGCAATGTATCCTGGTAACACTGCCGAAGATATAGAGCGTTTAATTATAGATCCGTTAGAAGATGAATTGGAGAATGTTAGCAACGTAACCGAAGTTACTTCTACATCTCAGGAAGATTACGGAATTATTGTTATTGAATTTGATGAAAAAATTTCTGTTGAAGCAGCTAAACAAAAAGTAAAAGATGAAGTTGATGGTGTAAAAGCAGGAGAAGATTGGCCTACTTTTAACGGTGCCAAAGTAGATCCCGCTGTTTTTGATTTAAACATTTCAGAAGAAATGCCTATTTTAAACATCAACCTTACCGGAGATTATACTGTAGAAAAACTAAAAACCTTTGCAGAACGTCTAGAGGATGAAATTGAAGAGTTATCAGAAATTAAAAAAGTAGACATTAGAGGAGCTCAAGAAAAAGAAGTTGAGATTGCTGTAGATATATACAAAATGTCTGCTGCTCAGGTTAGTTTTGATGACATTATCAATGCCATCAAACAAGAAAACATTACCATGTCTGCCGGAAACTTAATAACTAGCGGACAACGTAGAACTATTAGAATTTTAGGAGAAATAGAGAATCCTAATCAACTTAAAGACTTTGTCATCAAAAGACAAGGAGGTATAGTATACCTTAAAGACGTTGCTGATGTTTTTTTCCAAGAAAAAGAAAAAACCACCTATGCACGTGAATGGGGTAAAACCGTGGTAATGCTAGACGTTAAAAAACGTAGTGGTAAAAACATGGTAGAAGCTGCAGATAAAATAAAAGAAATAGTACATAATGCAGAAATTTCTTATTTGCCTAGTGATTTAAAAGTTACCATTAGTAACGACCAATCTTCTAACACACTAAACCAAGTAGATGATTTGGTAAACAACATCATCTTTGGTATTTTATTAGTTATTATGGTCCTAATGTTTTTCTTAGGATTTAGAAATGCACTGTTTGTTGGTTTTGCCATTCCTATGTCTATGTTTATGTCTTTTTGGATTATTGATCTATTAGGATACACGATGAATACCATGATTCTTTTTGGATTGATTATGGGACTTGGAATGCTAGTAGATAATGGAATTGTAGTTGTAGAAAACGTGTTCCGTTTGATGGATGAAGAGGGAATGTCTAGAAAGGAAGCTGCTAAAAAAGGAATTGGAGAAATTGCTTTCCCAATTATTATTTCAACAGCCACTACAGTAGCAGCCTTTATTCCTCTTGGTTTATGGCCTGGAATTATGGGACAATTCATGAAATATTTCCCTATTACATTATCCATTGTATTAGGTTCTTCATTATTCGTAGCCATTTTCTTTAACTCCGTACTAGTTTCTCAGTTCATGACTATTGGAGAGAAAAAACTTACCTACAAACAATTAATTAGATTGACCATTATTCTTTGCGGATTTGGAATTCCAATTTTGTTATTTGGAGGAGCTGTTCATGGATTAGGAAGTTTAATGATTGTTACTTGTTTGTTATTTTGGTTGTACAGACTTTTTATCAAAAGAGGAGCTATATATTTTCAAGAAAAAACATTAACAGCCTTTGAAAACAGTTATGAAAAAGCCATCCGTTTTTCTTTAACTAGCTGGAGACCTTACGTTTTTTTAGTAGGTACTTTTATTTTGTTAGTAGCTTCTTTTATGGTCTTTGGTGCTTCTGTTGCTTCTGGAAAAACACAAGTGGAATTCTTTCCAGACAACAAGCCTAACCAAATTATTATATACTTAGAATATCCTCAAGGAACAGATATTGAGAAAACAAATGCCATCACCAAAAAGATAGAAAAACGTGTCTTTAACATCTTAAACGAGGATGTATATATGGACAATGGATATAACTTTTTAGTAGAATCTGCTGTTTCTCAAGTAGGTATGGGAGCTGGTAACCCTAACACGGACAGTGGGGATTCTGAAATGCCACACAGGGGTAAAATTACCGCTACCATGCGAGAATACAAATACCGTAAAGGTGCAGATTCTGAAGAGCTAAGACTTAAGGTTCAAGAAGATTTAAAGAACAAATTCCCTGGACTTTCTATTTCTGTTGAAAAAGATGCTGCTGGACCTCCTGCAGGATACCCAATCAACATCGAAATTCAAGGAAATGATTATACTGAATTAATCAACGTAGCAAACAGAATGCAAAAATTCATATCAGATCGTAACATTCCTGGTATTGATGAATTAAAGGTAGATGTAAACAGAGCGAAACCTGCTATGGAAGTTTATGTTGACAGAAAAAAAGCGGGAGCTTTAGGAGTTCCTGTAGTCATGGTTGCCAACCAACTTAGACGTTCTATTTTTGGTGAAAAAGCAAGCGTTTATAAAGAAGATGGTGAAGATTATGACATGTATGTTCGTTTTAATTCAGAAGACAGAACCAACACCAGTTTATTATTCAATCAAAATGTAGTATTCCGTAGTCCAATAGACGGACAATTAAAAGAAGTGCCAATTTCAGCTTTAATCTCTCGTAGAAACACTTCATCGTTTAGTGCTATTAAACACAAAAACGGAAATAGAACCGTAGTGGTTTATTCTGCTTTGGCTCCTGGATATAAAGATGCAGCTGCTGTAGTAAAATTGATTGAGTTAGAAATGGCTGATTTTGATGCTCCAAAAGGAATTACCTTTGACTTTACAGGACAAATTGAAGAACAAAACAAGCAAATGAGTTTCTTAATGGGAGCATTAATGACTGGTTTAGGTTTAATTATGTTCATCTTGGTTTTCCAATTCAACTCGGTAACCAAACCGGCTATTATTATGGTGGCTATTTTCTTAAGTTTTACAGGTGTATTCTTTGGAATTATTGGAATAGGAATGAGTTTTGTAATTATGATGACCATGATGGGAATTATTTCTCTAGCAGGTATTGTAGTAAACAATGGAGTCGTATTGTTAGATTATACTCAGTTGTTATTCGATAGAAAAGCTGAAGAGTTAGACCTTCCTGAAGGAGAAATTATTTCTGTAGAACACGCATACGAAGCGATTGTTCAAGGAGGTAAAGCTCGTTTAAGACCTGTAATGCTAACCGCTATTACTACCGTATTAGGTTTAATACCTTTAGCTATTGGGTTTAACATAGATTTCTTTGCATTGTTCAACACAGGAAACCCTAACATATACATGGGAGGTGATAACGTAATTTTCTGGGGACCATTAGCGTGGACAGTAATCTTCGGATTGACCTTTGCCACCTTCCTTACCTTAATTATTGTACCAGTAATGTTTTATTTACTACACAGAATTAAAGTGAGAGTTAAGAATAGATAATCTCTATTACATTTTATAAAAAAAGGCTATTTGAATGAATCAAATAGCCTTTTTTGCATTTGGAAATTCCCCATAGCGTCAGACTTTCACTACTCACTTTTTAAAACAAGCCGCTCAATCCTTAACGCAATAAACATTAACTCAATTAAATTATTCCTAATTTTGTTTTATGAACTTCTCTAAGCAAAATCAAAAAACATATACGGTAGAAGAAGCCAAAAGAGCTTTAGAAAACTATTGTATATATCAAGATAGATGTCATAAAGAAGTGGAAGAAAAGCTGTTCAAAATGGGTATGATTCCACAGGCTTGTGAAGTTGTTATGCTTCATTTAATGGAACATAACTTTTTAAACGAAGAACGTTTTGCTAAAAGTTTTGCAAGAGGAAAATTTAGAATTAAGAAATATGGAAAAGTACGAATTACTCAAGAACTAAAATTCAGAAACATTTCTGACTACAACATCAAAACTGCATTGAAAGAAATAGATGAAGAAGAATATACAAACATGTTCTATAAACTTGTTCATCAAAAATGGGAAAACACAAAAGAATCTAATTTTTACAAAAAGAAAAAAAAAGTAGCTGATTTTTTACTGCGTAAAGGATATGAATCTAATTTAATATACGCTGCTCTAAATGATTTCAATACTTAAATGCCAAATTATCTTATAGAATCTATTTTAGAAAAGAAGAACTCATCGTTTTCCAATTCATTTTCAAAATCAACCTGTTGGTAAATTGCAGTTATTTTACGATTGATCATTCTAAAAATCACAAATAGTCCTTGTGTCTGTTTTTTAATTTCTGGAACAGTAATAGCTGGAATATCTTTCATTTCTTGCAAACGTAAAGATTGATTGTATAACGTATGTATTCTAGCTCTCATCCCCTTTATTTTCAACAAATCTACCGTAATAGAATCTCGCATCAACACAACATTTCCCACCAACTCATCAGAAATATTTAAAACATCATTGGGTGTGTTTTTCTTTAGCTTTTCTAAAGTTTCTTTTACTTTTTGATATCCTTTCCAACTAGAAATAGAATCTTTATAAACGGTACCTTCTGTCACCAAAGTATCAAATTGTATAAATTCATCTTTGGGATTGAAATATTTACGATCATCATTCACCACAACTTCTTCTGATGATTTTTCTTTTGATTCTTGACAAGCAATCAACAACCCCGTCAATAAAATATATAAAGCCATTTTTTTCATAGACACAAAGATAACAAGATGTAAGTATCTAAAATAGTATCGTCTAAAAAACCACACAAAATAAACAATGGATAATTTACAAGATAAAATTCAAAACGCATTGCAAAACTCTTTCACATACGAAGAGTACATGGAACAAGTAACTAATTTGGTAGCCAACAAAAAAAGTTCTGGAGAAATACAGTCTGATCTTTTGACCAATTACACCAAATTGAACTATGCAAGAATGAAACGTTTGAACAAAACTCAAAGAATAGACGACTTGACTTTGAAAACATTAAAATTACTGAATCAAAACTATACGTGGATTCTTTTGACAGAGACCTGGTGTGGAGATGCTGCTCAAACAATACCATTTATTCACAAAATAGCAAACAGCTCAAAAAATATTGATTTAAGAGTTGCATATAGAGATGAAAATATGGAATTGATGGATCACTTTTTAACCAATGGAGGAGCTGCTATTCCTAAATTAATAATGATTAACAACAAAAATGAAGTGCTAGCAGATTGGGGACCAAGACCTAGCTCTGCCACAATAATGGTAGACAATTACAAAAGCAAACACGGTTCTTTAACACCTGAGTTTAAAGAAGAATTGCAAAATTGGTACAACAAAAACAAAGGAGCAGACACTCTAAACGACTTAAATGTGCTCTTACTAAATGTCTTAATCAAAAATGAGAATTTAATTTTAGAAAAATAATCATAAATATTTCATGGATTGCTAATATCTTTGTGACAAACAAATCCAAAGATGTTAGTAGATTTTAATCAACTTGAAAATAATGCTAAAATATTTTTATATCCTAGCAGTAAAAAATTCTACCCAGAATTATTGGAACAAATAAAAACAAGGGTTGATGATTTTGTACAACAATGGACAGAGATAAATGAGATTGAAGCAGGTTACGAAATAAAATATCAGCGTTTTATCATCATTGCTATCAATCCTACCAAACCCATTACTACTCATATTATTGATGAACTTGTTAGCTTTATTTTTAAACTTCAGTTAGATTTTGACATTGAATTGTTAGACAAATTAAACGTCTGTTTTAAACAAGGTGAGTTTGTACAATACAAAGATGTAAAAGAGTTTAAAAAACTAATCAAAAACAAGAGTGTAAACACCAACACTATTGTTTTTGACAATTTGATCAATACCAAAGAAGAACTAGATTCTGACTGGGAATTACCCGCAGAAGACACTTGGTACGGTAGGATGTTTTAATTATTTAAAAGGCTTAAGATTTATCTAGATCTGCAAAAGGGTCTCTTTTTTTAACTCTAAACACGATGGGCAGTTGAAAAATTAAATTTACATTTTTTCCATTTTGATAAGCCGGAACAAATGTTGGCAGTTTTGTCAAAACCTTCGCTACTTCAGATTCTATTTCTTTATGCTTAGCTCTAACTTTTATATTAGAAACCTCTCCATAAGCATTAATTGTAAATATGGCATAAATTCTACAAACACCATCATCACTGTCACAGTAACGTTCTAAACTACCAGTATCTAAATTATACATTAAGTTCTTGTTAACCATTTCACCAAACTTTTTTTAGCATCTTGTAAATTGTCAGAGTAATCATTATTACTCATTAGCAACGGTGGATTTTGTATTGCTTTAAAAGAAACATCACTGACATTATTTAGTGACATCCTTTTGGAAGTCTTTTTTTTCTTTGGATTGTAAGGACCATAATCTTTTTCAACATATTGATTCTTTTGAGAAGACCAAAGCATCCATTTCCCTACTCTTATACTTTTCACCAACACTCCTCTTTCTAAAAACGTTCCCTTTTTGTCATAACTAACGTACACACCTAAAGGCTCTCCATTTTTATAAGTAACAGAGCTTGAACCTACTAATTGTCCTGTAGACACTAATTTATCTAGATGAAAATTTAGAACCATCCCCGTACCATCTACAAAATTGGAACTCCTAAACAAATCTCCATTTTTCTTATAATAATTAGAAGTTGATATCAATTTACTTCCTGCCTTTTTCTTTTCAAAAAACAATTGATTATTAGGATAATATATAGAAACGCTTTTTAAAGAATCTTTTGTAATTGTTACTTCTTTAAAACCATCTGTTAAATAGGTTTCTGAAATTCCTTCGTTTTTTTCTTGATCAAATACATACTTGTAAACCAATTCTTTGTTAACATCATATGAATATGCACTATCCAATCTTCCTTTGTTAGAAAAAAAAGCACGTTTGTAGAAACCTTTAAAATTTCTATATTCCCACTCTCCTACTTCTAATCCTTTATTAAAACGACCTTTCTGAAGATATTTTCCTGTTCCGTCCGTATATAACCAATCTCCATCTTTTAAGCCCAAATCATAGCTCCCGCTAACAACTTTCTTTTTGCCTAAAAACTCCTCATAACTACCATGCCTCTTATCCGTATTGTATTTAAGAACATAATATACTTTTTTAATATTTTTAGCAACAACAACTTTCTCTTTCACTTTTTTAACATTTAACTCTTGCCCGTAAGAACAAGACAAACCGATAAAGGTCAAAGCAAATAGAACATTCTTTTTCATAGCATTAATTTTTGCCCAAAATACCCAACTCCTAAAAATAAAAAAAGGGTTATTGAATAAAATCCAATAACCCTGACATTATTTTATAAATATAGTATTTTTACTACTTATTTTCTTCTAACTCTTCTAAGCCAAAATCTTGTAAAAATTCATTTACAGACATTGCATTGTCTACATTAAAATCTCCAATTTTAGTTCTTCTTAAAGCAGATAAATAAGAGCCTGAGTTTAACGATTTACCAAAATCAAAAGCTAGAGAACGAATGTATGTTCCTTTGCTACAAGCTACTCTAAAATGCACGTTTGGAAAATCTATTTGAGTGATTTCAAATTCAGAAATGGTAATTTTTCTAGATTTTATTTCTGTAGTCTTTCCTTCTCTTGCCAATTCATACAATCTCTTTCCTTCTTTTTTAATAGCAGAAAAAATTGGAGGAACTTGATCTATTTCACCTACAAATTGCTTTGTGGTTTCATGAATCATGTTCTCGGTGATATGTTCTGTTGGAAAATTTTCATCAATTTCAGTTTCCAAATCGTAACTAGGAGTTGTGGCTCCCAAAGTAATGGTCCCTGTATATTCTTTATGTTGTGCCTGATAGGTTTCTATCTTTTTGGTAAACTTTCCTGTACATAAAATCAACAAACCCGTAGCCAAAGGATCTAAGGTTCCTGCATGACCAACTTTGATATTTTTAATTCCGTAATGTTGTTTAATTACCCAACGTAGCTTATTTACCACCTGAAAAGATGTCCAATGTAGAGGTTTGTCTATCAACAACACCTGCCCTTCTTTATACTCCTCTAGACTTTTCATTCTTAAATAGTTGTCAAACTAAACACAAAATAATGAATCACCAATAAGGAAATTCCCAATACAATTCTATAATATCCAAAGACCTTAAATCCTTTTTTACTCAAAAAATCAATAAAAGATTTGATCGCTACCAATCCTACAACAAAAGCAATTACATTTCCTAAAATCAAATAATTAATTTGATCTCCAGTCAATTCAAATCCAGCCTTATAATAATCGTAACTTTTTTTAGCCGTTGCCCCCAACATGGTTGGTACTGCTAAAAAGAAAGAAAACTCTGCTGCTGTTTTTCTATTTAATTTCTGAGTCATACCTCCAATGATACTTGCTCCACTTCTTGATGTTCCTGGAATCATAGCCAAACACTGAAAGAAACCAATTTTTAAAGCAGTCATGTAACTAATTTCTGTATGAGCTTCTGGATTTTCTTCATCTTCTACTTCATTTTCTTTGAACCATTCATCTACTTTTAGCAAAATAAATCCTCCTAAAATTAATGAAATAGCCACTGTAACAGGACTTTCTAATAACGAATCAATCACATCATTTAGCAACAAACCTAAAACTACTGCAGGAATAAAGGCAACTAATAATTTTAAGTAAAAATCAAATGTTTGAAAAAATCGTTTCCAATACAAAATTACTACAGATAAAATTGCCCCTAGTTGAATGACAATAGTAAACAATTTGGTAAAATCGTCATTGGCAATGTGCATAAACGAAGATGCAATGATCATGTGTCCTGTTGAAGAAACGGGTAAGTACTCCGTCAATCCTTCAATAATAGCTAAAATAATAGCTTGAATTAATCCCATATTTATTTAGTTGGTTTTGTTAAAATAGCCCAAATTTCAATTCCAAATCCTATCAACACCAAAGCTGGTGCAATTCTGATTCTTCTAAAATTATACATTGCATCGTTAAAAACTTCTGGATCTTCAGAACCTCCCCCAGACATCAATATAAAACCAACTCCTATGACTAATAAGCCAACAATCATCAATTGGTAATTCTTTTTCCCAAACAAAAAATCTGGTGCAAATTTTCCTTTCATAAATTAAAAATAAAGTTGATCTGTTTTTAAACGTAAAAATCTTTGTGTTGCAAAAAATGAACTCAAAGCAGTTATGACAAAAGCTACAGCAAATACTCCGCTTACTACCATTGCCAAAACTTCTATATCTTCTAACAAAGCCAATGCTGGCAATTTACTATCTACTTTGTAACAAAATGTTAACAACATTGCTGACGCTAAAAAAGCTCCTACCAAGCCCAAACGAACACTTGCCCAAATAAAAGGTTTTCTAATAAATGATTTGGTAGCTCCCACCATTTGCATGGTTTTAATGGTAAATCTTTTGGAATAGATAGACAATCGGATAGAACTGTTTAACAACAAAATAGCAATGAAAGACAATACCGAAGCTCCAATAAGCAACCAAAAACCAATGGTTTTTATATTTCTTGTCAATAAATCTACCAAAGGAGCATCGTAAGAAACCTCTTCTATAAAAGCATTTTTTTCTAACTCTTTGGCAATGTAGATTAGCTGAGCTGGACTAACAAAATCGGCTTTCAATCCCAATTCAAAATAACTTTTTAAAGGATTGTCTCCTAAAAAAGTTAAAAAATCTTCTCCAATATCTTTGCTAAATTCTTTGGCGGCTTGATCTCTAGAAACAAAGTGAATTTTTTTAACGTATTCTTTTTCTTTCAAATACTTTTCCAACCCTGTTTTTTCAGATCCTTTCATGTTGTTTTTTAAAAACAACGTAATAGATACTTTCTCTTTAAAATAACCGCTCAACTTTGTGTATTTCAAAACCGTTAAGCCCAAAAAACCAACCAACAACAACACCAACGTAATGCTCAACACTACGGATAAATAAGAAGCTCTTAATCGTCTTTTCTGATACTTTTCAAAAGATTTTGACATAAAATAATATCACATTTTGGTTTGTGCAAGGTACTATCAAAAAATTAAAAACTGAAATTTGTCATTGGTTAATTTACTTCTCTTCATTTGTCTATTTTCAGAATCTTAATTCCATCTGTTTTGTCAACAAACATAAGCCATGACATGCTTTTCTACCGTTCAATTCTTTGTTGCTTTACTTCTTTATACTCAACACTTATTTCTCTTTTAACACTACTAAATTGTTGTATCTTTGCATCATGGAAGAAACTAATAGACAAAAGAAGATTGCTGGAGTTATTCAAAAAGACTTGGCTGAAATTTTACAGGCTGATGCAAGAAATGGCTTGCGTGGTGTGATTATATCTGTATCTAAAGTAAATGTTACTGCAGATTTAGGACAAGCAAAAGCCTATTTAAGCGTGTTTCCTTCAGACAAAAGAGAAGGAATCATTAAAGCGATTACAGAAAATACTGTTGCAATTAGACACGAACTGGCTCAACGTACCAAACACCAATTGAGACGCATGCCCAACTTGTTGTTTTATGGAGATGACACCTTAGATTATATTGAGAATATTGATGCTTCGTTGAAAGGAAAAGATACAAATCCTATTCACAATCCTGAAATTTTAGAAAAAAGAAAAAAATCATAATCTTTTGAATTTTCCGCTGTATATAGCCAAACGGTATCTAAAATCTAAAAGCGGTAACAATATCATCAATATTGTTACTTTATTAGCTTGTTTAGGAGTTATTGCTGGTACCATGGCCTTGTTCATTGTACTTTCTGTGTTTTCTGGAATCAAAGATTTTAGTCTTGATGTTTTAGAAAGCAACACTCCAGATATTAGAATTAGTCCCAAACAAGGAAAAACGTTTCTTTTAGATGCAAAACTGAATGCTATTTTAACCAACAGTCCGGATAAAATTACTTATACCAAAGTTATTGAAGAACGTGCTTTTTTTAAGAAAGACGATAAAGAAGAAATAGCTTATATAAAAGGTGTAGACAGCCTATTTAACTATGTAACTCCTGTAGATTCTTTAATTATTCTAGGAGAATGGTTTGCCCCCAACAGCACCAATACGTGTGTTGTTAGTTACCGATTGTCTCGTCAATTGGATTTGAACGTTTATACTGACCGACTAAATACGTACGTTCCAAAAGCAGGAAAAGGATACATTAGCAATCCTAAAAATGCTTTTCGTGCAATATTGCCTCAGGTTATTGGTGTGGTTACTTCTCCCAACCAAGAAGACAGCAAATACACTTATATACCACTTTCTTTGAGCCAAGAACTACTTGGAAAAAAAGACAATGAGATCAGTTATATTGATGTAAAAGCAACTCAGCTAAACCGTACAATTGCTTATCTAAAAAAGGAACTTCCAGATTTCAACATCGCAAAAAGTGAAGAAATCAATAGTTCATTTTACAAAATATTAAATTCTGAAAAACTAATTGCTTACTTGGTTTCTTTATTGGTAGTAATGATGGTTCTATCTAACACTAGCGGAACCATAATTATGGTAATTGTAGATAAGAAAAACAACATCAAAACGCTTATAAACATGGGGGCAACGCTCAAAAAAGTGAGACGTATTTTTGCCCTTTATGGCTTTTTATTAAACGTGGTTGGTATGTGCATTGGTTTGGTTTTAGGAATTGTTTTGATCTATTTACAAATCACATACGAACTTATTATGATAACCCCTACCATTGCCTATCCTGTTTCTTTTGAATGGCAAAATGTATGGGTTGTTTGCCTAACCATTGTTATTTTTGGTGCCTTGGCTAGTTTGTTAGCTAGTGGTAGAATTTCCAAAAGATTTGTCAACTAGTAAAAATAAATCTAGTACTCATCAATAAAACTGCATTGCTAACTTTTGCGTTAAAAACCAATACAAAAACTACTTCTGCATCAAGTTTTCTACATTCCCAAATTTATCCAAAATTTCGTTCATCACATCGTACACTCTCTGAGCAGTATCTTCGGTTACTAATTTTGATCTGTAATCTTTAAAATCACGAATTCCTTTAAAATAGTTGGCATAATGTCTACGAGTCTCCATAACAGCCTGTCTTTCATTTTCTTTCCAAGCAATTTCCATTTCTAAATGTCTACGTGCTACCTCTACTCTATCTTGAATAGAAGCAATAGGTAAATGCTCACCTGTGGCCATAAAATGTTTCACTTCTTTAAAAAACCAAGGATTACCAATGCTTGCACGACCAATCATACAACCATCTAATCCGTAATCGTCACGCATTTCTATGGCTCGTTCTGGTGTGGTTACATCTCCGTTTCCAAATACAGGAATGTGCATTCTCTGATTGTTTTTTACCGCTGCAATTCTCGTCCAATCTGCATCTCCTTTGTACATTTGAGCACGTGTACGTCCGTGAATAGAAATGGCTGCACAACCTACATCTTGCAAACGTTCTGCAACTTCTTCTATCATGATAGAGTTTTCATCCCAGCCCAAACGTGTTTTTACTGTAATAGGTAAATTCGTGTGTTTTACCATGGCTTTGGTCAAAGAAACCATCAAATCAATATCCTTTAAAATTCCAGCCCCAGCTCCTTTGCTGACCACTTTTTTTACAGGACAACCAAAATTGATGTCAATAATATCTGGTTTCGATTGCTCTACAATTTCTACCGTTCGTAACATAGACTCTAAATTGGCTCCAAAAATCTGAATTCCTACAGGACGTTCTTTTTCATAAATATCCAATTTCTTTACACTTTTTGCAGCATCACGAATCAATCCTTCCGAAGAAATAAACTCAGTGTATACCAAGTCAGCACCTTGTTCTTTACACAAGGCTCTAAAAGGAGGATCACTTACATCTTCCATAGGAGCTAACAACAAAGGAAAATCACACAATTCTATATCACCAATTTTCACCATAACATCTTGATTTAAAGGTTTGCAAAGATACAATTACAAATTGCATTTTACAATCAACCATTCCTTATATAACACAAAAAATCCTTCTTACTGTACGAAGAAGGATTTTGATACTTTTATATTGTAAAATTTACACTTCAGACTCTGGAGCTAATTCTATTTCCAATCCATCCAACGCTTCTGTAATTGGAATTTGACATCCCAAACGAGAATTGTCTTCTACATAAAAAGCCTGATCTAACATATCTTCTTCTGCATCTTGTTTTTCTGGCAACTCATGATCCGACAACACATAACACTGGCAAGAAGCACACATGGCCATACCTCCACAAGTTCCTTCTACAGGCAACTCATAAGCTTTACAAAGCTCCATGATGTTCATTGCCATATCCGTAGGAGCTTGCAACTCATGAACGACTCCTTCTCTATCTTTAATTTTTATGGTAATATCAGACATGTTACTGAATTTAAATTAACTATAATCCTAAAATTGAGGTGCAAAGATACAACCTATCACTTAATTAATAAAATGATTATCTAAAATTCCTTTTTCTTCCCAATTTAGATTCAGCACTTTTTTTATTCTGTACCCATTTTGGAGCTTCTCCAGCTTTTACTTTCTTTTTTGCAGTTCTTGGCTTTTGTGCTGCTTTGGGAGAACTTGTTCTAGAAGGACCTTTTTTCAAAGCTTTTAGCTCATCTGCTGTAGGAGCTTTAAAAGCATAACCTTCTAAATTTTGTAAAGGCAATTTTAATTTCAACAATTTTTCAATATCAATTGCATACTTAACTTCTTCACCGCTTACTAGAGAAATAGCTTCTCCACTAGCTCCTGCTCTACCTGTACGACCAATTCGGTGTACATAATCTTCAGGAATATTTGGCAATTCATAATTGATAACGTGAGGCAACAAAGGAATGTCCAAACCACGAGCTGCAATATCTGTAGCCACCAATACTCTTACTGAATTTTTCTTAAATCCATCCAATGCTTTGGTTCTAGCAGCTTGACTTTTGTTTCCGTGAATAGCCGCAGCTGTAACTCCAGATTTTGCCAGTTTTTCTGCCAAACGATTTGCTCCGTGCTTGGTTCTTGTAAAAATTAAAACCTGACTCCAGTTTCCTTTTTTCACCATTCCAATCACCGCTTCTGCTTTGTCTTCTTTGTTTACATTGTAAAAAGTTTGTGTCACTTTTTGTGCTGTAGAATTTTGTGGTGCAGAAGCTACAGAAATAGGATTGTGCATAAACGTATTTGCCAAAGCCTTTATATCTTCTGAAAATGTTGCAGAAAACAATAAGTTTTGACGTTCAGACGGCATCAATGCTAAAATCTTTTTAATGTCTCTTAAAAACCCCATGTCTAACATACGGTCTGCTTCGTCCAACACCAAAACTTCAATTTTAGACAAAGACAACGCATCTTGACTTATCAAATCTAACAATCTACCTGGTGTAGCAACCAACACATCTACACCTCTTTTTAAGGTCGTAATTTGTGGTTTTGGTTTTACTCCTCCAAAAATCACTGCTGATCGCATGTCTAAAAACTCACTATATTCTCTTACGTTTTCGTAAACCTGAGCAGCCAATTCTCTTGTTGGTGTTAACACCAAGGCTCTTAAAGGCCTGCGTTTCCACTTATTTTGAGTTGATAAAATATGTAACAATGGCAAGGTAAATCCTGCTGTTTTTCCTGTTCCTGTCTGTGCAGATGCTAATACATCTCTTCTTTCTAAAATGGGTGGAATTGCTTTTAGCTGAATGGGAGATGGTTTTGTATATCCCTTTTTTTGGATGGCTTTTACAATAGCCTCCGATAATCCTAAAGATTCAAATGTCATAAATAAAATTTAAGAATCAACACTTTAGTTGATTCTGTCGAGGGAGCAAAGATACTACTAAATAAATGATATACCCTATATTTTTTGTATTGTTGATTATGAGACAGATAGCCAACAATTACTTCTTACTTATTTTACAAATAGAAGATACTCCATAAAGTGAATTGTATTTTAAGACTATTTCTGTTTGATATTTTGAAACATCTATTTTAAAATCATTTTTTTTCATGAGTGTTGCTCTCGACAATATTTGTGGTTTGTCTAAAACATCGGTATAAACAAATTGATTTTCTAAGATAAGTTCATCCCATTCTTTGGGTGATTTTACATCTTTACTTCGTAAAATATGCTCATAGTTATTGATACCTGTTTCGTAATAATAATGTTCTCTAACATCTAAATTCTTAACAATAAAAATTGCTTCTGGATGTTTTTTGATAAAATTTATCAATGCTAAATTATTGTCGTAATTATAGTTGTGATTGGGATACAAGCCGTAAAAAAAATTCCACACTCCTAAAAAAATAGCTACTGACCAACCTATTTGATAAGGAAACTTGTAATAATAAAACAAAGTCATCACTGTTAAAATAGGTAACATCACCAAAAACTCAACATTGCCCACCGCATAAAAAGCAAACAAGAAATGAAAAACTAAAACACTTAACGTTGTGTAAAAAAACACCTTGTGAACTCTTTCTCGTTTCACAAATGTTTTTTTCTGAATCATACGTCTAACAACAGAAACCAACAATAGCACACCTAAAAGCAAGGGAATACAATACCAATATGATTTTTTAATCAAAAATAAAACAGTAGGATGGACTTGAATAAATGCTCTAATACTACTTATTACAAGCATCACAAAATTCATAATTCCCATTTCAGATTTTGCGCTTCCTAAGTAATAATCTTGAAATACAAACCTTAGAAAACTAGCTACAGTCAGTGCTTCTTCTGTGTAAAAAACCACCATAGCATAAACAATCGGAATAAGTATTGCAGACGAACCAAATAGAAGTAGGTATTTTATTTTTTTAAAACCTACTGCCACTCCAAGCAACAAACCTAACCACCAAAAAAAATGTATTTGATGAAACAAACACGCTACGGTTGCAAAAAAACCACTTATAAAAACATCCTTATAGGTTAGCTTTTCTGAAAAGATCAAAAAATAAAGACTGGCCAACATAGAAAAAAATAGCGGTACTATATAAGCTTCATTCTCCGTACCAAATCTCAAAAAATTATAACTAAACGCAACAACAAGTATCAAAATACTTCTTTCTTTTTTAGCTAAACACAATCTTTTAAACACTGAATTCAACACCAACAACGTGCCTAAAACCAAAATTGAATTGACGTATTTAGCAATCAATAACACGTTGGGATTAGCATTGAAAAAATAAAAAGGTTTTAGAACAACATACATAAAAACATTGTACAACAAGTGATGTGGCCTAAACAAATGTTCTCCATATTTAATATTGGCCGCATAGCTATACCCATCTAAAGAAGAATTATTGGTAGGAAACAACAAGTAACACAGCGCTATTACAACAAATACACTTTCTATTCTTAACGCTTTAATCTTCATTCTTAGTTATAGTTTACCTTTGCCACAAAACGCTGACTAAAGTAACACTTTATTGTCAATAGCTATTTGTTTGACATTTGACAAATCATCATTTTAAAAAAAATAAATGAACATTTTAGAAAAACACATCCCTCCTAGCTTATCTACCCCAAAAAGATTGTCTGATTATGCTGTGGGTATATTCCAAAGCATACCTAGCAAAGCAGGAATTAAAAAAGCTCTAAAAAAAGGTTTGATTCTAGTGAACAAACACAGAGGAATTTCTGGAGAATTTATCTGCGGTGGAGAAACTATAGAACTTATAGAGGATGAAACTGTTGCTAAAAAAAACATTGACCTAAAACTTGATGTTATTTGGGAAGACGATTATTTGGCTGTTATTTACAAACCTGCTGGACTTTTAGTTAGCGGGAACAAAGCAAAAACAGTTACCAATGCACTAGCCTTTAACTTACAACCAAGCAACTTGCCCAACGCTGTAAAACCTCAACCAGTACATCGTTTGGATTTTGCAACCAGCGGTCTTCTATTAATTGGCAAAACTGCGGATAGCATTGCCATATTAGGTAAGCTATTTGAAGAAAAAAAAATTCAGAAAAATTACATAGCAGTTACCATAGGTACAATGGAAAAACAAGAAGGAGCTATTGATACATTTATTGATGACAAAGAAAGTCTCTCCAACTATAACGTACTAAAAACTATTGTTTCTGAAAAATACGATTTTTTAAATTTGGTAAAACTATCACCAAAAACAGGAAGAAGACATCAATTAAGAATTCATTGTGCACATATAGGAAATCCTATTCTAGGAGACACAACTTATGGTATAGAAGGAAAAATACTTACAGGAAAAGGTTTGTTTCTACATGCGAAGTCGTTAGAATTTAAACATCCGTACACACGAGAAAAACTATTAATCTCCAAAGAAACACCTAAAAAATTTGATTGGTTGTTTTCTTCAAAACTAACCTAAAACACAAAATCCAGTCGTTAAGACTGGATTTCTGTATAAATAAACTTACTAATGTTTCGTTGAAAAAGGGTAAGCGAACTACATCACACCGCTACGACCAAGTACCCTTGCTGCGTTCCCGCCCTGGGGGAATTCCGAGGGAGCTAGTTGTGTAGGACTTACCCGACTGCAAATCTACAACCTTATTACAATTCTCACAACATTTAACACATCATTTTTTAACATAGAATTCATCTTGTTGCAACTAGGTACTTTAGCCTAATAAATAACTATATTTGCCCATAAATTTTAAATAAAAATAGTTCTCATGAATTCATTTTTCAGCACAAAACCAGTTATAAAATTCGGATTGATTTCTGGTTTTCTATTAGTTTTAAACGAGTTGATCTTGTATTACGCAACCAACACCAACCCTTATATTGGAGAAAGAACCTCTTTCTTTTCGTTATTAGGACTATTGATCCCTATCATATTAGTTGTTATCACGTTGGTTTATTTAAAGAAACACGGCACTTTTAACAGTTTTGGAGAAATCATCAAACCAGGATTGATTGTTGGGTTTTTAACCGCATTGGTTTACATTATTTACACGCTTTTGTTTGTTTACAACATAGAACCAGACACCATGGCAAAATTTGAGCAAATCAACAGAGAACGTTTGTTAGCTTCTGGTCAGTTTGACAAAACTGAAGATTTAAACAATGCTGTACAATTGGCAAACAATGCTTTTTTACCAGGAACTATTTTGTTTAGCATTGCCATCAATTTATTTATTGGCTTTATTACTGCCATCATTACTGCTATATTTGTTCGAAATAAATAATAAAAACATGCAACTATCTATTGTAATTCCATTATTAAATGAAGAAGGTTCCTTACGGGAGCTACATCAGTGGATTGTAACCGTAATGGAACAAAACAACTATAGTTACGAACTTATATTTATTGACGACGGAAGCACAGACAATTCTTGGAAAGTCATCAACACTTTGCAATTAGAAAACCCACATGTAAAAGGAATTAAATTCCTGAAAAATTTTGGAAAATCGCAAGGTTTGAATGCTGGGTTTAAAAAAGCCCAAGGTGATGTTATTGTAACTATGGATGCTGATTTGCAAGATAGTCCTGAAGAGATTCCTGACATGTACAAAATGATTTCCGAAGACGGCTATGATTTGGTCAGCGGATGGAAAAAGAAACGTTACGATTCTAAAATAAGAAAAAACATTCCTTCTAAATTGTTCAATTGGGCAGCTAGAAAAACATCTGGAATTGAACTAAATGATTTTAATTGTGGATTAAAAGCTTATAAAAATCAAGTCATTAAAAGTGTTGATGTAACTGGAGAAATGCACCGTTACATTCCCATACTTGCAAAAAATGTTGGTTTTAAAAATATTGGAGAAAAAGCCGTTCAGCACCAAGCCAGAAAATATGGAGAAACTAAATTTGGAATCGATCGTTTTACCAACGGCTTCTTAGACTTGATTACCCTTTGGTTTTTGTCAAAATTTGGCAAACGTCCTATGCATTTCTTTGGTTTGATGGGAACATTTATGTTTGTTTTTGGTTTTTTTGTCACCGCATACATTGGTATTAACAAACTTATCACCGTATTTTACCACCATCAAAAAGCAAGCTTAATTACAGATAACCCTTTATTTTACATCGCTTTAATCACTATGATTTTAGGGACTCAACTCTTCATTGCAGGCTTTATTGGAGAGATGATATTAAAAAACAGAAAAACAAACAATTTATACTATATAGAAAAAGAAATCTAAACTAGATTTTCTATATTTATATCAACTAAAATATTAATTAAACTTATTAATTACACATGGTAACTCCTGAAATTATTGAAGCTTCAAAGCAATGGTTAAGTTCTACATTTGATGCAGAAACTCAAAAAGAAATCCAAGATTTAATAGACAATAACCCAGAAGAATTAACAGACCGATTCTATAAAAACATGGAATTTGGAACGGGAGGAATGCGTGGAGTTATGGGAGCTGGAACCAACAGAATTAATAAATATACACTAGGAAAAGCAACCCAAGGACTTTCTAATTTTTTAATAGCTAACAATGCTAACAAAGAAATTAGTGCTGTTATTGCTTACGATTGTCGTCACAACAGTAAAGAGTTTGCCAAAGTTGTAGCAGACGTTTTTACAGCAAATGGTATTAAAGTTTTTCTATTTGATGATTTAAGAACCACTCCAGAATTGTCTTTTGCTGTTCGTCATTTAGGAGCTGATACAGGAATTGTACTAACCGCTTCTCACAACCCACCAGAATATAATGGATACAAAGTTTACGGTGCAGATGGTTGCCAAGTAACTCCTCCAAATGATGGATTGATTATTAATGAAGTAAACAAAGTTTCTTTTGATACCATTAAATTTGAAGCGAACGATAGTTTGTTAACTTATATTGGAGAAGACGTTGACAATGCTTTTAACGAAATATCTGTTGCCAAAGGAACCTTTGGAGATATTGATAGATCTGCCTTAAAAGTTGTATTTACTTCATTACACGGAACGTCTATAAAATCGGTTCCTCAAGTGTTAGAGAAAGCAGGTTTTAGTGATGTTACTTTGGTAGAAGAACAAGCCGTTCCAAATGGTGATTTCCCTACCGTAAAGTCCCCAAACCCAGAAGAACCAGAAGCATTGGCAATGGCTACAGCATTGTCTAACAAAATTGGAGCTGATATTTTAATGGGATGTGATCCTGATAGTGACCGTTTAGGAATTGCTGTTAGAGATTTAGAAGGAAACATGAAGTTGTTGAATGGTAACCAAACCATGATTTTAATGACTGATTTCTTAATCAAACAAAAAGAAGCTGCAGGAAAATTAAATGGAAATCAATTTACCGCAACTACCATTGTTTCAAGCGAAATGGTAAAAGTATTGGCAGACTATTACGGAATTGAAACCGTAATTACCTTAACAGGATTCAAATGGATTGGTAAATCTATCGCCGACTATCCTGAAAAGGAATTTATTGGTGGTGGTGAAGAAAGTTTTGGATACATGATTGGTGACTTTGTACGTGATAAAGATGCTGTTACCTCTTGTTTATTAGCTTGTGAAATGGCTGCTCATGCAAAAGCAAATGGAACTACGTTGTACCAACAATTGCTAGATATTTATGTTAAGCATGGTTTTTACAAAGAGTCGTTAATTTCTATTACTAAAAAAGGAATGGATGGTGCTGCTCAAATCCAACAAATGCTCGTAGAATACCGTAACAATCCTATGAAGGAAATTTTAGGTTCTAAAGTAGCATACGTTTGTGATTATGAATCTTCCATCAAGAAAAACATCATCACTGGAGAAGAAACTACAATGGACATTCCTAAATCTAACGTATTGATTTATCATACAGAAGACGGAACTAAAGTTTGTGTAAGACCTAGTGGTACAGAACCAAAAATCAAATTTTACTTTGGAGTAAAAGGTGCTTTAAGTAAAATTGAAGATGCTGAAAAAGTAGAAGCTCAATTAGATCAAAAAATACAAGATGTTATTAAGGAATTAAGCCTTAACTAATTTTTAATGAAAAACTTTAAAAGATTTTTATCCTTTGCCTTGCCATACAAATGGCAAGGTTTTTTTGCCATTACATTTAACGTGTTTTATGCACTTTTTACAGCATTGTCCTATGTTGCATTAATGCCAACATTAAGCGTGTTGTTTGGAGAAACAAAAAAAAGAACCACATTACCAGAATTCCCTGGTCTTTTTCATTTGAACAAAGAATATTTAGAAAATTATCTAAATTACTTTGTTACCCACAACACAAATCTAAACGGTACAGACAGTACTTTAGGGTATCTTGTATTCATTATTGTTTTTGTCTTTTTACTAAAAAACATATTTGGATATTTAGGAAACCTGTACATGACTTTTTTAAAAAACAATGTGCTTAAAGACATCCGAGATCGTGTATTTGAAAAAATAATTTCCTTACCAGTTTCCTACTTTTCCGAAAAAAGAAAAGGAGATGTTATTGCCAGAGCTACCAACGATATTGGTATTGTAAACTCCACTTATTTAGATTTGGTTATTGTATTTATTAGAGAACCCTTGAATATTGTTTTCACATTGATCATCATGTTTAGCATGAGTTGGGAACTATCTTTATTTATGTTCACTTTTATTCCAGTTTCTGGATTCGTAATTTCTCGTATTACCAAAAAAATAAAAGAACAAGCCAAATCAATCTTTAGTCAAGGAGGTGAAATTTTAAGCAGTATTGAAGAATCTATCACCGGATTAAAAATTATAAAAGCATTTAATGCCGAAGATTTTATCACCCAAAAATACCACAAGCTGAGTGAAAATGTTAGAATGCTTAGTAATAAGATGGGAAAAAGAGCTGCCTTGTCTAGTCCAACTTCTGAATTTTTAGGAATTGCAACCATCTCCTGTTTGTTGTGGTTTGGAGGAAGAATGGTTTTAGCAGGAGAATCCATCAGTTCTAGTGCTTTCATTGTTTTTATGGCTCTTTCTTACAATATTCTAACACCTGCTAAAACAATTTCAAAAGCAAACAACAACCTTAGAAATGGGAATGCTGCAGGAGAAAGAGTTATAGAAATTTTAGACTCTACCAATCCTTTGGCAGATCAGAAAAATGCAATTAAGATTACTGGTTTTGAAAAAGAAATTGTGTTTGATAATATCTCATTCAAATACGATCAAGAATATGTACTGAAAAACTTTTCATTGACCATTCCGAAAGGAAAAACAGTAGCCTTGGTTGGACAATCTGGTAGTGGAAAATCTACCTTAGCAAATTTAATTACTCGTTTTTGGGATGTAAACAAAGGAAAAATTACTATTGATGGGATTGACATTAAAAACATAGATACCTTGTCTTTAAGAGCCCAAATGGGAATTGTAGCTCAAGAAGCTTTACTTTTTAATGACACTATCAAAAACAACATTGCTTTAGGAGTTCCTACCGCTACAGATGAGGTTGTAATACAAGCAGCTAAAGTTGCCAATGCACATGAGTTCATTAAAGATTTGCCATTAAAATACGAAAGCCCTGTAGGTGATAGTGGCGGATTGTTGTCTGGAGGTCAAAAACAACGTATTGCTATTGCGCGTGCCGTTTTTAAAAATCCACCAATTATGATTTTAGACGAAGCTACTTCTGCTTTGGATACAGAATCTGAACACTTGGTACAACAAGCCTTAGAAAACATGATGGAAAATAGAACTTCTATTGTTATTGCCCATCGATTGTCTACCATTCAAAATGCAGATGTGATTGTAGTGCTTAAAAAAGGAGAAATTATAGAACAAGGAAAACACGAAGATTTATTAGCGTTGAAAGGGAACTATTACAATTTGGTAAACATGCAATCTTTAGAAGCATAACATCAAAAAACAGATACAACACTTGGACTACATTCAGTGACCATTTACATTAGAACATGATTATATTAGGCAAGTTTCAAGGTTTCCGATTACGCTCATCAATCGGAGTCAGAATAGCTCAAGGTTTAATACTCTAAAGTCAACTATTAGGATCATCAAATGGAGTCGAGATGTAGAAAAAAGGCTTTGCACAAATCAATTTCTCACTCTTTTGTTTTAAAAACTAACCTCTGTAGCTCCCAAACCATATTTTTGATAAGATGCTTCCTCATACCGCAGGGAGTATCTGTTAAAAATTCGATACAATTCATCTTTCAAAACACCTTCCCCCACGCCGTGAATGAATACAATTTTAGGAATTCTGTTTTTGAGAGCAAATTCTACTTTATGTTTAGCAGTATCCAATTGTTTGTTTAAAATATCTGCATTAGACATTCCCGATTTAGATTTCACCAATCTTTCTATATGCAAATCCACCTCCATCACCACCCCATACTTTTCTTGTTTGGATTTTTTAGCACTACGTTTAGGTACTTCTGTCAAATTTTCTTTCTGCCTTAGCATTTTGTTATTGATGTCTGTATACATAGACAATTTAGACTGCTCAATATTTACTAAAATCAACTGACTTTCATCGTAAGGCAATTCAAAACCATCTTCATCCAAAACAAATATTTTTCCTTTTGTAATGTTTGCAACTTTACCTCTAACAATTGTGTCCTTGACCAATACCTTGTCACCTATTTTAAGTTTCATTTTTACTTAATTTTATATTAACATATGATCATACACATCCTATTATATTTGTCTCTTAGCATGAAAAAAAAGCGCTGATGACTACTATCCCCAAAAACAACATTAAAGATGTATTTGAAAAAGCAATAAAAAACACAAAGTTAGGAATTCAAAGAGAAATTTTAATACAAAATATTGCTAATAAAATTGCTGAGACAATCAATAAAACAGGAATTGTAAATATAAATTTTATTTGCACACACAACTCTAGAAGAAGTCAACTTACTCAATTATGGGCTTATTATGCCATGGAGCATTACCACATTCATACTGGATATAGTTTTTCTAGTGGTATCGAAACAACCTCTTTCCACAACAATACCATAAAAGCATTAGAAGCTTGTGGTTTTAAATTTAGCTTAGAAGAATTCAGCCATAAAAACTCAAAATATATTATAAATTATTTTGGTTCTCAAAAGGAAGTCTTAGGTTTTTCTAAACTTATTGAACATCCTATTAACGAAACTCCTTTTATAGCCATTACAACTTGTGATCATGCTGAACAAAATTGTCCTGTTATTTTAGAAGCGTCTTCACGTTTTCATTTGCCATATACAGACCCTAAAACTGAAGAAAACTCTACAAATAAAAGTGAAACCTATCTAAACACCTCTAAATTAATTGCTGGAGAAATGGGAATCATTTTCAAAAAAGTTAAAGAACAACTTTTATAATTTTCACTTTACACATAAAAAAAAGCCTTTACAAATTGTGAAGGCTTTTTTATGTCTGGATAAACTCCATAAACGAAAAAAACTTCTGTTTTCACAGAAGTTTTTTTGTACGGGCGGAGAGACTCGAACTCTCACACCGCGAGGCACTAGATCCTAAGTCTAGCGTGTCTACCAATTCCACCACGCCCGCTGTTAAAATCTTTAACGAATGCAAATATACACAATACTTGCAATTTGCAAAGAGAAATATTATATTTTAGTACTACCATTTAATTAGCATCATGAAAAACATACATTCTTACATAAAACAACACGAAAATCGTTTCTTAAATGAACTTTTTGAATTGTTAAAAATTCCATCTATTAGTGCAGATTCAGAATACAATCCACAAATATTACAAACTGCACAAGCCGTTGCAGATGCATTAGAAAAAATAGGTTGCGAAAACATTCAGCAATTAACAACCCAAGGTAATCCTGTAGTGTATGCTGACAAAATCATAGACAGCAATCTTCCTACCGTTTTGGTTTATGGACATTATGACGTACAACCTTCGGATCCTTTAGAACTTTGGGATACTCCACCTTTTGAGCCCATTGTAAAACAAACTGAAATCCATCCTGAGGGAGCCATTTTTGCCAGAGGTGCTTGCGATGACAAAGGGCAAATGTTTATGCACATTAAAGCACTGGAATTTTTAATTGCTACAGAACAACTACCTTGTAACGTAAAATTTATGATTGAAGGAGAGGAAGAAATAGGCTCTCCAAGCCTTGCTCCTTTTATTAAGGAACATGCTGAATTGTTTAAAAACGATGTGATTTTAATTTCTGACACAGGAATGATCTCTAATACACAACCTTCTATCACTACAGGCTTGAGAGGTTTGAGTTATGTAGAAGTAGAAGTAACAGGACCCAACAAAGATTTGCATTCAGGTTTTTTTGGAGGTGCTGTAGCGAATCCTATCAACATATTGAGTCAAATGATTGCAAAATTACAAGACGAAAACAACCACATTACCATTCCTGGTTTTTACGACGATGTTTATGAATTGTCTGCGGAAGAAAGATCTGAAATGGCCAAAGCTCCTTTTGATCAGACTGAATACAACAAAGCCTTAAACATAGCTAAAGAAGAGGGAGAAAAAGGATACACTACGCTAGAAAGAAGTTCTGTTAGACCTACTTTGGACGTAAATGGAATTTGGGGAGGATACATTGGTGAAGGAGCCAAAACAGTATTGCCATCCAAAGCTTTTGCAAAAATTTCTATGCGATTGGTAGCGGGTCAAGATCCTGATAAGATTACCCAACTATTTACAGATTACTTTTTAAGCTTAGCTCCAAAATCTGTAAAAGTAAAAGTAAAACCACATCACGGTGGAAAAGCTTACAGAACTCCACTAGACTCTATAGGTTACCAAGCTGCTCACAAAGCCTATTCTGAAACTTTTGACAAAGCTCCGGTTCCACAACCTTCAGGAGGAAGTATCCCTATTGTTTCTTTGTTTAGTGATGTTTTTAAAAGTCATGCTATTTTGATGGGGTTTGGACTTAACAGCGATGCCATTCACTCTCCTAACGAGCATTTTGGAGTGTTTAACTTTTACAAAGGGATAGAAACTATACCTTATTTTTACAAACACTTTACGGAACTATACACTAAAAATGCGTAACACACACAAGTACAAAATAGGACTCTTATGGCAAGGTGCTATCGATTTGAATAAAAACTATCGATATAGCAAAACCTATCAATTAAGTTTTGAAAACAAGCCCGCTATTATAGGTTCTGCGGATGCAACTTTTCATGGAGATGCCAATCTTTACAATCCCGAAGAACTTTTATTATCGGCTTTGGCATCTTGTCATATGATGTCCTTTTTTTATTTGTGTAGCAAAGAGAAAATAAAAATTGAATCCTATCAAGACGAACCCATTGGTTTTTTAAAAGTAAACGCAAATGGAAGTGGTCAATTTGAAGAGGTTATTTTACAACCCAACATCAAGACATATGAAGAAAATTTAAAAAAAGTAGTTTTGTTGTTTGAACAAGCTAACGAATATTGTTTTATTGCAAGATCGTGCAATTTTAAGATAAAATACCTTCCAAAAATTAGCAACTAAAGATAAATTGCCACCATTTTTCGCCAATATTTAGCTCTATGTGCTTCTCCATCCCACTCGTAAAACTGATATGGAATTTGTTTTTCGTCAAAAATAGTTCGTAAATGATAATTGCTTTCTAAAAATAAATCTTCTTTTCCTACTGCTAAAATGATATCTAGCTTGGCAATATTTTCAATTAAAACCTCATCATTTACATTTTTCAAATATTGATTTGGCATGTTAAAATACACATAGTCATTATGGTAACCCTCAAGTAAATCACCATAGTAACCTTTGGAAATTGTCAAATCATAACGACCACTCATTCCCACAACTTTGCAAAACAATTCAGGATGTCTCATGGCAATATTTACTGCGTGATAGGAACCCAAACTACATCCAGCAGAAATGATATTAGGATTGTTATTCAACTCTTCCATCAAAGGAAATACCTCACTCAGAATGTAGTTTTCATACTGATTGTGTCTATATATTCTATGTCCTGGATGTACAAAATTGTTGTAAAAAGTTTCTGTATCTATGCTGTCTAAACAATAAATCTGCAAATAACCGTTTTCAATTTTTTCTTCTAGAGCCTTAATCACTCTCCAGTTTTCATAATCATAAAAGCGTCCCATTCTAGGCGGAAAAAAAAGAACTTTGGCACCAGCATGTCCAAAGACAAGCAACTCCATATCTCTTTCTAAATTGGGACTATACCACTTGTGGTATTCTCTTTTCATAGCTATATATTATACACCGTTTAACTATTTTGCAATGTAGCGAACGATTCTGAATGAGCAGAAATAATATTAAACCAAACCTGATACCCTTTTTTATTCAAGTGCAGACCATCTTCTATAAAATAATCGCCATTTGGTTCTCCTTTTTCATTCAACATTGCTTCATAAATATCTATAAAATAAAGGTTTTCTTCCGACTCTGCCAATTCTTTTATTTTACTATTTGTGTATCGTATGCTTCCTGCCAAATACCATCTACTAGGACTTGGTTTTATAGACACAAATGTAACGGGTATATTTCCATAATCTTCTCTAATCTGTGTTAACAATGTCTTAAAAAACAACACCACTTCCTCAGGGTGTCTTCCGTCTCCTAAATCATTATCCCCAGCATAAATCATGATTGCTTTTGGATGCAAACCTTCAAAATTATTTTTATAAAACCATGAACATGCTGCCATGGTAGAACCTCCAAAAGCCAAATTAATCGGCTTGTATTCTTTGAAGAAGACTGTCAAATCATCCCACAAATTAAACGATGAACTTCCGTAAAAAACCATTTCAGGAACGTAAGTCAACGCTTTTTTTTCTTTTTCTAGCCTATTTATTTCTTCATTGTACCAAAACATCTTCGTAATCTTTTAAAAATAGAGGTGCAAAGTTAATCAAAAAAACACTTTAGAATTCTAAACATCTGTTATTTAACTACTTTACAAACCCTAATTCCTTCTGTTTCTTCTTAGAAAAACTAGCCACAACCAAATCGTAAGAATGATCTACCCACTTTTTTAAATCATGACTAGACATATCATCTTCTAACAAAATGGTATTCCAATGTTTTTTGCTCATATGATATCCTGGAGCCACTGCATTGTAATTTTCTCTTAATACTAAAGCTTGTTCTGGATCGCATTTTAAATTTACAGCATGCGGTAGTTTATCCAACCCTGTCAATGCAAACATTTTATCAACCACTTTAAAAACCAACGTAGATTCATCAAAAGGAAAACTTTCTGTAACGTGTAATTTTAAAAGACAATACATTCTTAAATCTTCTATATTCATATTTTATTTAAATTTATAGTTCCTTATAAAACCGGACAAGAGATCTTATTCTATTTTGTAAGTTTACAATTAAAACTAAGATTTTTATGAGTTTTACCATCAATCCATACAATCAAGACAAGATAAATCAATATTCTTTCTTATCAAATAAAGAATTGGAATTAGAACTTAATTTCATCAATCATAGTTACGACCAATGGAAACAAACATCAAATTCAAAGAAACAGAAATTAGGTTTAAAACTTGGTCAATTATTGATCAACGAAAAAGAAGCTTTGGCCACATTAGTGAGTACTGAAATGGGAAAACCTATTAAAGAAGCTATTGCAGAAGTAGAAAAATGCAAAACTTTAATAGATTATTTTACTCAGAATTTTGAAACTTTTTTAAGTGATGTAACCATAGACGAAAACACTTATATTCACTATACACCTACAGGTGCTGTTTTTGGAATTATGCCATGGAATTTCCCTCTTTGGCAAGTATTCCGATTTGTATTCCCAAACATTATGGCCGGAAATGTAAGCATTTTAAAACATGCCCCAAACACTTTTGGTTGTGGAGAATTTCTTCAAGAATTATTTTTAGAAGCAGGTTTCCCAAAGCATGTCTTTACCAACGTAATTGTAGACATTGCCCAAGTAGAACAAATCGTAGCGCATTCCGTAGTGCAAGGGGTTTGTGTTACCGGAAGTGCCAAAGCTGGTAGTTCCGTGGCAAGTTTAGCAGGCAAGTATTTAAAAAAATCTGTATTAGAATTAGGAGGTACAGATGCTTGTGTTTTGTTGAACGATGCAGATTTTGAAACAGCTCTAACCGCCACCTTTAATTCTAGAATGGCAAATGCAGGACAAGTATGTATTGCTCCTAAAAGGATTTTTATTCCCCACGGCAAGCTAAATGATGTAGTTGATGTATTTAAAACTAAAATTGATGAATTGATTTTAGGAAACCCTTTAGATCTCAAAACAACTATGGGTCCCATTTCTAAAGCAGAATTTTTACCCATTCTAAAAGATCAAGTAGAGAAAGCTGTTGATTTAGGAGCTCAACTATTAACTGGAGGAAACATAAAATCACCTTTTTTTGAACCTACAATCTTGATTTTAAACACTGATAATGAAATTTTAAAAGAAGAGATTTTTGGACCTGTAATCTGTTTGATTCCCTACAAAGACGAAACCACTTTGCTCAAAGATATTAACAACACAGACTATGGTTTGGGTACTGCTATTTGGTCACGTGATATTTTAAAAGCAAAAAACTGGGCTGCTCAAATTGAAACAGGCTATGTAAGTATCAATAAAATTGTAAAATCTGATGTAAAATATCCTTTTGGAGGTATTAAAAAATCAGGATACGGAAAGGAATTAGGAGAAGACGGATTTAAGACTTTTTTAAATGCAAAAACAATTGCTTTGTAAAAAACAGTAAATCTATTGTTTTAAACCCAAAACAATTCAGAGGCAATTCCATCAGCTAAGAACTTACCTTTCTGAGTGGTTTTTAGCTGATTTTTTTCAATTTCTAATGTTCCCTGTTTTAAAAAAGGAAGTATTTGATTTTTTAAAACAGCCAATGTTTCAACACCAAAATCTTGTTCAACTTTAGCAAAAGAAACACCCCATATAGTTCGCAAACCTGTCATGATATATTCGTTATATCGATCTTTTATAGACAAAATTTCTTGAGTTGACGGCAATCTATTTTCCGATAAAGCTTTTATATATTTTACATTATTCGCCACATTCCAACTCCTTACACTCCCTCTATAACTATGTGCAGATGGTCCAAACCCTAAATAAAATTTACCCAACCAATAAGACGTATTGTGCTTAGAGTAAAAATCAGGTTTTCCAAAATTTGAAATTTCGTAATGATCAAAGCCTGCCTGTTGTAGTTCTGCCACTAAAACATCAAAATGAGAAGCTGCTAAATTTTCATCTAAAGCCGGATATTTTCCCTCTTTGATAAAATGATGCAATGCTGTTCCTTCTTCCACCGTTAAAGCATAAGAAGAGATATGATCAACTCCAAAACTCAAAGCTTCTTTTATATTTTGTTTCCATTCTTCTACGGACAAACCTGGAATTCCGTACATCAAATCAATAGTAATATTGTCAAAATATTGAGTAGCAGTTTTTAAAGATTGTTTTACTTCTTGTGCCGAGTGTGCTCTATTCATCATTTGCAATTCCTTATCACCAAAAGATTGCACACCAATACTCAACCTATTAATTTCTGTAGTGGCTAATTCTTTTATTTTTTCATCAGACAAATCATCTGGATTGGCTTCTAAGGTAATTTCTGGCAAAACAATAACATCGTAATGGCTTCTTATAATTGCAATGATGGATTTAATTTCATCAACCTCTAAAATACTTGGAGTTCCTCCACCAAAATAAATGGTTTCAACAATAATATTTTTAAACTCATCAGCTCTTAAAACAATTTCTTGCTCTAAAGCAGTTAAAAAAGAAGTTTTGTGTTTTAACGAAGTGGAAAAGTGAAAATCACAATAATGACACGCTTTTTTACAAAACGGAATGTGTAGATACAAACCTGCCATTTTATTTTACAATTTTACTTTCGTTCTGACTTACAAAACTTGCCCAACCTGTATAGTTCTTTCCTCCTACTTTTACTCCGCTGTTAAAATAGTGGCAGACAGCAGCAGCCAATCCATCAGTAGCATCTAAATTTTTAGGCAGCGTTTTTAAATCTAACAAACTTTTAAGCATTAAAGCCACTTGTTCTTTACTTGCATTTCCGTTTCCGGTAATGGCCATTTTTATTTTTTTGGGCAAATATTCCGTTACAGGAATGTCTCTAGACAAAGCCGCAGCCATGGCAACTCCTTGTGCTCTTCCTAATTTCAGCATAGATTGTACGTTTTTGCCGTAAAAAGGAGCTTCAATAGCCAATTCATCAGGATGATAGGTATCTATTAATTCAATGGTACGTTCAAAAATCAATTTAAGTTTTACATAAGGATCCCTGTATTTACTCAACAGCAATTCGTTCATTTGAACAAATTCCATTTTTTTACCTACAACCTTGATTACCCCAAACCCCATAATAGTGGTTCCTGGATCTATTCCTAATATGATTCTTTCTAATGCCAATACTTGTGGTTTAAGGATGATAACGAAGGTAGTGAAAAGTAAAAGATTAGAATTCGATTCTAAGTTCCAAACAAAGTCTTTACTTCCCAAAAAATTGAGAGACCAAAGTATCTGCATTTTTCAACAAATACAAGACAACAAACAATACAACTACAAGTACAATTACTCTAACTCGATTCGGTTTTTTCCTTTTCGTTCTTGAAAACTCAGTCATGGAATTATTTTTTAGTTCCTCTTAACATTTCTCTTTTACCCGGAGGCCCAGGCAGTCTTTCTATTTGAAAACCTACGGTCTGCATTGCTCTACGCACGCTTCCTTTAGCAGCATATGTTACTATTTTACCTTCTGGCTTTAATGCTTTGAACATCAGCTCAAAAATTTCTTCTGTCCACAGTTCAGGTTGTACCCTTGCTCCAAAAGCATCAAAATAAATCAAATCATAAGTTTCAACATCTTGAAGGTTGTGAAAAAACATCTGACGTTTGGTTAAGGAAAAATTCCCCGTAACTTGCTGTGGTTTGTTCCACGGAGTAAGATGCATTTCCTCAAATTTGTGTGACATATTTCTGGTATCCAATTCTGATACATAATTCAATGCCAACAATTCATCTTCTCTTACAGGATAAGCCTCAATCCCTACATAATCCACCTTACGTTGGTCTTTTGCTGTCTCTAACAACGTGATAAAAGCATTTAAGCCTGTACCAAAACCAATTTCTAAAATAGAAAAATCATCTTTTTCTGTTGCTTTGTATCCATGTTCTATAAATACATGGTAAGCCTCCTGAATAGCTCCATGGGTGGAATGATAGCTCTCATTCCAGCTAGGTAGATGTATGGTGGTAGACCCATCAGAAGTTATGATAATTTTTCTTTTCAAAACTGTTCGTTTGTTTTGGCAAATATAGGTATTATTATAGTTTGTTAAAAAGTGTTTTTATAGCAATGATTACAATTTTTATATTTACTTTTGTCTCTACATTATATATTTTTTACAAACGAAATCATGGGAATAAACAACCAGAACATCACGATTAACAAGTCTACTACCTCTAAGATCAATGAGGTAGATTTTAGCAATTTATCGTTTGGAGAAAACTTTACAGATCACATGTTTGAATGTGATTATATAGATGGAAAATGGACAAATGCACAAATCAGGCCTTATGGTCCCATTTCTCTAGATCCATCTGCTAAAGTATTTCACTACGGTCAAGCTGTATTTGAAGGTATGAAAGCCTACAAATCATTAGACAACGTCGTCTGGTTATTCAGACCTGAAGAGAACTTTAATCGTTTGAATAAATCTTCTGAACGTTTGGCAATTCCAGCATTCCCTAAAGACTTGTTTTTTGACGGGATGGAATTGTTGTTAAACATTGATAAAGAATGGATTCAAACCACAGAAGGAAGTTCTATGTACATCCGTCCATTTATCATTGCTACAGAACCTGGAGTATCTGCTTCACCGGCAAAGAAATATAAATTTATGTTTATATTGTCTCCTGCTCAAGCATATTACAGCGGTAAAGTAAGCGTATTATTTGCTGATAAATACAGTAGATCTGCTAGTGGAGGTGTAGGATTTGCAAAATGTGCAGGAAACTACGCTGGACAATTTTACCCAACAAAATTGGCAAACGAAGCTGGATATCAACAAGTAGTTTGGACTGATTCTAGTACGCACGAAAATTTAGAAGAAGCAGGAACCATGAACGTTTTCTTTAGAATCAACGATACTTTAGTTACGGCACCAACTTCGGATAGAATTTTAGATGGTATTACTCGTAAAAGTGTACTTGCTATTGCAGAAAGAGAAGGAATCAACGTTGAAGTTAGAAACGTATCTGTTTACGAAATTGAAGAAGCTGCAAAAAACGGAGCATTGTTAGAAATGTTTGGAGCAGGAACAGCAGCTGTTATCAATCCTATTGTAAGTTTTAACTTTAAGGGAACAGATTACAAACTTCCTACATTAGAAAACGGTTATGCATCTCAAATTAAAAAGATGATTACAGACATTCAAACAGGGAAAGCAGAAGATACTTTCGGTTGGAAATATGCTGTTAGATCTATCTAAATAAGAACGACATAAAATCAAAAGAGCCTACTTAGGCTCTTTTTTTGTAAATTTGTACCTTAAAATTATTCCTATGGATACTTTAGCCCAAGCAAAAGAAAACTTAAATAATAAAGGTTTTTTAGATATCGAAACAAAAGATGCGACAGATTATGTGGCTGAAATCAATCGATTGAAAAAAGAGAAAAATGCTGTTATTTTAGCGCATTACTACCAAGAAGAAGCCATTCAAGACATTGCTGATTTTGTAGGAGATAGTTTACAATTGGCACAAGAAGCTGCTAAAACTAGTGCCGATATCATTGTGTTTGCAGGAGTGCATTTTATGGCAGAAACTGCTAAAATTTTAAATCCAAAGAAAAAAGTTTTGCTACCCGATTTAAAAGCGGGTTGTTCTTTAGCGGACTCTTGTCCTCCTGAGGATTTTAAAAAATTCAAAGAAAAATATCCCGATCACAAAGTAGTTACCTACATCAACTGTTCTGCAGAAATAAAAACGATGAGTGATATTGTTTGTACATCATCCAATGCTGTAAAAATCATCAACTCGTTTCCTATAGATCAGAAAATAATTTTTGCTCCTGATAAAAACTTAGGAGACTATTTAAACAAACAAACAGGTAGAAATATGGTTTTGTGGGACGGTGCTTGCATGGTACACGAAGCTTTTTCTATTGAAAAATTGTTAGATATTGCCGCAGATCACCCAGATGCAGAAATTATAGCACATCCCGAATCTCCATCACATATTTTAAAAACAGCTAGTTATATTGGATCTACAGCTGGATTGTTAAAATACGCTAGAGAAAGTAAAAACAATAAATTTATTGTAGCTACAGAAGCTGGTATATTGCACGAAATGATAAAACAAGTACCTGAAAAAACGTTGATTCCTGCTCCTGCAGAAGAAGACAACACTTGTGCTTGTAGTGAATGTTTTTACATGAGAATGAACACCATGAAAAAACTATTTTTGTGCTTAGAACATGAATTACCAGCCATTGAAGTACCTGAAAAATTGGCTGCAGATGCATTAATTCCTATCGAAAGAATGTTAGAGCTTTCTAAATAATTGTATGATTAAAAAAACTGATTTTTTAGTAATTGGATCTGGAATTGCAGGTCTTTCTTACGCTTTAAAAGTAGCTAGCCGTCATAAAAATGCTTCCGTAACACTTGTAACCAAAGCAGAAAAAGAAGAAAGTAATACCAAATATGCACAAGGAGGTATTGCTACGGTTACCAATACAAATACAGATTCTTTTGAACAACACATTCAAGATACTTTAATAGCAGGTGATGGTTTGTGTGACGAAGAAGTAGTTAGAATGGTAGTTGAAGAAGCCCCAGAACGTTTGGATGAATTGATTGCCTGGGGAGCACAATTTGACAAAACTACAAAAGGTGATTACAGCTTAGGAAGAGAAGGTGGACATTCTCAAAACAGAATATTACACCATAAAGACATTACAGGTTATGAAATTGCACGTGCACTGCTTCAAAAGGTAGAAGGCACTGAGAACATCACTTTGTTAGAAAATCATTTTACAATAGATTTTATTACAGACCATCATATTTTAAGAGCTCAAGGTCACGAAAAAACAGTAACTCATAGAGATCATATTACTTGTTATGGTGCTTATGTTTTGGATGAAATAACCCAAGAAATAAAAACGATACAAGCTAAAATTACTTTACTAGCTGCTGGTGGAAGTGGTCAAGTTTATAGAACAACTACAAACCCTAAAATAGCAACTGGTGATGGAATTGCCATGGCATATAGAGCAAAAGCCAAAGTTCAAGATATTGAATTCATTCAATTTCACCCAACTGCTTTGCATCAGGAACCTGGACAATCTCCCGCATTTTTAATTACCGAAGCCGTAAGAGGTGAAGGAGGAATTCTTAGAAATGTAAACGGAGAGCGTTTTATGGAAAAATACGACGATCGTTTGGAATTAGCTCCAAGAGACATTGTTGCAAGAGCCATTGACACCGAATTAAAAATTACAGGAGAAGATTTTGCGTACTTAGACTGTACGCATATTGATCCAGATCACTTTTTGAATCACTTTCCCAACATCACTCAAAAATGTAAATCTTTAGGAATTGATGTTCATAAGGACTACATTCCCATCACCCCAGCTGCTCATTATATTTGTGGAGGAATTGCAGTGGATAAAAATGGACAAACCTCTATTGAAAACTTGTATGCTTGTGGAGAATGTTCTAGAACAGGATTACACGGTGCCAATAGACTTGCTTCAAATTCATTGATAGAAGCTGTTGTGTATGCACATAGAAGTTCTGTACATGCTTCATCTATTTTAGACAAATTAACGTTTAGAAATGATATTCCTGCATGGGATGACACCAACACTTCTCAAAATAAAGAACATATTTTAATTACACACGATAGAAGAGACATTCAGAAAATAATGAGTAATTACGTCGGGATCGTACGCTCAGACATCCGTTTACAGAAAGCTGCCAACAGATTGGAAATATTGTACCAAGAAAACAAAGAATTGTACCGAACGGCAAAACTTTCTGCTCCTATTTGTGAATTGAGAAACTTGATTACCAATGCATATCTTATCATTCAATCTTCTATAGATCGTAAAGAAAACAAAGGAGGTTTTTACAACCAAGATTGTGTAAAATAAAAAACTAAAGTTATTTGTTTTTTTATCTCAAATCAAATAGACTTTAGCCACACAAACAAAAAGAGCAACCCACATGGTTGCTCTTTTTGTTTTATTGAATATCTGGTTGCTTGATCTTGGCATCCCAACTTTTCAATTGTTTTTTTATTTCATTGGTTACTTCTTCATCTTCTCTAATATACCAACTTACAGATTTGTAGGTAGTGGTTCCATCGTTAGAATAATGGAAAAACACAATGGTATTAACCAACGGATATTTTTCATGAAAATCATGAAATGCATCACCAAACCATTCTGCTCTATTTCCACCTGGTTTTAAAGAACCAAACTCTGCAATCATAATTGGCTTGTTAAAAAAGGCCAAATCTTTGTAAAAATTACCAAAAATCTGTTTGAAAGACCACCATTTACTCCATCCTGTACTAGTACCGTAATTCAATGCTCCTGTTGCTACTACATCTACATACTCGTCTCCAGGATAGTATTCTTTAAATTTTCCATAAGCCAAATGCGGACTCCAAACCCAAATTACATTTTTCACTCCTTCTTTATCAAATACATCATGTACATGCTTCCATGCATCAATGTATTCAGACGGATCGCTATTTTGAGGTCCCCACGGATAACGATAAGGGTCATTCATCTCATGCCCTAATCTTAAATAAACAGGATGTTCTACTTTTTTAACGTCATTAGCCCATTCCTTCAAGAAAGAATCATAATATCCATTTGCAATTGTTGTCATTCCATGCTTATCTCTCTGATCTACTTCATCAATTTTTGGAAAATTTTCTTGTGTAAATTTATTCAACCAAGGCTCCCAAGTTATCATTGGAATAGAACCAATTCTATAAATGGCATCAATTTCATTTTCAGGAAACTTGTGCTCTGGCTTTTCTCCCCAAGCTTTGTAAATATGAATGATGGGGAATGTTAATGCTAAAGAATCTTCTAACTTAAAAATATTCTCATACGATTCTCTTTGACTATCATCTGAAGCACCAAAAAGTATGATTTTAGAATTGATCAAAGAATCTTTATTTTTTCTTTGATTTTCAAACCATGTCAATTTATCTTCTCTTAGCACTTCTCTTTCTTCTAAGATAACTCTATGTTCTAGGCTTTGAACTAAATCACTTGCATTCTCTAACAATGCTCCTATGGGTCCTTTGGATCTTTTGCTGATAGCAGCCAGTCCATAAACCACAAAATAACCCAATACCAAAGCGATGATTACGTAAAAAAGTCGAGAGAATTTTTTGAATACTGACATACTTAAGAATGATTTATTACGGCTTCTATACCTTGTTCTATACTTGTTGTAGGCTCAAAACCTATTCTTTGTTTTATTTTTGAATTGTCTCCAATCATTTCCCAAACCTCATTATTTCTATAAGGAATTGCTCCTAAAATAATTTTAGCTTTGGTCTTCATTGTTGCATTTACAGCTGTTGCTAATTGACTTAACTTTGTTCCTTGCCCGCTACATACATTCATTGTTTCTCCATAAGAATCTGTATTCTCAGCAGTCATCAACAAGGCATTCACCACATCTCCAACGTATAAAAAGTCACGAACTTGTTCTCCTTTAGTCATCAGAAAATCTTCTCCTCTTTTTAAGGATTGTATCATTTGTGGAATGAAAAATTCTTCAGGCATGTATTCTCCATAAAAATTAAACACTCTTAAATTGGTAAATTTTTTACCATGATTGTTACAATACGTCTGAATTAAAGTTTCTGCATTAGTCTTACTCAAAGAATAAGGAGAAACAGGCATGGGAATTTGATTTTCATGAAAAGGAGACACATTATTTCCGTAAACTTCACTAGACGAAGTAAAAATAAAATGAGCGTTCAACGATTCCAAAGATTTCAATACATTTAAAGTCCCCTGCACATTTATTTCTGCCATTTTCTGAAAAATAGAAAAATCTCTGTCTCTACTAATATTAGCAGCCAAATGATAGACAACATCAGGTTTTATTTTTTGAATTACTTGGTTTGTTTCATTGTAATTGGTGATGTCTACAGGAAATTCAGTATCACTTTCTGTGCAATTTCTTGACATTACAAACACTTGAGCTTCCTTAGTTTTTAAAGCGTTTACCAAAAAACGTCCTAAATAACCATGACCACCTATTACTAAAACTCTTTTATTTTTTAAACTTATAATGCCCATAAAATTTTTGCTGCCTTTGCATCCGATACATAATCTGTCAAATCTGTAAAAGACAAAATCTGATCTTTTTCGTAATACTCTTTGTACCAATTGATGGTTTTATCAATGGTTTTATCTATTCCCCAAACAGCTTTCCATTTCAATACTTTGTTTGCTTTGGAACAATCCAACATTAACAAATTTGCTTCATGATGTTCATCCGTATTTTTACCAAACTCCACTTGAATGTTGTTCCAATATTCATGAGACAACTTTACAATATCTCCAACTTGTAAATTGCTGTGATTGTCTGGACCAAAATTCCATCCTTCTGCAACAGAAACGTCTTCTTTTAACAACCTCCATCCCAACGTTAAATAACCACTTAAAGGCTCTAAAACATGTTGCCAAGGTCTGGTTGCTTTTGGATTTCTAATCAACACAGCATCACCAATTGACGTTGCTTTCACAATATCTGGAATCAATCTATCTACAGCCCAATCACCACCACCTATTACATTTCCTGCACGACCACTTCCTAACAAAACTTGATGTTTCTTACCAAAATCATTGTTATTAAAATAAGAATTTCTATACGATGATGTTAACAATTCTGAACAACCTTTAGAAGCACTGTACGGATCGTATCCCCCCATCGGTTCATTTTCTCTATATCCCCAATTCCATTCTTTATTTTCATAACACTTGTCACTAGTAACATTTACAACTGCCTTTACAGAAGGTGTTTTTCTACATGCTTCGTACACATTTAAAGTTCCCATTACATTGGTAGAAAAAGTCTCAACCGGATCTTCATAAGAAGGTCTTACCAAAGCTTGTGCTGCCAAATGAAAAACAATGTCTGGTTGTACTTCATCAAAATAATTTTGTAAAACATCTGCATCTCTAATATCTCCAATCTTATCAACAATATTTAAACTCAACAAATCTAAATGATTCTTTTCATCTTTGTTTTTTAAAGAATATCCATAAACATTAGCTCCCATTTGCTCTAACCAAAGAGCCAACCAAGATCCTTTAAAACCTGTGTGACCTGTTAAAAGAACATTTTTTCCTTTGTATACACCTTCAAAAAGAGATTCAAAATTTACCATATTTTCCATAACGCTTCGTTTTTCTTCCACATTTCATTCAACTCTAAATTGTCTTTCAAAGTATCCATAGGTTTCCAAAAACCATAGTGTTTATAAGCAAACAGTTCTCCGTCTTTGGCTAAATTTTCCAAAGGTTCGTTTTCCCATATAGTTTCAAATCCGTTGGTGATGTAATCAAACACTTTAGGTTCACAAACAAAAAAACCAATATTGATCCATCGTCCGTCTCCTTTAGGTTTTTCTATAAATTCAGTAATGTTTCCACTTTCATCATCCATAGAAACCCCTCCAAAACGTCCACTTGGTTGATACGTAGACATGGTTGCAGATTTACCGTGGCTTTTATGAAAATCCACCAATTTTTGAATGTCAATATTCCCAACACCATCTCCATAAGAAAGCATAAAAGTTTCATCTCCAACAACTTCTTTTGCCTGTAAAACTCTACCGCCTGTCATGCTATGTAACCCTGTGTTTAGCAACGTTATTTTCCAAGGTTCAGATGAATTGTTCAATATTTTCATTTCATTATTCGTCAAATCAATAGTCACATCACTATTGTGAAGAAAATAATTCGCAAAATATTCTTTAATCACATGTCCTTTATATCCTAAAAGCACTACAAATTCATGAAATCCATATGTGGAATACAACTTCATAATGTGCCACAGTACGGGTTCACCACCAATTGGAATCATTGGTTTAGGTATTTTGTTTGTGGCTTCACTAAAACGAGATCCAAATCCACCTGCGAGTAATAGTACTTTCATATATTTTAGTTTTTCTTTTTAATATTTATTTTTTTATCCGAAGATATATTTATTCTGTTCCAAGCATTCTCTGCTTTGATGTACATAGACTGATAAGCCGCCCCTATTCCACCAATAGATTGTACGAGTGCAATCATTGAAAAACCAATCATAGCCCACGTTCTTTCTGCTGTAAATATCAGTTCGCTTTCTGAAATATAATACCTTCTTTCCACATAAACTCCAATTAGCATCAATAAAAACAAGACACAATACATCAATAATGGCTTTACAAAGGGATTCATAAAACCTTTAACAGCAATTTTAGCTGTAGGAATGTAAGGTATTTTTTTATTGATCAATGTTAGATAAAATGCATAGGCAAATACAGGCCAGCATGAATATTTTAACACCATACCTCTCCAATGAAATCCTTTTTCTGTTTTTCTATCACATAAAAATCGTTGGGCATACGCATAAATCAACACTGCAATTAACAAGACAATGGATCCATGTATAAAAAACTCTGTAAAATCCATAATAGCTGGAGTAATCTTTGTTACAAAAAACAGCAAAGGAATGAATATAAAAAAAGCAGTAATGGCCCCAAACAAATAGTAAGTTCCAATAGACAAATAAGTTATTTTTTGCCAAAAGGTCAAATCCTTTAAGACATTTGGCATTTCATCAAACAACAATTCAAAAACACCTCGTGCCCACTTTAATTGTTGTTTGCAAAAAGAAGCAAAATCTTCTGGAACCAAACCGCGACTTACAATAACAGGATTGTAGACAGATTTCCATCCTTTTGCATGAATTCTTATTGATGTTTGTAAATCTTCTGCCAAACCTTGAGCATGGCCTCCAATACTTTCCAAAGCCTCTCTTCTAAATGTGCAATTGGCACCAATGGCTACTGCACCACCATATCCATACAACCCCATTTGTGTAGGTCCGTAAAAAGTATATGTTTGTTCTGCAGCTCCTTTTGCGGTAAAAGAACGATACATATTGTAATAACCTTGACTCACTTGTACAAAACCAATACTTTTATCTTTAAAAAAGCCTAAGGTTTGATCTAAAAAATTTGGAAAAACAATGTGATCAGGATCTAATATTAAAATAAACTCTTCTTTTGTTCTCTTTAATGTTTCGTTAATTTTTCCTGCTTTGGCTCCTGGCAAATTGGCCAAATCTAACCAAACAACTCCATACTCTTCTGCCAACTTTCTAAATGCAATATCTTCAGTACTATCTAACAAATAAGTGGTATGTGGATAGTTTAAATTCTGTAAGGCTTTGAACGTGTTTTCAAACATTGATAAAGGTTCTCCAGGAGCAGAAGTTGTGTATACAGCTACACTCATATTTTCTTCTGGAACAGGAACTTCATCTGGTTTTTTAATTCGTAGATAATTTACCCAAATCAACACCACTCTTACGATTCCGTACCAAAAGAAAAGACTCAAAACAATAAACAAAAATAGATTTGAAATATGCTCTCCTTTAAACCACCACTCTGCTAGATTAAGAATACTTAATACACCTGCAAATGTCAGTCCTAAAAAAACAACTTTATCTAAGCCAGTTACTTTTTTTGCTTCCTTAAACTCCCATAAATCGTTTCGCAATCTTGAATCCATTAAAATCTATAATTCACTCCAAAGTTTATATTATCTCTACTATAAAAAAACGTTTCTTGATATGTATAAGTTCCTTTAACAGAAAGTTTTTCGTTGATATCGTATTTAATAAAGACTGATGATTCTGAAGGATAAAAAATTGTTTTTTCATCTGGAAAATCTAATACTATAGAAGTTCCATCAGAATAAAGATAAGGACTTAATGCTTTCGCTTTTACGGCATAATTGGTTGCCCCTCCTATTTCCAAAAAGCGAAACATCTGATAATTAAACTTTAATAAAAAAGAATTTGATTCTAATTCTTTAGGTGTAAAATAAGGATCGTAAATACCTACTATTGCATCACTAGTACTATTTTCTTCATCTTCTACAAAAAAGACATTTTCAGAATCAGAATAACCAAAACTATACCCAAATTGAATGGCTACGTTAGATATTTTTATGGGTTGTGTTATGATCCAAAAAACTAAATTTTTAATGGTATTATTATCAAACAATTGTTGATTGTAAGTAAGGTTTGTTAGCAATAATTTATTGCTGTAATCTAAAGCTCCAGAAACAGTAGTTTCTGTAATATTTGTAGTTGTGCTAGCTATTGTTCCTAGTACAGGATGTATGTTGTACCCAAGAGTCACTTTGGTATTGAACGGAAGTTTTTTAGCTACAGTCACTCCTCCTATAAAACCACTCCCCTCTGTATTACCATATGTTCCCAATGCTGCTATTACAGACAAATCGATACTCGAAAAATAAAACTGGTTGCTTACTTTTGCTATCAAAGCTGTAGCACTGGGAGTAAAGCTATAATTTTCTATTTCTAATTTAGGATTAAGATACATAGACTTATAAATTCCAGCTTCTGCCTTTTGAGCCGAATATTCTAAAGGCTGTGTATCTGTTTGCATTTCATAACTCGCTTTTATATAAAAAGCAGTTTCCCTAGATATTTTTGCAGACAATTCATCCAATTTGTCAGAATTAGGAAATTCACTTCTAAAGTCTTTAATCAATCGCTTGCTATTGCTAATATCTCCTTGCCAATAATTGATATTTGCCAACATCACCAAACCTTCTGCTTTTGATGCTGGATCTAAATTTTTCAATCCGTAAATTAAATCTTCAGCTTTGTTTATTTTTCCTCTTTCGTAAAGTTTTCTAGCATAGTCCAATTTGATATTGTTGTCTTTAGATGATAACAATATAGCTCTTTCATAAGATTCTGATGAAGCTGTGTAATTTTTATTTAAATGTAACACATAAGCATATAGCCAATTAATTTGAGCATCTTTTTCATGTCCTACTATATATTCTGACATTCTTTTTTTGGCTTTCACATATTCCTTTTTTTCAATTAAGGAATGAATTCCCAAAAGCACTCTTTGATCTTTTGTATCTAAAGATTGCTGTATGCTCTGAAGCACCATTACTTTGTCTTTCTCTTGAGAAGAAACAAATAGAGATATCATCATCATTAATATTCCCAATATAACCTGTCTAGATTTCATTTCTCTTAATTTACTTTTCTCTTAAAAAACATTTACAACCAGTAACAACATCAGTCTCATTAGAAGCTTTCAAAACACAATTAACATATGTCATTCACCCAACAAATATATAAATCTTTTTATCAGAAGTTAGTACAAATACCAAGAGTTGTGTTAAACTTCCATTAAATAAAACCAAAGCTATCAAAGAGCAGAATATCAGATGATTTACAACATTTTAAAAGACTAAAAATCTCAATTCTCAATAAAAAAAACGAAACTGTACTACAAATTATTTGGTATAAACTCTATTTTCTTGTTCCGCTACTCTTATAAAAGTTGTTCTTTTGGTCAATTCTTTCAACCGTTGAGCACCTACATACGTACAGGTACTTCTAATTCCTCCTAAAATATCTTGAACCGTTTTTAACACTCCTCCTTTGTAAGGAACTTGAACGGCTTTTCCTTCACTTGCCCTGTACTCTGCAACACCGCCTACATGTTTCTCCATTGCTCTTTCAGAACTCATCCCATAGAACTCCTTATATTTTTCTCCGTTTTTTTCAACAAGTTGCCCTCCACTTTCATCATGACCTGCCAGCATTCCACCAAGCATTACAAAATCTGCACCTGCCCCAAAGGCTTTGGCTACATCTCCTGGAACAGCACAACCTCCGTCACTAATTATCTGCCCTCCTAAACCATGAGCAGCATCTGCGCATTCTATAATTGCAGACAATTGCGGATAACCTACTCCTGTTTTCACCCTTGTGGTACATACAGAACCTGGACCTATTCCTACCTTGATGATATCAGCTCCAGAAAGCAACAACTCCTCTACCATTTCCCCAGTAACTACATTACCTGCTATAATTACTTTGTCTGGATATTTATTTCTAGTTTCTTGTACAAAATTTACAAAATATTCAGAATATCCATTTGCAACATCAATGCAAATAAATTTTAAATCAGCATTCAGTTTCAAAACATGTTCTAATTTCTCAGCATCTAACTTTCCTGTGCCAGTACTAACAGCAATGTATTCAATAATATCTTTGGGAGAACTTTCTAAAAAATCTTTCCATTCTTCTATAGAATAATGTTTGTGTATTGCTGTAAATATTTTTTGCTGAGACAAAGCCAATGCCATTTCAAAAGTACCAACAGTATCCATATTTGCTGCCATAACCGGAACTCCTTTCCATGTTGCTGTGCTGTGTAAAAACTTAAACTCACGTTCCAAATCTACTTGAGCCCTACTTTTTAATGTAGATCTTTTAGGTCTAATCATTACATCTTTAAAACCTAACTTAATATCATATTCTATACGCATATACTACACATTTATGGTTACTCTTAAAAATACATCTTCTGACAAAAGAACCTGTCTAGAAAGCTTAAATTCTATCCACAACTTATCAACAACATTTTAAAATTTCATATCTTAAATTTTTATTTTCCCCTATGAAAGATTTACTAGAAAAAATCCACAAATGCACATTATGTTCACCTTACCTCAGCAACGGTGTTCGTCCTGTTTTAACAGCTAGTTTAGACAGTAAAATTGTCATCATTGGCCAAGCACCTGGAAGCATTGTTCACAATACGGGAATTCCTTGGGATGATAAAAGTGGAGAACGATTAAGAAACTGGCTAGATATTGACAAAAAAACCTTTTACGATTCCGAAATTTTCGCCATCATTCCTATGGGATTTTGTTACCCTGGAAAAGGAAAAACAGGAGATTTACCTCCTAGAAAAGAATGTGCTCCTACATGGCATTCTTTACTTTTTGAACAGCTAAAAAATGTTGAACTCATTCTTTTAATCGGTCATTATGCTCAAAATTATTACTTGACCAACGCTAAAAAAACATTAACCGAAACTGTAAAAAATTACCAAGAATATACACCCAAGTACATCGTACTACCACATCCTTCTCCTAGAAATAATATTTGGTTAAAAAAGAACGATTGGTTTGAAAAAGACAATCTTTTTTATTTAAGAAACCGCATTCAACAAATTATAAAAACTACTCAAAAATGAAAAAACATCAACAAACTGCCTACGCAATATTACGCATAACTATGGGTGTTAATTTTTTAGCACACGGATTGGTTAGACTACCAAAATTGAATAGTTTTAGAGACTGGATGCTCAATGCTTTTTCTAAAAGTATTCTTCCCGATTGGTCTGTATATGCGTGGGCAAGTGTACTCCCTTTTCTAGAATTCGCTATTGGTTTTTTGTTAATTATAGGATGGCAAACCTTTAGAGCAACCCTAGCTGGTGCTTTGATTATTATAATTCTAATTTTTGGTTCTTGTATGGTAGAAAACTGGGATTGGGCTGCTACACAAATGGTTTATGCACTCTTTTTCTATTTTCTAATTAGCCATATAGAAAACAATAGTTTTGCTATAGACACTAAAAAATAAGCAAAAAAAATCCCGAGTAAAAACTCGGGATTTATATATATAACTAATTATTTTAATTCTCTTCGTAAACTCCCATGTTTGCATATTTCTCAATACGCTCATTTACCATAATACTTTCTTCTTTACTCAATAACTCTTTTAATGAATTTAAAATAGTTTCTCTTACAGTATTAAAAGTCGTTTCTCTGTCAGAATGCGCTCCCCCTAAAGGTTCTGGAATTACTCCATCAACCAATTTTAAAGCACTCATATCTTTAGAAGTCAATTTTAAAGCTGCTGCTGCTTTCTCTTTGTATTCCCAAGATCTCCATAAAATAGACGAACAGTTTTCAGGAGAAATTACAGAGTACCAAGAATTTTCCATCATTAACACTCTATCTCCAACTCCAATCCCTAAGGCTCCTCCAGAAGCTCCTTCTCCAATAATAACTGTGATAATAGGTGTTTTTAACACACACATTTCAAAAATATTACGAGCAATAGCTTCTCCTTGACCACGTTCTTCAGCTTCCAAACCAGGATATGCTCCAGGAGTATCTACAAACGTTACAACAGGAATCCCAAACTTCTCAGCCATACGCATCAAACGTAGTGCTTTACGATATCCTTCTGGATTGGCCATTCCAAAGTTTCTGTATTGACGCATTTTAGTATTGATACCTTTTTGCTGTCCTATAAACATAAAACTCTGATCTCCAATTTTACCTAAACCACCAACAATCGCTTTGTCATCTTTTACAGTTCTGTCACCATGCAACTCCATAAAAGTATCACCCGCCAATGCTTTGATATAATCTAATGTATAAGGTCTATTAGGATGTCTTGACAACTGAACTCTTTGCCAAGGCGTTAAATTTCCGTAAATATCTTTTTTAAGATTGATGATTTTATCTTCAATCTCTTTGCATGTATTTGTTACATCTACTTCACTTTCCTCACCAATTGTAGCGCATTTTTGTAATTGTTCTTCTAACTCCTTTATCGGCAATTCAAAATCCAAGTATTCCATCGTTATAAATTTTGGCTGAAGGCAAATATACTAACTTCGATTAATTAAGTATTGGTTTTATTTAATTTTTAATTAACAATAACCCTTGACTAAATTTTACTTAGGCAGAAAATTCTGTAATTTTGAATTTCAAACAAATTTTTCTTTATGAGTTTTTTCGATAAAAAAATAAAACCTTCTGAGCTTTTTCCTCCTGGATTTGTAGACATTCACTCACACTTACTACCAGGAATAGATGATGGAGCCAAAAATATTGAAACCTCTATAGAAATCATTCAGAAAATGCAGGCCTTAGGAATTTCTAATTTTAGAACAACTCCACACGTTTTAGGAGGTGTTTGGGAAAATAGTTCTACCACTATCAAAGAAAAAGAAGCCTTATTAAAGGCTGAATTGAAAGCAAAAGGAATGGATTCTATTCAACTTTATGCTTCGGCAGAATACATGATGGATGATTATTTTTACAATTTATTAATGAAAAACGACATCATCCCTCTAAAGGACAACTACCTACTTGTAGAAATGTCGTTTCTAAACCCTCCTTTTAACTTGTCTGATATTATTTTTCAGATTCAGGTAAAAGGTTACAAGCCTGTTTTGGCTCATCCTGAACGATATATTTATTATCATGATGATTTTTCTAAATATGAAAAATTAATAGCTGCTGGTTGTTTGTTTCAACTGAATCTATATGCCTTGGCCAATCATTACGGAAAAGGAGTTACAAAAGTAGCAATGCAACTCTTAAAAAAAGGAATGTATACTTATGTAGGAACTGATACTCATCACTTGAGACATTTGTATGCTATTGAAAAAATAGCTACTCAAAAAAACAAAAAACTATTATCTCCTCTTTTTGAAAACACTATTAGAGATTTTTCTTTTTAAACAAAAATACCCCCAAAATAGAAATTTCTATTTTGGGGGTATCTAAAATTATCCTTTCTTAATTTTAAATACTATTCTTAAGATTGATAACTTCTTGAGCAGTTAAATGTCTGTAATGACCTCTTGGCAAATCTCTTTTGGTCAATTCCGCAAAAATGACTCTATCTAATTTTACAACAGTATAACCAAAATGAGCAAAAATCTTACGAACGATTCTATTACGTCCTGAGTGAATTTCAATTCCTACCTCATTCTTAGATTGTCCTTGTACATAAGAAACATCATCTACCCAAACTTTTTTACCTTCAATTTCAGGCCCTTCAGCAATGGCTTGTAAATCTTTCAATGCTATTTTTTTATCTAAAGTAGCATGGTACAATTTACGTTTGTTGTGTTTTGGATGTGTCAATTGTTTTGCCAATTCACCATCATTGGTAAACAATAACAAACCAGTAGTATCTCTATCCAAACGTCCTACAGGGTAAATACGTTCTTTACAAGCTTTGTTCACAATTTCCATCACCGTTTTTCTACCACGCTCATCTTCCATTGTAGTGATGTAATTCTTAGGTTTGTTCAAAAGCACGTATCTTTTGGTCTCTGGATTGATCAATACATTGTCAAAACGAACCTCATCCGTTGGTTGAACTCTATATCCCATTTCTGTGATAATCTTACCATTTACAGTCGCACTTCCTGTTTGAATATAGGTATCTGCATCTCTACGAGAACAAATTCCTGCATTGGAAATATATTTGTTCAAACGAATTCCTGTTTGAGTCGTAGGATTGCTAGGCACAACTGCTTTTTTAGGTGCTGATCCACTAACATTGTATGGCTTTTTTTTAGAAAATGGTTTTGCTCCATTTTTCGAAGATTTTTCGGCCTCTTCTTTGGGTTTTGAAAACGTATTCTTTTTAGAAAATTTAGAAGTTCCAAAAGATTTTCCCTTACCTCCTTGCGCTTGTTGTCGTCTTCCCGACGAGTGATTACTTTTATTCATTTTATAAATAATTATTGAGCAGCAAAATTACGAAACAATCTTCAATAAAATATTATATCCTAACTTCTTTTAAGATTCTGATTAACAAGACCGAAGTATCAATAAAACAAAGACTAAACACCCCTATTACCAACACAATTCTAATTAAATTGTGCAATAAGAAATAATCTCTATTCTGTTTGGCTCTAAAAAGGAAAAAAACAAATACTGGAATCCACACAAAACTTGTGAAAAAATAATACCTCATCAATCCTACTTCTGGCAAGCTTAACAAATAGTAAGTGGGAATACTCAACAAACTTAAAAAAACACAAATACTGTTTTTTATTTTGCGTTCTCCATACCTTAAAACCAAAGTTTTTCTATTCATTAAAACAGCTCCTTTTGCTCTTTCAAAATCTTTGATTAGTTCTTTTAGAACCACCAACAAATACAAATAAACTCCGTGTGTAATAATCAATCCAGAAATATTCTCGTAATAAACAAAAATCACAAAAAACGGAAGTAAATCTAAAATAGTAACTGCCAAAACCCTAACAACTGGGTCTTTTTGAAGTTTATGAGAATACAACCAAATAAGAAAAATATACGATGAAAAAAAAACTGCTGCTTTCCAAGAAACAAATATCCCCAGAACAAATGCAATAAAATTTAATGTAAAATAAGTATGCAACTTGGTTTTTTGACTGATCCAATTCCCAATTTTAGTCTTTACAGGCTTGTTGATTGCATCAATATTTGCATCGTAAAAGTCATTGATAATATAGCCTGCAGAAACCACGCAAATAGTTGCCAACACCACCAAATGCAAATGCCAATCTAACAAGGTTTCTTTTAACGTAGCTTCAACATCAAACACAAAAACAGCTGACAAATACTGAGCAATGGTTAACAATATTACATTGTAACCCCTTACCACAGAAAACAACCCTAAAAATTTATGCTTTTTTGTTGCCGCCATCTATAGCTATCAATTTTTATTAGAATCTATAAACCAACTCTAACTCATGACCTACTAAAGATGCTTTTGCTTTTTCAAAATCTGGTGCAAACCCTAAAATATAACCTCCACCACCAGAACCACAAAGTTTGAGATAGTAGTCATTAGATTCAATTCCTTTTTTCCACAAAGAATGAAATTGATTTGGAATCATCGGTTTGAAATTTTCCAACACTACTTTAGATAATTTTTTCACATTTCCAAACAAAGATTTTGCGTTTCCATGTAAAAAATCATCAACACAAGCATCTGAATAAATAACAAACTCATTGCTTAACATTTTACGAAAACCTTCATTTTTCATTTTCTCCATAAAAATGTTCACCATCGGTTGTGTTTCTCCAATCATTTTAGAATCTAATAAAAACACAGCTCCTTTTCCATTTTGCTGGTAGGGAATTCCTACAGATTCTATATCATTTTTTGATTGAATTAAAATTGGCAAACTTAAATAACTATTTAATGGATCCAAACCAGAACTAGTTCCATGGAAATAAGATTCCATCAATCCAAAAACAGTTTTTAATTTTAAAAGTTTTTCTTTGGTTAGGTTTTCTAAAACTGTGATTTTGTCTTGAGCGTATTTATCATACACAGCAGCAACAATTGCACCTGAACTCCCTACACCATATCCTTGAGGAATGCTAGAATCAAAATACATTCCATCAGCAATATCTTGCTCTAATTGCTCCAAATTAAAACGAACAATATCCGTTTTTAATCCTTTTAAATAGGCTAAGTAATCCGCTAAATATCCATTAGATTTTAAAGCAATTCCCTCTAAGACTTCAGCTTGTTTAAAAGCTCCTTTGTATGAATTGTAAGGAATGGCCAAGCCTTTGGAATCTTTGATAATTCCATATTCTCCAAACAACAGTATTTTGGCATAAAACAGAGGTCCTTTCATAAGCTTATAATCTTAACTAATGCAAAGATAGAAATATTTACGGCTTGTCAACTAACATTTTAGCTCCCATTCCCACCTGATCGTGGATAAACTCACCATTTTTACAAAACACCGCTAATTCTTTAGAAATAAATTGTTGAACGGTTTCTTTTTCTGCTTCAGGATACAGCAAATGAACATTGGCTCCTGCATCTAACGTAAAACACAATTTGCTATCAGTATCCTTTCTATACTTCCATACTTTATTGATTACTTCTAAAGTATTTGGTTTCATCAATATAAAATAAGGTTGGCTTGTCATCATCATTGCATGCAATGTCAATGCTTCACTCTCTACCAAAGTAATAAAAGCATCAATTTCTCCTGTTGTAAAAATGTTCTTTATACTACTGATATTTTCTTGAGCCTGTGCAAAACGTTGTGTTGCAAAAGGATGTCCATGCATCAACCCGTGTCCAACAGTACTACTCACTTGTTTTTCACCTTTATCTACCAACAAAATAGTGTCTTGGTAATTTTTAAAAACCGGAGCTACCTCATCCAAAAACTCAACACCATACAAATCTGAACTTCCTTTAATTTCAGGATGTTCTCCCCATACAACCATCTCTCCCTTTACACTTCTACAAGCGCTCCCAGAACCTAAACGAGCTAAAAAAGAAGCTTTTTGATAAAAAAATTCTTCTGTTAAGTCTGGAGTTAATTCTTTTTCCAAACTCATCAAACACATCGCAATGGCACTCATTCCACTTGCGGATGAAGCAATTCCACTACTGTGAGGAAAAGAATTAGAAGATTCAATGGTAAAGTAATAGTCTTTCAAAAAAGGAACATAAACTTCTATTCTCTTAAAAAACGTTTCTATTTTAGGCTTAAAAGCTTCGTTCTTTTTTCCTTCAAAAATTACATCAAAGTCAAAACCATCTTGCTTATTTTCTCTTTTTTTATATTGCAACGTAGTTGTAGTACAACAGTTGGACAATGTAAAACTAATGGATGTGTTTTCTGGCAACTGAGGTTCTCTTTTACCCCAATATTTTACCAAAGCAATATTGCTAGGTGTTTGCCAAGTAACTTGACCCGACTCTTTAAAAATCTCTATTTTTTGTGGAATAAAACTTTGCTCCATATCCATGTTTTCAATTTGCTACAAATATAGTTTTATGTTGTCTACTTGAAAAATTTAAAGAACATCTATTGCAATTTGGATGTTTGATAAATTATATTTGCGTTATGAGAAAACTAAAACTAATTTGGGATTTTAGAGGTGTTACTGGTTTAGGAACCGCAAAACACCATTGTATTCATCTGAAAGAATTTGCGGAAGCAGAAAAACTAAATTACCACCTAATTGATCATTCTGAAGTGAATGAAATGTGGGCTACAGCTTTTATTGTAGTTGACGAAACCGACATGAAAACCTACAGAGATGCTTTAAAACCTCACAGGGGTGAAGTGTTTGAAGACATTTCTAATCAATTGTAATTTGATATTCTTTTAGCAAACCAGAAACTGAATTCAACGAAAATTTAGCTCCTTTGATAAAATTATTTTCTGGGGAAAATTCATAGTTTTCAGAAGTTCTAAAATCTGATTTCTCTAACAATGTTTGTTCAAAAGTAGCTGTTGAAAAATCACAAGCTGAAAAAACAGCATTGGTCAAATCGGCTTCAGAAAAATCTACTCCTATCAATTTGGTATCTTGAAAACGAGTGTTTTTCATTTTTACTTGATAAAAAGAAGAATGATTCAACTGACATCCTTCAAAACCTACAGAAAAACCAAACGTATTGCATTCATGAAAAAGGATTCCCAACATTTTGCAATTTTGAAAGGTTACATTCTGAAAAGAGGCATCTCTTACCTTTGCATTACTCAAATTACAATCTACAAACTCACAGTCTAAAAACAGTGCTTTGGATAACGAAGCATTTGTAAAATCTATATTTACAAACGTACATTGCTCGTATTCCCCTTTGGGAAACTCCTTTTCTGTGTAGTTTTGATTCTTAAAAACCTGTTCATCAAAATAAGCATCCATTCTTTTACGATTGTTTTTGAGTAATTGCTTCAGAGACAATCCAACCACCAGTCCAAGCGTTCTGAAAATTAAAACCACCTGTTACGGCATCAATATTTAAAATTTCACCCGCAAAAAATAAATTTTCATGAAGCTTGCTTTCAAACTTTTTAAAATTCACTTCTTTTAATTTGATTCCTCCCGCAGTTACAAATTCATCTTTAAAAGTACTTTTTCCTTGCGCATGAAAAATAGTAGCAGTCAATTTATCCGCTAAAAATTCTAACTTTTTATTAGATACATCGGCCCATTTTCCTTGTCCATCAATCTCACATATTTCTAAAAAACGAGACCACAGTCGTTTGCTAATAGTTTCAAAAGGACTCCTTTTTTCCAACAGAGATTTGACTTCTCTCTTTTTAAACTGAAACAAAATGTCTAAGGCCTGTTGCCTATTGCAACTCAACCAATTGACTTTTACTTGGTATTGATACTCTTTTTCTGCCAACAAAACAGCTCCAAAAGCCGAGAGTTTTAACACCGCTGGACCACTCGTTCCCCAATGTGTAATTAGCAAAGGTCCTGTACTAGTCAATTTGGTGTCTTTTATAGAAACTTCAACATTTTGCACAGCCACTCCTGGCAAATCTGTCAATAAAGGATCTTTGATATTAAAAGTAAATAACGAAGGTACTGGCTCTACAATAGAATGCCCTAATTCTGTCAATAATTTCCAAACAGGCTTGCTACTTCCTGCCGTGATAACTAATTTATCACAGCTATAAGTTCCCTCCTTGGTTTGTAATTTCCAAACGTCCTCTTGTTTTGTTATAGATAAAACTCCTGTGTTTTTAGAAATAGTAATTCCTAAATTTTTAGAAGTTTCTAAAAAACAATCAATAATGGATTGAGAAGAATTAGATTCCGGAAAAATACGGTTGTCCGCTTCAATTTTTAAAGGCACTCCACGATTTTCAAACCACTCCATGGTATCTCCTGTCATAAACTGATGAAATGCTCCCAACAACTCTCGTTTTCCTCTAGGGTAAAATTCCGTCAATTCTTTAGGATCAAAACATGCGTGTGTAAGATTGCAACGACCACCTCCTGAGATTTTTACTTTTTGCAAAACCTCTTTTCCTTTCTCTAAAATACAAACAGACAAATTTCTGTTTTTTTCTTTTGTATTGATTGCCGTAAAAAAACCCGCAGCTCCTCCACCAACAATTAGCACATCATAATGTTGTTTCATAGATTACAAAGATACAATCTCCTGATAAGCCTCTAACAAAGTTGGAAAAACTTTTACTGCTCCGTTGGCTAACAATTCCTCTTCAGAATATTGAGTCAACAACCCAACAGCTACCATACCTGTTGCCGCGGCAGCTTGAATTCCAGTCAAACTATCTTCAAAAATCAATACTTCTTTAAAATCTTCTTCTTTAATTCCCAAATGAGTTGCCAAAGTTAAATAAGGAACTGGACTTGGTTTTGGTTCTGCAAACTGATCTACCCCCATACATATGGTAAATTTAGCACCTGTTTGTTTTACCGAGTTTTCCACAAAAGCGGTATATGCATTGCTCGCTATTCCGTGTGGAATGTTGTTTTCAGATAAAAAATCTTGAAGCTCATGCACCCCTGGCAGTAATTCAGGAGGTGTTGTCGTCTTTAACAAGTGAGCCTGCTTTAGTTTGTTTAGTGCTGGAGCTTTGCTAACATCTCCACCAAATTCCGCAAAATATTCTGCTATTTTATAAGGAGCTTTTCCTGCATGTGTTGCTTCTGGAAAAGGGCAAATATCTTTGTTAAAAATTTCTTTAAAAGCAGTTTTCCATGCTCCATAGTGACATTTGAAACTATCTACAATAACACCGTCAAAATCGAACAGTACTGCTTTTGGAAAAGGGATTTTATTCATCATTCTTTTTTAAGTAAAAATACCCTGAAACAATTTCAGGGCATTCTTTATTTGTTAAAAATTTTTGTTAAATATGGGTTTAAAAACTTGTTGGTAGGATCCATTTTCTTTCTAAGAGATGTAAATTCATCCCATTTAGGATACAGCTTAGAAAGTTCTTCTTGTTTGGATTTGAATCTTTTTGCCCAATGAGGCCTTCCTCCGTATTTTAAAAACACTTCTTCTACTTTTTCAAAAGCAAGATATTCATCCGCAGCAGGAGAGTTTCTACAAACACAGCCCATGGTTACAACATCTGAATCATAGGCATTGCTCAACCAAACATTGTCTTGCTTTAAAAAACGAACATCCATAGGAATGTGAACAAAAGCATTGTTGGTTTTGTCATCTAGAACAGCTTTTAATTCTACAAACAGTTCTTTAAATTTAGAATAAGCTACTGTCCATTCTGCCAACTCCATAGTCGCTCCTCTTGATTTGGTCACCGTAGCATCGTACAAAGTTCCCAGATGTTCTTTTTTGTGTGAAAAAAACAATTTATATAGTAACCTATTAGCTCTTACAGTAAACTTTGGCCTTTTTCTAGTTCTTTTATATAACATTTTAGAAGTCTTCCTCCTGTGTTTTATGTATTCTGGTGTTGGTATTTCATCAACCTTAAAATCTTTTGCTACTTTGGTTCCTAAAATTACATACCCATGATCTGTATGTGGCAACCATAAAATCCTAACAAAATCATAAGTTGACAAATATTCGTCTAAATTATTTACCCATTCATCATCTTTAACTGGAGCTTCTTTCAAATGCAAAAGATAATTAGCCTCACACTTAAAAGTAATTTCTGAAAATACTCCTAAAAGACCTAATGAAACCCTAATTGCATCTGTTTCTAGATCTTCTTCCGTATATTCTTTGATGGTTCCGTCGGCTAAAACCATACGGAATTTAGAAATGTATTTGGATAAAATATACCCATTTGTACCGTGAGTTCCTGTTGCCAATGCACCACCAACGGTAACTTTATCAATATCTGGCAAACACGGAATACACCAACCACAAGCTTGAATAGCATTGATTACATTTTCCAAAACGGCTCCAGCCTGTACGGTAACTTCTTGTGCCTTTTTATCAATCCTTACAATTTTATTATACGAGGTAATATCTATCAATGTTTGAGTGCCTGCACAAATATCTGAGGAAGAATATCGATTTCCAAACACACGAATAGCATCGTGATTGGCAACAGCATCTACCAGATCTTTTTCTTTGTATACAGTGATTAAATTGTCATAACTATGTACTACATTTTTATTCCAACTAATCCATTGATTTTCTTTTTTTGTGGCTTTGGTTTGTTTCAAAATAAGATTGTTATGTTGATTACTTTTTGTTTAACACTCTAATATTTTAGCAATATTAGGCTTGAAATAATTAGGTCCTTTTAGAACTTTTCCATCTTCTCTATAAATTGGCTCACCGTCTTCTCCCAATTTACTCATGTTGCTACGTTGAATTTCTTCAAAAACCTCTTCTATTTTATGTTGCATTCCATGCTCAATAATTGTTCCACATAAAATGTACAACATGTCTCCCAACGCATCTGCAATCTCAACCAAGTCTCCATTTTGTGCAGCTTCTAAATATTCTTTATTTTCTTCATCCATCAAATTGAATCTCAAATTGATTTTATCATCACCAATGGCAGCAATTGGCTCATTTTTGAAACCTAATTTATAGGCTGTGTGAAATTCTTGTACGGCTTTGATTTTATTCTTCATTTGTTTACTAATTTTGAGGAAAATTATATTCTATGTTTTCTACGGGACAATGGTACTTTGCTATCTTTTTTGTGGTTGCTTTTACAATCGCCATGATTTGGAGCTATCGTAAAGATTTAAAACGTCATAAAATTCATTACAAAAATACAGCTATCCAAGTATTTCTTTATGGTATTTTGGTAACAGTCGCCTTTATCATAATTAGGATTGCTTTAAAATAAGCTATATTTTTTCTAAATAATTCAATTGATCATGGTCTACAATGGTAAACCCCTCTTCATCAAAAGCGTAAGAAGAACCAAATTGGTATCCTATTTTTAGCTGCTCAAAGTTATAGGAATGTAGTTGGTACAAATTCTGATTGAATGCCTCTTCGTGGTATTTGAAAAGGATGTATATTTCAGCTTCCAGGTTTTGTAATTCATCTTCTGTGTACTTAAACAGTGGACTATCTTCATTCATTTTATGAACCAATGTCCACATAGTCGGCAAATACATAATTTTATTACGTTCTAATTGAAGTTGGTAAAACGCTCGTTTGAATTCACCATTCTCTCCTTTCTCTGTAATATTGATCACGGCATTCAACTCTGGTTCAATCATCAAATTTGTTCTCTTATTCATCACCCGAAACATCATTGCTCTGGAGTCATCAAAATTTCTAATAATAAGATGGTCTGAAAATTTAATTTTTGCTTTGGGTTTTGAAAACCTACCGTACATAAGACCTGTAATAAAAGAGAATGATGTTAAACCTATCAAGGCTTCAAATGAAGAAACAAAACCAGCTAAAACACCGCTTGGAGCTACAGCACCATAACCTACTGTAGTTAGTGTTTGTGCACTAAAAAAAAATAGGTTGACAAAGTCTAACCAAAAACTTCCTGAAGGAGCAAAAAAATCTGCAGCTCCAATAAAAAAGTAAAAAAAGGCAAAACCAATATTCATGACTATATAACCAATCAAAACATAAGTTAAAAACAAGCCCCAAGAAATCTCAATCAAATACGTATATAAATCGTCTATACTTTTTGGCTTGTTAATGTGTCTTACATTGGATTTTCCATCAACAATAATTCTCTGAGCATTGCTATTGGACTTGTAACCTACACCAGGATCTTTTAATACTTTTGCCATTTGTATTTCAAAAAAAAACAGCCTTGATTACTCAAGACTGCTTGTTACTGTTTAATGCACCCAGTTGTATTCGTATTTACATTCTTTGTGAGCATCTGTGAGTTTTACATACGTATCTTTTATTCTAGACTTGTACCATTTAGCAAGCGTTTCTTGCTCTTTTTTCTTCATAGCCAATTCTTGAATTTTCACATAATCTTTTACCAAGTCAGCTTGATGAGCATCTGTTCTCTGACTCACTTTGATAATCTTATACATTTTTTCTCCTCCATTTGCTTCTTCATAGAAAACATCTGTAAGCTCATTTTGTTTTAATTTATCTACTCTAGAGAATAATTTGGCATCCATTTTATTCAATTCAAACTTAGAGTCATTTGTATATGGATTCATTAATTTCCCTTTGTTTAATCGTGTTGCTAAATCGTCAGAATATTTAGTTACTGCATCGTCAAAAGTAATTTCACCTGCTACAATTTGAGCTCTTATAGACTCTAACTTTTCTTTTGCAGATTCTAACTTAGCTTCTTCAATTTTAGGTTGCATCAATATGTGTCTTACCACTCTTAGCTGTCCTTTGATTTTTTCTACTTGCAATATGTGATACCCAAATTGAGATTCAAAAGGCTCAGAAACCTCACCTTCTTCCAAACTAAAAGCAGCTTCTTTAAATTCTTTTACAAATTGGCTTTCTCTCGTAATTTCATACTTCCCTCCGTTTTGCGCTACTCCTGGATCTTCAGAATACAAGATAGCTTTTAAACGCATGCTATACCCACCTTCTATATCTTCCTTAATTTTTTTCAATTTGTCTAACACTTCTTTTACCGCTTCTTCTGTAGGTTGAGCTTCAATTGTGATTTGAGACAACTCTACCTCAATACCAAAGTTTGGCAAATCTCCCTTGGTTTTTAAATCACTGTAAAAAAACCTTACTTCTTCTGGAGTTACAACTACATCTTTTATTACATCTTGTCTTTCTCTCTGAATCAATAAATTTTCTCTTTCAATTCTTGTCAACTCAGATCTTAAGTCTTCTAAATCATCAAACCCGTATAGTTCAACAACCTTATTCATATCCCCAACTTGCTTTTTGAAATGTGCTAAAGTACGCTCTACACCAGCATCTACTTCTGCATCGGCAACCAAAACACTATCAATAACCGCTTGATGTGCCAATAATTTTTGTGACATAATGTCTTCCATAATTTCACAATCATCAACATCTACCTTTCCTCCAGATTGAGATTCTATCTCTTGTTTGTATTTGACGATATCTGAATCTAAAATAATTTTATCTCCTACCACGGCTGCAACACCATCAATTTTAATCCTTTGCTGAGCATAAGTAGTGCTACTAAAGCTTAATAGGATTAACCATAACGCATGGTAACTTTTAATGAACTTCATACTTTTGTTGTTTTACTGCATCCTCAATCAAAATTTGTTCCATTTGATTGAAAAATTGAATCTTATTTTTGTGTAACAATATATTTTTAATAGTAGGCTCTATGTACTCTATTGGAGCAACATCCCCTTCATTCAAAACATCTTTTATATAAATATAATAAATACTTCTATCCGCAACTCTTATTTCTATCAATCCGTTTTGTCTGGTCAACTGATAATTACTCAGTACAGGAAAATCTGGCCTGTTACTGTATACTCCTTTTAATGCAATCCATGTAGAATCATTAAAATAGTAATCATCGTAATTTGAGTAATCTGACAACAGCTTTTGCTTATCTTCAAAATCGTTAGATTGAAATAACTTTTTTATTTCGTACCTGTTTTTACTTTCAGCATCCAAATGTATGTATTTAAACTTTACCAAAACTTCATTTAATTTAAAGTTTGCCTGGTTGTGAACATAAAAGCTGTCAATTTCACTTTTAAAAACTAAGGTATCTAATTTTTTGTTTACTAGCGCATTTTTATAATAAGACACGTACAATTCTTCTTTATACTTATCTATCATCTGATCCAATTCTTCTGTATTGTCTAGATTGATCAATGCATTTCTGTATAACAATTTCTGTTTTGCCCAACGCTGAATGTATTGTTGAGTAACTTTTAAACTATCTACAATAGATGTTGTTGTGGGCACATTTTGTTTCAACTCTTCTTTTGTCAACACAAATTCGTACACTTTTGCCACTACATTCTTTGCAGGAGCTGTATTAGAATTACAAGCTATAAAAATGCTAGCTAAAAAAGCTATGTATCTTTTTTTCATTACTCGTATGTTTTCTTAATTTTTTTCACGGCTCTTTTCTTGAATTTTATTTTTCTATGCTCTCTCAATCCTTTTAGCCATTCTTTTTCTATTTTATCTTGATAATCACTTTCTACATATCCTTTTACCTCTTCAAAAGTTGTACCTTTATCTTTATAGTCCTCTATATGTTGCTTGTAAAATTCAGCTACTTTTTCGGATTCTTCTTTTGGAACATCCCAAATGTGCAACTTCATCAATTCAAAAATCATCAAACCTTTTTTATAGGTTCCAATTGTTTCTCTGAATTTTTCATTTTCCTCTTCCAAATGATCAACCATGTATTCTTTGATCTTTTCTTTTTTGTATTCTTCAAAATAGTCTAGAGGAGATTTTGATTTTTTATATTTTATGTAATCCAAATAACTTTCTTGTAAATACGGTTGTTCATTGATAGATATAAACACATTTTGCAAACTATCTTTCGGGTATTTATATACTTCTTTACTCTTAAAAATGCGTTTTGCTGGTTCAAAAACCTGTACTTTAAATTTTGCCTCTAATCTTTCAAAAGCAACTTCTTTTGGTTTTGTTCCTCTATCACTACTCAAAACTTTTCTCTTTAATTCCTCTTTCACATCTACAAAATCAGGAACAAGTTCTACACCTTTGTATTTTACAATATGCCATCCGTAAGAAGTTTTAAATGGTTTTGAATAGCTATTGATTTCTTTCATAGAAAACACAACATCTTCAAAAGGTTTTGGCAAATCACCTCTAGAAAAAGGCTTCAAATCTCCACCTTTCTGACTTGTACCTTTATCGTCTGAATATTGTTTGGCCAACAAATCAAAATCATCTCCATTTATTAGTTTTTGATACACACTGTCAATTCTTTGTTTCTTAGCAGTACCTAAACCAGCTACCATAATATGGGCAGATTTCACTTTTCCTTTAACCTTTTCTTTATCTTCTATTTTTAACAAATGATAACCAAAACTAGTTTTTACTATTTCTGAAACTTGTCCTACAGGAGTATTGTATGCAGCAGATTCAAAAGGATATACCATTCTAAAAGCAGAAAAATAGCCCAAACTCCCTTTGTTTGTTGTCACACTTTTATCTTCAGAATATTTTACTGCCAGCGTAACAAAATCAGCACCGTTGTTTAATTGTTCTTTGATGTCTTTTACTTTTTGGTAAGCTGCAACAGTATCATTACCCTTTGCTAGAATTAAAATATGGCTCGCTTTTACTCTTTCTAACGTTCTATTATAAGCCTCTTGTAGCAAATTTTGTAACGTAGCCTCGTCTGTTAAATAAGGTGCAGCCAAGTCTGCTTTGTAGGTGTTCAATTCCTTTTTAATAGACGGCAAGGTATCCAAACCTTCTAATTTTGCTTGCATTAACTTCAACTTGTAGTTGACCATCAAATCTAAATTCTCTTCAAAACTAGCACTGCTAATAGAAGCTTTGTCTGGCTTAAACAATTCTTGAAACTCGGAAACATACGTAGGTTCTCCATCAATTTTAAATAAAACTTTTTGTTTTTTCTGAGCCGAAGCACTCAAACAAACAAAAACGACAATACTTCTTAAAATACTTTTTTTCATTTGATTATAATGAGATTAACCCTTCAATATTTTCTACTAAATAATAATTTTTAATCACCTCGTCAGAGTCTTTTACTCTAATCAGAACAGAAACACTCACGTACTTCCCTGTCTTAGAAGCTCTTTTGGTAATTACTTTTTTTTGATTTAAAAACACATCTTCTACCTCTTTTACTTGATTTTTGGTAGTCGGTACTATAAATTTGTATAGATAATCTGAAGGAAATTCAGTGTTGTTGTCTAATTTCTCTTTCAAATCTTTATAAAACGCTTCTTTTTTTGTCATATTTAAGGTATCAGATAGAATATCAAGCTACAAAACTATAATTATTTCTTATTTTTACTTATTTAGTATTCAATTTTATTTTTATTATATGCCACTAAAAATAGTGCTCACTGGTGCCCCTGGAACTGGTAAATCTACCATTATTAATTTATTACTCTCTAAAGGTTTCTTCTGCATGGAAGAAATTTCGAGAGAAATTATAAAAAAAGCGGAAAAAGAAGGTAAAAAAAATCTTTTTCTTTCAGATCCTATTCTGTTTAGTGATGCGATTTTAAACAAACGTATTGAACAATTTGAAAAATGCAATACGCAAAATACTTCCATTTGTTTTTTTGACCGTGGAATTCCAGACGTTACAGCGTATTTAAACCATGTTAAAACTCCTTACCCAGAAGAATACCATAAGGTTTTACAAAAGCACACATACGATGTAATTTTTATTTTTCCACCGTGGAAAGAAATTTACACCAATGATAGTGAACGTTTTGAAAGTTATGAAGAAGCAGTCAAAATAGACAAGTCTATTGTAAAAGAATACCAAGACAAACATCCAAAGATCATCAATGTCCCTATTGGAACTCCGCAAGAAAGGCTTGCATTTATCCTAAACAAATGCCATGCAATACAACCCTGTGGTTCTTAAAGAAACACTTCAAAAATACTGGAACCATGCTTCTTTTAGACCTCTACAAGAAGCAATTATTACAGATGTAATGCATCAAAAAGATGTACTTGCCATTTTACCTACGGGTGGTGGTAAGTCTATTTGTTACCAATTACCAGCATTGCTATTAGAAGGAACTTGTATTGTTATTTCTCCACTAATTGCATTGATGAATGACCAGATAGCTTCTTTAAAAAACAAAGGGATTGAAGCTCTCACCATTCCAAGCAATTCCTCTCAAGACGATATCATTCGATTGTTTGACAATATTCGTGTCAAAGAAATTAAAATGATTTACTTGTCTCCTGAGCGATTTTCGCAACCGTTGATTCAGGAAAAACTAAAACAATTGACACGTTCTTTTATTGCTATAGACGAAGCTCATTGTATTTCTCAATGGGGACATGATTTTCGTCCGTCTTATTTAAAAATCGGAAATCTTAAAACGCTTTTTCCAAACACTCCAATACTTGCTGTTACTGCTACTGCAACCACCAAAACACAAGAACAGATTGTAGCGTTGTTGCAACTAAAAAATGTGCAAAAACACATCGGTTCTTTTTATCGAGAAAATTTAGCTTATCAGATTTACAAAACTCCTCAAAAATTTGATTTGCTGACAAAAATTCTTTCCAAAAGAAAAATTGTTACCATCATTTATTTACAAAACCGATTGGCGGTGATGGAACTTGCCAAACGTTTGGAAAAATTAGGACACCAAGCCACCTACTATCATGCTGGACTTACTGCGAAAGAAAAAGAAAAAAATTATTCCGATTGGTTGTCTGAGCATAAAAACATTATGATTGCTACCAGTGCATTTGGAATGGGAATTGATAAAAGCAATGTACGCTTGGTTGTTCATTTAGAAATTCCGAACAATTTAGAAAGTTATTTGCAAGAAGCAGGGAGAGCGGGAAGAGATGAACAAAAATCTTTTTCTTGTGTCATTTTAGCTCAAAACGATTATCTAAAGTACTCCAATCAAATTTTACACAACCAATTGACTTTTGAATTTGTTTCCAACATTTATCAAAAAATCAATCAACATTTTCAAATTGCCTTTGGAGAGCTTATTCAGGAAAAATTTGATTTTGATATAGAAAATTTTTGTAGCAAACATCAACTCAATGTTCAAAACACATCAAAAGCACTTCAACGACTAGACAATTACGGAATTTTAACATATCAAGATACTTTTCAAACACATACTTATATTAAAATATTGGGGAGCAATCGTCAACTTTTAGATTTTTGCAATACACAAAAAAAATACCGAATATTAATAGAATCTATCTTAAGGAATTACTCTGGTATCTTTGAAATTCAAAAAAAGATAAACATTGCTAGACTTTCTGAAAAAACAGAAATATCGATCAAAAAAATTCACAAGAAATTGGCCTACCTAAAAAGTATCCAGCTAATTGACTACGAAAAAAAAGAAAACAACCATTCTATTACTTTTCTAGTTCCTAGAGAAGACAAAATAACGTTGAACAAAATTAAACGAGATCTTGTTATGTTAAATCAAATAGACATTCAGAAAAAAGAACTTACTTTGGCTTATTTCAAAAACGAAATGGTTTGTAGAAATCAACTTATTTTAAATTACTTTCAAGAAAGCACTCAAAAAGAATGTGGTATTTGCGATATTTGTCTTGAAAAAACAAAAGAACATAGTTGGGATGAACTTTGTAAAATTGTTCTAATAAAGTTAAAGAACAAACCTTTGACTTTTAATGAATTGATGGTGGCTCTTAAAAGCAACACCAACACTACTCAAAAAGTTCTGAATTATCTATTAGACGAAGATAACATCTATCAAAACCTACAATTTTATCAATTAAAAAATGAATAAACTAAGAATTGTATTTATGGGAACTCCAGATTTTGCAGTGACCATTTTAGACCATATTATAAAAAAAGGATACAACGTTGTGGGAGTCATTACAGCTCCAGACAAACAGGCAGGAAGAGGACGAAAAATTCAACAATCCGCAGTAAAACAATATGCAGAAGCAAATCATTTAAATATTTTACAACCAACCAATTTAAAATCTCCCGAATTTCAAGCAACTCTTGAGGCTTTAGAGCCCAACTTACAAATAGTGGTTGCTTTTAGAATGCTACCGCAAGCAGTATGGAGCTTACCCGAGTTTGGTACTTTTAACTTGCACGCATCTTTGCTACCAGATTATCGTGGTGCAGCACCTATCAACTGGGCTATTATGAATGGTGAAACAGAAACAGGAACCACCACTTTCTTTTTAGATGATAAAATAGATACAGGAGAAGTGATTTTACAAAACAAAACTGAAATTGCACCTAATGAAACAGTGGGGGAATTGCATGACAAATTGATGCATATGGGAAGTGATTTGGTTATAGAAACCATTCAACTTATTGAAACTGGAAACGTAACCACTCAAAAACAAGCTGCCCATAGCAAGAAACTTGCCTACAAAATACATACGGATACGTGTAAAATAAATTGGAATTTACCAACCAAAACCATACACAATCATATACGCGGATTGAATCCTTACCCAGCAGCATGGACAACCCTTGTAGACAACGAGCAAGAAATTAGTGTTAAAATTTATGACTGTGAAGCTATTTTAGAAAATCATGATTTACAACCAGGACAATTGGTAACAGACAAGAAAACTATCAAAGTAGCAACACAAGATGGTTTTTTAAAAATAAATAAGTTAAAATTAGCTGGAAAAAAATTAATGGACAGTGTTAGTTTGCTCAACGGATACTCTTTTAGCAATGCTTCAAAAATGCAGTAATTACTAATATTGTACACAAAACAAGGTTTTTTAATTATCTTTATTAACAAAACAAAAAAGTTTTCAACAATTCAATGTTTTTAAGGGTTCATTAGTTGCACAAGCTATTATTCCTTATATATTTGTTACAAATAAACTTATTATAATTTAATAAAATACTAGTTATGAACAAATCAGATTTAATCGATGCAATCGCTTCAGATGCAGGGATTTCAAAAACTGCTGCTAAAGCTGCATTAGAATCAGTTACTAACAATGTTACTTCTACTTTAAAAAGTGGAGGAAAAGTTTCTTTAATAGGATGGGGAACTTGGTCTGTATCTAAAAGACCCGCAAGAGAAGGTAGAAACCCTCAAACTGGAGCAACTATTCAAATTGCAGAAAAAAACATCGTTAAGTTTAAGCCAGGTGCTAGTTTATCTGACGCTGTAAACGAATAAGAACACATTATTGTTTTTAGAAACTCCTTTATGTCAAACATTAAAGGAGTTTTTTTTATTCATTTTTTTTATTAGCTTTATTCAAAAGCTGTGAGTATGATTTTTCTAAAACCTTCAAAAGGAAGATTGTTGATTGCCGAACCTTCAATACTGGGAGATTTGTCTTTCAATCGCTCCATTATTTTACTTACAGAGCACGACAAAGAAAGTTCTATAGGGTTTATCATCAACAAACCTCTAAAATATTCTTTACAAGACCTGATTCCAGAAATTAATTGCGATTTTAAAATATATCAAGGTGGTCCCGTAGATCAAGACAATCTTTATTTTATCCATAAAATTCCAGATTTATTACCCAATAGCATTGAAGTTACTAAAGGGCTTTATTGGGGAGGAGATTTTAAGGAATTGTCTCATTTATTAAACCAAGGTATTGTTAAAAATGAAGACATACGGTTTTTCTTAGGTTATTCTGGTTGGGGTAAGGGACAATTAAATACTGAGTGGGAAAGTGAATCTTGGTTGGTTGCAGAAAACAAATACCAAAATATTTTTAACACACAACACAAAACTCTTTGGAAAGAAAACTTAATGGAACTAGGTGGTAAGTATTTAATTTGGGCAAATGCCCCTGTAGATCCTAGCTTAAACTAGACAACTCTTTAGACAATAATACTCCTATCTTATTATCAAATTTCTTTTTACGATAATTTGTAATTGGTTGAACTCCCACAATGGCATTGGTTAGAAAAACTTCATCTGCTTTCTGAATTGCAAAAGGTGAAATAGATATTTCTTCAAGCACATAATCTTGATTTTTAGAAATTATTTCTATCACATTCTTCCTAGCCACTCCTTTTACACAACCATCAGACAAAGGTGGAGTAGAAATTACATTCCCTTTAATGATAAAAATATTTCCGTTAGTAAACTCAACCACATTTTTATTACTATTTAACAATACACAATTATCCAATTGATTTTCTTTTGCAAAAATAGCAGCTAAAACATTGATGATTTTATTGTTTGTTTTAATGGTAGATAATAAATTTGGATTGATTGTAAAATCTTTGTACAAATCTATTTGATAAATTTCTTTGGTATTTATTTCAACCTTAGATGCCTCTACTATATATGAAACATCATTTTTTACTGGATTATACAAACCTTCTGCATCTCTAAAAACAGTAAACCTTACTCTATTTTCATCACCTTTATTGGCATTGATTGTTTTTAAAATTTCAGTTTCAAAAAACTCTAGTGTAAAATGCATGGGAATTTTCATACGCAACATACGCATAGAAGCCATCAATCTAAAATAATGATCTTCACAAAAAACAACAGCTTCATCTTTTATTTGTACGGTTTCAAACAAAGCATCTCCATATTTAAAACCTCTATTATTATAATCTATTTGATTATCTGATTCAGAAATTATACTCCCGTTGTAATTGATCATATTCCAAAAAATTTGTGCAAATGTAAAATAAAAAAAGCTCTGATTTTCATCAAAGCTTTATTTCATATTGTCTAATTCAATTTTCTATGCTCCAATCAAGTGCTTTAATTCAGCAATTTGATTTTCCCATAACATTTTTGCTTCGTCCAACTCATCCTCTTCTGCAAAATCTGTAATAATCAAAGAAACATCTTTGGTAAGAGCATCAACTTGAATTTTGAATTCAAAAAACGCATTTTCATCCTCGTCATCTACCCAGTGAAACTTAGCTCTGTCATCGGCTTTATAACTCAATAACTTTGCCTGTTCTTCACTACCATCCCACATGAAAGTAAACATTTCCCCTCTTGAATTTACATTATCTGCAAACCACTCACCTAATCCGGATGGAGTTGCAAAATATTGATACAACATTGCCGGAGAAGCGTGTATAGGAAATTCTATTTGGAATTTTTCTTTTGTCATGATTTCGTCTTCATTTTGATGGATGGCAAAGTAGTATTTTTTTTTTACTTAAAAAAAAATGTGCTTTCAAACTTATTTCTTTTTTTCTATGTGAATTTTTTTGCTTGGAAAAATCATATTAGCACTGTCTAAAACAGAGGGTTCTTCTTTTAACCTACCGTATTTAAATGCTTCTTGCAGAATAGATTCTATCATGTAATCTTCCATTTCTAACTCTGGATGGTACTCTAAACTCAACTTTATTTTAAAAAAACTTGCAGAAAGTCGATACCAAAACGCTTTAAAATCACCTCTTTTGTCTTGAATATGCTCATTTACAGTCTGCCCTGTAAGTCTATGAATCAACTTTATTAAAATTCTACCTTCCGTTCTTGTAAGCTTTTTAATATCGTTGGTAAACTCTTTTTCAAAAAACTTTTGTTTCTCTTTGATGAATTTTTTTCTTTTCTTTTTGGATGAAATTTTTTGAATAGTATCGTTTAAAAAAACAATCTTCTCTTTAGCCAATACTGCGTAAGGATAAGCTTTGTATGTTTTTCTCCTAAACCAAATATAATATCTTTTATCATAATTAGTTTCAAACTTAGGAGCAGGAAACAACACTACCGTATCCAATTCAACCTTTTGATTTGGATCTGTAATCAATTCATAATCTTTATACTCTTCTTTCAATTCATCGTTATCTTCTATTTGACCAACAAGACTAATGGGTAGTAAGAAAAAAATAAATAGAAATAAGTAAGACAATAGTAATTTCATCGGCATAAAAATACATAAAAAAGCAACTTAAAAAACAACAAATCATATACCTAACATCTAAAATCAAAATAGTATTTTTGAGTTTCTTTAAAACGATATATGATGAGTGAAAATACAATTTTAACTAAAAAATCTTTAGACTTTTTAGAACAATATTTAAACAATGCTTCTCCAACAGGTTACGAAAGTAAAGGACAAGAAATTTGGATGGATTATCTAAAACCTTATGTAGATGAGTTTATTACAGATGCATACGGTACTGCTGTAGGTGTAATCAACCCAAAAGCCGAGTACAAAGTAGTAATAGAAGGACATTCTGATGAAATTGCCTGGTATGTAAACTACATTACAGACAACGGATTGATTCATGTCATCAGAAACGGAGGAAGTGATCACATCATTGCCCCTTCAAAACGTGTAAATATTCATACCAAAAAAGGAATTGTAAAAGGTGTTTTTGGGTGGCCAGCTATACACACACGCTTAAAAGGAACTAAAGAAGACACTCCTAAAATAGAAAACATTACTATTGATGTTGGATGTGAAAATAAAGAAGAAGTTTTAGCTTTAGGTGTTCATGTTGGTTGTGTAATTACATACCCTGATACTTTTCAAATATTAAACGGAAACAAGTTTGTATGTAGAGCTTTAGACAACCGAATGGGAGGTTTTATGATTGCTGAAGTTGCACGTTTGATTAAAGAACAAGGTATAGAACTTCCTTTTGGTTTGTATGTTACCAATTCCGTTCAAGAAGAAATTGGTTTGCGTGGAGCAGAAATGATTACACAAGCCATAAAACCAAATGTAGCTATTGTTACCGATGTTTGTCACGACACGTCTACACCAATGATTAAAAAAGCCGAAGAAGGAGATACTCAAATTGGTTTAGGGCCTGTTATTTCTTACGCACCAGCTATTCAACACAACGTTCGTGAATTGATTATTGAAACTGCAGAAAAGAATGAAATTCCTTTTCAAAGACATGCATCTTCAAGAGCAACAGGTACAGATACAGACGCTTTTGCTTATAGCAATGGAGGTGTTCCTTCTGCGTTAATTTCTTTACCATTACGTTATATGCACACCACTGTAGAAATGGTTCATAGAAATGATGTAGAAAATGTTATCAAATTAATTTTTGAAACCATAAAACAAATTAAAGAAGGTGATGATTTTAACTACTTTAAAAAAGGTAGTTACACTATTTAATCTTCTTACAACATACTTCAAAAATCCGTTTTCACAAACGGATTTTTTTTATTTCTCCCCCCTTATAAAACATCTTAAAAAATATGTTACGAAATCGTTGTAGTAAATTAAAAAAGTTAGCATATTTACAGTACACAAATCATAAGCTATATGTCATTTAAAAACAAAACTTTAGGGGAGTTCATTAATGAAAACCAACATGCATTTAAGTATACCACAGGAGAATTATCCAGCTTAATCAATTCAATAAGACTAGCTGCAAAGGTAGTAAATCACGAAGTGAACCAAGCAGGGTTGGTAGATATAACAGGAGCTGCAGGAGATACCAACATACAAGGTGAAGACCAACAAAAATTAGATGTTTATGCCAATGACATATTTATAAGAACTCTAATCAATAGAAATATTGTTTGTGGTATTACTAGTGAAGAAGAAGACGATTTTATTGTAGTAAACAGTCAAGATGAAAACCACCAAAACAAATATGTGGTACTAATAGACCCTTTAGACGGTTCTTCAAACATTGATGTAAATGTTTCTGTGGGAACCATATTTTCTGTTTACAGACGTATTACTCCTATTGGAACCCCTGTAACTATGGATGACTTTTTACAAGAAGGACGTCATCAAGTTGCTGCAGGTTACGTTATTTATGGTACATCAACCATGTTGGTATACACAACCGGACACGGAGTAAACGGTTTTACACTTAACCCTGCTATTGGAACTTTTTACTTATCACACCCTGATATGGAGTTTCCTGAAGATGGTAATATTTATTCTGTAAACGAAGGAAATTATTTAGAATTCCCAGAAGGAATTAAAAAATACATCAAATATTGCCAAAAACTAGAAGAAGACAGACCTTATACTAGTAGGTACATTGGTTCTTTGGCTTCTGATTTTCATAGAAATATGATCAAAGGAGGAATTTACATGTATCCAAAAAGCACAAAAAATCCAAAAGGAAAATTACGTTTGTTGTACGAATGTAACCCGATGGCTTTTATAGCTGAGCAAGCTAAAGGAAAAGCTTCTGATGGTTATACTAGAATCTTAGACATCAAACCAACAGAATTACACCAAAGAGTACCTTTTATTTGTGGAAGTAAAAACATGGTGGAAAAAGCAGAAGAGTTTATGAAGGAATTTTCTTAAATTTTAAGTGCTACTAGATTAAATTAAGTAAAAAAGGCCTGTGAAATTAATTTTCACAGGCCTTTAACTTTAAACTTAACTAATCAATAAAATATACATTAACTGAAGGCCAATCCTCCATTAATATCAATATTATTTCCTGTAATAAACGAAGCCTCATCTGAAGCTAAATACGCTACAAGGTCTGCAACCTCAGAAGCAATACCTTCTCTTTTTAATGGAGTTGCTGCTGCAACTTTTTCACGAATTTCACCTTTTGTAAAATCATCATGAAACTTTGTTGCAATCATACCGGGGTTCACTGCATTTACTCTAATTCCTTCTGGTCCTAGTTCTTTAGCCATAGCACGAGTAAATGTTGAGACTGCTGCTTTGGAAGCTGCATACAAAGAAGCTCCAGGACCTCCACCATCTCTAACCGCTTGAGAAGCAAAATTTACAATAACTCCACTATTCACCAGATAAGGTTTGAATGCTTGGGTCATAAAAACACATGATTTAAAGTTTACATTCATCAGTAAATTGTAAAAATCATTATCTATTTCTTCTATAGATTTTCTTGCAAACAATCCACCAGCAACATTTACCAAAATATCAACCTTTTTACCAAAAGCAGCTACTGTTTTTTCTGCTAAATTGTTAATGTCCTCCAATTTGGTAGCATTACCCTGAACTAAAATAACCTCACCATCAATTGCTTTGATCATTTTTGCAGTTTCAATAGCATCATTGTAGTTGTTAAAATAATTTACAACAATCATAGCTCCTTCTTTGGCTAATTTTAAGGATACAGCTCTACCAATATCTCTTGCTCCACCTGTTACGACTGCTATTTTACCTTTTAACTTCATTTTTTTAATCTCTATTAAATACCTAAAGCTTGTCCTCCACCTATTTGAATGGTTTCAGCTGTAATAAAAGCAGCATCTTTGCTCGCTAAGAAAGCAACTACACCAGCAACATCTTCTGGTTTACCTAACCTTCCTAACATAATACTATTTGCCCAAGAAGCAAAAACTTCTGGCTTAGTTGCCTTGATTTGTGCGTGGAAAGGAGTGTCTATAGTACCAGGAGATACAGCATTTACTCTAATTCCATATTCTGCTAAATCTTTTGCCAATGCTCTTGTTATAGCATTTACTCCTGCTTTAGAAGTTCCATAGATACCTGCACCAGGTCCTCCAGCATTCCATGCTGCATTTGAAGTATAGTTAATAATTGAAGCGTTTTCTCCTTTTTTTAAGAAGGGAATGGCTGCTCTTGAAGCAAAAAATGTTGAATCAAGGTTTAAAGCCATTACCGACCTATAAAACTCAGTAGTCATTTCTTCAAATCTAGATCTTCCACCTAAACCACCAGCATTGTTTACCAACACATCAATTTTACCATACTTTTCACCAATTTTATTAATGTTTGATGTTACAGCTTCCTCATCTGTTACATCAAATCCATAATATTCAGCAGTAATTCCTTCAGCTGATAATTCTTCTAACCTCTTAGCTCCAGCACCATCGTCTATACCATTTAAAATTACGGTATAACCATCCTGCCCTAATCTTTTTGCTACTTCAAAACCAATTCCTCCTGTTGCTCCAGTTATAACTGCTATTCTTTCTTGTGATTTCATCTTAATAATTGTTTTAATATATTTATGTTAATTTTACGGGTTCTATTTTTTTTATCAATAAAAGTATGGATGCTACAGCCATAGGAGCTAATATTGCAATTACAATAAATGCAGGTGTGTAAGACACCGAAGCTATTAGCGGAATTAATGTGTTCATAATAATAACAGACACTGCTGCTACTGTTCCAGCTAAACCTGCCAACGTACCTACAGACGGTCCACTAAACAAATCACTTGAAATAGTTTGGATGTTACCGATTGCAAACTGGAATCCGAAAAGAACTACAGAAACAATGTAAATAAACGTCATTGGGTTGTTTTCATTTACCAAGAAAATAATTCCTAACAATCCTAAGAAGATCAAAGCACCTCCTATAGAAATTGTTGTTTTCCTAGCAACATCAACAGTTTTGGTTTCCATCAACTTACCAGAATACCATCCTCCAACAATACTACCTGCCATACCTCCTAAATAAGAAATCCAAATAGTAGCACCAATTTCTTCAATACTAAATCCAAATTCAGAATTTAAATACAATGGCATCCATCCCACGAATAACCACCATATTGGCTCTATAAAAAACCTAGCTGCTAATACTCCCCAAGATTCTTTGTGCTTTAAAATTTTAACAACAGACAATCCTTTTGGTTTTTCACCAGGTGCGCAAGTATCTTCTATTCTATCTTTCAAGATCAATTTCTTTTCTTCGTCTGTAATCCATGGGTGAACTTCTGGTTTGGCTTTGTTTACAATTAACCACGGAATTACCCATAACAGTCCAATAGCTCCAATGATAATAAACGTAGTTCTCCATCCAAAATGCCCGTACAAATAGGCAATCAATACAGGAGCAATTACACTTCCTAAAGAAGCTCCTGCGTTAAAGATACCTTGTGCAATGGCACGTTGTTTTATAGGAAACCATTCCCCATTACTTTTTACGGCTCCTGGCCAATTTCCTGCTTCTCCAAATCCTAAGAAAGCTCTCACAATTGTCAAACTAGCCAATCCACCAGCAAACGCGTGAAAAACCGAAGACAAAGACCACACTACAATAGACACTACAAATCCTAAACGTGTTCCTATTTCATCGTATAACTTTCCCGAGAGAAATTTACCTCCCGCATAAGTGATCATGAAAATGTTTAGCATTACTGCATAATCAGATTCATCGAGTCCTAAATCTTTTCCCATTTCTGGCCACATAACTCCAAATGCGGTTCTGTCAATATAATTGATAACTGTTGCTAAACAAATCAACAAAATGACCCACCATCTTAATCCTTTAACCTTCATAATTATTTATTCAATACATTAATACTAATTATTTCTTTTTTAAATTTGGACGTAGAAGTCCTGCTATAGAATTTTCTATTGCTTTAACCTTTATAATACTACCTGTTGAATCTAAAAAATGAAGATTAATTCGTGTTTTAGCTCTAAGAATAATACTTTAAATATGTTTCCCTTCAGTTTTTAAAAGCAATTACAAACGTGCACTTTTATAGTTACTTTTTATTTTTTAAATATTGTAACAATACTGATACAGAACTCCAAAATGAACTTTCATTTTTTCTTTAGCCATCTCTGTATCTTGGTTTTTAATTGCTTCAAATATATCTTGATGTTCTTTGATTCCTATATAAGCCTGATTTTTATCGCAGACATGGTATTTTTCAAAATTTGTAATTATTTTTGGTGTAATCATCAACATAAGGGTGTTCATAGTACTATTACAACTAGCTTGCGCAATAGCTAAATGGAACAATAAATCTTCTTGTACAGCATTTTCTCCATTTAAAACTTTCTCTTTATAAGCTTCCAAAGCCCCTTCAATTTGACTCAAATGCTCTTCGGTTCTTCTTTGTGCTGCCAAACGAACAGTTTTCAACTCAAACATAATTCTTGTTTCTACTAAAGATCTAAAGTCTGGATTCTCCAATCGTAAAATATCATCAATCATACCGTTCATAGCTATTTGGCCTATATCTGCTACAAAGGTTCCACTCTGTGGTTTTGATTTTAACAAACCATAAAACTCTAACAACTGAATCACCTCTCTTACACTACTTCTGCTTACTTCAAACTTTTCAGACATCATACGTTCTGATGGTAATTTATCTCCTGGTTCAAGATTTTTTAGGTTTATCAAATCTCTCAACTTAGATATGATTTCATTCTGACTAGTTTGCTCTCCTTTTGACAATAACTCTAACTTCATAGAAACTTAGTTTTAATTAAATTGGTTAACCAATTTTCACTTTATAAATATAACAAAAATATATAGAAAATTCCTCATTTTAATGCGTAACATTTAGCTTATAATATTCCACTTTTGCACTTGCCCCTTCATCTCTAGTACTTAGATAATTACCAGCTTTGAAATAATTTTCAAAAACACCCCATTTCTGAATATGTATATCATTATATACTTTTGAATTTCCATTCATTATCACTTCCATTCTACCTTCTGATACTTTTACTCCTAAAGTAAATGTATCAAAACCTACATATTCTGGAAAATTATAACCTGCATCATCTCCCCAAGCATCTGTGTGTAAAATTTCTTCGTCAGATGCATCTAAATCTTTCAATACTTTAGTTTTCACTCTTATTTTACCATCTTCCCAATAAATTTTTAGCATTGGAGGTGCGTTGTTGTCATCTTCACCAATCAAATCACGTTGTGCATTGGTCAAACGTCCATGAATTTGCATGATAATCGTCCGATGATAATCCCCATCACTATCTTTGGTTATTTCTCTCATTGCCAACTCTCCTGTCATGGTTCCTCCTTCTGAAAATGTCCAATTTGTACTGTTATCTCCTACAACCATCTGTTCTCTTAATTCGGTTCTTGAGTAAGAGGTATTTGCTGTAGTAGCATCACTTGGATACGTATAAAAAACTAGAGCTCCTTTGATTGAATCATTGTACATAAATGGCTTTAATATTTCGTTAGTTCCATACTCTAAAATTTCTGGAGAAGAAACTTCTGTTGGGTTTCCTATAGGTAATGTTACTTTCCAATGGCTTAAATCTATATTTGGTAATTTATATGTTACTTCAGGAGAGGTTTCTTCTTCAGTTTCATTATCAATTTCAATATCAGGAAAATTCTCTTCACTAGTAGAACTACAACTTGTAAGTCCTACAATGAAAATAAACACAACCCATTTGTTGATAAATTTTGACACCATCTTGTTTTCTTATGTGTTATTTGTGACTAACCTTTAACTTGTAATAATTAACCTTAGCATAAGAACCTTCATCTCTAGATTGAAAATAATTACCTGCTTTGAAATAATTCTCAAAAATCCCCCACTTTTCCATGTGAATTCCTTTGTAAACCTTGTAATGAATGTTATTTAATACAATTAGCATTTTCCCTTCGGATATTTTAACCTCTAACGTGAATTTTTTATGTCCAACCTCTTGATCAAAGGTGTAACCTTCATCATCACCCCAAGCATCTTCATGTAACATCTCAATTGGTGTTGCCTCTAAGTTTTTAAGCTCTTTGGTTTTTACACGAATCTTTCCTTTGTACCAATAAATTTTTAAAATTGGAGGTGCATTGTTATCTTTTTGACCTATCAAATCTCTCTGTTCATTTGTCAAACGCCCGTGAATTTGCATAATGATAACCTTATGCGGCTTCCCTTCTTTATCTTTAGAAATTTCATCTACTTTTAAAACTCCTTTCATTGTACCTCCTTGTTTAAAAGTCCAATTCACATTGTTATTTCCAGGAACCATTTGTTCTCTTAACTCAGAGCGAGAATATTTTGTATTTGCAGTAGTTGCATTACTCGGATATGCATAAAACACCAATGCTCCTTTGATAGAATCATTGTACATGTATTTTTTTAACCTTTCATCTGTACCATAATTTATAATCTCTGGTGGCTCAACATTCATTGCGCTTCCTTTGTGATTTAATTCTGGTGTTGTTACACTCCAATGGCTCAAATCAATTTTTGGTAATTTGTATTTTTTCTTCTTTTTTTTCTTTGTTTTTTTTACCTCAACTGATTTTTCCGTTTCTGAAACACTACTTGCCTTTTCTTGGCAAGTAGCATTTATAGAAACAAAAGTTATTAGTATTGCTAAAATTTCTTTATTAAAAAACCTCATAATTAAACTAATATATAATTATTTATTCTATCACTGATGAAGTAAACTCTTCAACATAACCAGTTGCAGTACCTGTATTTTCTATATGTATAGAAATAGTACTATTACTACCAGAATTGAAAGAAACATCAACCGATTCAAAAGGAGTTTTACCTAATTGAACAGTACCAGTATGAGACTTTAAAGTTGCTCCTGCAATATCATCAGGACTAGTAACTGTACCTCCCAAGATTGAAACTGTAATTGAAGAAGCATCTCCTGTTTCTATAGAATATAAATATGAAATTATATAATCTGTATTTGGAGTTACTGCTATGTCTTTTTGATAAGCTACTCTTGCATCTGAAATATTTGGAAATTTAGCTGCTTTTGTACCAACAAAACTTGAACTAGTAGAAATCTGTATTGTTTTACCTAAATTAGAATCTACCCATGGAGATGTATATTTACCATCATCACCTGGTTCATCAAAACTAGGATTTAAAATTTTTGGAACAATTGCTAATGGTTCTTCTGGCTCTACCACAACAACTTCTAAAGAAGAAATGCTCTCCACTCCTAATTTATCAGATGCCGTTAAAGTAACTGTATAAGTTCCTTCTGCAGGAAAAGTGTTTACACCATCTACACCTGTAGATGTATTTCCATCACCATAGTTCCACATATAATCAGTAGCACTTGTTGAAGCGTTAGCAAATGTATATGTTAAATAATCGTCTGTTACTGCTGCAGAAAAATTAGCTTCTGGAGGAGTTAAATCTTCTTTTGAGTTCGCTTCTGGCAATTCATACTCAAATGAATCACAAGAAGTTACTGATATCATCACCATTAAAATTAAAATAGTGATAGCGCTTTTGTATTTATTTATTTTTTCCATGTTTTCTTGTTTAAATTAATTTAACACTTTTTTAGTAACCTGGATTTTGTTTCATTACTCCATTACTCAAATTGATTTCTCTTTGAGGAATAGGTAATAACAAATCAGAAGATGAATATTCTAACCCATTTGTTGTTGAAAATGTTGAAAGTATAGATTCAGCTTTTCCGAATCTAAGTAAATCAAAGAATCTATGGTTTTCAAAAGCCAACTCTACTCGTCTTTCTAATAACAACTCATCTTTTGTAATTGTTCCATCAGCATCATCTGCTAAACCAGCACGATTTCTTACTTCGTTAAAAGAATTTAGAGCATTGATATTGGTGGTTTGTGTACCTCCTGCCAAAATAGCTTCTGCGTGCATTAACAAAACATCTGCGTAACGTAATACAATCCAATCGTTCCCTGCTAGCGTAGCATCATTGATAAATGTTTTTCCATTTGTTCCTCCATCTTCACCATTAGGCAAGTATTTTATTACTTGATTTTGTGTAGTTTGACTAGGATCTATTCTATAAGAATATTCAGTTCTATCACCTCCGTAAGTATCCAAAGCAGTGACTGCATCGGTAGTTACGTAATTTACTCCTGAGGTTCTACCCACACCATTCATCCATTCTGCTGAAAAGTTCTGACTATCATTTGAAGAGGCATTTTCATAACCTATAGCAAAAATAATTTCGTTGTTTCTTTCAGAATAAAAAACATCATTAAAATCAGGCATTAACGAAAAACCACTTACCATTACATCTTCCAATAAAACCTGTGCTTGTGTGTAATTAGGCTCCTCTAATGTTAAATATACTTTTGCCAACATGGTTTGAGCAGCAGCTTTTGATGCTCTGGTTGTATAGGTATTGTCTAAACCAGCTACTGCGGTAGTCAAGTCACTTACAATTAAATCATAAACACCTGATGTTGCAACTCTTGTGAACTGAACCTCTGTTTCTAATGGAGATACCACTCTATCAATCAATGGAATGTCTCCAAACAATCTTACTAGATTAAAATAAGCATACGCCCTTAAAAATTTAGCTTCAGCTTCAAAAGCAGCAGCAGTAGTTTCATCGTCAACCACATCTAAATTCTCTAAAACGATGTTTGCTCTATAAATCACACTATAAAAACTTGCGTAATAATCTGCTACAATTCCGTTTGTTGCTTGTACTGTGTAAAATTCAAATTGAGCAGCCTCACCTTCTTGACTTTTAGTTCTGGTATTGTCACTTCGCATTTCTGTCAAATAGAACTCATACATAATTGCATGATTATCGTCAGTGTCTGTGCTATTCACACCTTGTATAGCATCGTAAATACTAATCAATCCTGTCTCTACTTCATCTGCAGTTTGGTAATATGAATCTGCAGTAATCCCTGAATCGGGAGTAATCTCTAAGTAATCACTACTACAAGAAGCAATTGTTACTCCAATTATTAGTAATACTATTAATTTTATGTTTTTCATAATATATATGTTTTTTTAAGTATTAAAAATCTAGATTCAAACCAAAAGATATCGTTCTATAAATAGGAGATCCTGCTCTTTGGTAACCATAAGTAGTTGGACTTGTTCTATCGATAGATTCTGGGTTAAACCCAGTATAATCAGCAGCAGTTAAATACATTAAGTTTTGTCCTGTAGCATAAACACGTAATCCTGAAATTCCATACTTAGATAATAAACCTTTAGAAAAATTATACCCAATGTTTATATTACGTAAAGCCACATAAGATGCATCTTGTATGATGTCATTTGTGAATATTTTCTCTTTAATAAAATTTTGATTTGGTGTAGATGATATAAAATCTTGACCGCTATTAAAGTGATTGAAGATGTATTGATCTCCCATGTTTCTAATTTCTGCACCATGACTTCCTTGGAACATGAAACTAAAATCTACGTTTCCAAATTTGAATTCATTTGAAACACTCCATACTAAATCTGGATAAGGATCTCCTAACGCAGCTTTATCTTCATCATCAATAATTCCATCTCCATTTAAATCTTTAACATAAACATCTTGTGCTTCACCTCCAACTGGATGAAATGGATTTGCAAGGTATTCTACAGGAATATCTTTATCTACAACCCATCCGTAGAATGTAGAAATTGGCTGTCCTTCTAAATTGATCCACTCTGCAGCTCTTTTAGAGTCAACATTTGTGATTTGCCCATTAGAATCTGCAAAATTAACCAACGTGTTTTTGTTCGTAGTAGCAATAATTGTAGAATTCCAACTAAAATGTTCGTTAGAAATATTTTTTGTTCTCAACTCAAATTCCCAACCTTCATTTCTAACTTCTCCTAAATTTACCAAAGCACTAGAAAAACCTGTTGTAGTTGATACTGGATTGTCTAAAAGCAATTGATCACTTGTTCTTTGGTACCAATCGATAGAACCTGAAATTCTATTGTTTAACAAACCAAAATCAATACCTGGGTTGATTTCTACCAATCGTTCCCATTTCAATTCAGGATTTGCAATATTTAAAGGTGCAAAACCAGACAATACAGCTCCGTCTACACTTGCCGTGTTAGACTGTAACAATGCTAAAGAAGGATAATAATCTACTAAAATATTACCTGTACTTAAGCTACTAGTGCTACTGCTTGAATCTGGATCAATACTTCCTGTATTCAAACGGTCATTCCCTGTAACACCATAACTTGCTCTTACTTTTAATCTATTTACAACACCACTATCCTCTAAAAATTCTTCATTAGAAATATTCCAACCAATAGAAGCAGCAGGGAAATTACCATACTTATAATCTGAACCAAAAATAGAACTTCCATCACGTCTAAAACTTAAAGAAGCAAGGTATTTATCATCATATGCATAGTTCAATCTACTCACGTAAGAGATTCCTCTTTTTTGCCATTCAAAAGCATCTGCAGCACTAATTGTTGCCGCATTTGTAATTTGTTTTACAGCATCTGAAGTATACCCTGTACCAGAAATTGATGAGAAAAAGAAATTTCTAGACTCTATAGCCATACCTACAGTTGCACTTACATCATGAACATCTGCAATAGTTGTATTATAGTTAAAAAAGTTATCCGATATAATGTATGTTTCTCCTTGAGAAATTTCATTCATAGAAGCAGCAGAAGCTCCGTTTCTATTAGACTTTGTACCTTGCCATCTTGTACGTTTTGTATTTTGATAAGATCCTGATAAGGTTGTTTTAAAACTCAAATCATCTGTAATATTATAACCTGTATAAACACTACCAAACAACTTAAATTTATCATCGTAACGCTCACGCTCTAAAATTTTAGCAGCTGGATTTGTGTTTGATGTATTCCCTATATCAACCAAAGTACTACCATCTCCATACAAATCATAATTGTTAAAATGATATTGTAGCGCATAATCTCCAACTTCTACGTCTGGATATACAGTTCTATCTAAATATTGAATTGTATTTTCATCTTGATACGTTGGCAACCAGTTGGTTTGTCTTAAAATATCGTGCGTTGATCCGTCAAAACGTCTTCTGGTTGTAAAAGAAGGGCTTAAGTTAACTCCAACAGTAAACTTGTCATTCAACTTACTATCAACTTTTAACCTCATTCCGTATTTTTCAAAGTTGTCTGTTAACAGAACTCCTTCATCATTTGCATAATTAATACTTGTAGCATATTTTGTTTTTTTGTTCCCCCCTCTTAAAGATAAAGAGTGACTAGTGATAGCTCCTCCATCAAAAATAACATCTTGCCATGAGCGATCAATACCAATTAATTGCTTGTACTTTGTTTTATCTGACAAATAGATTCCACCATGTTCTTCTCTATGTCCTAAAGCAGCAAAAGCAGTAGGGTTGCTAATTTCTAAAGCTTTGTAATATTCACTTTCTGCAGCAGCAGTTTCTGCGATGGAAAAAGTATATGCATCACTCTGTCTTGCTTCTTTAAAACCAATATATGTACTGTAGCTAATTTTAGTATCTCCTTCAACACCTTCTTTCATCGTAATCATTATGATACCGTTAGACCCTTTAGATCCGTAGATAGAAGACGATGCAGCATCTTTTAAAATTTCAAAAGACTCAACATCATTCATATTTAAAGATCCTAGAAAATCTGAATCTACAATAACTCCATCCACAACAATTAGAGGAGTAGAATCACCAGACATAGAACCAACACCACGTATGGTAATGGTTGGTGCAGCTCCTGCTTCTCCATCTGTAGCTTGGATATTTACACCTGATACTTGCCCTACCAAAGCATCATCTACCCTTGCCACTGCTATCTGATCTAATTTTTCATTTGTTACCTTTGAAATAGCTCCTGTTAAATGTGATTTTTTCTGAGTACCATACCCTACAATTACAATCTCATCCAATTGAGAAGACTCTTCTTCTAAGGCTACCATTAGTTTTTTCTGATCGTTAATTACGATTTCCTTTGCCTTAAATCCTAAGTAGGAAACTACTAATACGTCTCCCTTTTTTACCGAAATTTGATAATTTCCATCAAAATCCGAAATAGCTCCTTTTGATGTTCCTTTTACTATAATGTTTGCACCAGGAATTGGTGTTTTTTCTGCAGTAGACAAAACAATACCTGTCAGATTATAATTCTCCTGAGCAAACAGAGCCATATTGAAAAACAACAAAGCCAATAGCGTTAAACTTTTCTTTAGTTTCATTAGTGTTAGTATTAAGTTAATTTAATAATAATAATGGGATTTTCCCACAGTGACCACCCTTTAACCCGCTATGACAAAGTGCGTCATATAACAAAGTCTTGGTTCACCTTAACACACTAGATACATCGATAATTTTTTATTACTTTTGTAAAAGAGTGTGTTGATTACAGTTCACATACTTTAGATATTACTTCCCTTCAGAATGAAGTAATCTTACCTATAAAGGATGGGCGTGCACCCGTCCTTTATTTTTTTGTCTAAATAATAATTTTCATAGTTCTCATCGTTGTTTATTTATAATAGTTAGTTCGTCTTCAAACTGGTTTACCAATTTGGTTTACCAAATATATATATTAGAATCATTATTCACAAATAATAACCACTATTTATTAGATAAATCACAACAAAAACATAAATATATTATCAAAATACCACAAAACAGCTTTGTAAACTATAAGATTACAAGCTGCTTTGTGGTATCAATACTACTTTTAGTGAAATGATTTTTTTTGCGAGGTCAAACAAACGAATACATTATCTCCTACAGCAATCCTTTTTCATGCTGTTTTGTATTATTATCAACCCCAAAACTTCTTTTTTATTTCTCCATAAAATCCTCTCTAATAGGACTAAACACATCTATCAACAAACCTGCTTCTCTACAAATAGCACCGTGCATTACGTGTGGTGGAATGTAAAATGAATCACCTCCTTTAACCATTTTTGTAACCTCTCCAATTGTCAATTCAAATGCTCCATCTACTACGTATGTTACTTGAGAATGGTAATGCTCGTGCATTTGTCCAATACCTCCTGTTTCAAATTTTGCTTTTACTAGCATGATTTTATCATCATACCCCATGATTTGACGTTGCACTCCTTCTGCTACTGTTTCCCAAGGTGTCTCGCTGTCGAATAAAAACTCTTTACTTGCTCCAAATGTTTCCATGTTTCTTTATTTTATTTGATTATTGAATAGTGATAAGGCCCCTTCCAGTTAAATACCTTATCGTTGATTATTAAATTATGTTCTTTTAATTTTCCTGTATTTTTATTAGCAATGATCAATACTTTTTCATCTCCCCCAGTAAAGACAATGTTTATTGCAGTATAATCTTCATCATCATAAATAACTTTTAAATTCTGAATATGAGTTTTAGCATCTACGGAAAATTCTGACACATGGCTATAACCTCCATGAGGTTCTATTACACTTGCAAATACAGTATTCTGTGCATTTCTTCTAATCATATATCCTGCATCTCTTCTTAAATTAAACTCAGGATCATTTGCTCCAATTCTTGTAAACAACAATTCGTCATTAGCATTAGTTGCTGTAGAAATAGTATAGAATACTTCGTTGTTTAAAAACGAAAATTGACTTACTTCTGACACAGGTTTTCCTTTAGCCTCTAACCACAAATGTTGATATCCATATTTTTCTCCTAATGTTTGCATTGTGTTATAAGTTGTGTAATCAAAATTAGTTTCAATTACCTGCCCTTTAAAATAAAACGGAAAATCATATTGATTTTTTTGATTAGAAACCACTTTCATTACATCTAGCACTAAAGGTTTTTGAGCTTTTGAATTTTTTAGCATCACTAAAGTTCTCAGCAATAACGTTCCTGCATATGCATTTTCCTCTTTTGCGCTAATGATTTGAAAATCTTCTTTTGAAATATCAATAAAATTTAATGAAGAATGGTGTTTACTTCCAATTTCATACTTACCATTATAATGAGAGCTTTCGTTTTGAATAACGGTATTATGCGCAATACTCTGCTTTGCCCAAGTTTTATTTTCTTTTAAATAATTACCTCCTCCTTTTTGCTCAATATTTACAAATCTTGCCAATCCGTAATCTTGAATTACTTCATTACCTTGGTTATACATGGAAAAAGATAGTTTGTCATAATGACCGTGACTCAAACCTTGTGCAGCATATTTAAAAACTAAGGTCAACTCCTCATTATCTGCTCTTAACACACCAACACCTCCTTGTTTTCCATCAGAACCATCTGTCAAGTTGATAGATTTTTTCTCAAAAGGTTTAGATTTTCCATCTCTTACAGCCAAAGCAACAGCTAATCCAGAATCATCTAACAAGACACCATTTTGCTTTTCTGCAATGCTTAACAATTGTGGATTCAGCCCTCCATAGTAATACGCAATATCTACAGCAGTTACCAATTCCCTAGAATAATAAGACATTCCTTTTTGACCATCATTCAACGGAAAAAACTTTCCATCAGCATCTGTCAAATTCAACAAAGCATTTACTGACTTAAGTAAAACTCCTTTTTTATGTTCAAATATTTTTAAATCTGGTCTTACGTTTTGCAATGCTTCTGCAAACACCAAAAAAGGATACATAGCATAACGCTGGTAATAAGGGCCTTCTGTGTAGTATCCGTCAGGTGAAAATGGTTCGTCAATATTTGCTAAAAATCCTGTTTGCTGACCTTCTTCTCTAATCAAGCCTCCATCATTGTCTTTTGCTCCTACTGGCAATCCATCATCTTGCAATCCATACAAAGCTCTTTCTATCAATTCGTCGTCTTGCATTACCAAACCAATCATTCCCACCGCTGCATTTCCCCAAGTACTATGATTGTGTACACGGTTAAAAAACTGTGGATTTTCTACAGAAATAAAATCAGCAAAAGGTTTGAATAGGTTTTTTTCTAATTTTTTTCTTTCTTTTTTAGACAGCCAATCGTAAATACAGTCATACGCTTGACTTGTATACACCAACCAGTTAGAATCATTTAAACATTGCCAAAACAACTTCCCTCTAGCATATGATCTTGTTTGTGGATGTACTGGCAAATCTTTATACATGGCTTCGTACTGAAACAGCATATTACGAATATACACAGCATAAGTTTCGTCCTTCAAAATCTGAAACAACACTCCTGCTTTTTGCATGATCAAAAAGTTTCTCTTGTGTTTTTCGTGTGTGTATCCTCCTGAAAAATCTTTGGGTATAGGTGTTTCAATTCCCAATGCTATTTCTGCATCTACCTCAGCTTTTACTTTTTTTAGTGTAGCATCAAACAAAGGCACATTTCCTAATTCTTTTCTAATTTTTTCTACTCCTGATTGAGTCAAAATCAAACTAGGATGTTCTTGTGATCTAACCTCTAAACAAGAAATGAATCCGAGAAATGATAGAAATAATACGATGTTGTGTTTGATGCTCATAGTTCAGTATTGTTGTTGCTGTATGTTTATTGAATTCCTAAATCTTGTCCGTTAGTTCCTTTATTTTTTAAGGATGATTTTTCTGACAACTTGAAACTTTCTCCATCAAACATTGGATTCAACGTCCAAACATTTTGAACCGTATATTTTTGATCTCCTGTAATATTTAATTTCTCAGAATTGTAAAAATTATTGTTTAACACCTCTACTACTGGCTCTCCAACTACCAAGTGCATATCTACCCCTTTACTATCTTTAAAAATGTTATTTTTTACATCTATTTTTTGAACTCCATATAAAGAAATTGCTGATTTAGCTTTATTTCTTTTGTTATTCCCTACGTTGTCAAAAACTGAATTTTCTAATTCTAAGAAAGGACCATACGTACTTTCATCTGTACCTCCTCTATACAAATTCAATACTGTACACCCAACATCTTTAAAACTATTATTTTTTAGAATTACATATTCCGCATTATAAATTCCAATATCATCTGTTTCTTTATCCAAAGCAACTACAGAACCTGTTACGTCTTTAAAGTTTGAATTTTGAATGCTAATAGTATCTGCAAACGTATTTTTATAAACTCTGATAGCATCAAAAGCATAATTGATGTCTAAGTTGATAAAATCACAATTTTCAATAAACAAATTGTAATTGGTATTCATAGAATATTTACTGGTAGAAATCACGGAATTTCCATTATCATCTGGAGATTTTTTTCCATCAAATGTCAATCCTTCTAATTGTAACGCTCCATGATTTTGAATTTCAAAAAGTACTTTCTTCTCAAAAAGAACAATTGCTTTTTTTATTCCAGATGCTTTTACTGTTAACGGGTGGCTTACTGGAATTGTTTTGGTATTTCTATATACTTCTTCTGAACTCAACTCTAAAACATCACCAGGCTGCGAAGCCAAAGCAGCTTCAACCAATGTATTCAATCCTGCTTTTACCTGAATTGTTTTTCCAGAAGACAATACTACTTTTTTATCCGCTTTAGAATACCAAGAAGCTCCTGTATTCTCTTTGGTTGCTATTTCTGTTGGAATAGTAGCTCCAACTTTTAAGTTTTTATCCGTTGGCACCAGAAGACCCTTATCATTTAAACTTAAGGTCAATTTTTCTTTTACAAAACCATCCTTGGTTAACGCGGTAATATTTGGACTGATAAGATTATTTTTAAATGCAATTCCACTAATATCATCGTAAGCAGTAAACACATCATTTTTAACCTCATTGTAAAAAATATTATCTGCGACAACAGAGTTTAACGGTACTGCACTACGTTCTGCATCACTACCTGCACAAAGCTGTACATTGTCACAGTTGATAAATGTATTGTTGGTTACTTTTGCATCTTTTACTTGGTGGTAACGGTTAATTGTAGAATTTGGAACTCCATTCATAATTACAAAAGCACCTCTAAATCTATTTCCTTTCAAACCAATAGCATAATTATTCACTACCGTTTGTTGGCCATTAATTACTCTAATTCCTCCAGTACATGGCTTATCATTTCCAATAAACACATTTCCTTCTACCAAAGTTCCATTACCATGTCTCATGGTTAGTGTACCTCTACATTCATAAAAAACATTGTTTTTATAAATATTTTTACAAGATTTGTTTGAAATCGTTTCGTGTTCACCATCACATCTATCAAAAAAGTTTGCCTCTACAATTGTTTTAGAATCTGTTAATGAATAATGACTTGTTCCAATACGCAGTGTTTCACCTCCATTAGAACCTAAATTAGGTCTGGGTCCAAAATAATTATGATCTATTCTATGGTTGTTTTCTTGACTCTCTACACTATTCAAACGCACAATCATAGTTACCCCTTTGGTGTTTTTACCTTCTAAATGATTATGATCTACTCTGTTGTTTTTTCCATAAACAGCCAACCAAGTTTCTGTATCGTGACGTTCTGGATTATTATACCCATCAATTACACACTCTGTTAACCTACAATTATTCGCCAATGTTTTGCTATCTTTTCTAAAAGAAATTACTTCTGCTGTTGGCGTAAAACCATTGTTAAAAACCAATCCTTTTACTACTAGGTAACTCCCTGAAATTCTAAGATTTGAATTTCCCTGAAGAAAAACCTTACCACTTTCTTCTGCTCTTACCGTAATTGCTTTTTCTGCAGTTCCATTTCCCTGAAACAATAGTTCTGCGTTTTTCCAGACACCATTTGCCAACACAATTTCATCACCTGGTTCTGCTTCCGCTACCTTTTGATGAAAAGCCTCTACCGTCTTTACATAATTTGAATTTTCTGATGTTTTTGAATTACATGCCATCACAAGAAGGCAAGCAAAGAGTAAAAGATGTTTGATTTTATACATAACTACAATAGATTGGTTTACCAAATTGGTTTACCAAATATATTTATTTAAAACCACTAAACAAAAGAATATTCAATAAAATAGTTAATATTTTAAACAATCCTCATTTTAAACCTACATTAATTAAACAAAAAAGCTTTTAAACAACACCTATTGGGACAAAATAAAAACTATGGAAAACAAAAAAAGGTCGAAGATTTTCTCTTCGACCCATCACCATTTCTTAATTTGTATATTTTATAATTTTGGGGTCAACCCCAATTTTTTTCCTTTTAACAACATCAATTCAAAAGCTTGTTCGTAATTATTTTCTATACAACCGTCTAAAATAGATTCTTTTATGTGATCTTTTATTTGCCCTATTTCCCTACATGGTTTCAAATCAAATGTAGTCATGATTGTTTCACCAGAAATAGGAGGTTCAAAGTTACGAACTCTATCTCTCTCCTCAACTTCTTTAATTTTGTCTCTAACCAATTTAAAATTGCTATGGTAGCGTTTGAATTTGTTAGGGTTTTTAGTTGTGATGTCTGCTTCGCACAAAGTCATCAAACTTTCAATATCATCACCCGCATCAAACACCAATCTACGAATTGCAGAATCTGTAACTTCTGAAGCCAATACAATAGGTCTAGAACTTAGCAAAACCATTTTCTGAACAAACTTCATTTTGTTATTCAATGGCAATTTTGATCTTTTGAACAATTTGTACACCATTTTAGAACCAACAAATTCATGATTATGAAACGTCCATCCAACTTTTTTTGAAAAACGTTTGGTAGGTGCTTTTCCAATATCGTGTAACAAAGCAGCCCATCTTAACCAAACATCGTCTGTATTTTCAGAAATGTTATCAACAACTTCTAATGTATGGTAAAAATTATCCTTGTGTTTCTGTCCCTCTACTTCTTCTACTCCTTTTAAACTGGTCAACTCTGGTAAAATCTGAGTCAACAATCCTGTTCTTTCCAAATGTAAAAAACCTACAGAAGGCACAGGAGCTTCTAATATTTTATTGATTTCTACCATCACACGTTCTCGTGTAATAATTTTCAATCGTTCTGAGTTTTTAGTTATTGCAGACAAAGAGTCACTTTCAATAGTAAAATTCAACTGGGTTGCAAATCGAATCGCACGCATCATTCTTAGAGGATCGTCTGAGTATGTAATGTCTGGATCTAATGGAGTTCTAATAATTTTAGCTTGCAAATCTTGTACACCATCAAACGGATCTAACAAAACACCTAACGAATTTGCATTCAACGAAATGGCCAATGCGTTGATCGTAAAATCTCTTCTGTTCTGATCATCTTGTAAAGTTCCTTCTTCCACTTCTGGATTTCGACTATCTTCCGTATAAGATTCCTTACGAGCTCCCACAAATTCAACTTCTATATCTTGATACCTTAACATAGCCGTTCCGTAGGTTTTAAACACCTGAACTTTAGGCTTGTTTGGTAACAATTCAGCAACTTTTAAAGCCAACTCAATTCCACTTCCTACAGCCACAATATCTACATCTTTGGCAGTACCTCGTTCTAAAATAAAATCACGCACAAAACCTCCTATCACATAAGCGTCCACTTGCAATTGTTTTGCTGCTTCTGTGATAAATTCAAAGATAGGATGTTGTATTGCTTGTCTGTAGTTTTCTAAAATTTGCATTAAGCTCTAATTACGGTTACCTGATTTTGATTTGTGATTTTAAGAATCGTAGATGATTTCTCACAAATTTTATCGTGGTGCAAATTTACTACATAATCTACAGCTTGCAAAATGGCAGGGTTTATTTCCGAAAACTGTTTGGGAGTAGGGTCTCCGCTGATATTTGCAGAGGTAGAAACAATCGGTTTTCCAAAATCTGCAATCATTTTTTTGCAAAAATCATCCGAAGCAATTCGAATTGCAATTGTATTGTCTTTACCAACAGCATTTTTTGCCAAACCCATAGGATGCTCATAAACGATGGTAGTTGGTTGAGTTACTTGGGATAAAATGTCTAATGCTTTTGAGGGTACGTTTTGAATATATTTCTGAAGCATTTCTAAAGAATCTACCAAAATAACCAAACTCTTGGTTTCTTCTCTTTGTTTTATTTCATAGATTTTTGCTACCAGTTTTTCGTCGGTAGCATCGCAACCAATTCCCCAAACAGTGTCTGTAGGATACAAAATGGTTTTATTTTCTATTGAAAACATCCTTCTTAATTTATCAAATCGTTGTTATTCTTCTATACCTAACACTTCCAAAGATTGCAAACTTACTAGTTTGGAATACATTCCTCCCATGGCAATCAATTCCTGATGTGTACCTTGCTCAAGAATTCTGCCTTTTTTCATCACAATAATCAAATCGGCATTTTTTACGGTAGACAACCTATGTGCAATAACAATAGATGTTTTGTTTACCATCATGTTTTCCAAAGCATCTTGTACTACTTTTTCTGACTCTGTATCCAATGCAGAAGTTGCCTCGTCCAAAATCATAATTGGCGGATTTTTTAAAACAGCTCTTGCAATAGCAACACGTTGACGTTGCCCTCCTGACAAAGAACTTCCTCCATCACCAACATTGGTTTGATACCCACGTTCAAATTCCGTAATAAAGTTATGAGCATTCGCAATTTTTGCAGCATTCACAATAGCTTCTTCCGAAGCGTTGTCTACTCCTAAAGAAATATTGTTAGCAATTGTATCATTAAACAAAATAGAATCTTGAGCCACAATTCCCATTTGATTTCTTAAAGATTCTGTTCTTACAGTTCTAATATCCATTCCATCAAAAAAGATATTCCCTTCATTTACATCATAAAATCTAGTCACTAAATTGGCTAATGTAGACTTTCCACTTCCAGATTCTCCTACCAAAGCCACTGTTTTTCCTTTAGGAACGGTCAAACTAAAATCTTTTAGCACATATTCATTTTCGTATTTAAAAGAGACATTTTCAAATCTAATTTCTTTTTCAAAGCCTTGAATCACTTTTGCTCCTTCACTATCTTTTAATGGGTTTACCGCATCTAAAATAAAGCGTACTCTTTCTGATGCTGCGTTTCCACCTTGAATAGCATGACTTGCTTTTGCCATTGCTTTTGCTGGAGTTAAAATTTGATAAGCCAATCCCATGTAAGTGATAAATGCCCCCCCTGTCAATGTTTCTTCTAACAAAACCAAAGTTCCTCCGTAAACAAATAATATAGAAATAGTAAAAACTCCTAGGAACTCACTCAAAGGACCTGCCATTGCCATTCTGGCTCCAATCACATTGTTCATATGATTGATTTCTTCTGATTGTGCTTTGAATTTATTTTTAAAAAATGCTTCTGCCGTAAAGTTTTTAATGATTTTAATTCCACCCAAAGTTTCTTCTATTCGCGAAAGTAAATTTCCTTCTAGCGCAAAAATATCTCCAGATATATTTTTGATTGTTCTACCCAATCTGGAAATTAAAAACCCTGCTACAGGTAAAAACACCAATACAAATATGGTCAACTTCCAACTGATCCAAAGCATTGCTCCTAAGGTAAACAATAACGTTAATGGCTCTCTACCAATCATCATTATAGCATTCATAAATGATGATTTTATCGTAGTAATATCTGCGGTCATTCTTGAAATCAAATCTCCTTTACGCTCTCCTGAGAAAAAAGACACGTGTAATGATGTTACTTTGTTGTAGACATCATTCCTTAAATCTTTTAAGACTCCGTTGTTTAAATAAGTCATGTATACCATAGACATATATGCAAACAAATTCTTTAAGAAAAAGGCAATAATCATAAATATCATCATCCATATCAATGTACTAAACGCTCCTTTATCTTGTGTATTGGATGTGATGAAATAATTCATAAACGCTTCTAACGTTTCTTTATTTAAACTACTAAAACCATCAAAATTTGGCTTTTCATAAACCTTTTCTCCTTCTTTAAACAATACATTCATTACAGGCATTAAAGAAAGCATAGACAATGCTGAAAATAATGAGTATAGAAAGTTAAAAACAACACTTAATGCAAAATTAAATTTGTAAGGTGTTAGGTATTTTATAAAATGTCTTAAGTTTTTCATTCCAAATAATAAATATCGGGCAAAGTTAATACTTTAGCCCTAATAAAACCTTATTCTTTGTTTGTTCATAATTTTGTGAGCACAAAACAAAACATTCCAATTAAATTTGTGATTTTTGAAAAAGAGTATCCATTTTTTCACGAGTCAATACCATATACTTTTATTCCATGAAAATTTTATTCTTATCAGATGTTTTTAGACACCCTATTCATCATGCTCCTACAAATCATGATTGGCTTTTAAATTTATGGTTTCAAGGAGACGACTATGAAATTGTCAGAATCTGTGACTTAGTGATAAGTGACGATATCATCAACTTACTCCCCAAAACTCCCTACGCAACGGTTGAGGAAGAAAATATTTCCCCAATCACGGAGTATTTTAGAGAAATAACAAAACCCTATGACGTTCTTATTGCTTTTGAGTGTACAGAGGAAACACGCAATATTTTAAATTCATTTCACAACAAAATTGTTTTTATATACTTTAGCCCTTTAAGATATTGTGATAGACAAACATTTTCTTTGAGTTCTAACGATCTTTTTTTGCAACAAAAATTAGAATCAGTATCTATAAAAGCCACGGAATACTATTATCAGCAAGCTAATTATGTGAAAGAATTAATCAACAACAATTTTCCAAAATTAGAATATCCTAAAAACAGTACACTTCTTGTGGGTCAGGTTGAAGAAGATTTGTCTGTTTGGAATGGACACACCTTTCTTTGCCTTGATGATTACTTAAGTGAGATTATAACATCTAGCTCAGAAAAAACATCTTTTTATTACAAAGCACATCCCTTTTCAAAAAATAACAACCCAGAAATTAGAGCCAATCCCGTTATTCAAAATACAGACGAAGAAATATACAGGCTTCTAAGTTCTGATTCAATAAACGAAGTTGTAACCACCTCATCTAGTGTTGCAGAAGAAGCTCATTTTTTTGGTAAAAAAGTAACGCAATTTTTACACTCTTACATTCCTGAAAATTCTAAAAACATACCTTATACGATGAGTATGTCTTTTTGGAATTATTTATTTGAAGAAACAAACACACTACAAACAAAAACACTAACTGTTGATTCTATAGATATTAGACCTATTCGAAAATTATACTGGGGTTATAAATCTATTCTGGAACTTCAATCTTTTCAAACAGAACAAATTTCTTCCATCAAACAATCAATTGATGAATTTATTACCGAAAATGATAGAACAACAAATTCTTCCATAAGTATTCTTATCGATCAATTAATTTCAAAAAACACAGAACTTGAAAGACAAATTGTAAAACTTCAAAAAAGAAATATGATCTCTATTTTAAGTAATATCAAAAAAAGAATTAAAAAATCTATGAGATAAAAATCTACTGACTATCAACAAAATACACACGTATATTTTTACCTTTAAAATAGACTCTTAAAATCTAATTGTTTTTACTGAAAAAATCACCCAACGTTACCTCATTACAAACTCAAAGACTAGTCATTTTATTTCTATATTTGTTTTAAAAAAAAATGTTAGGAGTAAATTATATTGGTTATTTTAATGAACCTTGTGGATTAACTGAAGCTACTATTTCAAATGTAAATGCTTTAGAAAAATCTGGAATTGATGTTAATGTTGTTAGTTATCTCTTTAATCACAAAAGAGACTCCTACAACAACAGAGCTATTGAAGATTCTAAAAAACACGATATCAATATTTTTCATATAAACATAGGTACCATAAAAAAATTCATTAAAGATTTAGGCAAATCTCAGTTTAAAAACAAATACAACATCGCTTTTTGGGTTTGGGAATTCATGGAAATTCCTAAAGAAATACTACCATATATGAGCCTGTTTGATGAAATTTGGACAGCAAGTGATTTCTGTGTAAAAATCTTTTCTCAAAAAGCGTTATGCCCTGTTATATGTTTCCCGCATCCGATAGAAATTTCTAATTCAAACCTCAATAGAAAAGAACTTGATTTACCCGAAGATAAATTTATATTCTTAACCATTTTTGACTCTCATAGTGCCATATTAAGAAAAAATCCTTTTGCCGTAGTGCAATCGTTTAAAGATACTTTTGACAAAGACAACAACGATGTGCTGTTGTTGGTAAAGTGTATAAATTTGGATGATTTTCCTGAAGAAAAAAATAAATTTCACAATCTTATTAAAGACAACACCAATATTAAAATTCTAAACGAACGTATTTCAAGAACAGAACTAACCGGGTTGATTCAAAACTGTGACTCACTTGTTTCTCTTCACAGATCTGAAGGATTTGGTTTGACAATGGCAGAAGCCATGTATTTTAAAAAACCAGTAATAGCAACGGGCTATTCTGGAAATATGGAGTTTATGAACATCAACAATAGCTTTCCTGTAAAATACACACTTAGTCCACTCAAGAGCAGCCATGGTATGATAAAAAAAGGATTTATTGGTGCAGATGCAAGCGTTCAGGATGCAAGTATAAAAATGAAAGAAATATTTAAACAAAACAATAAAGATGTTGCGTTAAATGCACAACAGACTATTATGAATGATTTGTCGTATTTAAAAATCGGTAATCTGATGAAAGAGCGACTACTTTATGCTAAGCAAAAAAAGAAAAAAACAATAGTCAACAAATTGTTTAGATTATAGAAGTTAACGAACAAATTAACTTCAGATCAAATCGTATTTATACAAAAAGAGGTTGCTCAATAATGAACAACCTCTTTTCGTTTATTTAAACTAACAAAGACTTGTATACTTCATAGTATTGATATGCCATCGTTTTGTAATCAAATTTTTTAGCTCTTGAAATTAAACTCTGAGAAAATGCTTCTTTCGTTTCTTCATAATCTTGCATCCCTTTTTTATACACATCAACCATATGTTTTGTTTTAAAATTATTAAAATAAAAGGCAACATCTCCTCCTACTTCTGGCAGACTTGTTAATTTACTTAAGAATACTGGTTTTCCAAAACTCATGGCCTCTATAATCGGAATTCCAAATCCTTCTGCTTTGGATGGTTGACACAAAGATGTGCAATTTTGAATCAATCCACATTTTACCTCTTCAGATATATTTTCACAAAAATGAACACGATGAGACATGCCTAAAAAATCTATTTCAGACTGTATTTTTTTCATATAACACGCGTTTTGGTCAGAAACAACCAAAACCAAATCTTCATCTATAAAAGGTAACATTCTAATCAACGATAATTGATTTTTTTTAGGAAATAAAACACCAATATTTAAAATGTATTTTTTGTTTTTTAAATAGGTGTATTTTCCCAAATCGTATATTTTTTTAGATTCTGGAAAACGAACTCCGTTATAAATAACTTTAATTTGTGGCTCTTTACAAAATGAAAACAAGTGTTTATTTTCTATCAGATCATTTTTTGTAAACTCTGAAATACATACAATAACATCCGCATTTTCAATGTTACGTTTTACTTTTTTCAACTCTTTTTTACCTTTCTTCTCAGAAATATTCTCATGTAAAAAATTTAAATCATGTAGTGTCACTACTTTTTTCTGCCTAGGGCTTTTGTAATGAAAATAAGATGATAATTGGTGACTTGTGTGTATTATATTGTATCTAAATGTATGTAACGGAATTATTTTATAAGAACTTCTCCTTTTTACAACAGAAAATCTAGTTTTTAAACTATTTACAGGCTCTAAGGGTCCAAACAAAAATATCCCCTTTTGTTCCACTTCTTTTATTTCAGACAGTCCTATTGCTAAATTCCTAAAAACGTTAGCAATACCTGAATTAAAATACCTCAACCTTTCTAGATCAATTAAAATTTTCAATTCTCTTCCTTTCATTCCAGCATCATTTTTTTTTGCAAAAGTAGCTAATAAATGTCATTCTTAATACTTAAGACACTTCAAGAAAGTATTTCCCTATAAAAAAACACAAACATTTAAAGTCTATTCTACAAACAAGACGTTAAAGATAGGTAAAGGTTGAGTTAAATAATATAAAGAAATACTGATATTAGTATATCTAGATTATTTCTAATAAATATTCCTCTACAGCTTTTTGATTAATTTTGGCATCAAAGTTTTGCATTACAAATTCACGCCCTTCTATTCCTATTTTCTCTTTTAAATCTGGGTTATTTTTTAAAAAGAGTAGTTTTTCTGCCATTAAGTCTAAGGCATCTTTTGGCAATAAAAACCCAGTAATGTCATTCTTAACAATTTCAGGATTGCTGCTTACATTATAAGCTACAATAGGTTTTTGATGGTAAGAAGCCTCAGCTAAAACATAACCAAAACCTTCCCAATGTGACGGCAATACAAAAACATCTATTTGAGACATAAAACAGTTTACATTGGTAATATAACCTTGAAAATCTATAACATCATCTACTTTTAAATTTTTTGCTTTTTGTTTCAAATCGTGCATCAATCGACCATCTCCACCAATAAGAATTTTAAAATCTTGTATTTTCTCTTTGAGCAAAACAGCCAAATCGATCAATGCTGTTTGATTTTTTTGAAACTCTAATCTTCCTAAATTTCCGATCACAAAAGTGGTATCGTCCGTTTTACGATTCAGGTAGTATTCATTTAAATGCAAACCATTATAGATTACTTTTATTTTGTCCTCAGGAAATAAATTGGGATTTTTTTCATTCACTGTTTTTTTAGTTGCTATAGAATTGGTCAACATATCTGTAACCACATGTTTAAAATACCACCTATTCAAAAAATTATCTTTAATTGGAATGGCACTTCCCCTTCTGTACACAATTTTTTTAACTCCCGCTAGTTTGGCTGCCAATGCTCCCGATTTGATATCCTTAGAAATATTTAAGATCAATAAATCTGGATCGTCTTTTTGGAACAATGCCTTTAATTTTAGGATTGTATATGGGTTTAAAAAACTTAAATTCCCAACATCAATAGGTCTGGTTTCAATTTTTTTAGCAATTGTTTTTTGATACAATTCTCCACCTTTTTGACAATACACAATTACGCGGTATTGCTCATCATGAAGATAAGATGCCATTTCTAAATGCCATTTTTCTCCTCCTCCCCAAGCAGCAACAGAATTAAAAAAAACAATGGTTTTCATTTTTACAAGCTTTTATAAAGGTTTACCATTTTAGTTGCAATGGCTTTATCATTAAATTGCTGTACATATTCCCATCCTTTTTCTATCATATTTTTCTGCAACTCTTCGTTTTCTAACACTAAAGATATTCTATCTCTAAAACCTTTACTATCTGTTGGGTTTACATACATACTAAAAGGACCACCTGCTTCTGCAAAACAACTTCCTGTAGATGAAATTACAGGTGTTTTAGAATACAAAGCTTCAATAATTGGGATTCCGAATCCTTCAAAAATACTAGGATACACAAACAAACTAGCCATTTTATAAATCATAGCCAACTCTTGCATCTCCACACCTTTTAAAAAGAAAACCCTATCCTCCATTTTATGTTTTTCTATGTAGTATTTTACTCTTTCTGCGTATTTGGTTTCTCTCCCCACTACAACCACAGAAACGTTTAAATCTCTAACGGATTTTAACAATGTAAGAACGTTTTTTCGTTCTTCAATAGTTCCTACATTTAAAATGTAGCGTTCCGGAAGTTTATATTTTTCTTTAACAAGTTCTAATTCTTTCTCAGAATAGTCTTGTTTAAAAGCTTGGTGACATCCTTGGTAAATTACTTTTACTTTTTCTTTGGACACACCTAAAAACTCAACAATATCTCTTTTGGTTTGCTCGCTAATCGCAATCACCACATCTGCAACATTAGCAGCATATTTAAACTTATTGAAATGTATTTTTTGATCTATTTTAGAATACAATTTAGGATATCTTACAAAAATCAAATCGTGAATGGTTACAACTGTTTTGATGTTAGTTTTTTCAATACCTCTAGGCAATTCATTTGTCAAACCGTGATAAATTTCAATATCATTACTCAACAAATCTTTTACAATGGGTTTCTGTCTCCAAATACTGCTAAATTTCTTCCAAATAAAAGAAGTAGGATGTACTATTTTCATAGAATCCGTTATTGTTAACCGATCTATTTTTCCTGGCTTAGGATTGAACAATGTATACACATGCTCAGGAAAAAAAGAAGCCAAAATTCGTACAGTATCTCTACTATAATTCCCCAAACCTGTTTGGTTGTGAAAAATTCTCTTGGCATCAAAACCTATCTTCATCTAAAATTATTTTAAAAACGGTACCAAGGTACACACAAATCCTTAATCCTTAATTGTAAATATACAAAAAGACAAACATATTGCTCAAATTAGCACTTAAAGCCACAAAATAGAATATATAAACTAAATTTGCACCTATAAAATTTTATTTTAATTTTAGACAACTAACTAACTGTGCTATAAATGCTTAAAGAATTACTTATTTTTAACCTCCTTTACAAATGGCGGTACCTCTTGGCTATGGCCAAAAGTAAAGTTATTAAAACTACAAAAAACGCACCGTTTACAACCATTACCTATGTAGCTAGAGAAGTAGACAAAGAATGGATTTTTGGTGCAAAAGTAAAAAGATTGGCTAGCTTTTCAGACTTGGATGCTCAAGACTATTACCATAACAAGTTAAGGGAACTCCCCAATTCTGATGGTTATTTTTTTATTTTTCCCCAATATTTTTGTAGAGCTGTTAGGCACAATCCTCAAATATTACAAAAAAAGATTATTGTAATGTTTACGCATACCAACTGGACCTCTTCATTTTCTAAAACCCACATTATTTGGTGCCTAAACAAAGTAGACAAAGTGATTTGTTTGAATAACGACATAAAAAAACAATTAATAGAAGACGGTCTAAAACCTGAAAAAATTGAAGTAATTCACATAGCATCTTGTTCCGATTACTTCTATCCACACGAGCGAGTTACCGGAACAGTTGGTTTTTGTAGTGCATATGGTGAGCGAAAAAATCCAGAAATAATTTATGAATTGGTGAAAAATATGCCACATAGACACTTTTACTTGATTGGAAAAAATTGGGACAAGTTTGATAAATACGAAGAACTTATACAATTTAAAAATTTTACTTACTACAACAATCAAGATTACGAGAAATACCCAAGCTTCTACAATTTAATTGATATTTTTGTTTCTCCGTCTATATTAGAAGGAGGTCCTGTACCTGTATTAGAAGCCATGCTTTCTAACTGTTTTCCTATTGCATCTCGTACAGGTTTTTGTCCCGATTTGATCAATCACGGAGAAAATGGGTATTTATTCAATACAGATGCCGATTACAAAGAAGTAATGGATTTGATAGAAAAAGCAGCCTTGCAAACAACCAACGTAAGAGAAACGGTATTAGAACATACCTGGAAAAATTGCTCTAATAAAATAGACCAACTATTTTTAAACTTCTAAAACAACTAGAATGCCCAAAATACTCGCTTTTGATTATGGTACCGTAAGAATTGGTTTGGCAGAAACTGATGACTTAAAAATGATGGCTTTTGGTTTAGACACCATTCCTACCAAAGAAATTTTTGTGTACTTAAATCAATATTTAAAGAACAATACCGTTGAATTATTTGTAGTTGGAGAACCTAAACAAATGGACGGTAGCCACAGCGAAAGTGAAGTTTTTATTCAAGATTTTATAAAAAAACTAGACAACACTTATCACATTCCTATACAAAGGTTTGACGAACGTTTTACCTCCAAAATGGCTTTTAACACTATGATTTCTAGTGGAATTAGCAAGAAAAAAAGACAAAACAAAGGCTTGGTAGATAAAATTAGTGCTACTATTATTCTACAAGAGTTTTTAAATATTTCCTGATTTTTAATGTCATCATAATTTTATGAGTTTAAAAAACAACAAACCTAAAATTGCTATTATAGAATTTGATACTTCTCATGCAGAATGCATCTATAGCCAAATTTTATTTTTAAAAGACACATATAACATCACTGTTTTTATAAATAAAAACAGTCTTTCTATAATTCCTGACTTAGCCTATATCACTAAAAAACCTTTAGAATTAGATTCTAAAAAAGAAATAAAAAAAACTTCTATAGAGTTAAAACAGCAATTGATTTCAGGTAATTTTGTCAAAGTTATTATCAATTCTGCAGAAAGGAAAATTTTCAAGTTTTTATTGTTGTTTTTGTTCAATACAAAAATTTCCTTTTGGGGAATATTACACAATCCAAATCGATTAAAAAGCAGCCTGAAACAAAAAATAATTAGTAAAAAACTAAAAGGGTATTTTGTATTGAGTGATTTTATAAAACAAAACATTCAAAAAGAAAAGTTGACAAAAACCAAGACAGAAAGCACGTATCTTATTTTTTTTGATGAAAAAGTGAGCTCAAATTCCAATGTAATAAAATCAGCTAATGAAACATGGATTTTAATTCCTGGTAAAGTGCAATCAATAAGGAGAGATTATTCCTTTTTACTTCAATTTCAAGAAGTTCCCAAAAACATAAAGTTTATTATTCTAGGAAATATAAATACAGAAGAAGGTATCTCATTTAAAAAAGAATTATCCAAAACTTCTTATTCTGATCAATTTCACCTTTTTGAAAATCACGTACCTGATACTGATTTTTATGAATACATTGCTCTGGCAGATTTTATGCTACCTTTGGTACACCCAAACAACAAATTGTTTGAAAAATACATCAAATACAAAGTTACAGGTACTTATAACTGGGCTTATTCTTTTCAAAAAACTATGCTTTTGGAACAGCATTTTTCGCAAAACAAGGAATTTAAAGAGACTAGTTATTTCTATGATTTTAGAAACCCAAAAACCTTTTTTAAGATTTTAGAAAATCCCAAAAAACAATATTCAAAAGAAAAGTGGAGTTTAGAACATCAAAAAAACAAGTATCTTAACTTTATAGAACAAACATTATGAAAGGAATTATACTTGCCGGAGGTTCAGGAACCAGACTGTATCCGTTAACAAAAGCGACAAGCAAACAATTGATTGCCATTTACGACAAACCCATGATTTACTATCCGTTATCTGTGTTAATGTTGGCTGGCATCAAAGATATTTTAATCATTACCACTCCCGAAGATCAAATCCGATTTCAAAACTTACTGAGTGATGGATCCCAATTAGGAATACAAATTACCTATGCCATACAACCCAAACCAGAAGGGCTTGCCCAAGCTTTTATTATTGGTAAAGATTTTATTGGTACAGACAATGTAACCTTAATTTTAGGAGACAATATTTTTTATGGACAAGGATTTACTCGTTTGTTGACAGATGCTATCAAAAGGTTAAAGGATGAAAACAAAGCTTCTATTTTTGGATACTATGTAAACAATGCCGAACGTTATGGTGTGGTAGAATTTGACTCTGACAAAAATGTGTTAAGCATAGAAGAAAAACCATCTCATCCAAAAAGTGATTATGCCGTTTCTGGATTGTATTTTTATCCTAATGATGTCATTTCAATTGCAGAAAAAATCAAACCTAGCAAAAGAGGAGAATTGGAAATAACTACAGTAAACCAAACTTACTTGGAACGCAAACAGTTGCATGTAGAAATTATGGGTAGAGGTTATGCTTGGTTAGATACGGGTACTTGTGATTCCATGCTAGAAGCCTCTAACTTTATTCACACCTTAGAAAAAAGGCAAGGTTTAAAAGTAGCTTGTATAGAAGAAATTGCTTACGAAGAAGGTTATATTGACAAAAAACAATTGCTAATTTTGGGTGAAGAAATGAAAAACAATGAATACGGACAGTATTTAATTAGAAAAGCAACAAAATAAATGAAGTATACACGTACCTCCATTCCAGAAATCATTATTTGCGAACCCAAAGTTTTTGGAGATCATAGAGGTTATTTTATGGAATCTTACAAAGCCCTCTCTTTGAATGATTTTTTAGGACACAAAATAGAGTTTTGTCAAGACAATGAGTCTAGTTCTAAAAAAGGGGTTTTAAGAGGATTGCATTACCAAATAGGCGATTTTGCACAAACCAAATTGGTAAGAGTAGTGTACGGAAAAGTTATTGATATTGCTGTAGATATTAGAGTGGGCTCTCCTACTTTTGGGCAGCATGTTGCTATTGAGTTGTCTGCTGAAAACAAAAAACAGTTGCTAATTCCTAAAGGATTTGCTCATGGATATATTGTCTTAAGTGATACGGCTATTTTTAGCTATAAAATAGATACACCCTATAGTTTTGAACACGAAAGAGGAATTGCTTATGATGATGCTACTTTACAGATTGATTGGGGATTAAAGCCAAGTGAGTTCATTTTATCAGAAAAAGATACCTTAAACCCTACTTTGCAAGAAGCTACTTTGTTTGATTACAATCTAAACTATTATGAGTAATATCTTAGTTACTGGTGCAAAAGGTCAATTGGGTTCCGAAATTCAATTTTTAGCCTCTCAATACAACCAATATCATTTCTTTTTCACAAACACTCCTTATCTAGATGTTACAGACAAGGAACAGGTTCGTGTTTTTTGTTTAAAAAATAAGATACAAACAATTATAAATTGTGCAGCTTACACCAATGTAGAAAAAGCTGAAGAATTTATAGACAGCTGTAATAACATCAATCACTTAGCTACAAAAAACCTAAGTGCAATTGCCAAAGAACAAGATATTCAATTAATTCATATCTCTACAGATTATATTTTTGACGGGAAACAACATGTTGCTTATACGGAAACGGATACTCCAAACCCGCTAAACATGTACGGAAAAACCAAATGGTTAGGAGAACAAGCTTTGTTAGAAATCAATCCAAAAAATTCTATCATCATAAGAACTTCTTGGGTCTACTCTAGCTATGGAAATAATTTTGTAAAAAGCATGTTGAAATTGGCAAAAACAAAAGACGTTCTCAATATTGTTTCCGATCAAATTGGAACTCCTACCTATGCTGCTGATTTGGCAAAAACTATTTTAGACATTCTTCCTAAAATAGACAATCAGAACGTAGAAATTTATCACTACTCTAACGATGGTGTTTGTTCTTGGTACGACTTTGCTTTTGAAATATTTCAACAACAAAAATCAACTTGTAAAGTATACCCTATTACTTCTAAAGAATATCCTACAACAGCCAAAAGACCTTTATTTGCTTTGTTGAACAAGTCAAAAATTAAAAACACCTTTGACATAGAAATTCCTCACTGGAAAACTTCTTTAGCAGACTGTATAAAAAAATTATAGCATAGACATCAAAAAGTAATTTGTATAAATTTCTTAATTTAACCTTTAGTTCTCAACTACGTTCGAACACTGACAATAAAACGGGTCATCGAACGGAGTCGAGATGTAAAAAACTATAAATGAAAACAATATTAGTAACAGGAACCGCTGGTTTTATAGGCTCAAATTTTATCTATCATTTTATTGAATCTTATCCTGATTATAAATTGATCAGTTTAGACAAATTGACCTATGCTGGAAGTTTAGAGAATTTAGCTGAAGTTGACACACATCCAAGACATACTTTTATCAAAGGTGATATTTGTGACAGGTCTTTGATTGAAAGAATATTTTCAGAAAATAAAATTCAAGGAGTCATTCATTTTGCAGCAGAATCTCATGTAGACAATTCCATCAACAATCCTGGCGTTTTTATAGAAACCAACGTAAATGGAACCTTCACACTCCTAGATGTGGCTTATAAACATTGGATGCTTCAACCCTTTTGCTACAAAAAAGAACATCTCAATTCTCGCTTTTTACATATTTCAACAGACGAAGTATATGGAACATTAGAAGAAACTGGTTTGTTTACAGAACAAACACCGTACGCACCTAACTCTCCTTATAGCGCTTCTAAAGCGAGTAGCGATATGTTGGTAAGAAGCTATCATCATACCTATGGAATGAATACTATTATCACCAATTGTTCTAACAATTACGGGCCTCAGCAGCATGATGAAAAATTAATACCAACTGTAATTAGAAAAGCTATTAACGGAGAAAACATTCCAATATATGGAGATGGAAAAAACATTAGAGATTGGCTATACGTTACCGACCATTGCAAAGGAATTGATCTTGCATATCACCAAGGGATTTCTGGAGAGGTCTACAATATTGGTGGTAGAAATGAACGAAACAACAATTACATTGCTACAAATATTTGTGAAATTTTAGACCAAATACTCCCTAAAGAAACAGGAAGTTATAAAGAACAAATTAGCTATGTACAAGACAGAGCAGGTCATGATAGAAGATATGCCATTGATGCAACCAAAATAGAAACAAACTTGAGTTGGAAAGCCGACGAAAACTTTGAATCTGGTATTGTAAAAACAATTGAATGGTATATAAACAAGTACAAAAAGCTATAGAAAGCAACTCTCTTTACTTTTTTCTTAGGACATACTTAAAACTCCAAGCTATTCTTTGTACTTTTGCACGGAATTTTAGAAAAGCATTATGATTTTACCCATTGTTGCCTACGGAGATCCTGTTTTAAGAAAAGTAGGACAAGAAATAGACAAAAATTATCCAGACTTATCCACCTTAATTGCCAACATGTGGGAAACCATGGAAAACGCAAACGGTGTAGGTTTGGCAGCTCCACAAATAGGAAAATCAATACGTCTTTTTATTGTAGATGCAACTCCATTTGCCGAAGATGAAGATTTAGAAGCAGAAGAAAGAGAGGTTTTAGCTACATTTAGAAAAGTATTTATCAACCCTAAAATAGTAAGTGAAGAAGGAGACGAATGGGCTTTTGAAGAAGGTTGCCTAAGTATTCCGGATGTTAGAGAAGATGTTTGGAGAAACGAAACCATACATGTAACCTATCAAGATGAAAGTTTCAAGACTCACAAGGCTACTCTTAATGGATTGGCAGCAAGAGTTTTTCAACACGAATACGATCATATTGAAGGAGTTTTATTTACCGATAAAATTTCATCCTTAAAAAAGAGATTGTTAAAAAGAAAATTAGCAAACATCTCTATAGGAAAAGTTGGTGCAGATTATAGAATGCGTTATTACAATGCAAAAAGAAGATAATTAAAAATAATTTAGAAATGAGTTTAACAAAAGTGATCGCAATTTCTGGAAAGCCAGGATTGTATGAAATATTGGGACAGACTAAAGGAGGATTTATCACCTCTTCTTTATTAGATGGTAAAAAAACTCCAGTTAAAAACACACAAAACGTAAGTGTGTTAAGCGATATTGGAATTTATACATACGAAACTGAAGTTGCTTTAGGAATTGTTTTCATAGCGATTCATGACAAATACGAAGGAAAAGCATCCATCAGTCACAAAGCTTCTGACAAAGAATTGGTAGCTTTATTCAACGAAGTGTTACCTGATTATGATGAAGAACGTGTATACGTTTCTAACATTAAAAAAGTGGTACAATGGTACAACATACTTGTAAATGCTGAGTTTGACTTTGAGACCATCAAAGAAGATTTAAAAAAATTAGAAGAAGCTCAAAACGCTCCTCAATAATTTTCTCTAAACAACACACTTAAAAGAGTTATAATTTCTAGTTTTATAGAAAATTATAACTCTTTTTTAATTTTATCTTATGAACTCAAGAAAAGAACAACTGGCTGCTATTGATCGTTTGTTAACCATTATGGACGAGCTAAGAGAACAATGTCCATGGGACAAAAAGCAGACTATGGAGTCTTTAAGACATCTTACCATTGAAGAAACTTACGAATTGGCAGATGCAATATTGACCAATGATTTAGAAGAAATTAAAAAGGAATTAGGTGATGTACTTTTACACATTGTTTTTTACGCCAAAATAGGAAGTGAAACAAATACCTTTGATATTGCCGATGTAGCCCAAAGTATTTCTGAAAAATTAATTCACAGACACCCTCATATTTATGGTGATGTTGTTGTAGAAAATGAAGAAGAGGTAAAACAAAATTGGGAGCAATTAAAATTAAAAGAAAAAGGAAACAGCTCTGTTTTACAAGGAGTACCAAATTCGCTACCCGCCATGATCAAAGCCAACAGAATTCAAGAAAAAGTAGCTGCCGTAGGTTTTGATTGGGAACATCCAGAGCAAGTGTGGGAAAAAGTACAAGAAGAATTATCTGAACTTAATGTGGAAATTAAAAACGGAAGTCAAGAACGCATAGAGGCGGAATTTGGAGATCTTTTATTTTCTATGGTAAACTATGCCAGACATATTGGAGTAAACCCAGAAAACGCCTTAGAACGAACCAATACCAAGTTTAAAAAACGATTTGAGTATTTGGAAGAAAACACGCTCAAAAAAGGAATTAATTTATCTGATTTAAGTCTTAAAGAAATGGATGTATACTGGGACGAATCTAAAAAAATATACAAATAAAAATGAAAGTATTATCTATTGGTGATTATAGTGGAGATTTAGGAGTCTACGAAGCACAATTGAAACAATTTATGGTAATGCATCATAGAGGAGTTGATGTTACGATTCAAGGACATTTTTCAGAAGAGATTGAAAACTTATTGAAATCTAACAATATTCCCATCATTAAAGACAAGCCCATTAATAAAAATGACGCTGATTTTATAAAACGTTTGAAAGAAAACACACTCAAAAATAATTTTAATATTGTCCATGTTTTTGGAGGAAGCAACACTAGTAATACTTGTATTGCTTTAAAAAAACACAAGGCTGTAAAAATTATTGGATATATGGGATCAACTAGCGTGCATTGGCACGATCCATCAGCATACAAAACCTATCTTAATCCTAGAATAGATGCTATGATTTGTAATAGCGATGGAAATGCTATTCATTTTAAAAAACAACTATTCGGAAAAAACAAACGCAAAGTTCATAGAATATACAAAGGCTATAATCCCGATTGGTTTTCTAATTATGAAATGAATGATTTGAGTGATTGGGGTATAAAACCTGATTCAATTGTAATTACTTCGGTTGGAAACAGACGAAAAGTAAAAGCAATGGATTTATTTGTAAAAGCAGCAAAACTTGTCAAAAACATCAAAGAATTAGATATCCATTTTGTATTGGTAGGAGACAATACCGATGATGATTATATGACTCAAATAAAAAACAACAGCCCTTTCCCAGAAAACATACATCTTTTGGGCTATAAAAGTGACATTAAAGAAATTCTAAAACGTACAGACATCTATGTTCAAACTTCATTAAAAGAAGGCCTAGGAAGAGCTATTACAGAAAGTATGTGTCTAAAAAAACCAATTATTGTAACCAATGCTGGTGGCTGTGCAGAACTTGTAGATGAAGGTGTAAATGGATATATAGCAACTAATAAAAGTGTAGCCTCTATTGCCGAAAAAATAAACTTATTAACAGTCTCTAAAGAAAAAAGAGTTGAATTTGGAGAGAACAGTTTTCAAAGAATTCTGAATATTTTTAATATAGAAATAACAGTAGACCAAACTTTGGCACTTTACCATTCATTGTTAAAAAAATAGAACAACAAAACTAAGTATATTTACGTAAAAAACACTTAGTTTTGTGTCGTACAAAATCAAAATTGATTATGATAAAAACTATCAAAAATTCAAAAGATTCTGAAGTAGAAATTACAGAATTGATGAAACCAATAAATTCTAATTTTAGTGGAAAAATTCATGGAGGTTACATTTTAAACCTAATGGATCAAATAGCCTTTGCATGTGCTTCTAAATATTCTGGAAAATACTGTGTAACTGCATCTGTAAATACAGTAGACTTTTTAAACCCTGTTAATGTTGGAGATTTTTTAACATTAAAAGCACGTGTAAATTATGTAGGGAATACCTCTATGACCGTGGGGATTAGAGTGGAATCTGAAAACATTCAATCAGGTAAAAAAACACATTGTAATTCTTCTTATTTTGTGATGGTTGCTAAAAATGAAGATGGTTCAAATGCGGAAGTTCCTAAATTACATTTGTACGAATCGGAAGATGTAAGACGTTTTATTCGATCAAAAAGCAGATTGGAAACCAATAAATTAAGAAAAAAAACCTATAGTCAAGAAAGTTTTGATTACAAAGAACACCTTGATGAATTGAAAAAATACAATGTACATATAGATCCTAAATTATTAGATTAAACAAAAAAACCATTCTAAAGTATTCTCTAGAATGGTTTTTGCTTTATGTAATGACAACTTATTTTTTCATGTTGTCTATAAACTGATCAAATAAATAAGAAGCATCGTGTGGTCCAGGATTTGCTTCTGGATGATACTGTACCGAGAATACTTTTTTATCTTTAATAGCAATACCTGCTACCGTATTATCGTTTAAATGTACGTGAGTAATTTCTACATTATTAGTCGCCTCAACATCTTCTCTACTTACATTAAATCCATGATTCTGAGAAGTAATTTCTCCTTTACCAGTAATTAGATTCTTTATTGGGTGGTTAATACCTCTATGCCCGTTGTGCATTTTATAAGTAGCAATACCTTGAGATAATGCAATAATTTGATGCCCTAAACAGATACCAAACAATGTTAACTCTTTATCAACAATCTCTTTTGCAACTTTTTGTGCAGACTCAAGAGGTTCAGGATCTCCAGGTCCGTTAGACAAGAAATAACCATCAGGGTTGAATGCTGCCATTTCTTCAAAAGTAGCAGTACAAGGAAATACCTTTACAAAACAATCTCTTTTAGCTAAATTTCTTAAAATATTTTTCTTGATTCCTAAATCCAATGCAGAAACTTTATACGTTGCATTTTCATCTCCATAAAAATAAGGTTCTTTGGTGGAAACTACAGAAGCTAAATCTAAACCTTTCATGCTAGGAGCTTCAGCCAATTTTGCTTTTAAAGCATCTATATCATCAATTTCAGTTGAAATTGCAGCATTCATAGCTCCGTTTTCACGAATATAGCTTACAACAGCTCTAGTATCTACGTCTGTAATAGAAATCAATCCTTGTTTTGTAAAATATTCTTCTAAAGAACCATTAGATCGATCTCTAGAAAATTCAAAACTAAAATTTCTACATACCAATCCAGCAATCTTAATTCCATCAGATTCAACTTCATCATCGTTCACACCGTAATTTCCGATATGAGCATTGGTTGCTACCATGATTTGTCCAAAATAAGAAGGATCGGTAAAAATTTCTTGATAACCAGTCATACCTGTATTATAACAAATCTCACCAATGGTTGTTCCTTCAACACCTACAGACTTTCCTTCAAAAATAGTTCCGTCCTCTAATAATAAAATTGCTTTTTTTAATTCTTTGTACTTCATAAAAGTTGTTTTTATTGTTGGGTGGAGGTTTTTCACCTAAGCTTTCAACAAAGAATGTTTGTAAAAATATTTTTGCAAATATAAAAAAAGGATAAACTATTAAATAGTTTATCCTTTATATATTTTACGAAATGTAAATCATCATTACTCTTCAGTAGTTTCTGTAGACTCAGCTGCATCCACTTGAGGAGCATCAGCTTTTTTTCTAGATCTACGAGTCGTTTTCTTCTTCTTAGTTCCGTTTGGATTGTAGATTTCATTGTAATCAACCAATTCTACCATAGCCATAGGAGCATTATCTCCTTGACGGTTTCCTAATTTGATGATACGAACGTATCCTCCTGGTCTGTCTGCTACTTTTACAGCAATCTGTTGGAATAACTCAGTAACTGCTTCCTTATTTCTTAAATAAGAAAAAGTAATTCTACGGTTGTGAGTAGTATCCTCTTTAGATTTTGTAATAATTGGCTCAACATACATACGTAAAGCTTTTGCTTTAGCTACTGTAGTATTGATACGTTTATGCTCAATTAATGAACAAGCCATATTTGCCAACATTGCACTTCTATGTGCTGTTTTTCTACCTAAGTGGTTGAATTTTTTTCCGTGTCTCATTGTAAAATGATTTAGCTTTCATCTTGCATCTACCCACCTTGGGGAGCAAAATATGAAAGGGGTTTAGTCTTTATCTAATTTGTATTTGCTTAAATCCATTCCGAAATGTAAATTTTTAACATTTACCAATTCGTCTAACTCTGTTAAAGATTTCTTACCAAAGTTTCTGAATTTCATCAAGTCATTTTTGTTGAATGATACAAGATCACCTAACGTTTCAACTTCTGCTGCTTTCAAACAATTCAATGCTCTTACAGATAAGTCCATATCAACCAATTTGGTTTTCAATAGTTGTCTCATGTGTAGAGACTCCTCATCATAAGTTTCTGTTCTAGCAATTTCATCAGCCTCTAAAGTGATACGCTCATCAGAGAATAACATAAAGTGGTGAATCAATATTTTTGCAGCTTCAGTCAATGCATCTTTAGGATTGATAGAGCCATCTGTAACAATGTCAAAAACTAATTTTTCATAGTCTGTCTTTTGTTCTACACGGTAGTTTTCTACAGCATATTTTACATTCTTTATAGGAGTGTAAATAGAATCTGTAAAAATAGTTCCTAAAGGTACATTAATTTTTTTATTTTCGTCCGCAGGTACAAATCCTCTACCTTTTTCAATAGTAATATCAAAACTCATAGCTACAGAGCTATCTAAGTTACAAATTACTAAATCTGGGTTTAAAACTTGAAATCCTGAAGTAAATTTTTGTATATCACCAGCAGTGATTTGGTTTTGACCAGATACCGATACTGATACAGACTCTTTGTCTGTGTCTTCAATCTGTTGCTTAAAACGAACTTGTTTTAAGTTTAAGATGATTTCAGTTACATCCTCTACAACACCTTCCACAGTTGAGAACTCATGCTCAACTCCTTCGATACGTAAAGATGTAATTGCGAAACCTTCTAAAGACGATAATAATACTCTTCTCAAAGCATTACCTACAGTTAAACCAAAACCTGGCTCTAACGGTCTGAATTCGAATTTACCTTCAAAATCAGTAGATTCGATCATGATAACTTTGTCTGGTTTCTGAAAATTTAATATTGCCATAGCTAACTGGTGTCTTAATTATTATTTCGAGTACAACTCGACGATTAATTGCTCTTTGATGTTTTCTGGAATCTGAATTCTTTCAGGTACCGCAACAAACGTTCCAGTTTTAGTATCAGAGTTCCAAGTTAACCACTCATAAACAGCAGAAGAAGCAGCCAAACTACTCTCTATCACTGTTAGTGATTTAGATTTCTCTCTTACACCTACAACATCACCTGGCTTTAATTGGTAAGAAGGAATGTTAAGGATTTCTCCGTTAACAGTTACGTGTCTGTGAGATACTAACTGGCGTGCTCCGCTTCTTGAATTAGACAATCCCATACGGAATACAGTGTTGTCCAAACGAGATTCACACAATTGTAATAATACCTCTCCAGTAATACCTTTACTAGAAGATGCTTTCTTAAATAAGTTAGAGAATTGACGCTCTAAAATACCATAAGTATACTTTGCTTTTTGTTTCTCTTGTAATTGTAAAGAATACTCAGAACGTTTTGCTCTTTTCTTCGCCTGTCCGTGTTGTCCAGGAGGATAATTACGTTTTTCAAAAGACTTATCATCTCCAAAAATTGCCTCACCAAATTTACGAGCAATTTTAGTTTTAGGTCCATTATATCTTGCCATAATAAAATATTTAAAATCAGCAGTTATGAATTAAGGCTTAGTCCTTCGATAACTTTGTGTTTGCCAATTTAACGTTAATAATAAATTTAATTAGATTCTTCTTCTCTTAGGAGGACGACATCCGTTGTGTGGTAATGGAGTAACATCAATAATTTCTGATACTTCAATACCTGCATTATGAATCGTACGAATTGCAGATTCTCTACCATTTCCTGGTCCTTTTACATAAACTTTAACTTTACGTAAACCTGCTTCGTGTGCTACAGCAGCACAATCTTCAGCAGCTGTCTGTGCAGCATAAGGAGTGTTCTTTTTAGATCCACGGAATCCCATTTTACCAGCAGATGACCAAGAGATTACATCTCCTTTTTTATTTGTTAAAGAAATGATGATGTTGTTAAATGAAGCAGTAATGTGCGCTTCACCAACAGACTCAACAATAACTTTACGCTTTTTAGCGGTCTTTGTATTAGATTTAGCCATAACTTAATTATTTCTTTTTGTTCGCTACAGTTTTACGTTTTCCTTTTCTCGTTCTAGAGTTGTTTTTGGTTCTTTGACCTCTTAACGGTAATCCAGCTCTATGGCGGATTCCTCTAAAACAACCGATATCCATTAAACGTTTGATGTTTGTTTGGATTTCTGAACGCAATTCACCTTCAATAGTGAAAGTACCTGCTTGCTCACGAATTGCTCCAATTTGATCATCAGTCCAATCTTGAACTTTGATGTTCTCATCTACTCCAGCATTTGCTAAAATCTCTTTAGCTCTAGTTTTACCAATTCCAAAAATATAAGTCAACGCGATTACACCACGTTTGTTTTTTGGAATGTCAATACCTGAAATTCTTGCCATAACTAACCTTGTCTTTGTTTGAATCTAGGATTCTTTTTATTGATTACATATAATCTGCCTTTTCTACGCACAATCTTGCACTCGGCACTTCTCTTTTTTATTGATGCTCTAACTTTCATCGTATGATATTTTAGTATCTATAAGTAATTCGAGCCTTAGATAAATCATAAGGACTCATTTCTAACTTAACTTTATCTCCTGGTAACAACTTAATGTAATGCATACGCATTTTACCAGAAATGTGTGCAGTAACTATATGACCATTTTCTAACTCAACTCTAAACATTGCGTTAGATAATGCTTCAGTAATAGTACCGTCTTGTTGTATTGACGCTTGTTTTGCCATAATTAAATTGTCGCTTTCCTTTTTGTTCCAGTTTTCATTAAACCGTCATAATGTCTGTTTAACAAGTATGAGTTAATTTGCTGGATAGTATCTATTGCAACACCTACCATAATGATTAACGAGGTACCTCCATAAAACAAAGCCCAATTTTGTTGAACACCGAAATGAATAACAATCGCTGGAAAAACAGCCAGCAAAGCTAAGAAAATAGATCCAGGTAACGTAATTTTTGACAAAATACTATCTAATTTTTCTGCAGTCTCAGTTCCTGGGCGGGTTCCGGGGATAAATCCACCGCTTTTTTTCAAGTCATCTGCCATTTTATTTGTTGGAATTGTAATTGCCGTATAGAAATAACTAAACACAATGATCAAAACACAGAATAAAATATTGTAACCCCATCCATTAAAATCAGACAATGCATTAAAAACTGTTTGCAAAGTTCCATCTGAATTTCTAGCAATCAATCCTGGTACAAACATAATTGCTTGTGCAAAGATAATTGGCATAACTCCAGCTGAGTTTAACTTTAAAGGAATGTACTGTCTTGCTCCTTGAGCATCTTCAATACTTCCTACAACTGTACGTCTTGCATACTGTACTGCTATTCTACGAACTGCAGTTACTAAAAGTATACTTGCTAAAATAATTGCAAACCATACAATAATCTCTAAAAGAATCATCATCAATCCACCAGCTGCATCTCCTGAAACTTTAGAAATAACCTCTTGTGCAAATGCTCCAGGGAATCTTGCAATAATACCAATCATAATCAATAATGAAATTCCATTACCAATTCCTTTCTCAGTAATACGCTCTCCCAACCACATTGCAAAAACTGTTCCAGCAGTTAATAAAATCATCGAAGATATCCAGAACCATCCTCCTTGACCTAACAAGTAGGCTTCAGTTGGTATACCTAATGTTGGTAAACTTGTTAGATACGCACCACCTTGAACGATTGTAATACCTATTGTTAACCAACGAGTGATTTGATTGATTTTATTTCTTCCACTTTCACCATCTTTCTGTAATTTCTGCAAATAAGGAACCGCAATTCCCATTAACTGTACTACAATAGATGCTGATATATAAGGCATAATCCCAAGAGCCATAATCGAAGCTCTTGAGAATGCACCTCCTGTAAATGCGCTTAATAAACCTAAAAGTCCATCTGAAGTTGAGTTACCCAATGCTGTTAGCTGTTGAGGATCAATACCAGGTAATGTAACCTGAGCCATAAATCTGTAAACTATCATCAACCCTAAAGTCAATTTTATTTTACCTTTTAACTCATCAATAGACCAAATGTCTTTTATAGTTTGGATAAATTTCTTCATCTAGTTTATTAAATTATAATGTTACAGCTTCTCCTCCAGCAGCTTCAATAGCAGCTTTAGCAGTTCCTGTAAATTTGTGAGCAGTTACTTGTAATTTAGCTGTCAATTCACCACCACCTAGTATTTTTACTAAGTCGTTTTTTCTAGCCAAACCGCTTTCAACCAATACAGCTAAATTAACTGTATCTGTAACAATACCTTTATCAACTAAAGCTTGTAACTTGTCTAAATTAATTCCATTGTATTCCTTACGGTTTACATTGGTAAATCCAAACTTAGGTACTCTTCTTTGTAATGGCATTTGCCCTCCTTCAAATCCTACTTTTCTAGAATATCCAGAACGAGATTTTTGACCATTATGACCTCTAGTAGCTGTACCACCGTGACCAGATCCTTCTCCTCTAGCAATTCGCTTACCACTTTTAACAGAACCCTTGGCAGGTTTTAAATTGTTTAAACTCATCTTTTTATAACTTATTTAATTTCTTCAACAGAAATTAAGTGTTGAACTTTATTAACCATTCCTATAATTGAAGGTGTAGCATCGTGTTCTACTACCTTACCAATTTTAGTCAAACCTAATGCCTCTAATGTTCTTTTTTGAACAAGAGTACGGTTTATTTGGCTCTTTACTTGTGTTACTTTAATTTTTCCCATGGTATCCAATATTAACCGTTAAATACTTTATCTAAAGAAATACCTCTTTCAGCAGCAATTGCTTGTGGGCTTCTCAATTGTAATAAAGCATCAAAAGTTGCTTTTACTAAGTTGTGAGAGTTTGAAGATCCTTGAGACTTAGATAATACATCATGTACACCTACAGACTCTAATACCATACGCACAGCTCCACCAGCAATAACTCCGGTACCATGTGATGCAGGTAGTAATAATACTTTAGATCCACCAAATTTACCCTTTTGTTCATGAGGTAAAGTTGCGTTTAACAATGGAATACGAACCAAGTTTTTCTTAGCTTCTTCAACTGCTTTTGCAATAGATGATGCTACGTCTAATGACTTTCCTGATCCATAACCAACAACTCCTGCTCCATTTCCTACTACAACAATAGCAGAAAATCCAAAAGTACGCCCTCCTTTAGTAACTTTCGTTACACGGTTAACTGACACTAAGCGATCCACTAACTCTAATCCGCTTGGCTTAACTCTTTCTATGTTTTTATATCCTTGCATAATATAATTTTCTTAAAATTTTAAACCAGCTTCTCTAGCTGCTTCCGCTAATGATTTCACTCTACCGTGATACAAATAACCATTTCTATCAAAAGCAACAGTTTCTATTCCAGCAGATTTTGCTTTTTCACCAATAGATTTCCCTACCAATGCAGCAACTTCAACTTTATTTCCTTTTGCTTCGATTTCTTTATCTCTTGACGACACAGATACTAAAGTAATTCCTGTATTGTCATCAACTAATTGAGCGTAAATTTCTTTGTTACTTCTAAATACAGACAATCTAGGTCTAGCTGCTGTACCCACAGAAATTTTTCTAATTCTACGCTTAATTCTTTGTCTTCTTTCAAGCTTTGATAATGCCATAATACTATAAATTATGCAGATTTACCTGCTTTTCTTCTTAATTCTTCACCTACAAACTTAATTCCTTTTCCTTTGTACGGTTCAGGTCTACGGAAAGAACGAATCTTTGCAGCTACTTGACCTACCAATTGCTTATCGAAAGAAGTAAGTTTTATGATTGGATTTTTTCCTTTATCAGAAACTGTTTCAACTTTAACCTCTGGTGCAATATCCAACACAATGTTGTGTGAAAAACCGATAGCTAAATCTAATACATTTCCTTGATTAGATGCTCTGTATCCTACCCCTACTAACTCTAATTCTTTAGACCATCCTATAGATACTCCTTGAATCATATTGTTAACTAAGGCTCTATACAAACCATGTTTTGCTCTATGCGTTTTTGATTCCGATGAACGATCTAACGTTAAAACTCCATCTTCTTCTTTGATACTGATACCATCAGTAATCTCTTGAGTTAATTCTCCTAACTTCCCTTTCACTGTAACTGTGTCTCCGTTAATAGTAACAGTAACACCAGCTGGAATTGCGATTGGGCTTTTTCCTATTCTTGACATACTATTCTATTTTTTAATAAACGTGACAAATTACTTCTCCACCTACTTTTTCTGCTTTAGCTTGCTTAGATGTCATCACTCCTTTAGAAGTAGACACAATTGCAATACCTAAACCATTTAAAACTCTTGGTAAATCCTCAACCCCAACATACTTACGTAATCCTGGTGTAGAAATACGTTCAATTTTTTTAATAACTGATTCGTTAGTGATTGGATTGTACTTTAAAGCTATTTTGATAACACCTTGCACAGCATTCTCTTCAAATTTATAACTTAAAATATACCCTTGGTCAAACAAAATCTCTGTGATTGCTTTTTTAACCTTTGATGCAGGAATCTCCACCACTCTGTGTCCTGCTAAATAAGCATTTCTTACTCTTGTTAAGTAATCTGCTATTGGATCTGTATACATAATATTTGTATTGGTTATAGATTATCACCCTGAAACAAGTTCAGGGCTAGCATCTAAAATTAATTCTTAAAAATTTTTACCAACTTGCTTTGGTTACACCAGGAATTAATCCTTGGTTTGCCATCTGACGGAAAGTTACACGAGAAATTCCAAACTGACGCATATATCCTTTTGGTCTTCCTGTTAACTTACAACGATTGTGAGTACGAACTGGAGAAGCGTTTTTAGGCAACTTCTGTAATCCTTCGTAATCACCAGCTTCTTTTAAAGCTTTACGTTTTTCAGCGTATTTGGCAACTGTTTTAGCTCTTTTTCTCTCACGAGCTTTCATTGATTCTTTAGCCATGATTAGTTCTTTTTAAATGGTAACCCTAATTCTGTTAATAATGATTTAGCTTCTTTATCAGTAGGTGCAGACGTTACAAAAGTAATATCCATACCACCAATTTTTTTCACTTGATCAATATTAATTTCCGGGAAAATAATTTGTTCAGTAATTCCTAAATTATAATTTCCACGTCCATCAAAACCAGTAGCTTTAATACCGTTAAAATCTCTTACACGTGGTAAAGAAGCTGTAATTAATCTATCTAAGAATTCGTACATTTTAATTCCACGTAAAGTTACTCTTGCCCCAATTGGCATACCTTTACGTAATTTAAATGTAGCGATATCTTTTTTAGATAAAGTTGCAACTGCTTTTTGTCCTGAAATAGTAGTCAACTCTTCAACAGCGTAGTCTACTAATTTCTTGTCAGCAATAGCAGCACCTACACCTTTAGAGATCACTATTTTCTCTAATTTAGGCACTTGCATAATATTGCTATATCCGTACTCTTCAGTTAAGGCAGCCTTAACTCTGTCATTGTACTCTTGCTTAAGTCTTGGAATATAACTCATCTTAAATAGCTTTTTCTGATTTTTTAGAAATACGCACTTTTTTACCGTCTTCTACTTTAAAACCAACTTTAGTGATGTTACCATCTTCTAAAATAGCTAAGTTAGAAATAGGTAAAGCAGCTTCTTTCTTTACAATTCCACCTTGAGGGTTTTGAGCACTTGGTTTAGTGTGCTTAGAAACTAAGTTTACACCTTCAACAATTGCTTTGTTTTTATCAGTAATAATTTTTACTACTTTCCCTTCTTTTCCTTTATGATCTCCAGCAATTACTCTTACTGTATCTCCTGATTTAATTTTAATCTTTGCCATTTTTTACAAATATTAAAGCACCTCAGGTGCTAATGATACAATTTTCATGAATTGCTTATCACGAAGTTCTCTTGCAACAGGTCCAAATACACGTGTTCCAGACATTTCTCCAGCCGCATTCAACAACACACAAGCGTTGTCATCAAAACGAATGTAAGAACCGTCTTTTCTTCGTACTTCTTTAGAAGTACGAACCACTACAGCTTTAAATACCTGACCTTTTTTAGCGTTACCATTAGGAGTTGATGACTTTACAGTCACAACAATTTTGTCTCCTAATGAAGCATAACGTTTTCCAGTCCCTCCTAAAACACGGATCACTAAAACTTCTTTAGCCCCAGTGTTATCTGCTACGTTTAATCTTGATTCTGTTTGTAACATATTATTTCGCTCTTTCTAGGATTTCTACTAATCTCCAACGTTTAGATTTACTTAAAGGTCTTGTTTCCATGATTCTTACAGTATCTCCTATATTGCAGTCGTTTTGCTCATCGTGTGCAACGTACTTTTTCGTATTCAATACGAACTTTCCATACATTGGGTGTTTCACTTTCTTTACCTCAGCTACAACAATAGACTTATCCATTTTGTTACTAGATACAACACCAATTCTTTCTTTTCTAAGATTTCTATTTTCCATCTTGTAAAAATACTATTGTCTGTTAGTTAACTCAGTAGCTACTCTTGCTACAGTTTTTCTAAGCGCTCTCACCTGTAAAGGATTCTCTAAAGGAGAAATAGCATGAGCCATCTTAAGATCAGTATAGCTTTTCTTAAGAGAAACTAATTTCTCTTGTAACTCAGCTACTGATAATTCTTTAATTTCTGATTGTTTCATTTCTCTTAGATATTAAGCGTTATCATAATCTCTCGCAACAACGAACTTAGTTTTAACTGGCATTTTTTGAGCTGCTAAGCGTAATGCTTCTTTTGCAACACCGAAAGATACTCCTCCGATTTCAAACAATATTCTACCAGGCTTTACTACGGCTACGAAATATTCAGGAGCTCCCTTACCTTTACCCATACGTACCTCTAAAGGTTTCTTTGTAATAGGCTTGTCTGGAAAAATTTTAATCCATAACTGACCTTCCCTTTTCATATGACGTGTCGCAGCAATACGACCTGCTTCTATTTGTCTAGAGGTAATTAAGGCTTGTTCTAGAGATTTAATTCCGAACATTCCAAAAGCTAACTGATTCCCTCTTTGAGAATCACCGCTCATATTACCTTTACCTTTCTGTACCTTACGGTACTTTACTCTTTTAGGCTGTAACATTTCTAAATTCTAATTTTTGTGAAAAATTATTTTCTTTTACGAGGTCCTCTCTTTGGCCCTGAATTTCCACCATTATTTCCAGCAGACTTTTTAGCCATACCTACTAATGGAGATAATTCACGTTTACCATAAACCTCACCTTTCATAATCCATACTTTAACTCCCAGTCTCCCGTAAGTTGTATGGGCTTCAACCAAAGCATAATCAATATCAGCTCTAAAAGTAGACAAAGGAATTCTACCTTCTTTATAGTGCTCTGAACGTGCCATTTCAGCACCATTTAAACGACCTGAAATTTGGATTTTGATCCCTTCAGCATTCATACGCATTGTTGCTGCAATAGCCATTTTTATTGCACGTCTATATGAAATTCTATTTTCAATTTGACGAGCAACACTTGAAGCAACTAGATGTGCATCTAATTCTGGGCGTTTAATTTCAAAAATATTGATCTGTACATCATTTCCAGTCAACTTTTTCAACTCCTCTTTTAACTTGTCTACCTCTTGTCCACCTTTCCCGATAATAATACCTGGTCTAGCAGTAGTGATAGTAACGGTTACAAGTTTAAGAGTACGTTCAATGATGATTCTAGAAATACTAGCTTTGTATAATCTTGCATTTAAGTACTTTCTTATCTTATCGTCTTCAGCAATTTTATCACCGTAGTCGTTACCTCCGTACCAGTTTGAGTCCCATCCTCTGATGATTCCTAAACGATTTCCTATTGGATTAGTCTTTTGTCCCATTTCTACTTATGATTATTTACTTTCAACGTTTTTACTTCCCAACACAATAGTTACGTGATTAGAACGCTTACGAATTCTATGTGCACGACCTTGTGGAGCTGGTCTTAATCTCTTTAACATTGCTGCAGAATCTACAGTAATTGTTTTTACATATAAATTAGCTTCTTCAATACTAGCGTCTTCATTTTTTGCTTGCCAGTTGGCAATAGCAGACAATAATAACTTCTCAATATTGATAGATGCTTCTTTAGAGCAAAATTTCAAGATTTGTAAAGCTTTTTCAACCTCTACTCCTCTTACTAAATCAGCCACCAATCTCATTTTTCTTGGTGATGTAGGACAACCAGTCAATTTAGCGAAAGCAACATCTTTCTTTGCTTCCTTGATCTGTTTTGCCATATTATGTTTACGAACTCCCATATCCTACTATTTTTTTCCTTTATTTTTCTTGTCTGCACCGTGACCTCTAAAGGTACGTGTTGGTGAAAACTCTCCTAATTTATGACCTACCATGTTTTCTGTAACATATACTGGTACAAATGTTCTTCCGTTGTGAACTCCAATAGTTTGTCCAACGAAATCTGGAGTAATCATAGAAGCTCTTGACCAAGTTTTTATAACTTCTTTACTACCTGCTTCTGCATTTGCTATAACTCTTTTCTCAAGTCTATGAAAAATGAAAGGTCCTTTTTTTAATGAACGTGCCATGTCTTCTTATTTTTTTCTACGTTCTAAAATATACTTATTACTCGCTTTTGTCTTAGATCTAGTCTTGTATCCTTTAGCAGGTATACCATTTCTAGATCTTGGGTGACCTCCTGAAGAACGTCCTTCTCCACCTCCCATTGGGTGATCAACTGGATTCATTCTAACAGCGTTTGTTCTTGGTCTTCTACCTAACCATCTAGATCTACCAGCTTTACCAGAAACTAGTAATTGGTGATCTGAGTTTGAAACAACTCCGATAGTCGCGATACAAGTCAACAAGATCAATCTTGTTTCACCTGACGGTAATTTAACAGTAGCATACTTTCCTTCTTTTGCCATTAACTGAGCAAAAGAACCTGCAGAACGTGCCATAACAGCACCTTGACCTGGTCTTAATTCAATACAACAAATTGTTGTACCTAAAGGAATGTTTGCCAAAGGCATTGCATTACCAACATCTGGAGTAATTGCTTCGTTGTTACTTACAATAGTTTGACCTACTTGCAAACCTGCTTGAGCAATAACATATCTTTTTTCTCCATCAGCATATTCTACTAATGCAATAAATGCAGTACGATTTGGATCGTACTCAATTGTTTTTACAGTTGCTTCAACACCGAACTTATCTCTATTAAAATCGATAATACGGTATCTTTTTTTATGACCACCACCTACGTAGCGCATTGTCATTCTACCACTGTTGTTTCGACCTCCAGATCTTTTATTCGGTGCCAATAATGACTTCTCCGGCTTATCAGTAGTAATGGCGTCGAACCCATTTACTACTCTAAAACGCTGACCTGGTGTGATTGGTTTTAATTTTCTAACTGACATGTTAAAATTTAAAAATTATTTATTAATTAAATATTGCTATATAAGTCAATATTCTCTCCTTCAGCTACCTCGATGATAGCCTTTTTATATGCAGAAACTTTCGATTGAACAACACCTTTTTTGGTGAATTTAGTCGAACGTTTTACTGGATATATCATTGTTCTTACTTTCTCAACTGAAACACCGTAAGTCGCTTCAATAGCTTCTTTGATTTCAATTTTGTTAGCTTTCATACTCACAACAAAAGCATAACGGTTCAATAACTCGCTATCTTTAGTTGCTTTTTCTGTAATAATAGGTTTTATTAAAATACTCATATCTGTACCCTATTTACTTAAATTAGCTTCAATATCTGCAATTGCACCCTCTAACAAAACAACTTTCCCAGCATTCAATACTTTGTAAGTGTTTAATTCTGAGGTAGTTACAACTTCAGACCCTTTTAAATTTCGTGAAGACAAATATACATTATTATTTGATTCACCCAAGACAAATAGAGATTTTTTATTATCTAACTCTAAAGCTTTCAATACGTTAATGAAATCTTTGGTCTTTGGAGCTTCAAAATTGAAGTCTTCTAAAACGATAATATTAGCATCTTTTGCTTGTAAACTGAAAGCAGATTTTCTTGCCAATCTCTTTAAGTTTTTATTCAATTTGAAAGAATAATCTTTTGGTCTTGGTCCAAAAATTCTACCTCCACCTCTAAAAACTGGAGATTTGATAGATCCTGCACGAGCAGTACCTGTTCCTTTTTGTTTTTTAATCTTTCTAGTTGACCCAGCAATCTCAGCTCTTTCTTTAGCTTTGTGAGTACCTTGTCTTCTGTTTGCCAAATGTTGCTTTACATCTAAGTAAACGGCATGGTCATTTGGTTCTATAGCGAATACTGCATCAGATAACTCTATCTGACGTCCTGTATCTTTTCCTGTATAATCTAAAACTGCTACTTTCATTATTTCTCGATAGTTAAGTAAGAGTTCTTAGCACCAGGAACACATCCTTTTACTACGATTAAGTTCTTGTCAGCAACAACTTTTAAAACTCTTAAGTTTTCAACTTTAACTTGATCTCCTCCCATTCTTCCTGCCATACGCATTCCTTTGAATACACGTGCAGGATAAGATGCAGCACCAATAGATCCTGGAGCTCTTAAACGGTTATGTTGACCGTGGGTAGCTTGACCTACTCCTCCAAATCCATGACGTTTTACAACACCTTGGAAACCTTTACCTTTAGAGATTCCTGATACATCAACGAACTCTCCTTCAATAAAATGATCTACACCAACTGTATCTCCTAAATTTAATTCCTCCTCAAAACCTTGAAATTCAACAACTTTCTTCTTAGAAGTAGTACCTGCCTTTGCAAAGTGACCTTGCAATGCTTTGGTAGTATTCTTGTCAGACTTGTCATCGAAACCTAATTGGATCGCAGAATAACCATCTACTTCCTCGGTTCTGACTTGGGTAACTACACATGGACCAGCTTGAATTACAGTACAAGGAATGTTCTTCCCGTTCTCATCAAAAATGCTAGTCATTCCGATTTTTTTTCCTATTAACCCAGACATTATTTATTAATTAATTATTGTTATTAAATTTTATACTTTATATGAGACACAAAAACCGGCCTAACAGTGTTAGGCTGGTTTTACATGTCTATGTAAGTTTTATCAAACTTTGATTTCTACTTCTACTCCAGAAGGTAATTCTAATTTCATTAAAGCATCAATAGTCTTAGATGAAGAACTATAAATGTCTAACAATCTTTTATAAGAAGATAATTGGAATTGCTCTCTAGATTTCTTGTTTACGTGTGGAGAACGTAATACAGTAAAAATCTTTTTATTTGTTGGCAAAGGAATAGGACCGTTTACAACAGCTCCTGTAGACTTTACCGTCTTTACGATTTTCTCAGCAGATTTATCTACTAAATTATAGTCGTAAGACTTTAATTTTATTCTGATTTTTTGACTCATTTTCTGATGTTTTTAAAATTAAGCTTTAGAAGCTGCAATTACCTCTTCTGAAATGTTAGAAGGTGTTTGTGCATAGTGAGAGAACTCCATTGTAGAAGTTGCTCTACCTGATGACAATGTACGTAAAGTAGTTACATATCCAAACATCTCTGATAAAGGCACATCAGCTTTTACAACTTTTGCTCCTCCTCTATCACTCATATCGTTTACTTGACCTCTACGTCTGTTTAAGTCACCTACAATATCTCCCATGTTTTCTTCTGGAGTAATAACATCCATCTTCATGATTGGTTCTAAGATAACAGCACCTGCAGCTTTCGCACAAGCTTTGTACCCTAATTTAGCAGCCAATTCAAATGATAAAGCATCAGAATCCACAGGGTGGAAAGAACCATCAGTTAAAACAACTTTTAATGAATCCATAACGAATCCAGCTAAAGGTCCATTTTTCATAGATTCTTTAAATCCTTTTTCTACCGCTGGAATAAATTCCTTAGGAATACGTCCACCTTTAATTTGATCAACAAACTGCAATCCAGTTCCTTCAAAATCTTCATCAACAGGTCCCATTGTAAATACAATATCACCAAACTTACCACGTCCACCAGATTGCTTTTTATAAGTCTCTCTGTGTTCAGTAGTTTTAGTTACAGCTTCTTTGTACTCAACTTGAGGTTCACCTTGGTTAACTTCAACTTTGAACTCACGCTTCATACGGTCAACTAAGACCTCTAAGTGTAATTCTCCCATTCCTGAAATAACTGTTTGACCAGAAGCCTCATCAGTTTTTACAGTAAATGTAGGATCTTCTTCAGCTAATTTAGCTAAAGCCATACCCATTTTATCAACATCAGCCTTTGTTTTAGGCTCAATAGAAATACCAATTACCGGAGCAGGGAAATCCATACTCTCTAATACGATAGGTCCATCTAATGCAGACATGGTATCTCCAGTTTTAATATCTTTAAATCCAACAGCAGCTCCAATATCTCCAGCTTCGATATAATCGATAGAGTTTTGTTTGTTAGCGTGCATTTGGTAGATACGAGAAATACGCTCTTTTTTACCTGAACGGTTGTTTAAGATATAAGAACCAGCATCTAAACGTCCTGAATATGCACGGAAGAAAGCTAAACGTCCTACGAAAGGATCTGTAGCAATCTTAAATGCCAATGCAGCAAATTTATCTTTTACATCTGGGCTTCTTGTTTCTTGCTCTTCTGTATCTGGATTCATCCCTACAATCTCAGGTCTATCCATTGGAGAAGGTAAGTAACGACAAACAGCATCTAACAAGAATTGAACTCCTTTGTTTTTAAACGAAGAACCACAAATCATTGGAATGATTGCCATATCCATTACAGCAGCTCTTAAAGCAGCATGTACTTCATCTTCTGAGATAGAGTTTTCATCTTCCATGAATTTCTCTAATAATTCTTCATCGTAAGAAGCAACTTCTTCAATCAATCTAGCACGAGCTTCAGCAGCTTCATCTACCATGTCTTCAGGGATAGCAATCTCATCAAAAGTTGCACCTTGAGTATCATCATGCCAAACAATCGCTCTGTTCTTCACTAAATCTACAATACCTCTAAAATCATTTTCTTCACCAATTGGCAAAACGATTTCAACAGCATTAGAACCTAACATTTCTTTTACCTGCTTACAAACGTTCGCAAAATTTGATCCTTGACGGTCCATTTTGTTTACGAATCCAATACGAGGTACTTTATAGTTATCTGCTAATCTCCAGTTAGTTTCTGATTGAGGCTCAACACCATCAACAGCACTAAATAAGAATACTAATCCATCTAATACACGCAAAGAACGGTTTACTTCTACAGTAAAATCAACGTGCCCTGGAGTATCAATAATGTTAAAGTGATATCCTTTAGTATCTGGTAAAGGCTTTGCATTTTCTAAAGGAAACTGCCATGTACAAGTAGTTGCAGCAGAAGTAATAGTAATCCCTCTTTCTTGCTCTTGCTCCATCCAGTCCATAGTTGCAGCACCATCGTGAACCTCTCCAATTTTATGAGAAACTCCAGTGTAATACAATATACGTTCTGTAGTAGTAGTTTTTCCTGCATCAATATGCGCAGCAATACCAATATTTCTTGTAAGTTTTAAATCTCTAGCCATTTCTATTAAAATCTAAAATGTGAAAATGCTTTGTTAGCTTCTGCCATCTTGTGAACATCCACTCTCTTTTTAACAGCAGCTCCTTCTTCTTTTGCAGCAGCTAATACTTCTGCAGCCAATTTTTGAGCCATAGTCTTTTCATTTCTCTTTCTAGAGTAAGAAATTAACCATTTCATTGCCATAGAAACCTTACGGTCTGGTCTAATTGGCATTGGAATTTGAAAAGTAGCACCACCTACACGACGGCTACGTACTTCTACCTGAGGCATTACATTTGACAATGCATCCTTCCATATTTCTAAAGAAGTTTTCTCATTCTCTTCTCCTTTTTTGTTTTCTACAATCTCTAATGCATCGTAAAAAATCTTGAACGCTGTAGACTTCTTTCCATCCCACATCAAGTTATTCACAAAACGTGTTACCAACTGATCGTTAAATTTTGGATCTGGTAAAAGAACTCTCTTTTTTGCTCTTCTTTTTCTCATGTTTTCTTAAGAATTTAAAAGATTAATAGATTATTTTTTTGGACGCTTAGTTCCATACTTAGATCTACGTTGAGTTCTTCCCTCAACACCAGCAGTATCTAAAGCCCCACGTACTACGTGATACTTTACCCCTGGTAAATCTTTTACTCTTCCTCCCCTTACTAATACTATCGAGTGCTCTTGTAGGTTATGTCCTTCTCCTGGGATGTAAGCGTTTATCTCATTACCGTTAGTCAATCTAACACGGGCTACTTTACGCATTGCCGAGTTAGGTTTCTTAGGTGTTGTAGTATAAACACGTGTACATACTCCACGACGTTGTGGACATGCCTTCAAAGCAGCCGATTTACTCTTCTTAGTAACTTGGGCTCTTCCTTTTCTAACTAATTGTTGAATAGTTGGCATAAATTAATATATATAACGTTTTAATATTTTCCCCTCGGAATTATCTCCAAGGGTTTGCAAAAGTACAAATATTTTCTAAATAATCAAATATCAGCGAGTTAATTTTATTTACACCTATCTTTTTGATTTTAAAATCGATAAAATCAATTTTACTTAGATTCATATTTTAGTTCAACATAGTGCTCGTTAAAAGAATTCTATTAGCTTTGATTTTATGAAGTTTTTTTATTTCTTTTCTTTTTTTATCCTAGCTGTTATCGCAAACATAAATAGCTGGGCTCAAGAAAAACCTGCTACTTTTATTTTAAAAGATAGCTTATCTACTCCTATCCCTATCAACAGCATTCACTCCGCGACCGAACTAAGACAAACACTCTATAAAGAAGGTTATTTCTATTTTACTTCAGAAACAATTGAAAGAGACAGCCTGACTTATTTGATCTCGCTTGGACAAAAAACAAACACGGTAGTTCTCAAAGATTTACCTAAAGACATTCAACTACTATTCAATGTTTCTAAAAACTATCTATACATATCCCCTAAACAAGTTCCCTACTGGATTGAAAAAGTAAAAGATTACTTTGATAGCAAGGGTGAAAATTTTTCAGAGATACAACTTATCAACCAAATTTCTAAAAACGACACATTGCACTGTAGTCTTTCTATAAAATCTTCACCAAAAAGATTTATCGACAAAATAGTCATCAAAGGTTACGAACGTTTTCCAAAACAGTTTTTGAAACATTACATCAACACCAAAAAACCATTTAGCAAAGAACTTTTAATGATCACTGAGAAAAAAATCAACCAAATTTCCTTTGTTAGAAACATCAAAACTCCCGCTGTATTATTTACCAAAGATTCCACCCATTTGTATTTGTATCTAGAAAAAGTAAAAGCAAACAAACTAGATGCCTTGTTAGGTTTTAATAATGAAGAAGGTCAAAACAAGATAAAATTCAACGGATACGTAGACATTTCACTAATCAACGCTTTGCACAAAGGAGAATCTTTTGCTTTTAAATGGAACAATTCTGGACAAGATCAAGAAGAAATTGACTTAAATATAGAGAGTCCATATATCTTTAAAAGCCCTGTAAATTTTGGCTATCACCTTAACATTTACAAACAAGACAGTTCTTTTGTAAACAATCAAAATAAAATTAGCCTTAGCTATCAACCTCACTACAAGCACACCTTATCCACTTACTACCAAACAGAAAGTTCAACTACATTAATTGATATTTCTAACAATGAGGAATACCAAAAAAACATGTTTGGATTTACATACACTTATTTAGAATTGAACAATTTAAGATTGCCCAAGACTAGATTTTTAATAGACTTAGCTTACGGAAGCAAAAAAACAGAAATCAACACACAACAACAACTTTTGAAAACGGATTTTATTTACAACATAGAACTCAACCCTAGCAATCATTTTTTTTTACAAAACCGAAATGCGTACCTTAATTCTAAAAACAAAAGTACTAATGAACTTTTTAGAACAGGAGGGGCTACCACCATGAGAGGTTTTTTAGAACAAAGCATCACTACTCATTTGTACAACTACACCAATCTTGAATATCGTTTTTTCACCAATGCTGTTAGTTATCTGTACGGATTTAGCGATGTTGGTTATTTTAAAAACCTAAATCAAGAAAGCTATTTGCTTAGTTTTGGACTTGGTTACACTCTAGGAACTGCTTCTGGATTGTTAAAAATTAGTTATGCTGTAGGCAAAGATCAAAAGAGTTCTTTCAACCTTAGCACAGGATTGTTTCACATTAATTTTGTGACAATATTCTAATAAAAACAAACTATTAAAACTACAACTAACAACACCAAACCACACATACTGTCTTCTCTATAGAAAATAATCAATTTTAAAAATTATCTTTGCACCATGGATGAAAAACAAACCTCAAAAATATTTGGTATTAGAGCCATTATTGAAGCGATAAACGCTGGAAGCTCAATAGATAAAGTTTTTTTACAAAAAGACGTGAATGGTGCCTTGATGACAGAGCTAAAGCAGCTGATTCAACAAAACAACATTACCTCTAGCATTGTTCCTGTTGAGAAATTAGACAGACTTTCTAGAGACAACAATCACCAAGGAGCAGGTGCACTAATCGCCCCTATTTCTTTTTACGATTTGGAAGAGTTGATTACACGCACTGTAAAAAGCGGTGTAAAACCGTTGTTTATTTTGTTAGATCAAATTTCTGACGTTAGAAACTTTGGTGCTATCATTCGTACGGCTGATTGTACTGGAGTACATGGAATCATCATTCCTAAAACAGGAAATGCACCTATCAATGGAGAAACTGTAAAAACTTCTGCTGGTGCCGCTTTTAATGTGCCTATTTGTAAAGTAGATCATATAAAAGATGCCATATTTATGCTACAGGCAGAAGGTATCAAAATTGTATGTGCCACAGAGAAAACAGAAGACACTATTTTTGATGTAAACTTTAACCAACCTACAGCTATTGTAATGGGTTCTGAAGACAGAGGAATCAATCCTTCCATCTTAAAACTTGCTGATGCCAATGCAAAATTGCCTTTGTTAGGAAAAATAGGATCGTTAAATGTTTCGGTTGCTTGTGGTGCCTTTTTGTACGAAGCCGTTAGACAAAGAATGTAATCGACTTTATACTCTTAAATTATTCCACTAAAAAAACCCTACTTTTAATTAAAGACAACTCAATAAAAAGACTTACATATAGTATAGATATAGCCGACAGTTAAACACTAAAGGCCAAAGACTGAATAACAATGAATATTAGAGAAGAATTAGAAAAAAGAAGTGGGAACCAATGTGAGTTGTGTACCGCAACAGGAAATTTAAATGATTTGCGATTAAAACCTAGTTTGACAGATACATTAGACACCAATATTTTAGTGTGTGATACTTGTAAAGATCAAATAGACAATCCTGAAAAAATGGACACCAACCACTGGCATTGTTTAAACGACTCTATGTGGAGCGAACACAAAGCAGTACAGATTACGGCATGGAGAATGTTGAGTCGTATGAAAAGTGAAGGTTGGCCTCAGGATTTGATAGACATGATGTATTTTGAAGATGCTGATTTACGTTTTGCAGAAGCTACAGGAGATCATTTAAGCGATGACGAGAAAATTATTCACAGAGATTCTAACGGTGCTATTTTAGAAAATGGTGACACCATTACCCTCATCAAAGATTTGGACGTAAAAGGTGGTGGAAACTTTACCGCAAAAAGAGGAACTGCTGTAAGAAACATCTCTTTGGTTCACGACAATGCAGAACACATAGAAGGACGTGTAGAAGGAACACATATTGTAATTTTAACCAAATTTGTTAAAAAAGCAAACGCTCCTCAACAATCCTAAACAAAAAAATACTTTTCCTAAAAAAACTCAAGTAAAGATTTTACTTGAGTTTTTTTATGTTTTCATGTAGCCTTCTGCTGCTTGTTTCTCCAAAAACTCCGCTAATGATTCTTTAACCATCAAAGCTCCTAGACCAACGATAATAGCGATAGAAAACATCGCTACAGATCGCCATCCCATCTTATTATTAGGTAGTATTTCTTTTAGTTTTATACTGTTACAACTTAGCTTTTAATTCGTTTATTTTATCAACAACAGGAATCAAAACACCTTTAAGATTAACGGTAACACGTATAACATACTGTGGTAAAAATCATATTACAGACGAAAAAACATTTTCTAAAAACAAAAAATTTAATTCCTTTCATACCTTTGCTCCAATACAATTTCAATGAATATATCCGAAGATTTTTTCAATACCCAAATCAAAAGTGTTACTACCACACTACCAGGAAGTATTCCTTACAAAACTCACTACAAACTTCCTGTAAAAAAGAAATACGAAGGAATGACCGTTGTAGATTTTTTCTTAAAATTAGTCCCCAGATCTGATAAAGAACTCTGGTTGACTAAAATCAAACATGAATCTTTACTCATCAACAGAAAACCCGCTAAAGAAAATAGTATCGTCAAAGGAGGTGATATTACAGAACATTTTTCAGAGCCGAAATCTGAACCCACTGTTGCTACCAACATACAGTTGATTTATAGTGATGATAATATTCTTATCATCAACAAACCCGCTCCGTTGCCCATGCATCCTAGTGGAAGGTTTAACAAAAATTCTTTGACCGAAATTTTGAAATTGGCTTTTCCTCAAGAAGATTTAAAAATCATCCACAGACTAGATGCCAACACTACTGGAATTGTAATTTTAGGAAGAAACAAAGAAGTCGTAAATTCCATTGGTTCTCAGTTTGAACAAAAACAAACAGAAAAAAAATACCTAGCTTTGGTAGAAGGTCTACCCAAAGAAGATACCTTTGACACACACACCAAAATAGGACTAGAAAAAACCGCTGGTGGCGGGAGAGCTTCTTCAGAAAATGGTATAGAAGCGTTTACGGAATTTAAAGTTTTAGAACGCAGAATTACAACAAACGAGACTTTGTTAGAAGTAACTCCACATACGGGTAGAACCAACCAAATACGCTTACATTTAGCTCAATTAGGCTTTCCTATTGTAGGAGACATTGGTTATAAAACTCCTGATTATTTTACAAAGAACCCGTTAACCTATGAAACAGATAGTTTGTTTTTACACGCTTGGAAACTTACTTTTTTACATTTAAAAAAAACAATATACATAGAAGCTCCCGTTCCTTCAAAATTTAAAATTTGACAATAAACAACAGGAATAATTTTATTAAACGCAACAATGTATTAATTTTATGCGTTAGTAAAAACTGAATGTTTCACTCAAAAACAGAATCGTTTATGACTTTACAACTCCATGCCGTTGAAGTAGTTGAAAACATCACTAAAAAGGATTTCATCAACAACTACTATAAAAAACAGAAACCTGTTATCATAAAGCAACTAATTCACGATTGGCCTGCTTACCAGAAATGGAACTTAGATTACATGAAAGAAGTGGCAGGAGAGAAAACTGTTCCTTTGTACGACAACAGACCGTTAGACGCTAAGGCAAAATTTAATAGTCCACACCAGTACATGAAAATGAAAGATTATGTAGATTTACTTAAGAAGGAGCCTACTAAGTATCGAATATTTTTGTGGAATATCTTAAAAGAAATCCCTTCTTTACAGAAAGATTTTACCTACCCAGATTTGGGAATCACCTTTTTCAAAATATTACCTACGTTGTTTTTTGGAGGTGAAAATTCATACACATTTATGCATTACGACATAGATTTGGCCAATATTTTTCACTTTCACTTCGAAGGAAAGAAACAATGTATTTTGTTTGATCAAGAGCAGACTCCTTATTTGTACAAGTTGCCAAATTCGCTAATGACCAACCGAGATATTGATTTTTCCAATCCAGATTTCGAGAAATTCCCAGCCTTAAAAAAGGCAAAAGGATTTGTAGCAAACTTGGAACATGGAGATGTTCTATACATTCCCGAAGGTTATTGGCATTACATGAAATATATTACTCCTGGTTTTTCTATGAGTTTACGTAGCATTGCTAAAAACCCAAAATATCTGGCACAGACTTTTTACAATTTTGCCGTTATGATTCCTGTAGAAAATCTAATGAGAAAAACCCTAGGACAAAAATGGCTGAATTGGAAGTATAAAAAATCTGTAGAAAACGCCAAACAGTTTGAAGAGGCATAAGCAATCTATATCATCTAAGAATCAAATTTCAAAAGTTCAAATCCAACTTTGACCTAAAAAAGAAATAGGTGAATTTTGATTTTTTATCAGAATTACAATTAGAACAGGCTATGCAATCATCTTAAACTTGCAATTCCGATTGTTTTCACAACTTTCTAACGTTGATTCTTTTACAGAAATATCAACACTCAACTTATTACCTTTATATAATCGGATACACTTTTGTAGTATTTGACTTCTGCATTACCACTTATTTATAGACGAGCAACCTTAGGCTACAACCAAAAACACTAAAACCAACTTTGTTTAAATTTTTAGCCTTACTTTTTCACCACTCAATTATTTTTCTTCGGCAGAACTAACTCACCATTGAAAAATATTTTTCTATACAGATTTTTTTATAACGATATCTTTATCTTGTTTGTTATTAATCTCAAACATATATTTAAGACTCGTAATGTTTTACCAATAGCAAGATCCATTTTCTAATTATCGAATTTATTTTAAGTTATCTTATCGCCTTATCAAAGTCCCCATCTAAACAATCCTAAATACTCACGACTATCACAAAAACAATTTTTATGAACAACATTACACTATACGGTGCAGATTGGTGCCCTGATTGCAGAAGAGCAAAATCTTATTTAGACAGTAACAACATCAACTACACTTTTGTAGATGTAGACATAGACCAAGAAGCCACACAAAAAGTAGAATCGATCAACAATGGAAAAAGAATCATTCCTACCGTAATCATCAACGACAAGCCTTACACCAACCCAGACAACGCAAAGTTGGCAAGTACTTTAGGAATTACTTCTAAAGGTCAATTGATTTTATTTGGTGCAGACTGGTGCCCTGATTGTAGAAGAGCAAAAAGTTATTTAAATGATAATGGTGTGAATTATCAATTCATAGATGTAGATCAACACGATTGGGCAACTCAAAAAGTGGAAGAAATCAACAAAGGAAAAAGAATTATTCCTACTATTTTATTAGACAACCAACCTTACACCAACCCAAACAATGCTGAGTTAAAATCGTTATTAGACATTGATTCTAGTAAAGAACAAAAAGTATATGACAGTATTATTATTGGTGGTGGAGCTGCTGGATTGACTACTGCAATTTATGCTCAGAGAGACCGTTTTGACACCTTAATATTAGAAAAAAAGAACATTGGAGGAAATGCTTTCTTGACAGAAAAAATTGAAAACTACCCTGGATTCAACGAAATTTCTGGCCCAAAATTGATGGAGCGCATGGAACAACAAGCACTAACTTACGGAGCAAAAATCAATACAGGAGAAGAAGTATCTTCTATTGATAAAAAAGGAGATCTGTTTGAGTTAAAAACCATCATGGGAACTTACTTTACCAAAAGTGTGATTTTATCAACAGGATCTACTTACAGAAAATTAGGAATTCCAAACGAAAGTGATTTAATTGGTTCTGGAGTTCATTTTTGTGCTACTTGTGACGGAGCTTTTTACAGAGACAAAGAAGTAATTGTTATTGGTGGTGGAAATTCCGCTTTGGAAGAGGGAATCTTTTTGGCTGGATTTTGCAAAAAAGTAAAAATCATCAACAGATCAGAAGAATTCAAAGCATCTAAAACTTATATAGAAAAACTAGAGACGATAGACAATATAGAAGTCTACACAAATACTACACCTATTTCTTTTACCAAAAACGATAAAAGTTTATTTAAAGGAGTGATGGTAAAAAACAATCAAACAAATGAAGAAACTGAACTTACAGCAGATGGAGCGTTTATATTTATAGGCCTAATTCCAAACACACAAAACTTTAAAGGCTTGGTAGATTTAAATAACCAAGGCTTTATTCAAACCACCAATTTGGCAGAAACTTCTGTAAAAGGAATTTTTGCAGCAGGAGACTGTAGAGAAGGTGCTATAGCACAAGTAGCTGCAGCAACAGGAGAAGGAGTTTTAGCTAGCTACGGAATTCGAAATTATTTAAAACAATAAGATTACAAACAATAAAAAAGCCTCATCAAAATAAATTGATGAGGCTTTTGTACTCAAGATGGGACTTGAACCCATACGGGCATTTCTGCCCACTGGATTTTAAGTCCAGCGTGTCTACCAATT
>NZ_JAUOSB010000090.1 GCF_030548295.1 Wenyingzhuangia sp. 2_MG-2023
TTGCGGTTTCGTAGACCACTTTGTCCCACCCTTCTAAGGGCACGGCCTTTTCCTAACCCTCACATGAAAACATCTGCGAAATTTAAGTTGTGAATCTACAGTAAATATATGGTGTGCTCAAATAGAAAGTTCTGATAAATTTGTATTAGATATTATGTTTTAAACTCGTGCTCCGCTCGATGGCTGTGACCCAGCCTACCTTCTGGGAGGGGGGCGGCCCCTAAGTTCTTTTTATTTTGGTGAATATTGCCACTTAGCGCTTAGAAACCCTCTATGTTTGCGGTTTCGTAGACCACTTTGTCCCACCCTTCTAAGGGCACGGCCTTTTCCTA
>NZ_JAUOSB010000091.1 GCF_030548295.1 Wenyingzhuangia sp. 2_MG-2023
GGGTAGACCTCAGGGTCAAGCTAAGCAAGCAGAGACATACCTCAACTCCTCTCTAGCTACTTATTCCATTACAAAGATCTGTTGACCATACAATGTTGGATTGACCACATATCTTGCATAATGGTGCACCACACTCTTACTACACTAGTGATATTGACAAGAATAGTTTAGGGGTAGACCTCAGGGTCAAGCTAAGCAAGCAGAGACAGACATCAACTCCTCTCTAGGTACTTTTTGCATTACAAACATCTGATGACCATACAATGTTGGATTGACCACATATCGTGCATAATGGTGCACCACACTCTTACTACACTAGAG
>NZ_JAUOSB010000092.1 GCF_030548295.1 Wenyingzhuangia sp. 2_MG-2023
TAAGAGAATGTTCTATTGTTGACTTATTTAAAATGTTCTTTTGTTTCTAAATTTTTATAAATTTCTTCTTTTTATTTGTTTTTTATTAATAATAAGTTTTTATTACTTTAACTAGTCATGTACTATTTTTTTTTCTTTTTAGTTTTTTAGTTGTAAATAATTTTTATTTTTGCTTTTATATATAGATTGTGGTTAATAATCTTTTTTGAATTGATCTTACATTTGTATTAATTGTTGAAAATTCTTAAGAAGTACATTGTTTATATGGTAGAATTTGTTATCATGAATAATCTATATTAATATATTTGTAC
>NZ_JAUOSB010000093.1 GCF_030548295.1 Wenyingzhuangia sp. 2_MG-2023
AAAAGTCGTTGCCCAAAACATTAGCAGACGAGATTCAGAAAAAGAAACAAAACCGTTTAAAAGAAAATGGTTAACTCTATGTTTTGGGATTAGTAAACAAGCTTTCTATAAACGCTTGAAAAATCATCAAAAGCAACTTCATAACGAACAGATTATCATCAAACTTGTAAAACAGTGTCGTAAGAAAATTGGACAGTTTTTAGGAGCTAAAAAACTGTATCATCAACTCAATAATGAGTTCAAAAAACTTGGTATTAAAATAGGTAGAGATAAGTTCTTTACCCTACTTAAAAACCATAAACTACTGAT
>NZ_JAUOSB010000094.1 GCF_030548295.1 Wenyingzhuangia sp. 2_MG-2023
CAATTGAATTGATCTGTATGAGTCACGATGAGTTGTTTGATAACGAAGAAGAATTAATCAGACAATTGTGGATGATGTGTCCTGTGGTAAGAGTATTTGTACCTAAAGGAGTTCATTGTACACCATATGCATTGTCTAGTACTGCTGCATTGGCTGAGGTTACTATGGAGGCTTTTAAAACAAGAAATGTTTCTTTATGTGAAAAGCACGGGGCAACTGCAACTGCACCAGATGTAGAGAAAGCATGGGACTTTTTAGATGTGTCAAACAATGGAGCTAAATTATTGTTTACATGTTGGGC
>NZ_JAUOSB010000095.1 GCF_030548295.1 Wenyingzhuangia sp. 2_MG-2023
TCAATGGTCAATTCTAATTTGTATTGCTCGCTACCGTTTGTGTAAGCTTTGGCAATGGTTGCAGTTTCAAAATCTTTTTTAACAGCGGCTTTTACAGCTTCAGGTAATTCTTCAACAGATATTTCAGTGAATTCTTCGTTCATTACAATGTTGATTGTTTGAACAGGTAAAACGTTGTTAGCGAATGCAAAAGTTGAAACTCCACTTGCTAAGATTGCTACAGATAGGATGATTTTTTTCATGATATAAATATTTTAATGTTTGTAATTGTTTGTTTTGATTTGTTAATT
>NZ_JAUOSB010000096.1 GCF_030548295.1 Wenyingzhuangia sp. 2_MG-2023
AAGGTACTCAGTCAGGAAATTTTTTAAAAGAAGGGTTTCAGTTGCAATAGAATTCTGAAAAATTGAAATCTAAAGAGCAACAATTCATTCAAAGTATAGAGCGTATTGAAACAGATTCGGATGAAACTCATAGAAATCAAAATAGAGTTGTTGAAAAACCAAAACCTCAAAATGAATTTTCAATCGTGCCTAATACAGATTGTGTATTGTCTGCCAATAGAAAATGGATTTCAGAATTGAAAATTCGCTGGGAAAATCCACTATCTATTTTTGGATACACAATTCCAGTT
>NZ_JAUOSB010000097.1 GCF_030548295.1 Wenyingzhuangia sp. 2_MG-2023
TAAATTTTCTTTTACATTTAGTTCAATTTATTAAAATTTATTTTTTGTTTGATATATTTTTTATATTACTTTTGTATTTTTTTCTTTATTTTTTATAACAGCAGAAAAGTTTTTTTTTATTTTTATATAAAACAGACAAAAAAAAAATTACATAACAACAAAAAGTAAAAACAAAATTTAAATTATATACACATTTGACACATACCAACTACACAGCGCTCGAAGACCCTACAGTTTAAGATTAACCTTAATTTTTATGTGATTACGTACTCAATCAAATAAAAATAT
>NZ_JAUOSB010000098.1 GCF_030548295.1 Wenyingzhuangia sp. 2_MG-2023
CTTTCAGCAATTGCATTTTCGTATGGGTCATATTGTTCTGTCATGCTCATTTGTATTCCATTATCTTCAGCAAACTTAGTGTAGGTAGGATTGCAGTATTGTAATCCTCTATCCGAGTGATGAATGATTTTTTGATAAGGATATTTTCTGTTTTTAATAGCCATTTTAAGGGCTTCTAAGCAGAGTTCTGTCTTCATGTTATTATCTATCTTATATCCCATAATTTGTTTAGAATAAGCATCTGTTACTAGTGCTAGGTATGCATGTCCTTTATCCGTTTTAATATA